>DASZPM010000027.1:0-488944 GCA_035550215.1 Chitinophagaceae bacterium | reverse complement strand
TATTGCAAGAATAGGAGGCTGGAAAGGGTATCACTCACAAAGGCCACCCGGCATGACAACACTCCTTAATGGCCTTAGAGAATTTTACGCCATTTTTACAGGCTGGTCTATACAAATAGATGTGGGTACACGGTAGGATATACATCGGGGAGGAATGAAAAATTAATTAACTTTCTGATAATCATTTCATTATTACAAAAAATACTTTATTTTAAAAAATTCATTTCCCTCTGTTCCCTTGTGCCTTACCTTTTCTTGCCTCAGTGGTTATTATTTAGCTAACCATGGAGAAGTTAAGGAGTTTGCACGAAGTTTACTAAGTTTCCTTCACCTGCCGGCAAGCCCGAATGTACTCAAAGTCGCTATTTTCCTTTACAACAAATCGGGGGAAAAGGGAGGAATGAAAAATCAATTAAACTTATGATAATCAGCACATTACTATAAAATAATTACTTTTTTTAAAAAATTCGCCCCGGTTTTAGCAGTAAAAATTCCCTCAATGTCAATGAACTGGCAAAACAACGGCTTTTAAAAGCGGCGATGCTGCATTATATAAATAGGAAAACAGGTTTTTTGTCCGCTTTTTTTAGGGAGTTTTTTTGGGATTTTAAGATAACTGATGTGAAAAAGCACAGATTGTGTTAACCGTAAATTGTTCGCCAATTTCCATATAGCGCTGCCTTTAGGTTTCCTGTAGTCTTATTGAAAATTAGGGTAAGATATATTGTATTGCACCAGGGTATCACCCACCCTGCTGCTCCTCAACCATCCTTTGCTTCATTGCTTCGTATAAAATAATACCCGTGGCAACAGAAACATTCAGGGAGTCAAAATCTCCGGCCATGGGTATGGTAAACCTGGCGTCGGCGGCCTTGCTCATATATTGCTGAACACCTTTTTCCTCGTTACCCATTACTATGCAGCAGGGCTCTGTAAAAGAAACATCAAACAGCTTCTTCTCCGCCTTCATTTCTGAGGTAAACACTTTTATGCCGTTAAGGTGCAGGGTATCAAGCGCTTTTAGTAAACTGTTTACGCGGCATACCTGTATTAATTCCAGCGCCCCGGCGCTGCTTTTAACAGCGTCCTCGTTTAATGCGCCCACCCCTTTATCCGGTATAATAATGGCCTGTACACCGCAGCATACCGCACTGCGGGCTATCGCGCCTATGTTACGCACATCGGTAACGCCGTCAAGCATAAGAAACAACGGGGTCTCCCCCTTGCCGGTTACCCAGTCAATTACCTGCTGTAAATCCTGGTACAGCACGGCAGACTTAAATGCCACTACACCCTGGTGCTGTATATTGGTAAGGCTGTTTAGCTTTTCGTTGGGCACATATTGCAGGGGCACATTTTGTTGCCTTGCCAGTGTGCGGATTTCGTTTATTACATCGCCGCCGGCATTTTTAAACAGCAAAATCTTATCAATTAACTGGCCGGCCTTTAACGCTTCCGTTACCGGGTTGCGCCCGGCGATAATATTTTTCTTTGACTGGAAAGACGGGCTTTTTTTAAATGATGATTTTTCCACTGCGCCGTATGGTTTATTGGGTGGCAAAGGTAAATGTTTTAGACTGGCCGGTTAAAAGCTTGACGGGGAAAACCCCGGTGTGCCACCTTAATGGCTAATGACCGATGGCCTGATGACTAACCACCTCCATTGCCTTTTTTACACTGCCATGCTTCAGCAGCAGTGCCTTAGCCTCTTCATAATCACTCAGCCCCAGTTTGTCCATCAGCATAAGTGTACCCCGGTCTACCAATTTATCATTGGTAAGCTGCATATTCACCATACGGTTATCTTCTACCCTGCCCAATTGTATCATGCACGTGGTGGAAATCATGTTCAGCACCATTTTTTGCGCCGTGCCGCCTTTCATGCGTGTGCTGCCGGTAATAAATTCGGGGCCTGTAACCACTTCCACAGGGTAGTCTGCCACTGCTGACAGGGGGCTGCCGGGGTTGCAGGCAATACTGCCCGTTTCAATACCGTTAGCCCTGCATTGCAGCAGTGCGCCTATTACATAGGGTGTTGTACCGCTTGATGCAATGCCCACTACAAAATCTGCGCTTGTTATGTTATATCCCTGCAGGTCAAGCCAGCCCTGTTCGTCATTGTCTTCCGCTTTTTCAACTGCATTGGTAATCGCGGTATCGCCTCCGGCAATCACGCCTTGCACCAACCCGTAGGGAACGCCATAGGTTGGCGGGCATTCGCTGGCATCCAATATACCCAGCCGGCCACTGGTGCCTGCGCCAATATAAAAAAGCCGCCCGCCTGCCAGCATTTTGTCGCTTGCAGCCTCAATAAGTTTTTCAATTTGCGGCAGGGCCTGTTCCACTGCCAGCGCCACCTTTTTGTCCTCGTTATTAATGCCTGCAATAATATCCCTAACGGGCATTTTCTCCAGGTGGCGGTATAATGATGGTTGCTCTGTTACTTTGGTAAACTCAGTCATATCTTAATAATTCTCGCTGTTAAACGGGCGTAAGTTACAGGTTTAAAGGCAGGCAGCATGTATTGAAGGGCTGCTCAATTCTATGCAGGCTCTTTGTGGTACTCCACCAGCCCATCCATTGGCTTCTGCAATACTTTACCCAGTTCAAGCTCATACGTACCGCAAAGCTGCTGCAGCACATCCCTGAAACCGTATGCTACGCTGCCGGTAAAGCTTATGGGGTACAGCCAGCTTTCGGTGTATTTGTATAAATGGTTAAAGAAAAAGTCATTAATACCGTCTTCAATAATATTCTCAATCATGTAATGGCCGCGGTTTTCTGCTAAAAAAATAGCGAACGAGGCCAGGTAGCGGTTAGGTTGCGGCATTTTATACACATGCTCTAATATTTCATGCGCCGTGGTGGTAAATGCTGCATCAAACCGCGCCTTCAGGTCTTCATCAAAAGTGTTGTACAAATAATGCTGAATAACCTTTTTACCCAGGTACGCGCCGCTGCCTTCATCACCCAAAACATAACCCAGCCCCGGGCTGTTTTTTATAATTTTTTTACCATTATAATAACAGGAGTTTGAGCCAGTGCCTAATATGCAGGCAATGCCTTTTTCATTGCCGCACAATGCCCTTGCGGCGGCCAGCAGGTCAGTATTAGCTTGTATTGCGGCGCCCGGGAACACTTTTTTCAAGGCGGCGGTTATCAGCTTTACATTGCTTTGTATGCCAAGCCCGGTGCCATAGTAAAATATTTCATCTACCGTTATGTTTTTAAGCCTGGGCAGCAGTTCAGCCTGTAATAAGGCCACAACCTGGTCTTTAGTCAAAAAATAAGGGCTTATCCCCTGTGTAATTATTTGCTTTTTTTTGCCGGCATTCAACAGGCACCACTCACATTTGGTAGCGCCGCTGTCTGCTATTAATTTAACCGACATAAACTTGTTTTTTACCTTTCAACAAATCATAACAACATCTATTCAACTTTAATACTGATATTCGCAGTTTAGTTCATCGCACAGGCCATATGGTGTGTCAGCCGGCTGAATGGATGAAACCCTTGTTATAATTTGATACAAAGAAGCAACTTTTTTGAGTATGGTAAGTAAAAAATTACAGGTTTGGCTGCCTTTACTGTTTTCTGTTGTGATGATATTGGGAATGTACCTCGGTTTTACTTTACGCGGCAATGTGGCAGGTGCAGGTGTTTTTTTAAAAAATAATGGCAATAGCTCTGTTGATGAGGTGCTTAACCTTATAAAAACACGCTATGTTGATAACGTTAAAACAGACAGCCTTACCGATTATGCAATTGACAATATTCTTTCGCATTTAGACCCTCACTCAGTATATATCCCGGCTAAAGAACTTGCATACGTTAATGAAGACCTTGAGGGTAAATTTCAGGGTATTGGGGTTGAGTTCCAGGTGTTTAATGATACAGTAAATATTTTAAGCGTTTTACCCGGCGGCCCATCAGAGAAGGCCGGTGTGCAGGTGGGCGATAAAATAATTAAAGTAAACGACAGTGTAAAAATTGCCGGCGTGCATATTACGGGGGATGCCATAAGGGGTTACCTGCGCGGCCCGCAAAGTTCAACAGTTTCCATTACTGTTTTAAGAAAAAATACTTTAAAGAAAATCGTCATTGAAAGAGGAATGATACCGCTGCCGTCAGTAGACGCAGCATATATGATTGCCCCGCAAACAGGTTTTATACGCATTAATAAATTTGCAGCCACAACTTATTTTGAGTTTATGGATGCCATAACCAAATTACAGAAGGAAGGCATGCAAAAACTTATTCTTGACTTGCGGGATAATGGTGGTGGCCTGGTTGACCAGGCGACGGATATTGCGGATGAATTTTTGGACGATGATAAAATGATTGTTTATACGGAGGGAAGTAAAAGCCCCCGCACCGATTACCGCTGCAAAAAAGAGGGTGTATTTGAGAAAGGGAAACTTATTGTATTGGTGAATGAATCTACTGCTTCTGCCAGTGAAATACTGAGCGGGGCGCTGCAGGATTGGGACAGGGCCACCATTGTGGGAAGAAGAACTTTTGGCAAAGGCCTGGTGCAAAACCAGTTTAACCTGTCAGATAACGGCGCATTAAGGCTTACCATTGCGCGGTATTACACACCGCTGGGCCGCAATATTCAAAAGCCGTATGATAAAGGACGGGAACAATACGAGGATGAACTGATGAACCGCTTTCACGACGGGGAGGTGGTACACGGGGACACCACCAAACATTCAGGGCCTGTGTATAAAACACCGGGCGGGCACATTGTGTACGGCGGCGGTGGTATTACGCCTGACGTATTTGTTCCGTTTGATACAGTTATGCAGTCAAGGGCTATTGGGCAGATGTATATTAAAAGCACCCTTAGCGACTATATATATAATTACTACATGCAGCACGAAGATGCGTTGCAGCAAATAAAAACACCCGAAGAACTTTACAAACAATTTGTTCCGGGCGCATCAGACTGGGAGCAACTTGTTGCGTTTGCACGCAGGGACAGCATTGACATTTCAGGCGTTTCCCCTCTTATAAAAGCAGATATAATGAAAAGGCTGCCGCCTATGCTGGCAAGGCAAATGTGGCGCACAGAAGGTTACTTTGAAGTAAACAATGAGACTGACTCTGTGGTGAGAAAAGCGCTCGAGTTGGTAAAATAACAACCACAAAGCAGTAAATCATTTGTAACACCTGTGAAGGTTTGACGATGCCAAATTTTACCAGGTAAGGTTAGGCTTATATGCGTCAGCATTACCGGAAAGCATGTTAATTAAATTCTCCACAGCCTTTACGCCCTGTCGCTCCACGCTTTGGTAGGTACGGGAACCGATATGCGGAGTGATTAGTGTATTAGCAGCCGTTACAAGGGGATGATTGGCCGGCGGCGGCTCTGTATCCAGCACGTCGGCAAGATAACCGGCAATTATACCATCTTCCAATCCTTTTTTTATTGCTGCAGTGTCTACCAGCTTTCCTCTGGCAGTATTGATAATAATACACCCGCGCTTCAGATGGCCATTAATAAGCGCTGTATTAATTATTTCCTGTGTGCCTGCATTTAGGGGAATATGCAGGCTTATAACATCGGCCACTGCCGCCAGTTCTTCAATACTTGCAGCAGTTGTGCAGCCCCGTTTAATAATATCTTCCATATCGGGGTGAGCAGTATTTACCACTACATTCATTCCAAATGCCAGGGCCCTTGCCGCTACTTCTTTGCCAATAGCGCCAAAACCAATAATGCCCATGGTTTTGCCATACAGCTCAAACCCGGTAATTTTTTTCCAGCTGCCTGCCTTAGTTATGTTATACTCAAGATGAATATTGCGCGCAAACGACAACAGCAGCCCAAACACCAGTTCTGCCACTGCGTATTGGTTTACCCCCGGGCAAATGGTTACAGGTATCGAAAGCGTTTTTGCTTTTTGAATATCAATCTTGTCAACACCTACACCATATTTGGAGATGTACTTTAGCTTGCCTGTGCTGCCTTTTTGCAGTACCGCCGCGGTTATTTCATCGTCACCGCAAAGAAAAGCATCATACTTGTCTGCGATTTCAAGCAGCGCCCCTTCATCAAGCGGGCCTCGCAAAGCGTCAACCTCAAAATCATGGTTATACAAGAGCTCACGGTGTTTGCCCGGCACGTCCTGGAAGGAAACAGAGGTAAGTAGTACTTTCATCAAATAAACTTAATCCTAAATTAACTCTGGCAGCAATAAAAACTTATATTTTATAATAGTTCCTGAACCATTCAACAAACTTCTTAATACCCTCATCAACAGTAGTACGGGGTTTAAAATCTATTTCTTTTACTAAATCTGACACGTCAGCATAATTAACGGGCACATCGCCCGGCTGCATAGGCATATACTCTTTTATCGCTTCCCTGCCAAACTCATTTTCAAGCGCAGTTATAAAATCCATCAGGCTTACGGTGGAGCTATTGCCGATATTATACACTTTGTATGGTGCACTTGATGAGGCTATTCCATCCTTTGCGGCTGACCACCCGGGTATGCCGGACGGTTTATGCAATGCAAGCCGCGATACGCTTTCTACAATGTCACCTACGTAGGTAAAATCGCGGCGCATATTGCCATTATTAAATACCTGTATGGGCTTACCTTCTGCTATGGCTTTTGCAAAAATATACAGGGCCATATCGGGCCTCCCCCATGTACCGTATACTGAAAAAAAGCGCATGCCGGTTGTTGGTAAGCCAAACAAATGGCTATACACATGTGCCATTAACTCGTTGCTTTTTTTACTGGCTGCATATAAGGAGATAGGATGATCAACCGTTTGCTGCGTTGAAAATGGTATCTCATCATTTAAACCATAAACGCTTGAGCTGCTGGCATATAATAAGTGCCCGGTATTATGATGCCGGCAGCACTCCAAAATATTGGCAAAGCCAACTATGTTGCTGCTTATATATGCGCCTGCATTAACCAGGCTGTAGCGCACCCCGGCCTGCGCCGCAAGGTTTATTACAATATCAAAATGGCAGGTTGAGAAAAGCCTGTCAAGGTTGTCTTTATCCTCTAAAAGCAACTGGTAAAAAGTATAGTTTTCATTAACAGTGCTTTTTACCGGTTTATTGTAAGTAATCTCTTTTTTTGATATACCGCAAGCCTCCAGCCTGTCATATTTAAGGTTTACATCATAATAATCATTAATACTGTCAATCCCAGTAACGGTATTGCCCTGGCTGAGTAGCTTATTTGCAAGATGAAAGCCTATAAACCCAGCAGTACCAGTTATTAAAACATTCATGCTTTAATTAATTTTTGCCACGCCTATGATTGTCATAAGCAGTTCTGGCTGCAAGTTAAACAGTAACTACTACAGCACGCAATAAATTAAGTTTTGAATGCACACTATTGCCGATAAATAAAAAGCTTATGACAATACCGCTGCGTTGCAATGCAGCTTAAAGTAACAACAGCAATCACTTTAACTTTTCAAGATAAGCGCCATAGCCACTTTTCAAATAAAGTTTGGCTAATTGGGCCAGTTTTTCCCTGTCTATAAAGCCCATACGGTAAGCAACTTCCTCAATACACCCTATCTTTTTTGACTGCCGCTTTTCTATTACCCTTACAAACTCACAAGCATCGCTTAGTGAATCAAACGTACCTGTGTCAAGCCAGGCCACACCCCTGTTCATTACCCCAACCTGCAGGCTTCCCTGTTCAAGATATACCCTGTTTACATCGGTTATCTCGTATTCGCCACGGGGGGATGGGGCAATGTTTTTGGCGATTTCAATCACCGAGTTATCATAGAAATATAAACCCGGCACCGCGTAGTTTGATTTTGGCTGTTTTGGCTTTTCTTCAATAGACAATGCTTTGAAATTATTGTCAAATTCAACTACTCCATACCTTTCGGGATCATTCACCTCATAAGCAAAAATTGCAGCGCCGTCAACATCATTAAATGACTGAACAAGTTTACTGAAACCAGAGCCGTAAAAAATGTTATCGCCCAAAACTAAAGCTACTTTATCCTCTCCCACAAATTCTTCCCCTATTACAAAAGCCTGTGCAAGTCCGTTGGGTTTTTCCTGCACCGCGTAACTGAAAGAACAACCCAGTTCCTCACCAGTGCCCAGCAGGCGCTTAAACTGGTTATTGTCTTCAGGCGTAGTTATAATCAACACCTCCCTTATACCTGCAAGCATCAGCACCGACAATGGGTAGTAAATCATTGGCTTATCATATATTGGCATTAACTGTTTGCTTATACCCCTGGTAATAGGATACAGCCTTGTACCCGAACCGCCCGCGAGAATAATTCCTTTCATAGCAATTATTATAAGGTGTCAATAAATTGTTGTAAAGTGGGGTTTATCTTATCCTTGGCTGATAACGTCAGTTCATCTTCGTTTAATTTCCAATCAATGTTCAATTGCGGGTCGTTATATATAATGCCGCCTTCCGCCTGTTTGTTATAATAGTTGTCGCACTTATAAAAAAACACTGCCGTGTCGCTCAGTACCACAAAGCCATGCGCAAAACCACGCGGTATAAATAACTGGGTGTGCGATGTAGCCGATAGCTCTATACTGTAATATTTACCAAACGCAGGCGAATCTTTTCTTAGATCAACAGCAACATCAAGCACCACACCGTGCAGTACACGCACAAGTTTTGCCTGCGCTGCATCCCCTTTTTGAAAATGCAACCCCCTAAGCACTCCGCGCATGGATGTTGACTGGTTATCCTGTACAAAATCAACATCCACGCCGCTTAATTCGGCAAAAGTCCTGCGGTTAAAACTTTCAAAAAAACCTCCCCTGCTATCGCCAAAAACAGTATCGTATATAATAAAACAACCTGGCAACGGACTGGATTCTATTTTCATATTTACCTGTTGCTGTATTGGGTTTCATAATAGTGCTGATAATCTCCGCTGGTTACGTGCTGCAGCCATTGCGTGTTTTGCAGGTACCAGTCAATGGTTTTGCTGAGCCCTTCTTCAAATGTTACAGAGGGTTTCCAGCCAAGTTCCCTGTTTAATTTTGAGGCGTCAATAGCATACCGCAGGTCATGCCCGGGCCGGTCTTTTACATAGATAATCAATTTTTCACTGGTACCCGCAGGTCTGCCGAGTTTTTCGTCCATCAGCTTTATCATCAATCTAACAAGGTCAATATTCTTCCATTCATTAAAGCCGCCTATGTTATAAGTTTCATGGTTTTTGCCTTCATGAAATATCACATCAATCGCCCTTGCATGGTCAATTACAAAAAGCCAGTCACGGGTGTTCTCCCCCTTGCCATAAACGGGCAAAGGTTTGTTGTTGATAATATTATTAATGAAAAGCGGTATCAGTTTTTCCGGAAAATGGTTTGGGCCATAATTATTGGAGCAATTAGAGAGAACATACGGCAACCCATAAGTTTCGCCATAAGCTCTTACAAAATGGTCGGAAGAGGCTTTACTGGCTGAATAAGGCGAGTTGGGCGAATATGGCGTTGTTTCTGTAAACAACCCGGTTTCGCCAAGCGTTCCATACACCTCATCCGTAGAAACATGGTAAAAACGATGCTCACCGAGGTTGCTTTTCCAATATTCTTTAGCTATATTAAGCAAGGTAACTGTGCCTACAATGTTGGTATAAATAAAATCCATGGGTGAAACAATGGACCGATCAACATGCGATTCTGCGGCAAGGTGTATAATATCAGTTGCACCGTATTTATCAAATATAGCTTTTATGGCTTCTGTATCAAGAATGTTGACCTTTTCAAAAAAATAGTTTGGAGCATTTTCAATATCGGCCAGGTTTTCAAGGTTGCCTGCGTAAGTAAGGGCATCAACATTAATTATTTTGTACGTCGGGTAGCTGTTAACAAATAAACGCACAACATGGGAACCTATAAAGCCTGCGCCACCGGTGATAACAATTGACTTTGGCATCAGTAAAATATTTTGATACTTAAAATTACTGCAATGTAGTTTAGTTAGGAAAGTTAAACAAGTTTTATCTTTTAACTATTTGTACTGCAAACAATGACGCTCCAAAATACAAAAAAACAGGCATTGCATTGCTGCGCCTGTTTTTTATAATAACAATTTAAGTAAATGTAACTAATACTAAGCCGGATTTTATATTATCATCCCGGCCGCTACTGTTTCGTTGGTTGTTTCATCAATAAGGATGAGTGAACCTGTTGAGCGGTTTTTGCGGTAAGGGTCATACACAACCGGCTGTGTTGTTCTAAGTTTAACCCTTACAATATCATTCATTTTTATGTCTTTATCTTCTTCAACCCTTTGCAGGTTGTTTATATCCATTTTATACACCACCTCTTTAATAACGGCCCTAACCTCGCGGGTTGACTGACGCAGGTAGTATTTTGCGCCGGGTGTTGCTTTTTTGGCATTAAACCAGCACATCATAACATCAAGGTCCTGGCTCATTTCGGGCACATTATTTTCCTTTACAATCATATCACCGCGGCTTATGTCTATATCGTCTTCCAGCGTTATGGAAACAGACATAGGCGAAAAAGCTTCATCAATACCGCCTTCAAATGTGTCAATTGATTTTATGGTAGATGTAAGGCCTGAAGGAAACACGGTTACATGGTCTCCCGGGCGGAATATACCACCAGCAACCCTGCCCGCATAGCCCCTGTAATCATGATATTCGGTTGAATGGGGACGTATGATTGTTTGCACGGGGAAACGGCCGTCAATGTGGTTATAATCGCTGCCTATATGTATAGTTTCAAGTGTATGCAGCAATGTTGCACCATGATACCATTTTGTGTTCTCTGAATGATTAACTACGTTATCTCCCTCCAGCGCGCTGATGGGGATGTAACGGATGTCATTAATGTCTAGCTTGCTCGCAAATTCTGTATAAGAATCCACGATACTGTTGAATACATCTTCAGAATAATCTACCAGGTCCATCTTGTTTACGCAAACAATTACGTGGGGTATTTGCAGCAAAGATGCAATGTAAGAGTGGCGGCAGGTTTGCTCAACAATACCGTTTCTTGCATCAACAAGTATCAAAGCCAGGTTAGCTGTTGAAGCGCCGGTTACCATGTTACGGGTATATTGTATGTGCCCAGGCGTATCAGCAATAATAAACTTACGCTTTGGTGTTGCAAAATAGCGGTAAGCAACATCTATGGTGATGCCCTGCTCCCGCTCTGAACGTAAACCGTCTGTTAACAGCGACAGGTCAATATGTGGCAGGCCTTTCCGCTCGCTTGACTGCTTTATTGCAGCTATCTGGTCTTCAAAAATTGATTTTGAGTCATATAATAAACGCCCTATCAGCGTACTTTTTCCATCATCCACGCTCCCGGCTGTTGTAAAGCGCAACAATTCCATTGTATGTTTCATAAATAATAGTTGGTAGATAAAGATTTTGGTTTACTAAAAATATCCCTGTTTTTTGCGGTCTTCCATAGAAGTTTCTGAACGCTTATCATCGCCGCGGTTACCACGTTCGGTACTGCGTACTGCCGAAACTTCTTCTACTATTTTTTCAAGTGTGTCTGCATCAGATTCTATGCCGCCGGTAATAGTTATATCGCCGAGTGTTCTAAACCGCATAAGTTTTTTCTCTACCATCTCACCTTCGCGCATAATCAAAAATTCTGACACAGGCAGCCATGAGCCATCCCTGTAAACAGCCTCGCGGTGGTGTGCAAAATATAGTGGCGGAATTGCAATATTTTGATGGAGTATGTAATTCCAAACGTCCATTTCAGTCCAGTTGCTTATAGGGAATACCCTGAAGTGTTCGCCCTGGTTTTTACGGCCATTAAAAATGTTCCAAAGCTCAGGGCGCTGATTTTTGGGATCCCATTGGCCAAATTCATCTCTGTGGGAGAAAAACCTTTCTTTAGCACGGGCCTTTTCTTCATCTCTCCTCGCACCACCTAAAGCGGCGTCAATCTTATGATACTCTAATGTATCAAGCAAAGTAACCGTTTGCAGTGCATTACGGCTGGCATTCAAACCAGTTTCTTCGCGAACACGACCCTTGTCTATCGATTCCTGCACCGAACCCACTATTAATTTTACACCCAACTCATCTACAAGCCTATCTCTAAACACCATTGTTTCCGGAAAGTTGTGCCCGGTATCGATATGTATTAGTGGCAAGGGTATTTTTGCTGGCCAAAACGCCTTTTTTGCCAAATGCGTTACTACAATTGAATCTTTACCGCCGCTAAATAAAATAGCAGGCCTCTCAAATTGGGCCACAACCTCACGTATAACAAAAATGGCCTCAGCTTCAAGCTCCTGTAAATGAGAGAGATAGTACTTATGCATAGCGTATAATTAATTAAGTTTTAGTTTAGGTAAAATAGTATCTATTACTAGCTTTGTTGATTCTCCAATAGAATATTTGTCCGTATGAATATGAACATCGGGGTTTTGCGGACTTTCGAAAGGAGATGAAATACCAGTAAAATTGCTTATCTCGCCATTACGGGCCTTTTTATACAACCCCTTAACGTCCCTTTGCTCACAAACCTCCAACGGAGCGTCTACAAATACTTCAATAAATTTTCCAGGCATCATCTTTCGCAGAAGTTGCCTGTCTTTAATAAATGGCGATACAAATGCAGCCAGCACAACCAACCCCGCATCGCACATAAGCTTAGCTACCTCACCAATGCGCCGAATGTTTTCTACACGGCCTTCTTCGGAAAAATTAAGGTCTTTATTCAAACCTTTGCGAATATTATCACCATCTAAAATGTAGGTGTTAAAACCAAGTCCGAATAATTCCTGTTCAACTACGTTAGCCACAGTACTTTTTCCTGAACCTGATAAACCAGTAAACCAAAGGCAGGCTGCATGATGCCCATTTTTTATTTCCCTTTCGGTACTGCTTATTTTGTAATCATGGGCTATAATATGTAGCTTTTCTTCCATTATATTTTGCAATATTATTATATTATTAAATTAGTCTGGGTTTAAATATGCTTATGTTATGCACGCTCTACCACAAACCAGGGGTTCAGAAGATTTTCTTTATTATAAACCAGTTCTTTTTTTGCGTTATAATCATATACACTGCAACCGGCAAACTTTGCAACCGCATGGCCTGCTGCTGTATCCCACTCCATGGTGGGCGCCAACCTTGGGTAAACGTTTGCTTTACCTTCAGCAACCAAACATAATTTAATTGAACTCCCCGCACTTATTAAATTAACCTCGCTATGTATATTTTTTCTTTCGTCAATAAATGCCTCAGTTTCGGGAGTGTTGTGGGAGCGGCTGGCCACAATGGTATAAACCCCGCCCGTTGCAGCAACAGGAAGTTTTTTAGCCCCTGAAATCATTTCTTCTATTTGCTTTCCTTCAAAATCAGCCGTATTAAAGCAATAGCTACCCTTACCTTCCTGTCCATAATATAAAACACCTGTTACTGGTACATATACCACCCCAAGTACAGGAATACCGGCTTTAATAAGCGCGATATTTACGGTAAACTCACCATTTTTTTTAATAAACTCTTTTGTGCCATCCAGCGGGTCAATTAACCAAAAAGTATCCCATCCCTCCCTGTCTTCATAATCCATCTGCTTACCTTCTTCGCTCAGCATTGGTATGCCCGTGCCAGCCAAAGCATCTTTTATAACATTGTGAGACTGTTTATCTGCTTCAGTAAGTGGAGACTTATCAGCTTTTGTTTCAACGGAAAAATCACGTTTATAAATTTCGAGAATTTTTTTACCAGCTTCTATTGCCGCACTAATAGACACATTAAGTAGATTCATCATCCAAGAGCGGTGTTTATGTATTGAATTGAAGAATTTTATGCAAAATTAAGTTTTCGCAAGGTAATTCGAGCGAATTAGTAGAAATTAATTATTTCTATATTCTTCCGGTTGACCTCCCCCCAAAAAACCGTAGCGTTGTAAATTAGAAAAATGGGGCAATTATTCATACATTAAACATGAAAAATTGCACATAAAAAAATCAAAATTTACAGAGTGTAACTGTAACCTTCCCCGAAGATGGGCCATTTAAAAGTTGACAAGAGTGTTAACTTTAAATGGTAAATATGAAAAAGACAAGATTCACCGAGACACAAATTGTAAAGGCCATCCAGGAGCATGAGAATGGCCGCAAGGCAGAAGATATCTGCCGGGAGTTAGGTATAGGCACGGCTGCCTTTTATAAATGGCGGCAGCGCTATGGAGGCTTACAGGTAACTGAACTAAAACGCCTGAAGGAGTTGGAGGAAGAAAATGCGCGGTTAAAACGCATGTATGCCTGTAAGCTTACAAGTGACTTTAAAGTTAATCTCTACTGTCAGATTAAGTCGTGACTATTTCATTTAAAGGGTTCCTGATAAAGTTTGTGTGGTTTATTTTAGCTTTACCCTTATAAATTCACCAATTAACTAACAGCTTAAATTAATTTCTCTAATCGATATAATATTTAGTATCATTTAGTTTTAATGAGTTTCATCCGACGAATTTCACTCCCTTGTACTACTTGTACCATATAAACTCCCGCCAAAAGGTTGTTGCCAAAGGTATATGTTTGCCCAGCGGGCACTTCCACACTAAATACTCTTTTCCCATAAACGTTAACCACACTTAAATATATGGGTTGTCTGATATCAGTTGTCTTATAAACCATAACGAAGTAAGATCCAGAAGGGTTAGGAAATATATTAATTGTGAACGAATCATTAATACGGAGGCACTTGATATTTGATTTGGAAAAGGTACCTGTTTTTGAAAAAATGCATCCGTTTGCATCTTTTATTATTGCTATATAAACACCCTCCTTAAGCCAATAGTAGTTAGCAGTTGTATCCAACGGGCTGTTATTAAAGCTATATAAATATGGTGGCATGCCACCATAAGCACGCATAACAAGGTGGGCATTAATAGCATCAATACATGAGATTTCCAATGAATTAAAATTCAATTGAGTGGGTTGGGATATAATGAACGAACTTTTATTAACACAACCGGTAGCATCTTTTACGCCGACTACATATGTACCTGCCATAAGATTATTAAATACAGGCTCAGCACTATAATTGCTTGTATTAAGGCTATATTGATAAGGAGCAATGCCCCCACTTCCATAGATTGTTGCCCGGCCATTACTTCCGCCATAGCATGATACTTGAACCGTGGCTGAATTTATTAACAATGACGGTGGCTGGGTTATAACGACTGATTGACTAGAAATACAGCCATTATTATCTGTCACGCTTACCGTATCTGTACCGGCCGAAAGATCACCAATTGAGGTTGCGCTGGTATAGCTGCCATTGTTAATATTGTATCTATAAGGCCTTGTCCCGCCCGAAGCAGCAAAATTTATCGCACCATTTGAACCTTTATAGCACGATACATTCGTTATAGAACTGACTGCAAGAGATAGTGCCTGCGGTTGTACAACAGTTATAGAGTCGGAAACTTCACATCCCGACGCATCTTTTACCCTTATTCTGTAAATGCCAGAACCAAGATTTTTGAATATCGTAGTGGTATCGTAATCCATGTTATCGAAACTAAATTTGTAAGGCATTGTTCCTCCGTTTGCTACTACTCGAACGACACCATTTTCGGATTCGTAACAAGATGGTCCAATAACCACATCAGAAAGTCTCAGGTTTAACGGCTGAACTAGTCTGATTGTTTGTGATGTAGTGCAACCAACAGAATCCTTAACTTTTACAGTATATGTGCCTGTGGAAAGATTTTTGAAAACAAATAATGTATCGTACTTGCTGCTATCAATACTAAAAAAATATGGTTTAACTCCATTGAGTGCGAGCGCAGATAAAACAAAATTGCTTTCCAGACTACAAAATAATTTGCGTTCTGTTAATGAAAGACTTACTGTAGATTTAAGGGGTTTTATGCTAAGGGTTTCTATCATTGGGGTGAGAAGATAATTATAAGTTTGATAATTTGTACCATCCCAAGTATAAGGAATTACTGAAAAATAATACACGCTATCTGGCGATAAATTAAGTACGGTGGCGGATACAGCAGGCATATCGGGTAAAACAGAAGCCTTAAGGGGTACTATTGTACCGGAAGCAATTATTTGTTCAAATGGTTTTTGATTACAATTTGCTATAATTGAGGGCGGTTTAGTTGAAGAATATAATAATAAATATCCGCCTTGTGTTGCACCGGATGATGGAAATTTTGCCGCTTGCCAGTTTATAGTAACATAGCATGTACCGGGTATGGCTGTAAAAGATGATGGCTGACTAAGCGGGGGTGCAGAACAAGTAAAAAAACTTTTGCTTGTAGACGATTGAACAAAACCCATGTTATTGCCGTTGTTACTATTCCTTGCATAAAGATTGTAATTATAATGAGTTTGAGGCTGTAGAGACCTTTGCTGCTGGAAGGTGCCTGTTGCTGCTACATTATCGACTAGCCGATTAAAGGAATACCCAGGATTACTGGGATAAGGCGCAACAACTGAACCTCTTTCGATGATTGTCGATGCACTACCCGGCGAAACAACTGTAGCCCCTATCGTAGCCGTTTTATCAGTAATATTTTTAACAAATGAATTATTTAGCAAAGGTGGTTCTGCAGCCCCAGGAATTGTGTTAAGTATGGATTGTAGATATAACTTTATTGTTTTTTCGTCTGTAGTTAGGGAAATGTCGTCTAGCGGGTGCTGCTCATTAGGATCCTTTACTAAATTAAAAAACTTTTTAGGTCTTCTAGCGCTTGTGGCATCGTACAATTTATATACTTTGTTTTGTATCCATCTAGACAGCGAATCACCGACCTCAGTGGGATAGGGATCGTAGTGGCAAAAAATCCAATCTCGAGGCTTTCCGGCCTGCCCAGTTAACCTTGGATAAAAACTTCTGCCATCCAGTGTTCCATAACTTTTCGGGTTTATAGAGTGTACCGCATCTGCTAACGTTGGAAAAAAATCAGTAAAATCGACCAAATCATCATTTACCGAGCCTGGGGTAATTGTTCCCGGCCAATATATCATCATCGGCACATGAGTGCCGGCTTCAACCGGTACTGATTTTCTACCAGTGATGGTTGTGTTATTAAATTTTGATACAACACCCGCAGTTGTACCATTGTCTGACGTAAAAATAATGATTGTGTTACTCGCAAGACCATCTGCTTCAACTTTGCTTATTATCTGCCCAACCTTGCTATCCATATATTTTACCATTGACGGAAAAAACTGAGTTTCATCATTCAAAGTCGGCTGCTCATCTATGTAAGAAACTCCATCGTAAGGTGTTGGCGAAAGAGGTGAGTGGCATAGTGACATTGAGTAATATATGAAAAAAGGATTGTTTTCATTACTATCAATAAAATCACAAACCCCTTGAGCTATTAAATCCTCAGAGTACTTATTGTTGTCGCTGAAACTATTGGGAAGAGGGTTAAAGTTATTACCGTAAAATGCAGTATTTTTATAACGGTATATGTCACTGGTTTTTGGCAGATCAAACACCTCAAAGGTTAGACTCTTAGTAAAATCGTTATCGAGAACTGACGCATCGATCTGATACAGTTGGGCCTTCCCAAAAAAGCCAGTTTTATAGCCGGCTTTTTTCATAAGACTTCCGATAGTCTTTTCATTAGTGTTCATCCAACCCCATGCACTGTAATTTCGAAAACTGTATTTGCCAGTTAGCAACATCAACCTTGAGGGCGAACACAGCGGCGAAGCTTCACAATGAGTAAAGTTCATACCATTATGAGCCATAAAATCAATATTGGGAGTTGAATAAGATTGACCCCCATTTACCGTAGGCACCTCATATCCTACATCGTCAGATAAGATAAGTATTATATTGGGTAGTTTTGGGGAGCCGGTTTGCGCACACAATTGACTTGTAAAACAACACAACACCAACAACAGTAATAAGCTGGCGATAGGTTTAAGGACTGACATAATATTGTAGTGTTATTTCAAAACCTTGACTAACATTCTCAAGCATGTTTCACATGCTTCTTTTTAAAATAATAACAAATTAAAACAAAAACTAAGCAATCAAAATCTTAGTTCTCCTAAAATTAAAAACTTATATTTCAAGTTGTGTTACTCCAACACCATTTCCACGCAACTTCTTCATATCGAAATTACAACTCGTAATTAATAAAATCTCATTATAGCTATATTAAATTATTTTTATACTTTAAATAATATAATAACTATTTACAGTTTGATACTTTTTTTATCGCGCCTTTTATTAACTGTGCTACTATAATCAATGGTTCACAAAAATACCGAAAAAACATTCTTTTGGGCTCGTTAATAAATCTAAAAAACCATTCGATTCCAAACTTTCCTGTCCATCTGGGAGGGGTAATAGCCTTACCAGAGATAAAATCAATAGTGGCACCCACATTCCAAACTATATTTACTTCAATTTTATCTTTATTGCGTAAAACCCACTCCTCTTGCTTAGGCATCCCAAAACCTAGTAAGATAATATGAGGTTTAAACAGCTTAACTTCTTCTAAATATTCATCATCTGTTTTATACCCATTGACCCCATGCACGATAACTCCCAAAATATCTCTTTTTATTATTGTGATACCTTTAGATAAACTTTCTTGCTCACCTCCGAGCCATAAGACTCTATATTCTTTTTGTTTACAATGCTTAAAAAAATCTAAATAAAAGTCTAGAAACGTTATGCGATAATTAATGTCAACTTTATGACCCATTAATTTTAAAATCCAGATAACAGGAGTGCCATCAACATAATTAATTGCAGTTATGCTATAATATTGGTGCATGGATATATTCTTTATTGAGACATATAACCCATGAAGGTTAACATATCCAATCATTTTAGGTCCAGCGTTATAATTAATGGTAATGTCGATATAATCAAATATATTTTCAACGGTTGCAGGGGTAACCGGCACATTAAGAATTTTAAGTCCAGATAAATTATTCATTATAAAAAATCATTTATACCATTCTCGCAAAATATGAAGGAATGATCAGCTTTCTTCAACAACATTCATTCTACCATATTTTCATGGTGGTAAAACCGATTCGTTTTTTAACCATCCACACCAAGGACAAATTTTGTGCTGAAACTGAAATTGCTATAGCTATTGAGGCACCCAACGCACCGTAAAGCCTTACAAAAAAAAAGGTTATCATCACCGATAAAATACCCACTACAAAAGTGATATTTCTTACGTCTTTTTCAAAACCGCTCATTGTAAGAAGATAGTTTACCGACCCTGTTATTACATTAACAAATTGCCCAATTGCCAATATCCTCAACATCCATATTCCTTCAATAAAACCTTTTCCAAATAAAGACATTATTACACCAGGAAAAACAAGAATAAACAGCACGATCGGCAAAGCAAAAAAAATCATTAGCATTGTTGAATTTTGTGTATATTTTTTTAATTCATTCATTTTTCGCTGCTTATATAGGCTGGCAAACCTTGGCGCGCTAACTAAGTTTACGGCAACTAAAATAAATGAAATAAGCATTGAGGTTCTTTGTGCGATAGCTAACTGTGCGATTTGCTTGGGATCTCCGTACATACCAGATAAAAATTGACCTCCCCATAAAAGGGCCTGTTGCATTACAAGTATCGCCCAGTTACTCCCTGCGCTTTTAATAAGTTGCTTTTTTGAAGGATCTTTCTCGACGTCAAATTTTACAGTAATGCCACTTTTTTGGGGCATAAAGAACCGCCAGCATATAACTGTTAGCAAAAAGGTCAAGCCAGATGAAATCAAGTACAAACGAGACAGCGAAGCCGCAGTATGAGGAGAAAAAACGACTATAAATAGAATTAAAAAGACTGGTACAAAAATATTTTGAACAGCAACGGACATTAATACTCGGCCTACGCCTTGCATACCCATCGCATATAATGTATAAAGCCCTAAAAATGGTACCGAAAACAACATCCAGCCGAGAGTAACATTGAGAGTAACATTGTTGAATATTTTCTCTGAGATAAAATCGCGAAAAATAACAAGCAGTATTGTAATAAGGATCGCAGTTAGCGCGGTTCTTATATTAAAAAATCTAAGGATTTTTTTTATTTTACCCCATTGCTTTTCAACCGCGTATATACCTACATAACGCAGAATGACATTATCCCCTCCTATTCTTACAACCACCCCAAGAATAGTTATGATCGCTAGTGCCAAAAAAAACTTCCCAGATTCATATACTCCAAGATATCTCGCGACAAAAATATTCATTAAAAACACGGCAAGGGTAGCACATATTCTTATAAAAAAAGCAATTGAGGAGCCAATTAAAAGTTCCTTATTATGCTCATTACCTATTATTCTTTGTTTAATTTGATTTGTCTTCAGTTTAATTATTCTAATCACCAAAGAATTGTATTTTCGATTTAAAAAAATTTATCTCTAAAATTTTAAAGTGGATCCATATTTGCTAGTCAACTTTCTTAATGTCACCTTAAAAATAGCCTTATAGAATACATTTAAATCTAACAATTAAATCAAGGCTTCAAATTAGTTCTTTCACAATGATGGCCTGAGCTACTGACAAATACCCAACTATTGATAGAACCGTTATTTTGTTGCCTGACAAAAATTAAAACTAAAACTCTTCAAAAAAATAAACAATAAATGTGATTAGTAACCCAAAAAGATACACGAGAAATTGTAGCCAATTTTAAAACTAGAACTGATTTAACACCAATATCTTCAAATCAGCTTTATTCCTCTATGTCAATATTAAATACAAATTACGTGCTAATTTTTTTGCCCTGCCTATACGTAATTATCAGCATAAATAATAAACTATACTGTAGTGGCTCAACCATTAATAACCCCATAAAGGTAAAAAATACCAATAATGTATACCGCCCCAATGTTGCAAAGCCACGCGATGCTTTGTATAACATTATCAAAAATAAAATTGTATAAATAATTCCATAGCAATACAAAAGGTCTATAACACCATTGGTAATTCCTCCGTTATACCATGCCTTAGTAGTGTTAAGTTTATTCAATGTTATTCGATAAAAGTCCTTATAATCCTCGCCATGACCGGCAACAATTTCATCTTTTGCTGCTAAATATCCATAATACAAATCCGCAGACCTGGTATTCAAACTCTTGTCATTTGAAACATTACGGTGAAACAATAAACTTACAGCTGTCTCCATGTCTGAAGAATAAAAATTAGCTAAATCAATTAAAAGAAGAAGAGGCAATCCTACCAAGATCGAAATAATAGGTAACCTAGCTCTTAATTCCCGCGAAGAACCCGACAACACTTTTTTAAAGCCATTAAAAGCCAAAAAAATGATAATAGCACCCATTGAAAGCGTAGAGAAAACACCGATATAATATATCCATTTCTTTTCTTTATTTTGTAAATAAATAGTTTTAAAAATATAGCAACAAATCATCAAAACCCCAAATACACCAGGCTCCCAAAAAAAACTTTGATTTCTGTAAAATCTATATTTTGCGTAATCAAATGCTCTGCCATATGCAACACCAAAAAAAGTAAGGTATTGATCTCCTATCGGCGTTCGTGGGCCTATATTTTGCATAAGAAATGGGAGTGCATTAGTAAGGGCGAAAGTTAAAAATGAAAATTTTAAAAGACCCTCAAAAACTCTCACCATGTCACTGTAAAAGTCAAGTTTTGTAGGATAAAAAGTTGAAATGTAAACAGAAAGCAAAAAAACTATAAAAAATTTCGCAATTATCTGTAGGTTAGACCCGAAAGTAAAACTCTCCTCTCTTACTAATATTAAACTTGTAAATGTAAAAAAAAACAAAAATTGATACCCCATTGAGGCAACAGTTAACTGAATTTTCTTAGCAGAAAAAAGCAAAGCAATGAAAACAAGCAAAAGTATAACTGGATAAAGAATATCCGACCAGTTTCCAATATTAACAAAGGCTCCTGCGGTAGCAAAATAAATTAAAAAAATAATAATTTTCCGAATCATGTCCTTGTTTAACTCGATTCCACTAGCTAATCTTATAAAAAATAAACATAATTATTCAATTATGCTAGCCACGCATGGCCTCTCTCGAGGTTCTTCGGCTTTTACTTTTTTTTGAACCTGTATGCTGTGTACAACGGTGCAAAATTAAAGCGTATTGTTTGTAATATGTACTGCAAAACATAAATTACACAAAGGGAAAAAATACTAAGTTTGTAATACTTCTTTCTGGAATCCTGCATTTGCGCCAAAGCCAATTTCCATTTTTGATGAGATAACCCGCCTTGCAAAAAAATGCAAATCTCAATTGGCATATACAAAATATCTTTCGATCTTTTTACAAACCTTACAGTAAAATCGTAGTCCGCAGCCACGTTATATTTAAGGTCATACAAGATATTATTTTCCAAAATAATACTAGTTTTATAAAACATAGCCTGATGATGTGTATGCATACCGAGCACCAACCGCCAAAATGGTCGTGCTTTTCGAAAAAACAACCTACCTTCTTCATTTACCTCATCTGCATCACCGTAAATAAAATCGTACGATTTACTTTTATTTTTCTCAATTTCCGAACTTACGCGTTGGAGAATATCCGGAGATGCGAAGCAATCTCCGGCATTCATAAAAATAATATACTTACCCTTAGCCATACCAATACCCTTATTCATAGCATCAAACAATCCTCTATCTTTCTCGCTAACGTAAGAGAATTGATTCATTGTAAGTTGGCTAAGAAACGCAGGGGTCTCATCTTTAGATCCACCGTCTACAACAAGCCACTCATAATCTTTGCATGTTTGGTCAATCACGCTTTTGTAGGTAATTAAAAGATTTTTATAGTCGTTGTAAGCAATACTTACGACCGAAAATAGCGGTGACGAACTTTCTTGACCCAAATGTTGAAGATTAGATGAACTTTGCATTAAGTTATTAAGTTAAATATTTAATTTATTGCAAATGGCCGAAGCGCTATTTAATAGCTGCTACTTTTTCATTTATCCAGCTATAAGTTTTTATCAGGCCATCTTTTAACAGCATCGACGGTGCCCAATCCAATTTTTCTTTAATAAGCTTGTTATCAGAATTCCGGCCTCTTACGCCCGTAGGGCCGGGAACGTTTTTAATAGTGATGTCTTTGCCAGAAATTTCAATCGCCATCTCAGCCAGATGATTAATTGTAACCATTTCTTCGGAGCCTATATTCACCGGTCCCATAAAATCAGAATCCATCAATCTTCTAACAGCTTCAAGACATTCATCAACATACATGAATGATCTTGTTTGCTTGCCATCGCCCCATACCTCAATAACCCCGCCTGTAACAGGCGCTTCAGCAACCTTTCTACACATAGCTGCAGGTGCTTTTTCTTTACCACCACGCCATGTTCCCTTCGGTCCAAATATGTTATGGAACCTCGCAACCCTCACATTTAAGCCATAATTCCTGTAATAGGCAAAATATAAACGTTCACTAAATAACTTTTCCCACCCGTATTCGCTATCAGGCGCAGCAGGATATGCAGACTCCTCGGAACACTTAGGATTGTCAGGGTCTTCCTGATTATAAGCAGGATACATACAAGCTGATGAAGAATAAAATATTTTTTTAACACCTGCTTTTACCGCTTGGTTAGCTATATTTAAGTTTATCGTTGCGGAATTATGCATAACATTTGCATCATTTTCTCCCGTAAAAATATAACCAGCTCCACCCATATCAGCAGCAAGCTGGTATACTTCGTCAAATGGCAGGTCCAGGACTTTTTCAACAACACGAGGATCTGTAAGGTCTCCAAGTATAAATTCATCCCCTGGCAAATTGGTATATTCATGTGATTTAATGTCAACACCTCTTACCCAAAAACCTTCATTCTTAAGCTTGATAACAAGGTGGCCGCCTATAAACCCGCCGGCACCGCACACTAACGCTCGTTTCATGTGTTAAATAATTTTGTTTAGTTAATAAATAGTTATACGATTTTTAATTACGAAAAATTTGCCGCTAGCGACTATCTATGTAAAATAACATTCATTCAGTCTCCTTATAATTTTTTTACTCCTATGACTTAATTGTATCATTTAGGCAACTAATATTTAACTTAAATATTGCTCTTCAGACTTCAACAATTAGTATAAATTATCGCATCAAAATAATAAATCACTATTTCATCTTATCATTTAATAAATTTTCAAAGGTTCATTAACAACTATATAATTTTATAGCTGATAGGAAAAAATCTTTCTTCATGCATTAGCCCATCCAATTAGAAAGATCCCTCTTAATTAAACCTTCAAGTTTTATAATGTCATTCCGATATAAATTCTTTAACATTTCCTTTGTTTCAGGAAGTATTCGTTCTTTTGTTTTTTTTACGCTTATGCTCCTCAAGTTGGTTGTTAACTTCTGCCTTATGCCTGAATTAAGAGCTTTTTTATAAAGAAATCTAGTACTCCGTTTTAAAAAATTATCTTGAAATACCAGCCAGTTAATAAACTCATTTTTTGGGACGCCGGACTTATTATACACTGTAGTTGTATCAATCTCTATTTGTTCAATTTCTAAGAAATTAAAAACTTTTTTAATTTCTTCTTTCGGATTCCTTTGAAAATCATCAAAAAGAATTATCTCAACTTTAGAAAAGCTATCTAAGTAATCTTTTACAGCATCATAATAAAATCCTTGATTCACAAAAAAAGTAAAAGAACTCCAACCATCCTGTATTCTTTTATTTTCAGCCCTAATCTCGTCCTCAAATGTGCCTTTATTATTATAATATAGATACATATAATTTGAATAAGCTCTTGATATTGGATCACGCAACATAATGATAATTTTCGGATCATCAAGCATAGCCTTTATTCTCGGGATTACTTTTTCATGATAATATAAGTATTGCACACTCGCATCACAACGATATTGCACATTTCTATCGGCATATATCTTTTTGTATTGCGTATTCGATAATATACTATAGTCAGTTAAATATTTTTTTTGCACATCTGTTTCAGGCAGTTTTAAAATTTCTTCTGCAATAAAATATCGCGGCTCTTTAATCTTTGGTATAAATACTTTACTGTGCCTGCCTATATATTCACACAAAGATGATGTTCCAGCTTTGGGAGCCCCAGGTATAATTAAATTCGGCAAAAAATCCATGATTTTTGTTTAGAAATATATTATTTTTTCCTTCGTCTCGATTTTTCTGAATTTCCATAGCCATAGCCATAGCCGTAACCATAGCCATAGCCGTAACCATAACCGTATTTGTATGAAGTGCCACGAGTAACATCATTTACTACCAGGTATAAACTTTTAACACTGCCTGTTGCAACAAGCTCTTTTATTATTTCAACTTGGTTTTTAAATGTGTATTTCTGTCTCAATACATACAAATTAACATCACTATGTTCAGACAAAATGCGTGTATCCGTAACGAGACCTATCGGCGGAGAATCAATAATAATTGTATCATAATCTTTTTTCACATTCTCAAACATAAGTTTCACTTTTTCTCCCATCAATAATTCGGCAGGGTTCGGCGGTATCGGACCAGAGCTTAAAAGCCAGACATTAGTAGCGTCTTTGGCTGGACGTATTACACTATTTATATCAATATTTGATATGGCATAGTTTGTAAATCCCACTGTATTTTCCATACCCAAAGCTGCAGATATTTTCGGCTTTCTTAAATCCATCTCCATTATTAAAACTTTTTTTCCTGACACCGCAAATACTTTTGCGAGATTTAAAGCAATAAATGATTTGCCCTCGCCGCTCATACTTGAAGTAATTAGCAAGACAGGACAATCAACGGATGATGGATAGATAAACTGAAGATTTGTTCTTAAGTTTCTTAATTGCTCAGCAATTACAGAACGACTACTCTCAACATTAATAAGCTCACTTTCATCTGCATGTCCAACTTCTCCTATAATAGGCACATCTGTAATATCGGTAATATCTGATTTTTCCAATATTCTCCTGTTAAAGGCATACTTAACAATTAAATGAGCTACCGGATAGCCAAAAGCTAAAAACAAAGCAATCGCAGCAACAAGCACTTTATTTGGAAAATATGGTTTATAAGCAGCGCGGGGAGAGTCAATAATACGGGATGTCGGTACATTCGAAGCTTTGGTTATGGCCGTCGCTTCGTTTTGTTCCTGTAAGTAAAGATATAATGCAGATTTTACTGAACGATCTCTCGTCAAATCTAAAAACTGCCTTTCTTGTGCAGGTACCTGCGAAATAAGGGTATTTAACTTCCCATATTCTGCATCCGTTCGTGCTTTGGCCGCCTCCAAAGCCGTCTGTTGGCTCATAAGACTTTTAATAATGTCTTTACGGAGATTACTTATCTGTTCTAGAAGGTTTTGTACCAAAGGGTTGGAATCGGTGGAAGATAGCCTAAGCATATCTAATTTAATGGTCAGCTCGTTATATTTGCCTAGTAGAGCAACAAAATTTGGGTCTGAAGTTACAATTGTCGGTACCGGACGAAGATTGTTCTTTTCGTCCCGCATATATTTTAGTGTGGTGTTAATTACATCAAGCTGAACTTCAATATCACTTAATTTATTATAATACGTAGAAGCATCGTCAATAACCACTTTTTCCTGTTCATCCATTTGGGAAAGATTATTGGCCTGCTTAAACCCTTCGATTTGTCTCTCAATTTCGGAAAGTTCATTCTTTACATCTATCAGCCGCCTGTTAATAAAAGCAATTGTACTATCGGATATAACATTCTTTAAATCCAGGTTATCCTGTATATAAAAATGCATCATCGTATTTAGTATATCCTTCCCTTTTTGTATCGAAGCCTCTTGTAAGGATAATGTCACAACATCCGTTTTATCGTCCTGATTCTCAACATCAAGATTTTTATTGGTGAGATTATATATCGTCACAACTGTCGGCGAAAATTCAAAATAGTAATTATGATTGGGGACAAAAGCCTTTCCAGTTTTGTTTATACAAAAAGATGCTATTGATGTACGTATTGTATCGTCAAACCTGGCTTCAAAAATCGTGTCGAGAAAAGGAATAGAAACAGAAAATTTTCCTTCTTTTTCCTTTGAAAAATCCAACTCTACTTTTGTTGTTTTTAAAAAATAATATATGTAGCCAAATTTTGCATGATAAGGCGTTTGCAAATAATCTTCCGATGAAATGAGCCCATCGCTACTATAATATTTAACATTTAAATTAAGACTGTCGATAGTCCTCTCCAATAAGTCATTTGCAGACAACAAAGCAACTTCATCTAATACATTATTTTGAATACCCAGTAGACCGCTGAAATCTTGTAAAATATCTGAGCTACTAAAAGAAGATGTTGCCGCGGACGACGAAGGCGTACCGCTTTGCTGTTGATTCACCAAAACTTCTGCCGATATCGTGTAAATTGGCGTTACATATTTAATAAACAAAATTGAAAGTATTCCAACAACTACAACCGATATTACAAATAACTTCCAATGGTCAAGAGCCCTACCAATCATTTTTTTTAAATCGAAACTATCTTCCGTTCCTAAAGTATTTACTCTATTGAGGCTATTGTTTGTATTACTCTGCATTTTAATTATTAGTTAGAAAATTGTCATGATTAATTACCAAACTTAAATGCAAACATCAACATAATTTATTTTAGCCTAGTAGCAAGCACGATTAACACTGATAATGCTGCTGCCGCAATTGTATAATTTCTCAAGCGATAATTATCCAAGCTTTTGACTTTTGAATCGCTTGGTTCCACATATACAACATCATTCTGCTTCATATAGAAATATGGAGAACCAATAATGTTCTTGGAATTTAAATCTAACCTAACCAACTCCCTACTTCCTCCAGAGTCCCTAATAAGCAACACATTCTCTCGTCGCCCATAAATAGTCAAATCACCAGCCATGCCTATTGCATCCAAAATAGTAACCTTTTCATTTGGCACTGTATAAGTAGCCGGCCTTTCAACCTCACCCATTATTGTAATTTTAAAATTGTTGTAACGTACTTCGACCGTGGGGTTATTATAAAATTTTTCAACTCTAGCTGTAATAGTGTCTTTTGCTTCTTCAGTTGTTAACCCAGCTAAATGGGTCTTTCCTACAACCGGAATATTGACATTACCATCTTTATCTACCAGATACCCTGAAACATATTGGTTGCCACTCATGCCAGCCGTATTTGAACCCACTGAAGCAACCGGCACGTTAGCAGATGCAAAAAGCGTATTAGCTTCCTGGTTAAGCGTTTGAATTACAATCATTAAAAGATCATCGGGCTGAATCTTTGGATAAGAGAATGGTACAGTCTTAACTAAAGCGGGTCTGGCTGTGTCCGCAAAATCATGAAAGTATGGAATGTTCTTGCTTGTTTCACAGCTTTGCAACAGAACTGTCAACATGAAAAAAGAAAATAACACGTAAACCCTTTTACATTTTGTCATACCAAAATTGAACATATTTATTTTTTTACAAATTCTGAAAAATCTTTATGTTCCTTTTTATATAGTTGCTCTCTACTTAAAGTTTTAAAATATTCGTAAGTAATTTGCAAACCTTCCTTTCTTCCTACTTTTGGTTCCCAACCCAACAATTTTCTAGCAAGTGTTATATCGGGCTGCCTTTGCTTAGGATCGTCTTTAGGCAAAGGTTTATAAATTATTTTTTGGCTTGTTCCCGTAAGAGCAATGATTTCTTCTGCGAATTGTTTGATAGTAATCTCAGATGGATTTCCTATATTAACTGGTCCTGTATAATCACTCAATAACAAGCAGTAAATTCCTTCAACAAGATCGTCAACAAAACAAAATGAACGAGTTTGGCTTCCATCGCCAAATACAGTTAGATCCTCTCCTCGTAAAGCCTGACCAATAAACGCTGGCAACACGCGGCCATCATTAAGCCTCATTCTGGGACCATATGTATTAAATATCCGCACAATTCTCGTCTCCAACCCATGATATGTGTGATAAGCCATTGTTATTGCTTCCTGGTATCTTTTTGCCTCATCATAAACCCCTCTTGGTCCCACCGGATTAACATTTCCCCAATATTCTTCTGTTTGTGGGTGCACTACTGGGTCTCCATAAACCTCTGAAGTAGAAGCAATTAATATTCTTGCCTTCTTTTCTTTTGCCAACCCAAGCAAATTATGAACGCCCATAGCCCCAACCTTCAGTGTCTGAATAGGGATTTTCAAATAATCAATCGGGCTCGCCGGCGAAGCAAAATGTAATATGTAATCAAGTTTGCCTGAAACATGTACAAACTTTGTTACATCGTGATGATAAAACTCAAATTCCTTCAAAGAAAACAGGTGTTCAATATTCTGGAGGTCGCCGGTAATAAGATTATCCATAGCAGCTACATTGTAGCCTTCTTGAATAAACCTGTCGCATAAATGAGAGCCTAAAAAACCGGCTGCACCCGAAATTAATACTTTCTTTTTCGTCATATCAAGAATATTATCAATGTTTAACCCCCATACAATAATAAATAAATCCCTTTTCCTCCATATCTTTAATACCGTAAATATTTCTGCCATCGAATATCACGTTCCCTTTCATATTGGCCTTTATCAGTTCCCAATCCGGCAGGCGAAACTCATTCCATTCCGTTACAAGCAATAACGCATCAGCATCTTTAACAGCAGAGATGGCATCCTCAGCATAAAACACTGAATAACCCAAAGCATGTTTTGCTTCCTTCATAGCTACCGGGTCGTATACCTGCACTTTTGCGCCGGCGGCCAATAATGCTTCTATTATTACAAGAGAAGGAGCTTCTCTCATATCATCAGTGTTTGGCTTGAAAGACAAACCCCATAAAGCAAAGGTTTTGCCAGCTAAATCATCCTGGTAATGTGCTTTTATTTTAGCAACCAATATTTTTTTCTGGTCTTCATTAACAGCCTCTACTGCTTCGAGAATGCGAAGCGTATGTTTATTTACTTTACCGGTTTTTACTAAAGCCTTTACATCTTTAGGAAAACAAGAGCCGCCATATCCAATACCGGGATAAATAAACCGACTTCCAATACGGGGATCTGAACCGATACCCTTTCTAACCTCGTTAACATTTGCACCAACCAGTTCACAAAGATTGGCAATATCATTCATAAAGGATATCTTAGTTGCAAGCATTGCATTTGCTGCGTATTTTGTCATTTCCGCAGAAGGAACATCCATAAAATAAATTGGATGACCATTTAATAGAAATGGGTTATACAAATGCTGAAGTAATTCTTTGGCCCTGTCTGATTCTACGCCAATAACTATACGATCGGGTTTTAAAAAATCATCTATAGCGGCGCCTTCTTTTAAAAACTCAGGATTGGAAGCAACATCATATTCAATGTCAGCTTTACGTGCTGCTAATGAATTTCTTATGGCAGCCTTTACCTTTTCAGCAGTACCTACAGGCACTGTACTCTTGGTAACAACGACAATATAATCCTGTATATGAGTGCCAATTGTTTCCGCAACCTTCAAAACATATTTTAAATCTGCACTCCCATCTTCGCCAGGAGGTGTACCTACCGCAATAAAAGCGATTGAAGCATTTGTTATTACTTCATCTAAACTTGTGCTGAACTGTAAGCGACCTTTTGCCACATTTCGTTCGACTATTCGATCCAATCCGGGCTCATAAATAGGCAATATGCCCTTTTTCAAATTTTCAATTTTGTCCTCATTAACATCTACACAAACAACATCTGTACCTACCTCCGCCAAACACGCACCTGTAACCAATCCTACGTAACCAGTACCAACAATTACAATCTTCATACTTTTTTTTAGTTAGTTTGAGTAATTATTCTCAATTAAATTCATTTGGAAGCAACGAAAGAGTGGGGGGTAAAGCACGGCGAAAATAATTACATATTGTTACCCACCCAAATATTAATAACTTTATTTTTTGTATGTAATTGTTTCATAGGGTACTTGTTGATACGTATAAACCCATCTACAGGTTTACCAGTAACGCACTTTTATTTTATTTACATGCCGGTAATTACATGTATGTTTAAATAATAAAACTTCCTGAAGGTTTTTTGCAAAATCAAATTCCTGCATGTTATTTATATTTAAACTTTTGCCACTATTGTAGCCTGATTAACAATTTATTAGAATATAGCAGTGGCGAAAATAGCTAAATATTATTATGCATCAAAACCCAATTTCCAGTATTTTATTCCGGCACTGTTAACTTATTATTGCCTCGATTAATATCTGCCATGCGGTCGCTGGGGTCAATCTCTATTTGCTTAATATCAGCTATTGACCGGCCAATCTTCAGGCCATATTCGGGATTCGTCCATTTCCATTCATCATGCACAATTCTTCTCACTTCATTTTCAGCCGGCTTTTGCCCATACATGAGGTTCATAGGTATATAATGCATTTCTTTTGTACCATCCTTATAGGTAATTAAAACGTCAACCGGCATAGGCATATATCCAATACGTTTTAGGGTAATTACCGTTTTACCATCAACAACATTTACATCCCCAACTGCGTAGTCAATTGTTTTGGTAGTATATATCCAATATTCTTTGTACCATTGTAATTCAATACCGCTTACTTTTTCAGCCACCCGGATAAAGTCGTTCGGGTTCGGGTGTTTAAAACGCCATTCTTTATAATACTCCAGTAAAATTTTGTCGAGTGTATTATCGCCTACAATGTATCCTAACTGCGCCAGGAAAACGGCACCCTTGCCGTACGCCGCAGCATTATAGGCGTAATTAGTATTATAATGGTCGGAATGGGTGCTCAGCGGCTCCTCCTTTTCACTCTTTACCAGGTTAAAGTAGGATTTATATGCAGCATTGTAAGCAAAAGATGTATCATGGCGCAGCCACGCACTCGTCCTCGCTTCAGCATAAGAGGCAAATCCTTCATCCATCCAAGGGTAAAGACTTTCATTCGACCCCATCATACCCTGGTACCAGCTATGCATCCATTCGTGAATGCCGGTACCATAACCAGCGCTTTTAATTAAGGTAGCCATGGGATATTCCATACCGCCGTCGCCACCCTGGATAAACGAATAATTTTTATATGGATAAGGCCCAAAAGTTTTAGCCATAAATGGGTAAGCAGCTGCCATAGTATCTGCAAACTGGTGCCACCTTGTTTGAAGCGAGTCAACATTCTTATACACCACGTACAATAATGGGCCATTAACAACCTGCTTTTTTATCATGATATATGTTGGATCGGCGGCCCAAACAAAATCATGTATTGTCTGACCTGAAAACCGCCATGTTAATGTATTACCTGCCGGTGGTTTAACCTTAACACCGTCTGGCTGGTATCCAAAGCCCACTTCGTTGGCATTTTGTATGGTTCCTGAAGCGGCGACCATATAAGTTTTGTCAATCGTAATGCTTACATCATAATCTCCCCAAACCCCATAAAACTCCCGCGCTATATATGGATTTGCGTTCCAGCCCTGGTAATCGTACTCAACCATTTTAGGGTACCACTGGCTCATGCTGTAACGAATGCCTTCAGCATTATCTCTGCCGCTGCGCCGTATTTGCAATGGCACCTGGCATTTAAATGTCACATCCATAGACGTTTTGGAATGAGGCGGTATTGGTTTGCCAAGCCTTACTTCCAAAATAGTCTCGTGCCATATCAATTGTTGATTAATGCCGTTAATTTGTATATTATCTACTGTATCATATCCTATCTGAGTCGGACTTAAGTGTTGAATGCGGTCTTTAACGCGGCCATCCCAGTCATATACAGGTGTATTATTTTTTGTATACCCATCAACAATTTTGCCCAACTCCCTGCTTCGCACGTCCATCATGCTGTTTGGCTGAAATGCGTTCCAGTACGTATGAAAAAAGACGCGGTCAAGCGTGTCAGGCGAGTTATTCCAGTAATCTATCTTTTCCGTGCCTGTAAAGCGATTTGTTACAACATTCACATTTACAGCAATCTGGTATTTTATGCGCTGTTGCCACCTGTCAGGCTGAGCATATGAAAGCTCAATTGAAAAAATAAAAAGGAAAATGAGTGCAATAATTTTATTCATCCCTAGCATTTATATTCTAAATCCAAAAAATACCACGACGGAAGAAGGCCAGCCCGCCCGGGCAATTTTGCGCAATATAATAACTAATTGTTATAAGGTAAGGGCGTCTTTGATTAACCGGCCGTCGGCATTAAAATACAGGAACCTTTTTTGAAAAGGCTGGCTTTTTTCGGCATATACCCGGTATTGCACCGCTTTTCCCATGTGCTGAATTTCAGCGACTGAGCCTTTTGTCCAGTCAGCATATTTACTTTTTGCAAAACCATCTTTTACTGCAGCCGGCAAAGCTTCGTAACTCATTTGTGCTTCACTTGATTTCCATGCCCCCTTGCTTGAAAAGTCAGCTTTCATATCAATGTTATTAAGCTTAAAACTGGCTTCAAAGTAAGTAAGTTTGTCTTTCCATGACACATTATCGGCATGCGGGTAGCGGCTGGAAAAAGCATCTGTAACTGCCGCGGGTATTGAACGCAACTGTGCAAACAATGCCCCGGAAAATAGCATAACAGCGAGTACGAGTAAACTTATCTTTTTCATAATAGGTCGACTATTTAGCACGCAATTAGCAAATTTCATGCGAGAACGGTGAGGTTGCGGGTATTTTAACGAATCATCGTAATTTACTTTAACATTATACAATCTTGCCCTCAACCACAATTACCAACTCACCTTTAACCGTTTTTGTTTTAAAATGGTCACATACCTGCTGCAAGGAGCCTCTTTTATTTTCTTCGAACATTTTGGTTAGCTCGCGGCTTACACTGCAATTTCTTTCGGGGCCAAAATAGGTTATCATTTCTTCCAGTGTCTTTACAAGCCGCATCGGGCTTTCATAAAACACCATGGTACGCTGCTCTTCAACCAGTTGTTTAAATAACGTCTGCCTCCCTTTTTTTAAAGGCAGGAACCCTTCAAACACAAACCGGTTAATAGGCAAGCCGCTATTTACAAGGGCGGGAACAAAAGCAGTGGCTCCGGGCAAGCATTCTACCCTTACATCATTTTTTACACATTCACGAACGAGTAAAAAGGCAGGGTCAGAAATACCCGGGGTGCCGGCATCTGTTACCAGGGCCATATTTTTACCAGAAGCCAGTTGCTGTACGAGATGTGAAAGAATTTTATGCTCGTTATGCTGGTGATAAGGAGAAACTGGTTTGCTTATGTTATAATGCTGCAACAGTTTGGATGATGTTCTTGTATCCTCGCATAAAATCACGTCAACCTGCTCCAGCACCTCCAGTGCCCGCAGCGTAATATCTTTTAGGTTACCAAGGGGTGTTGGAACGAGAAAAAGCATGTGAATTTGAAGATTAGTGAAGTTGAAAATTTGAAACTAATATCTGCCGGGAAAGAAATGCTGCGGCGTTATTAGTTTTGCCCCCCATGAGCTCCCCGGAGCAAGTCGGTACATCTTCAAATTTTCAAATAAATTAGTTTACCATTTCAATTTCATAAAACTCCATAACAGGGTTTGCCAAAAGTTTTTTACATGCCCCTTCGGCCACTTGCCTCGCAGCGTCTTCTGAATCAGCCTCAACCTGTAAAGTAATGTGCTTTCCTATCCTTACATCTTCTACGCCCTTTAATCCTAAATTCTGCAGGCCCCCTAAAACAGCCTTCCCTTGTGGATCTAACAAATCTTTTAACGGCATTACTTTTACCTGTATGTTATACGTCATGATACGTTTAGTTTGAGCAGCAAAGATAACAGAACATAAACAACGAACACCAGCGGAACAGCCAGCCACTGTAAAAATATAGCTGCTATGATGGCGACGATTGCTAATAAAAGCTTTGGCCAGTTATCCTGCAAAGAAAAATTCTTAAATTTCAGTGCCATCATAGGCAGGGTGGAAACCATTAGCCAACTGGCTATTATAATTATACCATACCAAAACCACTTATTGGTAAAAAGGCCCGTAATCCACTCAGTGCCTGAAAACCAATAAATTAGGGGGAATGAGGCTATTAGTAAGCCTGCCGCAGGAATTGGCACGCCTTTAAAGCCATTAACCTGCCGGGTATCAATGTTAAACCTTGCAAGGCGGTAAGCTCCTGCGCAAGGCACTATAAAAGCCGGCAAAAGCCAAATGATACCCGCATCTAAGCCGTTGGTTTGCAGTGCAACGCTCATTCGTAAAAACTCATATATTATCATGCCCGGGGCAACACCAAAACTAACCACATCCGCCAGTGAATCTAATTGCTTTCCAATATCGGAGGTTGCCTTAAATAGGCGTGCAACAAAACCATCAAGAAAATCCACCACTGCCGCTGCACCTATCAGTATCGAACCAATCACTGCCTGTTCGGGCACACTTACATATTGTGTTCCGTCGTTGTTAACCCCGGCGGCAAGATATTCCGGGTTTACTTCCCTGAACACAGGCGCAAGGCCGGGCTGAACAATGTATATAATGGCAACGCAACCTAAAAACAAATTCAACAGGGTGAAAATATTGGGGATTTGCTTCATGTAGCTTTCAACGTATTACTTTTTCATTAATTGTTCAATCTCCGATGCCTTTATGGGAATATTTTTCATTAGGTCTATGTTGCCTGTTTTTGTTATCCACACGTTATTTTCAACACGCACACCCATATTTTCTTCTTCAATATAAATGCCCGGCTCTACAGTAAAAAGCATGCCCGGCTGTATAGGCTCTGTTTTTGTACCAAGGTCGTGCACATCTACACCCAAATGGTGCGAAATACCGTGATACAGGTATTTGCGGTAAGCCCTGTTTTCCCTGTCTTCGTTTTTTACATCCTGCTTTTTCAGCAATCCAATCTTCAAAAATTGTTTGGTCGCTTCCTCTCCTACTTTTTCTGTATAGGTAACTATATTAATACCAGGCTTCAGCAGGCTCTTTGCGTAATCATGCAGCGCAACGCAGGCATTATACACTTCCATTTGCCGCTTGGTAAACTTGCCGTTTACGGGTACGGTACGCGTAAGGTCCGCAGCATAACCGCCGTAATTGGCGCCAAAATCCATTAACACCAATTCACCGTCTTTACACTCTTCATTATTGAACACGTAATGCAGCGTTCTTGCACGGTCGCCGCTGGCGATAATACTTCCATAAGCCTCTCCCCTGGCGCGGTTACGCAAAAATTCATGCACCAGTTCCGCTTCAATTTCATACTCCATCACCCCCGGCTTAATAAACTGCAGCAGCCGGCGAAAGGCTTTTTCTGTAATATCAATAGCCTGCTGAGTTACAGCTACTTCATATTTTGTTTTTATAGCACGCAGTTTCCGCATAATCTTCGCGCTGCGTTCAACGCGGTGCAGCGGGTAGCGTTCCTTAAATTGTTGTATATAACGGTAATCGCGGGTTTGCAGCAGGGCTGCTTTACGATCGTTTTCATTGGTGTTTAAATATACTGTATCAGCAAGATGTATCCATGTTTGCAGCAGTGCATCAAGACTGTCAAGCCATATAACTGTTTTTATACCGCACATTTCTGTAGCCTCTTTGGCCCTTAACCTTCTTCCATCCCATTTTTCTTTCAGTTCAACCGGCCTTACCAGTACAAGCACTTCTTTATATTTTTCATCAGGCGCATCGGGAAATAATATTACCATCGTATCCTCCTGCTCAATGCCGCAAAGCCAGTAGAGGTCGCTGTTTTGCTGAAAACGGTACAAAGCGTCCCCATTACTGGGCACTTCATCATTGCTGTTAAAAATAGCGATGCTGTTTGGCTGCATCTCTTTTACAAACCGTTTACGGTTTTCAATAAAAAGCTGCGCCGGCAGTGGCAAGTGTTTCATATTTAATTCTTTAAAAGGCTGCAAGATAAACAAATTGCAGATTGACCAATAAATGGCTATCTGCAATTTGCTGTATAACTTATGCGGCGCTGAAGGCGCCTTGATAATTATACAACCAACGGCTGGTTGCTTGGTAATATAACGCTGTCCTCGTCACCGTCGTCAAGCGGCAAGTCGTTTATAAAGTTGTACAGGTTCCTGTTAAGACGGTTGCGGTGCGTGTAAAATAACCCGTGGGGCGCACCTTCATATTCAACAAACTGGCTGCCCGGTATCATATAGCGCGCTATTTTCCCGCTTATTTCAACCGGAACGATTTTATCAGAATCACCGTGAATAATCAATGTTGGTACTGTAAAGGCCGTCATATCCTTGCGAAAATCAGTCTGCCCAAAAGCTTTAATGCAATCCATGGTGGCTACCGGTGAAGCAAAAGAGCCAAGCATACGGTAATATTCCAGCAACGGCGTACTTATGGCATGGTGTATTAAATTTACCCCGAAGAAATGCTTACCAAATTCTGCTAAAAAGCCAATCCGGTCATTTTTCACACCGTCTATCATACCCGCCAGATCTTCAACGCTTACCCCGCCGGCATGATTATCGTCCGTTTTGAGCAAATAAGGCGTTACAGATGCCACCAAAACTGCTTTGGCAATTTTACCAGCCCCATATTTGCTCAAATATCTTGCTACTTCGCCCCCGCCCATACTAAAGCCGACCAGCACTACATCTTTAAGCTGCAATTCGTCAATTACAGATGCAAGGTCATCTGCCATAGTATCGTAATCATACCCCCCCAGCGGTTTTGATGATTTACCAAAGCCACGCCTGTCGTAAGCGATACACCTTAAGCCACTAAGCGCCAGTTCATATACCTGGTATTCCCACATTTCGTGGCTCATTGGCCAGCCGTGAATAAAAACTACAGGCTGTCCTTCACCAATATCCTGGTAAAATAACTTTATGCCGTTGCCATGCGTTGTATTTTTTGATACTATGTAGTTCATAAGCTTATTTTTGGGTAAATTAACTGATTATATTAATACATCGCAAGGGGGCTGAAATAAATAGCAAAAAATTAGTATGTTTTAAACGGTGTCTTGCACCTAACTAGTGTGCTTTATAGCATCACGTTTTGTTGCAACAACAATTCTTCCATCATCCTCGCCTTTCATTCCTGGTTTGTAATTCCTTCCGATACTCTTATAAAATAACCGTTATTATCAAAAACACCAAACTCCCGTATGCCGTAGGGTTCGTTAACAATATCCCTGGCAATGGCAATCTTGTTACTTTTAAACTCAATATAAATTTCATCTACATTGTCTACAAACCAAAGCAGGGTAAAATGGTATGTTTCATTATTTAACTGCGCAATATATTCCGAGTCTTCACAAAACACCAGGCGCATATCATCTCGTCTTATTCCGCCATCCAGTTTTCCCCATGTCCATTCTTCATAAAAACCAAATTTTTCACGATAAAAATCAAGTGTCTCCCGCAGGTTTTTCACCGGCAAAAACGGCCCGCAACGATGGAATTTCTTTGGTTTCATAACGAGCAATTGTAGATTTCCGTAATAAAATAAAAGGTTATCATATTGTGCCGTATGCAAGGCAGGGTAACCAGTTGTGCATAGTTTCCGCGAACGGCCAGGCAACGGTTGCCTGGCCATTCGCGGATATTACACCTTCACTCCTTCAATAATACTAAACATCGGGGAATGAGTGTGGACCACACGGCTAACAGTAAGTCCTGCGGCGGAGAAGAGTGCCTTAAATTCTTCCTCAGTCCGTTCCTTGCCGCCAGTCATGTTAAGCATATTTATATCGAGAAATTTACCGGGGTGGGGTGAATCATCTGTTGGTATTACAGCTTCAATCACCAGCAATTTACTATTGTCCTTCATTGCATTTGTGCAATTTTTAAGAATAATGCCGCATTTTTCATCATTCCAGTCATGAAGCACCATTTTCATCAGGTAAGCATCGGCTCCCGCAGGCACACTCTCAAAAAAGCTTCCGGCAGCTACTTCGCACCGTCCTTCAAAGCCTTTGGCTATAATGGCTTTTTGTGTTTCAGCCACAACATAGGCCTCGTCAAAAACTATTCCCTTTGCAGTTTGGGCCGCGCCAAGCACAGCCATCATTAATGCACCATTACCGCCGCCAACATCAACCAGCGTTTTAAACCCGCTAAAATCGTAAGCAGGTAAAATGTTCATAATAGCCGACCCTGTCATCGCAGTCATGGCATGCATAAAATTCACACCTTCTTCGGGGTGTGAGTGATAGTACTCCCACACATTCATCCCTTCTGCGTCATCAAAGGCAATGTTGCCTGTTTTAACACTATACAATAAATTACCCCATGCCTTGTAGTGGTCTCCCAATTGGGCAAGCGCCATTGCCTTCATTGAGCCCGGTACATTACTTTGCAATGTGCCGCCAAGCGGCGTAATGGAGAAAACGCCATCTGCGTTTTTACTAAAAATACCAATACTTGCCAAGGCCCTTAACACACGGTATAAACTTGGCGCATGCGTTTGAGTGGCGGCAGCGAGCTGTTCAGCAGTTTGTGGCTTTTCTGCCAGCAAATCGGCGATATTGAGTTTTGCAGCAGCATAAATGCAGCAGGACGTCCAGAAACCGGTGATGAGCTGCAGCATCTGCACAGGCGGCGGCGGAAGTTGTGTTTGATGAGACATGATTATTTGTTGATTTTAAGTAGAAAAAATTCCTGGCAATTAGTTAGTGACAGGCGTAGCATCGAACAACTAACATACGATTATTTTGCTAAATACTGATTTCAGGTCATCCATGAAACATTATCACACCCGATGGCACTACAATACTGCTCACCGAAATTTTTTTTTCAGCAAACAGCAGCATCAATACTTTTGATTAAAATACATGAGAATGAGAAAAATACAGATTTTTATTTTTTGCCTGCTTGCCACGGCAAATATCCACGCCCAAAAAGAAAAGAAAGCCGCAGTGAAATATATTGACCCGGCAAACATGGATTTAAGTGTTAAACCGGGCGATAACTTTTATTTGTATGCAGAAGGCAACTGGTTAAAAAACAACCCGGTACCGCCGTCAAAAACCCGCTGGGGTTCTTTTGACATACTGCATGAAAGCAGCCTGGAAAAAATAAAGCTGCTTTGCGAGGACGCCGCAAAAAATACAGCAAAGAACTCGGTTTACCAGCGTGTTGGCGACCTGTACGCCAGTGCAATGGATAGTGCCGAAGTGGAAAAGATGGGCTACACACCTATAAAAACTGAATTAGACCGCCTTGCATCCCTTGAAACCAAAGAAGAAATACTGCACGAAATTACTACCATGCGTACCATGGGTTTTGGCGGCTCATTATTTGGTTTTGGCGTTGGACAGGATGATAAAAACGTAAACCAGTATATTCCTGAACTGTCACAAGGGGGGACATCCCTGCCTGACCGCGATTATTATTTAAAAAATGATGCCCGCAGCAAAGCCATACGCGCTGCGTATTTAAGCTATGTTACCGACCTGTTTGTGATGACCGGCGACGACCCGAATATGGCAAAACACAAGGCCACTGCTATTATGAATATTGAAACAGGCCTTGCCAAAGCACAGATGAGCAGGGTTGAAATGAGAGACCCGCAGAAAACATATAATAAATTTTCACTCACCGATTTTAGCAAAACGACGCCTGGCTTTAACTGGAAGGAAATGCTTGCTGAAATGAAAGTAACTACTGCCGATAGCGTAATTGTTAATAACCCCGCATTTTTTAAAACCGCCGATGCCATTTTTAGCGCAGTTCCTCTGGAAGCGTGGAAAGCTTACCTGGAGTGGGCAGTAATAAAATCAGCAGTGCCTTATTTAAGCAGCGAGTTTATAAACAGGCAGTTTGAATATAGTAAGGTATTAAGCGGCCAGAAAGTAATAACACCTCGCTGGCAAAGGATGTCATCTCTTGTTGATGGCTCCATCGGGGAATTGCTGGGCCAGTTATACGTAGAAAAATATTTTAATGATGCTGCCAAACAACGCATGCTTGCGTTAGTTAATAATATTCAAACAACGCTGGGTGAGCGCATAAGCCGCCTTGACTGGATGAGTGATGAAACCAAGCAAAAAGCCTTGCAGAAATTGCACGCTATTGTAAACAAAATTGGCTTTCCTGATAAATGGGAAACTTACGACGGCGTAGTGATAAAACGCGACTCGCTGTTAGCGAACATCAGGAGTATAAGTATTTGGAGATACAACTTTATGGTAGGGCACATGGGCAAGCCGGTTGACAAAACCCGCTGGGGTATGACGCCGCCTACCATAAATGCATATTATAACCCTGTTAATAACGAAGTTGCATTTCCCGCAGGTATCCTGCAATTCCCTTTCTTCGATTTTGGCGCCGATGACGCAGTAAACTACGGCGCCATTGCAGGGGCAATTGGGCACGAACTTACACACGGCTTTGATGATGAGGGAAGACAATATGATGCAGACGGCAACCTGAAAGACTGGTGGACGCCTGAGGATGCCAAAAAGTTCACAGAACGTGCACATAAAGTTGTAGAACAATATAATGCTTTTGTGGTGAATGACAGCCTGCATGTAAACGGGCAGCTTACCCTTGGTGAAAACCTTGCTGACCTGGGCGGTTTGAATATTGCCTATGAAGCATTTAAGAAAACCGAAGAAGGAAAAGGCGATAAAAAGATTGACGGCTTTACACCAGACCAGCGCTTCTTTTTAAGCTGGGCGCAGGTATGGAGAGAAAATATTTTACCCGAATCTGAAGCGCAGTTGATATTAACCAACCCTCATTCACCCGGCATGTTCAGGTGTAACGGGCCGGTAGTAAATATTGACGCATGGTATGCAGCCTTTAACGTGCAGCCGGGCGATAAAATGTATGTAGCGCCTGAAAAGCGCATAGAAATTTGGTAGTTAATTGTAACAGCACAACCTTTGGTTAGCTAAAACACATGTTCAGGTGGCCCCTGCGTAATGCGGGGGCTGCTTGCTTTATAACGGGTTTAATATTTCATAATCTGTTTTATATAATACCATAAATTGCTGGTGCAGGTAACCGTTCCGGGTTTTAAAATAATTACGCTGAACGCCAAGGGTTGTAAACCCGGCTTTTTCATAAATTCTTATGGCGGCTTTATTTTCAGTTACTACACCTAATACTAATTGTTCCATTCCCGGTAAATTAAACGCAGCGTCTATAGCGGTTTTCAACAATTGTAAGCCAATTCCTTTACCCGAAAATTGCCTCCGCACATACATCTGTATAATTGCCCCGCGATGATTGTTTTTTGCTGTTTCTTCACCCGCAAAGCCGCAAATACCAATTAGCGTTTCATCGCCAAAAGCGCCTGCAACAAATTTACCCGGAGTACACTGCTCTATAAATCTTTCAAATGCAAGCACTGGCTTGGCTTTTTCATCTTCGTAGCTGCTTCCAAAACTACCCGGAAAAAGTTCCAGTGATTCAAGCCGCAGGCTCCTGTAGGCGGCCGCATGAACTGGTTGCAATATGCTGTATGTTATATTCAAATTATCCATAAAATTTTCTCCTGCATATAGCGCATTTGCCGCCGCATGCAAGTTTTCCATACGTTAAAACTATAGTTTTCTGCGGCTAAAAATCCACAAACTAATAACAACATCATGACCGATAGAAAATACAGTATTCCCGGCAAAATAATGGTACTAATATTGCAAAGGTTTTGTTAGAGCTAAACAGAAATGGCGCTATTCTCCTATTTTTGTTTGAATGAGTAAAATAAGATTTTTTGTTGTGCAAAATTTACTATTTGTTTTTATCGCTGTATGTGTTGTAACAAGTTGCGGGCAGGCGCCGGCTAAGCCTTCATTCAAATTAGAAGAGAAGGATCCGCCCTCCATTTTATATAAACCTGATTATACTTTTCAGCCCCTGTCAGCACAGGCCGCCGAAGAATACAGGGCGGCTGCTGAAGACTACTATAATAAACACCTGGCAAATACCGGTTTTAATGGCGCTATTTTAGTAGCCAAAAATGGCCAGGTTATTTTTGAAGATTATAAAGGTTTTATAAATTTTAAAACGCACGAACCCATCACACCCAATACGCCATTTCACCTCGCATCTATCTCAAAAACCTTTACAGGTATGACGATACTCCGGTTGTGGGAGCAGGGGCGTCTATCACTGGATGATGATATTTTAAAATATTTCCCGTCACTTCCCTATCACGGCATCACCATTAAAATGCTACTAAGCCACCGCAGCGGGCTGCCCAACTACTTAAATTTTATGGATAACTTCTGGAACAAGAAAAAGAAAGCTACCAACCAGGACGTGGTAAATTTTATGGCACTGCACAAACCGAAGATGGAAGCCCTGCCCGGCCATGCTTATCACTATAACAACACCAATTTTATGTTGCTGGCCCTGGTTATTGAGCAAATAACACATCAACCTTACCCACAGTACATGAAGGACAGCGTTTTTACACCTTTAGGATTAAAAGATACCTATGTGTTTTCCATAAAAGATACTGCGGATTATTTACCAACTTATATAGGCAGGTGGCCCTACCCAATGGATCATCTTGACTGTACTTACGGCGATAAAAATATTTACAGCACTGTTCGCGACCTGTTCACATGGGATAAAGCGCTTTACCAGCATACATTTGTAAAAGCATCAACATTGGCGATGGCATTTACCCCGCAAAGCAACGAGCACAGGACAATGCACAACTACGGCCTTGCTTGGCATCTTTACTTTAATCATGGTGACACTATTATCTACCATAATGGCAAATGGCACGGCGAAAACAACAATTTTACCAGGTTTATACAGCAAACTGCTACGCTTATTATTTTAGGAAACAAACATAACAGCAATATTTTCGCTGCAAAAAATATCGGTGTTATTTTCAACGGCAAAGTGGATGAGAGCAGTTTTGAAGAATAGCAAAAAGCTTTTAGCACTATAATATAACATCGTATTACAGCCAGTTTAATATAACTCTTTTTTATTATATATTTTAGCCAGAGAAAATTATTCCAACCTGTTAATATGTTATGCTGCGTGTATAAATGCATAAAAATTATAAGAATATGGGAAATGTCTAATATCTTAGTGAAGAGATGAAGAGATTCAGCAGTATCGTCTTGCCAGTAATAGTTGCCGTGTGCCTATGCGTTTTTTTTGCCTGCAATCTGAACAGGAGGCATACGCCACCCGCTGCTTTTTTTCAAAAGGCCTTAGACAGTGTTGCCGCTCTTGGCTCTTACGTAACCAGCGCCTATCCTTATCTTGATTCGATTTTTGCTGAATACCCTGGCGCCGACCCTACCGCACGGTTTCATTATTATGGTATGTATTGTGGTTATTACCACACCAAAATAGGTGATGAAAAAAAAACATTGCTGTACGCAGACAGCATGCTCTGGATTATCCACAAAAATCCTTCAATGCCCGATTATGATAAAAATGATGCAATAGCAAACATTTCAAAAGGTGACGCGCTTTTTGGCCTGAAGCAATATAACGAGGCCTACCAGTACTATTATTTGGGTAAGGTCGCGGCGGAGAAAAGCATTGACCCGTGTACATTCAGCGAATACAGTTACAGGCTGGGAATGGTTATGTATAAAAAGTCCAGTTTTGCTGAAGCAGCCTCCTATTTCAAACAAGCCTTCAATGAATCAAAGGCATGCCCGGAATCCTATACCGAGTTTTACCGCAGGCAAGAATTACTGAATAACACTGCGCTTAGCTACAAAAAATCCGGTCAAAGCGACAGCGCCCTTCTTTATTATAGTAAAGCGCTGGATTTTATTGCACTTAATGAAAAAATTTATAAGGGTAGCTCAGGACCGTTTGACCTGGCACGGGGTGTTGTGTATGGCAATATGGGCCAGGTATATGCACCTTATGACCGCGCTAACGCGGAATTGCTGTATAAGAAAAGCATTGCCATAAACAGCAGGCCGGGGTATGATAATAACGATGCGCTTATAACTCAACTGCACCTCGCCAACCTATACAAGGATAGTAATGACTATTCCCTAATGTATCATGTATTGCAGGATATGCAAAAAGGCCTTGATACCATAAAAAACGATGGTGTTAAAATGGGGTGGAGCGAACTGATGTGGAAATACTTTGACAGCAAAAATGATATTGCAACCGCTTATACCTATCTAAAAGAGTACAACCGCTTGAAAGATTCAGAAGACGCTGCAAACAAAAAACTTAATGAAAGTGATGTAACAGGGGAAATGAAAAGCCTTGAAGCAGAATACCAGGTTAACCTGCTGAAAAAAGACAGCAAATTAAACCAGTTGTATTTCCTGGTAGCTGCTGCCTTTGTTGTTTCGTTAGCCATTATTTTAATGTTGATTTTGTATAACTGGCGAAAAAGCAGGAGAAATGTACGAACGCTAACCCTGCTAAATGACCGTATAAACAAGCAAAAAGAACAATTGGAAGATACCCTGGGAGAACTGCAGGAAAGAAATAACGAGAAAGACCGCATTTTGGGTATTGTGGCCCACGACCTCAGAAACCCTATCGCCGCTATCAGTTCTTTGATAAGTATACTGGAAGATGAAAATGACTATTCGGGTGAGCAGTTGCAAATACTTGAACTGATGCAAAATGCCTGCACCAATTCTATTGAACTTATTAATGAAATACTTGATTTTGCCATAAACGATGGCAATTCAGTTGACCTGTCACCCGAACCGGTTGACATGAATATTATAGCCCGTAATTGCGTAAGACTATTAAGTTTTAAGGCTGCGGAAAAAAAGCAAAAACTACAACTGTCTTTATCCGAATCGCAGGAAATTATTAAAGCTAACCCTGCCAAAATGTGGCGGGTGTTAAGCAATCTTATTACCAACGCTGTTAAATTCAGCCCATCGGGTGGTATTATACAAATAGTAACAGAACATATAGAGGGTTATGTGCAATTGTCAGTACACGACATGGGCATCGGCATACCTGATAACCTTAAAAACAAAATATTTGATACCCATACCGAGGCAAAAAGGCCGGGCACACAAGGTGAAAAACCATTTGGCCTTGGCCTCTCAATCTGCAAACAAATTGTGGAGAGTTATAACGGTAAAATATGGTTTGAAACTACTGTAGGCAAAGGTACCATATTTTACATAAGCATGCCGAGGCAGCATAACACCGTGCAAACGGAAGACCATCAAAAAAATCCTGCATAGCTTTCGCAAGCTTACTTTTTAACCAGCCGCAATAAAAATCCTCCGCCTGGTGCAAGGTGAACATTCACTACATCATTTTTCGTTACTGCTTTTGATGCCAGTGTATAATCAGCAGCATATTTATCAGCATTAATGCCATCGGTGCAAGAAGTCATTTCATAACCGCCGGCCCCAATAAAATCCAGCTTAATGCTAAAATCCCGTGGGGCCCAATCTGTCATACCCCCAATATACCAGTTGTTTCCTTTTTGCCTTGCCGTTACTATATAGTTACCCACCTTTGCATCCAGTATTTTTGTTTCATCCCAGGTGGTAGGAAGGCTGCCGAGAAACTCCATAAATTTTGGCTCTAAATACCCCTGCGAAGGGTTGCCTGAAAATATTTGCAGCGGGTTATCATATACCACAAACATCGCCAACTGGTGGCATCGTGTACCCTGGCTCATAGGCTTTCCGTTCACCATTCTAAACTGGTCTTTTGTGGCATTATCCAGCAAGCCCGGCTCGTAATCAAACCCTCCTGACAGCATACGGGTAAAAGGCAGGGTAAGGTCGTGCCCGGGGGTCACTTTATCACTCCAAATATCATACTCGCTGCCCAATACACTCTCCCGCAAAATATTGTTTGGGTATGTGCGTGTAAACCCTTTTGGCGGGTATGCCCCATGAAACATAATCATCAGGTGCGCATCAGCGCAGGCTTTGGCAATGCGCTCATAAAACTGCACTGTTTTTTGGTCATCACGGTCAATAAAATCAGTCATAATAAAATCTACGCCCCATTTTTTAAACTGTTTCAGCGCGCTGTCTAATTGACGGCTTAATGTAGCAGCATCTGTCCACATACTTATCTTAACACTTTTGGCTTTTGCGTAGGCGGCAAGGGTATCCATATTAATGTCGGGGTTTATTTTAAACAGGTCTTTATAGTCACTCCACCCGGCATCCATCATAATCCGGTCAAAGCCAAATCGTTTTACAAAATCAATATAGTATTTGTACGACACCGTGTTTACGCCTGAAGCAAAACTTACATTAAAAAGGTTAACGTTTACAATCCATTCATCGGTGCATTTGCCCGGGTGTATCCATGAAACGTCTTTTAATTTTGAAGGGGTTGCAAGCCTGTAAACAATATCATTGCCGGGCAGTTCCTTATCATCACGGGCAATTATTAAAACCCGCCAGGGCAATGTTCTGCTGCCGTTTGTTTTGGCGATAAAATCCGTTCTTTCTGTCACAATCTTTTCAGGGTATAAGTCGTCTGTAACACGTTCTTTTGCCGGGTAGGGCGCAAATTCTCCTTTTAAGGAGAAGCCGCCTGTTCCTCTTAAAAACATACCAGGATAGTCAAGCAAATCACTTTCAGTCAGCCCGATTTTTATATTATCTTCCTCAACCAGTACCGGTGAAAATGCAAGGTCGTTAATGCTGATGCTGTCAAGCGCAGTGTGCCTGTACATTCCTTCAAAACTGGTATGGTAAATATCAACCCCATCCCTTTTTTCCACCAGCGGGGCAATTATGTTGCTGCCAGGCGGAAAATTAAAAACAGCCTTTTCATTCTCAACAATAATTGAATCCTCCAGGTGTGTTATTATCCTGTATGCCACGCCATCATTATAAGCACGAAATTCAACCGAAAAATTGCCACCGGTATTAAGCAACAGTTTATTGTAAACATCAGGAATAATTCTTCGTTTTTCTGCAACAGCCGGTATTATAGTGTCATGCACAAAATGGGTCTGCGGCGATTCTATTGTAAGATTATCCGACAGTTTTCTTCCATCCTTAAGCCTGATGTCAATAACCGAAGGCTGAACGATAATATGCCCGTCTGCTGTAACGCTGTACATTAAACTATCTTTTGCAGCAATAGCCACTGTTATTTTCCCGTCCGGCGAGCTGACAGTGAAGCGCTGCGCGCATGGCACTAAATATCCAAGCATTACAACACAGGTAATAAAAAAATATTTTCTCATACGGCGATTGAAATGTGCCTGAAATTAAGCAACATTCGCGAAACATGTTTACGTTACCTGTGCGTAACATCATATTACAATTTTTCATGCAAGTGATATACTGAAAAACCGAACTTTGCAATCTTATGCAAATAGCAATTACGGCTGCAACAGAAGGTGAATTGGCACTAACACGCCAGCAGGTTAGCCACGCTTACGCGCAAACAGGCACACCTGTTAATATTTCTTTTCACGCAACAGGGGTGGGTATGCTGGCAACCGCCGTATCTCTTACAAAACTGGCCATAGAGCAAAAACCCGGTTTTATTGTTCAGGCAGGTATAGCCGGCTGCTTTGATAATGCCTCCGGGTTAGGCGAGGTATTCGCCGTAAATAATGAAATGCTTGCAGACATGGGTGTTAACGAAGACGGTATTTGGAAAGACATGTTTGACCTCGCGCTTGAGAAAGACAATAACACTCCTTTTACCGAACGTTGCCTGCCCAATAATAACCTTGTAAAATATAACTTGCTTAAGCTGCCGGTAGTGAACGCAGTAACTATAAATGAAATAACAACATCGCCCAAACGCAGGTTGCAAATTGAAGAAAAATATGCCCCATTTATAGAAAGCATGGAGGGCGCGGCGCTTCACTATGTATGCGGGCTGCAAAACATACCATTTATACAAATGCGCGCCATAAGCAATTACATTGGTGAAAGAGATAAAACAAAATGGAAGATGAAGGAAGCTATTATAAACCTGAACAACACTTTGCTGGATTATTTACAGGCCTTAGAGAATAGCATTCACTTAAACACCGGCAACAGGTAACTAATACACGATAACAATAAAGAACATACAATCTAAATAAGGAACAATGAAACTTACGCTTGGTTTTTCTCCCTGTCCTAATGATACTTTTATATTTGATGCTTTGGTAAATAATAAAATTGATACCCGAGGGCTTGAATTTGATGTGGTACTTGAAGATGTACAAACACTTAACCGATGGGCTATTGAAAGCAAGCTCGATTTTTCCAAAATAAGTTATGGCGTGCTGCCGCTTGTACTGGATAATTATATTGTATTAAACAGCGGCGGCGCATTGGGCAAAGGCGTTGGCCCGTTGCTGATAACCGCTGATGCACAACTGGCGGCCGACAACATGCAACCGGGCACATTAATAGCTATACCGGGTGTAAATACAACAGCGCACATGCTGTTTTCATTAGCCTACCCACAGGCAAAAAACAAAGTGTTTAAAGTGTTTAACGAGATTGAAGATTTTGTGCTGGAAAATAAAGGCGCAGCAGGCGTGATTATACACGAAAACCGTTTTACCTACCACCTGAAAGGGCTGCATAAAATTGTGGACCTGGGCGACTATTGGGAGCGTACTACCGGCCTGCCGATACCCCTGGGCGGCATTGTTGCCAAAAGAACGTTGGATGCCGAAGTGGTAAAAAAAGTTGATGCCCTTATTGCCAAAGGCGTTGAATACGCCTACGCCAATAACCACGAAATATTAGCTGATTATGTAAAGCAGCATAGCCAGGAAATGAGTGAAGATGTAATGCGCCAGCATATTGACCTGTACGTAAACAACTACTCAATTGGCTTAGGCGAAAGCGGCAAGCATGCAGTGATGAAATTGCTGGAGGTGTATGAGGATTTGAATGGAGGAAAGGGGGCAACAAAGAATATATTCGTAAACTTATAGTAGAAAAAACGGTTAATCACAGTCCCAATATCCTCTTAATTTATTGCAATGCCGGCATCCAAATACATAATATGTGGGGTACCATTGTTGTAATAATGTTTGACCTTCTGGCAATGACTGATCCCACAAGTGGGATAAGTTCACATCGGTCATTTCCATAAACAAGTCCCTGCCATCCCCGTTTGTGCTGTTGATATAAAAATCTGGGGGACTCCATGTACCTTTATATATCATAAAGTCATTACAATGCGTCAACCAAAACTCCTCTTGGTAAGTTACGATTTGAGGAGTGCGTCGCAGGTCAGCAAGCCATTCAACGGGAAGCTCATGCGAAGTATTTTTAGTATGACGGGGTGCTTTTTTTAAGCCACTCTCGTCAAGGAAGCCAAATTCGGTGTCATGCCAAAACTCAAATTCGCCCTTTTTCAAACAATCATAACAACCAATTTTTCCTTCTTTCTCTGCATCGGAAAATTTATAAGTAATAGCATAATTCAAACTAAAGCAATATTCATGTTCTTGTTTCCAAATTGAACACTTCTTTTTCTCACCCAAAAAATCTCCCATGTCACCAACCGGGCCTTCAAAATATGTAAACTGCATATTGTTTTTAATTATACTAGCTACTGCGCAAACTTTTCCGTCTTTTCCTCCCCTGTTATATCACCACCGCTGCGTATTTGTATTTGGGCATTGCAAATCCACTCATTGCAATGCTTGTTGCAGAGGTATTCGTTAATATCATCAATAACTTTCATTACATCGGCATATTTTCCTTCCACAACAGTGGCAAAAGGGCCAACTTCATACTTAATACCAGACTGTTGTATTACCGCAATGGCTTCATCTACCCATTCATAGGGGTGTTTGTCCAATACTATCGGTACAATTTGTATTGAGGCATTGATGATGTGGTTGTGCATATAATTGATGATTAGCTTATGTTTCTGATTAACATCGTATCCAGTGAAAGTATCCTGCAGCAATTTCTAATAAAACCGTCCTTAATGACTTAATGACTCTTCCTCAATAACCGCATCCAAATTTATCCTGCCGTAAATATGCGGGAAACGCTCGTTCATTGAAACGGAAAAATCCCGCTGCAACCGCGAGCGAAGTTTTCCAATGTCGATGGTTAGCTTCACCAAAGGGCCTTTGCCGGTAAAATAACGCTGCAATACGCCGTGCACCTGGCCGGCCTCGCTGCAATGAATAAATCCCTCACTGTACAATGATGGCGCTTCATAAAAGCCATGCTGCTTAGCCGTTTGCCATTCTTCCTGCGTTGTTATGTGGTAAATTATTTCACTCATTTAGGTGTGCCGGTTGTTTAGTCGGTCTTCGTATTCAATCGCCGCGGAACGCGCTGCTCCAGCATCATTAAATCTGCCAGCACCATTGCAGTTACCGCCTCCATCACTACCGGAACACGCAATGCGATACATAGGTCATGCCGCCCCTTTACAGAAAATGTTTCCATTTGCTGTGTCTCCCAATTCAAGGTAAACTGGTCCTTTGGTGTAGATGACGTTGGCTTTACCGCTATGCGGTACACCAATTCATTACCATTGGTAATGCCTCCCACTACTCCACCCGCGTGGTTCGTTACCGTTTTACCGCTCATATCTGCTATTGCATCATTGTGCTCTGTCCCAAACATTCTTGCGGCGGCAAAGCCGGTACCAAACTCAACGCCGCGAATTGCAGGTATGGCAAAAGCCGCATGCGCCAGTAATGATTCCGCACTGTCAAAAAAAGGCTCTCCCAGGCCAACAGGCAATCCTGTTACCCTGCATTCAACAATTCCGCCAATAGTATCTTTTGCGTCAATGGCTTTTTGAAGGCCTTTTTCCAAATCAGTTTCACCGCCTATTTCAAGAATAGCTGCTTTAACCTTTATGCCAGCAGTGGTTTGTAAAATCTTCTTTGCAATAACCCCCACAGCAACAAGACATACTGTAAGCCTGCCGCTAAAATGGCCGCCGCCCCGGTAATCTTCGTACCCGCCGAATTTTTTGCTTGCTACAAAATCAGCATGCCCGGGGCGCGGTACAGCACGCTGCTTTTGATAATCGCCGCTGCGGGTATTATTATTTTCGAATAAAATGGTTAACGGGGCACCCGTAGTTGTATTATTAAACACGCCACTTTTAAAAATAGGCATGTCGCTTTCCTGCCGCGGCGTAGTGCCTTTTTGTGTGCCACCCTTCCTGCGTTCAATATCGTTTAAAAAATCATCAACTGCTAAAGGCAAACCCGCCGGTATGCCATCAATATTTACACCTACGCTTTCGCCATGCGATTCGCCAAATATGTTTACACGAAATATGCGGCCGAAACTATTCATATTACCCTCAAGCCCCTATAGGGGAGTTTTATTGTTTATGTGCTGTATTATTTATAAACCGGAACTTTTGCCCCGGGCAACAAAACAAAGAATTAACAGGCTTTAGTCAAGCCATGTTAGTGGCTATTCAATTCAACCTTATTCACAACGCTTACCGCGGCGCCCAGCCTTTTAATGTGTTCATAAAAATCAGGGTATGATTTATTAACCGCCTGGGCCTCTTCTATTACTGTCTCACCTTCCGCATTCAGGGCGGCTACTGCACAGGCCATCGCAATCCGGTGGTCGTGGCGGCTATGTACCAAAGCGCCTTTTACACCGCTTCCGCCATGAATATACATCTCATCCCCATTTAACTGAATATCAACCCCCATCTTCCCAAACTCGTCCTGCAGGGTTAATGCTCGGTTACTTTCTTTATGTGTTAACCGTTCTACGCCCTTAATCACAGTAGTTCCATGGCAGTATGAAGCAAGGGCCACCAGCGGCGGAAACAAATCCGGGCAGTCGGTAGCATCAAAATCAAATGCCTTTAATTCACCGGGGCCAATTTCAATGGCGCCATTCTTTACGCTTAGTTTACACCCGCAATCTTTCAATGCTTTTAATACTGCCTTATCAGCCTGCGTAGAATCAACATCCAGGCCTTTAATGGTAATATTACCCGCTATCGCCCCGGCAACCAGCAAAAACGCGCCGCCGCTCCAATCACCTTCTACAGTGTAGTTGATTGATTGATTAGCCGATGGAGTGATTGGTTGACTGGCAGGGAAATAAAACGCTTTGTAGTTCCTGTTTTCAGGTGCAGCCAGGTTAAAGTCCTTCATTACTTTTAAGGTAAGATCAACATAAGGCCTGCTTTTGAGATTGGTTACGGTAATCGTTACATCACTTGCACCTGCCGCCGCGTAAGCCATTAACAACCCTGTTAAAAACTGTGAACTTAATGAACCATCGATGATAATATTTTGGGGCTGCAAGGGGCCTTTTATCTTTAACGGCAGTTTGCCTTTGTTAGATGTTATAGTAACACCCAACTGCGGCAACACTTCATCAAAAAAATCCATGGGGCGGTTTAACAGGCTGCCTTCTCCATTGATGATAATGGTATAGGGATGCAAAGCGACAATGGGCGCAAACATGCGGATACCCAGGCCGCTTTCGCCGCAGTTAACAGCCACAGCCCCCCCTAAATGCCCCACGGCGGAGGGAACTTGCGATAAGAATTTTTCGGAATTGATTTTTATTGAACCATCACTTAAGTACTCTACCGTAGCTCCTAATGCTTTTATTACACCAAGGGCTGCTTTATCATCATTAGATGTGCCGGGATTTTCCACAATGCTTTGCCCTTTCCTTACCAACGATGCTGCACATGCCCGCTGCATAGAGCTTTTAGAGGCCGGGGCAAAAATATCCCCGTTTATATTTGATGGCGTAACCGTTACTTGCATAGCTTACCTAAATTCTTTTGTTATTTCAATCAACCCAACAATGTTATTATTAAACTCTTCCAATTCTTCTGCAGGCACCCACAGTTCCTCGTGTATTTCATTGCCCACCACCTGCCGCTCGAACTTATCAAGACATTCTTCATTTACTTCAAACTTTGTAACATAACGCTGCCGCTTGCAGGTACGTTCCAGTCGCGGGCAATTTGTACAGCGTATTCTTCATTCAGCACAGGGTAAAAAATCGGCTGTTCCGGCAATCGCGGTGGAAATTTTGTCCACCCGGAGTCTTCAATCTTCTTCAATTCATTTGGCCCAACCTGCCTGTACAAAGTTCTTGTTTTCATTTCCCTGTTGTGATAATTGTTTTATCACAGGCTTTATTTCGTCTATTTTCATCGGCCTTACAATGCCTTTACCTATCTTCTCCAGTAACACGTAATGAATTTCATCATTAAACCTCTTTTTGTCACTCAGCATCATTTGCAATGCCTTTTCCGCGTCAAATTTGTAAAATGCAGGCAGGCCATATTTTACAATAAGGGTGGCTATTTTACCGGCATCTTTAAACTGTGTAATTCCCGCGCTTAAATAAGCCGCCACAACCATGCCTATTGCCACCGCATGCCCATGCGGCAGTTTATAATTATTTTCAATGGCATGCCCCAGCGTATGACCAAAATTCAGCAGCTTACGGTCGCCCTGCTCAAATTCATCCTGTTGTACCACTTTGCTCTTTAATAAAGCATTGCGCTGTATGATTTTATTCAGGAGCTTTTTGTCTTTCTGAAAGTCAGAAGGCTTGTGCTCTTCCAGCATTTTAAACATGGCCGCATCTTTTATGCAGGCATGCTTAATTATTTCAGCAAAGCCATTTATCCATTCCTCTTTTGGTAAAGACTTCAGTAAGGTGTAATCGTACAGCAAAAAATCGGGCTGGCGAATCAACCCCACCATGTTCTTGTACACCCCAACATCTACACCATTCTTGCCGCCTATCGCCGCATCTACCATAGCGAGTATTGAAGTTGGCACAAAACCAAATTTTATACCACGCATATAAATGCCTGCTACATAGCCTGCCATGTCAGTAATTACGCCTCCGCCAACACCAACTACGTAACTTTTCCTGTCCGCTCCATACTGCACCAGCTTTTCAATAATGTTGTCAACCGTATGCTGGTTTTTATAAGGCTCGCCTGCAGGTGCAACAATTACTTTCCAGTATTTAAATCTCTTCTCATTCTTCTTAAATACATTTTCATCTGTTATAATAAACGTGTTTTCTTTTGGCACAAGCTTTTCAAGATGCTCAAAAGCCGCGTCAAAATAATACGTTACATCTTTGGATGAAAATGAAAGCTTTTTGGTTGTCATAAAACCCCTGCAAACCCCTTCCCCAGAGGGGTAAATAATAAAATAATCTATACCTGCTCCCGAAGTAACTCTAACCCTTTTTGAGGCCTGTTCTCTACGAATTCAATACCCTGTTCTGGTGGCTGATGCTTTCCATGTGCATGGCATCAAAATACTTGGTAATAAACTCCTTGCTTAAGCCAAGCTTATCTCCTTTTAAAAATGCCCTTTCCAGTATATCGTTCCAGCGGTTGGTTTGTAAAATGGTAATGTTATTATCCTTTTTGTATTGCCCGATTTTTTCTGAAATCTTCATACGCTGGCCAAGTATCTGCATCAGTTCATCATCTAACTGGTCAATCTGCTGGCGAAGTTTTTCCAATGCGGCATGGTATTCAGCGCTCGCCACATCTTCTTTTCTCCACTTAATGCTGTCTAACATCTCGGCAAGGCGCTCAGGCGTTACCTGCTGTTTTGCATCGCTCCAGGCTTTATCCGGGTTGCAATGGCTTTCGATAATCAAACCATCGTAATCAAGGTCTATAGCCTTTTGCATAACATCCTGCAGAATATCCCTGCGCCCGCAAATATGGCTTGGGTCGTTAATGAACAGCATACCGGGGTTGCGGCGTTTCATTTCAATCGCCAGGTGCCACATGGGGGCATTACGATATTCTGTATTACCGTAGCTGCTGAACCCGCGGTGTATTAAACCAATTTGCTTAATACCTGCTTTGGCTACACGCTCAACCGCACCAATCCATAATTCCAAATCAGGGTTGATAGGGTTTTTTATCAGCACCGGCACATCTACGCCGCGCAACGCATCTGCCACTTCCTGTACGCTGAAGGGGTTAACGGTGGTGCGTGCACCAATCCATAATATATCCACATCAAATGTTAGTGCGTCTTCTACCTGTTTACCAGTCGCTACTTCAACAGCCCAGGGTATACCGGTTACTTTTTTAGCGCTTTGCAGCCAAGGCAGGCCTTTCGCGCCAATGCCCTCAAAACTGCCAGGGCGCGTACGGGGTTTCCAGATACCGGCGCGCATAACATCTATCTTACCGGTGTTGTGTAAGCGTACCGCAGTTTCCATTACCTGCTCTTCAGTCTCGGCACTGCACGGGCCTGAAATAATTAAAGGGCGCTTTTCCCATTTTTCCTGCACCAGTTGTTTGGCGCTTACTGTTTCTGTTGCCTGCATAGTATTTAATTTTTGTCTCCGCCGCTTTAGACGGTTTTCATATAGCACCAGCGCTTTAGCCTGGTTTTATTAATTGTTTATGATGTTTCGCTTGTTTGACCTGTGTTTTGTGTTTCCTGTTCGTGGCAGGCTTCATATTTCTGCTCAGCTTCGTTGTGTCACTCACTGCATCGCCTGCAACATCATTCTTCTCATCTATATTTCCCTTCCCCGCAGAGTTGAATAGTTCGTGAGACACAAACCGAGGCAGCACTATATCCTAAATCCTCACTATTCCTTGCATCTTTCCAAATCCCCAAAATCTCCGTCCATCTTACCTGCTGTTCGCCTCGTTCATCCTTATCCTTCTGCCCTTATAATTTTTGCCGTCAATGCTGCGCATCATCTGGTTGGCAACACTGCTGTCAACCTCAATCCAGCTATTCATTTCCTTCATATCAATCCTGCCTAATACATCCTTCCTCAAATCGCTCATATCCAGGATGAATTGTAAAAAACTTGCTTTATAAAAACCATCTTTTGTGCCAAGGTTAACAAAAAGCCTTTTGTAGTCGCCGCCATAATTGTTGCCATCCCTTCCCCTGCCATCGCGCCCCTCTCTCCTGCCGCGGCTTTGGTCTCTCGCGCCCTGTTCGCGGTTCACCCTCCTGTCTTCGCGAATATTAAGGTCACCCGCATTTTCATAATATTTCAAAAAACGGTCAAACTCACTTGCCACAACACGCTTCAAAATATCTTCTTTGCTTATATCAGCAAACTTTTCTTCAATCATTGGCACATAGCTTTCATAATCGCCATGGCTTATATCAGTCTGCAGGAGCTTATCCATAAAATAGAAAAACTGTTTCCGGCATACGTCTTTACCTGTTGGTATTTCAAAACGGTGAAAAGGCGCCTGCACCATTCTTTCTATCTGCTTCAGTTTGTACAGTTCGCGGCTATGCACTATGCTCATGCATATACCCGTACTGCCTGCGCGGCCGGTACGGCCGCTGCGATGCGTGTATACTTCAACATCATCGGGCAACTCGTAATTAATTACGTGCGTTATACCCTGCACATCTATGCCACGTGCCGCAACATCAGTAGCAATAAGCAACTGCAGGCTTTTATCCCTGAACTGGCCCATCACTTTATCACGCTGCTGCTGGGTTAAGTCGCCATGCAGTGCATCAATATCATAACCTTCGCGTGTAAGTTTTTCGGCTATTTCCTGGGCATCTGCTTTTGTGCGTGTAAACACAAGGCCGTAAATGCCGGGGTTAAAATCGATAAGCCTTTTTAATGTTTCATAACGGTGTTGAGCAGCCGTTACGTAGTATTGATGGTCAATACTTTTATTGGTTGTATTAGCTTTACCAACGGTTATTTCCACCGGCTCTTTCATATAACGCCTGCTAACCCTGCGTATTTCGGGCGGCATAGTTGCACTGAACAACCAGGTGCTTTCGCGCCTGGGTGTATTTTGCAGTATAAATTCTATATCTTCCTGGAAACCCATGTTAAGCATCTCATCCGCCTCATCCAGTATTACATACTCAATTTCTTCCAGGTTAATTGCTTTACGTTCTATTAAGTCAATCAACCTTCCCGGTGTAGCCACAACAATCTGTACACCTCTTTTCAAATCCCTTATTTGCGCGCCAATACTTGCCCCGCCATACACAGCCACAACATGCACGCCCCGTATATGCTTTTTAAAAAGCTCTATTTCATTAACAATTTGTATGCATAGCTCACGCGTGGGGCAAACCACCAGCGCCTGCGGGTATTTTTTATCTTCGTCAATAACATGCAGCAATGGTAATCCAAATGCAGCAGTTTTACCGGTACCTGTTTGTGCAAGCCCAATAAAATCTTTTGTTCCACGCAATAATACCGGGATACCTTTTTGCTGTATCTCTGTCGGTGTAACAAAGCCCAGTTCGCCGGTAGCCTTTACCAGCCTCTCATCCAAGCCCAATTCTTCAAATGTCATCATTCAGTTTTAAAATTTTGCGCAAAGATACCACGATTTAGCCTGATTATCTTGATTTACCTGGTACCTTATCTATTTGTTATTCTCTCTGATTAATCTTTAACGGTATCTCTTTATTCTTAATTTTAAGTCCTAATTATTAATTGTTAACTACTTAATAATCCTTCTAATCTTATTTGCACTCTCCATTAACTCATACAAATAATCCATGTTCTCTTTTTCAAGGCAGGCCTTAAACTTGCGTAGCTGGCTTATATGCTCATTCAGCACATCCAGCACATTCTCGCGGTTTTGCATAAAGATAGGCGCCCACATTGCCGGACTGCTTTTTGCTAAACGCACCGTACTTTCAAACCCACCGCCTGCAAGCTCAAATATGGCGTCTTCCTCTTTTTCCTTTTCCAATACCGTATTCGCTAAAGCAAATGAGGTAATGTGAGATATATGGCTGATATACGCCGCGTGCACATCGTGGTTTACAGGATCCATATACACTATGTTCATTCCAAGCTCCCTGTAAATATTTTCAATTACATTCACTGCATCCGGGTCTGATTTTTCCTTTTCACATATAACACAACTGCGCCCAGCAAACGCGTTATGCACCGCCGCTTCCGGCCCGCTGTATTCCGTACCCCACATGGGGTGCGTTGCTACAAAGCGTTTACGCATGGGGTGGTCTTTCAGCGCATCGCATAAGGCAGCTTTGGTGGAACCGGCGTCAGCTACAACCTGCTTGTCAGTCACCAGGTCCATTATTTGTGTCATTACAGGTATAGTGGCATCAACGGGTATGGCTACATATATAATATCTGCTTTGCGCACAGCTTCGTTCAATGGAAGTGCTTCGTCAATCAATCCAAGTTCCAGGGCCTTTTGCTCACTTGCTTTTGTTCTGCTAACGCCAATAACATGCTTTACAAAACCCTTATCTTTAAGCGCCAGGGCAAAGGAGCCGCTTATTAACCCCACACCAACTATGGTCAAATTATTAAACATGCAACTAATATTAATTACGCATTATTAATTTTTAATTCTCTTTATTGCTTCTTCAAACCTTTCAACACTTCCGCAAAGGCTCACTCTAATGTACCCGTTACCTGCGCTGCCAAAAATGCCACCAGGAGTAATAAACACATTGTTATTATATAATACATCATCGCTTAACGCGTAGCCGTCCTTATATCCTGCCGGTATTTTCGCCCACATAAACATCCCCGCCTGTGCTTTTGAATATTGGCACTGCAGGGTATCCAGCAACTCATACACCTTTTCGCGGCGTGCTTTGTAAATGCTGTTTACACTGTCATACCAGTCTTTGCCCAGGCCCAACGCCGTAGCTGCAGCAAGCTGCATTGGCAAAAACATACCGCTATCCATATTACTTTTAAAACGCAAAACTTCATTAATACGTTCGGGAGTGCCACATAATACACCCACACGCCAGCCTGCCATATTTTGCGATTTGCTAAGGCTGTTTAATTCAACCGCCACATCTTTGGCGCCTTCAATGCTTAAAAGGCTCATGGGATTATCGTTCAGAATAAAGCTGTAAGGGTTATCATGAACGAGCAGAATGTTATGTTTTTTGGCAAACGCCACCAGTTGCCCAAACATTGTTTTTGTCGGCAATTGACCGGTTGGCATTTCGGGGTAGTTTACAAACATAAGTACAGGTGTTTTACCCAATGCAGCTATTGTTTGCTCTATCCCGTTAAAATCAGGCATCCAGTTATTTTCCTCCTTCAATTCATAGTACTCAATTTTGCCGCCCGCCAGTTTTGCCGCACTGCTGTACGTAGGATAACCAGGGTTTGGTACCAGCACAATATCGCCATCATTCAAATAGGTCATGCATATATGCATAATACCTTCTTTACTGCCAATCAATGGCAATATTTCCGTATCAGGGTTTAATGTTACATGGTACCATGTGTTGTACCAGTCAGCAAAAGCTTTACGCAAAACAGGCGACCCCTTATAACTCTGGTAGGCGTGTACATTGGGTTTGGCACTCTCGTCCTGCAATACTTTAATTACATCAGGGTGAGGCGGCAAATCAGGGCTGCCTATACCAAGATTGATGATATTCTTGCCCTGTTTGTTCAGTTCATCTATCTCTCTTAGCTTTTGAGAGAAATAATATTCGCCGATGCCTTCTAATCGCTTTGCTGTTGAAATCATACCGTATTTTCTAACTTTTCAATAAATAATAATCTATTTAAACAATACCCTTTTGTTATTGGTATAAGGAAACCCTATTCCTCCTTACCGTTCCTGTACACCCCATACACTTTTACCTGCTCGGTCAATGGTTTAATGGCATCAATCACCTCGTTAAACTGGCTGAGCGAATCAAATTCCATATCCGCATGAAAGCTATACCTGAAATTAGTGCCCGCAATAGGAAAGCTTTGTAATTTGCTTAGGTTGATACCGCCATCGGCTATTTTTGTAAGCACTCTTGCCAGGCTTCCCCGTGAATGGTCGGTATGAAAATTTACCGACGCTTTGTTGGCATCACCAGCATCAACTGCCTCCCGCTGCAAAACAAGAAAACGGGTGTAGTTATTTTTCATAGTATGAATGTTCGGCGCAACTATATCAAGGTCAAACAGTTCAGCAGCCAGTTTCCCGGCTATGCCCGCTATATGCCTGCTTTTGTGCTGGTGAATATGTTTTGCACTAAGCGCTGTGTCCTCTGTCTCAATAAGCTTCCAGTTAAACTTATCAAGGTATTGCATACATTGCTGAATGGCCATCGGGTGGCTGTGTACTTCCCTTATATCTTCCAGCTTTACACCTGGATTAACTAATAAATGCTGCCGTATAGGCAGGTAAACCTCCCCGGTTATTACCAGGTTACTGTTTTGCAAAAGCGTGTAATTAGGCAGGATACTTCCGGCTATTGAATTTTCAATAGCCATTACAGCACCATCGCTGTCTTTTTTATTACATGCCGTTTTAATGACCTCCTTAAAACTGGCGCAGGTAATAACCTGTACGTTCTTACCAAAATACTGCCTTGCAGCCACCTGGTGAAAACAACCTTCAAAACCCTGTATAGCAATGCGCTTAATATCGCCGCCAGCCTGGTAATCTATAATATTCTTAGTCATTTTGTTTTGTTGTCCCTTTAAAGGATATATATAAAAAAAGTCCCGGCTTTTAAACCGGGACTGTATGCTGATTATTTGTTTTTTTACGCTTTGGCAAATACAACCCGGTTTACTTTAGTAAAAAAGTAAAAAAAGAAAAAGTAAAAAAAGTAGGTGTATGTGCGTTTTGTGTTCATTACGGTGTAAATATAGTTACAAACCAATATGCCGCAAATTTTTTTAGAAAGAAATAAACAAGTGTTAGTTAATGAGCCGCGCCCGGAAAGCCACAGGACTGTTAAAAATGGCGAATCAACTCTATTTACCGAGCCTGTTTCTTTTTCCCTATGCTGCATAGCCCTGTCAAAAAAAAAGAAAGCCCTCCTTAGGAATAAGGACGGCCTCTAACGATTGCTTGCCATATGAAAAAAAGTTTTGCTAATTATGTCGCCGGCAAGCTAAGCCTACACATTATCAATATCACAATAGCTTGAAAGAAGCTACTATTTCTTAGTAGAATCTTTTTTAGTTGTGTCCATATGGGTAGAATCCATATGAGTTGAGTCTGCAGCAGGAGCCATCATAGTAGAGCTATCTTTTGCAGTAGAATCAGCAGAAGAAGCAGAACCAGAACCAGAACCGCAAGCAGCAAATGCGCCAAGAGCTAAAACGAATAACAGCTTTTTCATTGTCGTGAGTGTTTTGTGTTTATTAATTTTATGTTTATACAGAAACGAAAAAAAGGTAACCCATTGCAGCAGATTTTTTTAAAAAATTATTTTGGCATTTTTTTGGGTTACTTTTATCCCCCTAATCGTATTAAAAACGAGTATTGGTGAAACCGGACATAAACGAGCAACTTTTACTGAAAGGATTGGTAGCTAATGATACTAAAGCTGTAGAAACCATTTATAAGGAAAACTTTACCATGGTTCAGGCTTTTATCATTAACAACAGTGGAACTTACGACGATGCAAGGGACATATTCCAGGAAGCCATTATAACCCTGTACGAAAAGGCGAAAACCGAATCATTCGTATTGACCTGCCAAATTAAGACCTATATATATTCAGTTTGCAGGCGCCTTTGGCTAAAACGGCTTCAACAAATGGGGCGGTATGTAATGCAGACCGAAGGGCTGGAAGAAACGGTGGCAGTAGAAGAGGATATTGAAGTGCACGAGAAAAGAAATGCTGATTTTGCCATGATGGAAAGGGCGCTTGGCAGCCTTGGGGAACCCTGCAAAAGTTTATTAGAGGCCTATTACCTGCAGAAAAAAGGTATGGTTGAAATTGCCACGGAGTTTGGATATACAAACGCGGACAATGCAAAAAACCAAAAGTACAAATGCCTTATGCGGTTAAAAAAGCTGTTTTTTACGCAATATAACATTGGAGAATAAAGGGAGATGGAAGACATTGTATTATTAGATGTGATTGAGCGGTACCTGACCGGTCAAATGTCACCCGAAGAAAAAACCTGGTTTAAAGAACTAAGGGAAAAAACCCCTGAAATTGACCAGATGGTGGTTGAACATAAGCTGTTTTTACACCAGCTTGACGAATATGCGGTACATAGCGCTTTAAAACACACAATCACCTCGGCCCATGAAAACCTATTACAGAAAGGTGATATTTATGAAGGAGGCGAAAAAACGACGAAGGGCCGCGTTATCCAGTTATTTCATAAGTATAAAAAAATTACGGCTATTGCTGCCGGCATTGCAGGCGTAACCGCATTGACTATCAGCATATTAGTAGCAGCACTATCTCCTAATATTAATAAACGGGACTACCAGCAACTGGTTAATGTTATAAATAGTGTAAAAGACGATTACCGCAGAACAAATGCCAGGCTGAACGAGGTTGACAGTAAAATACCGAAAGGGGTTACTGCCAAAACCAGCGGTACTGCCTTTTTAATAGATGGGAAGGGTTATCTTGTTACCAACGCCCACGTTTTCAGGGGCAGCAATAGTGCTGTTGTAAAAAGCAATAAAGGGCAGGAATTTTCAACCCGCATTATTTGCGTTGATGAATCAAAAGATCTTGCAATTTTGAAAATAGATGATGCAGATTATAAGAATATCTCTTCTTTACCATACCAGGTAAAAAAGCCGGTTGCAGAATTGGGGGACGAGTTGTTTACATTAGGGTATTCGAGATTGCCCGTTGAAGATGTGGTTTACAGTATGGGGTACCTCAGCTCTTTGTCAGGCTTTAATGGCGATTCCGCCAGTTGCCAAATATCGTTGAATGCTAACCCCGGTAACTCTGGTGGACCGGTATTTAACAGGAATGGAGATATTGTAGGAATACTTACCGCGAAAGACCCAACTTCAGAAGGAACGGTTTTTGCTATCAATTCAAAAAGCATTTACCAAATGATAAATGACCGGAAGGAATCTGATACAACATTGCAAAAAATAAGGATTGCCAATAATTCCGAGTTAAAAGGCATGAGCCGCAATGAACAGATTAAGCAGGTTGAAGACTATGTGTTCCTGGTGAAAGCCTACAATAAGTAATAACAAAAGTTGGTTTAGTTTTATATGTAAAGTCCGCATATTGCTCGTATGCGGGCTTTTTTATTTGCAGGGTTTTCACCTGGTTTAATTGGTTATCAATATCGTTCAGCCGGGTAATTTAAGCCCCATTCCAGCCTGGTAATCATTCCAAAATCACCCGGGTAAAACAAGCAGCATAACATTTACACATAACTTAACCACCCATAGGTGTGCGTCGCCTTGTACCGGCCAAACCATTTACACGGCCAGTACATAATAAGCACTACCCCAAGCCATACAGCATATACCCCCCACAGTTCAAAGCCAAAATGCGCCGGCCTGAACAAAAAAAGAGATTTTGGGTCAGCCCTGTCCTTCCAGCCGTAACCTGATGCAAAAAAAGCAATTACGGTTATAATGTGTACAAGGCAAAAATGTACTACGAAATAAAAAAATGGTACTTTGCCGTATACCGTTGCAAATGCGGTAAACCTGTTCTGCACGCTCTCAAGCAAGGCCAAAAGGATAATTATAGGCCCAACTGTCATACATACAAAATCAAGTGAAGGAGGATATTTAGACGTATTAACGAATGAAAGGAATGTAAACACCCCATCCTTTTGAACCGCCCAGTGCGACGGGTCGCCATAGCCATTTATCAACCTTAAGACAATAAAAAGGCTGATAGATGCAAAACCGCACAGCAGCAATATCTTTCTTCGCCATTGCATGCTGTACTGAGCATTATATAAACTCCCTGCGGCATATCCCAGCAACATAACCCCGGTCCAGGGAATTATTGTGTAACCGGCTAATACAATTTTACTGCCCAGGGGGAAAATTCCACCAGAACCTGTAACAAACAGCCTTAATAAAACACCGCCTGCGGTATTATTTTGAACCTGTATATAATCAAACAGGTTATGCCCAAATAAAATAATAAGCCCGGTTATTATAATTACACGCGTAGAAACCCGTACCAACAATCCAAGAATAATCATGCTGCCGCCGATAGCCCACAATACTTCAAGAATAAAAATATCATACGCGGGGTTGAAAGTGAATGCCAGGCTCATACCGATAATATCAAATAATATCAGCCATATACCGCGTTTTATTAAAAAGATACTTAATTCTTTTCTTGATTTTTTCCGACCTGACAGCCAAGCGGAAATACCAGAGAGGAAAACAAATGTAGGCGCACAAAAATGGGTAATCCACCGGGTGAAAAAAAGCAGCGGTGTTGTGGTAGCCAAATTGGTGGGTTGCTGGTCAACGGCGGTAATATGAAGAAAATCACGTACATGGTCAAGCGCCATAATTATCATGATAACTCCCCGCAGCGTATCAATGGAATAAATCCTTTGTTTAATTTGCCCTGTCATAAAATGTCAAATTTTGCCTGTCTGAATAAATATATCCCGTCAGTCACAATTTAAAGCATTTTATGCATTTTTCAGCTCCATGCTATCTCCTTTCAAAAATCCATTGAGTAACAAGCTGAGAATCACTACTGAAGCAGTGCCAGCCACCGTAAGCCAGAGGAAGCCCAGCCCGATAATGTTGTATTTATCGAGAAAAAACAGCGTAATTACTAAAGCCTCGCTCACCACTGCAGCCCAAAAAACCGCTGTACCTTTCACCTTTTTTACATAAATAGCCACAAGAAAGACCCCCAAAATAACCCCGTAAAAAATAGAACCAAGCACATTAACTGCTTCAATAAGGCTGCCCATCCGGTTTGAAAACTCTGCCATTATTATACTGAATACCCCCCAGCCAAGGGTAAACCACCGGCTAAGGTGATACCGGTTTTCCTCTTCTATATCCGAAAGGCCTACATGGGTATGCTTGTTTTTAAGGCGGCAAACAAAATCTATCATGGTTACAGAGGCCAACGAGTTTAGTGCTGCGGCTATGGAGCCCCACGATGCTATAAAAATAATGGCAATAAGCAGCCCTACCAACCCTTTGGGCAGGTTGTCAATTACAAAACGAAGGAAAATGTAATTGGTATCGTTGGTGTCGATTGAAGCGTCTGCCTTGCCTAACAGTATCTTGTATTTCTTCTTCAGGCCGTCCATCTGCCGGTTGGCAATGCCAATACTGTCCCTGTATAAAGCGGTGGCGGCAGCGTTATCATTTTTATCTGCCAATAAAAACTTAGTTGCGTACACCTTCTCACTGCGATTCACTTCTGCAAATGCATTTTCAACATTTTTCAATGAGTCACCATATTTGCCGCTATACACAGCAGCAGGCACCGATGAATTGAAAAATACCGGGCTGGTTTTAAACTGGTAAAAAGTAAACAATAAAGCCCCTATAAGCAATATAAAAAATTGCATGGGTACTTTTACCAGCCCGTTCATCAACAGCCCTATTTTGCTTTCGGTGCTGTTTTTAGCCGTAACATAACGTCCCACCTGGCTTTGGTCTGTTCCGAAATACGACAGTGCGAAAAAGAACCCGCCGATTAACCCACTGAATATATTATAGCGGTCTTTCCAGTCAAATCCCTTGGCTGTAGCACCGGTAGTAATAACATTTAGCTTGCCGCTTGCACCACTTACTTTAAGCGCGTCGGTAAAACCAATACCCGCGGGCAATTGATGAACAATATAATAGCCAGCCAGGAACATTCCGGCAAATATGATGATGAATTGCAACTGCTGTGTATATGCCACAGCTTTGGCGCCGCCGCTTACCGTGTAGATTATAAGCATGCCACCCATTATAATATTAACCCAGTAAATGTTCCACCCCAATAAGGAAGATAATATAATGGATGGGGCATAAATACTGATGCCAGTAGATAACCCGCGGGATAACATGAACATGGCGGAAATAAATGTGCGTGTTTTAAGGTCAAAGCGCTGTTCGAGGTACTCGTATGCTGTAAAGACCCTCAACTTATTAAATACCGGCACAAAAGCAACGCACACTATTATCATGGCCAGGGGTAAGCCAAAGTAATATTGAACGAAACGCATACCATCAGTAAATGCCTGGCCCGGTGCAGATAAAAAAGTAATGGCACTTGCCTGCGTTCCCATTATGCTCAGCAGTATTAAATACCACGGCATACTGCGGTTATTAAGAAAATAACCTTCCATATTTTTTGTAGTGCGGCTTTTGTACAAGCCATACACTACAATAGTAGTAAGGGTAATGATTAATACTATCCAGTCGGTTAAACTCATGAAAATTTTTTGGTAAACCAGGAGAAGAAAACTATTAAAACTATTAGCACAATTATCACCAGGGCATACCAGTAGCCCCATTTTTTGAACAACGGTATTTTTTCATCATGGCTCATAAGCGGAATTTACAGGTGGCTACAGGCATTACAAACACACGTTGCCGGTTAAAAGGTCGCCGTAAAGTTTGAGTTTCGACAAGCAAATGAATAATGAAATTCTTATTCCTTAAAACCACTACTCACATTTAACATTATAATAGATTTATCTTTTTCTGCCCGCAGCAAGCCCAATGGTGAGTAAGCCTATTATTAGCCCTACCAATAGCCCCGCCCGCACATTTTTTATAACAAGTCCTATACCTACACCCAACAACACTAAAAACCAAATGCCAATCGTTCGCCGCTTCTCCATTAAGCTGTATTTTGCTTTATTATTGATTCTTTTTTAAAGCTATTAAATTAGCCATTAGCCTGTATGCACCGCTAACACCGGCAGGCAGTTCCCTAAAGAATACGATGCCTGTATATACAAAATTACCTTTGCCATATTTGGCAATAATAAGGCTGCCATTACTTTCCTTTTCATTCGGGTCGTGCATGCCAATAGGCTCTTCAAAATGAGCATCCTGTGTGTTTGCCTGGTAAATACTGCGCTCCTGTATCCAGTTTTTAAAATCGGCATCCGTAATTTTATTGGGGTAATTTAACACCCCGCTGTTTGGTTGTAAAATATGCACTTCAGCGTTTTCATTCGTTACACGTATATTACTAATAGCAAAAGGGTACGGCCCAACCTTTATTTGACCGTTGCTTATCTGGTTACTGCGGTTATACTGCACAATAAGGTTGCCGCCATTTTTTACATAGCGCATCAGCACATCGTACTTTTCATTCAAAAAAGCATCCACATCATAAGCACGCACACCGGTTATAATGGCATCAAACTGTTTAAGGTTCTCGTCTGTAATATCTGCCGCATTTAAAATTTTAACATTGTAGCCCATTTGTACTAATGCCGGCGGCACCTTATCGCCTGCACCTACTACATAGCCAATGCTATGGCCAACAGTTTTTATCTCATCATCCAGTACTTTTACATTATCGCGGTAGAAGTAATGGATATGCGGTATATGGTCATACTCAATACTGCGCAAGTAGTGAGAATAAACATAGCGATGGCCATTTCTCGTTACGTAAATTTCTGTCCCCAGCAAATCAGTACCAATATTCTTTACATATACTTTTTTTATCGGCACATCCATTTCAAATTCCTTACCGGCTTCGGCATTAATTACCGTGTCTTTTGTAAATACTGATGATGCTCCTTCAGATATCTTAATTGTAACAGGCACCTGGTTTTCGGAAAAATTTGTTTTGTATTTTACCTGCATTACCGGGTTGGCAGTATACGCATTGCCCGGCCTAATATTAATCAATGCTATTGACGGAGATACCGAAACAATAACCGGCGGAATAACCACCACAGGCTGGTACTGCTCACCTTTAACCGCGTCAGTATATTTTGCCTGCAAAGGCCTTGTTACTATTAGGTGCAGGCCATTAACAGTAAGATTGAACACAGCCATATATGGCGGGTTATTTTGTGCATTGCCGATGAGTGAGGGGTCCGTAACATCAAAACTACCACCGTTATCCAATGGCTTTACCAGCCAGTATGGCTGCGTTGCGTTACGGTTAACCGGTACCGGGAAATATTTATTAAAGCCGATGTTTTGGTTATAAGGTATGTTGATGTTTATTGACGAATCAAACCCATCAAATTTTACGTTATCAAGATGTATATCCGCCTTGTTTCCTTCGTTAATGAAAAAGCTAACCCGCATACTGTCTCCCTCTACAGCATACTCACTATTGGTGGTTGCTTCCATAAATAAGCCGGAACATTCAACTATAAGGTTTTGTACCTCATCAAGTTTGCGGTTTCTCCAGTATCCGTCAGGTAACGCGCTGATAGTTTTATAAAGCACCACCAGCGCATCTATGCTTTTTTCAGGGTGCTCAAAATCATAATGCTCCACTATATCGTTTACCATTGCCTCCACGGCTGCGCCGCCCTGCACCCGCGACCAGGTGGTATTCACTCCATCCATTATATCATTAACAGGCGGCTCACCGCCGGTAGTGGCAAAAAATTCAGTTGCCTGCCCACGCTGGCGTGGTATGCCAAAACCCTGACTCTTATGCTGGCTGCGGCTTTCCGCGGCAATTTCTCCAAAGCCCTGGCCGAGTAATGGGTCGTAATCGCCAACCTCCATCTTAAACTGGTCTGGCGAAGTTGTATTGGTGTTGCCAAAATTGAATGTATTCCACAGTATTCTTTTTGCCTGCCATGGCATACCGGTTAAAAATACCAGCCCGGCACTGTCTTTTTCAACATCCTGGCCCTGGTGTACGCCGGTGCCTGCAAGCACTGAATCACGCAACCTGTTAAACGCAACGCTGTCGCCCGCCAGCCTGAAGGCTTCATTGGCAAGTAAAGCCGAGGCCCAGTGGTGGCCATGCCCAGCCCTTGCATCGCCCGGAAAACGTGTAATAATTATATCAGGCTTAAATTTCTTAATTACCCGTATTACATCGCTTAATATCTTATCGTGCCCCCAAATTCTCAGCGCTTCGGCAGCATTTTTACTAAATCCAAAATCGTAGGCACGGCTAAAAAACTGCTCGGCACCGTCAATACGGCGGGCAGCCAGCAATTCCTGCGTACGTATCAACCCCAGTTCAATACCCTGCTCATCGCCAATCAGGTTTTGGCCGCCATCTCCCCTGGTAAGGCTCAAATAACCGGTGCGGTATTGCTTTTCCTTACTAAAATAAGCCAGCAGGCGGGTGTTTTCATCGTCAGGGTGCGCAGCTATATATAACACACTGCCCAAAACGTTCAGCTTTTTAAGCTGCATATATATGTCCGCGCTCGTATGTATTGCAGGGGCCTGGGCGAAAACAAGTGAAAAATGAAAAGCGAAAATAGAAAAGGCTAATAAACATACTTTCTTCATAAGTTACCTGTTGTGGGTAACGAAGATAGTACCTATGAGGTGTTTTACCACAACTCAATGCCGCCCGTTCATCATAAAACTGTCATTAAATGGCCGTTTTACCGAAAACAATTAATTCATCGTAATTTTGCATTTTAAATATTTGATATGCTGGATACGATTGAAAGTGCGATTGAGGCAATTAAGCAGGGAAAACTGGTAATTGTAGTTGATGACGAGGACAGGGAAAATGAGGGGGATTTTGTTACTGCAGCCAGGAACGTTACCCCGGAGGTAATAAATTTTATGAGCAAAATCGGGCGTGGGCTGATTTGCGCGCCGCTTACCGAAGAAAGGGCAGACGAATTGCAGTTAGACCTGATGGTAAACAACAACACAGCCATTCACGAGACGCCCTTTACTGTTAGCATAGACCTTTTGGGGCATGGTTGCACCACCGGCATCAGCGCCCAGGACCGTGCGAAAACGGTACAGGCAATGATTGACCCGCAAAGTAAGCCGGCCGATTTTGGCAGGCCGGGGCATATATTTCCATTAAGAGCAAAAAATGGCGGCGTACTCCGCAGGACGGGTCATACGGAGGCAACTATAGACCTTGCGAGGCTTGCCGGGTTTGAACCTGCAGGCGTTTTAGTGGAAGTAATGAACGAGGACGGTACCATGGCAAGATTGCCGCAACTGCGTGAAATAGCTGACAAATATGATTTGAAGATAGTTTCCATAAAAGACCTTGTAGAATACAGGCTTAAAACTGATAGCCTTATTGAGGAAGTGGTGAGAGTGGATATGCCGACCAAATACGGGGAATTTAAACTGGTAGCTTTCAGGGAAAAAAGCACTAATGGAGAACACCTTGCACTGATTAAAGGCAGGTGGGAAAAGGACGAACCAGTATTGACACGCGTACACAGCAGTTGCTTTACAGGAGATATTTTGGGCAGTTTCAGGTGCGATTGCGGCGAACAATTGCACAAAGCCATGCAAATGGTTGAAAAAGAAGGCAAGGGTATTGTGCTATACATGAACCAGGAAGGCCGCGGCATTGGTTTAATGAACAAGCTGCGTGCTTATAAATTACAGGAAGAGGGCATGGATACAGTTGAAGCTAACCTGCATTTAGGCTTTGGCATGGATGAGCGCGACTATGGTGTTGGCGCACAGATACTACGCTATTTAGGCGCCACACGGCTTAAGCTGATGAGTAATAATCCTAAAAAACGTGCCGGCCTTAAGGGTTATGGTATTGAAATAGTGGATATTGTACCCATTGAAATAAAGCCCAATACACATAATGAGAAATACCTGCGTACCAAAAGAGATAAGCTTGGCCACGAGATAATGAAATAGGGATGAATTTTTAAATGGAGCAGTAAAACTGTAAACGCAATAAACAGAAAATTTCTCCATTACAACCTATAAGCTAACAATTCTTGGGTTGAAAATGCCGGTTGTTTTTCGGCTTATATTTATGGAAGCTCTATTACCATAGCGCTTGCCCCGCCACCGCCATTGCAAATACCCGCGGCACCAATTTTAGCATTGTTTTGCTTAAGCACATTAATTAAGGTAACTACAATTCTTGCGCCGCTGCAGCCGAGCGGATGGCCAAGGGATACGGCCCCGCCATTCACATTCACCCTTGTAGGGTCAAGAGCCATTTTTTGCGTGTTGGCTATGCCCACTACGCTAAAAGCCTCATTCAGCTCTACATATTCAATGTCGCTCATTTGCAGGCCGGCTTTTGCGACAGCTTTGGGTACTGCAAGCGAGGGTGTGGTTGTAAACCATTCCGGGGCCTGTTCTGCGTCGGCGTAGCTACGTATTATAGCAAGTGGTTTAATATTCAGTTCATCCGCTTTTTTCTTGCTCATTAATACAACGGCAGCAGCGCCGTCATTCATGGTGCTGGCATTGGCAGCCGTTACTGTACCTTCCTTCTGAAACGCAGGTGATAATGTTGGTATTTTATCAAATTTTACATTGTATGGCTCCTCATCTTTCGCAAAAATCACCGGCGCCCCTTTTCGCTGTGGAATTTCAACAGGCACCACTTCGTTATCAAATTTTCCTTCTCCCCATGCCTGCTGGCTGCGCCGGTAGCTTTGTATGGCGAAAGCGTCTTGCTCTTCACGGCTTATATTGCATTCTTTTGCACATAACTCTGCAGCATTGCCCATGGCATAATTATTATAGCAATCGGTAAGGCCGTCTTTTGCCAGGCCATCAACCAAACTAACATTACCGTACTTGTTACCCCACCGCATATTGGGCGCATAATAGGGTACATTGCTCATACTTTCCATACCACCGGCCACAATAATATCGGCATCACCCAGCAATATAGCTTGGGTACCCTGGGCAATCGCCTTCATACCGCTGGCACAAACTTTATTAACAGTAGTGCATATTACGTTATCTGGTAACCCTGCATATTTTGCAGCCTGGCGTGCAGGCGCCTGGCCAAGATTGGCCTGTAAAACACATCCCATTAAAACCTCCTGTATTTGCACCGGCAGCAAACCGGATTTATCAACGGCAGCCTTTATCGCTATCGCGCCAAGTTTTGTTGCCTCCACATCTTTTAAACTGCCACCGAACATGCCAATCGGTGTACGTACTGCCGAAACAATATAAGCCGTTCTGTCATTCATATAGTTTTATATAATTTTCACCAAAAATAACACTTGTTAGCATTATTGATTTCTTAATAAAAAAGCGTGCTTTATTAAACACGCCTTTTAAAAATACAGGTTATTAATCAATTATAGCTTTTTGCCTGTAATCTCCACTTTAATGTCCATTTTCATAGGCACTTCCTGGCCCTGCATCTTCATCTTCATATCCATCTTCATATTATCATCACCGCTGGTAGGCATGCCTGTAGCTTTATCAAAAGTATTTATACCTTTCATATCACCGGTAATGTCCAGGTTCATACCCTGCATCATGGCTGAACCACCAGCAGTTATTTTAGATACAACGTCTACTTTTATACTGTCGCCTTCTACTGATTTTAAGGTGTAAGTATTATCCAGTTTCATAGGCATACCATTGCTATTCATTTCAATACTTTTCGACCAGCTATCCCCTGGTTTTACAGGCTTTCCGGGGTACATAGCAAAAGATTGCTGCAGGTTTTGCTTGAAGTTTTCTTCGTTAAACGCTTTATCAAGGCTTGTCCTTGCGACAGAAGTGTCAACAGATGTCATGCCGGCTATAATTTTATCAGTCATTTCCCTTATGCCTGTAATCTCCCCAATTTTGCCGTCGCCATTCATGGTAAAAACAAACTGGCCGCCTTTAAGTGCGCCAAAAATTTTGCCAACCTGTGCCATGGGCCCTGTGGTATCCTCAGAGGGAGTGTCAGTATCAAAATTCATCTCCATGCCGTTGGCGTTCATTTGCATGCCAAACCTGCTTATAGTTGTGCGTATTTTTTTCCAACCGCCCGCACTATCATCTAACACCTCAAAAAGATAGGCTATAGTTATTTTACTGGCAACCTTCATGCTTTGACCCATTACTGCCTGGTCCATGCCCATGTTCATACCAACAGTATAGCTAAACTTTGTTCCCTTGGGCACATTAAATTTAAAATCAATGGCATCGCCCGAACCTTTACAGCCCGGCAAGATAAAATATGCAATGCCTGCAACAACAAGAAGGGTTTTTATTTTCATAATTTTTTTTGCAATGATAACCGTAATAGTTCATTTATTGAGTACCCCCTCAAGGGTATTTTTTAATTGCCCGGTAACCACTTTAAAACGTCATCAGAAAACTCTTGTGTTTGTACCGCTGCCCCGTGATTACCCGGCACCGTTTTAAAAGTTGATTTCTTAAATATAGCTGCTAAATTCTGCGCCTTGCCATTATCTTCATCTTTATCACCGCAAATAACCAGCACTTTAATTTTTACTTTTTTCAGGGCGTCAATTGGTGTAGAAGGTTGTTCTTTTTGCATGCAGGCAAGCAATTGCAAATCCATTCCGGCCGCTTTAACATTTTTTACGGTGGCCTCCAACTCAGGAACATTTTCACCGCTAAATGCTTTATAAAACATTGTACGCCTTGGCCAGTCTGGATTGGTAAAATCTGTGCCCATACCACCTATTACTGCCTGCTGCAGGCGTTTATCCAGCACCAGCAGCCTTGCCGTAATAATTGAGCCGCGTGAATACCCTACCGCCGTGTATTTTTTTATATGCAGGGCTGTTACAATACCCATTATATCTTTTGCTTCCGCATCGTTGGCGTATAAATCACAATCATCCGGTTTATCACTTTTGCCGTTGCCCCGCAAATCCATTATTATCACCTTATAACCTGCATTTAGTAAGTCATAGTACAGCTTTCCCCTCTTCCAGCTATCGCTGTTTACGATAAAGCCATGCACCAGTACTACCGGGTAGCCATTACCCTTTACCTCGTAATATATTTTAACGCCGTCCGGGGCAGTATAATAAAATGCGGTATCAGAGGATAAGCCCTGTGAATAACAATAGTTTTTAGCCGCTAAACAAGCAAAAAGCAAGAATAACAGTAACTGCCTCATAATGTTGATTTTATGGGCAAAAGATACAAAATAATGTCAACCGGAAGCAATTAAATGCGGGTGATTGTGCCATTGAGGCAGAACAAATATTTACATTTTATATGCCCGCTAATACGGCAATGATACGTACTTTGCACCACTTATGATTTCCCCGCAAACCATACAACAAATTACCAGCCGCATTGATATTATTGATATTGTAGGCGAATTTGTAAAATTGAAGAAACGCGGGGCCAACTACCTTGGCCTCTGTCCATTTCACGGGGAAAAAACTCCATCATTTACAGTATCTCCTGCCAAAGAAATTTACAAATGTTTCGGCTGCGGGCGCAGCGGCAACAGTATTACTTTTTTGATGGAGCATGAGAAATACAGTTACGTAGAAGCATTGCGCTGGCTGGCAGGGCGGTATAATATTGAGATTGAAGAAACAGAAGTTACTGACGAAGTAAAGCTGCTGCAACAGGCGGCAGAAAGCCTGCATATTATTAACAGTTTTGCGCAAAAGTTTTTTGCGGAACAATTGTTTGAAACCGAAGACGGAAGGGACATCGCGCTTACTTATTTACAAGAGCGGGGGTTTAATAACGAAATCATTCAAAAGTTTCAGCTTGGTTATAACCCACCCTATGGTAACGTGTTTGCCAAAGCAGCCGTACAACAGCAATATAATACTGACCTGCTGTTAAAAAGCGGCCTTGTGGTTAACAGGAATAATGAACTGGCTGACAACTACCGGGGCCGCATTATTTTTCCCATACACAACAATACGGGCAAAATAATCGGGTTTGGGGCAAGAGTTATCGGCAAGGCTGATAAAGCCCCAAAATATATTAATACACCTGAGAATGAGATTTATGTAAAAAGTAAAATCCTGTATGGCTCTTATTTCGCAAGGCAGGCTATTGACCGGCTGGATGAATGCTTGTTGGTTGAGGGTTACACGGATGTGATAAGCCTGTACCAGGCAGGTATTGAAAATGTTGTGGCAAGCGGCGGCACATCACTTACCGTTGACCAGTTAAGGGTTATTAAAAAATACACCAACAACCTTACCATTATTTATGATGGCGACAGCGCCGGTATAAAAGCTGCCCTGCGTGGTCTTGATATGGCTTTGGAAGAGAGCCTTAATGTAAAACTTGTTTTAATACCTGACAACGAGGATCCTGACAGCTACGTGCAAAAAGTTGGCACTGCCGCTTTTAAAGAATTTGTTGCCGATAATAAAAAGGATTTCGTGCTTTTTCAGCTTGAGGTGATGCTGAAAGAAGCAGGCAATGACGTTAACAGGAAGAATGAAGTTGTTAACCACATTGCAGACACCTTAAGCAAAATAAACAAGGCAGAAGATTTTACCAAGCAACAGGAATATATACGCCAGTGCTCCGCCATTTTACGGATTGACGAAGCGGGGCTTACAACACTGGTAAATAAATACAAAAGAGACCGTGTTAGCAAAGAAGAAAAAAGCAGGGACGCGCGCGAAGCAAATCTTGCACCTTCTGCTGAAGATGCTGAAAAAGCGTTTGAAGAAGACACGTTTTTATTAACACAGGATGAGCCGCAGGAAAAAAATATTTTGCGCGTACTGCTTGAATTTGGCCTTAACCAATGGGATGAACAAATAACGGTGGCGCAATATATTTTTGCGGAGCTGGAACAGTTTGATTTTACCAATACAGATTTTGAGTTTTTATTTAATGAATACCGCAGGCAATATGAAGCAGGCCTTGAGCCAACTGCAAAAACATTGCTGTACAGCGAAGACAAGCGCGTAAGAGACCTGGTTATACTTGCCACAATGTTTCCTTATGAATTAAGCCAGCGCTGGGATGAAAAGCTTGAAAACATGAACATAACAAACCAGGACAACAGCCACCGTGATGTAGCCCTTAGTGTAAGTTTTTTTAAGCTTAAGAAAATCAAAAGAATGTTCGAGCAAAACCAGCAGGATATGGAACGTACCAAAAACCTGCAGGATCAATTCAGGCTTGTGGAAGTTCACAAACACCTTAAGGGTCTTGAAATTGAGTTAACAAGACAATTGGGAAGTGTAATATTAAAATAGTTTTCAGTTTACTGCCCCTGGTAAAAACGCCTTTATACAACATCCTGTTTTTGTTTATTGACCGATTGCCCTTTCGCCTGCACTCCCGTTTCTTTTGTAATAATTGTTGCCGAATTACCGCTCATCAATCAAACTTTCCCGCCTTTTTTTAACAGATGCACATGCCATTTTTAAATGGGGTGTGAAATTTCCATGTTCAGAAATCAAAAATTCGGCTTCGGCAATTTATGCAATCCCCGGCCTCAGCAATTATTCAATTTAGTTGTCAATGTTAACAATGTGTAAAAGCAGTTAAAGATTATTAAATCATCCTCAAGTCACAAAATGAATTTGTAATCATCTTAAACAATCAAAACTAAAATGTATGAAAAGAAATGTACTATTACTTTTCTTGGTAATGCTGTTTGCCTATACTTCCCAGGCACAAACACGCATTATAAGTGGTAAGGTTACAGAAAAAAGCGGGGACGTTGTGCCCTTTGCCACTGTTGCTGTAAAGGGGTTGAAAAGCAGCGTTGTTGCAGGCGCTGACGGCGCCTACAGCATACATGCAAAAACGGGCGATGTAATTGTTGTTACAGCGGTGGGGTTCCAGGATGGCGAAGCTACCGTTGGCAGCGATAACGTGCTAAACATTGTGCTGACCAAAACAGCCAATACGCTGAATGATGTTGTGGTTACCACCGCCCTTGGTATTCAGCGCCAGGCAAAGGAGTTGGGTTATTCAACCACAAGGGTTACAAGCGCTGACCTGACACAGGCTAAAGTAACCAATGTGGCTACAGGCCTGGCCGGTAAAGTATCAGGCCTGCAGATTAACCTTGTTAATAACGGCGTTAAGCCTGACGTGCGTGTAACGCTACGCGGTAACCGCTCAATATTAGGTAACAACCAGGCTTTGCTGGTGGTGGACGATATTCAGTTACCTATAACTTACCTGGCCACTATAAACCCTGATGATGTTGACAATGTTACAATTTTAAAAGGCGCTTCTGCTTCTGCGCTGTATGGTTCTGCAGCGTCAAACGGCGTAATGATTGTTACTACAAAAAAAGGAACGCGCGGCAGGCCACAGGTTCGGTTCAGTACAACGGAGAGCATTGAATCAGTGTCCTATGAACCTGACTTTCAAAATGATTTCGGGCAATTCGGTGGTGAGCCGTCAAACTTCCCCGGTGTTGTTCCCATTTCAAGCAATCCATACATTGTATATGTGCCTTACGAAAACCAAAACTACGGGCCGCGCTTTAATGGTCAAATGGTTCCGCTGGGGCCCCCGATAAGAGTGTATAACGCTGACGGGAGTTATACCATCAAACAAGACTCAATAAGATATTCTGCCATACCCGGTGCAAAAAAAGATTTTTTTGATAAAGGGCTAACTTCACAAAACGAAATATCTTATTCCGCAGGCGACGAAAAAGGGCGCTTCTATTTATCCTTCCAGGATGTAAATTCCAAAGGCATTATACCAAAAGATATCAACCGCAGGGACGCCATTAAAATAAACGGCTCAAGGGAAAGCGGTATTTTTTCTGCTGAATACAGCATTGGTTATACTATTTCACACTCCAATACAACACCGGGTACCGGTGTACCCTTTTCTTATGGCACTATTGACCCCCTGAAAGTTTTCACAGGGTATGCAGGGGGTGGTGGTTATTTTCAAAACAGGCCGCTGTACTGGGACATCATAAACCAGCCTGCCGATGTTGATTTGAGAAGATACAAAGACTGGCAAACGGACCCATTTGCTTCGCCAGACGGCTATTTTAACGCCTACTATGGCAACCCGTGGTGGCAGATTGACCAAACAAGACTTGATGAAAAAACAACCAACATTTTGGGCAGCCTGTCTTTAACATTAAAACCCACTACCTGGTTAACGTTAAACTATAAAGCATCAATAGCCCGTGATGATTATAACAATAAATTTACGCAGGCCGGTTACACTTTTGCGCCCTGGGCAATAGCAGATACATTGCAGTCAGGTAACATTCCAAGCAGCGTAAAACAATTCTCTCCTTCTGAGGGCGACGCAAACAGCTATAACCAGATACTCAGCAGTAACTTTCTTGCATCTGCACGCAAATCGTATGGCGATTTTGATATAACGCTTATCGGCGGAACACAGCTTATTGAAACAAGGTCTCACGCCATTACAACTTCTGCCAATGCACTGGTTATTCCTGATTTTTATAACATCAGCAACCGTGTAGGCAATCCCAATGTATTTGAATATGATGACCATACACGCCTGATGGGTGTTTACGGCGACCTTACCGTAGGTTATAAACGTTTTCTTTTTGTGCATGGGTCATTGAGAAATGATTGGAATTCGTTGTTGTCTGCGAATAAACAATCATACCTGTACCCGTCAATTGATGCCGCCTTTGTTTTTACGGATGCCATTGGAGCGCTTAAAAATAGCAGGGTATTAAACTACGGCAAACTAAGGGTTGCGCACAGCCAAACAGCGCAGGTAAGTATTTTTCCCTACTCTCTTGAAAATGTTTTTAACCCCGGCGGAGGTTTTCCTTATGGAAGCACTGCGGGTTACAGCCTGAACAACAGGTCATTTAACCCTGATATAAAACCGGAAGTTAGTGTTGATGACGAAATAGGCATTGAGTTAAGCTTTTTACATAACAAATTAAACTTCTCCGGCGCCTTGTACAACACCAATACAAAAGACCAGACAATACCCATCTCTACTTCATCAACCACAGGGTACACCACTGCCTATGTTAATTCAGGTGTTGTGCAAAACCAGGGTATTGAATTGGACTTAAAATATACCATTCTTAATAACAGCAACGGTGTTAGGTGGGATGTTGGTTTTAATTACTCTTACAATAAAAATACGGTAAAATCATTGGGTTTTGGCCTGCCTGATATTACTATACCTAACCCGTTTGCCAATATTAACCAGGTGCCGGCAACCATAGCCGCGGCCGTTGGCCTGCCTTATTCGCAAATAAAAACACAGGATTGGATGCGCGACCCGGATGGAAGGATAATAGTTGACAAAAACACAGGCTTGCCAACCTTAGACCCCAAACAAAAACTGTTTGGCACAACCAACCCTCCTACCAAAATAGGCATAACAACTACGGTAAGTTATAAAGGCTTTACCCTTAATGCAGTAGCCGATGCAAGGTTTGGCGCTGTTATATTAAACGGTATTGGCCCCGCGCTTGACTTTACCGGTGTTTCTGCTTACTCGGCGTCATCAGGCAGGCAGCCTTTTATCATTCCAAACTCTGTTTACCTTGATGGTGGCAAATATGTGCCAAACACAAGCGTTAATACCGGCAACCCGAATGCAGGCGCGCAATCTTTCTGGGCTAATGTTTGGAATACCGCCGGCAGCAACTATGTTAACAGCGCTGATTTCTGGAAGCTGAGAGAACTTTCGCTAACATACACTTTCAACAAACAAACACTGTCGCACTTAAAGTTTGTTAACGCCCTGAGCATAGGCCTGGTAGGCCGAAACCTTATAATGATAAAAGCGAAAGATAATATCTGGAGCGATCCCGAGTTTAGCAACACCAACGGCAACGCGGTTGGTAACACTGACCTTAACCAGTTGCCGCCTACAAGGTTTTACGGTGCAAATCTTTCAGTTACTTTTTAAACCTGGTAAACAAAAAATATATGAACCGAAAATATATAATAATAGCCTTAGCCATTGTAGCCACCGGTTTAGGCAGTTGTAAAAAAAGCTTTTTTGATATTAACCACAATCCAAACAATGCAACAAATGCAAACCCTGAGCTGGTATTGCCAACGGCGCTTACTAATTCCGCCAACCAGCAGGTTATAGGCCAACTTTCACAAGGGTATGCCGTTTCGTATGTAAGCTGGCAGGGCTGGATGGGTTATTGGGCGCCCAGCGGTAGTTATGCTATCAACGCGAGCGATGTAGCATCATATAAAATAACCACCACTTTCGGCGATTTTGGTATATGGCAGCCAAACTATGACAACCTGGAGGACTATGATTACACGGAGAAAAATGCCATTGCTGAAGGAAAGCCTTTTTATGAAGGCGTTGCGCGGATAATGAAGGCGCTTATTTTTCAGCAACTGGTTGACTGTTATGGTGATGTACCTTACAGCGACGCATTGCATGGCACTACAATCATCGAGCCCAGGTATGATAAGGGTAGTGCTATTTATGATTCAATAGTTGACCAAATAAACATTGCTGTTGAGTTACTAAAACGGCCTGATGCTGTTGCTGCCAATAATAGTGACGTTGTTTTTGACGGGGACGCCTCAAAATGGATACAATTTGCCAATACGCTTAAATTAAGAATCCTGTTAAGAGAAAGTGAGGTAAGCGGCAAAGACACTTATATTAAAAGTGAAATTGCCAAATCTGTAGCCAACGGATATGGCTTTTTAACAGAAGATGCAGGCGCTAATCCCGGTTATGCCAACAACAGCGGACAGCAAAGCCCGGTATATGGTTTTTTTGTTACGATTACGGGCCTGCCAACCAGCGGTGGTACCGGTGATTATTGGCGTGCCGCCCAATATTCACTTAACTTCCTGGGCAATCATAATGACCCGCGCATTTCAAGGCTTTATGCAAAGGTTAACGGGCAATATATTGGTACCACGCTCGGCTCCACTTCTAACCCTACCAGCAGCAACTCTTCAACGGTAGGGCCGGGTATATTGCAATCCGCCAGCCAGCCGGCTATACTTATCAGCGCTGCTGAAAGTTATTTCCTGCAGGCCGAAGCAAATCTCAGGGGTTGGTTGGGTGCAGCGACAGATGCGACTGCAAATTTCGACGCGGGTGTACAGTCGAGCTTTGATTATTTAGGCTCTGGCGATGCAACTACTTATTACAGCCAGCCAGGTGATAAAAATACCAACATTACCGCCTGCACAACCTTTAACGAAAAACTTGCCTGCCTCATCAGGCAAAAATGGGTAGCAATGAACAGCCTTACGCCGCTTGAATCATGGGACGATTACCGCAGGTTGCATTTGCCTGCAGATATTCCGCTGTCTGTTTCGCCTTACAGCCAGGGCAACATCCCGGTAAGGTTGCAATATCCCAACAGCGAGTACCAGACAAATGCTTCCAACGCAAATGCGGAAGGCACCATTGACAGCCAAAAAACAAAGGTGTTCTGGATGCCTTAATTCATTCACCCATTAAAAAAGTTATTACATGAAAAGCGATATTTTATATAAAAAATCTACCATTTGCACAGGGTTAGCAGCTATAATGTTGCTTAGCTCATGCATAAAAAACTACCGCGATGGCGAAACGCAGTTCAGCAACCTGCAGCCGGTAGTATTAATACCTGAAGGAGGCCTGGCAGCCTTTGGCTCACAAGCGTTAAACTACCCACCCGATGATGAATCGGATACTTTTTATTTCCGCATTAACTATGCAGCAACAAATGTTGCACCTGCAGATGAAAAAGTGACTATAGGCATTGACAAGGCAGCATTGGACAGTTATAACGGGGGTAGTTCTGTACAATATAAGATGTTCCCGTCAAGTATTTATTCATTTACAACTACAGAGGTTACAATTAAGGCCGGGCAAAATTATTCAGACCCAATACCAGTGGTGGTACATCCCAACAAAGTTGACCCCACCCAAAATTTTATGCTGCCTATAAGCATTAGCGCTGCACCCGGCAACACCATTATCAGCAGCAATTTTGCTACGCTCTACCTGCATTTTATCGGTAATCCTGTTGCAGGCACCTATAACGGAACGGGTGTGAGAAATAATTATATAGGAAGTATATCCTATACTTATCCCGGGCCAATTCCAACACCAGCGAGTGTGCTTGACCTCACCCCTTATTATCCCAAGGTGGCAGCACCGGATGACCCACATACAGTTGAAATACCGTATGTAAACCTTGGCAATCCATATAACTTAATTGTAACTATGGACGACGACCTGAATATTGTGAGCGTTGAGCCCAATGCAACACTGGCGGCAATTCTTTCCAACTTTTCTGTTTATTTGGCCGCCTATGACAAAAGCACCAAAACATTTCACCTTATTACCCATTATAACAATGACCCCGGAGGCGCAGGAAATGACCGTATAGCAGATGAAACCCTGGTGCACCAGTAGTAAAAACTTACCCTATATTTTGCAGAAAGCGCCGGCTGGTTTAGCCGGTGCTTTTTGCATATAATGTACCACCCTTTACTGGAAATGCATCTTGATCATTTTGGTGTACTTACAAAATAATGAGTACCCGCAGCCGTTCAACCAGGCTTATATTTATATAAACGATCGCTTATGGCCACACGCAGAACATTTATAAAACAGGCAGGCCTTGGGGTTACTGCCATCGGTGCATTATCATGTCTTCCCGGTATTGCCCATGCAAACAGCGATGGTTTAATGGTGCTGCCGCGCAGCACACCTGAAGAGCAGGGCGTTTCTTCAGAGAGCATCAGTAAATTTTTAGACGCTATTAAAAGCATAGGGCAGGAATTTCACAGCCTGATGATATTGCGCCACGGACATGTAATTGCAGAAGGATGGTGGCACCCGTATTCCTATGAACACCGGCAGCAAATTTACTCTATGAGCAAAAGCTTTACCGGCACTGCGATAGGATACGCGGTATCAGAAGGGTTGATTACGGTAGATGACCCGGTAATTTCTTTTTTCAAAGAAGAGCGCCCTGAAGTAATAAGCGATAATCTCGCCAAACTAAAAATAAAACACCTGCTCAGCATGTCAGTAGGCCATGCTAAGGATTCGATAATGATTATCGAAAAATCGCCTGCAGGCACACCCTGGGCTAAAACATTTCTCAGCCTTCCCGTGGTATTTGAGCCCGGCAGCCAGTTTATGTATAATTCTGGTGCAAGTTTCATGCTCAGTAACATAATAAAAAAAGTCACTGGCAAAACAGCGCATGAATATTTAAAACCGAGATTGTATGATCCATTGCTGATAAAAGGCGCAACCTGGGGGGAAAACCCTGACGGTGTTAACATGGGCGCTTCCCACCTGCGCATACGTACGGAAGATATTGCCAAGTTTGGGCAGTTGTACCTGCAAAAAGGCTTATGGAAAGGCAAGCAGGTGTTGAGCAGTGATTGGGTTGCTACTGCATCTGCAAAGCACATTGACAATGGTAAGTTCGACAGTTCCTGGGGCTATGGTTACGGTTACCAGTTTTGGCTTAACCCGCCCGGCGGCTACAGGGCAGACGGAGCGTTTGGCCAGTACAGTATGATATTGCCGGAAGAAGACGCAGTAGTCGCCATTACCAGCGAAAGCATTAGTACAAAAGACACAATGCAGATAGTGTGGGATATTTTGGTACCGGCAATGAAAAGCTCCGCCCCGTTACCAAAGGACAGGATACATGCCAATCTTTTAAAACAACAGCTTGCTGCCCTTGCCTACGAACCGCCCAAAATAATGACCTCCTCTCCCAACGAAGCAAAGATTACGGGAAAAGAATTTATGCTGGAAGACAACCCGTTTAAGGCAAAAGCCGTGTTATTCAGCTTTAAAAACAACACCTGTGTTTTTACGCTGAAAACAGAAAACAAACCGGACATTATAATTACAAATGGGCAAAGCAGGTGGATTAGGGAAGGAAACAAAAAACCTGAATCGCATTCATTATTCTCGTTAAGAAGAATTGATTTTGATTCTATTGTTGCGGCAAGTTATACATGGGTTGATGAGAAAACATTATTACTCACCTGGCGGTTTATTGAAACAGTGCACGGTGATAGTGTGACCTGTGTATTTGATGGTGATAATGTGACTTTGAAATTTCTGTTCAGTGTTAACCGCCTGCAAAAAAAGCCCGATGACAGGAGTGACATAAGGGGAAAGATAATGGCCTGATATTTTATGTATTTGTAAATCACAACCCCAGCCCGGAAATTTATTGCATCATCATCAGCGCCGCCATTGTTTCAATGCCGTTCCATAAATTAAGCAGCCGTATATTTTCATTCTCTGCATGCTGGTTATTATCGTGGTTGGCAATAGGCACAGTAATTGTTTTAGCGTTAAGATATTTTTCAAACAAGTATAATGGCAGCGAACCACCCATAGTAGGTTGCAGCACTACCTGGTCATTAACAGTACTTTTTACTGCCTCAATAACTTTTTTGGCAACAGGCAAATCCATACCGGTACGCTGCGCATTATAACCATCAGTTCCAACAATTATTTTTATAAGTTTTGCATTTTGCTTTCTTTCTTCATCAGTTGGGTCGTGGCTTATAACCGTATAGCCCTGTTGCTTTATATAGTCAATCACTTTTTGCTGCTGTCTTTGCCAATCGTTACCCAATACCAGGCGTAAATCAAGTACCGCTGTTGCAGTGGTGGGTATAACATTACTTGCCATTTTACCTACGTTGCCACTCTGCATCCCATTTATGTTAAGAGACGGCAGGTTGATAGCTTCCGTTAGTGTTTTATCCTTCATTTCACTGCCCGCTATGCCCAGCTCATCTTCCATTTGCGTGTCAACAGAAGGCACTTCGTTCAATGCTTTTTTTTCAGCTCCTGATAATGGTTTCACATCATCATAAAACCCTTTTATTGTAACTCTGCCGTTGTCATCTTTCATCCCTGCCAGTAACTTCGCCAGCATCAAGCCCGGGTTGGGCGCCCAATTGCCGTAATGCCCGCTATGCAACGGGCGTTTTGGCCCATATACGGTAAGGTCAAGATGCGCATCGCCACGCACGCCGAATACAATTTGTTTTTTGCCTGACTGGTGCACGGGGCCGTCACAAATTATCCAGAGGTCTGACTGAAGCTGTGGCGCATATTTTTGCAGTATTTCATCCAAATGCGTTGAGCCCGCTTCTTCTTCTCCTTCAAAAAAGAATTTGATATTATAGTGCGGCTGCATGCCTGTTTTAATAATTGCATCATACGCATTTAAAATGGCAGTAACGCCGCCTTTATCATCGGATGCGCCACGTGCATAAATCCGCCATGTTGAGTCGTACGTGTTTGTTGCGGGAAAAGCAATCTCCCCGCCGCCTTCATCCATCCGTGCATTTATTAAAACAGGCTTAAACGGGCCATACTTCCATTGTGCCGGGTTAACAGGTTGCCCATCGTAATGCGCGTAAAATATCAATGTTTGCTTTGCCTCCTTAACAAAAACTTCTCCATACACCGCAGGCGGTGCGCCCGGTGTTACGGGTTGCAGTAACTGTATGTTCTCTATACCCCGCTTTTGCATCATTTGCATAATGAATGCCGCGTTGCGTTGTATGTTTTGTGTATCTGCAGCAATGTTGGGGATAGAAAGAAATGACGTAAACTCCCCAATAATTGCAGCTTCATTCCCGGTACGGTAGTTTCTTACCTGCAGCGTTTGTGCCGATTGGGTAAATGCAGGAAAACAGGAGCCAACACATAACAAAGACAGCAGTATTTTTTTCACCGGTATGTTGTTTTGTGAAAGATACTAAAACAGTTTACAATATTTATCCCTCCTGCACGTCTTCCTCAGTATTGTTTCATTTTTAAATAGTAAAAAACATGTACTACAATCAGTCATGCGCCGCAAAAGGCAATTACGGTAACAGGCAACGGCACCCGTTTAACCGTTCAATGGAAAGAGCAGCCGTAAACATTTACAAAACCGAGAACAGCTACGAAATGCTGGTATTTGCTCCAGGAAGGATTAAAGAGCATTTTCACCTTGATGTAAAGGGAAATGAACTAATTGTTTCCTACACACCGCCGGAAGGTTTTCCCCGCCCGGAATGGATTAGGCGCGAATACAGCCGTGGCGGTTTTGAGAGAAGCTTCGGGTTAGATGAAACCATTGACACCACCAACATTACTGCAAAGTATGTTGACGGAGTGTTGCAGGTAAGTCTGCCTGTAATACCAGGCAAAGAAGCTGAAAAACGGGAGATTACAGTTAGTTAGTTTTCATGCTGAAGGTTAGATAAAGGGCGGCATCTTAAAAGGTGCTGCCTTTTTATTTTAGTCAAGTTGCTTAATATTAAACCTTATCGCCTCCACAGCCTCTTTTTGGCGTGAAACGATGATATACATATAGCCTTTGTAAATAAATGTTACGGGGTAACCATATTGGCCGCCTTTCCAAAGGCCTTCTTTTTTAAGCGTGTAGGGCTCATCAGCTATAATATATTGATGGTTAAAATACTTCCCGTATTTTGAAGTTGCCACAACCAGCGGCGAACGCGCATAATGATGCAGGGTATCAGGAATGCCCACGTAATAAAATCTATCGCCGGGTAATTTTCCAAAGTGAAATTTGCTGTCGTTATCGGTAAAAGCTGTTTCAACCGGGCGCGACCAGCTTTCCCCGTTATCGCTGCTCTCCGTTAACCATAGTTTCCCTTTCCATCCTTCACCCGTTACCCGCAGCAGCATGTGCAGCGCGCCATCGCCTGTTTGAAAAAAAGAGCCTTCGCATAAAGGGGGCAGCCCTTCGTGCTCAGCAGGCGCATAAAATGTGGCGGGGTTATCTTCCTTATACAAACCCTGGGGATAAAAGCTCGTCATTTTCCAGCCGCTTAAACCCCGGTAGTCGTCCGTATACGGAAAAGTAAAATTGCCGCAAATAACCAGCCTGCCATTATTTAGTTTGGTTGGCCCATGGTTAGGGTTTACAGGCACGCGCATATCAATTGGCTCACTCCAGTTTTCGCCGTCAATGCTTGTTTTGGCCCATAAGTGCGTATTAGTTTTATAGGGTGAATACTCACCATAATAGGCAACGAGTGTATCATTAAACTGGTGAAAGCCTGCAGCAGTTAATACATTTAAGGTATCGCCGCGCCAAACGGAAGGGTTAGCCAGCACCTGCGGCGCAGACCAATGTACGAAATCAGCGGAGGCAGAAAACATAACCCTCTGGTCGGGCTTATCCTCGTCCTTATGCCCGTTTGACCATATAGCAATAAACTTATTTTTGAAATGAGTAATAGCAGGATGATGCGAGTACAGCCATGTTGTTGCGGGCACATATACCATGCTGCGCTGAATTTTGAGATGCAGAAGGCCGCTGTCTGACTTGTAATTGTTACGAATGGTTGTTGACTGTGAAAAGCAGGGGCTGCATAATAACAGGCATAAAACAAATAACACGCATCGTACCGGCATCAAAATATTGTGTTTTATTTTTTGACGAATTTTTACTTCATCCCAAAAATAACCACTGTACCAGTTATACCCGTTAAAACTTTAGCCTTCTTATTTTTTCCTGAAATATATCCTCACCGGTACACCGGTAAATTTGAATTTTGAACGCAACTGGTTTTCAAGATAATTCCTGTATGGTGTTTTTATATCGTCAGGGAAATTGGTAAAAAATGCGAACGAGGGTGTTTGCGTAGGCAGTTGCGTAATAAATTTAATTTTTATTGAATGCCCGCGTACTACCGGCGCATGGTAATTTTCAACGGCCTTAAGCATTACCTCGTTTAACTGGCTGGTAGGCACCTTTCGCTGCTTATTACTGTACACTTCCAGCGCGGTTTCAATGGCCTTAAAGATGCGTGTTTTTTCTTTGGCTGAAATAAATAAAACAGGCACGTCAGTAAACGGCGCCAGCTTTTGTTTCAAAGCCTTTTCATAATCACGGGCAGTATTGGTAGCTTTATTTTCAACAAGGTCCCACTTGTTCACCAGCACAACTATACCCTTACCTTTTCTTGACGCAAGTGAAAAAATATTTACGTCCTGTTCTGTAATACCCTTCCCTGCATCCAGCACCAATAGACACACATCGGCTTCGTCCATCGCCCGTATTGCCCTTATTACTGAATAAAATTCAAGGTCATCCTTCTCCTTGCTTTTTTTGCGCAGGCCGGCGGTGTCAATCAGTATAAATTCTTTTTGGTATAATTTGTAGTGGGTGTGAATAGTGTCCCGGGTGGTGCCTGCAATATTGCTCACAATGGTACGCTCCTGCCCTACCAGTGCATTTAACAGGGAGGATTTACCAACATTAGGCTGGCCTATTATAGCAAACTTAGGCAACTCTTCACCTTTTTCAGCCATTAGTTTATCTTCTGTAATCAGTTCAGTAATGGCATCCAGTAGTTCACCGGAGCCGCTGCCGGTCATACTGCTGATAAAAAATATCTTATCAAAACCAAGGCTGTAAAACTCTGTAGCTTCAAGCAGGCGCTGGCTATTATCTACCTTATTAACCGCCAGCAGCACGGGCTTGGTTGACTTACGCAGAATCTCCGTCATGTCTTTATCAAGCTCAGTAATGCCTACAGCGGCATCAACCATAAAAACCAGGGCATCTGCTTCATCAATGGCTATACGCACCTGTTTGCGTATTTCGGTTTCAAACACATCGCTGCTATTGGCCACAAAACCGCCGGTATCAATAATATTAAAGTTTTTACCGTTCCAGTCAACAATACCATATTGCCTGTCGCGGGTAACCCCGCTTATGTCATCCACAATAGCTTTACGCTGTTCAAGCAAGCGGTTGAACAACGTACTTTTACCCACATTAGGCCTGCCAACAATAGCAACTGTAAAACTCATAAAATTTAATATAAATCGCCCCAAAAGCCTTTTGCCGCTAAGCAAGTGTACCTGCCGTAAAAGCCGCGGGCGGGCGCAAAGATAGCTGATTGTTTGTTAAGGAAGCCAGGCCAATTACCTGCCCGGTGTTAATGCAACATTGTAATAGGCAAGAAAGCTGGTTACCTCTTTTTCGTTCCTCAATTTGTTTTTGTTGGTAACGAGCCAGGAATTGGCCGCTGCATCGGGCAAAAGCACGGTAAAAATATCCGCTTTGCTTAATGTTTTACAAGGCAGCAGGTTACCATCCCTTAAAAACAGGTAGCTGGTATTTGGTTGAAAACTATAGCTTGTTTTGCCTGACATAACATCATAGTCTCTTTTCTTTACTTCGACAACGTTCAATTTCAATAACTGTATAGTACCGGTATTCAACGCCTGCATATAAGTGCCGCCTACTTTGCCATTAAAATTCTGTATCACCTGGAAAAGCGCTGTAACCTTTGAGGTATCCTTCCCATCCATGAAAAATACTTTTTTTACGTTCCGGTCGTCCACTACCATTTCTGTATTATTCGTGTCAATATAGTGGAGTTCGTTGTTACATAGGTTCAATCTTGCTTTCAGCACTTTTACCGGCTTGTCATGCAGTAAAACAATCACCGCGGGCCCCCAGTTGGTATTGTAATAAGGGCTGCCGGCCACCTCATCCATATCAACATCCCCAATCTTTCCGTTACCGGCAGACGGGTTGCTGAACCTTACCAGGCCGTAGCCGTTGCTGTTACCGGGTGTATTAACGTCTAAACTTGCGCCGGCCTGCGCAAACACATAATTGGCACAGGCAATAAGAACACAGGAAATGATGTATGCTTTCATTGTTGAAGGGTTTGTAATGAGCGTGTTACAGATTGATGACCGGTGTGTAATTTACAAAAAACCGGATAAAAAATATCATCAGTAGTAGCCATATTCCTTCAACTGCATTTCATTGTCGCGCCATTTGGGTTTTACTTTAATAAATAACTGGAGATATACCTTATGCTGCAGGAATTTTTCCATCTCTTCGCGGGCAAGCGTACCAAGTTTTTTAATCATTTTTCCGCCTTCACCAATCATAATGGCCTTCTGGCTTTCGCGCTGCACAATAACATCTGCCTGTATTTTTATTAGGGTGGGGCTTTCTTTAAACTCATTGATAATAACGGCTGAATGATAAGGCAATTCATCACCATACAACTCGTATATTTTTTCGCGAATCATTTCTGCCGTAAAAAACTTGGTTGAAAGGTCAGTGAGTTCGTCCTCAGCGTAGTAAGCCTCACCCTCCGGCAACAAATCAAGCACTGCCTGCAACAGCTCTTCAATATTTTTTTGTTGCAGGGCAGATATGGCAACTACCTTTTTGCAATAGGATTGCGCTTTAAAAAAATCGGCCTTCTGTTTAATTATACCCGGCTTAACCCCGTCAATTTTATTAAGCACCACAATGCAGGGTACCTTTAACCGCAGCGAGGAAAAGAGGGTGTTTAACTCTTCTTCATTATCTTTTATATCAGCCAGCAAAACGCCAACGTCGGCATCCTCCATAGCGCTTTTAACGCTTTGCATCATCCGTTCGTGCAATTTGTATTTAGGCTCTATAATGCCGGGCGTGTCAGAAAAAATAATTTGGTATTCGCCGGGTTTTGTCAAAAATCCTTTTATACGGTGGCGGGTTGTTTGTACTTTGGGTGATACAATGGCCAGCTTTTCACCAAGTAAAGCATTAAGCAGGGTGCTTTTGCCCGCATTAGGCCTGCCGAATATGTTTACAAAACCTGCCTTCACCCGGATATTCCTTATTTGCTGGTTTACTGAATTGTATTTCCAAAAATGATAAAAGCCTCTTGCAGAAGCTTTTGTTCTTAATTGCGAAGATAGGAACTGAACTTATAACCGCCGCGGCGGATATGAGCCCCCACTACCCCGAAAAAATAAAAGCCTCTTTACGAGGCTTTTATTTGTGTGTTGCGAAGATAGGGATCGAACCTATGACCTTCGGGTTATGAGCCCGACGAGCTACCGCTGCTCTACTTCGCGATGTATATTTTAAACTTTCGTTTTTCGCGATTTGGACGGCAAAGATACGCCGCAGCAGGATACCAGCCAAACATTTTAAGAAATCTAAGTATTATTTTGTGATGCCACCAGATGAAGCCGCATAGCTAATTTTTGCCAAAAAGCACGCATGCAAAGGGTTTTACGAAATAAAAAAGCCTCATTGCTGAGGCTCGTATTTTTATTATAACAAAATAACGGTTAACTTCTTTTTTTAACATTCGACGCGCCGCTTACATCAAGGTTGGTAATTACCGCTTCGCCTTTATAGCCAATACTGCTTGCACCGCTGGCCTGCGCGTCTAACTTTTTGCTTACTGTAATACTAACGGTTGAAGCGCCGCTGGCTTCTGCCTTGCAATTTTCGCTTTCAAAAGCAAAGCCCTTAAATTCACTGGCGCCGGTAGCTTCAATAGTAAGGCCGCCGCTTTTACCGCTAATTTCTGCCTGCGAAGCACCGCTCAGGTTAAATTTAACATCGGCCGCGTTGAGTGCAGACCTAAAATTACTTGCGCCGTCAACCTGAATGTTCATGCTGTTTGCAGTAACGCCACCGTCAAATTTTACGGTTGAAGCGCCGCTTATTTCCAGGTCAAAATTGCCGGTTGCATGCAGGGGGTCGCTTACTTTCACAGAAGATGCCCCGTCTGCCTCAATACCATCAAGGTTTACAATGGTTACATAAGCCTTAAGGCTCCTGTTGCCCCAGTTCCAGTTGTTCCAGGCGCCATTTTCAACATAAATCTTCAATACCCCGTCCCTAACCTCTGTCCTTATACGGGCGGTGTATTTTTCATCACCGGCACTTACTGCCACCGCTTCTTCCCTACCCTGGCTTAAATACAGGCTTATAGCGCTTGATACATGTATTTTGGTAAAATGTTCCACCTTACGCACCTGCGCATTAGCGTCGTATACAACGTTTTGCGCAACTGCCCGTGTGCCCGCGAGCATTAACAACAGGGCCACGGATAATATAAATTTTTGCATGGTTAAATTGGTTTTATGCCTATTGTACGATGGTGAAATTAAAAAGTTACATGTTTTTAAAAAAATCTGCGTTTACTTTGCGGTTTAATTAACAAACGCCGGGCATGGTTGCCCGGCAAAAAAAATCCCGGGGTGCTTCCGCTAAAAAGGAGGCTGAGATAATACCCGTAGAACCTGAACAGGGTAATTCCTGCGAAGGGAAGGCGTTACAACGTTAACAGGCCGGCCGGCAAAACGTTAAACGAAAAACAATCATTCCTTCTCCATTGCATTTCCCTGTTCCCAAAACAAAAAAATATGAAGCAATTTTTGGGAACAATGGCTGCACTTATAATGGCAGCGCTAACACACGCACAAGTAACCGTTAAAGGCAGGGTGGTTGACGAACAGGGTAAACCACTTGCCAAAGCACAGGTACAACTTTTAGCTAACTTAAAAGTCCCGCCTGTAACAATTACAAATGATTCCGGTTTCTTTTCATTTTCCAGGATGCCCCTGCGGGGATATGTTTGGGTAGATTATATTGGCAAGCATAATTCTGTAAAGCCTTATGCTGCAATACAGGGAGAAACCGCAGTTGAATTAAGCATCATTATGCTTGATTCGGCTTACTATCTTGAACCCCTTGAAATAAAAGCAGTTCGCGCAGCAGACAAAGCGCCATTTACTAAAACGGAGCTTAATTCAACCCAAATTCAAAAGAATAACCTGGGGCAGGACATCCCCTATCTCATTAATCAAACGCCTTCGGTCTATGTCAGCAGCGATGCGGGCAATGGCGTGGGTTATACTTACATGCACATACGCGGTACGGATGCCACGCGCATAAACGTTACACTAAACGGCATACCGTATAACGATGCGGAAAGCCAGGGTACGTATTTTGTAGATTTGCCGGATATTCTTTCTTCCACCAACTCCATACAAATACAGCGTGGCGTGGGTACTTCAACCAATGGGTCCGGCGCTTTTGGTGCAACAATAAACCTTAATACGTTTGAATTTCATGACAGCGCTTATGCTGAATCAAATAACAGCTACGGCTCATTCAATACCTGGAAAAATACCGTCCGCGTTGGTACCGGTCTAATAAATAACCATTTTACTTTTGACGCGAGGCTTAGTCAAATAAGCAGCGACGGGTATATTGACAGGGCCACAAGCAGCCTGCAGGCGTTTTATCTTTCCGGGGCTTATATCAACAAAAAAACATCTGTGCGGTTTAATGTTATTGCGGGTAAAGAAAAAACCTACCAGGCATGGTATGGCGTTGATTCGGCCACCCTGCATACAGACAGGAAGTATAATTATGCAGGCACTGAAAAGCCGGGCGCACCTTACGACAACGAAACAGACAACTATTGGCAAACCCATTACCAGTTATTTTTCGACCAAACCATTAACAACTACTGGAGCTTTGGCATTGCGAGCTTTTTAACCCGTGGCTATGGATATTATGAAGAATACAAAGCCGGGCAGGCGTATGGTGATTATGGTTTGACCAACCCCATTGTTGGCAGCGACACTGTTACACAAACCGACCTTGTGCGCCAGCTTTGGCTGGATAATTATTTCTACGGGCAGGTATTCTCGCTTCAATACAAGAAGAACAAAGACGAGGTTACTTTGGGCGGTAGCTGGACGACTTATACGGGTAAACATTATGGGGAATTAGTTTGGGGTGATGTGGGCATACCCAAAGATTATATTTACTATAACTATCCTGCTAAAAAAACAGATATGAACGTATATGCCAAATGGCTGCGCGCTTTAAACGCGCGGTGGAATGCCTTTGGTGATATACAATACCGCCATGTAATGCACAATATGGAAGGTTTTGACGGCAACCCTGATTTATTCATCAACCGCAAGTTTGATTTTATAAATCCCAAGGCAGGTATAAGTTACAATCACCTTGGCTGGAACGGTTATTTCAGCTATGCTATGGCTAATAAAGAACCTAACCGCGACGATTTCCAGGCAAGCCTTGACCAGCAGCCTAAAAAAGAAACACTGCACGATTTTGAGTTAGACATCGGGCGTAAGTTATATAAGTATAGCTGGGATATTACCCTGTACGATATGATATACAAAGACCAACTTGTGCTTACCGGCAAATTAAACGATGTGGGTAACTACACACGTATTAATGTGCCCAACAGCTACCGCCTTGGTATTGAGTTACAGGGCAGCTACAATTTTAACTACTGGCTTAATGCAAGCGCCAACCTTACCATAAGCCGCAATAAAATAAAAACCTTTACCGAATATTTAGATAACTATGATGATGGCAGCCAGGTGGCCGTGCAGCATAACAACACAGATATATCTTTTTCCCCATCGGTAATCGGAGGGTTTAGTATAGATATTACGCCTGTTACCGATTTTGATATTACCCTGCTGGGAAAATATGTAAGCAGCCAGTATTTGGACAATACCCAAAACGAGCAACGCAAACTTGGCGCATTTTATACACAGGGAGTAATGGCCGGTTATACATTTCATCACCTGCTGTTTAAGGAGTGGAGAATAACTACGCAGGTAAACAACTTGTTTAATACCCTGTACGAACCCAATGGGGCTACCTACCCATATATTTATGGCGGTGCAGTGGTGAATGACAATTACTATTACCCTGTAGCGGGCATTAATTATATGCTGTCGTTAAATGTAAAACTGTAAGCAGGAAATATTATAAACTTACACCCGGCAAGAAAATATTATTACGGGTGTAAGTTTTACCTTGTAAAGCCCGCCGAGCTAACGGTGGTGGCGCCAACAAGTTCATCTGCCCTGTCGCTGAAAGAGCGGTAATAAACCAATACCGTGTAATTATTTTCTGTTTGCCAGTAGTTGCCCTCCGTTAACGTTGCATCGGGCTTTGCTGATTCATCATGTAATGGCTTTGTCACATAGATGTAAGAGTAATACCCCTGTTTAAGCATCAATGTTTTTTCATAAGCGCCGGTATCAGGGTTGAACTCCATCCTGGAAGAGTCATCCATGTTATACCCTGTCATTTCACCGGCAATATAAACATCCGTACCGGGGTAAGGCTGCTTGTTTTGCGGCACATACACAAAATGCACTTTAGCATAATCACCCTGCCACCATGGATTGGTTACGTCGGTTGATGCTATCTGAAAAAAACCATCATAATCCGGGTATGGTTGGTAAACAAATTTTGTTCTTTCAGGGTCAGGCCGTATAAAAACTTCGGTTAGTTTGCTTTGCTCACTTACACTGGCAACTCTTTCACTCTGGTATCTAAAACTTTCCAGGTTAGCCCAACGGTATTCTTTACCGGCCGGAAAAACGCAGTCCCTCTCGCCGTTATATTCGTAGGAGCTGCCGCGCATAAACATCGGCTGCATGCCGGTAATAGCATTGTCCCAACGATAGTTTTGCATTACCACCACTTTAATTTGCTGGCCCGGGTTAAGTACGTTAAGCTTGCTTACATCAATGGTAAACTGTACTTTTTGATGGGTATTAAAAAGCTCGCTGTTAAAGGGATGCTGCACCTGCGCGCCTATTGTAACAACATTATTATACACCAGCAAACGTTTTGTAAATGCCAGTTTTGATGTATCGTTATTCAGGTAAACCTTCAGCAGGTAGTTGCCGGTTATTTTAGGCATGCAATTCGCCTCGGGCAGGTTAATCATGTAGTGCACATATTTAATTTTGGCGATTGACGACATGCGGTAGGTGGAAAGCCTGCCCTGTAAAAAACCCTTTAAATAATCAAACTGGTTTACGTCAGCAGGCTGCCAGTCTGCATTGCACAATACGAACGTATAAAAATAATTTTTTACATATCCGTCAAGGTCGTCAAAATGTAATTCGGTTGCCCCAACAGCGCCAAGGTTAATAATGGGGTAGCCCAACTGGTTACCGGAGAGTGAAAATTTTACACCTTTTATATTGGGCATAAAAACCATATCAGGTTGCTGGGAATATGAATTTATTGAATGCAACAGGCAGGCAACCACTGCCAGGTAGGTAATCTTCATAATTATTAAGCAAAGTAAGAAAAGAAAAGCACCCGGTGAAAAAAGGCAAATGTAAAGGCAGCGTAATTGTCAACCAGTTGCAAAGAAATATATAAGCCCTGCAATACATAAAAAGCCCCGGTTGAAACCGGGGCCGGTATATAGTCACATGAGAAAAAAACATTTTATTGCTGCCCGCCACCTACGTTAACACGGTTCTGCTCTTCTTCTGCGGCAGTGGGCTTTTTACGCTGGGCCTGGCTGGTATTTTTACCAAACCTGTATGTAAACGTTAAAATAATGCGCCTGTTGTCCCAACGGCTATGAATATAGGTAGTAAACTTATCCATATCGGTAGAACCATTAAAACGCATAATATAAAACGGGTCGCGCAGGTTTAAGCGAATGTTGCCTTTGCTCTTTAATACCTGTTTGCCCGCACCTATGGAGAACATACCCATAGGCTTAGCTAAAATTGCACTGCTTACAAGGCTTTTGCCCTGCATAAAGCCGCTTATCTCACCGCTCCATCCTTTATTAAACGTAAAACGACTGCTCAGGTTGCCTGTAAATGAGGTAATTGCCGCATTAACATACTCGCCGTCAATGTACCCTTTATAACGGTTATTGAAAACATTGACAAACAAATTGACGTTCCACCATTTTTTAAGCTGTTTACCATAGTTAGCCGCGAGGCCAAAATTAGTATTTGATGCTATGTTTTGCTTAGTTTGATATGTTATATAATTCTTATCTGCATCCTGTTCTGTTATAAGCACATCGTTTATAATGTCCGTAGTTTTTGTATAATTCGCTGTAAGATTAAGCTGGCCCTTGTAATTATAACTTACTTCAACGTTTTGTGCAAACTGCGGCTGCAGGTATGGATTACCCTGCTGGTAAGTGTACCTGTCTAACTGGTACTGAAAAGGGTTTAAGTCCTGGTAGTCAGGCCTTTCAATCCTTCGGCCATAAGATATTTCCCAGGTATTATTATCATTGGGCTGGTAGCTTAGGTATGCTGTAGGGAAAAGCCTGGTATAGTTTTTATCAAACTTCTCATTCTTAATTACCTGGTTGCCTTTTGATACTGTTTGTTCAGCACGCACGCCAACTTTTGCAGTAAACTTCTTCATTTGCTTTTGCAGGCTCAGGTAAGCAGCGTTGATATTTTCAGAATAGATAAAATGGTTGCTTCTTGTATTATCCACATTCCATTGTTTGGTCAATGTATCATACAGGGTGTACTGCGCGTCGTTGTCTGATTTTACATAGCTGCTTTTAACACCAGCTTCAAGCGTAACATTTTTCTTTAGCGGCGTTGAAAAATCTGCCTTAAAAGTATAAATGTCTATTTTACCCGGCAGGTTTCCTTTCAGCAGGTATGGGTTGGGGTTGTTGGGGTCATTTTTGGGTATCAAAATATCGTTCGGGTCATACAGGTAGTTGTTTGAATACTGTATTGAACTCGTTCTGTACGAGATATAGTCGGCATCTGCATCCAGTTCAGCACCTTTCTTACCAATCTTCTGCTGCAGGTTAACATCTACACCAAAATTCTTCCATGGTGAAGGGTTATTGGATAATGCCGTGTTATACTGTGTAAAATGGCCGAGGCTATCGTAAAATTTTGAAAGAGAATTTGTGTTGAAATAAGTGTGATCGTTAAAACCATTTACACTTACCCCAAGCGTGGTATTTTTTGACGCGAAATAATCAAGGCCGGCCTTGTATGTACCGTTATAATTAGTAAAGCGGCTAAAGGAGGTTGAATACACCTCGCTGCTGAAGGGCGTATTGCGGTTTGCACGAAACTTCCTGTCAATGGTGTTATCGCCAAAGCCTTCCCAATGCGTGTAGCCAAGGCTGCCATACAGGTTAATTTTATTGTGGCGCCAGTTAAAGGTAAAATTGTTGGTTTGTTTAAAGTAGACAGCAAGAATACCGCTTGAAGTAAGCGAGCCGTTAAAACCGTTATTGCGGGTCTTTTTTGTTTTTATGTTGATGATGCCCGAGTTGCCGGCAGCATCGTATTTGGCAGGCGGTTGCGTCATTATCTCAATCTGGTCAACCTGGTTAGCCGACATACTTTTGAGCAGGTTAGCCAAATCAGTCGCGTTAAGATAGGTAGGTTTGCCATCAATCATTATTATCACACCGGGCTTGCCCTTCAGCGAAACGTTATCATTATTATCAACAGTAATGCCGGGGCTTCTTTCCAGTACTTCCAATACGGTAAGGCCGGTATTAGTGGGTGAAGCGTCTACATTTACAACGGTGCGGTCAATCTTATTTTCAATCAACGGCCTTGTGGCGCTCACGGTAACCGCACCCAGGCCGCCTGTTACTGCAGCCAGCGTAGCGGCAGGCAACTGTATTACTGTGCTGCCGGCAGTTATTTCAACAGCAGCGCCGGTAAATTTAGCATAGCCCACAGCATCAACAGTATAAAAATATTTGCCGGCTTTTATGTTTTCAAATTCAAATGTGCCTGTTTTGTCGCTTACGGCAATTTTTACCAGGGAAGAATCTTTTGCTTTAAGAAGGGATACAGTAGCAGCCTCAATAATTTTATCGCCAGTGCCTTTAACGCTGCCGGTAATTTTGCCTGTTTGCTGCGCATGCGCCACAGGTATTATACACACTGCGAGGATTGTTACAAAGAGTTGGTGTACATGTTTCGTCATAAATAATTAATTGCAGTTACTACGGTTAATTTCGTAGCGCAATATTGCTAAAGGCAAGCTGACAAAAAATGCTAAATAATGACAAGCGGAAGCTTTGACATTTAATTGGAAACCATTCATCAACCGCAAATGATGAGCGGAAAATATACAAGGATGGATGTAAAAGTTTATGGCTTTAAAACAGGTTTTAAACAATCATTAAAATAAATTTTTACATAAAAAAATCCCCTCCATTCTTTTGCAAGAACAGAGGGGATGTACCTAAACCAAACTCTCCCTATTGTAGATTTTATATTGCAGATTTACTCTTACCTTAATGACTAATAACCTAATGGCTCAATGACCTTTTCATCCAATCGTCAATCTAATATTAGTTTCCTGTCTTCACCCTGCTTTTTTCATCGCCTGCGCTGCTATGGTCGTGGTGCTGCAGGCTTTGGCCTTTATTAAAGCGCCAGGTAAAGCTTACATTAACCACGCGGTTATCCCAACGGTTGTGAATGGTAACGTCCACGTTCTGGTACCTGCTGTACCCGCGGAAACTCTGCAGGTTCATAAAGTCGCTTATGTTCACCCGTATCATTCCTTTTTTCTTCATTATGCTTTTTGCCACTGCAAAGTCTGCTTTACCCATTGGCCTTGCTACTAAAATACCCTCAATCATCCTGCTCCTGTAAAAGCCGCTCAGCTCAAGTGTCCAGCCTTTTGGTAAAGTAAACTGGTTTTGCATGTTGGCCATAAAACCGGTGGCCTCCACATCAATGTTGCCGTTATTTACAAAGCCTTTGTAGCGGTTGTTTATTACCTGCGCGTATATATTTGTCCTCCACCATTTTGTTACAGGCACGCCTGCGTTAACACTAAGGCCGAAGCTGCGCTGGCTGGCTATGTTGCTGCGCTTTACAAATGATGTATGCGTACTGTCAACCTGCTCCAGCACTTCCTGTATAATGTCGTTTGTGGTACTGTAGCTAAGCGTTGTATTCAGCATGCTCCTGAAAGAGTGTGTCAACTCAAAATTGTGGCTGAACTGCGGCTTAAGGTAAGGGTTACCTACCTCGTATGTGTACTTATCAAGAAACTGGTAAAAGGGGTTTAAGTCTTCATAATCCGGCCTTTCAATCCTTCTGCCATAGCTTATTGAAAACTGGTTTTTATCGTTCAGTGTATAACCAATATAGGTTGTGGGAAATAATTGTGTATAATTCCTGGTAAAGGTTTCACCGGTGGTAAGCTGGTTACCTTTAGCAATGGTATTCTCCAAACGCAGGCCTGCCTGGGCGCTCCATTTTTTGCTGAACTGTTTGTTAACGTTAACATAAGCAGCATTAATATTTTCGGTGTACACAAAGTGGTTTGTGCGGCCTGAGTCAACTACCCAATTGTCGTTAATAAGGTTATTGTACTGGGCGTTGTTATCTGTTTTCACGTAGCTGCTTTTTACACCGGCTTCCAGTTTTGCGTTACCTTTTAAGGGGTGTGAATAATCTGCCTTGGCGCTGTAAATATTTATTATCGCCGGCAACTGCCCCCTTAATGTTTCATCAGGCTGAATTTTATTACCCTTGGGGTCATAAAAATAGTTGTAAAACATTTGGTCGGATGTTGAGTGGTAACGGGTATAATCAAAGTCGGCTGTTAACTCTGTACCTGTGCTGTCAAAAGTATGGCTGAAGTTGAGGTTGCCCCCGATGTTGCCCCATTTACCATCTGATGTGCTGGGCGCCAGGGTTTGTGACTGCATCACACCGTCCGCGCCAAAAATATCAGTTGTATTATAGCTGCTATTAGTTGAAGGGCTTGCATAACCGTTAATCACAATGCCCATGGTTGTTTTTTTGCTGACATAATAATCAACCCCGGCTTTAAAACTGTGGGTTTGGTTAATTCTTGTCATGTCTGTATTCTGGCGGTATATTGATTCTATATCCTGCGTGCTTTGGTCCCTGAAATTACGCACCAGGTCAAGGGTTTGCAGGCCTTTATAATAGTTGTAACCGTAATTGCCGAACAGGTTTACCTTACCGGTGCGGTAGTTAATATTAAAGCTTTCGTTGGCTTTGGGGTAATGCCCCTCGCCACCACCTATTGTAACACTACCGTTAAGCCCGACAATTTTTGTCTTTTTTGTTTTGATATTGATGATGCCCGCATTGCCCGATGCATCATACTTGGCGGGCGGCTGCGTCATAATTTCAATCTGGTCAAGGTTTGAGCTTGACAGGTTTTTAAGATAATTGGCGAGGTCTGTACCGCTCAGGTAGCTTGGCCTTCCGTCAATCAGTATCATAACGCCCTGTTTACCGCGCAGGCTAACATTACCGTCTTTATCAACGGTAACACCGGGTGATTTCTCCAGTACATCCAGCGCGCTTAAGCCAACATTCGTAGGCGAAGCATCCACATTCACCACAGTTTTATCAATTTTCAGCTCAATAAAAGGCTTTTTGGTGGTTACCACCACGTTGCCCAGTTGTTTAGCCTGGGCGCTGAGCACTACGGGCTTTACGGCGTAAACGGGGTTGGCGGCATTTAGCTCAAATGGCTCGCTGTAGTACATATTATACCCTATGGCCTGTACCGAAACCATAAACCGGCCATCTTTTTTAACCGGCATATCAAAAGCGCCGTTATTATTGGTTACAGCGCTTGTAACTATTGAACTGTCTTTTACGTTTAACAGCAAAACGGTGGCTGCGTCCACGGCTTTTTGCGCAGAAACCTGCCCTTTTACACTTTTTTCAGTGCCTGCCTGGGCGAAGGCTTTTACACAAAACGTTGATAAACAAGTGATAGTTAGCAGCGTAAAGAACTTTTTCATATCATGTATTTTAAATAATAAAGTATCTATTATTGAATATTACACACCAAAGCTATGTACCTTGTTTTGCATAGTACATGATTTTAACATAAATGGCAATTAGATTGGATAAACGGTGGGGAGTGCAGGTATGAACTAAGGGAGCGGATTGGTACCGGTATGATGCCTGGAGGAAATGTAATTGAGTTGATAGTACGTGGCGAAGAATGGCGTTACTTCTGCACGAGAAGGTATTGTTTGTGGAAGAAGCCGAGATGGTAGTTAAAATAGAGCTTATAAGAAGCTGCTAAACTGTCTGTTCCGTAGGTTAGGTCCAGCTCATATTCCCCGCTTTCACGGCTGGCACGCCAGGTATCGGTACCGGGGATTGAACTGGCAGGGTTGCCGAGGTATTGATGTACAACTGCTTTTGGCTGGCCAACAGGAATATTACCCCAGCGGTAAGGGAGGGTTATGGCTGCTGCGCGCGGAATAAGCACGAAGATGATAAGCCCGAAAATGAGCGCACAGGCACATACTAAAACAATTAACCCTTTAACACGCCTATTCATTATTACGTTGTTTTGCCAATTGCAGCAGTTGTTCATGCAAGGTTATTACCTGCGGCAACAGTAATTGCTGCTCATCATTTATTAAAACAAAATCGCAAAGCTTTTTTTTAATTTCATCGTCAATTTGGTTGCTGATGCGTTTCATCACTTCCTCCCGGTTTACATTATCCCGCTCCATTACCCGCTGAATACGCAATGCCTGTGGGGCAAACACGCCCACCACCACATCCGTGCCCGCAGCCGAGCCCGATTCAAACAGCAAGGCCGCCTCCTTTACGGCGTAAGGCGACGTTTGCCAACGCATCCATTGTTCGGCGGCCGCTATCGTGGCAGGGTGTACAATGGCATTTAACTGCTCAAGTTTCCACGCATCACTAAACACAATTGACGCTATGTATTTGCGGTTAAGCTGGTTGCCTGTGTAAGCCTGTTCCCCAAAAACATCAATAATCTTTTTTTTCAATTCTTCATCTTCATTCATCACGTTTTTGGCAACAGTATCAGCATCAAACACCGGTATGCCCAGCACGGTAAAAATATGTGCTACGGTACTTTTGCCGCTGCCTATGCCACCTGTTAAACCAACGCGTAAAACCATAACCAGAAATGCTAATGTTTGATTTTTATTGAATGAAGGTAAGCTTACGCAAAGCCTGCTGCAAAAAATGATTACCGCTGCACCCCGTAAAAGAAAAGAGGAAAGCTACCCGCTTTCCCCGTAATCCTTCAATCTTTTTGCGCCGCGGTACTATTTTTTATCAGTAGTTGCAGTAGCTGCTTTGTTAACCGCCTGCGTCATTTCAAGGCTGATAGCAGATTTCTCTACCTTTAAGTAACTGCCGGGGCTTGTTTCCAGTTGCACGGTAGTATCTTCGTTAACCTTGTATATAGTGCCGTGAATACCGGCGTGTGTTACCACTTTATCGCCTTTTTGCAGGCCTTCAATGTATTTTTTCTGTTCTTTAGCTTTTTTAGCCTGCGGCCTTATCATAAACAGCCACATAATTAAAAATATACCACCAATAAACAGGGGTGTCATGAAGGAACTGCCACCGCCACCCTGCTGACCAGAGGGGGGAGCCATTAATAAAACTGCGTTCAAAAGAGTCATTGTTTGTTATTTAGTAAATTAAAAAGATGAAATAATTTTTTGCCCCTCTCAGGATTTGGCTTTTATGTTGCCGGTAAACATCAATGTTGTATTTGTTTTATTACGGGCATTGCATGTTACCGAAATTGTTTTACGTACCTGCTGGTCGGGAAAACCATGGTTGCTGTCGTACACCGCATCTATTTCTCCCTGCTGCCCCGGCGCCACGGCGCTTTTGGTATAATCAGCCACAGTACAGCCGCAACTGGGTTGCACATGGGCAATAAATAACGGTTTGTTGCCTGAATTAAGGAAATGAAAAACCACCTTAACTTTTTCGCCCTGCGTAACAAGCCCAAAATCTTTAACGGAATCTATCCACTGTATGGTGGTGTAATTTGCCGTGTCAAACTGGTGCACCTGGTCTTTCATGCTTGACTGCAGGCCGTTAGCATCCGTATTGCTTTTACAGCTAATTATTGTTATTACAGCCAATACCATTAAAAAACATAAAACCTTTTTCATAACAAGGCATATTAAGGGGGCAAAATTATACTTTTAGTTGGTTTTTTGCTTAAAATCAGTTTTATGAATTTTACCTTCCGCCAACAACTCTTTGTGAATATTATCCAGGATCCCGTTAACAAACTGGCCGCTCTGGGGGGTACTATATTCCTTCGCTATATCAATATATTCGTTAATGGTAACCTTTGTGGGCACAGTTTCAAAATATAAAAACTCGCATACGCCCATACGCATCAATATCATGTCAAGCACAGCAATGCGCTCTGCATCCCAGTTTTTAAGTTTTGGTTTTATAAGGCCGGTTATATATTCCTTTTTCTCAATGGCGGTATTTAAAAGTTCCCGGGCAAATTTCCACTTCTCCTCACCTATCATCTCCTGCAAATTAAACGATGCCGGTTTTTGCAGGTAACTGTGCATAAGCTGGTTCATCATTTCCGCATCATCATCCCAGTTATTAAAATTTTCTTCCACATGCCCTATAAAATTTTCATCGGCCAGCATCAGGTCGGTAAAAATAAATTGCAGTATATCTTTCTCCGTGCTTTTTTCCCTTGCAGGCTTTGCTATATATTCCTGGTAAAAAGGGGAAGCAACCATGGCAAGGTAAACTTTCCTCACTTCCTCCGGTGTTTCTTCAAAGCCGGGGTTAGCCTGTTGAGTGGCTTGTTTAAACGACGGGCTTTCCAAAATAACCCACAATAAACTATTACCGGATATTTTGGTGTTTACATTTAAATCCGCGGAAGTTGGCAAATTCCTGTTAGCCCTTTTTTGCGCATCTTTTTCAGCGTAACGGGCTACTTCAGTTAAAAAATACAACAGGTAAATAAACAGGTCGCAGGATTGGTTCAGTTGTTTTTTTAATGTTTTTACCGCGTCGGTCTTTTGGTTTGATTCTTCACCGGGCTCAAGCGCGTACAATAGCTGCATTACCTTAACACGTATATTTCTTCGGCTAATCATTGGGCTTAAAGAACTTTTTTGCGCGGCGAAGATAGGGATTTGGGGAAAATGGAGCGTTAAACCATTCTAAAAATGGCAACACCCGGTGAATGACCACAATCCCCGAAAAACAAAAAAATCCAAGAGTTAACTTTTTACGTAAATGAGCCGACCACCTGCAGGCTAATGCTATAAAAAATACCGTACACTGCATTTGCAGCAATAATCCAATATCCATTTACATATTTGTTTACCACTCAATGGCCCCTGAAACAGGGGCTTTTGAATTTTATGATGCTACCTGCTCAGGCCATCAGGGATTTTGCCCCCCACTTAATTACATCGCCCGTTAATTACGTTACCGCCCGCATGAAAAAACTGCATAACCCCAATGCCGCGCATTGTGCTATGCAGTTTCAATACAGTTTTTTTATTTCTTTTTTGCCGCCTGGTCGCCGTTTTTGGCTACATATCCGGCAGGGTCTTTTTTAAACTCGTCTTTACATTCCTTTGAGCAAAACCCATACAGTTTACCTTTATAGGTAGCCGTGTCGCCAATGCCGGCAGTTAACGGCATACGGCAAACCACATCTCTTTTTGCGGCAAAGGAAAGCTTGCTGAAATCTTTGGCGGGCGCAGCCATGGTCATTGTTGTGTCTTTGGCTGAGGGTTGCTCTTTGGGCGCGTTATTGCAGGCGGCAACCAGCATAATAAAAACCGAAATAATAAGAAAATTGCGCATAATATAGTTTTATAGATTGTAAAATGATAATACCCCCTGCCGCTTTTGTAAAAGACAGGTTAATAGCCGGGGTAAGCTTTGCGGAATAAAAACGATTGACTAAGAGATTATGCTTGTGGCGGATGAAAAATGTCCGTATGCCTGTCAACCAAACAGCCGAGCGAAAGGGGTGTTACAAGCTGGTTTTTATTACCTGTAACCGGGGAAGGCTGCACTTTTGCAAAGAACGATTTACTGGAAAGCGTTATTTCGTTCCTGCCCGACATTTTGCCGGCGGCATTATCCTGTTCCTTTTTATTTTCCTGTTGTATTTGTTTATGCATTTGGCATTTGCCGTTGCAATGCAGCCAGGGTTTGTTCTTGTTTTCGCAGTTTTTGGCATACGCTGCAGTATTAACGTGATAATAGGCCTTAATTACCGCGCTGCTGAACGACTGTGCAAAAAACACACCCAGCATTAAAAAAACTGCTGTAAAATGGTATATAGTATCCGGTTTCAAAATTCCCGCAAAAGTAAGGCAAAATTACCGGCAGCATGCCATGTGCTAAAATGTCCCGCCCCTTGCGCACGATATTTTGAAAAAATTTTTGCCCGGAAAGCGAGACAAAAGCACGAAAAGTATATCTATCTAAGAGATGTTCTTTGACAGGCGAAATCACATTAACGGGGTTGGAATAAAAAAACGAATTACCTGGAAAAAATCATTTATTTTCTTTTAACAATATGAAAATCAACACTTTAGTTCGTTTTGCATTCCTCCCTTATCCCTCTTTTCTCCACAGTTCAGCGTTATGGTTAAAATGTGTAAATGAAGGCACGGAATAGAAGGGACAGAAAGGGCCATAAAGGGCACCAAGGCAAAATGAATTGGTGGAAAAATGTTGATTATTTTATATTAGAATAATGATAATCAATAAGTTAATCCGTTTTGCATTCCTCCCTTATCCCCTTTTTTTCCTCCTATTTGGCGGTCTTTTTTATCGCGATGCTCCAATCAGGGCCGCTTAAAATTTTGTATTTGGCGGCAAAACTACCCTGGTTAAGCGCCAGTGAAATATTCAGCAGGCTGTTGAGGTAAACCAGCGGTTTTTTAAGGGCCACGCCGGAAAACGTAGCTTCAAACGGCAGGGTGGCCTGGTAAACCTGCTGTTTAGCGTGAAAGATTGTTACCGCAAGTGAATCACCGTGGCTAACATTCAATTGCTTAAAAGTGGCCTCATCAATGTTTGTCCATACATTGCCAAACTGTATATCCAGTATGGGTATATTGCCCTTAATAACGCCGTTTTCAAGCACCGGCTTCTGGTAATCAATAGTTACTACCTGCGGGGGCAATGCAGGGCCAACTTCTTCAAAGCTGATAGTCCCCGAAGCCAGCCTTGCCCCTGTATAGGCGTATACATCGCGGCCATGAAACGTGTAGGAGTCCCCCGACCCCTGCCGGCGGTTTTTGGTTTCATCAATCTCCCTTATTTCAGCTATACCCATGGTTTCCGCTATTAAAGTAAGTGTGCCGTTATCAGGCGTAACAAAAAAATACCCGGTTTTGGTTTTAAGTACTACCGACTTACGCTGAGAACCTACGCCCGGGTCAACCACGGAAACAAACACTGTACCCACGGGCCAGTACTGGGCTGTTTGTTTAAGGCGGTAAGCCGCCTCCCATATATTAAAAGGTGGTATATCGTGTGTAAGGTCGAATATTTTAAGGTCTGGCGAAACCGTCATGGCAACCCCTTTCATGGCGGAAACGGCGCCATCTTTCAGGCCGAAATCGCTCTGGAAAACGAGTATTTTATTTTGGGCAGATGCGGAAATAACCAACAATGTAAAGAGGCCTATAAGCGGGAGGCGAAATGCTTTTTTCATACAGTTAATTTAGCTGGCAGGCAAAAATAAAACAAATGAGGATGGCTATTTTGATATTTTGAAGATAGCGGGCAACCTTGCGGCTAACAAAAGCTGCCGGTTTGCAGTACGGCGGTTTACCACTATCTTGCAGCGCGGAAACATACAAAGCACCATGCACCATTTTGAAGAACTGGTTACTGATTTTAAAAAGAGATTTGAAGTAAGGCATTTTCCTTTGCAGCCATCATCGCTGTATGAACCGGGAGAGTATTTTTTAGGCCTTGGCGGAAAGAGAATACGCCCTGTTATGTGCCTGATGGGCAACGAGTTGTTTGACAACATTAACAAAGACGCGTACGATGTAGCCACGGCCATTGAACTGTTTCACAACTTTACCCTCATTCATGATGACATTATGGATGCAGCGCCCTTGCGCAGGGGCATGCAAACGGTACACACAAAATATAACGAAAGTACTGCGCTGCTTGCCGGTGATGTGATGCTGATTGTTGCGTACGATTATCTTAATAAAATAAATACGCATTACCTGCACCGCATACTGCATTTGTTTAACCAAACGGCAAAAGAAGTTTGCGAAGGGCAGCAGATGGATATGGACTTTGAGACGCAGGATAATGTTGCCCCTGCGGATTATATAAGGATGATAGAGCTTAAAACATCTGTGCTGCTTGCCGCCAGCCTGCAAATGGGCGCAATTTTAGGAGGAGCGGGTGAGGGTAATTGCCGCCACATGTATGAGTTTGGCAGAAATTTAGGCATAGCCTTCCAGGTGCAGGACGATTATCTTGATGCGTTTGGCGACCCGGCAAAATTTGGCAAAGATGTTGGCGGTGATATAAGGCAGAACAAAAAGACCTTTTTACTTATACACGCCCTTGAGATAGCTGATGAAAGGCAAAAAGCCGAGTTACAGTACCTTATGCAAAACGGCGGGGCTGATAAAGTGGAAAAAGTGCTAAATATTTTCAGGGAATGCAATGTTGATGAATGGGCAAAGCAGTTAAAGCAACAGTATCTTGATAAAGCCCTTTTTCACCTGGAAGAGGTAGCAGTGCTGTCAGCACGCAAAAAACCATTACAGCAACTTGCCTCCTTCCTGGTTCAACGGGAATATTAGGGTGTAGGGCTGCCGTTATTCATGCAGCGTGTTGTAAATATTGGTGTGGATAACTTCGTCCAGTTTATCCGCTTCACTTTTTATTAGCTGCAGCATTTCTCTTGTCTCACCGTGTACCGAGTCCTCGTCAATTATATCAAGCAGTCCCTTAATATTTGCCAGCGGTTGCCGTATGATATGTGAGTTATGAAAAGCGATTGCTTTAAACTGCTGCGATTGCCTTTTGATTTTCTTTATTGCAGGTACAAATATGAATACTACCTCAAGAAAAATGATGGCAAGTGAAATGGCGGTTAAAATGAGTTCTTCGGCCTTAAATTTCTCAATCTTAGCATTTGAATTGCCGGTAACCGCCGAAATAAACGCGTCCAGTTGGTTTATAAAACGAGATTGGCTGTTTAATAATAATACAAACTTGTCGTTATTGTCGGTTTCGGAATTGACATTGAGCATAACTGTTCGCGACATATTCTCGTAGGCGCTGTCCACATTGATCAACTGTACCATGTAAGGCGCCGCCTTTTTTGTGCCGGCATTGTGTATATGGGCCAGCGATTGTTGTGTGCTGTAAAAGGCGCGTAACAGATTGTCAAGGGGCGGTTGCGTAATTTTCCCGGCCAGGTTGTCAGCCGCAATAGAACTTACCACCTGGTGACATAGTGTTCTTTCCTTTAAGGCAATGTCGGTAATTTCCGCATCGGATTTCATTTCGTCCAGAGAGGATTGTAACAGCAATTGCACCAATACACACAACACAACAATAGATACGGTTAGCACCGTAAAAGGAATTAGCAGGATATTGGATTTTCGATGTTGTCTCATGAGTACAGCTTATGCCGCCCCCTAAAAGAGGCAACGGCAAGCCATTAAAGTTAAATATTATGTGAATATATCTCTTTTCTGAAAAAAATAGTTGACCTATAAGACAACTATCGTAAACGACGTGTATTGTTAAGAATATCTAAAAGACCTCTAATTTATGGCCAACCTGAAGAATTACCGCGTCAATAAAATAGTTTTGAACAGAACAGATTTTTTGATTATTGATTGATTGCGTTAATATTGCATGTGCTGAAGAATTATTGGTACACCATATTTTGGGAGTAAAAAGCAATTGATGCCTGCCAAAAAACAGTAACTGGACGGGACAAAACTGGACGGGACAAAAGATGAAGGAGGTATAAAAAATATCACCCCCCTTCAATAATGGTAAACAGTAACAGCGGGATAAAATCACCAGGAAAAAAGACATGGCGAAAAATTTATTAATAGTAGAATCACCGGCGAAAGCAAAAACTATTGAGAAAATACTGGGCAGCAACTTTGAAGTTAAAAGCTGCTACGGCCACATACGCGACCTTGAAAAGGACGATATGGGCATTGATATTAAAAAGAACTATGCCCCCCGCTATATTGTACCTGATGATAAACAAAAGGTTGTAACCGAATTAAAAAAACTGGCCAAGAAATCTGACGAGGTTTGGCTGGCAACGGATGAGGACCGTGAAGGGGAAGCTATAAGCTGGCATTTGTGCGAGGTATTGGGTTTAGACCCTAAAAGTACCAAACGCATTGTTTTTCATGAAATTACCAAACCTGCCATACGCGCCGCAGTGGATAACCCGCGCACAGTTGACCTTAACCTGGTAAATGCGCAGCAGGCCAGGCGCATATTGGACAGGATTGTAGGCTTTGAACTAAGCCCCGTGTTATGGCGCAAAATGAGCATGCGCAATTCATTAAGCGCAGGCAGGGTACAAAGCGTTGCAGTAAGGCTTATTGCAGAAAGGGAGCGGGAAATAAATGCTTTTACTGCTACGAGCAGCTTTAAAATAGAGGCTTTTTTTGCCGCTGACGACATAAATAAGAAAAAGGTAACTTTTAAAGCCGAGGGAGCAAAGCAAAACTCGGCCGACGACGCTGAAAAATTCTTAAAAAGCTGCACCGGGGCAAATTACAAGGTTAAGGATATACAGGTAAAACCAGCGCGAAAATCGCCGGCAGCGCCATTTACCACCTCAACCCTGCAGCAGGAAGCCAGCCGCAAAATGGGGTACAGTGTGAGCAAAACAATGCTGCTTGCCCAAAAGCTGTATGAAAGCGGGCATATTACCTATATGCGTACTGACAGCGTAAACCTTAGTGATACCGCGTTGCAGGATATAAAAGGGCAGATTGGCAAGCAGTACGGAGATAAATATGTACAGGTAAGAAAATATAAGAATAAAAACGAAAGCGCCCAGGAAGCCCACGAAGCCATACGCCCCACGTATATGGAGAACGCTACCGTAAATGATGCAGACACCAAACGCCTGTACGAATTGATATGGAAGCGTACCATGGCCTGCCAGATGGCGGATGCTGAACTGGAGAAGACAACGGCTAAAATTGATATCTCTACCAATAAATCAGAGCTTACGGCACAGGGGGAAGTATTAAAATTTGACGGCTTTTTGAAAGTGTACCTGGAAGACCGTGACGATGATGATGCCGAAGAAGAAGCCGAAGGTGTGCTGCCACCGTTAAGGGTGGGCCAGCAGCTTGAGTTTAAAGAGATGAAGGCCACCGAACGTTTTACACGCCCGGCGGCGCGTTATACTGAAGCAAGCCTTGTAAAAAAGCTGGAAGAATTAGGCATCGGCCGGCCTTCAACCTACGCCCCCACTATTTCAACCATCCTCAAAAGAGGATACGTGGAAAAAAGGGACAAAGAAGGCGTAAAACGAGATTTCTGGGTACTGTTGCTGAAGAACGATAAAATCAGCAAACAGACAGAGCAGGAAACAACCGGGGCGGAAAAATCAAAGTTATTCCCGACTGACCTTGGTCTTGTGGTAACTGACTTTTTGAACCAATATTTTGCCGATGTCATGGACTATGGTTTTACGGCCAGCATTGAACAGGAGTTTGACGAAATAGCCGAAGGCAGGGTGAAGTGGACGAAGATGGTGGACGGCTTTTATAAACCCTTTAAAAAGGATATTGAGAATACCCTTGAAACCGCGGAACGTATTAAGGGAGAACGCGAACTTGGTATTGAGGAAGGCACCGGCAAGCGCATTGTAGCACGTATGGGGCGTTATGGCCCAATGGTGCAGATTGGAGAAGCGAATGAAGAAGAAAAGCCGCGCTTTGCCAAGCTGAAAGCTACGCAAAGCATAGAGACAATAACGCTGGAAGAGGCGATGGAGTTGTTTAGGCTGCCACGTAACCTTGGCAAGTTTGAAGGGGAGGATGTATCAGTAAATATTGGCAGGTTTGGGCCCTATGCATCGCATGATAAAAAATTCTATTCGCTTAACAAAGACATGGACCCTTACAGCGTGACACTGGATGAAGTTGCGCCAATGATTGTGGAGAAGAGGCAGGCGAAAGATGAGCGGACCATAAAAGTATTTGAGAAAGAAAAAATACAGCTCTTAAAAGGCCCTTACGGCCCCTACATAAAACAAGGCCTTCGCAATTATAAACTCAGCAAAGAGCAGCAGGAACGTGCTGCGGATTTAACTATTGAGGAAGTTAAGCAGGTTATTGAAGAATTAAAAGCCAACCCGCCCAAAAAGAAGGGTGCAAAAAAGAAAGCCTGACACGGGCTTTAATCTTGAGTGTGGCGGAGGACAGTTTATCATGCGCTGCCGTGCATCAACTTTCGCATTACATTTCCACATAGCTGGATAACTTAAAGTTTTTATTACCAGAAAATTAAGTTAGTTTGTAATCAATATTCTACCATGCAGGAAAACCGCGAAATATCAGCTTTATTTACACTTATTGACGACCCGGACGAAGAGGTGTTCAGCACGGTAAGCAACAAAATTGTTGAGTATGGCAAGGGTATAATTCCCAACCTGGAAAACCTTTGGGAGAATACTGTAAGCGAGGATGTGCAAACGCGGATTGAAATGCTTATTCACCGCCTGCATTACTCTGACTTATTGAGAGATTTGGGCGAGTGGCGCAGCAGCCCATACAACGACCTGCTTTTTGGGTCTTTGCTGGTGTCAAAATTTCAATACCCTGAGTTGCAAACTGCACCTGTTTTGCAGGAGATTGAAAAAATACGGCGTAATGTTTGGCTGGAGTTGAACAGTTTTCTTACACCGCTTGAGCAGGCAAATGTTATTTCAAGCATTGTATATAACTATTACAATTTAAAGGGTTCAGAGGTTGGCTATACCAACCCGGACGATTTTTTCATTCACAAGGTACTGCAAAGCAAAAAAGGCAACGCCATCAGCAATGGCATTTTATACCTTGTACTTGCAGAACTGCTTGATATGCCCGTGAGGGCTATAAACATACCAAAGCAGTTTGTGCTGGCGTTCTTTCAGCCTGACTACGACCCGGCCACCTTTAATGGCCACCCGCAGACCAAGATAAATTTTTATGTGGATGCTACCACCGGCCAACCATTTACCCACAGGGACATTGAGAGTTATTTTAAGCGAATTTCTGTGCCGCCGACAATATCATACTTCAAACCGCTGAGCCACATACGGGTAATACAGGTACTGATTGAAGAACTCGCCAGGTGTTTTGAAGCGCCGGAGCTGTTATACAAGCGGAATGAGTTGCTGAGGCTAAGTGATTTGCTGGACTAACAGCAAGAATAATCCCACGCTGCCTGTATTGCATTCTTATCTGCTGTTAATGTAAAATTCCGGTTAACCACTTATCATCCTTCATAGCTACATGCTGGCTTTTTCAGTAATTTTGCCATTCAAATTACTGTGTTATGAAAAAAGGGTTGTTTTTAATTGGCGTTGTTGTTGTTGCGTTTGCGGTGTACTATATATTTTTCAATAATAGCGAAAGCCCGGCTAATGATGGTCCGAAACAACAACCCCTTGCGCAAAGTAAGAACAGCGATATTTTCAACAACCCGTTTAATGCAATGCTTAACGCATATTACGGCCTGCATGATGCTTTGGTAAACTGGGATACTGCGCAGGCCACTGCAAAAGCATCCTCCCTGCAAACACTATTGGCTAAAGTTCCTTTTGACTCGCTTAAAGCCGACACAATAATCATAATGGCGGCAAAAAGTGTTGCCTCTAATATTGATGCCGATTGTATTGGGTTAACAGGTGATTCTTCCATTCTTGAAAAAAGGCGGTCGTTTGATGAACTGTCAGAAAACCTGTATAACCTGCTGCGTACGGTTAAATACGACCAGCAAATAATTTATCACATGCGGTGCCCTATGGCTTTTGGAGAAGACAAAGAAGGTTTCTGGCTTACCAATGTTGATACCATCATCAACCCTTATCTTGGCACAAAGCACCCTAAGTACAAGGCGGCAATGATTAATTGCGGCAATATTGAAGATTCGCTGGATTTTCGCAGCAAATAAATTTACCTGAAGTATTACTGAAACATGTGCAGATGAAATATTGTATAGCTACCTGTGTTCTCCTTGTAACAACCCTTGTATCCTTTGCACAGCAAAAGTTTACGGTTAACGGGTATGTAAAAGACTCTCTCACCGGCGAAACACTTATAGGCGCCAATATTACGTTTACTGAACAATCTGCGGCGGTAGCCACCAATCAGTATGGCTTTTATTCCATAACACTTCCCGGCGGGCAACATCATCTTGTTTTTTCCTATATCGGCTACCAGCCAAAAGAGCTAAATGTAAATTTTGATGACAATAAAGCGCTTAACGTATTGCTTACACCGCTGTCCGCCGTGCTTAACAACGTTACTGTTGAAGCAAAGAAAAGAGAGAATAATGTAAAGACCGCCCAAATGGGTAAAGTGGAAATTAGTATTAACACGGTTAAAGCGCTACCTACTTTTTTAGGCGAGTCAGATGTGTTAAAGTCGCTTCAACTCCTTCCGGGGGTACGCAATGCAGGTGAGGGCAATGCCGGCTTTTATGTACGGGGTGGCGGCGCCGACCAAAACCTTATTTTGCTGGATGATGCCGTGGTGTATAACACAGGCCACCTGTTTGGATTTTTCTCTGTCTTTAACTCGGACGCTATAAAAAGCCTGTCGCTCATCAAAGGCGGAATGCCCGCACAATACGGCGGCAGGCTGTCATCGGTTATTGATATTGCCATGAAGGACGGCAACGTAAACAAAACGGAAGTTGATGCGGGCATCGGGCTTATTGCATCGCGGTTTTCCATACAGGGGCCAATCAAAAAAAATAAAGCGTCGTATATCATATCTGCCCGCAGAACGTATGTTGATGCGCTAACCGCGCCATTTCTCGCCTCCAGTAATTTTAAAGGCTCGGGGTATTATTTTTATGATTTGAACGCCAAAATAAATTACCAGTTTTCGGAGAACGACAGGCTTTATTTAAGCGGTTACTTCGGGCGCGACAAGTTTGCGTTTAATAACCAGCAGCGCTCTTTTAAAACATCTATCCCCTGGGGTAATGCTACCGGCACGTTGCGGTGGAACCACATTTTTAGTAAGAAGCTTTTTGCAAACACTACTTTGGTGTATAATGACTATAATTTTAAGTTTAACGGGGAGCAAAATGATTTTGCTTTTAACCTTTCATCCGGCATACGCGACCTAAACGCCAAAATTGATTTTGATTATTTTGCTTCGCCAAAGCATAAAGTAAAATTTGGCGCGCAGTACACCTATCACACTTTCATTCCAAGCATTTTCAGCGGCAGCCAGGACTCTACCAAATTTACTCCCAACAGTGCACAGGAAAAATACGCCAACGAGTATGCTGTGTACATACAGGACGATTGGGATATAAACAAAAGCATCAGGGTTAATTATGGACTTCGTTACAGCCTGTTTCAACAGTTGGGAAGCTATAAATATTACACTACGGATGTTAACGGTAACAGGACAGACAGCACCGTGTACACCAAAGGGCAGGTAGTAAAATCGTACGGCGGTTTAGAGCCAAGGTTTACGGTGCGTTTTGCCATTAATGATAACAGTTCCATAAAGGCGGGCATTACCCGCAATATGCAGTATATACACCTTGTAAGCAACGCAGGCACCACCCTGCCTACGGATATTTGGGTACCCAGCACCCTGCGCGTAAAGCCCCAAATTGGCTGGCAATACGCGGCGGGCTACTTCAGGAACTTTAATAACAGCATGTTTGAAACATCGGTTGAGTTGTATTATAAAACCATGCAAAACCAAATTGAATATAAAGAAGGATATACACCCAACACCCTTACTGACCCGGAAGAATCATTTGTGTTTGGTAAGGGCTGGAGTTATGGCGCCGAGTTTTTTGTGAATAAAGTAAAGGGCAGGTTTACCGGTTGGGTGGGATATACTTTATCGTGGTCGTGGAGGAAATTTCCCGACTTAAACAAGGGGCTTAAATATCCAAGCAGGTATGACCGCAGGCACGACCTGTCCGTTGTTGGCATGTACACCATCAACAATAAATGGAAAGTCTCTTCGGTATTCATTTTTGGTACGGGTAATGCTATTTCCTTACCGGAGCGATTTTACTTTATCGGCGGCACGCTTACACAGCAATACAGCGGCATAAACCAATACCGCATGAAACCTTATCACAGGCTTGACCTTTCTGCCACGTATACGCCAACACCCAAAAAGCAACACAAACGCACAACCAGTTGGGTGTTCAGCATCTATAATGTGTACAGCAGGCTTAACCCCTATTTCTATTATTTCAGCCAGGAAGGTAATGCAGCAAACGGCACCTTAAAAGTGGAGGCGAAGCAGGTTTCCCTGTTTCCCATCATCCCCTCGGTTACCTGGAACCTGCATTTTTAGACCAACTGGAATTCCAAAAAAATTGTGGTGAAAGAAAAATAAATACTTAATAAATAAATTAACAGGGTTTGGCATACGAATGGTATATTTAGAGCATGTGGCCAACTTTCGTTCCCGCAGACGATATTAATCTTTTAAACAGTTACAGTTTTCAAACTGTAAAAAATGCCTTTGATAGTATATCCTCTTCATCACAAATTGATTTTAAGTACCGGCAGGGTGGCTGCCAACAACGCGCGCAGCTAATGTCCATGATATTACAAAAACAATTCGGGATCCAGCACAGCAAAATATGGCTTTTTGCGCCCGCTGTTTTAAATGCAGGTGATATACGGGCAATGTTTATGGAAGATGAAAACAAACTCTCCCCTTTCAATATTGTTAGCTGGAACTATCATGTTGCGCCTGCCGTATTAATAAATGAAAACGGTGAAACCAATATCTATGTTATTGACCCTTCAGTAAACAGTTCAGGACCAGTGAATATGAATTCCTGGTTCAACAGCATAGGCAACAGTAGCTTATGCAGGTATAGTTTTCATAAACCTGAAAACTATTTTTTTAATTGCCTTTATAATAAGAACAGTGAACTTACTACAATTTTTGATGGCAGCTTTTTTGAATATGATAATCCTGATAAAGATAATTTAATTATGGAAAAAGGGCTTGCCGCAAATGATACTGCTATGGCCGTTTACTACAAGTATATCCTTCCCTTAATGGACGCAGAAAATGAACCTGATAAATTAAAACTTGAGGGCCTTAAGGCAATTTTTGGTAATGCGGCCGCGCTGGACATGCTTTTTTGTCAAAACACAAGCGGTTACGAATACAATACCACCCACCGCTATGTAATTACCTGTTACAGCGATATAATACTTGATGCCAAAGCTATTTTTAACAGGCAGCTTGTATTTTGGACCAGGTATGTTAATGGATTACTGTAACTATTGGCTTTGCACACGAACCGCCGCCACAATTTTATTTAAGGGCCCCTGTATGCGCTTTTACACACGAACAAAAAAATTAACTGCAATGCTATAACTTAGCACTTATCTTTCCACGGTTGAATATTTGTTATTATGAAAAAAATATTAATCCCGGCTATTTGTATGCTCTCAGTATTCTCTGCCTGCGCCCAAAAAGAAATGCCTTTATATGAGGGCGCCATACCCAATGCCAGGCCATGTGCGGCGAAAGAAACATCTAAAATGGAGGGCGTGTTAATTATCAGTAATGTAACTGTACCGACGCTTACCGCCTATATACCGCCGAAAGAAAAACAAAACGGTACCGCGGTATTGGTTATTCCCGGCGGCGGTTACAGTATAGTTGCTGCGGGGCATGAAGGAGCGGACATTGCCAAAGCTTTTAACGAGGCGGGTATTACAGCCTTTGTGTTGAAATACCGTTTACCCAACGATGATTGCATGACAGATAAAATGTTTGTACCGCTGATGGATGCGCAGCAGGCATTATACACCATAAGGAAAAATGCGAAGGAATATGGCATAGATACCTCAAAAGTTGGTGTGATGGGGTTTTCAGCAGGCGGCCATCTTGCGGCCACCCTTAGCACCCATTTTGACCGGCCGGTGCGTAAAGAACTGGCAGGCGCAAACCTTCGGCCTGATTTTTCAATGCTGATATATCCGGTTATAAGCTTTCATCCCGGTATTGCGCACATGGGTTCAAGAGAAAACCTGATAGGTAAAAATGCGGACGAAAAATGGGTAACTTACTTCTCCAATGAAGACCAGGTAAATGCTCAAACACCGCCTGCATTTATAGTACAGGCTACGGATGATGATGTTGTGCCTGTTGAAAACAGCATTGTGTATTATAACCAATTGATAAAATATCATATTCCGGCAGCCATGCATTTATATGAGCATGGGGGGCACGGTTTTGGCCTTAACAACCACACTACAAAAGATAAGTGGTTTGATACCTGTTTAAACTGGCTGAGGACAAATAAATGGCTGTAAACCTGTTTTATTATTAACTGAGTATAAATAAGACAGTTGTAATTATTTTGCATGGCCTGATTCAACCGGCCCTGTTTTTTCATACTGGTTACTTAATGCGCGGCATAATCTGACAGGTATTCAAAATTGCCGGTAAGTTTACCCTGCTGCAAAATAGTAGCCCGGTTAAGTATGTCACTTCCATTGCCCAATAAATCAGGCAATACAAATTTTATCAGTTGCTCACCAAAATAGCGGCTGGCATCGCGGGGTAATTCATTGGGCAGGTTACCCACCGCCATTATGTCAACACTTCCGGGCAGGTATGGTAACGTTTTTTCGAAAGTCTTCCTGTCAACACCATATATAGGGTACGTTATATCCTGGTCTCCAAGGTTAATGGGTACTGAGCCATTGCTGTCATCAGTAATATCGGCTATTGTATTAATGGTAAAGCTGTCGTTAATGTCTTCTTTTTCAAATAAGCGTGGCATATCAGGCTCCCAGTAAATACCGTTCATTAAAATATCGGTCGTACGGGTGTACGGCAAAAACCTGCTGCGGTATTCGGAGGGGTTTGCATGAAAATGCTCCCGCTTATACGTTTTCAGTTCTTTGTGAGTGTAAAGGTTATGGCCTTTTAACTGTACATAAACAGGGTAGCTGAAATTTCTTTCCAGGTATTCATCAGGTTCTACCTCAGTAATACCCATCAGGTTCATAATTTCTATTATGCCGTGGGCTACCCTGCCGCTGCCTGTTACTGCCACCTTAATATTGGGCAGCTTTAACCCAAAATAAGTATGTATTAAAGCACGGTAGTCTTTCTGCTTGTACACTCTTGACAGCTTAAATAACCCGGTCCTTTCGCCATAAGCCATAATACCGTTATGCGCACCTACTACGCCGGCAAAAAAACCAAAGCCAATTATGCGCTGGCCGTCATCGTGTTCCAAACATTCATAATCAATAAGCGTTATACCTTTATCAACCAGGGCATGCATCAGCTTTTGGTTATAAGGCTGTTTCTTTTTTGTATGGGAGAAGAAAAGATAGGTTTTCCCGGCCACAAGCATTTCAACAGGCACTTCTTTAATCCCCATTAATATATCGCAATCATCCACGTTTTCCTTAACTATAACACCTGCCTGCTCGTATTCCCTGTCGGTGTAGCAACGGGCAGTGGAGCTTTGCACCGATATTGTGCAGCCGGCAATATTTTGCCTTAACCACCTGCATTGCGAAGGTGTCAGCGCCACACGGTTATCCTGCGGAATTTTTCCTTCTCTTATGAGGCCGATGGAAAGCATAACAAGCAATTATATAATGAAAAGAAAAGGCCTTCAACCACACTAACACTGCCCGGTGGGCGCAGCCAAACACAAAGTCAGCATTTTTTTACAATCCAAACACCCCTTTGTTTATCAATTGAAGCATTTCTTTTTTGTATGTTGCAGGAACGAGCAATGAGATATTGTGTTTGCTGCCGCCGTAGCTTACCATGCGCACAGGCACACTACTGATGGCATCAAACAGTTTTTTCAATACATCGGGGGTTTCAGCAATTTCATTACCTACAATTGATACTATTGTCTGGTCGCTATCAACTTCTACCGTGCCAAACGGTTCCAGTTCCTTCACAATTTCATTTAAATGTGCCGCATTATCAATGGTTACCGATACTGCCACTTCGCTGGTAGTAATCATGTCAATGGGCGTGCGGTATTTTTCAAACACTTCAAACACCTTTCTTAAAAAGCCATAAGCCAGCAGCATGCGGCTGCTCTTAATCTTTATCGCTATAATACCGTCTTTTGCGGCTACTGCTTTAATACCCGTGCTGTCAGCATCTTCAGCAATGGTGGTGCCTTTGGCCTCGGGCTGCATGGTATTTAAAAGCTTAACCGGCACCTTGGTTAATTGTGCGGGCCAAATACAGGTAGGGTGTAAAATCTTGGCGCCGAAGTAAGCAAGTTCCGCGGCCTCATCAAAACTAAGTATCTCAATAGGCAGCGTTTTGTCAACAACCCGCGGGTCGTTGTTATGCATGCCGTCAATATCAGTCCAAATTTCACAAACGCTTGCGTTTATAGCCGCTGCAATTAAAGAAGCTGTGTAATCGCTGCCGCCGCGTTTAAGATTGTCAACTTCCCCCCTTGCATTGCGGCATATATAACCCTGGGTTACAAACAATCTTTTATCCTGGTGCGCCTGTAATAACGCCTTTAATTTCTGGCTGATAACATTCAACTGCGGCTCTTCATTGGCATCAATGCTCATAAACTCAAGCGCAGGTAACAGCAAATGGTCAACACCTTTTTCTTCGAGATAAACTGAAAACAGTTTGGTGCTCATCAGTTCACCCTGTGCAAGAATATCTTTATTCAGCGCCTCGCTGAATGATATTCGCAGTATAATGTTCAAAAATTCGAAATGCTCATTTACTATCGCTTCAGCTTTCCCAAAAAATTCCGGCTTCTCAACCAGGGTGGTAATAAAGTCTTTGTAATGTTCCCTAAGTGTGTCAATCTTTTGTTTTGCTTCATCGCGTTTACCTGCGGAAAGGCTGTCGCTTATTGATACCAATGCATTTGTGGTTCCGCTTAAAGCGCTAAGCACAACAATAACAGGTTCGCTGTCTTTCGTTATCAGTTGTGCTACCTGGTGCATACGTTCGGGCTTTCCTACACTGGTGCCCCCAAACTTCATTACTTTCATACAAAGCCCCTGTACAGTAAGGGGTATGTTTAATTATTAAAAAATTTCGGCTGCAAAAGTAACAGCTATATATAATTGTTGAGGAATAAATTTTGGCAGACTCTTGCACCGCTATGGTTAAAAAAGGTTGGTGCCGGCAATAAAACGCATGCATTTACTCACACCGCTTACTTATACCCTGCGATTAAATTTATTTAAAACGTGGTATTTTACAAGGTAGCCGCCTGCTTCTCGGCCAACACATCCACATCTGGTTTACTTTCGTCGGTAAGGGCTACTTTGTTGCGGTTTTTGCGTATAACGCGGCTGAAAAGAGATATTTCCTGGTCAAACAAAAAGCGGAAGAACAATAACGTCCACGATTTATGGCTGGCTAACGAATCGTAAAAAGCAGGTGCTGTATTTTTTATCTGCGGCAGCTTGTTCCAGGGTACTGAAGGAAAATCGTGGTGCTCGTTATGATAACCCACGTTAAAAGCTACACCATTCAACACGCCGTAGTAACTGTAGGTCTCCTGCTCACCGTGGGTAAGGTAGTGTTCCTGTATCCAGCGTGCGCCCAATGGGTGCAGACCGACTGAAAAGAAAAAGCTGGCCAATAAAAAGACAAATGCCTTTGGCCCCCAAAGCACAATTACACCGGCAACAAATACAATTTGCACCAGCCAGTTTAGTGCCACCCAGCCGTCAAAAGGTTTTATTTCCTTTAGCCTGCTTAGCCTGAAAAGCTGGAAGAACGGGTAAAAAAGCAGCCATATAACCTTACCTATAAAATAGTTGTTTATAAGCCTGGCCTCCCAGCGGTTGGGCAGGTCGCCGTCAAGTTCCGGCACACCCTGGAAGGAATGGTGCTTAATATGGTAGCGTTCAAACGATACAGAACTGGCAAATATGAGTGGGAGATTGGCCAGGATACCAGCCAGTTTATTGCCAGCCTGGTTCTTGAACAGCAGTTTATGCGCGCACTCATGTATCAGCACAAAAAGCGCATGGTCTGCAAATGCGCCCAGCAGGTAAGCCGTGCCAAACACCAGCCACCACGATTTATCCTGCAGGTACCACGCACCCGCTATTTGAAAGCCAACTACAAAAATTATGGCCAAAAAGGTAAGGGGGTTTTTACCAATAAGTTTTCTAACACCGGGGTGCTGCTTTAAAATTTGCTTGGTGCGCGCGCGGTGCGGCTCGGGGCCCTCGGAAAACACAAACTCGTTTCTCTTGCTCATAAAATGAAGGTAAGCCTTTGCCGCTAAAAAGATAAAAAGCCACGATTAAAATATTTTAATAACCCATTAGTTAATCAATGTATTATGCATTTCCTGTTAAAAAAAAAGTAACCCCGGAGTTAAAAAACCCGCGGGGTTTATAGAGACAACCACAACATGCCAACGATAAGCCGTTTGCAATATGTTTATTCTGCTTTAAGATTGTTAACCGGGTTTGCTGTTGCCGCTTTTACTGCCTGTATGCTTATGGTTGCCAGTGCAATAAGCAACGATGAAATACCGGCCACAGCCAGTATCCACCAGCTAATAGTAATACGGTAGGCGAAATTGTTCAGCCACTTGTTCATTACAACCCATGCCACCGGGAAAGCTACTACCGCCGCTACTGCAATAAATTTGAAAAAGTCCTTAGACAGCAGGGCTACTATGCTGCTGACGTTTGCACCCAACACTTTGCGTACGCTTATTTCCTTCACCCTCTTTTGTATGGCATGGGTGGTTAAGCCAAACAACCCCAGGCAGGCAATAAAAATTGCTACAACACCTAATATGGTTATAATTGCTGCGCCCTGCCTGTCAGCCTTGTACACCTGTTTAAAATGCTCATCTAAAAAGTTATATTCCATACCATTGTTGCCGGTTACATGCTGCCAGGTGTCTTTTATTTGGGCGATGGTATTGGCAACATCACCGGGAGTAACTTTTATATAAAGGTTTTGCATAAAGTATGGAGAGTTTATGCAACTAATAACCAGCGGCTCAATTTTGTGGTGAAGGGAATTAAAGTTAAAATCTTTCACCACGCCTACAATGGTGCCCGGCTGCCAGCTTGTTAATACAATTGACTGGCCAATGGGGTTTTTCCAGCCTACCTGTTTGGCAAACGATTCATTAATAATATATTCCTTGTCATGCGATTGCTGGCTGAAATTGCGGCCTGCAACCATTTTCATATCAAAAAGGGGAATATAATTGGGGCCTATGTTGGCTGTATTCATTGATACAAATTGCTCTTTACCTTCTGCATCTTTATATTTAACCCCGTATAAACCGGCATCAGTACCCAGCGCTTCCCTGCTGAATGAAACATTTTTTACATGGTTAAGTTTGTTTAATTCGCTTTCAAGGGCATCATATTTGCCTGCTTCGGCAAAGCCCATGGGTATGCTTATTACTTGGTCGTATTTATAGCCAAGGTCTGTTTTATTAATAAAATCAAGCTGTTTGGCTATTACAATAATACCCGCTACCAACACTATGGCAATGGCAAACTGCACAGTAACAAGTATGCCCCTTAAGGTAGCCCTGTTGCCAAATAATACCTTGCTTTTAAGCGCTTTATTAATGTTAATGCGTGAAATAGCATACGAAGGAAAGAAGCCTGCCACCAGAGGTATTATCACTAATATTCCGGCAAGCAGCCCTATATAGTTAGCAGAGCCCAGCATGTTGCTTACATCCAGGTTACGGTCTAATAAAATGTTCATATAGGGTAATACTGCCGTCTCAATACAAACACCTATTACCGTGGCCAGCGCAACTGATAAAAAAGATTCAGTAAGTACCTGTATAAATAATGTTTTTTTGCCAGCGCCTGCAATTTTTTTAACGGCTATTTCTTTACCGCGAAAGCCGGCCACGCTCATTGTAAGGTTAACAAAGTTCATACCCGCAATAAGCAATACAAACAATGCAACCATGCTGAAGATAGCCAGGTATTTTTTCTCAGATTTTTTAAAGTTGAAATCATCATAAATAATATCTGAAGACCCCAGGTGAATATCGCTCATCGGCTGCAGGCGGATATCAACGTACTGGTTTTTGGTATGTACTATTTTGGTAAGGTCGCCGGCCAGTTTCTCTGCATCAACCCCCTGTTTTAAAGTAAGGTATGCCGGGCCGAGCAACGCGCCCCAGTTACTGCCCAGCCCTTCCTGGAAAGGCCGGGGATAAGCCATAAAAGCATTAACCTGCAGGTGAGAGGTGTAGGGAAAATCTTTTATAATGCCTGAAACGGTTACGTTAAATGATGTGTCGCCTGCGTCTATTTTCAGCGTCTTGTTTATGCCGCCGGCAGCAGTACCAAATATTCTTGTTGCCGTGCTCTCATTCAGTACAACAGTATTGGGCTGCTGCAAAAAACCGGCATTGCCGCCCGCAACCCACTGCACCGTAAAAATATTGGGAAAAGAAGAATCTGCGCACACAAAATGGTCAATATTAAAGTTACTGTTGTTATATACCATTTTGGCCGAGGTATATACATAAGGTGCAACCGGCATTACCCGGGCAAAATCCTGTATTTCAGGGTGCGTGCTTTTTAACAATGGCAGAATGGGGAAGCTGGCGGTTGCGCTTAATTGCGGCTGTGCACCGGGGTAATGCAGGTATTCAATAACACGATAGCTTTTGACAAACGCAGCATTTTGCCTGTCAAAACTTTTTTCGCTGAACACATAGGTAAAAATAAGCAGCACTACTGCTATGGCCACAGAAAGACCTGCAATGTTAATAGTGTTGTACAGTTTACGCCCAACAATACCTCTCCATGCTATTTTAAGGTATTTGTTCATCATAACAGTTATTTATCAAAAACTGTAGGAAAAGCATACCAAAAAATTAATACTTGGGAATGAGCGCATTATGTTATAAAAAAAATATAAATATGTACGCTTATGATATAAAAACTGTTTGATTTTGATACAGGAGGGAGAAATTAAACAGGGTGAAGAAGCTTGAAGGGCAAATGTGCAAATGATTTTATACACCATCCCGGGTTGAAAATATGCTATTCATCTTAATTCTTCTTTAGTCTCCGCGTATGCCTACACCGTCTTCTCAAACAACCCTGTCGCCTTGTTTTTCCTAACCCGCCCGGCCGGGAAACAACTGCCGTTCATGGCTACATACACACCCTTGGGCAGGGTTTGCACAAACGCCATAGCGCTGCCAAGATTAAAAAGGCCGTCGCTGCTGCCAAATTTGTAAGGTATCATTGCGCCGGTAAGCACAATGGTTTTATCATTCATTATTTTATCAAGGTACAATGCAGTGTCGGCCATGGTATCAGTGCCATGGGTGATGATGATGTTGTCTTCGGGCGCCTGGTTGCATTGGTCTGCCAGTGCTGCGCGGTAGTCATCAGTCATATACAGGCTGTCAATCATGTCAAGGGTAACAATGCGTGTTTCCACCAGGTTGCGGCCAAGGCGCAGCATTTCCGGCAGGTGGGTTTCCTTAAAAAAAAGTTCGCCGGTAAGTTCATTATACTCTTTATCAAATGTTCCGCCGGTAACAAGTATAAGTATGGCCATGTATGCAGGTTAATAGCCCAAATATACAATGTGTTTGGGCAGGATTTAAAAAAGTGGCACGAAGATATACAGTGAACTGTTTAATAGCCCTCCCCTATCTTTACATTAATGAACAAGCAAATTGCAGCCTGCGTGTGCAGCCTGTTACTGTTGGCAGGTTGTAAAAGCTGCAACAATAATGTGCCTGCTTATATACCGCCGCCGGCAATACCGGTTATTAATTATGCAGTGGTAAAGTATTTTCCGCACGACACAACCAGTTTTACCGAAGGTTTGCTGGTACATAACGGCCGGTTGTGGGAGGCTACAGGCCATGCCCCAAAAAATGAGTGGCCGCAAACCCGCAGCCTTTTTGGTGTGGTGGATATGGGCACCGGCAAAATTGCCGTAAAGGCCGAGATTGATAAAAACAAGTATTTTGGTGAAGGAATAAGCTTTTTTGGCAACAGGCTGTACCAGTTAACATTATCGCCAAAGGTTGGTTTTGTGTATGATACGCTGGGGTATAGACAATTAAGTGAATTTACCTTTCCCGGTAACGAGGGATGGGGCTTAACCACCGACAGCAGCAATTTAATTATGAGCGACGGCACCGGCACATTATACTACCTTAACCCTGCCACTTTACAGCAAGTTAAAACACTTACGGTAAGCCACAACGGTGTGGCCGCAGACAGCCTTAACGAACTGGAGTACATTAACGGCTATATATACGCCAATGTATGGCTTACCAATGCGATTATAAAAATTGACCCCCGCACGGGTGACGTTGCCGGCAAGCTTGACCTTACAACCCTGGCTGAGGAGGCTAAAAACAAATACCCCGGCAGCCTTGAAATGAACGGCATTGCCTGGGATGCCGCTACAGACAAAATTTATATTACAGGCAAGCTATGGCCCACTATTTACCAGGTGGCGTTCGCGCATTAGGGTGCCAATCATGCGCCTATCATTCGTTTAGCGCTATCTTTACCACATAACCATTCACTATGGCGCAACAGAGTTATAAAAACCATGCAAAATATTATCCCCTGCACCACTTTATATTTTACCCGGTAATACTGGCAGGCATGGGCATAAGCCTTTGGTACTATGTTAAATACCCTCACCTGCACCCGGTGTGGCTGGCGCTGGCAGCAATATTTTTTATATTGGGCTGGCTGTCGTATATGCTGCGGCAGCACTATGGCCTGGGTAATCAAAACAGGATTGTGCGGCTTGAAATGCGGCTGCGTTATTATATACTTACCCAGCAGCGCTTTGAGGCGCTGGAACAAAAGTTAAGTTTCGGGCAAATTGCCGCGCTGCGTTTTGCAGGTGATGAAGAGTTGCCCGCACTCATCAAACGCGCCCTTGATGAAAACCTTAGCCCTGATGCAATAAAAAGAAGCATTGCCAACTGGCAGGCGGATGAAATGAGGGTATAAATGTGCACGATTGTCATCGGCTATTAAGCAGGCTGCATCTTATCAAATAAGTCAGGATTAACTTTAATTATTAATCACTCAGCTTTTACTTTTAACTTCCTTTTGCTTTTAATGACTTACCGGCCTATGACCCAATTACCTGCTTTTTACACTATTTTCGCGCCCTAAAGTGAAAGATATGAAGCCAATACAAATGGTTGACCTGAAAACGCAGTACCATAAAATAAAGCCGGAGATTGATAAAGCGGTGATTGATGTGCTGGAAAGCAGCGCCTTTATTAATGGAAAGCCTGTGCAGCAGTTTGCAGATGCCTTTGCCACTTATATGGGCGTTAAGTATGTTATACCTTGCGCCAACGGTACTGATGCCCTGCAAATAGCCATGATGGCGTTAAACCTGCAACCCGGCGACGAAGTTATTACACCATCCTTCACCTATATTGCCACTACCGAAGTAGTAGCGCTGTTAAGGTTAACGCCTGTATTTGTAGAAGTAGATGCCAAAACATTTTGTATTGACCCCGAAGCATTGCGCAGAGCTATTACTCCCAAAACAAAAGCAATTGTGCCTGTGCATTTGTACGGCCATGCCGCCAATATGGAAGAGATAATGCAGATTGCGAAGGAACATAACCTTTATGTAATTGAAGATAACGCGCAGGCAACCGGTTGCGAATATACCTTTAGCGATGGCACAGTGAAGAAAACAGGCAGCATTGGCACCATAGGCACAACATCTTTCTTCCCTTCAAAAAACCTTGGTGGTTATGGTGACGGAGGGGCGATATTTACTGATGACGATGAACTGGCGGCAAAGCTGCGCATGATTGCCAACCATGGCCAAAGCAAGCGTTACTACCACGATATGGTAGGCTGCAACTCAAGGCTTGATACATTGCAGGCAGCTATACTGAACATAAAGCTAAAGGATGTTGACAGCTACATTGCCGCAAGAAGAAAAGCAGCAGATTATTATGACGCGGCATTCGCCAATCATTCCAACATCGCGACACCATACAGGGCGCCTTATTCATTGCACGTGTTTCACCAGTACACTTTACAGTTGGAAGGTGTTGACAGGAATGGGCTCAACGAGTATTTAGCATCAAAGCAAATTCCTTCCATGATTTATTACCCTGTGCCGGGCCACAGGCAAAAGATGTTCAGCAGCTTTAACCTTGCTGACTGTGCCCTGCCTGTAACAGACTGGCTGACGGAAAGAGTAATTTCTTTGCCCATGCATACGGAATTAGACGAAGAACAATTATCTTACATTACAAATTCGGTGTTGGAATATATTACTAACAATCCGGGGAAAAAAGCATAATAAACTAAAGTGTTTTCTTGCAACATATATAACCGTGGAAAATATATTAAAAACAACAGCAACATATTTAATAACGCTTTTAAAACTTCCCTTTAAGGGGCCTTGGGGCGTATGATATCAGCATCCCTTTTAAAAAAAGAAAAAAAATTAGCGGTAATAGGCCTGGGATATGTTGGCTTACCTGTGGCGCTTGCCATGGCCAGAAAAATCAGTGTAATCGGTTTTGACATAAGTGAACCCCGTATTGAACTGCTGCGCAGTAATATTGACCCAAGCCATGAAATATCTTCGGAAGACTTTAAAGGCTGTGACATAGAATTTACTGCAAGCATTGAAAAATTGCGCGAAGCAAGCTTTTTTATTGTAGCTGTACCAACGCCCGTGGATGACCATAATGTACCGGATATAAGACTTCTTAAAAAAGCATCTGAAACCGTTGGCAGGGTAATTAAGAAGGGGGATTACGTAGTATTTGAGTCAACAGTGTACCCAGCCTGCACTGAGGAAGATTGCCTGCCCATTATTGAAAAAATTAGCGGCCTTGCCGTTGGAGAAGATTTTAAAATAGGCTACTCGCCTGAACGCATCAACCCCGGCGACACTGCTCACACACTGGAAACAGTAATAAAGGTAGTAGCAGGTTGTGATGACGAAGCGTTACAGCAGGTAGCAGCCGTATATGAAATAGTAGTAAAAGCAGGCGTGTATAAAGCAGCATCAATAAAGGTTGCAGAAGCGGCGAAAGTAATTGAGAACACACAGCGCGATTTAAATATAGCGTTGATGAATGAACTCTCCATCATCTTCGACAGGATGGGCATAAGCACTTATGATGTGCTGGAAGCTGCAGCCACCAAATGGAATTTTTTAAAGTTTTATCCCGGTCTTGTGGGTGGCCATTGTATTGGGGTTGACCCTTATTACCTTACTTATAAGGCGTCTGAAGTGGGCTTTAACTCGCGCGTAATACTCGCCGGCAGGTATATTAATGATAACATGGGCAACTATATTACTAAAAAAGTGTTACAGCACGTAATAAACTATGCGGGTAATGTAAAGCAAAGCAAAGTGCTGATAATGGGAACGACATTTAAAGAGAATGTTACAGACATACGCAACTCAAAAGTGGTGGATATTGTAAATGTGCTGCGCACCTACTACCTGAACGTGCATGTGGTTGACCCTTACGCATCATCAGAAGAATTGATGCACGAGTATGGCTTTTCGCTGGTGAACAAGCCGGATAATGATTATGATGTTGTGATTGCCGCTGTAAGACACAATGAGTACAGGAAGCTGGGCGATGACTACTTCACCTCCATCACAAAACCGCATGCGCTTATAGCTGATTTAAAAGGCATGTACCGCAACAAAATTATTAACAGAAAATATTGGAGTTTGTAATGAATAAAAAACCTGTTATACTTGTTTCTGGCAAAAACGGCCAGTTGGGCAGCGAACTGGCGGATATTGCCGCTAACTACGGGCAGTTTGATTTTCATTTTTTTGACAGGGACAGCTTAGACATAGGTGACAAAGACAAATTAGCAGCGGCATTTCAACAATACCACCCCGCTTATTTTGTAAACTGCGCTGCATATACGGCGGTAGATAAGGCGGAAACTGAAAGAGAAAAATCGCTCTCAATAAACGCAAAAAGCCCTGCTGACATTGCAGTGTTATGTAACGAGTATGGTACCAGGTTTATACATATTTCTACCGATTATGTTTTTAATGGTGAAGGGAAAGCGCCGTATAATGAATATGAGCCTACACAACCGGTAAACTACTACGGCGAAACAAAATTATTGGGGGAAAAAGCTGCTTTAGCCAATAATAAAGATACCGTTATTATCCGCACCTCGTGGGTGTACAGCAGGCATGGCCATAACTTTGTAAAAACAATGATACGGCTGATGAAAGAACGGCCTGAAATAAAAGTGGTAAGCGACCAGGTAGGCTCACCCACCCATGCCGCCGATCTTGCAGAAGCCATCATGGTTATTATCACAAACAGTGAATTTGTGCCCGGAATTTACCATTTTAGCAACGATGGTATAATATCGTGGTACGATTTTGCTGTGGCAATACGGGATATTAAACACTTAAACAGCACTGTTCATCCCATCCCTACATCGTCCTACCCTACTCCGGCCAAACGGCCCGCTTTTTCGGCGATGAACAAAGAAAAAATCATAAGTACTTACCATGTTAGCCTGAAACACTGGAAAGAAAGCCTGCAGCAATGCCTGGATAAATTGTAAATAGCAAAATATACGTGAAAAAGGGTATAAAGTATTAATAGTTTACAAGGGATATTTGGCCGATAATTTTCCGATAACCCATAATAAACATTACTAATGTATCTTTTTATTGAAACATGGAAACCTACTCCTGCATGGATGCAATTGAACAAAACAGACAGAACTAACTATGTGACGGCTGTGGGCGGAGCTATTAAACAACTGATTGACTCCGGCGTTGAAATTATTGCATGGGGTATAAACGACAGCGACACAGACAGGCACAATGGCTTTGACTATTACGCCGTATGGAAATTTCCTTCAAAGGAAATGATAAAACAATTTGAAGCGATGGTGACAGATGCCAGGTGGTACACTTATTTTGAACAGGTTAATTGCAGCGGTTTATCAACAAGCCCGGGCGACGTACTGCAGCACAGCATTAATTTGTAAGCGGCTGTTAATCATACTTTCACACAAAACTTTAAAAAACCATCTACCTCTTCCCTTGTAATTTTAAAATACGATGGTATCTCAGCCCTGGTTACATGGTAAGTTACCAGCCGGGTACCGGCTGGCATTTTTTCTAAAAGTGCAAACAATTGCTCGTTATATTGCCTGTACGTTTCTTTTGAAAAGGGAATGTTCTCATCAATGTGACCGTCGTCAATAATATGCTCGTAAAATGAGTTGTAAAAATAAAAATGGTTGTACTCTGTAAAATCAAGCGCTGTAAAATTGCCATGTATAAAGGCTGCATTAGTAAAGCCAAGCCTGTTTTTAACATCTTCAGCATGGAGCGCAAGATTTTGACGTTGTTCAACACCATAATAAATTGCGTTAGGCTGGTAATAGGCTGCAGCTATGCAAAACTTGCCCGCCCCGCTGCCAATATCTAATATTTTCACTCCGTCACCTGTTACTAAAAATTCGGCTGCCAACTTACAAACTTCCAGTGGCGTCCAATGTTTACGGGCAAGTTGTTGAATATATGGAGGGTACAATTTATTAAACTTTTTATCAGACAGGAAATACTCCCCCGGAAACGGCAGCGGTTTATAAAAAAGACGCTGGATAAAGTTGCGAAGCATAATACAAAGTTAGCAGAGAATAGATGTTTGGGAATGAGAATTATCACAGGGCCAGTAAATGCGAACGCCGCGCGGTTGATAAGGCTAAATAAAAAAGCCTCGCAGATTTTACACTACGAGGCCTTTTCCCGAATTTTTGTTGCCCGATTAGGATTCGAACCCAAACAAGCAGAACCAGAATCTGCGGTACTACCATTATACTATCGGGCAATGCAGAACAATCACATCCTTAAGCTTTCCGATTTCGAGGCGCGAATATCGTAAAAAATCTGTTAACCGGTGTATTCCTGCAACCTTTTTTTCACATAATGAGTGCAGGGCGTCTTTTTGCAACAAATGCCGGGCATGCGTAAAACGCATCCTCCTTATGGCTGGCTTATTCTCCCCCGTTTCCTGCGCGCTATCGCCGAAAAATATTATTATTTCCTGCCCCGTCCAGCGTTCTTATGACAACGTAGCCATAATACGAGCAACCGCCAATTCCAGCAATTGATACATAAACTCCTTATCATTGCCATTTTACACCGGGTCTGCCGCTTCTGCGGGGTAATTATTTTGGTGTATTCAAGTTTAAGTTTTTACGCGTACTGAAAATATTATATACTTCTCCAATCAATGTCACTGTAATGATTACTTCTTGTGTATCAGCAATCCAACTATTAATGGATTGGAATAGCAACGGCCAAATGCTTTCATATAACCGGATATTCCAGGTGGCACATTTACTTCGCCCTCACTCCTGGTGACACCGGCTGCATATCTATACGTCGAAAATAATCCCAATAACGCCGAATACTATATAGCTCAAAGAGCGCCAGAGTCTTAATATACACAACATATTGCCGTATATTTGGCAGTAAGCAACCAAACTTTGCGCCATGAAAAAAATCATGCTCCCCTGCGTCCTGCTATGCATTTTCCTGCTACCTTTCTTAAAAGCAGCAACGCAACCAAAAAACGATAAAGCGCTGGATGAAAAGATAAACGGTATTATTAAACAGCTTACACTGGCGGAAAAAATTAGCATGTTGCATGCCAGCAGCATTTTTGGCACGGCCGGTATTGAGCGGCTGGGCATACCAGGCCTTATGACAGATGACGGGCCCCTTGGTGTGCGGGAAGATGTGCTTGAAGGCTGGGCGCCCGCAAACCTTACTACCGATTCAGCAACCTTTTTCCCGAACGGCTCTGCACTGGCAGCTACATGGAATCCCCAACTGGCATATCGCTATGGTGCAGGGTTGGGCGAAGAAGCAAGGGCACGAAAAAAATATATCATCCTGGCGCCGGCATTTAACATTACCCGCACACCATTGGGCGGCAGAACATACGAATATTATTCGGAAGACCCATACCTGAACAGCCAGCTTGCTGTGCAGTCAGTAAAAGGCATCCAGAGCCAGGATATTGCAGCGTGCGTAAAACACTTTGCACTTAACAACCAGGAAGTGGAGCGCGGCCGTATTAATGTTGAGGTGGATGAACGCACCCTGCGGGAGATATACCTGCCGGCGTTTAAAGCCAGCATTACCGAAGGAGGAGCCTGGAGCATTATGGCGGCGTACAACAAGTTCAGGGGTACTTATTGCTCGGAAAACGACTATTTGCTTAACAAGATATTAAGGGAGGAATGGAATTTTAAGGGCGTAGTGGTAAGCGATTGGGGCGGCACGCACAGTACTGTAAATGCAGCTAACAACGGTCTTGACCTGGAAATGGGTTCCCGGCCACCCTATAACAAATACTTTTTCGCTGATAAGCTGCTGGATTCTGTTAATGCAGGCAAGGTAAGCATGGCCGTGATTGATGCAAAGGTGCGCCACATTTTATGGGTGATATATCACACCGTATTAAGCCCCCGTAACCTGAAAGGCGCTTTAAATACACCAGCACACAGCCAAACCGCTTATGATATTGCTGCAGAGTCCATAGTGCTGCTGAAAAACGAAAAACAGTTGCTTCCGTTGAATACCGCGAACATAAAAAGTATTGCGGTAATAGGCGATAATGCAACACACGCCTTTCACCTGGGCGGTTTTGGCGCCGGTGTAAAGGCGAGGTACGAAGTGTCGCCATTGGAAGGGCTGAAAAACCGGCTGGCTGGTAAAGTAGCTGTCAATTATGCACAAGGCTATTCGGGCGTATATGTTCCGCCTTACAGGAGAAAACCAGGCGCTGCGTTCGATACTGTCAACACTGCTTTAATCGCCGAGGCAGTGGAAGCCGCTAAACACTCGGATATTGCGTTGCTTTTTATAGGGGGTAACCGTGATTATGAAAGCGAAGGTGCAGACCGTAAAGATTTAAGCCTGCCCTTTCACGAGCAGGAACTGGTAGATGCTGTGACGGCTGCAAACCCGAATACCATTGTAGTTGTAATTGGGGGCGCACCTTACGATGTAAGCAAGATTAAACAAAACAACCACACTATAGTATGGTCGTGGTACAATGGTTCTGAAAACGGCAATGCTCTTGCCGATGTACTGCTTGGTAAGGTAAACCCTTCCGGCAAGCTGCCTTTTACTTTCCCTGCAGATATAAAAGATTGCCCGGCCAATGCGCTGGGTACTTACCCAGGGCAAAACCTGCAAACTGAATACAAAGAGGGCATACTGGTGGGCTACCGCTGGTATGATACTAAAAAGATAGAGCCCCTTTACTGCTTTGGTTACGGGCTTTCGTACACCAGCTTTCAATACGCACAATTGAAGGTCAATAAAAAAACTTATATGCCCGGCGATAACATCACCGCTACTGTTAAAGTAAAAAATACCGGCAAGTATGCAGGCAAAGAAACAGTACAATTTTATATAAGCAAAATAGGTTCGGCCGTTGAACGCGCCGACAAAGAATTAAAGGCTTTTAAAAAGGTGATGATAGTGCCGGGTGAAACCGCTACTGTAACCGTTACCATACCTGTCGGCAGCCTTGCTTATTTTGACGCCCAGACGATGAAATGGGTGGTTGAGCCGGGCGACTACCAGTTGCTGGCCGGTACTTCGTCAAGGGGCATCAGCCAAACGGTAACGTTTACAATACACGGGTGATAAGTAAAAACGGCAAATGGCCGTTCGGTTTTTTAAGAGGTTTCGATAAAACTACTATTTCACTAATTTGAAAAGCTTTCCATCTCTGAAATAACGATTTATGAAAAACTTCTTTGTAACATTCGCATTGCTGTTAAGCATTTGCAGCCACGCGCAGCAATATAAAAATTTTAAAGTATCTATCTATTGCCGCGCCTACGAAGTAAGGCAGATGGCAGATACTGCCAATTACCTGAAGCCCATTTGGAATGAAATAACCCGGCAATTGAAAGTGGACAAAGTTTATCTTGAAACACACCGCGACTTAATTATTGTAGATCAAAAAACACTTGATGCTGCAAAGAAATTTTTTAAAGACAGGCATATACAAGTTGCAGGCGGTATAACGCTTACCATCAGTGAGCCAAACCGGTTTCAAACATTTTGCTATAGTAGCCCCGAAGACAGGAAAAAAGTAAAAGACTTAAGCGAGTACACCGCAAAAAACTTTGATGAGTTTATACTGGACGACTTTTTTTTCACTGATTGTAAGGACGATGGCGCAATTAAGGAAAAAGGAAGCAAAAGCTGGACACAGTACCGGCTGGAGCTGATGGAGAAAGCAGCAAAAGAATTGATTGTAGGACCAGCCAAAGCTGTGAACCCAAAAGTAAAAGTAGTGGTAAAATATCCGAATTGGTATGAGCATTTTCAGGGCCTTGGCTTTAACCTTGAAAAGGAACCTGCTATATTCGATGGCATTTACACCGGCACAGAAACAAGGGATGCAGTTACCAGCGCGCAACACCTGCAGCCTTACCTTGGTTATAACATCTTTCGTTATTTTGAAAATATTGCACCCGGCAGAAATGGCGGCGGATGGGTGGACCCGTTTGGCATGAATTATTTTGACAGGTATGCGGAAGAACTTTGGATAACATTGTTTGCCAAAGCGCCCGAGCAAACACTTTTTGATTTTCGCAGCCTTAGCCGCCCGATTTATTTTACTGACCGTGCACCCTGGCAGGGCCAGCATACAAGCTTTGATTACGATGCCATGATGCAACCGCAGAACTACAACGGCGGCGCGCCAATAAGGCCTTCAACCATAGCAAGAGTAGCAGGCTATACGTTTGAAAAAGTTGACAGCTTTTTAGGAAAACTGGGAAAGCCCATCGGAATAAAAAGCTATCGCCCCTACCATTCAAACGGTGAGGACTTTTTACAAAACTACCTGGGCATGGTGGGCCTGCCAATGGATATGGTGCCATCATTCCCGGCAGCAGACAGCATCATACTGCTAACTGAAGAAGCAAAATTTGATAATGATATTACGGGTAAAATAAAACAGCAATTAACCGAAGGTAAAACAGTTATAATCACATCCGGGCTGCTGCATTATATACAGGATAAACTGGATGACATTGTGGAACTGCGTTATACTGACCGGAAAGCAATAGTACAGGATTACATGGCCGGTGGCTTCAGGGTGATACATACTGATAAACCTGTTATGATACCACAAATACAGTATTACACTAACGATTCGTGGGAAATTGTATCGGGTATCAATGGAGCAGATGGCTGGCCCATCCTGCATGAAGCAGATTATTCAAAGGGGCATCTGTATGTGTTAACCATCCCTGATAATTTCTCTGACCTTTATAACCTGCCGGATGAAGTGCTTAATAAAATAAGAGATGTATTAGGGGCGCAACTGCCAGTGCATATAGAAGGCCCTTCCGGCATAAGCCTTTTTGTATACGACAATAACACCTTTATCGTTGAGTCTTTTCTTGATAAAGAAACAATCGTAAAAGCAGTAACCCCTGCATCATTTGAAACAATTACCGATATTAACTCTAACCAGGCCATCAGCGGAGAGCTAAGACAGCCCGGCTTTAGCTATATTGAAAAAAATATGGGCCCGAAAAACGTATATAGCTTTACTGTTAAGCCTCATTCGTTCCGGGTGTTTACCATCCAATAGACGCAATTTGGACCCGTTTTGATATAAGATTTTCACCAGTCGCCTTGTTTAATGGCAGGGCAGGTAAAAGATAGAGACAGCAGCGTAATGGCGGGCACACTTATGACAATGTTGAAGGTGTTATTAAATGGGGATTATTTAGCGCACACAAAAAGCCTGCATAAAAATCAGTTGCTTTGCATGACTGCAGCACAGTAAAAGACAACGGGGCGATAGAGCCCCCCCTGAAAAATATATAAACAAAATAATTTGTATGAATGTAAGAGAATAAACAAACCGTATATTGCTAATCAGCATGAACCAAAGCGCAGCGAGATACAGGAATTGCATCAGCAAATAACACTTCAAGTGATGCCGGAATGTAAATTATGGTTCAATGATGGCAAAAACAGCGAAAATACAACTATTGCTAACCCTGCAATAGAATATGTATCTCAGATAATCAAATATGCAGATGAAAAAACCAGGGAGTTTTTTCAAATCGGCATGGGCGCCAACAAAACCGGCATCTTCGTTCATACACCTGGTATTGCAGATAAAACATACCTGGCACGGGTTTATGGAAAAGACCTGGGCAAAGCGAGTGTAAGCGGTTATTGTGTCAAGTTCAAAACGCTGAAAAATTTCAATATTGATATACTTAAGATGGCAATAAGATATAGGGCCGAAGCGCAAAATGAAAAAGTGAGCTGATTAAATAACTAAAATTCAGATGCCCTGCTTAACGATGCGACGATTGCATTATTTTTAAAATTATACATGAACAGAATTATTCGTTTTTTCAATCCATCAAACAACAAACTATGAACAGGAGAACTTTTATAGGGAACACCGCAGCAGCCTTAACTGCTTCCAGCCTGCTTGCCCCGGCCATCACAGCCATGGCTAATAAAAAACGCATCAATATGCCGTTGGGCTTCCAGTCCTATGTGTTCCGTGACGAGATTTCCCAGCACCCGCAGGAGACAATGCGCCGGCTGGCCGGTTACGGTTATAAAAATGTGGAATGGTGCAGCCCCAAAGGTTACCAGGGCCCCTTCACACCGCTGGTGAAATACTCGGGTAAGGAACTGAAGCAACTCACCAATGATGCCGGGCTGGAGACTACCAGTTGCCATTTTACCTGGAAGGAAATAACCGATGACACGAGCCTGGCAGAACGCATTGATTTTGCACGGGAACTGGGACTCGCCTGTATGATTTGTTCCGGCGCACCGACCGCAAAGACAGAGGATGAATTGAAACAAAACTGTGACAAGCTGAACCATTTTGGGGAGGCGGTAAAGAAAGCCGGTTTGATTGCGGGATACCATAACCACAACGGGGAATTTGATGCAAAGTTCGACGCCCGCCCGCACTACGATATTATGCTGGAGCACCTGGACCCGGCGTTAATAAAAATGCAGTTCCAGGTTGCCGCCATTACCTCGGGGTATAAAGCCCAGGATTATTTCCGTAAATTCCCGGGACGTTTTATCTCTGCACATTTACAGGACTTCAGTCCCAGCGACCACACCAAAGAAGTAATCATGGGAACGGGTATCGTAGACTGGAAGGACTTTTTTACCGCTGCTAAAACCGGCGGCCTGCAATACTATTTCGTGGAAATGGAATCCGACCCTGTTTTAATGAAGGGGTGCGCGGAGTATGTTAAGACATTGTAACAGTATTTGCCATTGCCGGGAAAAGTATGGTAAGTAAGAGGCAGGAAGCCGGGCTGGAATTATCCCCTTATTTTCAGGAACTGCTTCAATAAGGGCATTTAAACATACCTTTCCAGTATGCATCGCACCACACCCTTAATCCTTATCAGCATCGTATACATTATCTCAGCCTGCAGAGCCAAAATGCCGGCTGAGGAAGGAACGTCGTTTATGATAGACAATGTCACTATCCCTGCTGATACTGTTGTAACATCCGCCGTTTATATGAGCGGCCATATTATTTGCCTCCAGGCCGATGGTAAAGCCTTTGTCCTCGACACCGCTTTTCGCAGGGACAACAAGCTTACCGACAACTTCGCGGCCTACCGTTTCGACCTGTTGAAACCTTTCCGGGATACGGTTTTCCTGGCAACTTCCAGGCAGGTATTTGTACTGGGTAATGACCTTTCGCTGCATCTCCTGTCAAAGCCACCCTTTGATGACAGCCTGGGTTTCCCGTATTTTGGCGACAGCCGCTACCGGGTGTATGCCTGTTCCGTGGGCGAGTTTGGTGCAGCAGTGCGTTTTCTCGATGCCAAAACGGGGCAATTGTATGCTTACCCTGCCACAAACCCGCAGCAGGTATTTTTTTTCCACGGTGAATACGTTGTCTCCAGTTACCTTGCCCACATGGAGGGTTTTTCTGATTACCTCTTTATCAAAGACCCCGGCAAACTTTACCCTACCAGGAAACAAACGGCCTGCAACTGGTTTATAGATACCGCCATGCACATCAAAATTCCCCCGGCGGGACAAGCCAACCCGGCAGGCGTCAGGTATTACGAAGACTCTTTTATCTCTAGGACGCTGGCATGTTTCCCGCTGGGTGATTCGCTTTATTCCATTTATTCTACGGATTCAGCTACAGTTCTCGCCAGGTTCAGCGGGCAGCATCTTGTGGCAACAGACACGCTTTTGCACCAGGGGCTGACCTTTTATGATACCCATCCACAACTGCTGCCGGATGGTGCGCTCACCGCAGGATATGCCACATGGGGCATCATAAAACAACCCGATTATTTACAGCCTTACCAGGTGGCGGGGATGGTATGGGTGCGGGGGCATAGGATTACCTTTGTTTCGTTTAAAGTACCGCATACGCCGGATGACGGAGATTAGCTGTTTGAATGGAGGAGGCAGAGGGATTTGTAAGCACTTATGTTCATAATCGCCGGTTAGGCATACAGGAAGCGAGCGCTGAATAAACAAGGCCGAAATTCTTTCAATCCAGGTTATACAACGCTACCGGGCCGTTTGGGGTAACTGCCGCATATACCTGCTGCCAATTTTATAAGAGAATGGGCCGCAATCATATAACAATGTGCTGTCAGCCTGCATTATACCTTGTTTTTTGCCCTGCAAAATTTCATCAAAATCTGCCGCAGCCTTTATAACCAGCGAAGGTTTAACAATCGGCAGATTATGCGCCGGCAATACATATTTACACCTGCCGGCAAGTTGTGCTATGATATGGATGCTTGTGCGGTATGCCGGCAGATTTGTACTGTCTGCAAAAAGAAATATGGGCCCTTCATAAAAGCTGTCGCCGCACCATAAATAGCCTGCCTTTTCATCATACAGGCAGATAGCGTCCGGTGTATGTCCCGGTGTGGCTACTACCTGTATAGTTCGCCCCCCAAGCGCTATCTTATAGCCTCCATTAATAAATTGGGTAACCTTAAACGGCCTTGTAAAATAAGCTGCGGTATCTGTGCCAGGCAATCGCTGCAGGCAAAAAGATTCCGGCTTTACTTCTGCCTGCACCTGGCTGTGCGTGTACCCATTAGCTGCATTTATATGCGTGTAGGCCGTATTCATGGCCAATATATGTGCAAATGCAAAGTTCCTCCCTATATGGTCGTTGTGCGTATGTGAGTTTATAACCAAAACAGGCAGTTGCGTCAACTGTTGTATTACCAGTTCAATGGAGTCAAGTCCCATGCCGGTGTCAAACAGGAGCGCTTGCTGCTGCCCTATAATGAGGTATGAAATAGTTTCTTCCCAGTTGTAAGGCTCGTCAATAGCATAAGTGTTATTGCCTACGTCAAACACTCTAAACCATGGCCGGGATGTCTTAATCTCTTTAAGTTTCTCAAGCCCTGCCCGCGGGGGCTTACCGCACCAGCCTCTATTGTTGTCTTCGGGCCGTTTAAAAGCCGTAAAACCCAGGGCCAGGGCCAAACCCAAAAGCGCAGAACACGAATAAAACTTTTTAAGAACTGAAATCTTCATTTGCTGTCAAGGTTTCTCAAAATAACGCAAAATATCCCTTTTCGCGATTTAAACAGGGCGGCAACCTTAGTTAAAATAACACACTATTTCACAAATTTTATTTCCTGCAGGCGCGCGTATATTTCTATCATGGCTGCCTGGTCTATTAACTTCTTTGTTGCGGTTGGGCCAACCATATTGTTCGCATCGCGTTCAGTGTTCCATATAGCATCGGCGTCCTGTGCATAAAAATCAATCCAGGCTTTATTCTTATCTATCTTATATAACGCTTCATAGCCCCGCAGTAATACTGCATTAAACCAGTAGTTGCCATTCGGCAGCCTGCCGTTTTTAAAAAAATAATCCCGTGCTGCTTTAGCAAGGCGTTCAGCTTCATCAAGATATTTTTTATCGCCTGTTATCTTGTATAAAAGTACGTTAGCTTGCAGCATGGGGCCGGTATTGTAAGTATAAGTAGCCTTACTAATCTTTAATGTCACAGTTTGAACATTATCGTAATACACTCCCTCCGGAGATTGCAGGTGGCTGTTTAGCCATTGATAAATATTAAGGGCCGCAGTTAGATATTCCGCTTTGCCGGTAATTTTATATAGTTGCAGCAGCACTAAAACGCCCGGCCCATTTGAGCACGTGTTCTTGGTTGTTTTATCACCTTCTTTCCAGTACATGCCGCCTCCAGTAACGGTATCCATTCCGTTCAGCATAAACCTGCATATCATTTCAGGCACAACCAGGTATTTCTTTTTGTGGTTACGGGCATAAGCATCAAGGTAAGCAATAGCAACCCATTGGTTGTCATCGTAAAAACGGCTGCTTAAGCGCTCTTTGGTAACGTAATCCTGGTAAGCGGGATAAGGGGGTTTATCGCTATAGTATTTGTCAATAGCTTTTTCAACCGGTAACATGTATTGTTTCCCCGGTTCCAGTACCTCCATTTCATTGGTAGCCTGTATATACGCACAAAGAGGCCACAGCCAGGAGTGGGGATTCTCTTTTTGCACGCTACCTGTAGTTTCAAAATACAAGCCTGTTATGCTGTCGCGCAGTTTTGTGTTAATTGAATTATACAACAACCTTATGCGTGTAGTATAATCAGTCTTTTGGGCGCTTACTGCCAGGGAAATAATACTAAAACATATTTGCAGTAAAAAATAGCGCAGGTATTTTTTATAAACTATCATTATTTAATCTTCAATGCATTTATTAACCATCATGGCATGCGCCATTATTTAATTTTTCAGTCTATCCAGGCTCTATAGCAAAAGTATCGTCGTTATGCCACTCTTTTCCTGTTGATAGTTAATGCGTCACTGACAAGTGTTTGAAAAAATAACTTGTCGGGGTTTTTGCCGACAAAAACTATATTGCTTTGCATTAAACCAGTAAGTTTTAATGCAGGTGCTGTTTGCCATATATTTACTCCGCGGGCCGATTGTATAATCATTGCTGAATCAAAACCAGCCGCACAAATTAAGCCCTTTATATAATGCACGTCTCCGGCCGGATGCTCCTGCAGTTGCCTGAAAATATATTCCAGTGTAATAAAATCAAAGGGCGTGTTAAAGCGGAGATTCAAAGGTGTTATGCTGTGATAATGATAACGACTGCATGGTGATAATGTTTCGTATAAATTCCTCTCAACCGCAATTGCAGGCCGTGTATTGCCGCTATATAAATGTTTATAGCTATTCAACAAGGCAATGGATGGCACTATTTCTGCAAAAGGGTTTATGCCTTGTATCATCTCCCTTATAGCTTTAGCAGGTTTATTATTTACCGCACCTTTGTCATTAAGCACAATAACATCAGCATTGGTTATTTGTTCCCGGGTTTCTTCCGGCATGTCCTGCAAAGCGCAAAGCTGCAAACTATCTGCAACGCAGATTACATTGCTGATAGTTATGTATTGCCGGGTGTATTCATTTAATAAGAAGCGCAGAATGCCTTGTATGTGTGCGGCGCCTGATGTTTCAATGATTATATGATCTAATGCGCAGTCGCCACCGGCAATATCAATAATTGCTTCTGTAAGCGAACTGCCAGCGGTACAACAAATGCATCCGTCGCTGATTGCGGTTATCTGTTGTGCATTGAGGGTAATTAATAAACTGTCAATGTTGCATCCGTTCAATTCATTTTTAATAACCGCAATTTTTTCCGCGGGGCTGCTTTCTATTATGCGGTTAAGTAAAGTTGTTTTACCACTGCCAAAAAAACCTGTAATAATGGTTACGGGTACTTTTTTGTTATGCATACGCTTCTATTTTAATTTTCACTTCAACAATAATCAACTGCCTGTTCAAAGAAAGAGATGAGCCCTATATATTTTTGTTTGAAATAAACTGCTTGATTTTTATAAGGCTCATCAACTTTCATTCGTCCCAAATTTTGATTTTACATGAAAACCTCAAACAACCGGCACGTAATAACTACGTGCCGGTTATCAAACTATTTTATATTTATTATATAACTAAACTGCTGCTGCACGGAACGGGGAACATACCGGGCCAGCGGCGCAGGCCCGCATGAGTTTGAACCTACCCCAAGCGTGTGCGCATCAATGCATAAAACAGTTGCCCGGCTTGGCGGTAAATCAATTTTATATTCCACGTTTTCCATTTCTTCATCTTTATACGGTAAAACCGATATACCCAAAAGGCTGGTATCTTTTTGTATGGTTAAAGAAGTTTCGCCTGAAGTAAGCGCTGCCCAGCGTACATCTTCGTGGTTACCACACTCCATGGGTTTCTCATAAGGAGTTAATTGCTCTTTTACGGTACTTTGGTATACGCCAATATCCGAGCCGGCTTTGCGGTCAGGGTAATTTTCCATTGGCCCTCTTCCGTAGTATTTAACCCGGCTGTAATCCTTATCTAATAGTAATCTTACGCCAACCCTGGCAAGTGGTATAGTTGTATCACTGAATGACACACTGTTGTTTGCTGTTATGGCGCCGGCATTATTAATTATATAGCTTACGTCATAATGTACGGTAAAACCATCCTTGCCTGTACCTTCAAGCCCCGCTGAAATTTTTACAGAGCCGTCATCCATTTGTGCATACGTTACATTGCTTGCCGACCATTCTAATTTTTTAAGCCCGTATTTTTCCCAATATTTATTGGCCCACATATCATCGTTCCTGTGCGGCGCGCGCCACAGGTGAAGCATGGGGCCGCCATCAGCAGCAAGTATTTCTTTACCATGACTTTTTATGGAAGAAAAAGTGCCTTTGCTTTTATTGAAAACAACACTGAAGCTGGTGCCGGTAATTACTATATTGCCAGTGTCGCTTTTTGCCTGTACGGGAGTTTCGTTTGCATTTTGGCTATAGGCTGGCGATATCTTATCTACAGGGTACATTAATTGCTGCGAAGCAATTTCGTAACCTTTCTTTGCCCAAATCTCATCTTTACGTAAGGTGAAAGAAATGCGCAGTATGTATTCTGCTCCCGGTTTATGGGTATATGAAACCGGTACTTGTACAGTGGCCGAGTCACCTGCCCCAATATGCCCCACAGTCAGTAAACCGCCGCTTACTTCAACGCCGTTTTCCGCCAAACTCCAATGCCCCTGGAAATCATCAAGACTGATGAACTGGTACTTGTTACGTATTAACACAGAGCCCTTTGATATATCAGCCGGTTTAATGCTTATCCACTGGTATGCGTGTTTCAGTTCAGGATAATGCGGTTTTAATGTACGGTCAGAGAATACAACACCTTTATGAATAAAGTAATGATCGTTAGGCACTTCCCCAAATCCGCCGCCAAACGCGGTAATTTGATGGTTAGGGTCAATCTTATTATATATCCCCTGGTCTTGCCACTCCCATATAGCGCCACCCAGCAGGCTCGGGTATTTATCAAATAAATCATTATAATCATCCACGCTGCCCATTGAATTAAACATAGCGTGCGCATACTCACACAGGTAAAATGGTTTTACAAGCGTAGCGTCTTTAGCCTTATCTTCCAGAGACGGCAGTTGCGTGTACATTTCGCTGTCTATATCAGCAGGATTTTTCGCCCCGATGCCGAAACCCTGGTAATGTGTTGGGCGGGTTGGGTCAATTCTTTTAATTGTTGCCAGTGCCGCCCTGAAGTTTGAGCCGCCACTGCCGCACTCATTGCCCAGCGACCATATAATTACCGATGCGTGGTTTTTAAAGTTTTCTACATTGGCCGCATTGCGGTCAATAATAGCAGCTTTAATGCGGGGGTCTTCATTAAACTCGTCCCATGCGCCATGGCACTCAAGGTTAGCTTCGGCCACTAAATAAATACCGTATTCATCGCATAACTCATACCAACGCGGGTCGTCGGAATAGTGACAGGTCCTCACATGGTTGCAATTTGCCTGCTTAATAAGTGTAATATCCCTTATCATCTGTTCTTCGGTTATGGCATGGCCAACATCGGGCCAGTTTTCATGCCGGTTTACACCTTTCAATTTTATGGCCACGCCATTTACCAAAAACAGTCTTCCTTTTATTTCAATTTTTCTAAAGCCGGTACGGTTTGAAATAGTTTCGACACTCTGCTCTTTATCTTTAACAGAAAGAACAGTGGTATAAAGCACCGGTGTTTCAGCAGTCCATTTACGGGGATTATTTACCGGGAAACTAACATTAAGGGTAACTTCTTCGCCAGGCTGTAAGGCTGGTATTGATACCTCGCTGGCGGAAGTCACCAGCTTATTACCATCATACAGGTCAACGGCCAGTTTTCTTGCCCGGGTGGCAGAAGAGCCATAGTTTTTAATTTTAGCAGCCACCTTAACAGTAGCGTTGGTGTATGCGTTGTCAAGGTCTGTAGTAACAAAAAAATCGCGTATATGCTCCTCCGGGGCGCTCCATAGGGTTACATTTCTAAAAATACCGCTCAACCGCCACATATCCTGGTCTTCTAAATAGCTGCCCGTGGTAAAGCGGTACACTTCAACAGCTATCATATTGTTGCCCGGCTTAACGTAGCCTGTAATATCAAAATCGGCTGCGTTACGGCTGTTAACACTGTAGCCCACCTTTTTCCCGTTCACCCATAAAAAGAAGCCTGCGTCAACACCATCAAAAGTCACAAAAATGCGCCGGCCAATCCAGTTGGCTGGTACTTCAAAATTACGCCTGTAGCTCCCCACGGGGTTTCTTTCCTTGTAGGCGGTATAATTTACCGGCGGTGTACTCATTACCCGCGGAAAATCTTTTTGAAAAATGTACGTAAAATTGCTGTAATAAGGTGTGCCATACCCTTGTATCTGCCAGTTGGATGGTACCTGTATGTCATTCCAGTTACTAACATTGTAATCCGTCTTATAAAAATTTACCGGGCGTTGCTGCGGCCATGACACATAATTAAATTTCCAGGTGCCGTTTAATGTTTTGCAAAAAGAGGAAGCATGGCGGTTTGCATTTAGCGCTTCTGCCAGGCTGGCATAGGGCATTAAAGTGGCATGGGCAGGTTCTTTATTAATCCCCAGGCATTCAGGGTCTTCAATTTCCTTTGGCACGGGCGCCCATGTTTTTGGGTTTGGCAGCCAGCTTACATTTTGTATTTGGCTAGTACCCGTTTTGCAAATTAAAATAACAACCAGGAAGCAAAGCGTTTTTACAAGTTCATTTCTAAATGGCAATGTATGCATACGATGGATTTAACTAACACAAGGCAGCTTATGTAAATATTTATTTTATGCCTGCTGCAAAGAACCATAAATATTGGGGCGACAAATTGCACAATCGTGCATATTTCTTGTACATAAGTACCATTTTAGTACGTTGGCAGGAGGCCGGCAGGAAAATCCAGTTAATTTTTCAAAGCAGGTAATCCACGTTTTCACCGTTTTGTGCAAAAAGCACATTTGTAATTCTTGTGTACCTTAGCAACAACAAACCACCTGTTTAATAAAATTAATGCGTTGCTCATACGTGCATAGGAAAATTGGTATGATGTGTGTTTTTAGAATAGTTATTTTTTCATTGGTATCTGCCCTGGCAACCGGCACGGTTTTTTGCCAGCCCTACCCCTACAAATTCAGGTACCTTACCGTTGATGAGGGCTTATCTCATATTGACGCCAATGATATAATACAGGATAAACAGGGATATATATGGATAGCTACCTATTTTGGCATCAGCAGGTTTGATGGCTATAATATTAAGAAATTTTATAACACCAATGAACCGTTGCACAATGCTTATATGAACAGGGTACTAAGCCTGTGTGCCGGTGATAAAGGTGTTATATGGCTTGGTACGGAAGGCGGCCTGCAGTGTTTTGACGCAAAAACTGAAACCTATATTAACTATGAAATTAAGGGTACAGCTAACCAGCCCAATTTTGGGAAACTAATTAAGCCGGCAGATAATACTATATATGGCATAGCCGGGGGCAAGCTATTATGCTATACCATACACGGGAGGTCTATTAAAGAACTCGTCCTCGGGATACCCGCTGGGTTAATTTTTTCTGACATGGCAGAGAGTACCGGTGGAAAATTGCTGTTGAGTACCAACAAGGGTGTGTGGAGGCTGGATAAAAATAATGTTTTAACGCCGGTAAATATACAAGGGCTGCCTGCAACCAACCTCAACCATATTTATATTAATGACAGGCAAAACATAATGGTGGCTGCCAGCCGACAATTGTTCTTAGTAAATGGCAACATAGATGGCAGAAATTTGGCGGTGGCAAAGCAATTTACCTGTGCTGCAGGCATGCAAATTAACGGTATTACCCAGGACAGCAAGCCCTATTATTGGGTAAACGGAGGTACAGGGCTCATTTACCTTGACAATAACCTTAACCTGGTACAGGTAATTACTAATAAAACTGCCGCCAACAGTTTAAATTCAAGCTCCCTCAATAAAATTTATGTTGACCGCTCACAATGTTTGTGGGTATGCACATTTGGCGGAGGTGTAAATTATTGCGATTTGAATGAAAAGAAGTTTTATACGCTGCAGCATAATGTTGAATTTCCCAATTCAATTTCCGGCAGTTATGTTAGAAGTGTTTTAAGTGAAGATAGCCGCTGTATATGGATAGGCACAAAAAATAATGGTTTAACACGTTTTGAGCCGGCATCCGGCAAAACGACGTTTTATAATACATATAATTCGCCCCTTAAATTAAAGAGTGATGATATTACAGCGTTAATGCTGGACAATGAACATAATTTATGGATTGGCAGCGGCGCAGGTATAGATATATTAAAAGCCGGGAAAAATGAATTATGGAAACCAGCAGGGTCCGAAAAATTTCCGGCTTATGTAATAGAAACACTTGCCAAAGACTGTTTTGGCAATATTTGGTTTGGTAACCATACCAACAACTTTGGCGTTATATGGAAGGATGACCGGGGTAATTTTCATGTACGGTATTACGGAGAAGGCTATTTTATTTTACCTGACACTAAAAAACCGCAATTGCTTGTATCGAGTACACATGGGCTAAAACGGTTGCTTATTGACCAGGAAGGTAACATTATAAAAACCTATACCTACCAGGCAACAGGCAGTCCAAACTCCCTAAGCTCCAATTATACCTATCCCATTTGTAAACAAAACGACAGCACTTATTGGGTGGGTACGATAGGCGGAGGTCTAGACAAATTGGTAATCAGGGCTGACAACTCATACTCCGTAAAATGTTACAACAGCAACAATGGCATTTTAACCGATGTAGAAAGCCTTGAGATTGACGATGAAGGCAATATTTGGATGGGTGGTAACGGCCTTGAGTGCCTTAATCCTTCAACAGGCAAATTAATCCGGTACGATAAAAATGATGGCCTGCAGGGCAATAGTTTTAAAGTGGGCTCATCCTGCAAAGGCCCTGACGGCAGGCTGTACTTTGGGGGTATTAACGGGCTTAATTATTTTTACCCGGCTGCAATACAGCAAAACCTCATACCCGCCCAACCCGTTTTAACCGGCCTGGTGATTAATAATAAAAAGTTTAATAACGGCAATGCGCAAAACTCACGGCAGCAAATTGGTTATGCATCATCTTTGCAGCTTAGCTACCTGCAAAATAATTTTGTTATCTCCTTCAGTGCTATGCATTATGCTAACCCTTTAAAATGCAGGTATCGCTACAAACTGGAAGGCTACGATAAGGAATGGAACTATACCGACGGGAAAAACCCTGCTGCTGCCTACAGTAATCTTGATTACAGTAATTACAGGTTTATTGTAGAGGCTGCCAATAATGACGGTATATGGGGCAGGGGGCAGGCAACCATAGCTGTAACAATTACACCACCCTGGTGGAAATCGCTGCCTGCAAAAATAGTTTACACAGTGTTGGTTATTGCTGTACTGGCTGGTATTTATATTTACCAGGCACGCTGGTACAGGCTTAAAAGGGAGCTTGCCATACGCGCAGTTAATGAAAATAAAAGAGAAGAGGTACATAAACAGCGTGAAGAATTGTACCGGCAGCAGTTGCAGTTTTTTACCAATGTTTCGCATGAATTTCGCACACCGCTTACGCTTATATTGGGGCCGCTGGAAAAATTGATAAGTGACAATATAAACCCGGCACTTAATAGCTCTTACCAGCTAATGTTCAGGAACGTTAAAAGGTTAACTAACCTGATTACCGAACTAATGAATTTCAAAAAGGTGGCAGACAGTGCCATTAAATTACAGGTTAAACAATTAGACGTAACCGATTTTTGCAAAAGCATATACCTAGAGTTTGCAGACCTTGCCTTAAGTAAGGATATAAACCTAACAATTGCAGATCATACAATAAATGACGGGGAAGAACAAATACAGTATTTTTTTGATGCCCAGGTACTGGAAAAAATATTATTCAACCTACTTAATAACGCACTTAAATACACCCACGCAGTGGGTAGCGTAAAGCTTGCAATATTTCTTGATATTGAAAAGTTCCAACCATCATTCGGTACAGCTTTTCAAATAAAAAACGAGCATTACAGGGCAAATAAATACATTTATTTTTTGGTGGCAGATACAGGTGTTGGTATTTCAAAGGATTCTATTGACAGCATATTTGACCGTTATTATCGTGTAACCAAAAACCACCTTGGCTCCGGCGTTGGGTTGGCGCTGGTTAAAAGCCTTACCCAATTACATAAAGGCGATATCTATGTATACAGCGAAAGGTATAAAGGCACGGAGATAATTATTGGCTTGCCGCGCGGTGCGGATAATTATACAGATGCAGAATTAGCTAAACCAGGAAACGAAACCGTCAACTCGCATCTTGAACGTATAGATACAACTACCGTATTTCCTGCTGCAAACGATATGCTGCCTGGCAAACAGGTACACGCTAACATTGCCAAACATATTTTGCTGGTAGATGATAATGCTGAACTGCGCGCTTTTTTAAAACAGTCGCTGGAAAGCTTTTATTATATATCAGAAGCGGAAAGCGGCAGCAGCGCTATTACGATAGCAGTTGACAAAATGCCCGACCTTATTATAAGCGATGTTATGATGCCCGGTATGAGTGGCATTGAATTATGCAAACTGGTTAAAGAAACATTTGAAACAAGCCATATTCCTTTTATTATACTTTCAGCGAAAGATGCGTTGGATACCAAGATTGAAGGCATGGAATCAGGCGCAGATTATTATTTTGCAAAACCACTCAGCATTAACCTGTTATTGTTAACCGTACACAATATCTTTCAGCAGGCACAAAAACTTAAACTGAAATACACCAATAATTACCTGGCCGAAGCAACAGAACTCGTGCATAGCGAGAAAGATAAAAAATTTATGCACCAGCTACTGGAACTGATTGAGGTTAATATGGACAACCCGGGGCTTGATGTGGATTTTTTATGTACGCATTTGCACACCAGCCGCACCAAACTGTATCAAAAAATAAAGAGCGTTTCTGACCAGTCTGTTGGTGAATTTATTAAAACCATCCGCCTTAAAAAAGCCATTCATATAATGACGCACGAAGACATCGCGCTTAACGAAGTGGCAGACAGGATAGGATTACAAACCGGCGCCTATTTTTCGCGCGTATTTAAAAAGGAGTTTGGTAAATCTCCATCGCAATTTATGCAGGGCTTGAGAAAAGATGAACGCACCGTACTTTGATTTGGAAATAGAACCCAAATTGACCAGAGCAATGCGGTTCATGTTGCGCAGGTGTAAGGCTCTAAATTGATCACCTATAGCGCTTATTGAGCTTCTTCAATGTGTTTAACGCGTCCCTGATTTGATTGTTGATCTCAAAAGCAAAAGGGTGACTAAACTTTACCCAGTTATCGTCCTTGCCTGATCATTCATTTTTGGCAACCTTCCTGGGAACTTTGATTTCATAATATCGCCGTTCCATCCTTGAAAGGTATATCTCAATATGAATTGGATATAAAGCACATTGGTTAACCTTGCCCCTATAGTTCCACATGGTTGTATAGATCGGCAAAGGGCGCCTCATCTGAGGCCTTTTCCGGGGCAATAACTTTCCATTTTTTTCAACTACTATTCTGCTCATCTTTCTTGCTTTTTTAGCGTCAAAAAAGGTGCAACACAAACTGCAGCACATTTGAACGGAATTAACAGGAACTAACGGGTATTGTCAGCACATAAAAAACCGCTCAAATCATTCAGATTGAGCGGTTTAACACTTTTGCAACTTGAAACAGAACCTTTTGTCATTCAGGTTATAGTTGCCCGACCAGGACTCGAACCTAGGCGTACAGAACCAAAATCTGTCGTACTACCACTATACTATCGGGCAAAAACCAACCCTTTTTCTGAATTGGGCTGCAAAAATAGGCTTGCAGTAAAAACCTGCCAAAATTATTTGTTCTTCTTCACATAAATTAAGCAATAAATAATTGATCATAAAGTGATTATCTTGCAAACTCAAAATCAAAATTCCCTTTTAATATGCGTATAACTAAACTATTGACTGCCATTGTTGTTTTTGCAATGTGTAATATAGCCGCTGCGCAGGGCGGAAAAAGCCACTGGAAATTAGTGTGGACGGAAGATTTTAAAGGCACCCATGTTGATACCAACACATGGAATTACGAGGTTAACGATTTTGGCGGCGGCAACCACGAGTTTCAATATTACACGGCACGGGGCACCAATGCCTACGTAAAAGATGGCATGCTGCACATTCGCGGCCTTAAGGAGGATTATAAAACAAGGCACTATACCAGCGCGCGCCTTACTACACGTTACAAGGTGGGCTTTACATTTGGCAAAATGGAAATTCGTGCAAAAATACCCACGGGTAAGGGCATGTGGCCCGCTATATGGATGATGAGTACTGATGAAAAATATGGCAGCTGGCCTATGAGCGGTGAAATTGATATTATGGAAACCAAGGGCCAATATCCCGATACCCTCTATGGCACCGGTCATTTTGGGCCTGCCCCGCCGTACAACAGGTGGAAGGGCGCTCTTACCGAGCACGAGGTAAAAGATGGTTGGGGAGACGGCTTTCATATATATGGTATTGAATGGAAAAAGGATACTATTGACTGGTATGTTGATGGCAAAAAATACCATGAAATTACCCGTGCCGATGTTACCAATATTGCAGGTGTACCTTACCCTTTTAATGAAAAGTTTTATTTTATACTTAACATGGCAATCGGCGGTGATTTTGTGGGCGGCAAGCCCGATGATGCAGTGTTACCTAAAGAGTTTTTGGTGGATTATATAAAAGTTTGGCAGAAAAAGTAGGCACTGAATAGAAGAGGGTTTTAAGGATTAACAATATACCGGGATTGTTTTTTTAAACTCCTGCGCAAACACGGCAACCTTGCTAACCGGTGTTCAATTAACTTATATGGAAAGAAGAAAATTTATTCAGCAAACAGCTATGGCAAGTGCGGCATTAACCTTAAGCAAATACGCAAAAGCAGGCAGGATTGGGTACGATTTTCCGGTAGTACGCGTGCCGGAAGAGCAGCGTAAGTTTAAGAGCGCTGCAGTGGAGAGAGTAATTGGCGAAGTGCAGGCAACTATTGGCAATAAAGAAATAGCCTGGATGTTTGGCAACTGTTTTCCCAATACACTGGATACTACGGTTGATTTTGAAATGGTAAACGGAGTGCCCGACACTTATGTTATTACCGGCGATATAGATGCTATGTGGCTGCGCGACAGCAGTGCGCAGGTTTGGCCGTATATACCGCTGTGTAAAGAAGATGCAAACCTGCAGCAACTGGTAAAGGGGGTAATAAACAGGCAGGTAAAATGTATTTTAAAAGACCCTTATGCCAATGCCTTTTATAAAGACGAAACCAAAATAAGCGAGTGGCAGAAGACGGATATTACCGACATGAAGCCCGGAATACACGAGCGCAAATGGGAAGTTGACAGCCTTTGTTACCCTATACGCTTAAGTTACGGGTATTGGAAAGAAACAGGCGATGCATCAGTTTTTGATGAGCAATGGCAGGCAGCCATGCGCCTTGTTGTACAAACCTTTAAAGAGCAGCAGCGGTTTAACGGCCCCGGCCCTTACAGCTTTCAGCGCAATACATCCTGGGCTACCGACGGCGTGCCTTTAAGCGGTTATGGCTACCCGGTAAAACCCAATGGGTTAATATGCAGCATGTTTCGCCCCAGCGACGATGCTACCATATTTCCGTTCCTTATACCATCCAACTGGTTTGCAGTGGTATCGCTAAAGCAAATGGCAGCTATACTTAATGCCATAAAACAACCCGCACAGGCAGCAGAAGCGGAAAAGCTGCAGGCCATTGTATCAAATGCCCTGGAACAATTTGCCTCTATACAGCATCCTGTGTACAAAAGAATTTATGCTTACGAAGTAAACGGGTTTGGCAGTTATAATTTAATGGATGACGCTAATGTGCCGTCGCTGTTATCCTTCCCCTACCTGCTTAATATGCCTTTTGCAAAGAATGATGTGTTTTACTCTTATTCTGAAAAGTCAATTTACCCCAATACGCGCAGGTATGTTCTCTCACCCGATAACCCCTTCTTTTTTAAAGGCACCGCGGGTGAAGGAATTGGCGGCCCGCATGCGGGCATGGATATGATTTGGCCACTGAGCATTATTATGCGCGGTTTAACCTCAACGGACGATACTGAAATAAAGCACTGCCTTGATATGCTGCAGCATACACATGCTGGCACAGGTTTTATGCATGAATCTTTCTATAAAGATGACCCTGCCAGGTTTACCCGAAAATGGTTTGCCTGGGGCAACACCATATTCGGCGAGTTTGTGTGGAAGGTATACAGGGAAAAGCCTACGCTGCTGAAATAAGAATACCGGCTTTATGGATAAACTGCTCATATTCGCCGCGTTTGTATTGCTTGTTGTACTTGCATCCTCTGTAAGAAAAGACAGGAACAGGAAAAAGATAATTTTTTTTGGCGACAGCATTACAGAAGCCGGCACTGCGCCAAAAGGGTATATTACCATAATACAAAGCATGTTACGGCAATATGGCATTGAAAACTATGACCTGGTGGGCGCTGGTATTGGCGGTAATAAAGTGTATGACCTGTACCAGCGTATGAATAATGATGTAATTGCCAAACTACCATTTATTGTAGTGATACTTATTGGGGTGAATGATGTATGGCATAAAAAAACGCATGGAGGTGGTACAGACGCATACACTTTCGAAAAAATTTATCGCGCAATAGTAAACAGGCTGAGGGAAATTAATATAAAAGTAGTGGTTTGCACGCCCGCTTTTATTGGTGAGAAAACCGACTTCAGTAATGAGCAGGATGCTGACCTGGATGAGTACTGCAATATTATCCGCCGCATAGCAGCACAAGAAGACCTGCCGCTTGTTGACCTGCGCAATGCTTTACGTGATTATAATATATTGAACAATCCCCAAAACCTGTACAGTGGAATTTTAACCGTTGACGGCGTGCATTTAAACAATAGGGGCAACCAGCTTGTAGCAGAACAAATGTGGGCTGTTATAAAAGATTCAACCAGCCATGCTACCCCCTGATAAATGAAAACGACCAGGTATAAACAACAATACCTGCCAGGTAAACAAAGGCGAGGATACTCACATCCTCATTAGCCGGGGCAATTAACGCTAAAGCCGCGGCAGCAAGGCCCAGCGCAGTGAGCGCTATTGTGAAAATAAGCGCGTATAAATATCGTTTCAACCCGTCAATATATTCAAACCGGCTTATCGGCAATGTTAGCAGCAGCACAATAAGGGCGGCAAAATACTGGTAGCCATCTTTCATTCCGCGTATATAGCCCCCAAAAACAGTAATTGCAAGCGCACCCAATAAACATATCCCTACTGACGCTGCCACATATTTCTCCGCCTTTGTCAGCACATACTTGCCTTCTTTTGTAAGTAAAAGCATTATGTTGGCAATGGATGTGCCCACCCATGAAAATATCACGAATAAAATATACAAGCCGATAAGAATGTACGCTAAAATGCCAAGGCCTGCAGCATCCGACACGCCTGATAATAATCTTACCGACCCCCATATAACGAGTATAATGACCCAGCGGGCTTTTTTAGACTTAGCAGACAGCCACAGCGAAAACATCAGCATCCACCGGTATGGGGCCAGGTTAGCCTTAAGAGATTCCTTATACCCCTGTCTTGCCCTGCTGTTATTGGGATTGATTCGTAATGCCTGCCTGAAATGTTCGCGGGCTTTTTTATGCTTGCCGGCTTCCATAAAATGCCAGCCGAAATTGGTGTGCGTAAAATCATCATCAGGGTTAACACTCAATGCCTCGCGTATGGTATCATACGCCGCTTCTTTATTTTTCAGCCTGAATAATGCCTGCGACCTTGCGTTTAAACAGGTTAAATCGCCGGCATTTACTGCAAGGCCCTGGTTAGCTTTTTCCAGTGCTTCTTCATACCAGTTTTTATCAAGAAATATGTAGGCGAACAGCCCATAATAAGCCGATGCATGCGGGTTAAGGCTTATGGCAGATTTTAGGAAAGCAACAGCATTATCCCTGCCTTTGTTGCGGTAGTATGCAAAAGCTATAAGGTAATGTACATAATCATCATCGGGTTCTGCCGCAAGGCATTGCTGAAACAGTTTTATTGCTTCATCATACCTGCCGGTGTCAAGCCTGCAATGACCAATAATCTGCAGGGCATCCGCATCGTCAGGGTTACCCTGCAACACGGCTGAGGCATGTTGTTCAGCATCCTTATAGCGTTTTTGTTTCAACAGTATACGTGCCCTCTCAATATGGCTGTGCCGGCTTAAATCACTCATTTCTTCAGGTTGAGGTATTGCAGTATATCATCATACAAACCGGTTTCATTAGCATATAAAGCGTAGTTGCGGGCGGTGGCAAACCACTCCCCTGTTGTAGCGCGGTGTTCTTTAATTGCTTTTGTAATATCTTTTTGTGTAATAGGCTGCAATGCGCCTTTACTAAGGCTTTCTTCCAGCTTAAATTCCGTGGCAATATCAATAATCGCTTTCAGGTCGGCGCCTGAATAACCAGGGGTTAATTTGGCTATTTGCGCCGCGTCAATTTTTTCAGCGGGCTTATTTTCCAGGTGCGAAAGCAAAATTTCTTTCCTGCTTTCTTCATCAGGCGGGGCCACAAAAATCACCCGGTCAAACCTACCCGGCCTCCTGAAAGCGCTGTCAACACTCCATGGCGCATTGGTTGCGGCTAAAACAAGCACCCCTTCGTTACTGTCTTTCACGCCATCTAACTCCGCCAAAAACTGGTTTATTATCTGCCGCATGGCGCTTTGGCGCATATCAGCCCTGCTGGCACCTAAAGCATCCACTTCATCAATAAAAAGTACGCAGGGTGTATTTTTACGCGCCACCTGGAAAATATCATGCAGGTTCTTTTCGCTGTTGCCAATCCACATATCCAGTATATCATGCAGGCCAAGGCTTATAAACCTCGCGTCAATTTCACCGGCGGTAGCTTTAGCAATAAATGTTTTGCCGCAGCCGGGTGGCCCATACATTAAAATACCGCCGCCCGTTTTTTTACCAAAGGCTTTAAACAGCGCAGGGTTTTTAAGCGGCTGAATTATTTTTAAGGAGATTTCATTTTTTAGTTTCTTCATACCCCCAACGTCGGAAAATTTCATGGCAGGCTTTTCCATAAAATACTTGCTGCCGGGCTGGGATAATTCCTGCAGCAGTAAATCAGGATCTGCGCCTGTTTCGGCGCCGGTTGCGCGCAGCACGCTATCAATTTCAGTATCCCGAAAATTTGGCTGCTCCTGCAATACCTGCATGTACAGTTCTTTCGCCTGCGCAACTGAATGTTCCTTCAAAAGGCAGCGAATAAATTTTATCTTATTGTCAAAACTTAAATTTCCTTCCTGCTGCAATTGCTCAAACAATATTATGGCAGCGGAATATTTTTGCTGCCGGTAGTACACGTCGCCAAGCCCGGTCAGGGCTTTTATATTTCCGTTTTGCCGCTTTAATATTTCCGAAAATTGCTCCGATGCTTCATTAAGCAGGTTTTCCTTTATCAACACATCCGCAAGATGGAGGCGCAGAGGAATATTATTGGGTGAAATTTGCAATGCCTCTTTTAACTGTTCAATCATTTCATTCATAACCAAAATACTTGGTTACAAATATAACCCGCGTCACCGACGGTTATTATAAAATTTTACATTTTAACAAGCAACAATGCAAAGTAACTTATTGAAGTGCAGCTTATATACCGCCTAGCGGGTATTTAGGCCAAAACCATGTTTTAATAAGTTTGCCGCTATGAAAGAATACATATTGTTTACCTGCCTGCTGTTTGCCTGCTGCAACCTGTATGCCCAAAACGCCTGTGAAGAATTACAACAAATACATAGCGATTTCCAGGGAACTTCGAAGGCTTTTGATACAATACAAAATGTTACAGATGCAGGATGGGGCGCATACACCAGCCAATTTTTAAAAACCATAGCAGGAATTGAGGCGAAGAGTACCGGTGATATTGCCAAAGGCATGTTGCTTACAACTTATGCCAAGTATATTGATGAGTTATATAAACGCGCGAAATACAACGAAATTGAAGCAGCCGGCACCAGGGCTTTTGAGCTTTTAAAGAAAATTCCTACAGACGAGAAAAGTTATCCGTTTAGCTGCAGAGGGATTAACAGGTCTTACGATTTTACGCAAGGGCAAATTTATTTTGCGTGTGACCTGTTGCTGAGCGAAATGGCAACAGCAACAATATTGAATAAAGGCGGCAATGGCAGCTATTATTTTACGTGGGCGCTACGCAAAAACTTTTTAAACCAAAGCGCGCGCAGCACCAATATTGCAGCAGGTGTTGTATTGCAAAACAGGGCAGAAAAAGCGATATTTGACGATACTACTTTTTATGCCGCATTTGAATTTGTAAGAACCTTTTATACGATAAATAGCCTTTATTACACTTTTAAGTCACGCAGCGAAGATGAAACGTATAAGATTGCTATAGATGCGCTTGCGCGGGACGAATATGTAAAAATGCATATACCTGCTATTATTCCCAATGCTTACCAGGTGGTTTATGCTGATACGCTTGAAAAACCGGCTATGTACCTGTTATGTTATATGAAAATACAACAAGACAGCACCTTACCTCCTGAACATAAGCTAATGTTGCTAAAAAAGGCTTTGCAAACCTATGAAGCAAACGGCAAGAGTGGTTATCCTTTTCTTGGGACACTTTCTTTTACCGCGGCAGTACCGAACGAATATAACTGTGTAACATTCACTCAATCCGTTATTAACAATTCCGATAAAGAGCTGATGGAACGTTTAGCAAACACTTTTGCCGGCTTTAGTAAAAACAACTATATATGGTATGAATACTGCGCCCATTTACTGTACCATGCCCTGGGCCAGGATAACAAAGCCAAAAAAATGTACAATACTATTCATAAAAACGACAAAGAATGGCTGCTGAACGAAAAGCATCTTGGGCCTGTGTATTAGCCGCCTATAATTAACTGCCATACTGCAAGTATAGTGCTGAGTTGCATGTATTTTAATATTCCGCCGATACTGCCATATAATGGCAGGCGCATACAGCGAAAGAAAAACGCCCGCTTGCTGAAGGGGCGTTTACAAAATTATATGTACAGGTCAATCAGCTTCTTTTATGCACATCGCTGCTGCCGCTGGTACTGTAATTACGGATAACGCCGGAGCCTTTGTACGAAACATCACTGCCGCCGCTGGCTTTTACGTTCATTTCCTTATTAACGGTTATGTACACATCGCTGCCGCCACTGGCGTCAATATCGCAATTGTCCGCGGCAAGGTCGTACCCGATAAAATCGCTGCCGCCGCTGGCATCTACGGATAAACTTGCCGCCTTGCCCGAGATTTTTACATCACTGCCGCCACTCTGCCTTACAACAAAAGTTCCGGCATCCACCTGGCCATGAAAGTCGCTGCCGCCTGTAAGGTGAAGGTTAAGGTTTGCTGACTGCAGCACGCCCTGCACGTAAACATCACTGCCTCCAGAAGCCTGTAATTCGCTTATATCTTTTACCGTTACATAGGCTTTCATTTTCCTGTCGCCCCAGCCCCAATTGATATGTACGCCAACACCAGCATCATAATAGATTTTGAGTATACCGTCTTCCACTTCAGTCTTTATATTATCCCGGTACTTAGTATCGCTGGCAGATACAGCCACGCCTTCTGTTGAGCCCTGGGTTATATAAAGGTCTATACCGCTGGAGATTTTTACCCCTTTAAAATCGCTCACATGCCGTACTTCGGCATTTTTATCGTTAACAATGGTGTTTTGTGCTGTTGCAGCAAAGCCAAAACAAACACAAAACAAAATGGAGGCTACTTTTTTCATAAACTGTTTTTGTTAATACGGATGACGGGTGCTAAATGTTACAGCAACAAAAAATCAAAATATATTATTTAAAAATCATCATCATAACATTCTGCTAAATAATAAAAAACTAACGCATGGAAATTATACAGCTTAAAAAAATATAGTATTTTACGGCACGGGAAAATAAATTGATAAAGGAAACAAACCCATAAAAAACAAACAGATGAAAACGCTGCTTATACTTATAGTTGTTGCCGTGGCGTTTTCCGGTTGTATCAATCAAAAATATCTTTCCAAAAACCAGTCGGTATTTAAGGTTGAATTGACAGGTAATAACAAGGCGAGGATATTAGCCTATAATTCAGGAAATAATAAAATTCACATTTCAGTAAAGGACTCAGCGGATGTATTGCTCATACAGAACAAAGACACCAGCAAAGCTAAATTTGTTTTACCCACTATAGTACAGGCGGATTTTCACCCCGACGCCAGGTACATAAATCTTGCCGCCAAAAAAAAGTACTATTTTCCTGAAACTCAATTTCCCGCGCAGAATGACTCAAACAGCAATAATGCCTTTGTCAGTCCGCAGAAACTGCGTTATTCCGTCAATAATTTTGTGCTGCAGGCCGTTACCACCCCTATAAAAGTACGTCCGGCTTTTACGAAAGCGCGGTTGAAAGATTCCCTCAGCTTACAGGCCCTGGCTGAATTAAATGTTGGTATTTCAATAGGCCTTAAAAGAACATGGGGGGCTTACAAGGCCAAGCCGTACGAGAACGGCCAAAAAGGAAGAAGCATTTCGTTATCAGGCACCTCGTTTGTAAGCTTTGGCGGCACTACAGTTAGGCCTATAACCATAAGATACTACCGCCCGTTTGAAAAAACAGAGCCTGCAATAAGCTATGGCGCCTGTGTTTTATTTGGTTTTAATGGCATTAACATTGGGCTATCTCTTGGCACAGATCATCTTATAAACCGTGAAATCGGCAAAAGATGGATTTACGACGGCAGCCTTTGGTATGGTGTAACAATTGCCTATGATTTAGCTAGATAATACTTACAATAAAGCCCAAAACCCTTTTAAATGGAATAACAGTTTAATAAAGTAGCCTCACTTTAATGGTAGCTTTCACCTCCTTCAACAACTCCAGGGCCTGTTTAGATAGCTTTTTGTCAACATCCAGCACAACATAACCAATATCATCATTGGTTTTTAAGTACTGCCCTACTATGTTAATGTTATGTTCAGACAAGCTTGTATTAATGGCGCCCAATACACCGGGTACGTTATTATGAATGTGCAAAATACGGTGTGCACCTTCAACCGGCGGAAGTCCGATAGCCGGTACGGTATGAGAGCCGTTAGTGATACCCTTTTCAAGATAGTTAAACAATTTGCTGCTAACATCTTCCCCAATATTTTCCTGGGCTTCCTCGGTTGAGCCTCCAATATGCGGGGTAAGTATTACATTAGACAAGCCCTGCAAAGGCGTTGTAAACTTGTCACCATTTTTTTCCGGTTCCCACGGGTATACATCAATGGCAGCACCGCTTAGATGGCCATCTTTAAGGTGTTTGGCAAGCGCTTCAAGATCAACAACCTCTCCCCTCGCATAATTAATAAGGATAGCCCCCTGTTTGCATTGGTTAAGCACTTCTTCATTTACAAGGTTTTTTGTTTGCTTTGTTTCAGGCACATGCAGTGATATTATATCAGCTTTGCCTACCAGTTCCTCCAGTGTGTCGCAGGAAGTTGCATTACCCAGCGGCAGCTTCGTTTCAACGTCGTAGAACAGCACCTTCATACCCATACCTTCGGCAAGCACACTCACCTGGCTGCCGATGTTGCCATAACCAATTATACCCAGCGTTTTACCACGCAACTCAAAACTCCCCTTGGCTTCTTTCATCCATATTCCTTCATGCGCAGCTTTATTTTTGTCCGGTATACGGCGTATAAGCATGATAGAAAGGCCAATTACCAGCTCAGCAACACTTCTTGTATTGCTGTATGGGGCGTTAAATACAACAACGCCTTTTTTTGTTGCCGCTTTAAGGTTTACCTGGTTAACACCAATACAAAAGCAGCCAATAGCCTGCAGCTTTTCAGCAGCGTTGAGCACTTTTTCAGTTATCTGTGTTTTGGAGCGAATACCCAAAAGATGCACATTTTTTATCTCTTTCATCAATTGTTCTTCGCTGATTGCGCCACCTAGTTTTTTTACATTAACGTAACCGTTTTGTTTAAACTGCTGTACTGCTTTGTCGCTTATATTCTCAAGAAAAAGGATGTTGATTTTCTCTTTAGGATAACTTGTTGCCTGGCTCATTTACCTGGTTGCTTTATATAAGTGAAAAATATTTACCAATAGATTTGTAAAAGCAAAATCCCCCCGTAAGTGTGCACTGCCGGAGGGATTTGATATCATTCTGTAAGAACGCTTATTTTTTTGCGTAACGTTTGTTGAATTTATCAATACGCCCTGCCGTATCAACCAGCATGTTTTTGCCGGTATAAAAGGGATGCGAGGTGTTCGATATTTCCAGCTTTATCAGCGGGTACTCGTTACCATCTTCCCATTTAACGGTTTCTTTTGACGAAGCGGTAGAACGGCCTAAAAATGAGTAACCGTTACTCATGTCTTTAAATACAACAAATTTGTAAGCCTTTGGATGGATACCTTCTTTCATATATTTAAGTTGAGGTAATACGGATTTTGCCGTATTGTTTTATAAAATTTGGATTGCAAAGGTAAGTGCAAAACGCCAACAAACAAGCATAAACTTTTGTTTTTTTGGCCATTTTCGGGTTAAACGCTACCCACTGCCACTATTCTGTTGTTTAAAAGGCTGCAAACGCTGGCATGGCTGTTGCAAACAAACAGTATCGGCAACCCAAAATATGCACTAATACCATGAAACTTAAGTTTAAAGACATTTGGACGATGATAAAATGCACCTTCAGCGATTTTTCAACCTACAAAATTACCACCCTTAGCGCCGCCCTCGCCTATTACACCATTTTTGCACTGGCCCCTATGCTCATTATCATCATCTGGCTTTGCGGGTTGTTTTTGGGGCGCGAGGCCATTGAAGGGCAAATGTTTAACGAGATAAGGTCGTTTGTGGGTGACGGCGCAGCATCGCAGGTGCAGGAAATCATCAAAAATGCCACGCTGTCAAAGGCCAATGTTATTGCCTCAATTGTGGGCATTATATCCCTTGTAGTGGCGGCAACGGGCATATTCACCCAAATTCAGGACTCTATAAATTTTATATGGCAGTTAAAATCCAAACCCAAAACCGGTATATGGAAACTGGTTATTAACCGCCTCCTCAGCTTTTCAATGCTGGTAAGCCTTGGGTTTATACTGCTCGTCTCGCTTTTTATCAACACGCTTATGGATGCTTTCTCCGCAAAGCTCCTGCACTTTTTTCCCGGCATAGCGGTCACCCTGGCTTATATCATTAACCTCGCCCTTACGTTCCTCGTTATAAGCATCCTTTTCGGCGGCATATTTAAAGTGCTGCCGGATGCAAAAATTCAGTGGAAGGATGTTCGTGTAGGCGCCATTACCACAGCCATACTTTTTATGCTGGGCAAATTTTTGATAACCTATTATATGGCAAAAGCAAAGGTTGACAGCACTTACGGCGCTGCCGGCTCCATTGTAATTATCCTTTTGTGGGTATATTATTCCTCAATCATTCTATATTTTGGCGCAGCCTTTACCAAGGAATATGCAACAATGAAGGGCCGTCACATATACCCCAACGATTACGCGGTATTTATACAGCAGGTGGAAAAAGAAAGTAAGGCATCTCTGCAAACACAGGCTGACAGTAAAAATAGTGCGCGGCCAGCCGCATCCTGAGTTTACTTGCCTTTTGCAGCTTATCACTCCCCCCAAAACAGTAAACAGCCGCCGAAAGCAATTTCCAGCGGCTGTTGTGTATGAAGGCGCTTTTGCTTATAACCTCACTCCAAGATTAATGCTGAAAATCCGGTATTTGTTTTTATCATTGTTGTTACTCTGCGTGCTGCCAATTTTTGCCAGGCCCAGGCCATAGTTTACACCAATCATAAACCTTTGCACTTCCACACCGGCCATAAAGTTTACGCCATAGTCAAACCGCCTTAGTTTATTTACACTGGCGTCTTCCTGCTCTGAGGTGGTGGGGTCATCATTGTTAAACTGTATGTTTTTGTTGTAGGTGCTTGTAACCCCTGCAATATTTTGGGTTCCCTTAACTTTACCTCCTATTCCCATAGCTACGTAAGGGCCGGCCCCTGCGTAAAAGCGTGATTGGTTGTCAACAGGGAATTTAAGTACAAAGTTGGCCGGCAATTCAAGGTACAGCGGGTTAAACTTAACCTTGTAATAATTGGCATCCCTGTTGGGGCCGAAGTACGATTCTGTTTTTGACCCTTTACCGTTTAAATACAAGCCTGTTTGAAACGAAAAGATGTCTGCCAGCGGTATATCACCCACAAAACCCACGTTAAAGCTGGTGAGGCTGTTGGCGTTATTTACAGACCCATCGCTGGTAACGGATATGTTCGAAAAATTCACACCGCCTTTTAAATACATTCCCCCGGGGTTGGATTTGAAGGAGCTTTGCGCGTTTGCTATTCCACAAAGACAGGCAATCGAGACAAGTGCTGTTGTTAACTTTTTCATAGTGTTATCATTTTTAACACCATGTATGCTAACAGCATGCCATTATTATAAATAATTTGTTAATGTAAATCGCTGCTATGATTTCATATTAGTAAACTGCAGCGGAAAATTGAGCGACGACGCCTTTAACGCAGATATTACCTGTTGCAGGTCATCAATCTTTTTCCCCGTTACGCGTACAATATCATCCATTATCTGCGCCTGCACTTTAAGGCCGGAGTCTTTAATTATTTTCACCACTTTTTTGGCATCCTCCTGTTTAAGGCCGTTGGTAACGGGCACTTCTTTTTTCACCACTTTTCCGCTGGGGTATGCATCCTTTTCAAAATTAAAGGCGTTGGCATCTACGCCCTGTTTCATGCCCCGGCTTATTATAACATCAATTACCTGTTTCATCTTCATATCGCTTTCCACTTCAAGCTTTACAATATAATCCTTCTTGTCAAGCTCAATAGATACTGGCGAATTCTTAAAATCAAACCGGTTGCTTATTTCCTTCTTAACTATGTTTATAACGTTGTCAAGTGTTTGCAGGTCAACCTTGCTGGCTATATCAAATGATGGCATGGCAGTGTATTTTACGGCCTGCAAAGATAAACCAATTCATGTTTATCAACTCTTCTTTCCGCCACCACCACGTAAATAGGCGTAAATACGGTTTTGGTACAAGCCCCGGTAATGCTGTCCCATCCCGGTTGCGTCGCCCTCTTGTGCTGTACCGCGCTGCTCATCCTGGTATTGCTGCTGTTTTTTATGCAACCCGTCCACCATCATACCCCCCTACCCGCGCACCGGGCAAATACCCTTAAAAGGGAGGAATACTAAATTAACTAAGTTGTTCATTTTTAAATGTTTATATAAAATTTCGGCATATTTTTTTTGCATTCAACCCTCTTTCAGTTTCCCCCAATGACCTATTCACCAATGACCTAATGACTTTCTTTTTCTTCCCTTACTGACCTATTGACCTAATGACCTAATGACTTTCTTTTTCTTCCCTTACTGACCTATTGACCAATGACCTAATGACTCAATGACTTTCTTCCCTACCACCTGCTGTAACGGCTCCGCTCAGGTTTGTATTCCGGTTCATAGTTTAGTTTTGGCGGTGTACCGTAGGGAAGCACGCCACCCGTAGGCACCAGCCCCGGCCTAACCCCGGGTATTACCGGCGGCTTCTCCGTTGCTGCTGTCTTTACCTCCGGCGGTAATTCCGGCGCCGGGTTCTCAACGGTCGTCCTTTCCACTAATGCACTTTCGGGCTCTTTCCCTTCCTCTCTTCCTGACTTCCGGTCTTCCCGACTTTCAGACTTGTACCCTTCTTCACTTCCGGACTTCCAGTCTCCCGGACTTCCAGACTTACACCCTTCTTCTCTTCCTGACTTCCGGTCTTCCCGACTTTCGGACTTGCTTCTTTCTTCACTTCCGGACTTCCGGTCTTCCAGACTTCCGGACTCGCTTTCACTTTTATCGTGATTCAGGTTCAGGGTAACTTTCCAGTCCGTTTCTTCCCTTACCTGTTTCGGGTCAATGCCATGGTTTACTTTCAGGTCAAAGATTAAACCGCGGGTATTGCCCTCGCCGTTTACCAGCGCCTCCATTTTGCGGCACATTACCTGGTAGCGTATCTTTTTAAATACCGCCCGGTAATTTTTGTTACCCTCGTACTTTTTAAGGTCATCCTCGCTTAAATCCCAAAAAAGGCAAAAACCCTCCAGCGAGTAAATAATCTTTTTCGGCACCTGCACCAGCTTGTCCCGGTAGCGTACTGTTGCAATATTTTCATCACATTCCTTGCGGTACTCCGCCCATTTTGCCTGCACCCCCGCAGGCTGTAGTTTGTATGCCATAACCAGCTCCTCTTTAGTATATATAGCAAAACCGGCATTTTGTCCGCTGTTTTTGGAAAGTTTTTTTGAGTTTTCACTGGCTTTTCACTGGCGCAGGTGTTCCGCCGCAGGCGGGTCACCTGTGACATTTAATGTGCCGGGACTGCGTCCCGTTTCTACGTGAACAAACAGCATTTATAAAGCATTGCACTTTAATTAAAGTATATTAGCCCGTAAACAATAAAATATGTCCGCAAAATATAAGATTGGCGAAAACTTAATGACACATTTTGTAACAAGCACTGTTGTTGGGTGGGTGGACGTTTTCAGCCGGGAAATATATAAAGAGATAGTTGTGGATAGCCTTGCTTATTGCCAAAAAGAAAAAGGATTGATATTACATGCCTGGGTAATTATGACCAATCATATTCACTTGATAATATCGAGTGAGACAAATAGCATAAGCAACATTATGCGCGATTTTAAAAAATATACTTCCAAAAAAATTATTGCTGATATTGAGTTTAACACAAAAGAGAGCCGGAAAGATTGGCTGCTGAACATGTTTAAATATGCCGGCGCCGGTAATAGCGGCAATAAAGAATACCAGTTTTGGAAAAATGAATTTCATCCTGTCACACTTGATACCCCCGAAAAATTGGCAGAGCGCTTACATTATCTTCATTTCAACCCCGTGAGAGCAGGTATAGTATGGACTTCGGAAGGATATAAATACAGTAGCGCTATAGACTATTATACCAACACGAAAGGCTTATTGCAAATTGCACTGATATGATATACGGGACACAGTCCCGCACCACTGATAGGCACAGGTGACCCGCCTATGGCGGAACACCTGTGCCAGAAAAGAAAGATTTATAATAATAACAAGGCTCTGTCTGGTATTCATCGCCCCACAGTAAAAGCCGGCAAAGCCGCACAGAGAGCGGCTGCGCTTTTGTTTTACCTATACGCTACCGAAAGCCGGGCTAAGCTTTATCCGGATTAACAGTTTTTAAATATTCGATTGCACGTCGTATTTCCGCCTGCTCTTCTTTACTGTCCGGATAGTTCTCACAATAAATTTTATAGTACTTTTCTGCAACAAAATCATAATGCTCAATTTTACCTAAACGGGCAATAATAATACGCGTAATAAAATCATAATGTTGAAATATTTTACCAAATTCAATATGTTGCGTAAAAAGAGTCTCCACAATTCCTTGAAGTGTAGAATTGTTTGATAAAAAATAATCTACCTTACCAGTATATAATTTCTTGAAAAAATCAATAAACTCTTGCAAACCTTCTACATTGGTTATTTTATATTCATCAATTCCTGTAAAAAATTTGCCGGGAACTACAATTGTTGTTGTTTCACTTTGATATTCAGGCATAGTATTGAATAAATAATTGCTTATTTTTTCGACAGCTTCCAGCCGTATAGAAAATGGGATGCCAAGTAAAAATTTAGGGCGATAATCCACAATACTAATACCAATTTGCGTGTTACCTTCTTTTGTTTTGCGTATAAATCCTGACTCTTTTGCCTGGGGTTTATATCCGTAGGTCTTTAAAAATGCACCCAACTCTTTTTTTAATATTTTGCGTATATCCGATTTTAAAAGCATATTTTAATATTATTACTACTTAATGGCCACTGCTTGCAGATGCAAGCTGTTGTGGGACCTGAAAATTACGATAGCTTACATCCCTCTGCTATCCTGGGAGTTAGCTTTAGCGCTCTCAGGATTTATAATAATAGCCATGCTCTGTCTGGCATTCATAGCCGCAAAGTATACCCCGCGCTCAAACGCTCAAGACCACATAGGCCGACTCTAGTCCCGTCGGCTTTTTTACTCCGTTTCCGGAAAAACTTAAGCAGTTTCTTCCTCTTGTACCTACTGCTTTATAATTTTTTTCGTAATGTGTACGCCCGCTGTATTAACCTGTACAAAATAGACGCCTTTTGCAACCCCTGAAAAAACAATCCCTGTATTTGCCCCGCCTACCAGGTCTACACGCTGCAATAATATGGCGCGGCCATCAGCGTCTGTTACTGAAACGATTGCGCCAGGCAGGCCCACTGAGGGTTTAATATATAAAAAATCATTCACTGGGTTTGGAGTACATTCAACGGTAAGTCCAGGCGTACTTCCGGTTAATTGAATTATTTTACTGTAATAACCATTTTGGTCTTTATTTATTTCCTTTAACCTGTAGTAGAATGTGGCAGAAATTGCCTGTTCTGGCTCATCTGTGTAATAATACCCGCCCGCCGGGTTGTTCACTCTTGCAGTAACTTGCCCGATGGTCTGAAAATGAACACCATCAAAGCTTCGTTCAACGTCAAAAAAAGCAATATTTTTTGCTTCATCTGCTGTTTCCCAGGTTAAACGTACTGCCTGTTTTGTAAATGCGCCTTGAAAATTTAATACCTGAAGCGGCAAAATACTTGCCGCGGCAAGCTCACTTATCCAGAAATCTGATTTCGTGTAATCGTTATTGTATATATCCCCGCTGCTGTTATAATAGCCTGCTAACGCCAAATCATTATTTTGAAGCAAAATCATCGCAGATACGGCGTCACTTTTCGTACCAAACCTGTTTTTCTGCATCTCAACGCCGTTAGTGTCTATCTTTTCAATGAAATTAACACTTTGGTCTGTAGCATCCGTAAGGTATTCCGAAGAGTTGCCCGATACAAGGTATTTACCATCCTTTGTAATCAGCACAGACGTAAAAGCTTCGTCATATGCTGTACCAAAACACCGGCTCCAACGCATATCTCCTGCCACGCCCAGTTTTACAAACCAGCCATCACTCCCTCCATGATTGGAAGAATTATCGCCATCCGTTGAGAAAGTGGCGCCGGCCAGCAGGATATCATTATCAGGGGTAATTTGTACCGATGAAAAATTTTCATACGCAGAACCCCCCAGTCGTTTTACCCATTGGATATCCCTGCCCCACCCGAGTTTTATAACGAAGGCATCACTATTGCTGCCATGTATGGTGGTACCGGCGAAATCGCCATCCGCCGGGCTGGAGGTTTCTCCTGTCAAAAGATAGCCATCCGGCAAGACTTTTACGATCCGCGCAGCTTCATAGCCGCTGCCCCCTACGCATTTTTGCCAAAGCAAATTACCGGTTACAGATACTTTGATCAGCCACGCATCTGCACTACCATGATTGCCGGCTACCTGGTCGTCATTTGACATTGTTAAACCGGCAATAACATAGTTACTGTCACGGTCTACAGCAATACTCGTGGGACGGTCTCCACTGGTACCGCCGAAACACTTTTTCCAGGCTATTCCACCATCGGCAGTTAGCTTTACTACGAAAAAGTCGGAAGAACCATGGTTACCTGCGACATCCCCATCTGTGGAAAAAGTAGAACCTACCGCTACATACCCCCCGTCAGGCGTGGTCGCTATTGAGCCAAATATTTCATTATCGCTGCCGCCGAGGCATTTTTGCCATTCGATTGTATGCTGCGCACTTAATTTTACAATCCAGAAATCACCCAGGCCATGATAGTTTGTAACATCCCCATTGCCTGAACTTGTTTGCCCTCCCAAAATATATCCCCCGTCATCTGTTGCAGAAAGACTGAAACACTCATCGGACGCACTGCCACCCATCGTTTTTTCCCATTGAGACGGAATGTGGGTTTGCGAAAGACATTTTGCAGTAATTGTACAGAAAATAACTATCCAAAGTATCCTTTTAGGCAGGTATAGGAAGGTCATGGCGCATGTATTGATTAGAATGTTAAATATAAAATCTCTTGTTATTACATAAATAAAGTATTATTTACTCCCGTGTTGTAAAAACGCTTTTAGATTTCCTTTCTCTGCAAAGTGAAGCCACGAACTGCTTCTCGCCAGGGCCTTAATAGCCTTGCGGGTACGCCCAGGAACTCTACAGCATGTTTAATACAACAGCTAAGCAAATATAAATAGTTCCTTTTCTCACACTATCACCTGTGTTCCGCCGCAGGCGGGTCACCTGTGACATTTAATGTGCCGGGACTGCGTCCCGCTAACGTCCCCAGCGTCCCCAAAGTCCTTACAATAGAAATAAAGCCAGGCAATACATAAACGCATTAAACGGGCGGCTGTATCTTTATTTGGCGGTGGTTTAAACCTGCCGCAGGGTCTGATGCCAACGCACAAAGGCCATTCATCAAGACCTTGTGGGGAAAAGGAATACCCGGTTTTTATTTATTAATCCTTTCTTTGAATTATATTCGAAACAGAAAAGGTAGCCTTTTGTAACTTTAACAGGCTACACTTAATTGCCCATGCCTTTCCGTAATTATATTTTTCTTATATCGGTTGCTGCATTTTTCAATTCCTGCTTCGATAGTACGCAGAGGGTGAAGTATTCTGTTACAACCTATTTTACAAGTTTTGATAGTGATCATGTTTCGCCGAGAAATCTTGGCAAAAAATTTATATATTCTTACGAAAAATATAACGCTGACAGCAACTTGATTCTGCAAAATCAATATGCAAGCCTAACCGATAATGAAGATGAATGGGGTAAGCTAATTAAAGTAACAAGGTTTTTCTACAATGGAAAACAAAAATTAAAAGCCGAAATGGAAGGAGGAATGCCCAGGAAAAAGGATGATGGCTGGAGCAACAAATATAAAGAGGTAGATACTTATGTGTATACAGGAGGGCAATTGACCAGGTGGTTAAAGGATGGGAAACCACGCGAGGAATATAAATACAACGACCAAAAAGAGATGATTGAAAAACGGGTATACTTGTTTAGTTCAGACAGTTCAAAATTTGCCGGTATTCATTATGCTTATGCCGGCGGGCTTAAAATTAAAGCTCAGTATTTCCCGGTTGATACTTTATACACTTCGGTTGACACATTCATTTATAAAAACAATAAATTGGTTGAGGAAGATTCTTACAAAAGCAACGGTGAACAGACCAGGCATGTAGTTATGATACGGGACAAGAAGGGACGGGTAACCGAAGAGAAATGGAAAGACCCCATTTTAGACTGGAGAAAAAATGTGGATGGAAAATGGGTTAATGCTGAATTTAACCAGGAGAATAAATACTTTTATAATAGTGGAGGTCATCCGCTTAAAACTGAATATTATCGTTCAGATGAATATTGCCGCTCATACCAATTGGTTGCTGTGTATGAATTTAAATATGACTAAAAGAGTTACGTACAACATCTGCATTGGCAATGACCTTTTTTTGGAATGCCAATGGAGGTGAAGATAAAAAAGGGCCGATGGAAGTATACTTGAGCACACAAAATGACTTTGAAAAGAAAGATGAAACCGGAGCGCTTAACAAATTAATATGCATGGTAAAAGTAGTTGACTAAAGAACTATGAATAAGCTTATTACATTCTTTTGTGTTTGTCTTGCATTTTTAACTGGCTGTGGGGCTTCTGCAAAACTAACAAACCAGGGAGATGTCACAATTACCAATCATGGTTATATTACCGTGGTTGGAATGGCCACTGAAGACATTAAAGGCGGCCCATTGATAGAAGGTGATTCTACGCACCGGTATTTTATTAAAGGCTTGCATGAATGGTCAAAATATGCCTATGGTAAAAAGATTAGGGCACATGGAAAATACATTACAATTGATAAGCGAAAATTAATGGATAAAGAACCTTGGATTCAAGGTTATAGAATTAAAGATATATTGGAGAATGTAAAGTGGGAGGTTATTGACTAACCTTCGCTATTTTCTCACACTATCACCTGTGTTCCGCCACAGGCGGGTCGCCTGTTACAAATAGTGCGCCGGCCTGCGTCCCGCTAACGTCCCCAGCGTCCCCAAAGTCCCTTGAAGAAAGATAAGGTTGGCAAATACATAAACACATTAAACGGGCGGTTGTATTTTTATTTGGTATTTAACACAGAATCTGCGGGGAAAGAAAAAGAGGAATGCGGCCTCGTTACTATTATCATATCTTCACAAATACTTTACCGCCAGGCTCCTTTTATTATGGAACCTGCAATGGAACAAATTACAATGGACAATGACCTGCAATACAAAATTGTAAGACCCGACGAATCACTTTCAGACTTTGTAGAATATTTTTGGTTTTTACACAACCGGTCCGGTAGCGATAAGGATACGACAGGATTACCTGATGGGCTTGTTGATATATCGCTTTCCAAATCAGCAACAGAACCTTTCCGCATATTACAGCTTGGCGGGCTTACACAATATGAACATGCAACAATACCTGCCGGCACTTTAATATTTTGCATCAGCTTTAAATTGCTTGCCGTAGAATACATTATTGGAGAACCTGTTTCCGGCATAGTGGATAGTGGTAAATGCCTTCCGGTTGATTTTTGGGGATTTTCAGAAAACGATCTGCAGGATTTTGATCTCTTTGTGCAAAAGGCTACAAGAAAAATTCAATCGCTTATACCGGAAGATATTGATGGACGTAAACGCAAATTGTTTGACCTGATCTATACAACCAAAGGGTCCATCACTGTAAAAGAACTTTCCGCGGCTGTGTTTTGGAGCAGCAGGCAAATCAATCGTTATTTTAACCGGCAGTTCGGCATTTCACTCAAAGCGTATTGTAATATCCTTCGCTTTCGCGCCTCGCTGGAACATATTGCCAAAGGGCAGCTTTTCCCGGAAGAGGTTTTTTTTGACCAAAACCACTTTATAAAAGAAGTTAAAAAGTTTTCAGGCGTTGTGCCGAAAGAGTTATCCAAAAATAAAAACGACCGATTTATACTATTATCTGTAATGAAGCGGAAATAATTTTGCATTGCATTTAGATAATATTAATTATGTTATTAGATAATAAACAGGTAGCCATTATTGGCGGAGGGCCTGCCGGGCTAACCCTGGCAAGGCTTTTACAGCAAAGGGGCGCAGATGTAAAAGTATATGAACGCGATGCGGATAAAAATGTGAGGGTTCAGGGTGCTACACTTGATTTGCACGAAGGCACAGGATTAGAAGCGATGAAGCGTGCAGGCTTGCTCGATGAATTTTATAAACACCACCGGCTTGTTGCAAGCAAAATGCGGCTTGTAGATAAATCACTCAATATAACATTTGACGACCACGACTTCGCAACAATAATAGCAGAGACCCGCCCCGAAATTGACCGTGCCCCCCTGCGTAACATCCTGCTAAACTCCCTGCAACCTGGTACGGTGGTGTGGAATAGCCATTATATTTCAATGGAAAAGGAAAAAGATGGCTGGCGCCTGCATTTTAAAAACGGTACAAATTACTATGCCGGCCTGGTGGTGGCTGCCGATGGCGCCAATTCAAAAGTTCGCCCGTATTTGAGTGATATCAAGCCCGTCTATTCCGGCATTACATTGATAGAGGGAAATATTTACGACGCAGAAAAAAATTCACCGCGGCTTTTTGCATTTGCAAGGGGTGGAAAGGTAATGGCTTTTGACAACGGGCAATTCGTTGGTTATGGCACAAAAGGTGACGGGTCTATCATGTTTGTTGTAAATTTTAAAGCGCCTGAAAACTGGCTGTCGCAAAGCGGGATTGATTTTAAAAATAAAGAAGAGGTTTTGGCCTGGTTTAAGAACGAGTTTGCAGGCTGGAGCGATAAGTGGTACGAATTTTTTACAAATGATGAAGTATATTTTATCCCGCGCCCGCAATATTATTATCCGTTCGATCAAAAATGGGAACCGCAGGAAAATCTTACAATGATAGGCGATGCGGCTCATCGTATGCCGCCGTATGCAGGCGAAGGTGCAAACGTAGCATTGCAGGATGCTTTTGAATTAGCTGAAAACCTAACAGGAAATAAATTTTCGGATATAAAAACAGTTATCGCAGCATTTGAAAAAGAAATGATAATACGGGGCGCAGAAGCAACAAAAGAAACTTTAGACAATACCCAAATCATGTTCTCCAAAACAGCATTAGAGCAGATGCGTATGTTTTTCAGCAGGGTAAAAGAAAAGTAAGATAAAGTAACAGGCCGTTGCCCCGCCAACCCAGGTGTTCCGCAGGGCGCCCGGGTTTACTGATAACAGCCCCTTCTTTGAAAGGTAGTTACAAAAGTACAAATCCAAAAGCTTATCATCTCGTTGGCCGTATCGCCTTCCACACAAGCCTGTCCATATCAGCCACAAAGTCTTTATCCAGGGCACGGGTATTGGCGAGTATAGCCCAGCTATAGCCGTTGTGTGCACGCACTAATTCTGTCGCAGTGCCGGGCAGGCTGCCGGTATGCCACCAGTTATAACTGCTGTTTACCTGCCACCCGCAGGCATAGTTTTTATTGGCGGCTGAAGGTGTTGTCATCAGGGTTATTGCAGCAGGCTGCAAAATATCGGGGTGGGTTGTAAAGCTGTCTGTTTCAAAAACAAATTTCAGCAAATCCGTTGCGCTGGCAATCCACCCGCCGTGGCTGTCCATGCGGGCAATATTGTATTCGTAAGGGTTTTCACCGCCCTGCCCGTAATACACAACCTCCCCGGGTTTTCTTTCAGCGAGTGTGTTACCGCCTACCTGCATATCAGCAATGCCCGCGGGCAGCAGGATATGTTTCTTTACATAGTCCGCGTATTTCTCGCCGGTTACTTTTTCAATCACCCTTCCTAATACGCAATAGCCAAAATTTGAGTAAGCATACACCTTACCGGGTTCATTTATAAGTGGCAGGCTGTCCAGTGTGTGCGCTATCACCTGCGATTGCGTAAGCGAGGTATCTAAAAACATCGGGTCGTCATCATTATTGCTCCACCCGCCGCAGGTATGCTGCAATAGCTGGTGAATGGTAATGTTGTTAATATTACCCTTATACGGCGGGTGGCCGTAAGTGTTACCTAAAATGCCGCTATCGCCAAATGCTTTATCGTCAATACCCAACCGCCCGCTTTCAATCAACTGCATAATGGCAACTGATGTAAAAGGCTTTGACACGCTCGCAATACGGAACAAGCTTTCGGGTGTAACCTCCTCCCCTGTTTCTTTATCGGCAAAGCCATACCCTTTGGCGAATATTATTTCCCCGTCTTTTGCAATGGCAACGCTCATGCCCGGCACATGGTATTTGGCCATATAATCATTCACAAGGCTATCCGTACGCTGTGCCAGCAGGTTATTGCCGGTATCAATATTACCCACACCGGTGCAGGCAATAACAATAAAGAGTACCCCTGCGCCTGCAAGGGTACTCTTTACCAATGTATGTTTAATAATGTTCATCAATGTTGTGCCGGTTATCCTGTTTATCTCTCACAATCATGTCACCGGCATATAAACCGCTAAGGCGCCGCTTTTATGGCATCCACAGGGTTTGCCGTTGCCGCTTTAATACTCTGGTAGCTTATAGTTGTTATGGTGATTAAGGCTACTACAATGCCCGTTAAAACAAACAGCCACGGGGATATTTGAATACGGTAAGCAAAACTCTCCAGCCACTTGTTCATCGCGTACCAGGCAATGGGCGAAGCGATGACGAATGAAACTACCACCAGTTTTAAAAAGTCTTTTGACAGTAACGATACCAGCCCCGTTACATTGGCGCCCAAAACCTTGCGTATGCCAATTTCTTTTGTGCGCTGCGCGGTGGTGAAAGTGGCCAGCCCAAACAAACCAAGACAGGCAACAAAAATGGTAAGCCCGGCAAAAGCACCCAATATATTGCCTATGTTTTCTTCGGCTTTATAGGTATTATTAAACCTGTCGTCGAGGAAGGAATAAGTAAAAGGGTTGTCTGTGTTAAATGCCGCCCATTTACTTTTAACACTGGCCAAAACGCCCGGTATATCTTTGGTATTGATTTTTACAATAATATTACCATAATCGCTGGATGCCATCGTCATAACAAGCGGCGTAATAGCTTCGTGCAATGATTTAAAATTAAAATCTTTCACCACACCAATAACATGGCTTATATGTTTTATCCCGTCATTCTCTGTGTGAGAAATGGAGTGCCCTTCAAAACCGTCCTTCCACCCAAACGCTTTCATGGCTGTTTCATTTACAATCACCGCGCTTGAATCTGACCCATATTGCTTTGAGAAATTTCTTCCTTTAACTATCTTCATTCCCAGGGTTGGGATATAATTGTAGTCCACTTCATACCGGAGTGTTTTTACAAGGTTGGTAGTTGAGTTATCAGGAAACACAAAAAAGTTATTGCCGTAACTAAAGCCGGCAGGCAGGTAACCGGAAGTGCTTACATTAACAACACGCGGGTCCTGCAATAACTGTTGTTTAAACGCGTCTGCATTTTTACCAAGGGCGCCGGAGTTTTCTATCACCAGCACCTGGCTTTTATCATATCCCAAATTTTTATTGTGTATATACCCCAACTGGCTGTACACAACTATGGTACCAATAATAAGGCTGATGGAAATAAAAAACTGGAACACAACGAGCGTACTGCGCAGCCCCGCATTTTTTTTGCCGCCTGTAAACTTGCCTTTTAATACAGCAACAGGATTAAAGGATGACAGGAAGAAGGCTGGATAGCTGCCCGCCAAAACACCCGTAAATAAACCAAAAGCCAGCAGGCCGGGCAATACCCATGGGTTGGAAAACAGGTTAAAATGCAAATCTTTTCCCGCTATGCTGTTAAGCATGGGCAATGCCCAATACACAAGCCCGATGGCTATTAGCATGGCAACGGCGGTAAGCAGTAATGATTCAGTTAAAAACTGTTTTATTAATTGCCTTTTTAAAGAGCCCATTACTTTACGTATGCCCACTTCGCGTGAGCGGCGTGATGCGCCTGCAGTACTCAGGTTCATAAAATTTATACAGGCTATCAGCAGCATAAAAATTGCTACGGCACTAAAAATATATACGTATTCAATATTGCCATAGGGCTCCATATCGCCTGTCAGGTCGCTTTTTAAATGTATGTCCGTAAGTGGCTGCAGGTAAAAATTAAGGCTGTTACCTTTCTGCCTGAATTGGGCAAGTGTAAGGCCCAGGCCCTTTTGCAGTTGCGGCCCTATGTATTTGTCAATTTCACCGGGCAGCTTTGCCTGCAATTTTTTGTAATCGTACCCTTTGGGTAATAACAGGTAGGTGAAAAAGTTTGAGGACATCCACGAATCGGACCACGCCTCAGGTAGCGTGGCCATAGAAGCCAGCATATCAAAATGAAAATGGCTGTTGTCCGGCACCTTGTCAAACATGCCTGTAACAGTGAGCGATGCATGGTCTTCGGGAAACTCAAGCACTTTTCCCACAGGGTTTTCAGTGCCAAAATATTTTTTGGCAGCCGCGGCGCTTAATACAATAGTATTGGGTTTAAGCAGCGCTGTAGCTTCGTTACCCTTTAACAACGGCAGGGTAAATACGCGAAAGAAATTGGAATCTACAAAAGCCATGGGGTCGTCCCTGAAAGATTTTTCGCCATACACCGCTTTATGTGAACCTACAGGGCGTATACGGGTTGCTTCGAGCACTTCGGGAAAATCTTTCTTAAAAGCGGCGGCAACCGGGGGCATAACATTTGCCTCCTTTACAGTACCGCTTTCCATAACACCTCTAAACGTTACGCGCACAATCCTGTCCGCGTTTTTGTTATAGCGGTCGTAACTCAATTCATTTTGCACATAAATGGTAATAAGCAAACAGGTTGCAATACCCAATGCAAGGCCTAAAATATTAATAGCACTAAATGCTTTATCGCGCCTTAGGTTACGCAACGCGATTTTTACATAATTTCTGAACATAGAACGCTGGTTTATTAGTTTTAAAAATCTCGTTTGTGGTTAAGTTGCCAGCATCCCCTTTTTACAATGTTACTTTATAGCTTGTGGCCTATAGTTTAAAGTTCGTTATTTTATTGTTTACTCGTATTGTATAATCATTGTTTTTTACAGGTATTTCGCATTTTCATTTCGTTTCATTCTTTACAACACTCTTCCCTGTTTGTGGGGAAGGTCAACATGCGGTCATTCCGTCTTCAAGCTCTTTACCGGGTTGGCCATGGCGGCTTTTATACTTTGGTAACCTACAGTAACTACTGCGATAAAAACTGACAGCAGTCCCGCCAGCAAAAACACCCACCACTCAACATTAATCCTGTAACTGTAGTTTTGCAGCCACACACTCATGGCATACCAGGCAACCGGTGTCGCCACCACAAAAGCTATAATCACCAGTTTCAAAAAGTCTTTGCTTAATAAAACGGTTATCGTGGTAACACGTGCGCCAAGCACTTTACGTATGCCAATTTCTTTTATCCTGTTTTCAGCCATGTAAGTGGCAAGGCCAAATAAACCAAGGCATGATATTAAAATAGTAAGGCCTGCAAACAGCATAGATAACTGGCTGGTGCGCCTCACCTCGCTGAATTTACGCGCGTACGACTCGTCTGCAAAAACATACTCAAAAGGATATTGCGGGTTATATTTCTTAAATATCGCCGTAGCTTTTGCAATATCATCGGGAATGGTGTTGGCAGGATTTAGTTTAAAATGCATTGTTTGAAAGAAATAAGACGGCCCTGAAATAATCATAGGGTTAACAGTGCTTTCAAACGGAGATTCCAGTATAAAGTTTTTAACCACACCTACAACATGCCATTTCTGCGGGTAATTTACACGTGTTACTATTTGCCCTACCGGGTTTTTAAAATGCATTGCTTGTACCGCGGCTTCGTTTAATAATACCGCCATGCTGTCTGTAGGGTATTTGTATATATCAATGTCGCGGCCCTGTAACAGTGTAAGCCCCATGGTTTTAACAAACCCCGCATCGCCGCCGAGTTTTACAAAACTAATTCTTGCATCGGCGTCGGTACTACCCTGCCACTGGTACCCCCAGCCGCTGCTCCAGCGCTGTGTTATGGGGTTAGCTGTTCTTGTTACTGACACTGCTGCACCACTGCTCAATAATTCATCCTTTATTGATTGGTAGTGCTTATCCGCGTCCCCCTGTATAAAAGTGTACACCAGGTTATTTTTGTTATAGCCAATATCGCGGCGCTGCACGTAATCAAGCTGGTCTCTCACCATAATGGTGCAGATAATAAGTATAATAGCAAATGTAAACTGCAGCACCACCAATACCTTGCGGGGTGTAACTGCAGCATTTAATTTTGTAGCCGCGCCTTTTAAAACTTTTGCCGGCGCAAAAGAAGACAGGTAAAAAGCGGGGTAGCTGCCGGCAACAATACCTGTAAATAAAATAAAGCCGGCGCTAAATGCCCAAAATAAGGGGTTGCCGTAGTTAATAGCCAGTGTTTTATCCACCAGCAGGTTAAAGGGTGGCAATACAAGCTGTACCACTGCCAGCGCTATTACAAATGCAACAAACGCAAGCACCACGCTTTCGCTTATAAACTGCAATATTAAGTTGCCCCTATAAGCGCCGGAAACTTTACGCACACCAACCTCCTTTGCCCTTTTTTCGCTGCGGGCCGTGCTTAGGTTCATAAAGTTTATACAGGCTATCAATAAAATAAATATGGCGATGATGGTAAACAACCGCACCATTTCATAACGCCCGGCAACAAGCTTGCCGTCTTCCGACTTTGAGTACAGGTAAGCCCTGCTCATAGGTTGCGTAAAAACCTCGGCCTGGCTTTTAAAAGCGTCTTTTTGCGTGTGGTCAATAATAATGTTCTTAACTTTTGCATCAAATGCATCCTGCCGTGTGCCCGGCTTAAGCAGCGCATAAGTGTAGGTAAAATTGTTTGTCCAGTTCTGGTCATCCCAGCCCAATTGGGTCATAAAGTGCCAGGGCAAAAGGTATTCAAAATCAAAACGGGTATTGGCCGGCAGATTTTTAATAACAGCGGTTACTTTAAAATTAGCATTGCTGTCAATACGTACTGTTTTACCCATTGCATCTTCATCGCCAAAAAGTTTTTTTGCCAGGTTTTCTGTTAGCACAATTCCTGTATTATCATTCAGCGATGATGTTGCTTTACCTTCCTGCACCGGGAAATCAAATACCGACAAAAAACCGCTGTCGGCAAAAGCGCCCCGCACATTCAAATGTTTGTCACCATTACTTACTAAAAAAGTTACGTTGTTAAACCGCACCGCCTCTTCCACCTCCGGAAAATCCTTTTTAAGCGCCGGCGCCATTACCTCTGGTGTTTGGTCTACGGCCAGCAGCGCCCCGTCTGCTTTAACGCGGTTATACATCATGTATATCCTGTCAGTGTTTTTATAAAACCTGTCAGTACTAACCTCGCTTTGCACCCAAAGCAAAATAAGCATCGCGCTTGCCATGCCTATCGTCAATCCAAAAATATTTATGGAAGAATACAGTTTATTCTTCGCCAGGTTTCTCCATGCTATTTTCAGGTAGTTGGTAAACATATCGGCTGTTTATAGTTTATAATATTTGGTTTGCAATTTTTAACCCTGCTGTAGTATTTTAATTAAGCTTCTGTTGCGTCGCACTTTTCAACTTTTATACTACTATCATCCTTTATATTTCATTCTCAAAATTTCACTATTAAAGTTTTTATTTTCCGTCCATTATTCCGTCTTCAGGCTTTTCACAGGGTTGGCCATCGCCGCTTTTATTGACTGGTACCCTATTGTTAATAGCGTAATAACTACCGAAAGCACGCCCGCCGCAACAAATACCCACCATTGTATATTTATACGGTAGGTATAACCCAACAGCCACTGATGCATAAGGTACCATGCAATGCTTGACGCGATAAGAAAAGCTATAACCACCAGTTTAAGAAAATCCTTTGACAGCAGCGTTACAATGCCTGTAACACTTGCACCCAACACTTTACGCACACCAATTTCTTTAATGCGGTTTTCTGCCATGTAGGCGGCAAGACCGAACAGCCCCAAACACGAAATAAAAATGGTAAGCCCTGCAAATAACCCTGCAAACGTACCTGTGCGTTGCTCATCCTGGAATTTTTTGGCATATTCCGCGTCGTAAAACCTGTAATTAAAGGGGTATTGAGGGTTGTATTTTTTAAACACCTGCTCCGCTTTACTAAGTGCGGCTTGTGTTTGCATGGCAGGGTTTAGTTTAAAATTAATAACATCATAACCAATATATTTAGGCCCGGTAATTAACATGGGGCGCACTGGCTCGTAAGGTGTTTCCAATACAAAGTCTTTAATCACGCCAATTACATGCAAACCTGCGCCGCTGGTGTCTCCAATATCTTTAACTACGGTACCTATGGGGTTTTTCAGCCGCATTTTTTCAACAGCGGTTTCATTCAGTAACAACCCGGTGGAGTCAGACGGATATTTTTTCAAATCAAAATCGCGTCCCTGCACCACGGTAAGCCCCAGCGAACTGGTAAAATCCTGTTCGGCGCCAAACATATCAAAATCAAGCTTGGCATCATCGCCTTTGCTGCCCGGCCATGAAAAACCCCAGCTATCGCTCCAGTGCTCAGTCATGGGTGCGCTGGTGGCTGTAACAGCCGTTGCTGCGCCACTGCTTAATAACTCCTGCTTAATAAGGTCATAATTTTTGTGGTCGTCACCAAACATTATTACAAAAGCAAGATGGTCTTTGTTATACCCAAGGTCACGGTCCTGCGCGTATTTAACCTCCTGTTCAACAATAATGGTACTGATGATAAGCCCGATGGCAAAAGTAAACTGCAATACCACCAAAATTTTCCTGGGGGTAACGGCAGCGTTAGCGGCTTTAAATGTACCCTTCAACACTTTTACCGGCTGAAAAGCTGAAAGGTAAAACGCAGGGTAGCTGCCCGCCAAAAAACCTGTAAACAAAATAAACAACAAAGCAAACGCCCAATACCATGCATTGCCGTAATCAATAGAAAGTTGTTTGCCCACCAATTGGTTAAACCCTTGCAGGCTAAGCTGTACAATTATTACCGCTAATACACCTGCAATAAATGCCAGCATTACACTTTCGCCAATAAACTGGCTAACCAGCAACATTTTTTGAGCGCCCACCACTTTACGTATACCCACTTCTTTCGCACGCTTCTCGCTCCTGGCGGTGCTCAGGTTCATGAAGTTAATGCAGGCTATCAGCAAAATAAAAGCGGCAATCATTCCAAATGTCCTAACCTGTTCAATGCGGCTGCCCACATACCTTCCGTTTTCTGACTTTGAGTACAGCCACGCATCCTTAAGGGGCTGTGTAAACACTTGTGATGTTACGGGTTGCGCCGCCCCTTTTGTATGATTCTTGCTTATATCCCTGAGTTTTGCATCAAACGCCGTTTGAGAAGCGCCGGGTTTTAGCAGTATAAAAGTGTACACCGAGTTGTTTCCCCAATACTTATCATCCATTCCCAGCTTTGTTGAGTAAGTCCATGGCAGCAGGTATTCAAAATCAAATGATGTATTATTGGGTAAATCTTTAACTATCGCAGTAACCACAAAATTATCGCTGCTGTCTATACGTATTATTTTGCCCATGACATTATCATTACCAAATAATTTTTTGGCAAGCTGCTGTGTAAGCACAATGCTGTTATGGCCATCAAGGCATGTTTTAGCATTGCCTGATATTAACGGCAAATCAAAAATGTTGAAGAAGGTTGAGTCAACAAAATCACCATGCAGGTTAAGGTGCTTATCCCCCACTGATAATAAAAAGTTAGCACCGTAACTGTTAACACGCACAACATCTTCTACCTCCGGGTAATCCTGCTTTATGGTTGGGCCTAATATTTTGGGTGTGTTATTCCATACCTGCAGCAAGCCATTAAACCTGTCGCGGTTATTGGCGGTATATATGCGGTCAATTTTTTTGTAAAAACGGTCATGGCTCATTTCGTTCTGTATCCACAACAAAATAAGTATCACGCTTGCCATACCTACAGCAAGACCGCTGATGTTAATAAAAGTATGGGCCTTGTTTTTAAAAAGGCTTCTTATTGCCAGCTTAAAATAATTTTTAAACATCTTTTACCAGTTTTATGCTTCTGTTGCTGTGTATATGTTGCAGTGCACGAACAACCACGTTATCAATCAAATATTTTTCACCTTTGTTATGCCGCGCCATCATTCCGTACGCAGGCTTTTAACCGGGTTACTCAATGCTGCTTTTACCGCCTGGAAACTTACTGTTATCATCGTTATTATCAATGCAGCAGCCGCGGTAGCTACAAACACCCAAGCCGAAATAGTTGTGCGGTAGTCATAATTAAGCAACCATTTGCTCATTCCGTACCACGCCACCGGCACGGCAATAAAAAATGAAATAAAAACCAGCACCACAAAATCTTTACTGAGCAAACCCCAGAGGTTTAACACAGACGCACCCAATACTTTGCGAACGCCAATTTCTTTCGTACGCTGTTCGGCAGTAAATGAGGCAAGCCCGAAAAGCCCCAGGCAACTGATGAAAATAGCAAATATGGCAAAAAAAGTTGCCAGGCTGCTTACACGTTCTTCACTGCTGAATTTTTTTGCGTATTCATCGTCTTCAAACCTGTACAGAAACGGTGAGCCCGGGTTATATTTTTTAAATACAGTCTCCACTTTCGGCAAAGCATCATGCGGGCTCATTTTTGGGTTAAGCTTTACGGTAATTACATTGGCCCACTCATAATCCATTAAAAAAATAGTTGGCTTTACGGGGTCAAACGGCGACTCCATCACCATGTTTTTTATTACCCCTATAACATGAAAATCTTTATATTTATTTTCGCCCACCTGCCGCTTTACAATCTCTCCGACAGCATCTTTAAAGCCCATGTATTTTACTGCTGCTTCATTTATAATAAAAGCGCTTGAATCGGTTTGGTAATCTCTTGAAAAATCCCTGCCGGCAACAAACTGCCAGCCTACCGTTTTACCAAAATCATGGGTAACGGCAATAGTACCAAAGGTTGGCACCATGTTAGGGTCTTTACCGCGCCAGTCAAAGCCGCTTTGGTTACTCCAAACACCCGTTGTGGGGCTTGACGATTCAGCCATATCTTCCACAGCGCCTGTCCTTAACAGGTCGTCACGCAGGCCGCCGTAATGTCCATACAGTTCAGGTGTGTTCATATCAATGGTAATTAACCCGTTGCGAGAAAAACCGATAGGCCGGTTTTTGGCATACTGTATTTGTTGAAAAATAATTACAGTGCCTATAATAAGGGCGACAGACACACTAAACTGCAGTACTACAAGCACCTTGCGCGGCACGGCAGCAAGCCTGCCTGCTTTAAAGGTGCCTTTCAACACTTTTACTGAATTAAATGACGACAGGTAAAGCGCAGGGTAGCTGCCTGAAATTATGCCCGTAAACACACTGAAACTAATGGAAGCAAGCCAAAACCAGCCATTATCCCACATAATGGACATATGTTTATCGGCCAGCTTGTTAAACCCCGGTAATGCGACCAGTGTAAGCAACAGCGAAACTACAAATGCAATTAAAGCAATTAAAACAGATTCAGACAGAAATTGAAATACAAGCTGCCTGCGCACGCTGCCAACCGCTTTACGTATGCCAACCTCCTTCGCGCGCTTTTCACTGCGTGCCGTACTGAGGTTCATAAAGTTTATGCAGGCAAGCAACAGCACAAACAGCCCAATAATACCAAACATCCATACAAACTCAATATTGCCGCCAGTATTTTTTCCATTTTTAAATTCGCCGTACAAATGCCATTTCGCCATAGGGTGCAACAGCACTTCCGGCTTGTCTTTCCTGTTATGGCCTTCCAGTGCTTTTTTTACCCTTGCATCAACCTTATTTACATCAACATTATCAGCAAGCTGGGCGTAAATTTGAAATGAGTTATCGTCCCATTCGGTTTCATCATTTTTTATCCACGCTTCGCTATTCTCATAGTACATCCACGATGCCAAATATGTTACATCTCTAAAATCACCGTTATAAGGCAGGTCCTCAAAAATGCCTGTCACCTTTAAAGTAGCTTTATTATTTATTTTAACCAGTTTATTCATTGGGTCGGCATCGCCAAACAGTGCGCGCGCCGTTGATTGGTTTAAGATGATTGAAGTAGGGTCGTTAATACTACGCAAGTTTCCTTTTATCATGTTAAGGCTTATGATAGCAGGAAAATCCGGCTGTGCAAACATTCCGGAAAGGCTTAATTTTTTATCACCGTAAGCAAATATGTTGCTAAACTCCCACGAGCATAACGCTACCCTTTTAAAATCGCTGCCATACTTTGTTCTAAACTCGTTTGCCAGCGGTATAGGCATGCTGTTAAATGTATTGGTAACCCCGCTGTGTGTGCTGTTTTCATATACGCGCACAATACGGTCGTAGTTTTTAAAATGCTTATTAAAGCTAAGTTCGTCCCATATCCAAAGGCTTATCAGCATGGCTACTGACATGCCTACGGCAAGCCCTGCAATATTTATTGACGAGTACACCTTACTCTTAATGAGGTTTCGCCATGCGATGGTTAAATAATTCTTCAGCATATAATATGGTTATTTTTTTTGTCGTTCATATGCCATTTACTTTGTATTGTTATTCTGTCCGTATTGCCTTCACCGGGTTCATTAATGCCGCTTTTATACTTTGATAACTTACCGTTACTATTGTTATTAACAGCGCACCCGCGCCGGTAGCCGCAAATATCCACCACGACAATTGTGTATGCAGTTGATAATTTTGCAGCCAGTTGGTCATAAAATAATAGGCAACAGGTGTCGCGATAAGCATGGCCAGCAATACGAGCGTTGCAAAATCTTTATTAAGCAATCCCCACAGGCTAAACACTGAAGCGCCAAATACTTTACGCACGCCAATTTCACGGGTGCGTTGCTCGGCTACAAATGATGCCATACCAAACAAACCAAGGCAACTAATAAATATGGCCAGGGCAGCAAAAAAGAAAGCAAGCTGGCCTACACGTTCTTCATCCTGGAATTTGTGGCCGTATTCTTCATCCGCGAAAGTGTAATTAAACGGTTCATCCGGTGAATACTTTTTGCACACGGCTGCCACTTTTGCCAGTGATTCAGCAGTCGGCATATTGGGGCTCAACCGTATATTTACAATGCCGCCAATGTCCCCATCCAGGTAATAGATAGTTTGTTTAACGGGGTCGTAGGGCGACTCTGTAACCATATTTTTTACTACACCTATAATTTTAAAGTTCCGCTTATTCCATTGTATTGTTTGCCCAACAGGCTTTTTAAATCCCATAAAATTCGCAGCCGCTTCATTTACTATTATGGCGGAAGAATCTGTCGCAAATTGTTTGGAAAAATCCCTGCCGTCAACAAACTGCCAGCCTATTGTTTTACCGTATTCAATGCCTGACCCTACAATATTAAACTTGGCCGCGAGTTGCGGGTCTTTTCCCTGCCATGAAAAGCCGCCGTCATAATGGTCATTCTCCGTTACCGGTGTGTTTGATTCCTCCAAATCAACAATAGCGCCCTGCTGCAGTAAATCATTACGCATATTAGCTATGTTGTTATGATAGTTAAGTGTGGCCATAATAATAGTTATTAGCCCCTGCCTGCTATAACCTATCGGCCTGCTTTTGGCAAATTGTACCTGCCTGAAAATAGTTATGGTACTGATAATTAAAATGACCGATACCGTAAACTGCACCACCACCAATATCTTTCGCGGTAAGGTCGCGTTACGCCCGGCTTTAAAAGTGCCCTTTAATACTTTTACGGGCTTGAAAGATGACAGGTACAAAGCAGGATAAATACCGGCCACAAGCCCCGTAACAAAGCTAAACCCAACAGAAAGCAGCCAGAAATAAATATTGCCCCACGGCATACCTATTTGTTTGCCTGATATGCTATTAAAAAAAGGTAAGAGTACTATAACAAGCACTATGGATAAAACAAATGCCAAAAAAGCAACAAGGATAGATTCACCAAAAAACTGCCCTATTAATTGAGAGCGCAATGAACCAATTGCCTTGCGTATGCCAACTTCGCGCGACCGTTTTTCGCTGCGGGCGGTGCTCAGGTTCATAAAATTTATACAGGCAAGTAACAAAACAAATATCCCTATTATGGCAAACATCCACACATATTGTATAGCGCCACCGGCGTTTACACCATCTTTAAAATCTGCATACAGGTGCCACTTGCTCATAGGTTGCAGCAGCATGGCCGGCTGTTGCTGTTTTGCAGTGGCAGGGTCAATTTTATTAAGTTTTATATTTTTTATTTTGGCTGATACAGCCGCCATATCGGCATTATCAGCCAACTGCACAAACACCTGGAACGACCCGTTATACCAGTTATTTTCATTGCCGGTAACCCACGTAGTTAAATCCAAAAAAGGGGCAATAAAAGCAACATCACTAAAGCTGGTGTTTTTAGGTAAATCCTGGTACACTCCCACTACTTTTTCGTTATAGTCCACGTCAATCTTAACTACTTTACCTATAGGGTCTTCATTACCGAAAAGCGCTTTTGCAGTTGATTGCGACAGCAAAACCGTGGCATGGGTGCCAAAGGCGCCGTAACTACCTGCTACCATTTTAAGGCCCAGCATTGCAGGCGCGCCTGTTTCCATATAATTGCCCTGAGTACTTAGTTTTTTTTCGCCGGCAGATACAAGGCTGTTCATTGACCATGAAGATGCCACCACGTACTTAAAGTTTTCGCCGTATGTTCTGCGCAACTCAGCCGCCAGGGGCATATCAACGCCTTTACCCGTACTAATCTTTCCGTTGTATGTTTCATTCTGCATTACCTGGGCAATGCGGTCATAATTTTTAAAATACCTGTCAAACGAAGTTTCGTTCCATATCCACAGGCCTATCAGCATGGCTATTGCCATTCCCGCTGCAAGGCCTGTTATGTTTATTAACGAGTACGCCTTGTTTTTAACAAGGTTTCGCCAGGCGATGGTTATATAATTTTTCAGCATACCGCAGGTTTATTATATATGTTTAAAAATTTATTTTTACACTTATCATCTTCTGTCTTATTCACTTCTTAAACTCTTTACAGGATTTACCATAGCCGCCTTTATCGCCTGGAAACTAATTGTCGCCAGTGTAATGCCTGTAATACTTACACCAGTAATTACAAATACAGTTGCGCCAATGCTGGTATGGTAAGCAAAGCTTTGCAGCCACGTATTCATTGCCCACCATGCCAACGGAAAAGCCACTAATATTGCCACCAACACAAGTTTTAAAAAATCTGCCGAGAGCATAACGGCAATACCCTTAACCGATGCGCCGATTATTTTACGTATGCCTATTTCTTTTTGTCTTTTTTGCGCTGTAAAGGCCGCAAGCCCAAATAAACCAAGGCATGAGATTATTATAGCTACACCGGCAAAATATCTTGACAAAATCGCTACCCGTTGTTCACTGGCATACAGCGCCTGGTAATCTGCATCCATAAAGCGGTAATCAAACGGCAGCCCCGGGTTATACTTTTTATATAAAGCCTCAATGCGGCTCAGTGTTTGTTTCTCAGTGCCACCTTTAATCTTAACAACAATATTCTCCGTATTTTTTGCGTAGCTTATAAAATAGGCCCCCACCTTGTTATACATACTTTCGTAATTAAAGTCTTTCACCACGCCGATGATGTGCTGTTTTAATCCCCACAGTTGTACCTGTGTACCAATTGGGTTTTTAAGGTGCATCATTTTAACGGCAGTCTCGTTAAATATTACCCCGGCCGTATCTGTCGGGAACTTCCTGTCAAATGCCCGCCCTTCTTTCATTTGCAGGCCCATTGTTTCAACAAAGTCAAAATCGGCATAGGTCCCGCTAAATTCAATCCTTTCCGTCTTGCCCGGCCATGTTATACCTCCGCCACCGCTATGGTTGCCTAACAAATCGCCTTCCATATTGGTAGCATTCACTACACCCGGTATTGTTTTTATTTCTTCAATAAAAGTTTTTTCATTGGCGCCAATGCTGCCGGAATTATTGAAGTGTATAACGTTATCCCTGTTATAACCAAGGTTTTTCGTTTGCACCAGTTGCATCTGGTTATACACAACAATAACTGCAATAATTAATACTGCTGAAATAGCGAATTGAAAAACAACAAGCCCTTTGCGCACCCAGGATTCCCCGGAAGATGTTTGAAGCCTGCCTTTAAGCACCATTACCGGTTTAAATTTAGAAAGGTATAATGCCGGGTAGCTGCCTGCAAGCAGCCCCGTTATAATCGTAATAGCAATTATGCCCGGCATAAAGCCTGCATCAACTTCAAGGCTTAATTGCTTGCCGGTTATTTGCCTGAAAGCAGGCAATAGCGTAATAACCAGTACCATCGCGATAATAAGCGACAAAAACGCCATGAGCATGGATTCGCTGATATATTGCCATGCCAGCATGGCCCTTGTTGCGCCAACTACTTTTTTTACACCAACCTCCTTCATCCTGCCTGCGGCTTTTGCTGTACTGAGGTTCATAAAATTGATGCAGGCGATAATCAATATAAAAATGGCAATTGCCGAAAACAATTCAACATAACTTATCCTGCCGCCGGATATTTTGCCGTTCTCGTAGCGGTTGTGCAGGTATTCATCCGTATATTTTTGTATAAATAGCGTGCCGGCCCACTTTTGTTCCTGGCTGCCATCCTTATATCTTGCTTTAATAAAATCAGCCAGTCTGTTATTTAGCCGTTCAGCGTTAACACCTTTCTTTAACAGGATATAGGTAGATGGGTCGCTGCTAAACCAGCTTATATCGTGTGTTATGGTAGAAAAATACATTTCGTGCGTAAACACAACATCAAACTTCATTGATGATGAGGCCGGCACTTTAAACACCCCTGAAACAATGTAAGGGCTATTAATACCTTTTGGTGCACCAGCCCCCTTATCCCAGGTAATTGTTTTGCCAACAACATTTGTGGTGCTAAACAACTTCATCGCCATTTCCTCGCTTACCAGCACATTTGTTTTATTATTGAGTACGGTGCTTTTATTGCCCTGTATAAGAGGAAAAGAAAATATAGTAAAGAAGTTTTTGGTGGCATATATCTCTTTTGCCTTAAAACTATTGTTGTTAAAAGACATTATACCGCTTGGCTCGTCCCAATAAGGTAACCGCACTACTGCTGCGTCCTGTATTTCCGGCACTTCAGCCAACAATGTTTTTGCCAGTAAGTCCGGTGTATGTTCTGTGGTAAATATGTTCCCGTCACCCTCTTCCCCGTTTTGCATAACCTGGTACAACCTGCTGCTATTTGCCTGGAACTTATCAATACCAATTTCATCGGCTACCCACATATAAATTAAAAAGGTGCAGGCAAGCCCTGTGGCCAATCCTAATAAATTAAGCAGGGTAAAGCGCCTGTCCTTTATCATGCTTCGCCAGGCTATTTTAATATTGTTTTTAAACATGTTACAGGTTTATTGTTTACACTATTTGTTTACTGGCTTTATAACCCCGGTCAACAGTGTTGTGCCACTTACTTAAACAATTATATCCTTAATCACCCTTATTCTGTCCGTAAACTTTTTACCGGGTTAGCTAAAGCTGCCCTTACTGCCTGGTAACTTATGGTTGCCAGGGCTATTAATATCGCTATACCACCCGCGGCAAGCAGCATCCACCATTTTATATCAATGCGGTATGCAAAATCAAGCAGCCATTTGTTCATTAAATACCATGCTGCGGGCGCTGCTATCAGTATTGATACGCCCACGAGTATCAAAAATTCTTTTGACAGCAATTGAACAATGCCCGCAACACTGGCGCCAAGTACTTTACGAATGCCTATCTCCTTTACACGCTGCCTTGCAAACAAGGCAATCAAACCAAACATACCCATGCTGGCTATAAGCACAGTAAGCAGCGCCACGTAATTGCTTATTTTTAAAATACCGTCAAGCAATGCGTATTGCTTATCTACTTTATCGCTCATCATTTCATAGCTGAAATCGCGGCGGGAAGGAATGCTTTTAAATTCCTGTTTAAGGTGCTCCATCACAGGCTTTATATAGCCGGGCTGGATGCTTATGCTCAGGTAAGAATTATTTATAGATGGTTTGCCCGCATACCAATGTATTAACGGCTCTATATTACCCTGCAGGTCGCGGTAATTAAAATCCTCTGTAACACCAACAACAGTATATGCGGTATTTTCCCCTCTTGACCGTATCTCTTTACCCACTGCATTATCCCACCCAAGCGCCTTCATAGCCGTGCGGTTTATAAGCACCCCATTTTTTTGCGACGACGTCAATTGGTCACTAAAAGTTTTGCCCTGGATTAGCGGAATCTGGTAGGTAGCAAGGTAACCTGCATCCGCCGGCGCCTGCCGCATGTGCACATCTTTATTGGTTGCCGGGTCGTAGTATGTATTGTAATTATCCCAGTATGATGTTGGTATTTCCCCATTAACGGAAACAGCTTTTACATGCGGGTTATTTTTCAACTCATCTACAATGCTTACAAATCTCGCATCAGCCGCTTTCGGGTCCCTGAATGCAAGGTCAAGGCTAACTACGGCAACATTGTCTTTATTAAAGCCAAGCGGTGAGCTTTTCATAAAACCAATTTGCCTGTTAAGTATAAGGGTAACGGCTATAAGTGTAATGGCAAGTGTAAACTGCACTACAATAAATACACTGCGCACACTGCTGCTTTTAAAATTGCCCGACATTATTTTGCCTTTTACAGCATCAGTAACTTTTACAGTAGCCAGTTTTATAGCAGGCACGCTGGCGGCTATAACAGTAAACAATAGCCCCATACCGGTAAATAACAGTAAAATGGGGTAATCTTTGCCAATACCTGTTTCAATCGCGCCAAATTTATCTTTGGTTATATCGTTTACCGAGGGCAATAGTAAGGCAGAAAAAATAAGCCACGCAAGTAATATGGATGAAAAAACAATAAGCCCGTTTTCAATACAAAACTGCCAGACAATATTTTTTTTCCTTCCGCCTATCATTTGCTTAACCGCTACTTCTTTTGCGCGGGTGTACATACCCGCTGTGTTAAGATTGATAAGGTTTACCAATATTATTAATAAAATAAATATGCCTGCACCCACCGCGCCTTTTATAATAACACCGGTTAATGATGAATTCTCCTCCGTTATCTTGCTGAATGGCACCACGGTAACTACGCTTTTCTTCTGCTCGGGGGCATAATCAGTTTTTACTATTTGCGCAATTTCATTTTCCAGTTTTTGGGGGCTGGAATTAGCGCGCAGCCTTAGGTAATTACTGGCAAAAGTATTATACCAGTTTGCGCCATTTTTAAAATCGCTGTTGCTTTCTAATATCGCCGACGGGAGCAATACAGAGGGCTGAATGCTTGAGTTGGAAGGTACGTGCTGCAAAACACCGGTTACAGTGAGCTGCAGCGTATCATCCGCTGTTACAATTTTGCCCACAGGGTTAACATTCCCGAAAAGCTTTTTTGCAACTTCTTCCGAAAAAACAATGGAATATTTGTCCTGCAACGCGTTTGCAGCGTTACCATATTTAAACGGAAACTGGAACACTTTAAAATAGCCTGTGTCGCCAAATACCGTAGTTTCCTGTATTTCTTTATTGTTGAATTTAAGCCATGGATAATACCATTGCTGCGCGTGGGTGGCTGCTTGTACCTCGGGGCATTTTTTTACAATTTCACCCAGCAGCGGGTAAGGTGTTTGTGTGTACTCGTTACCATCCGCTGATTTTGTTTTTAAGTAATACATCTGCCCGATATCAACCTGGTTACTGTCAGTTGTTATATACTGGTACACGAGCAGCGCCAGCGCCATAATACTTGCAAACCCTGTAGAAAGACCAACTATATTTACTATACTGAAAAGTTTATTGCGTCTTAATTGCCTGAAGGCGGTTTTAAAATAGCTTTTGAACATACTTAAAAGAATTATATTTTTTAACGTTAATTATGACTACATGTTACAGTTGCACCTGTAAAAAATCATTCTGTTCTCAAACTTTTTACAGGGTTGGCAAGCGCCGCTTTAATTGACTGAAAGCTAACGGTTACCAGCGCTATTATAACGGCCATTGCGCCTGCAACAATAAACACCCCCCACCCGATGGTTATTTTATAATTATATCCTTCAAGCCATTTATTCATAGCGTACCACGCTATGGGTGTGGCGATTAGTATGGATACAGCCACAAGCTTTACAAAATCAACAGACAACAATTTTGCTATGCCTGCAGAGGATGCGCCCAGCACCTTACGCACGCCAATCTCTTTTATCCTGCTTTCAGCAACGTACGCCGACAATCCAAACAGGCCGAGACATGAAATAAATACGGCCAAAAAAGCAAACAAGCCGGCCAGTGTTTTGGTGCGTTGCTCACTGTCAAAATTCTGTGCAAATTCCTCATCAACAAACTTGTAATCAAACGGGTAAGCCGGGTTATATTTTTTAAAAATTGCCTGTGCTTCCGCAAGGCTTTTAGCAGTACTGGGTGTATTGCTTAATTTTATATGCATAGCTGTAAACCACGCACCGGGCCCTTCAATAACGGTAGGCGGTACTTTATCATAAGGCGAACCTTCAATAAAATCTTTTACAACGCCTACTACATGAAAAGTAATATTGTCAAAAGGGTTATATATCGTCTTTCCAACAGGGTCTTTAAAACCCATTAATTTCACGGCAGTTTCATTTAACAGCACGGAAAGACTATCAGACTGGTATTTGTTTATGTCAATATCCCTGCCTGCAATTATGTGCAGCCCCGCGGTTTTTGCAAGGTCTGCATCTGTGCTGAACAGGGTGATAGTGGTATTTGTATCTGACGGTATTTCGTTTTGCCATCTTAAACCCCACGTATGCGAGCCCCCTGAAACAATTCCATTCATTGTTTTGGTAACAGACGCGGCAATGCCCTTACTTAATAACTCCTGCTTTATAGCCGCATAGTTTTTATCAATATCACCTTCAAAATTTACCTGTATTAAATTGTTGTTTGAGTAGCCCTTATCCCTGTCCTGCGCGTACACCACCTGGTTTCTTATTACGATGGTTGAAATAATTAATATTATAGCGAATGTAAACTGCAGCACAACCAGCACCTTTCTTGGTGATACTGCGGCATGGCCTTTTTTAAACTGTTTTTTAAAAATACCCACCGGCTTAAAGGATGACAGGTAAAATGCGGGATAGCTGCCTGCAAGCAAACTGGTAAGTACAATAAAGCCTGTTGCAAACACCCAGAAATAACCGCTGCTGTAACTTATGGAAAGCTGCGTGTTTACAAGCGTGTTAAACACCGGTAAAGTAAATTGAACAATCAACAGCGCCAGTATGCCCGCAATGCAGGCAGTAATAAACGCTTCAGTAATAAACTGCCCGACAAGAAGGGCTTTACCCGCGCCCGCTACTTTACGAATGCCCACTTCTTTTGCGCGCTTTTCACTTTGTGCGGTACTGAGGTTTACAAAATTAATGCAGGCTATTAACAGGATAAATGCAGCGATAATGCCAAATACTCTTACCGTTTCAATACGGCCGCCGCTTGGTTTGCCGTCTTCAAAATTATTGTATAAATGCCACCGGCTTAAAGGGTACACAAAATGTGTCCACACATCGGTGCGACCCGTATAATGCCTGGTTACATTTTTAATTTTGTTGTTAAATGCGTCAATATTTGTGTTGGGTTTAAGCTGCACAAAAGTTGATGTGTTGTTGCTCAACCATCTTTCTGTGTTATTGGCATAGCCGTCGCCCTGTCTTTCGTGGTATGACCATGGCAGCAGGTAATTAAAATTAAACCGTGTATTAACCGGCAAATCTTTTAAAACGCCGGTAACTGTAAAATTATCTGTGTTTTCAATCTTTATTATTTTGCCCAAGGGGTCTTCGTCTCCAAACAATTTCTTAGCAAGGCGCTGCGTGATGGTTATGGATGAACTGTTTTTTAATTGCTCAGCGGGTTTGCCTTCTGCTAAAGGAAACGTAAACATTGTAAGGAAAGAAGTATCCACCAGGCAGCCCTGTGTTGCTGTAAAACTTTTATCGTTAGCCGCTAGTAACCAGTTATTAAGATTCCATACCCGCGTAAATGCCTCCACCTCGGGAAAATTTTGTTTCAATGCCGGCCCAAGCGGCTGCGATGTGGCATTAACGGCCCTTGGGTGGCCGTCTGTATTAGCAGTTAGAATATATACCTCGTAAAGGTTATCCTTGTTTTTATGAAACTTATCAAAACTTATTTCACTTTGCATCCATAGCAAAATAAGTACGGCGCCAGCCATACCTGTTGCCAGGCCCGAAATATTAATCACCGAAAAACTTTTGCCACGCACCAGGCTACGCCAGGCTGTTTTAAAATAGTTTTTAAGCATACAGTCATTTTATCGTTATAACATCAATACAGTATTACTCAGCTTTAATAGCCTTAACAGGGTTTGCCGTTGCCGCTTTTATTGACTGCCAGCTAATGGTAGCCAACGTTATTACAACTATGAATAATGCTGCAAACACAAAAACCCCATACCCCAAATTTACCCGGTAGGCAAAGCCCTGCAGCCACTTACTCATAAGCCACCAGGCTACAGGAAACGCAATAAGTAATGAAACCAGTACAAGTTTTATAAAATCTTTTGAAAGCATAATAATAATACCACTTACAGAAGCGCCTATTACTTTGCGTATGCCAATTTCTTTCTGCCTTTTTTGCGCGGTAAAAGCAGCTAAGCCAAAAAGGCCGAGGCATGATATAAGGATAGCCAGCCCGGCAAAATATTTTGACAGAACAGATACACGCGCTTCGGTTTCATATTGCTTTTGATACAACTCGTCAAGAAAATTAAATGTGAACGGAAAACCCGGGTTGTAGTTTTGATAAAGGTTTTGAATTGTGGCCATTGTCTCTTTCTCATGGCCGGCTTTGATGCGAACCATTATTTTTATCCATGGGTTGGGCGCGTCATGCAGCAAAGTCATATACGATGGCTTAACTGTTTCATGCAACGACTCAAAATGAAAATCTTTCACAACACCGATAACCTGCCTGGGTTTATCGAAAAGTTTAATTGTTTTTCCAACAGGGTCTTTAAGTCCCATTATTTTAACAGCAGCCTCATTCAGTATTATTTTAGAATCCTCATCACCATAATTTTTTGAGAAACTTCTGCCGCTCTGCATTTGCATACCCATTGTTTCAATAAAATCAAAACCACCGCCAAAGCCTTCAAAATAAACATCTTCATTAGGGTTTTTTCCATCCCAGCTAATACCATAATTGCCGTAATTGCGGCCAACCATATTGTTAAAAGTGAAAGAAGCATTTACCACACCGGGTATCTTTTTTAATTCAGTTATAAAATCGCTTTCTTTGCCATTAAGTTTCCCTTCCGCATCAAACCTTACAACGTTGTCCTTATCATATCCCGCGCTGGTAGATTGTATAAACTGTACCTGGTTATATATTACCAGTACAGCAACAATAAGCATTGCTGACAACGTGAACTGAAATATGACCAGTCCTTTACGTGAAATAAGCTCCGCAAGCGATGAATTAAGCTTACCTTTTAAAATAGCCAGCGGTTTGAATTTTGATAAATAAAAAGCCGGGTAACTGCCGGCAAGCAACCCCGTAACCAAAGTTATTAACGCAAACGCGGTAATAATACCTGCATCAAAATGCAGTACAATTTGTTTGCCTGTTAACTGGTTAAATTGGGGCAGTAAAAATAATGTTAGCACAACTGCCGCAATCATCGCCACTACCGTAAGCAGCAACGATTCACACAAAAATTGGAAAATAAGCTGTATACGTGCTGCGCCCACCACTTTTTTAATGCCCACCTCTTTCATGCGGCGCGCTGCTTTTGCAGTAGAAAGGTTCATAAAATTTATGCAGGCAATAACCAGTATAACAATGGCAATAAGTGAAAACAGCTTTACGTAAATCATCCTGCTTTCTGTTTTTACGCCATGGTCAAAACTGTTTTTTAAATAAACATCTGAAAATTTTTCAGCGAACACTTTACGGGTTGTATCGCCTGTACTTGCTGTAATAATGTTCTCAATTTTTTTATTTACTGCATCGGCGCTTATGCCTTTCTTAAGCTTAATAAAATTGTGCGGGCCTAAATTACCCCATTGATATACCCACGGCTGTATATCTTTATAATAATCAAAAGACATAACAAAGTCAAACTGTTGTGATGAATTACGGGGCGTTTTTTCAAATACACCGGAAACAAAAAAGTCCTGTTGCTGCTGAAACCGTATTGCTTTACCTATAATATTTTCGGTGGCGCCAAACAGTTTCTTTGCCAGCTCATCAGAAATAACGACAGAGCTTTTGTCAGCAAGCACTTTACCGGCAACGCCACTAAGCAGCTTAAAGGAAAAAATATTAAAATAATCCTTGCCCGCATATTGTCCTTCTGCTTTTATATTATTATTGTTTACCGATAAAGTAAATTTTTGAAACCATGAAGGCGGCGCTAACGGTGCAGCATATTCAACATCGGGTACCTGGGCCAACACTGTTTTACTCAATAAGCCTGACGATTCATCAGACACTCTCCATTCACCCCCAATCTTGTTTTTTTCCATTAATTGGTAAACCTGGTTATCGTCCTTAAAAAATTTATCATAGCTAAGTTCATCACTCACCCATAAATAAATCATTAGCGTACATGCAAGGCCAGCAGACAACCCAAGAACATTTAGTAAAGTGAATTTCCTGTCTTTAATAAGATTGCGCCAGGCTATCTTTAGGTTTGTTTTAAACATATTGATACAGTTTAAAAGTTTTAATTACTGTTGCAGTTGCCGGTTATCATCCTCTGTCACCCGGCATATCCACATGCCATTTGCTGTTATTGTTGCTTTACCTCTTTAAAAACCTGCAATTGAATTTATTCCGACTTCAAACTTTTTACCGGCTTCACCATTGCCGCCTTTATGGCCTGGAAACTTACCGTTAACATGGCCACAGCCAACGCTAAAACACCCGACAACGCAAACATCCACCAGCTAATTGTTACTTTGTAGGCAAAACCCTGCAGCCACTTATCCATTGCCCACCATGCGCATGGGGTAGCAATTACAAAGGCTAATGCCACCAGTATTAAAAAGTCTTTGTTTAAAAGCGTTGTTATACTGGTAATACTTGCCCCCAATACTTTTCGTATGCCAATCTCTTTGCTGCGTTGTTCCGCGCTGAAAGCAGCGAGCCCGAATAAGCCAAGGCAAGAGATAAGAATAGCAATTAATGTAAATGAGTTGATGATGTTGCTTAGCGTTATTTCTGTTTCGTATTGTTTCTGCACGTCTTCATCAAGAAAACTAAATTCAAACGGGGCGCCTGAAAGGTGTCTTTTCCACACAGATTCCATTTTCACAAGCAAACTTTTGTAATTACTGCTGCCTGCTGAAACAATCATTGTATTGGCGTAACTTTTATCATATATAAGCATAAAAGGCTTTACTTCGCCATGCAGTGAATTGTAGTTAAAATCCTTCATTACCCCTGCCACTTCAACATACGTTACCGGGTCAGGCAGGTATTGTGTGTAAAGCCTTGTACCCGGTGCTGTCTGGCTGTTTAGCCCCAGTCTTTTAGCCAGTGTTTCATTAATAAGCACTTTGCCTGAGTCGTTCGCTCTAAAGTCTCTACCGCCCACAATATGTATCCCGTTGGTTTTTACAAAAAACTCATCTGACGAAATATTCTGCGCATCTATTGCTGTCGCCATATTGCCGCCGGCAGTGTACACGCCATGGTCGTGCGGAATAAACTGGCCCAGGTAATTATCCGACTTGGAAACATAGTTTACTTCCGGCAGGTGCCTGAAGTCTTCGGCCAACGCGGTCATTTGTTTCTGCGTTGTCTCCGTATAAAAACTAAATACGAGTTTTTGATTTTTATCAAATCCCAGGTCTTTGTTCTTTATATAATTTAACTGGCTGTAAATAACAATAATGCCCGTAATAAGTATGATGGATAAAACAAACTGGAATACTACCAGGGAGCGCCGTATGCCAGCGGCAGAAACCTGGCTGGTAAAATTGCCCTTAATAACTTTAATAGCCCTGAAAGCTGAGAGATAGAATGCGGGATAACTGCCTGCAACAAAACCGGTAACAATTATCAGGGCTGCCAGTGTGAGCCATATATTGTAGTTACGAAACAAAGACAACTGCACATCCGCCTGCGTAATTTGGTTTAAGTACGGCAATACAATAAGTAAAAGCGGCAACGCGATAAGTACACCTAAAACCGAAAGCAGGAATGATTCCCCTAAAAATTGTTTTACCAGGTCTTTTCTCGAAGCGCCTATCACTTTTCTAACACCAACCTCTTTCGCCCTCTTTGATGCGCGCGCTGTTGAAAGGTTCATAAAGTTAATACACGCAATTAACTGGATTAATACACCTATAACAATAAGAATGGAAAGAAAGGACGGGCTGACGGTTTTGCTTATTTCCACTTCGTAACCGGGTGTGGTATGTATGGCGGTTACCGGCTCAAGATGAAGCTTCTTTTTTATGCCAAGTCTTACCATCTGCTCCTGGCCGTATTTGGTTAAAAACGCGGGCAGTTTAGCTTCAATAGCAGAAGGGTTAGTACCGTGCTTAAGCTTTAAGTATGAATACGTATAGTTATTACCTGCCCAACTGTTATTAGTAATAGTGTAGTTACCAAACCCGCCGCTGCGCATAGTAACAAACATATTTGCTTTTATGTGGCTTTTACCAAGGCTCTCATCCACAACGCCGGTTACTTTAAAATCGTGCGTGCCAAAAACATTATCAATGGTAATAAGTTTGCCAACAGGGTTTTCATTGCCAAAAAGTTTTACTGCAACAGGTTGCAGCAATACAACAGAATACGGCTCATCCAGCACGCCGGTGGCAGTACCATTAACGAAATGATAATTAAAAATGTTGAAGAATGTAGAATCCGCATATAACGCTTCGCTCTCATAAAAAGATTTGTCTTTGTATTTCAGCAGGCTTTTCCCCGCACCTAACATTGGTACAAGGCGGGTGAACTGTTCTACCTCGGGAAAATCATGTTTTAATGCAGGGGCAATAGGCGGCGAAGCCGTTGAGTTGTTATGTACATCGCCATTAATAGAAAGCCATGTGGTTAGCCGGTATATATCGGCAACATCTTTGTGCTGCCTGTCGTAACTATACTGTTCCTGTACATACAATAAAATGTACAGGCAGCATAATGTGCCTGCTGCCAGCCCGAAAATGTTGATGAAGCTGAAGGTTTTATTCTTCAGTAAAAAACGGAAAGCAGTTTTCAGATAACTTTTAAGCATATTAAATATTTTACTTTTTTATATACACTCGTTTTTACCAGGCATGTTACAGGTTTTGCTATATTTTTCTCCTGTGGGCGCAGTATGCCTTAAAAGGCTTGCCAAGTAAGTGCCGTTTTTGTATTTCTATAATAATCAACTACTTATGATTTTATCGCGAAGCAGAGTGTTCGCTTGTGATACACTACCTGCACGGTTTTATTATTATACGAAAGGAAAAACAGGCCGGTATTCCTGCAGGTTTGCAGGTATAAATGGCAATTCGAAGGGCTTTTTGCCAAAAATAATTTACCTTGCATCAATAAGTTTATGGTATGCGTTTTCTTCGTTTAAATCTTGACTTCTTAGACCATCCCCTGGGGTAGTACTTATCACCATACCAAATCTCTTTTTGTTTCCGAAAGATTTATTTTTTTATTAACCGTATATAACCGCATGCGTATGCGCAGGGTTGTATAACAGCACATTTAGTTACAGCAAAAATTTATTTATGTTAACACAAACATTATCTGAGGCAAGTATACATAATATTGAACTTGAAGAAAAACACGGGGCGCACAATTACCACCCCATCCCGGTTGTGCTTGAGCGGGGCAAGGGCGTTTTTGTATGGGATGTAGACGGTAAACGTTACTATGATTTTTTAAGTGGTTATTCAGCATTAAACCAGGGTCATTGTCACCCCCGCATTATTAACACGCTTGTTGAACAGGCGCAAAAATTAACCCTTACTTCACGCGCCTTTTTTAATAATAAGATGGGTGAATTTGCCAAATACATTACCGGCTATTTTGGTTATGACAAGGTATTGCCCATGAATACCGGTGCTGAAGGTGTTGAAACAGCCTTGAAACTCACCCGCCGCTGGGGCTACGATGTAAAAGGTATAACTGACGGTAAGGCTAAAATAATTGTGTGTGAAAATAATTTTCACGGCAGAACAACCACCATTGTTTCATTCAGCAGTGACCCTTCCGCGTACACCCACTTCGGGCCGCTTACGCCGGGCTTTGAAAAAATTCCCTATAACAATCTTGCCGCCCTTGAAAAAGCCCTGGAGGATGAAAACGTTGCCGGGTTTTTATTTGAGCCCATACAGGGTGAAGCAGGTGTGGTGGTACCTGATGAAGGCTACCTGGCAGGGGTTAGACAGCTTTGCACTGAATATAATGTACTGATGGTTGCCGACGAAATACAAACCGGGCTTGCACGCACGGGCAAAATGCTTGCCTGCGACCATGAAAATGCCCGGCCTGATGTTTTAATATTAGGCAAGGCATTGAGCGGGGGTACTATGCCGGTATCGGTGGTGCTGGCCGATGATGCCATTATGCTGAACATTAAACCCGGGGAGCACGGCTCTACTTATGGCGGCAACGCATTGGCATGCGCCGTTACCATGGAAGCATTACAGGTGTTAAAGGATGAACACATGGCCGAAAATGCAGAAAGACTGGGCAGACTGTTAAGGGCAGAACTGGAAAGGTTACAGTCTCCATTTATTAAGACCGTGCGGGGCAAAGGGCTGCTTAACGCTATTGTAATTGAACACACAAACCCTGAAGCAGCGTGGAAGCTTTGCCTGGAATTGAAAGAAAACGGCCTGCTGGCCAAACCAACGCATGGCGATAAAATACGTTTTGCCCCCCCGTTGTGTATTACAGAAGAACAAATACATGAATGCATTGAAATTATTGCAGCCAGCCTTAAAGTGCTGGAATAAATGCCGGCATGTTATGACACGTGACTTTAGTCATTTTAAGTTGTAAATTAAATTTTACTTTTACCGTAAGTAAAAAATCAACAACATTTTATGAGCGAGCAACCTCATCAAGAACCTCACCTGGAGAGTTCTGATGTACTAAAGGATATTGTTATAGGTATGAGCGACGGGTTAACGGTACCTTTTGCATTAGCAGCGGGTATGGTTAGCGCAGTTAAAAATGTAAGCATTGACCAAAATAAAATAATAATATTGGCCGGTATTGCAGAAATAGCGGCCGGCAGCATAGCCATGGGGCTGGGTGGCTACCTTGCCGGCAAAACAGAATCAGACCACTACGACAGTGAATTAAAAAGAGAATATTACGAAGTTGATAAGGTGCCCGCTATTGAAAAAGCGGAAACAAAACAGGTATTTGCCGATTGGGGTTTAAGCGAAGAAGTACAGGAAAGGGCTGTAACAGAAATAATGAAAGATAAAGACCGCTGGGTGGATTTTATGATGAAGTATGAGCTTGGCCTTGAAAAGCCCGACCCAAGCCGTGCAAGGAAAAGCGCCTTTAATATAGGTGTGTCCTACATTGTTGGTGGCTTAATACCGCTAAGCCCCTATTTTTTCGTTAATGATGCGCTGGAAGGGTTAAAATTGTCTGTTATTATAACATTATTATGCCTGTTTATATTCGGCTATTTTAAAAGTAAACTTACCGGCATCAATGCCTGGGGCGGCGGCTTAAAAGTAATGTTCATAGGCGCCGCGGCGGCGGCTACAGCCTTCTTTATTGCAAAATGGGTAAGCAAGTAATACCAACGGGGGCTATTGTTTTTGCGCCATACTGCTGCCAAAAACTTTTTTCAGCAAATCTGTAACGCGCGCAGCGGGGTCTTTCCTTATTTTCTGTTCTTCAATACCTACCTGGTAAAAAATGCCGTCAATAGCTTTGCCTGTTACGTAAGCTGAAAGGTCGGTATTTACCGGGTTTGAAGAAAACCTGTTATACACGGTAAATACATCTTTCCAGTACCTGGTTGCATCAACCTTATCAAGAGATTTACTGATAACCGGCCTGAATGCTTCTGTAAGCGCCGCAGTGGTTTTTTGTTTAAAATAATCTGTTGCTGCAAAATCACCGCCTTTTAAAATACCAATGGCATCGCTTATGGTCATTTGCTTTATTGCATTTACAAATATGGGTGTAGCAGATTTTGCAGCATCTTCTGCGGCCCGGTTCATACTCAAAATTGCTTTATCCACCACGCTGCCTAAACCAACATTACGCAACGTATTCTCCACTTTTTGGGCTTCGGGTGGCATCAATATTTTAACGGCTGCATCGGCAAAAAAACCATCAACGGCAGAAAGCCTTGACGTGCCGTTTTGCGTGCCTACGGTTAATGCCTGTTTTAAGCCTGATACTATTTCATCGGTGGTTAAGCCGCCACCATTTTGCGGCAGGCTGTTAAGCAACTGCTTTGCAGTATCGCAACTGCTGGTTACAGTAATACACAAAAGCAGTACGAGGATGTATTTCATATAAAAGTTAATAGGGCGGCAAATTAATGAATAGTTTATAGGCCGCCGAAAACTTTTTTAAGTATGTCGCTTGTTCTTTCAACCGGGTTTTTCCGTATGCTTATTTCTTCCTGCGCAATCTCATAAAAAAGGCCAGAAAGCGCTTTTTCAGTAACATACGCGGCTAAATCAGGGTTAATTTTTTTTACAAAAGGTACCTTATTATATATGGTAACAATATCATTCCAGTATTTTGTAGCATCTACTTTGTCCAGCGAAGTTTTTATTACCGGGGTGAATGCACTGGTAAGCGCGGGCGACGTTTTAACGCGAAGATATGTTGTAGCTGACGAATCGCCACCTTTCAAAATTCCTATCGCGTCGCCAATGGTCATTTGTTTTACCGCATTTAAAAAAATGGGAGCAGCGCTTTTACTGGCATCTTCAGCAGCACGGTTCATTGAAAGTATTGCCTTATCTACCTGGTCTCCAAAACCCATACCGCGTAGTGTTTTTTCCATTTTCTGTGCCTCGGGGGGTATTAAAATTTTCACTGCCATGTTTTTAAAAAAACCATCTGTAACAGATAGCTTCTGCGTAGCGCTTTCCACCCCTTTATTAAGGGCCGCTTTCAAGCCGGTGGCTACATCTAAATTACTCAACTGGGCATTTACTGTTTGGCAAACTGTACCTATAATAAACAGGCTGAAAATTATTTTTTTCATACTGCTAACTTAGTTAAGTGGTTTTAAATACGGCAATATAAAATGTTAATGCTTTTGCAATAAAAAACCCCGCCAAAAACAAGGCGGGGTTTTTTAAATGATAATACCGGGTTTTTATTATTTACTTACTATCTTAAATTCCACCCTGCGATTTTTATACTGGTCCCTCTTGTTTTTCTCGGGGTAAACAAGGGGTTTCTTCATGCCATAACCTTTGTATGTCATGCGGTCTTTAGCAATACCATGCTCAACTAGATACTGGTAAACAATCTGCGCCCTGTTGTTTGACAGGTTATATTCTTTTGTTTCATTATCAAACCCTTCTTCACCAAGAGGCCAGCAGCATACATGCCCCTGTATTTCTATCTTCAGTGTAGGTATGGCTTTCATAGCCGCTACAACTGCTTCAAGGGCCGGTAAATCTTTTTTAAGAATGGTATGATAGCCGTTGTCAAAATTAATCCCTCTTAATACCAGCGATTCACCTACTTTGCCGTTTTTCAATTTATCAGTAACCTGCTGGGTTAAATCAGAAGCCCTGGTATCTTCAGAAATTTCATCGGGCACGGTTGGAGCGGCGTCCGTTTGTGTAGCAACCGGCTGCGTAACTACGGCAGGCTCCGGTTTGGTTACTGCAATATCCTGTTTCGGCTCTTCCATTGTTTCTGCCGCCACATAAAGTTTTTTCATCACAAACGGCGTATCGTTGCGTACTTCCACACTCCGTTCAATTTTCAATATGTCACCTTTATGCGGATGTTTGTTAATGGCAAGAATATCTTCCGGGTAAGGCGGCGGCACAATAATACTGTCACTTAAATATACGGTGTCAATGGGCATTGGTTTTTTAACCACCATTGCCGCAACTTTGGGTTCTTCGTGTTTTGTTTCAACAAGCGTTTTTACTACTGCAAACGAGCCGGTAATGGTAACCACCCTGTTCAGTGAATCAACTTCTTTCGGGGTTAAATCAAATGCCAGCAATTTGCGTTTCCCGTATCCTTTTACGGTATCTACATTTTCAATGGGAAACCCGTTTTTGGCCATAAAGTCGGCCACCGTTTTTGCCCTCATTATTGAAAGCCAGTCGTTGTACGACAGGGGTCCCCATTTGTCGCACCGGCCAACGACATATAAATGTTTGTCGTCTTTGTGCCTGTCAATAAATTCTTTCAGCTTGTGTTTTGCGCGGTCTGTGAGGTAGTACTTTGCGGTATGGAAATAAACATTAACAAGCGACGTGTCTTCCTGGGCATAACTGGCTATAAAAGCTATTATACAGGCAAACAGAAGCAATGGTTTTTTAAGTTTCATTGGGATGAGATTTTTTAACGTGATTTGTAAGTTAGTCGTAAAATCGGTCGTAAAAATATTATACAATTTTATATTTGCCCGAAAGCCGGTGAAAAACAGTTTTGCACAACTGTTGACGATTGCGAAGTTTTGCAAAAGTTATTAACACAGGCGTACGGAATTAATTAAAACATTATAAAGGTACAATATTAATTAAATTTTACAACTTATTATATGCAGGCTTCTGTTTGGGAGCAGGATAGCTATTACAGCCACAGGCACATTATTATCGTGGGCGCCGGCCTTGCAGGGCTATGGAGCGCAATTGAATTAAAGCGCCACGATAAGACATTAAAGATATTATTGCTTGAAAAGGGAGCTATACCGTCAGGCGCCTCAACCCGTAATGCGGGGTTTGCATGTTTTGGCAGCCCGACAGAATTATTGCATGATGCGGCTACATTGGGTGAAGACAATATGTGGACCATTGCAGAAATGCGGTACCAGGGGCTATGTAAAATAAGGCGCTTTCTTGGGGACGGCACTATTGATTTTGACCCTTGCGGCGGGTATGAGCTACTCGACGAGCGATATAACGGCGATGACGCATTGGAAGAGAAGCTGGTTTGGCTTAATGAAGGGTTGGCCAAAATAACGGGCGAAGACAAAACTTTTTCTTTCGCCGATGAAAAACTAAAACCATTCAAATTCAATTCATTCAAACATATTATTGAAAATAAATTTGAAGGTGGCTTACACAGTGGTAAGCTAGTGGGGCAACTTACGCAAAAAGTGCTTGCACTTGGTGTGGAAATAATCAACGGAGTTGCTGTAACCGGCTGGGAAAAACAGCAGGGATATGTCGAAGTAAATACGGCAGGAGGGAAAATTTTTTCTTGCGATAAGTTATTGATTTGCAATAATGGATATGCATCCGATTTAATAAAAAATATAAAGACAACACCTGCCCGGGGACAGGTATTAGTAACCTCCCCGCTACAGGCTTTGCCATTTAAAGGAACTTTTCATGTAGAAGAAGGCTTTTATTATTTCAGGAACCTCGGCAACAGGGTGCTGCTGGGGGGCGCGCGTAACAAAGCGTTTGAAGAGGAGAAAACAACGGAGATGGAAGTGACTGATGTTATTCAAAGTGAGCTTGAACGCTTCTTAAAAGAAAAAATACTGCCCGGGCAAACCTATACGATTGAGAACCGCTGGAGCGGGATAATGGGCTTCACCGAAACAAAGCTGCCCATTGCGGATGAAGTAGCGCCCGGCGTTTACGTTCTTATCACCTGCAACGGTATGGGGGTGGCCCTCTCACCCATTATGGCGGAAAAAGCGGCAGCTTTAATCTGCGGGCAATAACATAATTTTAAGCTAAGTCAAATTATATTCGCACTCAATAATTATTTTATCCAGTTTATATATGTACTTAAAACAATTTGCGGCAGCCGCGGTGATGGCTTTACTTTTATCCTGCGGTAATAATAACCCGGAAGACAATAAATTAACTACGCCCGAAAATAATACCAACCCGGCCCCGCCTGCTATCGGTTACACCATCATAAAAACTTACCCCCATGATACATCATCGTATACCGAAGGCCTGTTTTGGTTAAATAACGCCTTGTGGGAAAGTACAGGCAATTACGGCAGCAGTGAGTTACGCAAGAATAATCTTGCTACGGGTAAACCTGAAAGAATGGTTAAGCTGGACAAGCAGTATTTTGGCGAGGGTATCTCCGTCATTAACAACAAGTTGTACCAGTTAACTTATAAAGAAAAAACGGTTTTTGTGTATGATACGGCCACCTTTAAAAAGGTGAAGGAGTTTGAATGGGTTACCGGCGAAGGCTGGGGAATGACCCACAACGATTCAGAGTTGATTATAAGCAATGGGAGCAGCAACCTGTATTTTGTAGACCCGGAAACTTTTAAAATAAAACGGATAACAGGTGTAACGGATAACTACGGGCCTGTAACTTACCTGAATGAATTGGAGTACGTTGATGGAAGCGTATATGCCAATATATGGCAAACCAATACCATTGTTAAAATAGACCCCGTTACCGGCAAGGTAACCGGGAAGATGGACATGGCAGGCTTACTGGATAAAAATGGCATGCCTGAACCTGACGAATGGTATGAGGAAGGCAATGTGCTGAACGGCATAGCCTACGACCCCGCAAAGAAAAGCTTTTATGTTACCGGCAAAGACTGGCCTGCTGTATTTGAAATTAAATTGAATTAACCGCGATCATTTAGGCGCACGCCTGTACAGGAAATACGTAACAATTATAAATACTGTGTTAGGTATCCATGCGGCGATAATGGGCGGCAGGTTGCCTTTTGACGAGAAAATGGTGGAAAACCTGTCCATTAAAATAAACAGGATACCTATAAGAAATGCTATGGCCAAATGCGCGCCACTGCCACCGCGTACTTTTTTACTGGCAACAGTGGCGCCAATCAGGGTAAGTATCAATACCGTAACAGAGGTGGCTGTACGCCGGTAGCGCTCAACTTTTAGTGTATTTACATCCTCCGCTCCTCTTAATTCTTCTAACTTAATAAAATGAGTTAGTTCCGGTGTGGGCAACCTGTCTTTGGCAAATTCGTCGTGGCTTAAATCAAAGGGTTTAAGCTTAAATTCAGGCATATCCCGGCGCGTGGTTACTTTAATACTTTCTTTCATTCCCGTAATAGTTCTTTCAAAAACACCGTTCAGCACCCATACGTTCCTACCCTTCGTAGTGTCCCAGCTAATGCTTTCGGCCCGTAAATTATACACCAGTTGGGTAGCTCCCTTCAGGCGGTGCAGGAAGAAAGGCCCCCCGTATTTACGCGCGGTATCATAATTGCGGATGCCGAAATAAGTGAAGGAATCAAGCCGCTCATAAATATCATTATTCTTAAACAGTATCGCGTTATAGCTGCTGCCGCCATTTACATACTTAGTTTCAAAATTACCCCTAATACCGTTGGCCCTGGGTATTACGTAATGTGCGCCAAATAACAATAGAAGACCGAGAAGGCCTCCCCCAATGAAATACGGGACGAGGAACCGCCTGAAGCTTGTGCCACTGGCCAGAATGGCGACAATTTCGCTTTTGCCTGCCATTTTGGAAGTGAAGAATACCACCGCTATTAATACAAAAAGGGGGAAAAGTAACGCAATTATATAAGGTATAAAACCAATATAATATTGCATAATAAGGCCTTCAAATCCCAGGTTTGATTTAATAAAGTCATCCGTTTTTTCACTTATATCAACAACTACGGCAATAAGGGTAAAGAGAAATATGCAAAAGAAAAAAGTGGTGAGAAATTTCTTTAATATGTACCAGTCAAGTTTCTTCATTCCCTGTGCGGTGATAAGTATTTATGGCCGGTAAAAGTAATTGAAAAACTGTTGTTAACATGTTATATTAGCCACAAATACACAGCACCGCAAATTAAATTGCTTTATTAAATTTTGCCATTGGCTGTAACCTTTTTTAAAAATCCCCGTTCCCTTTACATACACTTATATCGCCGCGGGTAAGTTAAAATTTGCTAAAAATAAAATTATGTTTTTGCGGTTTGAAAACTATTACTACATTTGATACGAAATAATTCGTAAAACATGGGCAGCTTAAAAAATATAAAACCTACCGAAAGCGAACTGGAAATACTCCAGGTTTTGTGGGACAAAAGCAGTGCAACCGTAAGGGAAGTGCATGAAGAGATGAGCAAAGTAAAAGACTGTGGTTATACCACCACCCTTAAATTAATGCAGATAATGTTTGAAAAGGGGTTGGTGAAAAGAGACGATTCCAACAAAACACATATTTACCAGCCAAACATCAGCAAGGATAAAACCCAAAAACAGATGGTTGGCAAAATGGTTAATTCATTATTTGGCGGCTCTGCATCGCAATTGGTTATGCAGGCGCTGGGTTCACAAAGTACCAGCAAAGAAGAACTGGACGAAATTCAAAAGTTATTAGACAACCTAAAAAAACAATAAACTATGCAGGTGCTATCCCAATCAGCATTTTTACAGGCTTTGGGGTACGCAATAGCCGGCAGTTTGTGGCAAGCGGCATTGTTGTGGTTAGTGGTTGCGGGCATTAGTGTACTATTTAAATTACCATCGCGGGCAAAATATAAAATTGCGCTTGCTGCGCAGTTTGGCGCCTTTGTATGGTTTTTGGTAAGCCTGCAATTTTATTATGTAAAATGCAGCGAGGCTATAGCCCTGTTAAAATATTCAGGATTAAATAGCAGCAACGCGTTTGTGTTTCATACAGACACCTACAGTTTCTCTTCCATTTTATTAAATGTTATATCAAAAAGCGAAAAATACCTTCCTTACCTGTCAGTAGCTTATATATGCCTGCTGTTTATTTTAGCCGTAAGATGGATGAAGGGTTACCGCCAAACGGTGCTTATAAAAACGCAGGGCCTGCAGAAAATTGATGTACAATGGCGGCTTTTTGTAAAAAGAATATCTGACCTGCTTAATATAAAACACCCGGTTGGCATTTATGTATCTGAACTGGTTAAAAGCCCGCTCACCGTCGGCTTTTTAAAACCGCTCATCTTAATACCCCTGGCCAGCATTAATAATTTAACCACCTACCAGCTTGAAGCGGTAATACTGCATGAACTGGCGCATATTAAAAGGGCGGACTATATCATTAATATTGTTCAATCAATCATCGAGATAAGCCTGTTCTTCAACCCCTTTATACAACTGCTTGGCAAAGCCATTAAAAGAGAGAGAGAAAACAGTTGCGATGATTGGGTACTGCAGTTTCAATATGACCCTTCTACCTATGCGGAAGCGTTATTACGCATCGCGTATATGCAGCAGGCACCGGCTTTTGCTATGAACGCTGCGGGCAAAGAAAATGATTTGCTGTGGAGGGTTAAGCGCATGCTTAACCAAAAAGAAAAAACTTTTCAATACCGTAACCGCCTGTTTGCCTTGCTGCTTATTACCGGCTTGCTAAGTTCTGTTGCATGGTTTTCGCCCGGGGTAAAAACAGCAGCTCCTAAAACTGCATCGGCAGCACAACCGGTTGTAATGGAGCCACTGGCCATAAAAATAGATAACCCGTTATTTAACCCGTTATCATTTATGAACAAACCCTTTAAAGAAGAAGTGAGCAAAGCCGCCGAAGATGCTTCAAAAGACTTCCAGGAAGCCGCAGTGAATATTACCAGCAAAGCAGTTGCTAATGTTGTGCCGGCTGCGTTGTCAAGGGTGCAAACAATAAGCACTGATCTGCCCCAGGTATTTACGCAGGCAAGCGATGCTGTAAACACAGCGATGAAACAGCTAAGTTCTACAGAGTTAACCAATTTGGTTAAAACATATACTGACTCCGCCACCTTAAAAACCCTGGTGAATAATGCGGCAAGCCAGCTAAAGACTATTGAATGGGCTAATATTAATAAGGGAATGACTGCTGCCGGTAAAGAACTGAATAAAGAACTTGAGGGAAAAAATTTAACCGTATACGGCTTAGACCTGAAACAAATAATTAATAAGTCATTTGCCGTTGCTCAAAAATCGGTGGCAAACCTGCAGTTATCAGCCGATAACCGGGATAAAGACAATAGTGATGGTGATGACGGCGTTATAAGCTCAGACGGTACAATTACCCTGCGCCAGCATACGGGCAAAACAATAAGGCTTACAAACCGGCAAAGTGAGGTAAGGCAAAAAACGCAGGAATTAAAAAGATACGTGGATTCAATAAAAAGAGTTTATGGGGCAACCCAGCCAAAACACCAGGCTATTGGAGATTTAGGCGGCGATGTTGCGGTGCAATACAATAACACAGCCTCGGGATATGCTTACAATTATTTGGCGCCACAGGTTAGTGCTGCTTATATACCGGCAAAGTTTGACCAGTCGGGCAACAGCTATTCATGGAACAATGGTAATGGCCTGTCAGTAACTGCTGCGGCTAATACCACACTTATAGCCGTGAAGGAAGATAAAGATGACACCGATACCTTCAGGAAAAAGCTTACTATTGAAACCATGGATTCCATAGGCCAAAGGCATACTTTTCATGTAACTGTTGAGGTTTATCAATAACATTATTTCGCTTTCACAAATATTACATCGCTTCCTTCCAGGTGCGGTTTGGTTGAGTCCGTTTTAATACCGTGGTCTATATAGCTAGCTGTAAGCATATATACGCCGTTTGCAGGTGCGCCCGCAGGGGGTTTTAGCCTGAATGTACCCGCAGCGCCGATATAATAATCTGTTCCTTCTGCACACGATTTCTTCAGTATCCAGTCTACAATAACCTGTGCGTCGCTGTACGTCAGTTCAGGATGCGTTGGCATGGTTACATTGCCCCAAATACCCGTTGAGCCATCTTTTACATGTTTTGCAACAAGTGTAATATTGACAGCAGTGGGTGCATATTTTTTAACAAGGTCGCTAAAGGAGGGGCCAATGCCCTTTGAGGAGAAAGCATGACAGTTAAAACAATTGGATGCCCGTATAATTGCCAGCCCCTGCGCATCGTTTAACGAACCGCGCGATGAAGGCTCCTTTGAAGAGTCGGCGAAATATTTTACCTGTAACAATACTTCCTTGCTATTTATTTCGCCATAGCGGCTGTCCCCGTCTTCTTTGTCAGACACGGTAATATTATACCCCGTGGGTACATTTAGCGGAAAAGAACTTTCGTCTGAGGGCCTCGTAATTTTTACCACCGGCACATGGTTTTCCTGCTGGTATTTATTTTTTACCGGTGAAGCGAAGTTGACAAATACCGCTCCGGCAAATACGGCCGAAATGCCGGCATACATAACATAATGTAATTTCACAAGCCTGGTATAATTACAGTTTACTAATTTCTTTTGCAACACGCTGCGCCGAGCGCAGGCATGATTCCATGCCACGGCTCATATTATCTGCATAAGTGCCCGCAAAATATATTCTTTCTTCGGGCAACATTATCTGCGGCCAAAATTTGTGCATCTCTCCTATTGGGAATGGTTCCATCTCGCAGGCAGGTGCAAAGGTGTCCACCGTCCAGTCTTTTGTCAATGCCTGCTCTATAGTATCATGCTTGCCCGGATACACTTCTCTGAAGGCAGCCAGCACACGCTGGGCTGACAGGCCACCCGGGCCAAAAGCTTTCAAAATAATACGGGTTGAATCAACATGATTTGTTTCTTCCCAAATAGAAGATATATCCGGGTGTTCAAACTCCATATTGATGCTTTTAAACCCGTCATCAAGCCAAAAACGCGTGCTGCATTCAAACACAAAAAACGGATGTGATGAATAATTAAGGTTGTCAACCACGTATTGTTTCTCCGTTGACAGCGCCGGTGTAACAGGTATGTTTCTAAAAACCGGCAGTGTAATACAGTTAACCAGGTAATCAGCATTCATTTCCTGTTCATCATCTTTACCATAAGGTTTATAGGTAACTGTTACACCTGTACCTGTTTGCGTTATGGATGTAATGGGGTGGTTAAGCTTTACCCTTGCCCCAAGCCTTTTTGCAAAGGCCATGGGTAACTGCTCATTACCATCCTTTAAATGAAAAGTGTCGCCCTCGTTTGGCGGTATGCCGCGCATTTGCATGATAGCCATACGCCATAATACGTATAGTGCATTGGAATGTTTACCCCCAAGCATACGCAGGGCAGCATCAGAAGCGCCTTCCTTTTTATAAATATCCGATATAGGTATATTGTCATATTCGTCATACCCTACACCAAAAGGTTGGTATGGGTCTTTAAACTTGCCCAGGTAAGGCTTTAAATAATACCACTGCAAATCGCGCCTTGCTTTGTTAGACAATACTCCTATCTCTTTTTCATTAAAGCCTTCCTTTTTCAAGGTTTCCGGGCTGTATAATTCCTCGTCAGTATAAAACTTGCCGTTACGCATACGCAGCGCGTGTTTATTGGGCGCTGCATCCGAGCCCTCCGCAAAAGGGTATGGTATTACCGGCAGGTTAAATGCTTCAGCATAGTCAAAAAAACGTTCGTAACCAGGCTTGGTAATATGGTCGGCCCCGAAATCGGCATACAGTCCATCGCTCAATCCATCGCGGCCTGTATATACGTGGCCGCCGTAACGCCCCGTAGCTTCCAGTATAACCACATCATGCCCTGCTTTCATAAGTTCATACCCGCAGCATAAGCCTGTAATACCTGCACCCGCCACGATAATTTTTTTACCGCTGGCCGGTGCCGTCGTTTCTTCAAAGGCCTGCGTATCGCAGGGCGCTGCTTGTTGCGCATGAAGCATATTTGCGGCAACCGTGGTGCCTGCGCCTGCCATAAATGCCTGCTTAATAAATTTTCTGCGTTGTAACGATTTCATGAAGTTAGTTTGGAAAGAGAAGTAAATGTAACAAAGAATGTGAAAGGACACAAATGGCGGTGATTTGTTGTATTGGAGTTTAAAATTTTGTTCTGCAACACTTTCTGTTCTCTTTTAACAAAAAACCTTACAGCATGGTATAATACTTGAAATACATTACATATTGTTAACCTAAAAAATGATTATATGAACAATCTTGAATTGAAAGGCAACTGGAATGTTTTTAAAGGAAGGCTGAAAAAATCATACGCCGACTTAACAGATGACGATTTGACTTACGAAGAAGGCAGGGAAGATGAACTATGGGGCAGGCTGCAGAAAAAAACCGGTCAGACGAAAGAACAATTAAGCAAATGGCTTGCCGGTGATGATGATTATGATACATCACCCACAGGCAGGCGATAAGCACCATTGATGAAATTTTTATTGCTCCCGGTTTTGCCGGGAGCTTTTTATAAAAATACTTTGCAAAAAAGCGGGCCAAAAAACTGTTTTGCTATATACAGGCAGGGCTTTTACTAATGCAATTTACAAAAAATCGTGCTGTTCAAGAAAAGCTCATAATAATGAAACTACATGCGCAAGCCCCTTCTTTTTTCCACTCCTTTTCCAGTCATTTTCCCGGGAAAACAGGGGTCGCGGGGCGCTAACTTACTGCAAATCAATTACACTTATCTGCAAGTAGCGGCTAACTAAACCCTCACAGTAAAAATTGTCTTAATACCACTTATTAAGCGCATGCGCCCGTTTGCTAATTACAAAAAGGCTTTGTTTTATTAACCAGTATTTTAACATAAAAAAATTAGTAACCATATAACAGCAATTTATGCCTAAAATAATACTTGTTGCATTTTTCTGCATCCTGCTACTGTCATTCACTTACGTAAGTGACGTGTTTCAGCAAATAGGCACTACCATGGAGGAAGCCAGGCAGAAAACGCTTGAACAACTCTCCCACGACGAATTTGATTTTTACGGTGTAACCTATACCATGCAGCAGGTCTGCAAGCAACTGCCTTTAGGCGTTAGGGAAGCCGCTGTAAACGCGGCAGCGAGGGCAGTACGGGATTATATAGAATCACCGGGTTTTAAAGCAGACTATCAGGCTTATTTAAACAGCCAATACCCTATGGAGACTTTTAATGCCAATGATGAAAAATGGGGACAGATGAAACAAAGTAAACTGGATGAACTTACCAATACCCTAAACATGCAAGTGCCCGGCATGGACGCGGTGCAGCTATTTGCGCAGCAGTTAGACGCTGAAATGCAGGGCGACAGCAGCCTGCTGGCGATGGATGATGCGCAGTTTATCGCCATGGGCATGAGCAAAGAAAATTTCAGGAGTGATATTACAGAAGACAAAATGCTAAAACAACTGTACGCAACAAACAAGGATGCTTTTAAAAAGAAATATGCAGAATTGTTTGCCGCCCGCACTGTGCGCAACGAAATGCTTGGTGAAAAAAATGATATTAAAAATAACAATGAAGAAAACAAACGTAAAATAACAGCAGCAAGCGATTATAAAAGCCAGTTGCGTAAACAATTGCAGCAAATGCTTGAACAAACTGCTGATATTGATTTTACAGCACAGCTAAAACAGGAAGGCAATACAAAAGTGTTTGTGAACCCCGATTACGAAAGCAAGCCGCCTGCCTGGAAATTTTATTTCCGCTGCGGTAAAGAATATGTAAACAGCGCACGAAAGTTTGCAAAGGACTGGCTGAAAGATTTGCAATAGTTATTGCGGGTTACTGTGTTTTTTCATTTTCATGGAAATATCCCACAACACAATGCCCGCAGCTACAGATACATTCAGCGAATGTTTCATACCGTATTGTGGTATTTCTAAGCAACCATCACACAGTTTTAGTGCATCGGCCTGTACGCCCTCCACCTCGTTTCCAAAAACCACCGCTATTTTTTGGTTATCGCCTGCTGAAAATTTCTCTAATGAAATTGCCCCTTCCGCCTGCTCTATACCGTACAAAAGGTAACCACGCTCCTTTAACCCTGCCATGGCGTCTAAAACATTTGGGTAATAAAGCCAGTCAACCGTCTCCGTAGCCCCAAGCGCTGTTTTATGAATGTCCCTGTGTGGTGGCTGGGGCGTATAGCCGCACAGGCAAATCGCCTCAAGTAAAAAGGCATCTGCCGTCCTGAAAACGCTGCCCACATTATGCATGCTGCGAATGTTATCCAGCACCACCACTATATTATTCTTACCGGCCTGTTTAAATTCCTCCACCGTCTTGCGGCCCAGTTCGTTCATGCTTAATTTACGCATGCTGCAAATATACCCCGGCTGAATCAATCGTTTTAACTACCGATTTTTTTTGCCGTTTCGCGTTTCCCGGAATTATCTTTCCCAAAACTATCACGCATGAGAAAAATATTTACATCCTTCCTGGTTACAGCTTTTCTATGCCCTTTACTGGCCGGGGCGCAGACGGAAAATATTGATACCGCGGCCATGAGCAAAATACGCGCAGAGGGCCTTAACCACTCCCAGGTTATGGACATCATTTTTCACCTTACAGATGTAAGCGGGCCAAGGCTTACCAGTTCACCCGGCTTTTTTCGCGCAGCAAATTATGCCAAACAAACACTGGCCGGCTGGGGATTGCAGGGAGCAATGCTTGACCCCTGGGGCGATTTTGGTAAAAGCTGGCAACTGGAAAAAAGCTACCTGGCCATTACCGCACCCTATTACCGGCCTATTAACGCCTTCCCCAAAGCATGGGTAAGCGGCACCAGTGGACTTAAAAGCGGGGATGTATTGCTTATTACCGCAAAAGATTCCGCCGAACTGCAATCATATAAAGGAAAGCTTAAAGGAAAAATATTGATATTAGACAGGACCGATGAATATAATCAAAGCTTTAAGCCGGATGCCACCCGCTACACTGACGAGCAACTGGAAGAAATGGCCAATGCTAAACCACCCGCCCCGCTTGACACCGCGGCATTACGCAGGCGCAGGGAAATGTTCGCCAACAGGAACAGGAGTGGCGCTTTCAGGATGGCTGCATTGCTGTACGAGATGGCTAAAAGCGAAGGGGCTATTGCTATTTTGAGTGATGTTACCCGCGGGCATGACGGAACTATTTTCGTGCAGGGTGGCGGCTCATACAAAATTACTGACCCGGAAAATTTTACTGATATTGAAATTGGCCTTGAAGATTATAACTCTATCCTCCGGCTGCTAAAAGCAAACATCCCGGTTAAAATGGATGCCGACGTAAAAACAAAATTTTATACAGATGATACAAAGGGCTATAATGTTATTGCTGAAATACCCGGTACCGACCCAACCTTAAAGGATGAGGTGGTTATGCTGGGCGCTCACCTCGACTCATGGCACGGGGCAACCGGCGCTACTGACAATGCTGCCGGCAGCGCTGTTATGCTGGAGGCTATACGTATTTTAAAGGCCACCGGCCTGCAGCCGAAAAGAACCATTCGCATAGGGTTATGGAGCGGTGAGGAAGAAGGCCTTTTGGGTTCAAGGGGATATGTTAAGAAGACCTTTGGTGACCCTGCTACCATGCAGCTAACCCCGGCACATGCAAAATTCTCTGCGTACTTTAACGTGGACAACGGAAGCGGTAAAATACGGGGCATTTACCTGCAGGGCAACGAAGCATGCCGGCAGATTTTTGAGCAGTGGTTTAAACCGTTTAACGACCTTGGCGCTAAAACCATTACCATAAGCAATACCGGCGGCACAGACCATCTATCTTTTGACGCGGTGGGTTTACCTGGCTTTCAATTTATACAGGACCCGCTTGAGTATGATACACGCACACACCACAGCACAATGGACTCATACGACCACCTGGTTAGCGCAGACCTTAAACAAATGGCAACCATTGTGGCTGCATTTGTGTATGATGCCGCCCAACGTGAGGAAAAATTGCCCCGAAAAGAATTACCAAAGGCTAACCCTAATGGCAGAGGGTTTTAAATTAACCGCCAGGCATAAAAAAAACGCGCAGGTTTACTGCGCGTTTTTTATCGGCGTTATGTTTCTATCTTATAAAATGAGTATTAAAACCAATATGATGATGATTATGGCGCCTACTGAAAGATAAACGCCACCGCTCATGGTTTTAGCTTCTTTGCGCATGCCCTTTACTTCGCGGCGCAGTTCTTTGCGTTCTTCCCTTGTAAGGTTTGATTTATCCATGTTTTTAATTTCTTCAAGCCTGGATTTCATTTCCTGTACCCGAAGTTCATTAGAAGTTGAGTTGTTATCCGTCACCACGTCGGTGGCGTAGCTTCTGGTAACGCATACAAGGCTAAGCATTACTGCAAAAACCATTAAGATGAAGTGTTTTTTCATACAATTGTGTTTAATTGGTGATTTAGATGATTCAACAAGGTATATTGCAGATTGCGTACCAAAGTATTGCAGATGGCTTAAATAAAGACTATTTATTCGCAATATTCTTTTTTACCAGGGCTATTTACTCCAGTTCGATGCCGATTTTTCGCATTAGAATGGATGCATTAAGGCTGGTACAAACGCCGGGCTTGAGCTTATAGTCAAAATAAAGCTCGTTGTTGTTTGCTACCTGCACATCAAAATGAAAGTTCTCTATCGCCAGGGGGTAGCTGTTTTCCAGTTTTGCCAGATCAACATCATGTGTTGCTATCACTGCAACTGCATCATGCAGGATGAACTGTTTAATTAACGCCGCCGACCCGGTATGCCGGTCAAGGGAATTGGTGCCACGCAATATCTCATCCAGCAATATAAAAATCCTCTCCCTGCTGTTTACCGCGTCAATAATACTTTTCAATTTCTTTAGTTCCGCGTAAAATGTTGAGGTGCTTTCGGCAAGGTTATCTGCTATGCGCATGCTGCTGATTAATGAAACCACGGACACTGAAAAAGAAGTTGCGGCAACCGGTGCGCCCATCATGGCCAGCACCACGTTAACACCTATACTGCGTAAAAAAGTACTTTTGCCCGCCATATTTGAGCCCGTAATAACACTCACTTTTCCAATGCCCTTTGTAGTGAAATTGTTATTAACTCTTTTAGGCTCCATAATCAAGGGGTGGCCAAGCTCTATGGCGCTAAGCGTAAAATATTCATCGTTTATAACGGGATAACACCAAGCAGGCTGGTTAAATGCAAGCGTACCGAGGCTGGACAGGGTTTCCATTTCAGCAACCGCCGTAAACCAACCGGAAATGGCGTTTTCATTCTTGCGTTTCCATGTATTTAAACTTATCAATTGCCATAAATCCCAAAGCAGGAAAGTATTAAGAATGATAAAGGCAAAAGTATTAAGGCGTACATCAAACCGGTTTAAAATACTTTTTAGCTGTTTTATTTCTGCAGATGCTTTTTGCCCCTGTTTATTTGCGAGGTTCTTTTTAATATTATTTATAAAAGCAGCTTCAAAACGCTCTTCTTCAATAAAGGCAAGCTGCCTGTATATTGTGTCGGCTTCGGCTACAATTTTTGAAAGCAATACCCAGGTAGTGTGTATTCTTTTACTTAAAGAAAAGGCTGTAATAACAAAACAAAATACCAGGCCATAAAATACCGGCGAAGTAATTACATCAAACAGGTATAGCAAAAGTGTTGTTATTGAAATAATGGGGAAAGCCACTGCCAGCCACCGCCAATACCCGGCGGTAAGGTCACCCGGTTGCTTAAACCACTTTTGTATTTTTTTCTCAGTGTCGTTTGTTAACGGGCTTGCCATGCCAAAGGCCTGCATTTGCTGCCGCCAGGCTGTTTTATTACTTAACTCTTTAACTGCTTGTTGTTTTAAAAGTATGGCCTGTTTGTCCAGGGGTGATAATAAAGCGGTTGCAAGCATCTGTTTGCCCTGCTCCCCGGTGCAGCGGTTTATATACTGGTACAATGAAGAAGGGCCAAATATGTCAAGGTCATTTGCATAGGCATGGCCGGGTGTATTAAACTGCTGCCCGTCCTCCCGCGTGTGAAAGTCGCCGTTCAGCACAGCAACCTCATCCCTGTTTATTTTTTCAAGCCGTTCGGCGTTAAGCAGTTTTTGCTTTACATCTGTATCAACCGAAAGGGCGTATAAAAACATGGCGATAAATAACACTGTCTCACCAAAAATTAACCATATTGGCTGCTGCCAGGTTAACTTTATAATGATGATTGCTGCAATAACTATTGCCAGCCGCAACCACCCGATAACCGACCTTTTACCTTTAAGTACAGTTATTTCCGTTGTGTACCTGCTGATATTTGTTGCATAAACTTCTGCCGGCGCCTGTTTTTCACTCATAGATGCGTGAAGATAAATGATTAGTTAACAAGGCAATCGGCAATAAGCTGCCATTCATAAAATTGTTGGTACCGCCTTTCACTTTTTACAATCAGGTATTTCATTTATTTTTGCAGGTTCATCCGGGGCTGTATTGGTTTTGACAGCACAGTTTACGGTAGGTATAAGCATGCAGTGCGTTGGATAATTAGCACTTAAATCTGAATATTCAAAACACAAATGGCAATACTCAGTATGCCATGGCTGCCTAATCAGTGATTAGATAGTCATTAGGGCCGCGTTGAGCCGGTTGTTCTGTTACCATGCTCCGCCGCCGACTCAAAACAAAACACAGAATGCTGCAACAGAAGGCTGTGACTGTTGCCTAAGACCATACAGCTAAGCATATAATCGGTTTGTTCATTTCCTGTTATGTGCCGACAATTAATAATGAAATAAGCATGTAGAAGACTTATGGCAAATGTGTTTGGACGCGGGTTCGACCCCCGCCAGCTCCACCTGAGGGGATTTTTGAAAAAAAATCCCCTTTCTTGTCGACAAAAAGTAGTTGTTTCTCCCTCATTATCAATTCATTATGCGAAAGCTGCGGAATGATGAAAGGTGTTCGATATGACCCATTTTCAAAATAGAGGCCATTATCGAACACCACGCGCACCAGCTGCTGTTTTTGCACCGTATTGGCGCGCGTATAGATATAACCCATGTCCGTCAACTCGTGTATGTGCTTGATTAACAGGCTGTGAGAAGTGTCCACGTTGCCGGACAAGCTTTTGACCTGCGCACGGAGGTAGCTGCGCTGGTGGGTATAGTCGCGGAACCAGCGGTTGTAGGTCTCGAAGGTGACTTTCTCCTCGATCCACTTCTGCTCCAGGCTCTGCAAAGAGGCTTCCACTTTCGCCAGTTCGCGCTGCTTGTCTGCCAGTGTTTTCGAGTTGTCCTTCATCTTGATATCAAATGCTTTCTCGCTTTTGGATACGATCACTTTCACCTGCCTGCCGGATAGGCTCATGTACTGAAATATCTCCTGCAGCTTGCCGTGCGCTTTGACAGCAGAGATATTGTTATGCCTGCTGCCGTCCTGGCATTTGTAGTAGTAAAAGTAATTGCCGGATTTGCCCTTGGATGGCGCACCAGTCAAAAGCTTGCCGCAATGGCAATGCAGTACGCCGCGCAAAGGCATTTCATCTGCAACGGAGATACGGGGCTTATTATTTGCCTTTATTTTCAACTGCACACGGTTCCAGGTGATGACATCAATAATAGGTTCCTGGTCCTTTAAAGGGAACAAGCCCGCCGGCTGTTCCTTGTAGGCTTTCACCCATTGGTGCGAGCAGTAGATGGGGCATTCCAGCACTTTCTTCAAAGCGCTGTTGCCGGTCGCTTTAAAGCCCATGGTGACAGCATCTGCTGTAATGATATAGGAAGGCACGTTTTTTAAAAAAGCCTCGTACATGAAACGGATAACGCGCGCTTCTTCTTCTACCGGCACTAATAACACATTCTTCCCGCGGCCTTCTTTGCGGTAGCCAAACGGCGCATGGGGCCCGATGTAGCGCTGCTTTATAGCCTTCGCGGCATAGATACCGGAATTAATATCATTCATACGCTTGAGGTTCTCGGTATTCCCCAAAAGGAACTCCAGGCCCATCATAAAAAACGAATTATGGTCGGTGCAATCGTACACGCTGCCACGCCCGGCGCTGACGATACGCACGCCGTATTTGCGCTGTATCTCCTTGGCAATATTCAAGGCGTCGCCGGCCTCGCGGCTAAAACGGGTTAAATCCGCCACCACCAGGTAATCTATGCCGCGGTAGTTCTTTTCGATAAAGGAATATAGCTTCTTAAAATCCGGGCGGTCGAAATTCGTTGCCGTAAAACCCTCGTCTATAAAACAATCTACCAATTCCACATCGTGGTGGCTCATCCAGGACGCGGTAATCATCTCCTGCCGCTCAATGCTGTAGTTGCTCTGTTCGTCCGCGCTGAAGCGCAGGTACTTCACTGCTTTCCGGTTCATCTGCAAGTTGTTTAAACGTGTAATCCACTAATATTTCTGCTATTAAAGTTAGCAAAATATCCTCCGTGTAGTCATTAATTTTTTCCGTGTTTTCCATCGCCTCTCTCCTTTCTCTTCGTACACAATTCTTTACACAAAAAAATCCCGTCAAGGGCTTCTATTTCATTTTTATTACCGGATGCGCGGCCGTGCCGGATGCGGTGAGCCATACCCGGCTTTTGATTCTTGGGTCTGCTGACGGCTCATACCTTATATACCCAAATGCGTGCAGGCCCCGCAGCGCATCATGGTAGGTCTGCCGCGCGCTGATCTTTGCTGCACGCATCAACGCTGCCTTGTCAAGCAACACCGGCCCTTCACTGCCGTTTTGCTGCCAGGCATGCCAGAGCGCGACGTACATGCTGATATGCGTGGGCATGATGCGCATGTCTTCAACTATCAACGCGCAAAAAGCATCCAATGGGCTATGCATACTTTCAGGGGTACCCATCACCCGACTGTTAGACTTTTCGACTTTTGTTGCGACTTCTTCGGCAACAAATTATTCTTCTGCGCCTTCTTCAACAACAGCCTTTTATCCTCCTGCCTCGCCGCCACGCGCAACACCTGGTCAACCTTCAGCGTAGGCAGTTCTTTCGTACGCTCGCGCACCTGGGTTTTCAACGCACCTTCCACAACAATTTCCTTGCGCGCTTCCGGCGCTTTAAACATGGACGCCTTTTCCTCCACAACTTTCGGCCGCGCCCACTCCGCAAACGCTTTAAAACCCTGCCCGGCATTATACGACAGCCGCTCCGCCTGCCGCAGCAGCCAGTTCGGCCGTAGCTGTTTTTCGATATTGCGTATCTCCGCCTGCAGCACACCACGCAGCAAACTCTTGCCACCTGCATTAGCAGCATTAAGCTCGCGGTAATGGTCCAGCTTTAATGTCAGCGCTTCCCTGCTTTTCATCGCCGAAGGCGAAAAATAACCGCTCAAACTTTGCTCTTTCTCACGCCATGCCTTCAATCCATCCAGGATGGCTTTATCCGTATCTTTTTCCATGGTAATTTTTTTGTAGTTGCAACCTTACTTTTCCTGGTGCTTCGCCTTCCGGGAAGGCTTGCGCGCCTTCGCCGGTGCGGGTGGTGTTGCGCGCCTGCGGGCCTGTTTAGCCAGCCACTGGCTTTGTAAAAACCGGAACGCCTCATCCATACTGATAGGCTTGCTGCCTTCTGTTACATAAAAGCGCTGTGATATTTCGTATTGCGCTTTCAAAGAAGCAAGGCCCCCAATCTTGCTTTCTAATAATGTACCCGCCCAATATTTATACGCCAATAAATTGGCATGCAATGCATCAGCGGCAGCCAGGGTTTGCATGTCTGTTATAACGCTTTCAATTTCATCAAAGGTTTCGGGCGCTGGCACAGCATGCCAGTCAACCAACTGCATGCGCGTTTCCAAAGAAGATGCTGCATCATCATTAACAACAACTTCTTTTTTATAGCAGGCATCGTAATACAAACATTGATAGATTCCGTCGGTATTTTTGATATGAAATACAAAAACACAAGTGTCGCCTGACCTGTTTAATGTATAATCAATTTGAAACAAAACGGGCAGGTAGCAGGCTTTAGCACGTAATGCCTGCTCCAGCCCGCTGTCAAAGCCGATGCCGCTCAACAATTCCTTTACCGCTGCAATGTTCTCTCTCACCATAACTATTATTTTTTCTTTGGCCTTTTACTTTTCATTTGCTTCACCATCTCAGGCAAAAATCTCCGGTCAGGAAACTTTACTGCCTTCTGCAAGCGTGCTGCCATTTTCTTCCAGTGAATGTCGCCACGTAATAAATGGGGTTGGTAATCAAACTTGATATCATGGTGATAAGCCATGGCGCTGTTAATTTTTTGCCTGTCCATCACCGGATATTTCTGCAGGCATGTATTGGCGCATTCATTCAGTGATTTGTGTTCGAGTATAAAATACATGTCCACAAAGTCTTTCATCCGGTGCCCCCTGTCCCACATAAGATGAAGTTTCATGCCGCCAATTTCGTCAACAGTGGCCATACGTACATCTTCAATTTTTACAGCAGGTTTCACAAATGGTACCGGTTCTTTGACAATGTCTATTTTGACACCGTTTATCTTGCAGGAAATTGCGTTCCCCTTTAAAATCACATTTTCCGCATTGAAAGAAGCCTTTAACTTGTCGGCAATTTGTTCAGGCAAGAAGCTTTTGTCGGTAAAAAAGTCAATATCCACAGACATCCTGGGCCCTATTTGCAATGACAGCGCAGTTCCGCCAACCAGGCGAAAATCTGCCAGTTCTTCCAATGATGATAATTGCTTGATTAAATTTAACGTGCCATCCGCGACTGTTTCCTTATGTAGCATCGCATCTCTTCCTTTTTGACAGGGAAGTAGGCGCAGACTTCTTCGATGGAGTCATCCGGCAGGTAAACAATCTCATGCTTTAACGCATAGATAACCTTATCAAACCCATAGAACCGCACAATCTCCTCCCAGTCTGCCTTCGTCCCACGTTCTATAATACGCCCGATAATACTGTCATAGGCTTTTTGAAAGTCAAGCGTGTCGTAATTCGTGTCCCAGAAGTAAACACGGTCTATATTTGGCCTTTCTATGGTTTTTTGTTTTGCCATGCGGAAAGCTAAAGTTACGACATCATTTGCTGGTGGCCTGTTAACATCTCAGGCAATCTTCATCTTCTTGCTTTCACCTTTCTTTTCTTTCTGCGGCAGCAGGCCGTTCTTTTCTTTGCCCTTGCCCAGCAAATCTTTCTTTGCAACATCCTGGCCCTCTTTGGCGGCTTTGCCTACGTCAGTTTTTTTTTCTTCCCAGGGCGCCTCCGGTCCTGCCACCAAATCTTTCTTTGTATTCTGGCTGTAGGTTTCCTTCTTCGCCAGCTGCATCTTGTCATCATACACTGTAATAGCCTTAAACTGCGGGTCTGCAGCAAGGTGCATTTTTTTGTCAACGCCCTCTACCGTAAACTGTACCGGTGTGATGTTGCCCTTCTTTAAAGAACTAATCATATCGTGCATCTGCGAAGCATCCATTTTGCGGAGCGGCAGCTTGGCCAGCGCATCTTCCAGCTTAAAGCCAAAGTTTTCATGGTACTGCTTTTGTATCAGGTTGCCGTTGTTGTCGCGGTGGTCCAAATCAAGCTTTATCCACGCTTTATAGGTCGGCGCCTTTTCCCAGTTTTCCGGCTGGCCGCGCTGGCTTTTATCCAGTTTGAACTCGGCTTTGTACTGCTCTTTTTCTTCTGGCGTCATTTTGCGCGTCAATTCTTTTTCCACCGCGCGCCCGTTCATCAGGTTGTACGCTTCACGGAGTGTAATGCTCTGGCCCTGGTTAATATAAAACGTGTTGCGCATGTCCGGCTTGCCCTCCCGTTTCATCGTCACATCATAGCTGTTAAAAAAATACAGGTCAGATTCCTTCGAGCGTTTAAAATTTAATTCCGCATCCATGGTGTCTTTGCCAAACGTATGGCTGTAGCTGAGCTTAAACTCTCCGGGGTCATTTTTAATTTCTTTTACGAGCGCACCGTGCAACTCTTCCCCAAAACCTGCATACTTTACCTGGTTATGCAGGAAATCCACATTCTCGTTGTTCATATTATTTGTTTTTTGTTCTATAAAATAATTTGGTTCATTTATCTGTGATATGTTAACCAGGAAATCATGCACGGAATCAAATTGCCTGACGCTGTAACAGTCCAGGTTATTTGTCTTTTCCTTTGCAAAAATGCCGGCCTCTGCTGCGCTTTTTGCAAAGAATAAATCTTCTGCATCAAGCACCCGGAATGTCGTGTTATAGGCTACCCATTGTTTACCTTCTCCAACTGCCGCAGCAACAGCAGCCTGCACCACCCTTGTTAACTCATAAGGCCTCACATGCGGTACTTCCGGTTGGAAAGAACGTTCATCCTTAATTTTAATATCCACCTGCGCAGCCTGCAGTTCTTCCCCCACCAGCATCTCATCCTTTAAGTTTTCTATCACAAGCGCAATGCCCGCAGTTTTAAAGCCCTCCGTAAAAACAGGGTATTGTTTGCAAAACTTCCCTATATCCTCCTGCGAGGCAAAACAGAACATGCCCTGGACTGTTACAGCGTTATTTTGTTCCTTATACAGCATCCACTCCATGCCGCGCTCCTGCTCGTATTGCAGGAAATAATACACTTCCAGGCTGTCCTGCTCTTCAATCCGCATCAGTCAATATTTTCGCACGCAGCAAGTGCCTGTTTTTTACACGCAGGCTTATGTCGCGGCCCCCGGTTTTTTCTGTTATTTGAAGCAGCAGGTATTTATTGTCAGGGAGCGTAAACTTCGGGAGCGCGAATACGATGTGTTGCGCTGTATCAGCCCGGATGCTTTGCTGCAGGCCTGTAACAAAAACAGGCTGCAGCGGCAGTTCCTGCGTGGCGGTGCGTTTGCTTTTTTGTTTGTCTTTGATGGTGCAGTGCAAAGCGTCTATGCCATAGCTAACATTAGAATAGTTTGACAGCTTTATATCAAAGTACAAAATATCGTTTTGCACATATAAGCCATATAAAACTGCCCTGATTTCGTCATGCTTGTCCGCAACGCCATAAAAGCATCTTGATTGCTTTAAAATGTACGTTGCGGCTTTGTTATACTGTTCTTCATTATTGGATACCGCTGCAACAGGCTTTTCTTTTTGCAAAACAATATTCAGTCTGCCGGGATCCGCTGCATAGCGCACATCAAAACAATACAAAGACCCGTCAGCCGTGATAACAGATAAATTTGTTTCAACAAACGAATCAATGGCCGCCTTTAATTCGAGCACGTTCGGGGCGTTTTCGATTTGCTGCGCCAAAATATCCTGGCTACCGCGGTCAACGTGTGTAATGCTGAATGGAAAAATCAAATTGATTGTTTTGTTGGTTGCTACTTCAATTTGCTTTGCGAGCACATAGCTTGTTTTCACTTGTGCGAAAACATTAAAAGCGGCCAGAAGCAATATTATTGTCAGTATGTTTTTCATCTTAGTTATTTTGTTGTAATAAAATTTGATAGCCTGCACGCACGGTAACTTTGATCAGCCTTATTTTTTTGCCAATCAGCGATTTAGCCGCCTGTATGCCGGCGCTGGCGGCCTGTGCGCCAATAGATGGATCTAAAGTGGCCAGGCCCATGCCGTTCATTGATTCATCAGCCGATTGCTTGGCTACATCCCGGTTAATGGAGCCCGGTATATAAATGCCCGCCATGCCATCTAAATCATACCCTTCAAGCGAAACCGGGATAATGTTATTGCCCGCGCGGACAGAAGAAATGGTTATTTTCAAACGCTCGTTATTGAGTGATACAGTCCCATAGACAAAACTGTTTTTAGCGATTGTTTTGTTACTGACAACGATGTTGTCTTCCAAAATCAGTTTGATGGTTGAGCCATTTACGAGCGTTTGCGTTTCCGCTACCGCAGCCCGCACCGCGTTAAAACTGCTGGTGTCAACCGCATCGCCGGCCGTATAAAAACCATTTTGTTTTGGTATACCCACAAGGGCTATGGGTTCTGCCTTTGCTTTTTGAACGCGTGGCGTATCCTTCTTAGGGTTTTGCAAAGCCATCAGCTTATCCATCATTTTGTTCAACTGCACCAGTTCCGTGTCATCATCGCTTTTTAGCTGTACGTTACGCAGCATCTGTTCCAGCCTGCCCACGTCGGCATTATTGGTATATGCTGGTGCAGCCATAGGTGCCGCAGGCTGCTGTTGTTGCTGCTGCATTACCGTGCGTAATTCAGACAGTTTTGCATACACCTTCGCTTCATTGGGGTCGGTGTATTTATTAAGGCTGCTTAAAGAAGGGGCTGTATCGGTGTTTCGTTTGAAAAAGAAAGGGTCGTTTTTTTCCTGCTCCTTTAACTTCAGCGAATCCTTTTGCACTTCTTCATAGAAGCTGAACTTGTCCATCCCCTTTTCATCTTTAAAAACAGGATTAGGCATATTCATGTTGAGGCCTGCCTGCTGGGTTTCTTGTGCTTTTGCTACTTTGCCTCCGCCGAGCGCCCAGAATATAAGTGCTAAAAACGGGATAATGAGCAGCGGCAAAACGAGTAAAAATTTCCGTTGTCGCAATTTCGCGGGTGATAGTTGTTTTTCCATAGATTCATTTTTGTGATTGGTAAATGTTTTCGATCTGTGCTATACTGTCCATCAGCTTCGGCCTTGCCTGCATAAAGCTGTCCAGCACCGGCTTTGGCAAGGCATAGATTTGCTGTTTGAATTTTTCTATACGCTCAAATTCTTTTTTTGAAATAAATGGGAGTGCGGGCGCTTCCTTTTCGTGTGTAATCCGTGGCATGCTTTCCTTGACCGCTAAAGGCTTTTGTTTAGCCGTAAAAGCATTGACAATGGCGCAAATACTCATGCTCACAAAAAACAAGCAAAATAAACCGAGCAATAGCTTTTTGCCTTTTACAGAAAGCTTTTCCGTTTTACATTGCAATGCATCAGCCAGGCGGCGCTTGCAGGAAAAATATCGTTGTTTGATTTTCTGTTTCATCTGCTTTGCGTTTTGATATCTTTGTTTTCAATGATGTTCCAGCGCTCAATCAAAAAGCCGTGCGGGTTATTGTCTGAGCGGGAAACATTCCGTAAATACCCTTCGGTAACTAAATCGCGGGTAACGATACTCGTGGTCCTGGTAATTTTTTCTGTTGCATAACAGCGGAAGTAATAAGGATAGTTTTGTAAGTCCACCTGAACGCTGTCCACCGTCAGCTCCTGGCTCATATTGCCGGCGATAAGATTAGCGTAATACCCGCCTTCCTTTAAATCATCATATTGCCGCTTTGCGGAAGCGTCGGCCATATATAAGGCTTTGGCAATATTTGTCTGAATGACTTTGTCATCCGGGTCCAATGTGAAAAAGTACAAATGGAACATTTTTACATGGTCGCGCGCTTCGACCGGTATATTGTCTTTCCTATCTGCGGCGTATGCTTCCAGCGCCTTGCCATTGGCGAGTATATAAATGCGCGATTGCGCAACACTGGCCGCTTCAAAACTTTTATAAACAGCGAAGGAGGAAAATAGCATACAAAAAGCGACAACAAGCATTGAAAATGTTTTAATGTATTTGAACGACGATTCAATATTTCGAAACTGCTTAAACATTGCCGCTGATTTTGTCTTTTTGATAATTCGGTTTGTCTTTAAAATAGCCTTCTGAAATACTGTTATTCGCCATGCTGCCTTTCACCCTTTCAAGCCCATTGCCAAAAGCATCCGCTACCATCCCTGCGCCGCCGGAAATCGTCCTCACAGCATTTTGCGATGAAGTGCTGAACAACGAGGTAGTTTTGTAGAGCAACGTGTTGCCGCCTCCTGCATGCACGATATAATTGGCTACTGACGGCACTGTGAAATACCCTACTATCCCAATGATCATGAAAATGAGGTACGCTACATCTGTGGGACTGAAGAATGTATCCCCGTATTGCTGCACCTGCTGAATATCCAACTGCAGCATCATCTGCTGAATCTTACCGATGATGGACCCAAAGATGTTTGCCACCGGCAGCCAGAGAAAGATATTGATATACCTTGCCATCCAGACCGTCAGCGTATGCTGGAAACCATCAAAGACGGCGATGCCAAACACCAGCGGCCCGAGTATCGCCAGCACGATCATGTAGAAAGTCCGGATGGTATTGATGCATAGTGCCGCTGCTTCATACAATACGTTCAATACCTCGCTCATCCACTCTTTGATGGCATTGCGGAAATTATAACTGGCTTTTGCCATGGCAAACTTGATATCATTGCCGATGCTGCTGATCCAGCCCTCGTTTTCGTCGTTAGGGTCTTCGGGGTGCGTGTATTTATACCATTTATCCCTGTCCCCGCTCCCATCATCGCCCATATACATCTGCCATACATCCGTTTTCTTCACGGCTTCTTCTTTTTGCTGTAACAGTAGTACAATAGCGGCGTTGGAATCCTGCACCATAGCTGATGTACCGGTGACCGTTGGCTGCAGCACCGTATTCATAATGCCGATGACCGCAGGAAACATTAGTACCGCCAGCCCCAATGCGAAAGGCCTGAGCAGCGGGTAAAAATCTATCGGTTCCGCGTTGGCAATATGGCGCCATACACGCGAAGCGATATACCAGGTGGCGGCAAAGCCGGCGATGCCGCGACCAACCCCAATAAGTGAACTGCATAATGGCAGCATTTGTGCATACAGCTGATCTAGCACGCTCTGCAGCCCGCCGATCCCGCCTGCCAGGCCGGTATTGCTTTGTGCTTCTGAAAGAAATGGCAATGCCATGCCCGCTGCAATAAAAAATATTGCTTTTACTTGCTTCTTCATATATTTTACTTAAGGTGTTATGCCATAGATATTTTGCAGCGTACCTGCATCATTTTGCTCTTTTGCCCGTTGCACGGCAAGCATGGTCGTATGGTTATTGAAGTATCGCAGGAAGGTTAGCTTATCTTCCATACCCGCGTATATGCGGTCAATTGAACTGATCCGCTCCGCATCGCTCATGCGAGTTTGGTTCGCTGTTATCACCATGATAAGCTCATTTAAATCATTGACGCTCTGGTTAAACAGGTTGCCATACACCTGCCCCAAATAAATAATTTCATCCGGCAGGAAATGCTTATCCTGCTTATACATCGTATAGGCTGATTTGTATTCTTTGACAATGTTCAACTGGTCATTGATAATGTCCGGGATGCGCTTATAATTGGCGACAGCAGGGCTGACGAGTAACAAGCCGTCCAAAAAGGCCTGGTGCAAACTGAAATTGCCCTGCGATATATTTTTGATGGTTTCGTAGCCGCTGCTGAGCACTTCGTAGCCTTTGTACATATCGGTCAAAATGCTTTTGAACTGCGAGAGCTTTTGAATGTCCAGCAACAGTTGCTGCAGTTCCGCGGACTGCGCCTTTGGCTTCAATGCAAAACAGCATAAAAACAACACACACCATACACACTTTTTCATAAAACTATTTTGAATTGTAAAAACCTTTTATTATATTGTTATCAATGGTTTCAGCCTGCCGTTGCACAACCATTGTAAAACCACCGTTCACAAAGCTTTGTGCAAACGCCTGCTGGCCCTGTGCTTCAGCATATATTGAATTTATACACCGGATGCGCTCATCGTCTGTCATCTGCAGCTTCGCATCTGCCGTTACAGCCAAGAGCGCATCCAGGTTTTTAGCGATCCCGTTTACCAGCTTACTATACACTCCGGATATATACAACAATTCATCGCCATTGAACTGCCCTGTGCTTTTAAATTGCTGTAGGGCATGTTTAAAGTATTGAACCGTTTCAGCAGCTACAGCAATCGTTGCTGCTACTTCAGCCGCGTTTTTTATGTTCGGGTTAACCGTTTTTAATGAATTAAAGTACGTGCTGTGCAGTCCAAGCTCGCCATGCTTTATATCTTCAATCGTATGCAGGCCTTCGCTGGCTATTTTGTAACCCTTCTCTGCATAACCGATATAGGTTTGCAATGCGGCAATCTGCTGCAATAGGTACTTCTTTTTGGTTTTCTTTTGCGCAAACCATTCGTTCCATGTTTGGGAATGAGCGTACAAACCCGTAAATACAAATAACACAAATAATAATTTTTTCATGGCAAACCGTATAATTGTTTTACTGTATTTAAATCAGTTTCATCTTTCGATCTTTGCAGGCTAAGCCGGATATTCTGATTTGTAAACTCTTTGACATCCGAATAATTCTGGTCTATGCGGTTTGCTGCTGCATCAATGATCTTTAGCCGTTCAGCATCGCTCATTTGCGTAGTAAAGGCGTTGATCACCAAATAAATTTGGTCAAGGTTCCTGACACTCTGGTCTAAAATACCACTATAGACATTAAACATATAATTCAGTTCGTCCGCCGTAAAATGCTTGTCTTGCTTTAGCAAAGCGAAACCTTGTTTATAGGCATTAACCAAATCAACCTGTTCGGTGATGATTTGCTTTACACGTTCATAGTACGCAATAACAGATTTTATCTTCCAGAGCTCCTGGTAGTAATTAGCATACAGGTCTTTTTGCTTTTGCACCCAGTTCGCTATGTCCGTCAACTTTAAGGATGACATGGTGTTTTCAATCACCTTCTGCACGTTTTGCAGTCCTACCGTCTGTGTTTGTAATCTTTGTACTTCGAGGTCAATAGCCACCAGCACTTTTTTTGCAAGTATTTTCAACACTGCTACCGCAGGTATTTGCGCACCTGACTGGCAGGGCAGCAAACCAACACAAATCACAAAAACAATCACTGTCCTTTTCATACTACTTTACTTTTTGATATTCCGCACTGCCCAGGAATGCCTTGTCATCTTTGAAATTTAACGATACACCTGTTTTTACATCAAGCCAGCCATCATTTGATTTTTCAAAAAAGGCTACCTGTCTTTTTAATTTTTGAGCAGCGGCCCTGCCGTTAACGGTTCTTTGGTAGGTTGTATGCCGGCCTAACACCAACCCGGTGCCCTGCGTGCTTATAAAAAGGCTGTCTTCACCAATAGTGTATTCGCTTTGCACATGTTTCACGTATACGCCGGTAATCGAATCCGTTTGTGAGCAGCCGGCCAGCAGCAATAAAAAGATGAGGATGTTTTTCATACGTTTATTTTTTAAGTTCACTTGCCAATACTTTGATGCCTTTTTCAATACCGCCGTACTTCAGGGCGTATTCCTGTACTTTCATTTTTTCTTTTTCTTCGGTCGTATAAGCCAAATACTCTTCCGGAGATACTTCTGTACGGTAGACTTTTGATAAAACACCGCCTAAAGAAATGAACACCTCTTTATACTTGCGGAGCGGATCGTTGGCTTTGTTAATGGATAGTACGAGCGTCTTTTCTTTTTCGGTCAGCCCCAGCAATTCCTGTATCTGTTCAAATTTGTTCTGGTACTTTGACTGGTCAAGCAATATCTTGCAATCACTATTGTTGATGATCGCCTGCTTGACAATGGGCGATGAAATAATGTCCTCTACTTCCTGTGTTACCACCACTGCTTCGCCAAAGAATTTGCGCACCGTTTTAAACAGGTATTTGATATACTCTGCCATGCCTTCCTTGGCGATGGCTTTCCAGGCCTCTTCAATCAATATCATCTTGCGGATGCCTTTCAGTTTCCGCATTTTGGAAATAAACACCTCCATGATAATAATGGTTACAACTGGAAATAATATGGGATGGTCTTTTATATTGTCCAGTTCAAATACGATAAAGCGCTGTTGTAATAAATCCAGGTTTTCAGAGGCGTTTAATAAATAATCAAATTCGCCTCCTTTATAATATGGGCGCAATACATACAGGAAATTTGCCACATCAAAATCTTTATCTTTTACCTTGTCGCTTTGTAGTTTTGCCACAAAATCATTTTGTAAAAACTCGTAGAAAGAATCGAAACAGCGAAATGCAACCGGTTTATCATAAAACAATTGCAGGGCATTCGACAAAGCCACATACTCACTGCGGGTAAAAACTTCATCATCTTTTTTCCATAGAGCTAATAACAAGGTTTTGATGCTTTCTTTCTTTTCAGTATCAAGTGTGTTGTTTTCTTCAATATGAAAAGGATTAAACCGTATCGGCTCTTTTTCGGAATAGGTGAAATAATAGCCCCCGACCATATCACACAAGCCTTTATAAGAATGCCCCACATCTACAAGCACCACATGCGTTCCCTGCTCATAATACGAGCGTACCATATGGTTGGTAAAAAAAGACTTGCCTGAGCCGGACGGCCCAAGGATAAATTTATTACGGTTGGTAATGATACCACGGGACATGGGCTCATCCGAAATATCCACCGCCACGGGCATACCCGTTAAACGGTCGCCTAAACGAATGGAAAAATCGCTCGTACTATTGCGGTAGTTTGTTTCCGTATTTAAAAAACATACTGCCTGTTCCAGGAAAGTGTCAAACGTGTCGTTCATGGGAAACTGCCCGGCCATACCGGGGATACCGGCATACCAGATAGCAGCAGCGCCGCTGGTTTCCAGCTTTGGTGTCGCATCCATCTGCGCCATCGAAGCTGCCACCATTTGCGCAATGTCCTTCATGCGGGCAGCATCATTGCTGAAGGCCAGGATATTAAAATGTGCCTTTACAGGTAATCTTTGTTCGCCTATTGCTTCGTTTAAAAACTCATTAGTTGCGTCTCGCGCGATGGCATTTTCGCGGCTGTACACAGACAAGGATTGCAGGCGCAGTTTTTTCGATTCAAGCTGCTTAATGGTTTTCTGCGCATTCTCTATAAAAATATACTGGTTGTATAAATGATTGCATGGCAACAGCAAGCCCAGCACTGAGGCAAAGCCAACGGAGAACTTCGTTTTATCGGTGGAGTATTTATCATAATTGATACGCGGGCCGCAAAACGATGGCAGGTCGCTCAAATCTGCCAGCGTATACAACGCGCAATAGTTGTCCCCTACTTTCAAACCATCCCTCAATTGAATATCTTTTAATACACCATTGTTTGATAACATGCAATACTGTTCTATAACGCCTGCATGCCTTTTACTGCTAACAATATTTTTGCCTGCCAGCCTTTTAATAGTTAGCAGGCCGGTGTCGTTTAAAATCCTTTGCCATTGGCCGCAACCATTAAAAAATTCATTTAAAACCGTTTCGTTTAACACGGCATCAGGCACGATATGCCTGCGCAGCAAAGCGGAGGAAGCCGTAATGATTTTCTTAGCGGAAGCTTTTAATGTGATGTAAATATTGCAGCTATGCAGTAAACAGGGCCGTTCATTGAAAAACCGCTCGCTGCTGTGTGATAGAAAAGATAAAGGCAGGCTATAATCACCAGCGTATGTACTTTCTACAAAAAAATCCTGCTGGTGGTACACCGTATTTTGCGGCAATACTTTGATGGCTTTGATAAACGCCTGGTGCAAAGCTTCCAAATCCGCATCGCTGGACGTAAATTGCTCGCGTACCGCCACCGTATATGCCAGCGTGACATCGCCGGACGGCGATAAAATACAATCCTGTTCCACCTTCAGACCTTTCAATATATCTTCCACCGTCCTTTCCATTACATGAATATTTTTCTTGAACGCACTTTGATGACGGCCGGGACACCACGCGAAGCCGCTTTTTTCATGATACCGTGTTCGCCGTACTTATTGCTTAATTTGTATACATACATAAACAAGGCTGTTGCCAGCCCGACAATGATGAGCAAACACACATATGTATTTACCTTTAGCAAATACATGGTCGCATACACAATAAGCAGCACCAGCAAGCCACCGCCCAGGTACCAGATGTACTGTGCTTTTAAACCTTTGAACTCTACAGGCTTATTGATGCCCTTATTAATTTTATATACGCTTGCCATACTTTACATTTTCTGTTTGTTTCTTTTCGAGCAACACCACTTTCGCTTCCGCAGGTGGGGATAAGCCATTAGATTGTACTTCGGCAGGGTTCTCCATAAGTGTTTGTTTCTTTTGTATATTAACCGTGATCTCCCTTTCCAGGGCGGAGACCTCTTTCCTGAGCGCAGCCAGTTCATTTTCCTTCTCAAATGGTTTATTCACGAGTGCCTCCATCATGGGCAGGTTGCGGTTGATGTCCTGTAATTCCTTTTCGTATTTTTTCTTAAGGTCATCCACCCGGTCGATCGCTTCGAGGAAGTAACGTGCTGCCAGCTTTGGGTTGTCTATATTCGGGTGGCCGTGGTTGTACGTGTACTTGATACCGGTTTGAAGACTTTCGGCATACAGGCTGTTTTCCGTTCTCGTCTGCACGCTGCCGTCCAGAAAAGATGTTTCACTGGTTTGTTTTACGTGTAAATCAAAACCATATAATGTGCCTATTTTTTGATTATTGTCTGATAGCGGCTTCCAGCGTAAGTATAATGCGATAATTTGCCTGCCAATGGCCTCCGCATCGGCAGTGCCGGCACCATCCAGTTGAATGGGATTAAGCTTTGCCCCGTTAACATCTGTCTTTAAAACGGCTTTATAGGCTGCCTGGTCGATAGCCAGTTTTTCAATAAGGTTTTCTGTTGTTTCTTTATGCCGTTGTAAATATTCCAGTTCAAATTTCGCCCGGTACACTTCTTTGAAATGCGCCGCTTTCAGGCTTTCCAGTACCGCTACTTTTTTATCCAGCTTGGCTTTTTCAAGTAACGAGGTATCGCCGGACAGGACTGCGATATACTCAGCAAAGTTCATCCCGCTTTGTTCATCCATCGCGCCTTCGTCAATGGAGCGCACATGCAGCGAACTGTTTTTCATCTGGCTGATAAAGGTTTGCTTGTTCTTCAGCAAATTGAACTTGTAGTTGTCCAAAGACTGTTCAACCGCGTAGATGTAGTTCTTGACCGTGTTATTATAGAACTGTTTTGCCACCAAATTGCCTTGCCTCGCACCACGGCCATTGCGCTGCTCCAATTCCGAAGGCTTCCAGGGAATGTCCAGGTGGTGCATAGCCACAATTCTTTGCTGCACATTCAACCCCGTGCCTGCTTTATCGGTGCTGCCTATCAAAATCCTAATGTCGCCGCTGTTCATTTTGCGGAACAGCTCCGGCTTTCTTGCGTCTGTCCAGTCATGGATAAAGGTGATTTCGTGCGCAGGGATTTCAAAGTCCCGCACGAGCTTATCCTTCAGGGCATCATACACATTAAAACTGTCCGCTTTTGGCGTGCCTAAATCACAGAAGACGATCTGTGTACCGCGGTGTGGCGTGCTTTCTGTGTATATCTCTGCCAGTTTCCCCGCGCAAACACTTACCTTATTATCAGGATGATCGGCATATTTGCGTTCATCCACCAGCCGCATATCGACTGCCATTTTCTTGGCATAATTCGTGGCGATGAGCATCTTGCCTTTTAATTCATCATGCGACAACTTGCCGCGGCCCAATAACTCGCCGTCGCCGGTGCTGGCAAACTGCATAAGCTTTTCAATAAAAATCCTTTGGTCGGGTGTCGGCTTGATGTTGACCAGCACTTCATCCAGTTGCGGTTTGTCGAGTTGTATGTGCTTCGCCGTTTTATAATCCGTGATCTCGTTGTAAAACATGGCAAGTTCGGGCACCTTGATAAAATGCCGGAAACGTTCCTTGGCAATAATTTCATTGGTGACAGAAAACTCAAAGTCCGTTGTCTTGCGCGCATACACCGCCGCCCAGGCGTCGAAGTTCTCGATCCGCTGCCTTTCCATTTCCTTTGGCCGGAGATATTTAAAGATGAGGTACATTTCTGTCAGGCTGTTGGAAATGGTCGTACCGCTGAGCGCCGTGATACACAGGTCTGCATCAAATTTGGATTGCAGCTCACGGATGGCAAACAGCATATTCAGGGCACGCTGGCTGCCGGCGACATTGCCCAACCCTGCCACGCGGTCGTGGCGTGTCGTAAACATCAGGTTCTTGAACTTATGCCACTCATCCACGAACAGGTGGTCAATGCCTAACTCCCGGAAACTGATGTCATCGTCTTTTTTGTTTTCAATCCGGTAAGAGACGTCTTTCAGCCTCGCCTCGAGGTTTTGTTTACGTATCTCCAGCCCTTTGAGCAAAGAGCGGGTAATATTGCCCCCCAATGCCTTTAAGGTTTGAAGGTCGCGCTCCAGGTTTTCCAGTTCCGTTTGGAATATTTCCTTTTGTATCTCCGGCGACTGCGGTATTTTGCCAAACTGGTCATGCGTTAAGATGACACAGTCCCAATCATTATTTTTTATCTCGTTGTATATCCTTTGCCTTTTGGCCGGGGTAAAATCATCTTTGCCCGGCGCCAGCACTTTTGCCTTGGGATAAGCTTTGCGGTACGTGTCGGCGATTTGGGTTACATTGCTTTTAAGGGCAATGATCATCGGTTTGTGTATTAGCCCAAGCCTTTTCATTTCACGGCTGGCAACGATCATGGTAAGCGTTTTGCCCAGTCCCACTTCGTGGTCAATTAAGGCGCCCCTGTCCTGTATGATACGCCAGGCGGAGTTCTTTTGGGAACTGTATAAATCATCAATGCCCAGCGATTTTTTGTCCAGCCCCGGGAAATTAAGATGGCTGCCATCGTATTGGCGTAACACATAACAGTTATACGTATCGTTGTATAAGTCAGCCAGGGATTGCTTGTCTGCCGCCGGCAGTTCCGCCAGCCACTGGCCATAATGTTCGCGGATGGTTTCAATCTTCTGGTGCGCGAGTTGAATCGCTTCATTATCCGGCAGCCGTGCCGTCCTGCCTTTTTCTACCTCCACCTCGTAAGTGAAATACGGGGAGGTGTTTTCGAGTGCATGCTCCATTAATGTGTAGCCGTACATTAAACGCCCGCTCTTTGGCGTAATCGCATATTCTGACGACACTTTCGCGTTCATGCCCTTTACTTCTACCTTGAAAGTGTCTATCGAATTAAAATAGTGCACGTTCACAGGGAGTTCAAAAAACGCCGATATAAATTGCTCGTAGTATTGATTGGGCACCCAGCGCTCGCCAAAATTGAAGTCCAGCAACTCGAACGGTATTTTCTCCGGCTGTATGCTTTTGATGGCAGCAAGGCTTTTTTGCAATTGCGCATCCAGCGGTTCATCAACAACGGCGTCTTCTGCCTGGCGCAACTTAATCACCACGTTGCCCGATAAATATTTATCTGCCGTTTCCCATTCGCGGGTGAGAGGGTTCACATAAATGTGTTTGTCTAATACCAGAATAGCTTCATCAAAAGCAAGCCCGGAGGCTTCCGCAATAAATGATACATCCACCCTGCCCTTTTCGTTAAGGCTGACGGCCAGTGCTTCAACGGGGTTACCGGTTGTAAACGGTTCCTGCGTTTTAAACACGGGCTTTGATAAGATATCTGCAGGAATAAACTGCTCGCCTTCTTTGCGCTCGAGCGAAGACAGCATCATAAAACCAAAGGCGCCGTCATTTAAAATGAGTTTCCGGTTCTCCGGTTTGTTCAGTAGGCCAAAATCATGAATAAAATCCGCGTAAGCCTCGTTCAGCTTTTCACGAAGGCCGGCATGCTCCAGCTGTGTTTCTTCCTCTCTTTTGTATAGCTGCAGGTAGTTATCGCGCAAAGCAATATAACTTTGGTAAAAAGGGATATTTTTCTGCCCCTTTTCAAAAGGCACAAACCTCGCTTTGTTAAAATCCTTTTCCGGCTCTTCAATAATACCCGCCAGCCAATTGTGCACCACTAATGTGCCTGCTGTATAGAAGGTTGGCACGTTAGTCACAAAATCCGCCAGCGGCTTATCAAAACCGAAATAGTTTTTGATATTATTTTCACCCTGGAACTGGTATGTATAATTATACTGCTTTAGCTGCGCCGCCGTCTCCTCCAGCTTCACCTGCAGTTCCTGCGCAAACAGCCAGTAATCCGGCGCCTGTATTTCAGCAATATTGGAATACAGCTTATACATGAACCTGCCTTCTTTTCCATTCTTCCTGGCGGTGACCAGCACCATGCTTTCGTGGAAAGGGTTTTCTTTCGTGCTTACTTTGCCGACGATGCGCGCCGTTTTCTTTTGCATAACAAGCGCATCCTGCCCGGTGATATAAGCAAACGCGCGGTTGATATTTTCTGCAGGGGTATCGAACAGGCCCAGTTGAACCGTTGTATTATCAGGGATGTTTTCCGGCGGTGGTAAAAAGGTAAGCTTGGGGCCAGCAGCAATAGATTGTTGTATTATCAAATCTTCTTTTTGCTGAAAGGCTTTTACATTAAAACGCCTGCCAAAGCCTTCGCTCAAAATGCCTGATAGTTTTTCTGCAATGCCATTAATGTTACCCTCCTGCCAATTGCTTTGCGTAGCCCGCCCGTATTGGTTGGTGCCTGCTTTTTGAATGTTGCCAACATAGAGGTTGGTATTCGCTGCGATATAAGCATTTATGTGGTATTCGCCGAATTCATTGGTGGCAAGCTGTGCATTTAACAGCAATGATTCTTCGTCCGAGCGTTTTTGTTTGTCATCATTTTTCTGCACAATCAATAAATGGCTCGGCGCTTCGGTGTTACCGGTATCTTTCATTAAATTATCCGGCATCACGGCCAGCGTAACAAAATCGGCACGATTGAACAGGTATTCGCGTGCAGCCTTATTCGACGGGCTATTTAAGAAGCTGTCTGTCGTGATAAAAGCCAGTAAACCACCTTCTTTTATTTTATCCAGCCCTCTGGCAAAAAAGTAATTATGGATTTTGTTTGTAACGGCATCCGGCAACGACTTGTCGTGAACAGCAAAATTGCCAAACGGTATGTTGCCGGCAATGATATCAAATTTGGTTTCATCGCACGTTTCTTCAAAACCTTTTATATGCGTAGTAATATTTTCATGCTGGTTGTTTAATGCAGTTAATACCTTACCGGTTAAAATGTCTTTTTCAACCGCCGTCACAGTTAATGCAGGAAATACTTTCAAAGCTTCATCAATAAACACACCGGCGCCGGCAGACGGTTCATATAAAGCAGAAGGCGAAGCATTATGTTGTTTTAATGTTTCAAATAGAATTTTAGGCACAACCGCAGGTGTATAAAAAGCCGTCAACACGCTTTTCTTCGCCGCATCGAGCGCAAGTTTATATTCTTTATCACTTAAATGATTTTGTAATAATTCGTACAGGCCCATCATGGGATGGTACAATGACAAATCTTCTTTTGACGCATTTTGCTGTTGCCACTCTTCTATTGGCCCTTTAGGAAATAATATGGCTTTTATGCCGCCAAAGCCGGCATATTTTTGCAATGCCGCTATCTGCTCCTGTGCCAGGTTATCACCAGGCTTCCATTGCAACGCAATATGCAGCGCCTTAATATTATCGGCCAGTTTCTGCTGGATATTATACGCCATGGCCGACAGTTTCAGGGTGAGCGAAATAGTTGGCAACAACTGTCAGTACAGCTTCATGTATAGCTTCGTCTTCTTCATCAAAACCTTCCAGTAATTCACCACAGGCGGCAATGATGTTGCATATCTCGTAGAGCGTGATGCCTGAGGATTCAAATGCAGACAGCTTTTCCGGAAAATCTTCTTCGAGTATATCAAGCACATAGTCATACTTCGAAGGCGGCAAAGAAGCAATTAAAATATCCATGCAGGCTACTTCAACTTCGTAAGCCGGCGCCCCGCCGGCAAGCATAGCATCCATCTCCCCTGATATGCTTTCTACCTGTTCCCTTATAAACGCCTCTTCTTTTCCTTCCTCTGCCAAACTGAGCAGCATACCCGGGTAATGCACGGCGAGATAATTTCGAAGCTTGATGTGAAGTAGTTCCTGCATGGAGTTAATTTTTTACAGGCCAAAGAATGATTTCAAAACCGTGGCAACCACCACGAGGAACACGCAACTGCCAAACCAGGCGGCAGCTACCTTGCCCGTATCATGGTCGCCATGGTTCCATTTCTGGTACACTTTAATGGCACCGATGATCCCCGTCACCGCGCCGATAGCATACATTAAATTGCAGCCCGTGTCGAAATAACTTTTCACCTGCGTTGTCGCTGAATTGATCCCCGCATTGCCGTCTGCCTGGCAGAAGGCGCGTACCTGCAGCACTGCAAGGCAGGCTGCCAATAACCATTTTCTTTTACACATTTTCATACTCCACGTTTTATTAATATCATAGCTCCGCCCGGTGTATCTCCCATGCACTTGTTTTTCCTGCGCTCAATGCCAGGCGGAGCAAATCAGTTGGTTAATTCCAGATAGCCGTTATCTCATCATCCGTAAATGGCTGGCCTAAGAAGTCATCAGACAGCTGGATGAGTTCGTTGTTGATGGAAGGCACAAAGCGCGAGGCTTTGATAGCGGGGTATTGCACGAGAAGGTGCTGAAGGCCAAAGATGAGTTCGGCGCGGGGAAAGCCCCCGGCAGAAGCCCGCTCCAGCAGTTCTTTCACGGCGGCCATGCAGTCATAAATTTCCGGCATGAGCAGGTCCGGTGATAATGCCGGTGTGGCGGCGCCTGCACCGCCGGGAGCGGGCAGCGGCCTGTAACTGAATATTTTTCTAAGCTCCGGCTTGAAAAAGATAGCCACAACTATGGCATAATACCCCGCCCACGACAATACAACCACTTCCAGGAATTGCTTCCATGTTACACTATTAAGCATGATAATTTTTTTGTTCGTTAATTAAATAGCAGCAAGCCCGGGTAGTTTCCGGGAGGGAGCGGATGTCCCCGGTGACGCACCGGGCAATGATGTAAAATTACAACATGAGTTTCCCGGCGTTTTTTAGCAAGTAAATAAAACAGGATAAAAAAATTTAAGTGGTAAATTTTTCGGGGATTTTTATTTAGGATCCTGCAAAGTGTAAAGAACACTCAGTATTTATCCCGTTTAATCAGGCTCAGGGCCGCCGCAGATATGCCGAGGTAGGCGGCCATTTCCTTGTCCCTGATACGGCCTTCGATCCATGGAAACAACTGCAGTAACTCATGGTAGCGTTCCCTGGGCGCCAAATGCAGCAGCCGTACATGGTCTTCCGACAGGGTGTAGTATTCTTCGGTAATCACCCGCCCGTTGACATTAAAAGAAGGGTGACGCTGGTATATGCGCTGCAGGTCATTATACTCCGCGAACCATATACGGGTAGGCTCAAGTGTTTTTATGGCGATAGCAGACGGGGTCCGTTTAAAAAAACTTTTCACAGAAATAACGGCATCAAACTCGCGGTGAAACCATATAGTCACTTCCTTGTTGCCTATGTCCGTATAACTTTTCATCAGGCCGGTCTCGATAAACAAAATATGGTTACACACTTCCCCCATGCGAAGCCAGTGGCGCCCTTTGGGCAGGTCGCGAACTTTAAGCGCCATACGCACTTCCTGTTCCAGCTCCGGGCTCATCGGGTTGGCAGCCTGCAGGTATTCCAGCAACTGTATCATACCCCGCCCGGTTTAATAAATTTCCTTACCACCAATATCATTACACCCAAAAACAACAACAGCGTCAGTATAGGCACGAATTGACGCCACACATAAATATTCATAAAGTGTCCTGAGGAGAAGATGAATACCACCAATGATACAAACATCAATATGGCGGAGATAAATTGTAATACGGCTGCTCCCCTCCCGCTGAAAAATACAGCGCAAACAGCCATTGCTGCGGCCATCCATCCTATGACTGCGTAGGCAAGGATTTCCTGTACGCCATGGTACAGAAAAAAGATATACGGCCCACCAAAATACGGGCTGCCGACGAGCAGTATACAAAAAGCAAATAGCTGTAGTAAAGGATAAGAAAGTATTTTAACTACCATTTTGATACATTTTTAAGTTTTTTCATTTGCCTACTTTTAAGGGTATATACTTGCCCCGGGTTAGACTTGTTAGATTTTTTTTTGTTGGCGGCCCGGCGGTCTTTCCAGGTGCGGGCCACCTCCGGCCAGCAGCCACCTAGTTGCATGCACCGTGGCTGTCACCTACCCACTGTTTCTGCCCGTTGGCCATGGCATTTGCGTTGCCATCCAGTACAAGGCCCTTTATGGCATCGTACACCCCCTGCGGGGTGTTGCTCGACTGGGAATACCCGGGTACAGCAAAGGGCGGTACGTACATCTTACCCCCTGCGGCGCTGAAGACTTTAAGGGCATAATCGGCGCAGTTAAATGAAGCAACGTTATAGTCAAAATTGGCGTATGACTCCGCGGCCTGCACCGCCGAAGCAAACTGGCTTGCGCTGACGCCAATGGTATATTTTGCCTGGTACTCATGGCCGGCATCATCCGCTACCTTTGCGGCAATCTGCCCGCCCGCCACTGTCTTCCACGGCTGGTCCGGGTAAAAGCCAAACACCTGCTGTACAAGGCCCCCGGTACCGTTTTTATAGAGCTCAATGAAGGTGTGCCCCGGCGAGGCGTCCGACCAGTTGAAGATTTTCGTGGGGTCATCATCCACCGGCAAATCCACACAGATCGTCACGGTATACGTGGCGCCTGCATCCTGTACGTTACCGAAACAATCCATGTATTTCTTAATATCTATGGCATCTTTGCTTTCCGGGGCTTCGAAATCCACCTGGTAAGCGCTGGCGGTACCACCACCGCCTCCTCCCCCGTCTGACGGGCTGTAATAACCCTCGTAAGGGAATCCTTCGTCCCCCGACATTTCCAGGAGGTTATACCAGTCGGCATAGGAAATTCCCGCGTCCGGGTAAACGGTATATGACACAATTACCGGCGGCAAATCACCGCCGTTTGTCCCTGTTTGATCGGCTTTCACCTCATCCCGGCTTCCAGCGTCCAGTTGATCCTGCCCCGTTACAGGTTTACCGGCGCCTGTACCCTTTTGGCCTGCCAGCCCCCTGTAATGAATGATTTTGCCCCTCATTTTTTCCCCTGCTGCGCCAGCGGAAACCTGGACAAAGCGCCCTGCTTTTATATGTCCCCGCCTGTCCAGGCTTACCACTAAAAAATTGCCGGCAATGGGTTGCCCTGCCAGGGGTATTCTCAGCAGGCAGATGAAAGGTGAATCCCTGTTGATTACTTCGCCCTGGGAAAAATCCAGCAACCGGTAATCCCCCGGCGAAAGGCTGTCTTTTAATTCCATTTGAATGGCTGCCGGTATTGGGCCGGTATTGCCTGACATGCCGCTTCTTTTGGTGCAGGACACCAGCAGCAAAACATATAAAAGCATCACCAGATTCAACTGCTTCATAACAAATTATTTTAATACACGATTTACAAAACCGGTGCTATGAAAGGCGCGTTTTTATCTGGACGGGAAATATATTTTATGCCTGGGGAAAAATTCCGCGGGAGTATACGTGTTTTTTCAGGAATAAGAGGTCAGCAATAATATGATTGACAAAGAGAAACTATCAGGGGAAATATGATAAGGGAGAATAATCCCTGAAAGAAAATTTTAAGCAAGTTGTGGGTTATAACAGCATACGCAAACAGTATGGTAACTACCGGTTTTTCAGGGGATTAATTCTCTGGGGTGCACATTTAACCCCTTTGCAATAAGGAACAGGAAAGAGATATTAAAATTTACTTTGCCAAGTTCCATCCTGCCGATCTGCGTGGTATCCACCCCCCCTCATTGGCCAGCCCCTCAATCGAAATTTTTTTCTGTGTCCGCAGTTCCCTAATTTTTTGGCCTACCAGTTTTAACGCCTCGGCATCTTTGTAATATGTTCTGGTAGCTTTACTTGACACATCACAAAGTGAGCATAAGTGAAAAAGTTATACAAGGGAGAATTATCCCTGTTTGACAGGCAGGTACTTAACTAGTTTTTCAAAAATGCACTTCCATTGCTACAAGATTTATGAACATATAAAAAATTTAGCGCTCAGATTATAAAATCGAACCTGATTGTATAAAACAATACGGCGGCCGAAAAAGGTGCAAGAACCAAAAAAATACTGCTGCATTGCCTTAGTTTATTTTCAACACGGCATTGGAAAAAATACGTATGCCAGTTCGAAAAAGCGCAACTAATAATCCATTTTCCAAATGTAATAGTCAACCGTTTATTAAATTCGCCGGCTATTACGGGTACTGAAGTTTCTGTTACTTACTTGTAAAAAAATTAAGATGTTCCGGTGACTGTCAACCAGCAAAGAAAACTTAAACAGGAGTTGGCGGCAGGCATAATATTTTGCAAATGAAGAGACTTCCGTTTTTTTTAAAATATATTAATTACCCTTTTGACTTCTTTTTATGATGAGGGCAGAAATCCTATTTTACTATCTTTTGGACTAATATTGTCTCATTCTTGCTGTTAGTTATTTTTACCATATATATGCCGTAAACGGAATATTAAGCATTGCCGCATCCTGGCTGACATGGCAATTTTTTGTTTGGAGTATTTTACCGCTGGCGTCAGAAATTATCAGTGTATAGTCATCACTTTGCAGTCCAGTGAGGTTGACCGATAAATTATCTTTCACCGGGTTGGGGTATAATGTGATACTCACTTTGGCATTTTTTATAAGTATGACATTATTGTACCTAGCCGAGCCATCTGCATCGGTTATTTTCAGCCGGTAAAAATTGTTTCCATTCAGCGGCTGGCCGACAATATATTCATGGGTGCCATCCGGGCCCTAAAGAGTATATGAGAAAGGGCATTGAAACCTCCTTTAGCGAGATTAAGGCACTATTCTTACGGAAGATACATGCCGTAACCTTTAAGGGGTTCTTGATAAAACTGGTGATGTTTATTTTGGCTTTTACCCTGAATAAACTCACCAATTAACTAACAACTTGAGTTAATCAATAAAAAAGAGCAATCATTTGAACGAGCTTGTGATGGAGTCCCTGAGATTTTTTGCTAGCGGGCTGTACGGGGAATGTTCCTGAATTATTTCAAGCATTGTGGAGTCCACCTTTTGAATATTGCCGGTACGCAATGCTGTTAAAGCTTCATACCACTGTGCTTCGTAATATGGGCGAGACTGCCGGTCAGCGCGTTTTAATACAATGTTGAACTGCCTCGCGGCATTTTGAATATCGCTTTCCCCTAAATACGAAAGCCCTTTATAAAGTTGCAAAAAAAGGTCAAGCTTGTCAGCATTACTATTTGTGCCCATTTGCTGCAAGTCATTTTTTTGCGCGGATAAAACAGCTTTATAATTACCATTTTTGTACTGGTTATAATAATAGCTCACTTCGACGGGGTCGCTATCTCCATTGTATGCAGCATAAAATTGGGTATATAGCTTCTTTCCGACTTCATTTGTATCAACACCGGCACGCAGGATATTTTTATCGCTGTCCGCCGGTAAATTATGCGATGCATATTGCGGCGCTTTGTCGTTTGTGTGATTTATTAAACCAATCATCACTACAAAAATCAGTACGGCCGCTGCCGCCGCAAGCAGGAGCCAATTTTTCATAATTTTTCGAGTCCCACGGGCATGGGCTACATTAAGAGCGTGTAAATGTTCACTTTCTGCATCCTCCTGCTGTAAAGTCGATGGAGCTAAAGAGTCCATAATAGCCCTTATCTTAAGTTCTTCTTCAAACTTGCTGCGCAAAAATTCATCTGCGTCAAGTTGCTGCATGAATGCACCTTCTTCTTCCAGGCTCATTTTATCGTTAAAATAAGCTTCGATTTTTTTCTGCCAATCCGTTTCATGCGCCATAGCCTTCCATTATTTGCTTCCAATGATCAATAAATTTCTGTTTGCACCGTGACACCATTTTTGGGGCTGAAGATTCGCTTATTTCGCCCTGCCTGAGAGCGGCTATCCTATCGTAGCCAAAGCCATCCAAATAGTACCACCGCAGCAACTGCCCGCACCCCCCGCTCATGCCAACCATTGCTTTTAATGCTAAATCTGAAAATGCTTCGTTGGCTGTTTTATTATCACCAAATAGTTGAGTGTCCTTAAAAATTTCCTGAATCATAAGACGCCTTAATTCTTTAAACAGTAGCCTATAGTAGCAGTTTTTAAAAATACCATAAAAATAGCGTTCAAAATTTTCGGTTTTTATCACCAGGCTGCTGTCCTTGGCCATCTTGTGCGCGTTTCGCTGTGCTTCAATATACGCATCATTAAATGCCTCCTCAGCCATCAGCAATTGTGTATTCAACGGCACCCTGGATATTTTTCGCACCACCCCTGCAATAAAATGCTTCTTGCCGCCGCTTAGCCAGTTGTATAATTTCTCTTCTTCTTTTCTGTCACCTTTTAAAAGGATTCCCAGGACATCGTTTGTATCTAAATTGCCGCCATCATTTTTTTTCATGCAGTTCTGCTTACTATAGAGTAAGCAAATTTCACGTTTTTTAGTATAATATTAATGTGGTAATTTTTAATTTTATTTGGCATATCTCAACCGGGTGGCCATTAAGTAGTTAACATTAAGTATGTAAAAATCTATTGCTTCGTCACATTTTAAGGATAGGTAATTATGCACAGCTTATACCGAAACAACCAAAAAATAAACTTAAAAGGCACCTGTATAGCCTTTTTGCATTTACTATTTCTTTCTTTCCCCGTTATAGTAAAAGCGCAGCAAGAAGCCGGCCACACTTACATAGGTTACAAAACCAAATGGCTCAGCTACGCTTCTAAAGGCCGGTTTGATTCTGCGCTTTATTTCATACAAAAATGCCAGTTTTTTGCTGACAGTCAACCGCGTAATTGGGTACAACGTGCTTTTACGCATGTGGGGCAAGCCATTACATACGAAGCCATGAACAACGCCAATGAAGCCTGTCATCAGATACAAAACGCAATGCAATTGTTTGAAACAAAAGCATTACCAGAGGATAGCAGTACTCTTTGCCACAATTTATACGCAGAAACTCTATGGCAGTTTATTGATATAAACCAACAGGTAGGCAATTATAACCAGGCACAAGGCGGATTAATAAAATATTACCAGCTTGCAGAGGGGAGAAAAGATACCGTTGCATATGTGAAAGCGCAGGCAGAATTAGCGAAAGAATATCTTTATTTCGGGGAATACCCTAAAGCGCTCGCTATATTCGACTCACTTGAAGTTGAAATGGCACATGGCGGCAAAGAAACCGGGAATGGCATTATAACGCCTTTTTCCCTTTATATGCCGATGGCACAGATGTACATGGAGACTGGTAACAAATTAAAGGCCCTGGATTACATAACCCGCGCGATGGATTTTTGCTGTAATGAGCAACAATTGAAAAAGCAGGATTATTTGGCCCTGCATGATATGGCACCAGCAGCGATTGCGCTTGCAGAAAACTACCGCCTGCTGGGTAATAATTCCAGCGCCCAACAATTACTTAACCTGCTGGCAGCCAGGGTTGGCAACAACCCCTTACTGGGTGAGGCGCATGCCGGAATACTATTGGAAAAGGCCAACATCCTGCTAGATGATGATAAATATAGCGAGGCAAAAACATTCTTGGTTGAAAGCAGGAGCATATTGGATACACTTCAACCGAGAAGTGATTATTACAATGCCATTTTGCTCAATCTGGCAATGGTGCAAGGGGTTTCCAAGGAATATGGCGCCGCTGATACACTATTGCAAAATGAAGCTGATTACTATAATTCAAAAGGCCTGCGATCAACTTTTGCCATGCAAAAAACATTGGTTGCGCTTGGCCGTAACCTGGCGCTGGAAGGCAAATACCACGAGGCTGCAGATACATTGATTGCTGCAGGTCAATTGGCAGTTAAAATGCTGACAAGCAACTTTGCAGGAATGAGCGAAGCGGAAAAATTGCAATACAATGCCTGCTTTGACGACCTGTTTGATGCACTTTATACCGTGCTGCAGCATAGCACGCAAACGGACAAATCAGCCACTGCCGCTGCATTTAATTTACAACTTCAGCGTAAGGGCCTTGTAGGCAAAAGCGAAGCATATTTCTTAAATACCCTCAGGCACGACAAAGATACTGCAATAGCGCGCATGTGTTCGAACTGGTTGTCCACAAGGCAATTACTGGCCAAACAATATTCATTGCCCACCGTCGACCGTTTTTTGAATACTGACAGCCTGGAGCAGGAAAGCGAAGAGTTAGAAAAAAAATTATCTCTCAATGATTATAACACATCATTTTTAATAGACCGCAACTACCTGCCACAATTTGCACAACAATCACAAAATATTGCCAATATAGAATTCGTACGATATAAAAATAACAATAGCCTTACTTATGCTGCTTTTGTAATACATGCAGGCGACAGTATCCCGGTATTTGTACCGCTATGCACTGAAAGCGCATTGTTGCACCTGGTGAGAGGATACAACGGCGTCACAGAAACTAATGAACAACTGGCAGCGAAACTTTATACTTCCGGCTCAATTGAAGCTAATGAATTGTATTTACTCATTTGGCAACCGCTCGAAAAATATCTTTCCGGCACACAAATAATAAACTATTCTACTGCAGGCCTGCTTAATAACATAGCTTTTGCTGCAATCTCTTGCCATTCAGGCTTCGCGGGCAATGCATACAACCTGCATTGCCTTGCTAACCTTACCGAATCATTTACCAAATCTTCATTAGCCATGCCACCCGCAGAAATAAATATTTGGGGAAATATAAACTACGATACTGCTGAATACACAATGGCATCCATCCCGGGAAACGCAGTACCCGGCGCAGCCTTGCTCCCGCAAGGCTTGCACCCGGCTTTATTTGCCAAAGGCTTTACTGCTACTGTATTGCCAAACTTTACCACACACGAGCCAGACATCATAAAAGATCAATTTGCTGCTAAGCACATTCATGCTGCCATTTTCGAAGGCTCCCAGGCCACAGAAGACAATTTTAAGCAAACCGCCCATTCTTTGTCAGGCATCCTGCACATATCAACCCATGGCTTTTATGCTGACTACAACAGACGCAACATTCATGAAAATTTGCCCGAGAGTTTTATCTCAAGCCAGACAAACCCTTTGTTCAGGTGCGGGCTTGCGTTTGCGGGCGTTAATAAATACCTGCGTACTGGCCAAACCATTGCAACACATGATGATGGCATACTTACCGGTTATGAAATAAGCCAGCTTGATTTACACAACGTGCAACTGGTAACATTAAGCGCCTGTGAAACGGGCCTGGGCAACATAACGGCTACCGAGGGCAACCTGGGTTTGCAACATGCTTTTAAACTATCAGGCGTAAAAAATATGCTGGTAAGCCTGTGGCAGGTACCAGCAAAAGAAACCGCTATATTATTAAAAGACTTTTATGCGCACTGGCTCAAAGGAAGGCAGCCCGCAGCGGCATTGCAAGCTGCCCAAAAAGATTTGCAGCAACAAGCGTACCCGCCATATTATTGGGCAGGTTTTGTATTGATTGAGTAGCCCCATTTAGCATATCCGGCTGGAAGTTATTGTACAGCGCCTTCAGGCTTCTCCAGCACAATATCAAAGTATCCTTTATAATTTGCCCTGTCTCTTCCGTTTATAGCAATATCAAGCGGGCCGTCCTGTGGTGCCGTGTACCATCCGTCCTGCCCAATGAATTTCCAATCATTTGCACCATCGATTGAAACTATTACTGCACCACATGGTATGCTATTTATGAATTTATACTCATCCCAACCATACAATCCATCGGCAGTGGCTGTGCCGGCAAAAAAACCCATTGACATAACACCGTATGTCTTCATATGTATGGTTTCCCCTTTTTTCAGATAAACTTTGGAAGTAAAAGCCAGGGATAGAGTGCCTCCAAATATTTTAACCCCATTATTATTTTTTTTGATAAGTTCCATTCCATTAATAGGCTCTTGTAAATGCCCATAATATTCCGTCAATGAGCCAACCATTCCCGTAATCAAACCCTTGAAAAGCCCGTCGTCTCCATCACCTAAATAATGTCCGTACTCGTCAACCAAAACATAGCTTGGGCTAAAGTCGGCGTACTTCCAAAAGTTTATAAAATTTTGTTGCTGCGCTTTTACACCCGTTAATTCCATTTGACCAAACCCATTCAACACGGCCTGGTTACTCCAGTAACGGGCAAGTATTATGTTCTTCTCACCTGCTATGCCGGTAATATAATAGTCCGACAAAATAATCATTGCCTTTGGGCAACCCAATTCAGCTGCCTTTTTTACCCAAAAAAACCCGGATTGCTCGTCTTTAATTTTATCGGGCAAGTCCACAATATACGCTTCACCAAGTGCAACCATGGCATCCCGGTCACCCAAGTCGGCGCCGGCTTTAAACCATTTTATCGCTTCAGGTAGATTGCGCGCAATTCCTCTTTTACCGTCAACATACATTGAGCCTAAAAAAATCATCGCAGCTGAGTAATTTTTTGCAGCCGCTGATGTTGCTATGCCAATGGCCTTATTAGCATCAGGTGGCACATTATTGATACCCTTTAAAATTAAGCCTGCATAGTTGAGCGTGGCAGCAGGGTCGCCGAAAGCCATGCCCTTTTTATACCATGCCACCGCAGAGTCAACATCGGGTGATACACCATAACCTTTTTCGAACATAACGCCAATTATGGCCGCTGCCTTGGTCACCCCCTGGTCATAACTCTTTCTCAGGTTAGCAAAGGCAGCGGAAAAATCCTTTTGCAAAATAAATTGTGCCCCATAATCGTAAAGAGCCGGTTTAAAGCCGGACTCAGCAGCTTTTTGCAAAAAAAACGCTCCAAATGACGAGCCACCTGCTCCCTCCAATCCCATCTGACAAGCATAAAACATAAGATACAATGCCTCTGCATCGCCTTTCCTTGCCTTTTCTTCTACCGCCTGTACACAACTTTTTGCCAGCGCATAACCACCGTCTTCGTCAAACTTATATCCTCCATAACCCATTGAAAGAAATACAGCTTTCCACATCCCCGCAATTTTATCTCCTGAAGATACCATAGGGTCAAGAAGAGCGCCAACCTTCGCATAAGGAGTTTTCAGAAACCCATAGAACCCGGCTACAGCCTGCATTCTGCCGGATGAGTATACTGGCATTGTAATATTTGAAGATTTAAGAAATGCATCAGTAGGCACGCTAAAATATTTTCCGGCAATCAGGTTTCCGTTGGAATATATGCTCAGGTGTAACATTATTGTGTTTGCCGGGATACCTAAATTTGTTGAAAGCGCAACTCGCAACGGTTTTTTTTCGTTGGCACCTGCGTCAAGCCAAACATTGCCTGCATTATTACTTGCTATCCCTTCTCCACCGTTACCAAAATCCAGTTTTATGCTTAACCCTTTAAAGTTATTAGCAGTGGTGTTGTCAATGGAGAATTCCAAATAACCTTTCTGATTATAACCGATGCTTGAAGAAGGGTTAGGGTTATGATAAATTACTGTATCTATTTTTAAGGATTCGGTACCCACAACATATTTTAGATAGTCCTGTGGGTAATCGCCCGTGCGGGTTATAGCAGTTCTCCATTGACCACCATGAATATTATTTTCACCAACAAATGCCATGGTGCCATTAGCATTAATTAATCTGAAACTTTCGTTTTCCAAAGGCCAATTGCCATTTTCTATGTTACCTAGCTCACTACAAGTGAGCACATTATCTTTTAGAACTGCAACAAAAACCTTTTTTGCGTTGGGGGCATCAACGCCATAAGGGCTGTTATTGGCCCGTAACCAGCGATGATAATCGTAGCCCGAATACATGTTTTCGCCAATTTTCTTCAGGTTTATCTCAAATTGCATTATCATCTGTCCATTGGTTTGCATTCCTTCCCATTTACCACTTAGATCAGAATTATTGATAGTGGCTGCAGAGGAGTTATTATCTCCTCTGCCTCTTATTTTGCCAACATAAAAATTAGCCGTCATAGTCACCCATTCCCAATCTCCTCCTCCGCGAAGGCTGAAAGTTTCACCGGAAGATTTGGTTTCTGTTATATACATAATATTAGCACCCATCGCGATTGCCTTTTGTTTCAACTGTTTTTCAGCGTCTTCGTACTTTTTCTTTAAAGAGAGTTTGTTGTATGCTGATTGCACTTGTGCACTGCCCACTTGAATCAGGTAACTTACATCATCGGGATCTTTCACCAAAACAACACTATCCACAGTAAGGGCAGTAGCGGGTTTTTCAACCAGGGCTGTTGGCTGGCCGGCATTCGGGGCAATTCTGCCCTTATACAAAATACCGGCCATATGGAGGCCAATACCCGAACCTGGTATATTTGCAACTTCATTAACTGTTACGAGTACGATATTTGCATCTTTTTTAATTGCCTGCTGCTTCAAATCAAGTTCTGCTTCTTCCTTCAATTTTTTATCTTTTGCAGCAACTCTGAGACCTTTCTCGGGAACTTTTATATCCACTGTTCCCATTTCGATGCAATTGGCTATATCTGACGGATTATTGGTTATTATTATGCTATCTGCATTAAGGGCGGTTGTAGATTGCGCAATTGCCGGCACCGCGAAAAATAAATAAATCGCGCAACTAATTATAGAAATTAATTTATTCATACCTATATTTTAATCGTTTTAACAAATTTTGGGCACATTATTCTTTTACCAGTTTGGTGCTGTGTAAGCCGGAACCATCAGTATAACTAACTATATAAACACCGGCAGCCAAATCAGTCGTCTTAATATGTATAATATTGTTGCCAACCAATGCAATACCAACAATATGTTTAACGGGTTCGCCGCCAGTGGAGGTGATGGTAACGGCATACCTACCCTTTAGTGGGGTGCTTATTTGCAATGTAACATCGTTGGTAACGGGATTGGGTAATACGGTAATGGCAAATTGAATATTGCCTTTGTTTATTGTTATAAGGTTACTGTAGCTAAAACTTCCATCCTTATCAATCATTTTAAGGCGATAATAATTATTTCCCTGTAATGGGCTTGCATCAATGTGGTTGTATGTATGATGGCCGGGTTCATCAATTGCGGCTACTGTTCCTAGTGTCAGGAAGTTTATACCATCAGTACTGCGTTCCACCGTAAAAGTTTTGGTGTTTATTTCGTCCGCTGTTTCCCATGTGAGAATTGACCTGCCATGCTCTATTTCTCCAGTGAAAGAGATAAGGGTAAGGGGAAGGGGAAGGGCTTGTTTTATAACTTCACGTATCCTCTTATCGCCCATGTCAGCAATATACAGGTTGCCAGAAGCATCTAATGCGAGGCCACTAATACAGTCAAAAGTTGCATATAGTGAAATACCCGATCCGACTGCTGGTCCGCCATCGCCACTGTAGTAAGGCAAGCCACCTGCATATGTACTGATGATTCCATTTTGATCTATTTTCCGAATAACAGAATTTTGATTGTCAGCTATAAATAGATTTCCTGTAGAATCCAGCGTTATTCCCAAAGGAAGATTTAACTGTGCTTCATTCGCTGGGCCACCGTCACCACTAAAACCACTTGAACCCCCGATTCCGGCTACTGTAGTAATTATACCGTTTTTATCTATTTTTCGGATACAGCTATTGCCACAATCAACAATATATACATTACCTGTCTTATCTGTAGCAACAGCGGCAGGATAGTTCACGTGAGCATTTGTGGCAAGGCCACCGTCGCCGCTGAAGCCACTTTGCCCTTTTATTCCCGCAATCGTAGTTATGATTCCATTCTTGTCTACTTTGCGAATGCATTCATTGAAGTTATCAGCTACATATAAATTGCCGGCCATGTCGACGGCAAGACCTTGTGGGGTTGCCAGTTGAGCTTTGATTGCCTGCCCGCCATCGCCGCTAAAGCCAAGTGACCCCGCAATACCGGCGACAATTGTCATGCTTCCATGTTTATCTAGTTTTCTGACGCAGCTATTATATGTATCTGCAACATATAAGTTGCCTGCTGTATCTATTGCTAAGCCGTTGGGGCCCGAGAATATCCCCGTAGTGCCCGCAATTGTAGAGATCGTACCCTGTTTATTGATTTTGCGTATGCAACTGGCTGCAAAATCCGTAAAATAAAGATTGCCCTGATCATCAACAACAAGACCTGCAGGATCTTCCAAATTCGCATTTGCAGCTGGCCCGTTATCGCCTGAATATCCAAATACTCCATTCCCAGCGAACGTCGTTATAATTTGTGCACGCAATGGAGGGAAAATGCATAGCATTCCACAAATGGCAAAAATTAAAGCAGTAACACATCTAATTTTCATACACTGGTATTTTTAATTGCATCAAGCGATTAGGTTTTTAGAATAGTTATTGACAGTTATTAATTCGCATCTCAAACACCTCGCAATTCATCTTACAATAATAGATAGCCAAATCACTTGCTCATATATCTACCGTAGGTATAATTTTCATACCCTCTCATATCAATCCACATTTGTTTATGAACTTGGCAACATCTTTCGCCGAATAAAACTCCCTCCAAAAAAAGCGTGTCGCCTTGTACATTATACGCTTATTATATACGCTTACAGTACTTTTTGCCAACCCAAGTTTTGTCGCGACTCTTGACGATGTAGATGCCTGTTCGGATAAGTACTTCTTTAACAACCTTATCTCCTGTGGAGTAAAATATCTATCCCCTTCAAATTGCTTTTTAACAGAATCTTGAACTGCTTTTTCAACAACCCCTGGCTCGTGAAATTGAAAATCAGCTTTTGTAAAAAAGCATTCATTGGCAAACGGCTTTATTATAGTAAAGAGATTTATATATTGAATAAGCCTTCCGTCTTTATCTATTTGCCATGGGCTGCATAACCGCCTTAGAAGTAAGTAGTTACCGAAATTATTTTTTAAAGCCAAACTTGTAATACACATGGGGCGCATAAACTGAATTGGCAAAAAGTTACCTCCTGTCAATTGCCCCCACATGGCAACGCTATAATACCCATTAATAACAGCGTGGGCAGGGTGTATGAGATTTTGATATTTTGTGACGGTAAAACCGCTGCAATTATAGCCCAGCCATCTATCAACACCGTTGCAATGTATAATGGCGTTGGTAGCAACATCGATAATAAAATAAAACTGTCCATTTACTGTGCCAGTATTAAGACAAATAAGTTTTTCGTGCAATTGTTTTGCGGACACTATTCCCTCAAGGGAAGAACCATGGAGGTAACGCGCTGCAAACGCATGGTATTTGTCGTTCGGTCTGGGTTCTTGTCCGGCTATCTGCAACATTATCAATATAAGCAGTTAATTATAGCTGCCACCTTTGATATATTGTTACATGTGCGGGCTAAAAAATCTACCAGCGGGGAAAAATATTTTTTAAAAATATATGCTTACATCATCTTATCAATACAACAGTGCCTTTCTGTTCACTTTCCGCTTTATCTCCATTCTTTTTAAAAATACAATACCACACATACGGTCCCGGTACCTGTGGCTCGCCATCAGTTATGCCATCCCAACCTGCCAGCGGATTATTGGTTGAAAACATCTTTTGACCCCAGCGGTTGTAAACAACAAGTTTAAAACTGGCGATATTGTATGGGTTTAGCAGCTTGAAAATATCGTTTTTACCGTCCCCATTTGGTGTAAATGCTGTAGGGAATAACAGTGCACATGGCGCTTCAGATACGTGGGTACTGCTTGTCGCAGTTCCACAACTATTACTTACGGACACAGAATAAATACCCGCCTGGGTGACCACAAAATGACTGTCCGTAGAACCATCCTGCCAAAGGTATTGTTCAAACTTGCCGGGGTAAAGGGTAACTGATTCACCAGGGCAAATAGTAATATCCCTGCCAAGGTTGGGTTGTGGTAACGGAATAATATGGAGCGTAAGCTGAACGGCAGAATCGCAGCCGTTTACCGTCAAATAATGGATGTTATAGGTACCGGCAGCTGAATAACCGAGTACACTTTGATTGTAGCAAGCGGTAGTATCAATGTTTATATTGAATACAGGGTTCACTGTTAAATTTAAATTGCGGATGCTGTCACATCCGCTTGCAGCACTATCGCTTAAAATATCTGTATAGTTACCCGCAGATGAATGACCCAGGAATGACTGACCCCCGCAAACCGCGGCAACAATGTAAGAGGTGTCCGGCTTCTTGCCAACAACCACTACTGTTGCAGTGTCTTGGCAACCATCGGCACCGGTAACAAAGAGGTTGTAGGCTCCAGGGCCTGCCTGAGTGGGGTTGGCGGTACTCCAAGTAGCGCCTGCAAAAGAAACAGTATTATACAAACCGGTTAGGTTAATAACATTGTTTTCGCAAACCGAGGTGTCAATATCCCGCCCGGGGTCCGGCTTTGTCAATAACTTTACAGTAACATGCGAAGAATAACTGCAACCGTTTGTATTTTTTACGGTAAACGTAAAAAAGCCCTCTCCCGCATCCTGTGGATCGTTCAAATCCCAGGCAGAATACCTGTAACCCGCAGTATCGTATAAGTTGTAGAGGTTTACCGGGTAGCCCGGACAGCTGTATACTGCTGTGTCTTTACCGGGAAAAGGGCCTGGGCTTATAACAACTGTAAGAGGAACAGAGTTAACCCTGCAGGTTGAAATGCCAATATCATTGGCCTGGGCAGCCAATAGCCTGTAAAGGTAAACGCCGGCGCTGTCAGTTGATGGAGTGTAATTTAAGCTATCGGCATTGGCTATATCAGTCCAGCTACCGCCATTGTTACGACTAACCTGCCAATGGTAAGCGGTTGATAAATAGCAACTCGCTACAGCACCATACAGGTTAGGGTTCGGCGTGCTTCGCTGGCAAATATTAATGGTGTCAGCATTTGCGCCTGTGATGCCCACCGAAATGGTTGGTCCGATAGGCCTGAAAGTTATGTCATCCAGCGCAAGGTCGTTACCCTGGCCACCCGGGGCATTGTTATGCATGCGTAAAATCACGGTTTGGACATTGGCAGGGGTTGTAAAATTAAAAGTGTATGGCGCCCATGTAGCGTTTATGGATGCAGGAATATCGCCGGTTGTATAACTTGCCAGTATGGTACCATCCGGAAGTTCAATGGTAAACGAAACATTGGGCAAAATACCGCCTCCATACTTATCCATGTTAATCACCCATGCCCCAAATTGATAGGTTGTACCCTGGCACAGGCCGCTTACCATTTGCACAAAAAAGTCACTGGGTTCAAAAGAGGCGTTGATAAGCATAAAACAGCCATCAGCATTGCCTGTATGGTCGCTTATGGTATGCCAGCCGTCATTATAACAGCCCTGCGAGTGCCGTATGATCGTATAATTACCGTCACCCGGGCAATCGTAAGGGTAAAAACCCATATTGGTCGTTCCGGGGGGCAAGGGATTGCCTATGTCCTGCGCAGTACCAAAGTCAATATCAACGATCGCATCACCGAGGCTACCGGTGCAGCCCGGTGTAGTGGGGTGAGTGCCTGGCGGCTGGCAATTGCAGACTGTCATACCAACGCATATAAACAGGAGGAATAGCGCTATATGCCGATAGGGTTGAACTTTATTTACCATCTTGCTATTCGCCATATTTATTCAAATAATTTTATATAATCCAAAATTTGAGACCGCGTCAGCTTTGCCTTATTTTAACTTCGTCCCCAAATGTGCTGCCGGCGGATAAGTTATCATCCAAGGTCCAATGCTGATGAAAGCCTACATTAAATCTGCGGGGCCGTTTATATACTGTTACCTGAAACCGAAAATAAATCTACAAGTCAAAAAAGAAAATTTCGCTCAGTTGTTTATGGTGATTGAAACAGAAACTGTGTGCGTACCTTAATACATAACACCTGTGCATACTTTTAAGTATATAAAATGTCAGAGGTTAGACTTATTCGCTTTTTGTTACCGGCTACCGGCCGCACCCGGGTGCAAGGCGGCCTTCATAAAAGGCTGGCGCCAGTCCGCGAACCATGCGCGTGCTGCCTTCCGGCGTGCCGCGCCCGTCCCGCGTCTGCGCCTGAAAGCCCAACCCTAACGCATTTACAGCCAAATAGCTGCGCCCAATATTCTTCCTTAATAAAACCCCCCGCAGATGAATTTTCCTGCCGCACAGCCTCTTAATACCAAAACTCCCACTCTTCAATGATCTTAAAGACCCTATCTATATTCTCTTACAGCAATACTTTCTTTATGCTTACCTATAGTGCTTATGAACTGCAAGGCGGCTGGGGCGGTGTATGCAATGCTGTTATTAAAGGGGGGTAAAGCAGCGGCAACAGGGAAGTGCGGGAAGCGGGATGGGGAGCTGTGGGGGTAGTGGCTGGTCTAGAAAGGAAAGGGATTTGGATGAGGTGGGCGGGTGCCGGGTGCGGGGTGGCGGAGGGGTTGCGGGGAGCGAAGCCAAAGCATTGGCTATAACCAATTGCGGACTTTGATTTTGCCGTCGGAAAATGATTTTGCAGGAATACTTCGTTTTAAAAAACTTTCGCCGCCTAACCGGCCGATCTAATTGATGACACAGGAAATATGCCGGAAGATTTTTACCAACCCCTCGGCAAATCCTGGAATACTGTCAAACTGAATACTTACAGCATAAAGGGATATCACCAGCAGTGCAGAGTTAAAAGCCGTGTGGTGAATGAATAATAATATCAAACCATACGTACGACCCGGCATAATACTTTGCACCGCGCCGTTTAATTCCTTTAGGTTGCTGCTGTAATTACCCCGGAAAGTCAAAATAATTTGGCTAAAATTTTTTAAAGTATTAGTTTACAAAAAAATTTTCTTAACCCAACTGCTTGCTTCAATTTCTATTTTATGCCCAATATTCCAGGTGGTGGCCAATCTGACATGCTCGAAGGAGCAGTCCAGATGGAATTTGAATTCGCCAATCATAGTGGTGAAGATATTAATATTGTTTTTTACCTTTTTGATCAGAGCGGTACGAGGCGCGGGAGCCCCGATGATGGCCATACAATAGCAGACACATCAGGAGACGGGCCCGAATTTATCATCGTCGATTTGTCACGTTGGCAAATATCTCCGGGGGTATATCCCTATGTGCAGATATACAACCTCGGTGACGGTATGATTTCTTACGAGTTGAACTAAACGGTTGATAAGACACAGAACATAGAATTTCAATAACCCAAAAAATTAAACTTAAATCTTATGACAAGTATTACAGGTGGTGGCCAATCAGATTTGATTGAAGGGCAGGCAGAGATGGTATTTGGTTTCACTAACAACAGTGGTGAAGATGTCGATGTTTCCTTTAATCTGTTCGATGGGGATTATCGGATTGGCTCAGTTGGCGATGTTTATACCATACCAGATGCGCCACCCGGAGACGTACCATACGTAATTACCATCGACTTGTCAGGCCAGGCAATAAGTCCTGGGGTGTACCCGAATGTACAAATATCAAATTTAGGAGATGGCGAAATTCGCTATGAGTTGCAATGAGGCAGCCTTCTAATTGTAATCTGATTTCCAATCATTCATATTTTATAAACCAAGGCCGGTTTTTATAAAATGCGGCTGTTAAAAACTGTGTATATATGGCAGACGGAGAAGGTGGCTATTTTCGGATTTATAACGCCACAACGTATGATTTGATCAAAATGACCGAATTCAATGGCGCCGCGGGCGAAGAAAAATCGAATATGGACCATTGGTCGCTCCCGGATAAAATACCAGTGGGAACAGCTGCCTATATTAAGATCCAGTTTTCGCACAATAGCCCGCAAAAGGATAGCCCTTTTACATATTATTCCTTTAACGACGCTATCAACATCCGGGTTTGTGCCCAGGGTAAAGACGATAATATTGGGAATGCTATTTTTTATGAATGGCTTTGGACGCCCGGTGGTGAACCACTTTCCGCGCCTTTTTACCTATGCCAGATCAATGATCAGCCGACCTGGAACTGGGTCAGAAAATCTATGTCATTAGGTTTTATATGGGACAAATATGACAACACCTATAAAGACAGTAGCGGTAATAAGATCTACAACGGGGTTTCAATAAAGGTGCTGGATATCAGCCACTGGGCCGATAATCCGGCTGAAGCATATAGCGCAATTAGCGACTATCTCAATGACGATCCGGCAAAAGTGAACGAGATCGCCGCCAGGGTTGATTTCGGTCAAATGAAAAAAGACGAAGCATCCTATTCCTACTAACCAAATCATTACGATTGCAAGTGGAAAATATAGTTAACCTGCGGCACAGGAGCGGCCTTGCCACCAAAAACAGAAACTTCGGGGCAATGCTGTCCCAAAATCCTGCTGCCGATCCCCTGGCGGGCAATTATACGATGGTAAAGGTTTGCGATATTTTAAGCGTATACCGGGGTAATATTGGTGGCAATTGTTTGTATTTGCAACCGCTTAATGTAACAATCGGAAAATTAACAGACAGACAAAGTTTTGATGTTGCAACCAGCAGCCTTGTTAACGGTAACATTGCAGGAGATTACGAAGATGCCGCCGTTTTTTGTGATGACTTTAACCTTGATGGGTTTGATGAAATAGCCTTATTATATGCAGATAAAAATCATAACATTTCGCTTGAAATATTAGGGTATGACAAGACCGCCAACAATACCCTTAAAAGTTATAGCAAGCAATCACTGGGCAATTCAAACGGAAGTAAACTCACCCTTACAGCTGACTTCATCAGCAGCTCTAATAATGCCGGCGATAATAAAAATATTATTGCAGCATGGATAGATAGCGAAAGCATGCTGCATGTATGGATAGGGGAATTTAGCACCAACCCTGTATCGCCTCGGAAAGTGATAGAGCAAACGCTCGCAAAAATCACCTCCCAGAACTATCAATTAGCTACAGGTGTATTCTCAGGCACTACGAACGGGGAGATAGCTGTTGTTTACCAGGGAGATCCAGCCCTTGATACCGGCCGAAACCTTTATCTCAACTCTTTTACATTTACACCTTCTGAAAGTTCCGAAAAGTATGCGTTAAAAAGTCAACTTGCGCAGCCACTTGCTATAGGAACCATTACGTATGACACCGCTTCTCTGCAGATGCTTAGGGTATACTATTCAAATGCTGTAATTAACGACGGCCTTATTACCGTTTTTCAGCAGGACGGTAATTATGTCCTGCAATCATATGGATTTAATGGTGACAAATGGCAGATGAAAGACGCGTGCCAGTTGAAGGATGAAAGTAATATCCAATCACTAAAGATAGCGGTTGGCGACCTTGACTTGGATGGCATGGAAGAACTGGTAGTTGCTTGTGCGCTAACCATGCCAAATACTTTTTCGGCCGTGAAATTACAAACCTACGAGTTTAACAACGGCTTTGAATTTGTACCCAAAGCCGCTGATGCCAGCGGCCGTACCTCTTTACCAGCATATATAAAAGGTAATGCAAGTTTTGATATTGCCAGTTTCGGTTTCAATATCGGCATATCCTTGCTTCAAAATACGGCGCCACTGATCGTTATACAGACACTGGGAGCCGACCATACAATAATGCCATTGACCGGTTACGCATCCCTTAATACCGGCTGTATTGGCGTCACTCCTGACCTCGGGTTTTCACCCTATTATACTGACGAGACGCATCCCCAGGCATTGGACGGGATCTTTTTTTCGAATAGTTTCTACGATATTTCTTTACAATATAAATCGGGCTTTGCTTTGGCATTTGGCGATTTTTCCGGTAACAGTGCCTATTTAGGGGCACCGGAGTATAATGTTCTTAATGATACTGGCACGCCGTTGGCAATAATTAATTGTTTGCCTAACCAGGGCAGCGTGAACCCTGGAACGGTTACTTTCAGGGCAACCGGGTCCGACAGGGGCTCGCTCTCGCTAAAGATCGATAAAGCACATACGCAATCCGACAATCTCAGTGAAAATATTGCTGCATTTAAGGGCGTTATCGGCCTGAATCATTCTTTGAGGAGCAGCTACGGTGAACGTTTCGCGCTGCTTGATAACCGGTCTGCAAGCATCACCGAAGGAATTGAGGCGAGCGCCGGCACCGATGATGCTATTATACTGATCAGTAATGTATTTGATGTATGGGAATACCCGGTTTATTGCAACGCGGTATCAACCGAACCTATCGGGCACCTCCTGCTGGTATTTCCGCAAAATAATAAATATAAAATAAATATTTTATCCGGTAGCCTGCCAGAGACCATGTACAAACCGGGACATATCTGCGGGGTGGTCTCTTCCTATCCTTCTGATCCGCCGGGGGATTACGATGCGAATCAGGCCAGCGTGTGTAACATAGAGATCGTATACGGTGATACTACAGATCGCTTTGAGGCAAGATGGTCTGACTCAAATAACAATGCTGTTTCTTCCTCCTCTCACAGCAACCAAAGTAAAACAAACTCCCAATCGCTCAAAGTTGGGTTTTTAAATAAAAAGATCGGTGGTGGTATATCGCACAGTAAAACCAGCCGCTACCGCAGTTCCAGGTTATCCAACTATACGATTACATTTAATCAAAACCTGAGCATTGTGATGTCTTATGGCACAAAATCTACTTCCCCGGACAAAGACTTTACCGTTGCCCCATATATTTACTGGAGCACAGACGGCGGTTATCTTGTATTGGATTACACCGTATCATTTTTACCAACCAGCGTGTACCAGTCGCTTACTGAAAGCGCTTACAGTTTTCGTTACCCCGACCCGGGAAGTACTACTTCTGATAAAATGAAGTTATATACAACAGACATAGACTTTGACGAAAACTATGATGAAAATACCGGGGATATATTAAGTGTGAATGTTTATGTAACTGTCCGCAATAATGGTGCGGGGAACATGACCTCGCAGGGTATGTTGCTAATGTATGTTGATGATCCAGCAGGTGAACCGGTTGGCAATATTGCGTTGGATAAATTACCCGGAAGATCAATAAAACAGTATGTCTTTACAGCAATAAAATTGCCAGTCTCCAAGGAAAGGCCCTACCGGGAAGTTTATGTTAAAGTTCTCCACTTAGATGAACCGAGTACCTATAATGAGATTTTGTTACAGGGTATGGGTCTCTATCCACCACAAGCCATTGAGGTATATGGTGGTTGATGACTATTTTATATTCGTCGTTGCATAAATCCATCTGTCTTGAAAGACTTATTGACCGGGACATAGATCATCTCCTAAATTCACGCGGGAGTATCAAATTGTCCCTAGAGAGCGTGAATGCCTCGATTCCAGAAAAACATGATTGTTAATGTTCGGATGCGGGGCCAGGTGAACTGTGCGTAAAAGAGAATGGTAATGCCAGGGCCTTGTGCAGTTTGATATACACTACCTGTGCATACTTTTAGGCGTACACCGTGGTTACAGGTTAGACTTCTTGGATTTTTTGGATACTGGTTGCCGGCTGAACCGGTAAGGAGGCCTGCTTCAGTTGAGACCGGTGCCAGGCCGTTTACAGCCCAGTAGCTGCCCTCAAAATCCTTCCTGAATAAAATACCCCGGCGATGAATTTTCCTGCCGCTTAGCCGCTTGATAGCAAACCCCTACCCTTCTAGAATCTAAAAGACCCTATCTATACCTCTTACAGCAATACTTTCTTTATGCTTAGTAAGTAAGCATAAGGCAAGAGGGAAATACAGGAAGCGGGCCGGGGAGCTGTGGGGGTAGTGGCATGGGGTGGAAAAGGAAAAGGGTTTGGATAAGGTGGTCGTGTGCCGTATGCGGGGTGGCGGGGGCGGTGAGCCGAGCCAATGCTCCTCTCCTTTTAGGCTTTGCTATTACGTGTGCCTTGCAAACATTGGACAAGAGTTGATTACGGGGCGTGTAACAAGAAACCGCAGGAATTAAAAGTTGTTGTTGGATGCGTTGGGTCATTGCCCTGCTTCCAGGAACTACCTGATAGAGAGTTCCTATTTGTCAATATGGACATGGAACTCCCTTCCCTTGTCGTCAGAAACATCTGCATCGCCGTTATCATCAATGTCGGTTGGGTCAATATGATCACCGTCCAAGTAACCGCCATTTGGAAAATCTATCTGAACTACCTGGCAATCTTCAACCTCAACATCTAAAGTATATGTGTTATCAAAGCCGGTATGTGGGTTATAATACCCGACCGTAGCCGAATAAGTGTCATCCGCAAAACCACAACCTGAGCCTGAAGAATTGTCATCGTCATTATCGTCATTCCCATCGTCTTTATCCTTATCATCATCCCCGTCATCCGAAGAATTGCTGTAATGCCGTGATGCGTCCGATGTTGATGGTGCCGGGGCTGTTGAATTTGGCGACTGTTCTTCAGTTGATCGGGTTTGATGGCCTTCGCATGATGCCAATACTACAAAAAACGCAATCAGCGTGACGATTAATTTCATGGTTATTCACATATTTTACATGCCCTGCGATGATATTTATTTATGGCATCTTTCAATGATACTTTTATCAGGCCATGGGTGCAATGGTTTAAACCTTTACAGCTTGTCGTGCTGTGATAGACGTATGCCGTTGCACTATTACATAAATAAACACTATCATTGGTATATTCAACAGCTGCTTTTGTTGGCATTCGTTCAGGTACATGTTTGAAAGAAAACAACGAAAAAGAGGCAATGAAAGCAACGAGGACTAGGAGATGTTTCATATAAGGATTGGTTGTTGGTTGATAGAAAGATAATAAAACATTTGAAGATTTACAAACCTTTGCCATTTTTTTACGACTGGTATCAATCAGCTATTTTAATTTTAAGAACATTTAGGTAGTCGCTTGCTTTACGGTTACAGTCGGGGGATACATGTAAACATATCTCCAGGGTCGCGTGGTAAACTTCTTAGATTTTTTGTTTCCGGCATCCGGCTGTCTCCGGGGTGCAGAGCAGCTTTCATAAAAGGCAGGCGACTGGCCGCGAACCGTGCGCGCGCTGCCTTCGGCGGGTCGCTCCAGCAAGCATAAGCAGGCGCATTTACAGTCTCTTTACTGCACCCAAAATTGAAGGGATCGGCTTCGATGTGTCGCTCCTTTCAACGGTTGTAAAATGTTTCCCTGAGCCCGCGGTAACCTCTGGCCAACAGGTGCAGGTATCTGACGATATTTCAAAGGCACTGCACCCCCTGGTTCCGGGGGCAAAGGTGTATGCCGGCAGGATGCTCACCTGCGCAGCTGTTACACTGTTCCGCTACGCTCCACTGTTTACATCCGCTGGGCTCACATCAGCCCGCATACAGCGTTCATTGTTATAAGGCTATAATCTGTAGCATGGAAAAAACTATTTCAGGACGATACAACAATGTAACGGTGACGAACATACGTGTAATGAAAACGAACAGTTCAACGATCATCATAATTATGTATCTGACTGCTAATCAGCGATGTAAATACAGCGGCACTGCGTTTGATGCTTTGGCATATGAAAAAATAAATGCTATGGCCATAGTGACTAAATATGTTCCCGTAAAAGCATTGTTCCTTATCATGGTATTGCAGTGCCAGAGTATTATTGCACAACCGAATATGCCGGCAAAAGAGGAAGTAATGAGGAAAATCGATTCGTTGGTATTCCGCGGGGGATATGGCGACAAAGATGCGCCCGGCCTGAGCATTATCAGCATATTCGACGGACAGATCCTGGCGGCAAAATCGTACGGGATGGCAGATCTGGAAAACAGGATTGCCAATACCGAAAAAACGAATTTTCGCATCGCTTCTGTCAGCAAACAGTTCACGGCGATGGCCGTGATGATCCTGAAAGAGCAGGGCAAGTTATCTTACGGGAACACCATCGGTGATTTCTTTCCTGCGTTCCCTGATTATGGTAAAAGCATCACCGTCCGCCAGTTGTTAACCCATACTTCCGGGTTAAAGGACTATGCCGAAAGTATCCCCGCAGATCAAACAGAGCAAATAACAGTTAACGATGTCCTGGCTATCCTTGAAAAGCAGGCATCGGGCTATTTCCTGCCGGGCCAGGGCTATAAGTATAGCAACTCGGGTTATGTGATGCTGGCCTTGATCGTGGAAAAAGTATCCGGGCAGTCATTCGCTGATTTTATGCACGACCATATTTTCCAGCCTTTAGGGATGAACGCGACCATTGTTAAAGACCGGCAGCATGAACGGATCACCAACAGGGCTTACGGCTATAGCAAACGCGGCGCTCATTACGAGAGGACCGATCAAAGTATCACCAGCGGCACCTATGGTGACGGCGGTATCTATTCTTCGGTTGACGATCTGTTTAAATGGGACCAGGCGCTATACACTACAAAACTGGTGAGCGCCGGTACGTTACAGGAGGCGTTCACACCGGGAACCTACGGCAACAATGAACATTCGGATTATGGGTTTGGCTGGTCAATCGATACCGTAAGGGGTTACCGGAAGATCTCCCACGAGGGCGCTTCCATCGGCTTTAGAAGTTATATATTACGTTTACCGTATGAGAAGTTTTCAGTGATCGTGCTGATGAACCTGGATGAAGGTGATCCCATAAAAATCGCCAACGGTGTAGCACGGATTTATTTCCCGGATATGGTGCCGCAACAACCGCCGGTGGTGAAAGTTGATGCCGGCATTCTTCGCAGTTACGAAGCATTTTATGAAGCACGGGGCGGCATCAGTTACTTTAAAACAAATGGGCGTGGGTTAAGGTGGATCGGGATTACGGCAACACCTATTGATCTGTTACCTGAAAATGACTCAACATTTTTTTACGAAGACCCCGATATGAACCCTGAAGGCAACTGGCGTGTGGTGTTCACAAAGGATGGAAGCGGCAGAACGACAGGCTACCAATTCCAGGTCAGCGGCAAAACCGATTTTCCGGGCAAATGGCTTTTCGATCTGTCGGCCCCGGCAAAAATGCCTGCCGATACGCTTCTCTCAATTTCCTCTCTTAAAAATATACTCGCCGCGCTGTCGGTGGCCGGGGAGGCACTTAAAAGCATTCCTGGTGTTGCAGACGGGCTGAGTAACGATCTTGTCAATGTGCCTCAACAAAATTTACTGCATATCCAAAGTATCCTTCCAGTATTCCATAAAAATGTGAGAGCGGCAGGTATTGAAAGGCATGGCTCTCCTATTGAGTCTGTTCGGTTGTACAGGATCAAGTACCCAACGGATGAGAAATACCTGGTAATTTATCTGTCCAAGAACGGCCTCGTAGCTGATGAGGATGTTGTTGATGAATTTTAAATCCCTTGCCAACAGTAAAGGTTTTATTCGGCGTTTTAATCTTTTTCCTTTCACTTCTTTGTGTTCCTGGCCAACAGGTACAGGCAATGGATGATTTTTAACGGCCTGTACCCCCTGGCTCCAGGAGCAAAGGTGTATGCCGGCAAGCGCTCACCTGCGCAGCCCCATAGCTGCCCCCAATATCCTTCCTTAATTAAATACCCCCAGATGAATTTTTCCTGCCGTCAAGCCTCTTTACAGCAAAATGCCCCCTCTTCAATGATCTTAAAGACCCTATCTATACTCTCTTACAGCAATACTTTCTTTATGCTTACCTATAGTGCTTATGAACTGCAAGGGGCTGGGGCGGTGTATGCAATGCTATTATTAAAGGGGGTAAGGCAGCGGCAACAGGGAAGTGCGGGAAGCGGGCTGGGGAGCTGTGGGGGTAGTGGCGGGGATGGAAAAGAAAAGGATTTGGATGAGGTGGGTGGGTGCCGGGTGCGGGGCTGCGAAGGGGTTGGAGGTGGGCGAAGCCAAAGCTCCTTCTTATTTAGACGTTGTTATCATCCTAAGGTAGTGGCACTCGCCACCGATTCGGTATTGTAACCACAGCCCTTTATTTCTTTCCCCGATTTAATCATTCATTATCTATTCATGTATGACTGCTAATGCTGAAAAACCGTTGTAAATCAATGACCTACAACGGTTTTGAAGTGCCCAGGACTGGATTTGCAACATATTGATTATCAATCATAAATATTATTGTGAGTCATCCGTTTTCAGAAATTTTGCGGTAGAATCTGGTCGAAAATGAAAATCAGGCACAGTTGCATAACTAACTATCCTCCCTTTGGATAGAAATATATTAAACAATTTACCAGCAGTGCACTCATAATTAAAGCCACTTTGATAGGGTCAATGGGAGTATCGGTTTCTTGATTCTTCTCATTGTTTTCGTCAGGAATAATTTAAACCCCATGTTGTTTGAAGCCTTCATCAGGATTTACCTTGGTTTGATGAAATAGCCTTGCTAAAGAGGCTCAACCGGTATATAAAATTCCCTTTCCAATTCAGCATAGGGGGTTATAGCCGGGTTCCCGCAAAATAACTCAAAACTTAGCACATCAGCAATCTTATAACCATTTTCAGGCAGCCAATGATTATATAAAAAATGGACGGCCATTACATTTTCTCTTATATCACCCCTAATTCTAAACGTCGCATATTTTCCTGCTTTTATTTCTGTTACATTAAACTTGCCGGGTAATTCCTGATGTTTATTTACTGCGACAAATGTTTTGTAAATATTCCCCTGGTGAGGGCTAAGTATCCCGTATATCCCTTTGTAATCAAATAATAAATCGTTCGAAATAGCAAGTCGTATCACTTCTTTAAAGGCTCCCTGAATTTTAACCATATCATCACAGGGAGCAGTAAGATAAATACCTTTTATTGTGCCTATTTTTTTTATTTTAATATCCAGCTTGTAACCAACATTTTCAACGCTGCTTCCTGTTGGAGCAATGGTTTTTGATTTTCTACTTTTATGAAGAAGCATCCTTTCTTTGGGTGGATACTTCCTTATTTCTTCAGGTGAAATTCCAAAATAATGTTTAACTGCGCGTGAAAATATGGAGGGTGAAGAAAAGCCGCAGTCAATGGATAATTCTTTTATAGGCTTAAATGGGTGAATGATCATTAAGAGCAACGCGGTTTCAAGCCTTACCTTGAGGGTATATTGTTTAGGTGATTCTCCTGTAACTTGCTTAAATATTTTTTGAAGGTGAGAAGGAGAATAATTAGCTACTTGTGCAAGTTCTTGCAACGGTATATCGCTATTGATATTTTTTAAAATATGATCAATAACTTTTTCTATTCTTTTTTTGTGCTCCTTCGATGTTTCGCTCTCCTGCAAAGGTCAAAATTAATGATGGCCTTTCATACCACCGCCAATAAGGTGCAGGATAACAAACAGGATAACCAAGCCGGCAAATCCAAATAACATATATAGCCCCCAGGATTTCCTGTTTGGCAATACCTCACGTGGTAATACTCCGTTCGGCTCAGCCTTGAGCCTATATATAATTTTACCCCAGGGTTTATAGACGGATAATACTGTTGTGATAATTAAAATGGATAAACCCCCGACTGCATGAACCAGGAGGGCCCTTCTTCCCGTCTCGAAATCCATGCCTGATAATTTTCCCGCGTTCACTGCACTTGTCATTTTGCTCACAGCCGGCATGTGATTGACGAGAATAATGGAGGCGCCAAAAGTCAATATAAATTTCACCAGTACCCAATAACACCTGAACAAACCCCAGTTACTGCCCAAAGACTGGATAAGCCCGGTAAGCAGGGCTGCCAGGGCTGCAGGTACAATAACATACCAGCCAACCAACTCCAAAGCAGGATATACAACTTTTACCATCCGGGTATCATGAGTGACCAGTCCCGTTGTCGCGAGTGCTATATAGGCTAAAACAGCACCTAACCATCCAACTGAAAAGGTGATATGCAGCATGAGCATGAGCTTGCGGATACGCGGGGACATCATGGGAAATTTCATTTATTAATTATTTTAGCAAGTGATTTATTTTCAATCTCAAAAGTGCGCAGCAGATTCCCTAATTACGTTGCAAAAACGGGGAAGCACATTGCAAATCCTGCTATTATAAAATTTTTATTTTGATGGCAAGGTTAGCCATAAACCCCTCCAGCGGTGCATATATTTCCCTGAAAGCGGGGTTTGTAAACGGTGGTATGACGACAGGCCCAAACCTTGTTTGCCGGGTATCAGTCAAATCCTCAAAATTCAGGATAACGGTGGCCCATTTCATAACTTTCTCAATCAACAAACCTGTTACCCAGTAATCCCTTGTTTTTGTCCCGTCGTAGAGGTACTGCGGGCCGGTATAAAATGCTTCCAGTGCTATCCGGTAATCGTTGTCTCTTTCTGTACTCAGATCAAATACAATCTTGCTCCGGGGAGCCAGCGGGATATAAGGAAGGGTACCCATACCGGTGCGGGCATCTACATAGGTATATCCTGCAAATAATGTCCAGTTATCCTGCTTTAAACGGATACTGCTTTCAAAGCCACGGGTAATATAAGGTTTTGGTGCATTAATGAAACAAAAGGAATCAAGTACCAGCGGGTTACTTACGCGGGTGTAAAAAAAAGACTGGTCAAGTGTCAGCTTTGTGTCTTCTCCAAGCGTTCCGCCGTAATTTATATCTGCATTAATACCCGCCGACCGTTCAGCTTTAACAGCGGCTCCTATAGGCAATATATTTTTATAAGCTGTTTCTTCTGTTTGTGCGTCAAATATGTTGGCAGGCTTATACCCCAGCCCACCGCCTGCACGATAACTCCAATGTTGAGAGGCTTTATATAACACGGATATTCTTGGAAGAAGAAAATTTCCATACCCGTTTTGGTAATCATTGCGTATGCCTGTTTCAATTACCCAATACTTGTTCATTGTCCAGTCGTCCTGTACAAAAATTCCTGGTGTTATAAAATGATAATCCCTGTTCAAACTGTCTGTCCGCCTGTTTTCATTAAATTGATCGGTGATAAAATTCAATCCTGCCACGGTTGTGTGATGCCCCGATTTATATAAATAACTTATCTCACTGAAGGTTGAAGCCTGTTTACCAGAAAATGTATAATCCATGATCTTGATATCCCGGTTAAAAAAGGAAGTGCTGTTTCGTATGGTCAACAGATTTCCCCCGCTCAAATGCTGTTCATATTCCAACTGGTAATAATTGCGGTTACTTTTGCTGGTTTCAATATAAGGGTGGCTGGGTGTTGGCCCATTTTCCACAGCATACAAATCGCCGCCGGCCCTGTTATCGTAATTACTGTTTACAGCAAGGCTCACAGTAGCACTGTCATCGGGGTACCAAAACAGCTTTGGGCTGATGGTAAAAGCAGTAAGCTTAGGCAGCACCGTAAACCCGTCATTATGAATATCCCTTGGATCCTGGCTGTTAAAGGTGTTCAGCAGGGTGATGCCCCAATGCTTATTCCGGGACGCATAAAAGCTGCCCATATCCGTTCCGGCCCTGCTGGTTTCATTAGCCAGTAAATTCCATTCAGGCTTTGGCTGCGGTTTTTTGGAAATGAAATTGATAATACCTGCAATAGCATCACCGCCATAAAGGGAAGACGAGCTTCCTTTGATCAGTTCCACCTGCTTAAGGTCAAGCGGAGGAATTTGCATGATGCTAAGGCCGTTACTAAAGCCAGAGTACATCGGAAATCCATCTTTTAACAACTGTGTGTATCTTCCGTCGAGGCCAAGAATACGGATCTGTATATTGCCCGAAGACGCGGAGGTTTGCTGTGTTTGTATGCCTGAAGCTTCAGACAGCAGCATGGCAACATTACTCGGATGCATGGAAGTCTCTTCCTCCATGTCTTCTATGCCAAGCACCTCCACCCGCGTCGGCAGGTCTTTGATCCTGCTGTTGGTGCGGGAGGAACTTACAACGACGTTGTCCAACACCTCTGCATCCTCTTCTAATGTTATTAAGATGGTATCCTTGACCGATGAAGGAATGGCCACCTTTAATTCTCTGCCGAAATATCCCAAACAAGTGATACGTAATAAATAATTTCCCTTCTTCATGTTGTTGATAAAAACAATACCTGTGCTGTCGCTCACCGCGCCTTTATTCGGTTCATCTATAATAACGGAAGCCCCTGCAACAGGTTGATGTGCTTCATCATTGACAATGCGCAATGTGATATGATATTGGGCAGAAACTGTTTGACTGAACAGTAATAACAATCCCAAAACTTTTTTCATTTCAATAGCTGATTTAATAGAAGTAATTAAAATAAAACACGCTACCCGTATATCGCAGATAGCAGCAAATCTTACCCTTATAAAGGATGGCTATTAAATGAGCAGGACATTATACCGAAGGTATCTTTTTGAAATTAGGTGCGTCCGAAGTTTCCGGCAATTGTTATCAATGCTTCCGTTGTCTTTAGCTGATTCTCCAACCGCGGTATTTCCCGCAGGCGACCACAGATAGGAAGTATTATGCAGGAATGTGTTGGTAGTATTTAATTGCTCTTTTATTATCGTGGCAGGAGTTCCCCTGAAGGCCTGTGCTTCTACCTGGTTTATTTTCCATTCAAAAGAGGATACTAAAAAAAGAAAGATGCTCGTCAATATTAAGCCCCGCTTAATATACCTGCTTTTTAGCAACCATGGCTGCTGTAACAGGCTTTTTTCAAAAGCAATCATTTTTTCGGCAAGCAGAATGAAAAATAAAAAAATAGAGGACAGTATATTACCTTTTCGTTTTCGGTTAGGCAGAACAATTTGCCTGATTACATTAAAAAGCAGCAACAGGATGTCTATTGCGAAAAAAACAGTTTTAGTTATTATTTTTTGCATTTGTTTGTGCATCCCTGGCATTTCCGGTTCAAAAATAAACATTTTAATATAGTTCCCTAATTTCATCCCCTAAAAGAATGTTTCATGAAATGGTTGCTTATCAAACAGTTTTTCAGGCAGGTTTTTCAATTGTCTAAATTTCTCCAAAATCCGGCAATAATTTAGCGGTAAATTCATGGTATGAAGCTGTTGGTGGTAGAGGATGAAATAAGCCTGATGCGCGGCATACAGGACTATTTTACACAGGAAGATTTTCTGTGTGAGGGTGTTGCCACTTACAACGAAGCCATTGAAAAAATTGAGTGCTTTAATTACGACTGTATCATACTCGATATAAACCTGCCTGACGGCAATGGCCTCAACCTGCTGCAATACCTGCGCAACTTCAGGAAGGAAGAGGGCGTTGTAATTATATCTGCGAGGGATTCGTTAAACGACAAGATCACCGGTCTAAATATAGGCGCGGACGATTACCTCAGCAAGCCTTTTCACCTGTCAGAACTCAATGCAAGAGTAAAGGCGCTGATAAGAAGAAAATACGCACAGGGAAACAATATACTTGCATTGGGCAACCTTCGTTTAGACCTGCAATCGCGCACTGCAATTTGTGATAAGCAACCTTTAGCGCTTACAAAAAATGAATATGACCTGCTGGCATATCTACTGAACAACAAAAACAGGGTGGTGAGCAGGCAAGCCATTGCCGAGCATATTTATGGTAACCGCACAGATGAGATGCCCTCTTTTGATTTTGTCTATTACCATATCAAAAACCTCAAGAAAAAATTAAAGGAAAAGGGCTGCGAAGACCTCATTCAAACCGTATATGGCCTGGGCTATAAATTGTCAATATGAGCAAACCATTGTTGCAAAAAAATACCCGCTTTTTACTAACCTGGCTCCCGGTGGTGCTGTTAGCCTGCTCCGTTTTATTTTTTGTTATGCTGCAAATGCAGGCACACCACATGCAGGAAAAACAATTGCTGCTGAAACAAACAAATGTATGGAACGCCTTTATAGCCGAGTCAGGCAATATGGTAAGGGACATCAGGGGTGAATATGACATTGCCGAACAAGTGAAAACACCTGCGTTTGAACTGGATGAACCCAGGGATACGGCAGTGTATTACCCGCTCACCCGTGAAATCCTGCCGTTTAAAGCACTGACAGGCCGGCTTGCCTGGCATAACAGGCCCTATTTGGTAACTACGTATGTATCATCCAAAGAAATAACCCATCTCATTATAAAAGTCTATATAGCAGAAGCATGCATCCTGTTATTATTGCTCGTTGCTATTATAATTTTGAACAGGAAAAGTTCGGCCTTTTTATGGAAACCTTTTTTTTCTACCATGCAAAAAATCAACGGCTACGATATTACCCGCAGCCATGCATTGGTGTTACCTGAACAAACCGGCACAGATGAGTTTGACAAGTTGAACGGCGAGATAAATTACCTTGTCACCAATGTGAATGCGGCTTATAACAACCAAAAACAATTTGTAGAGAATGCATCGCACGAGATGCAAACGCCTTTAGCCATTATCCGTTCAAAGCTGGAACTGCTTATCAACCAACCCGGCATCAACGAGCATGTCGCGGTACTGTTGGCTGATATTACGGATGCCAACAACCGCCTGAGCCAGATGAACAGGACACTACTGTTACTGGCAAAAATTGAAAACAACCAATTTCCTGAAAAGGAACCTACGAATATTGCGCAGATCCTCCGCCAGACGATTGATGTTTTTAGCACCCATTATGAAAACTTTCCCGAAATAGCCACCTCGATTGAAGATAAAGTGATACTGAATGTCAACCTTTCATTAATGGAAATACTGGTTTCCAATCTTGTAAAAAATGCCATTGAGCACAACAACGCAGAAGCAAAGATGAAAATAGTGTTGTCTTCTTCCGGGCTGCTTATTGCCAATACCGGTAACCCTTTGCAGGTTAACCCTGAAGCACTTTTCGGGCGTTTTACAAAGGGCTACTATAAAACAAAGACGACGGGCCTCGGGTTGGCGCTGGTAAAACAGATTTGTAATCTATATGGTTTCAGGGTGTCCTATACATATTCCGTCGGATGGCATGTATTAGAGGTAATATTCTCTTAATTTCTATTCGCGTACCTGCCTAAATTTCTCCAAAATCGCCTTATAGGTTTGCCCCGTAATATTCCAACAAATATGGAGCGGTGCCAACGTATTCTCTTTTTTGTTTTTGCAGTAATATTTTTGATCCGGGGCAGCCGGGTACATGCCCAGGTGGATACGCTTGTTCATTTGCCGGGCGCCGTACAACAGGCCGGTGAACGGTTTCCTTTATTGCTTGCAAAAAAATATGAATCGGATGCAGGCATTAAAAATGTGGATGTAATAAAATACAGCAAGTTGCCCACGATTGATGCCAGTTACCAGGCCAACCTGTCCACAGCCAATAACCTTACCGGCCAGTTTTATCCTTATGGCATATTGCCGATGACGGGGCCTCCCTCAATCTCCAATAATTATTCGCCTGCCACCGGAAGCGCGGCTGCTGTTTTACTGAACTGGCAGGCGGTTACTTTCGGGCAGCGTGACGCACAGATTAACCTTTCGATCGCGGAAGGCGGTACAAAAACGGCGGCCTGGAAGCAGGAAGCGTTTAACCAGCAGCTAAACGTCATCAGTAAATACCTTGATGTATTGCTGGCGCATGATGTTGTAGCTATCCGCCAGAACAACCTGTTACGAGTAAAAGAAAACCTGCGGCAAAGCATTGAGCTGGCAGGCAGCGGTATAAAGCCGGGTGTTGATTCCGCCCTGTTTTTATCAGAGCTTTCCCAAGCAAAAATTGACTTGCTGAACAGCGAAAAAGATTTGCAATCCGAACAGTGGCTGTTGGCACAGTTTATTGTTACAGATGCGCTGCCTGTCCCTGCGGACACTCTCTTTCTCCGTCAATTGCCGTCTGTTGCAACAATTACAGACACGGCAACGACCATGCATCCTGCGTTAGTGTATGCAGAAAAACAATTTGAGTTCAATAAATCAAAGGAACTGCTGTTGAAAAAATCGTACCTGCCAAAACTAAATGTGTGGGGCACCGCCTTTGCCCGCGGTTCGGGCTTTGAAGCCAATGGCAGTATAAAGGCTTTGGATGGGCTTGTGTTGAGCAGGTATAACTATGGTGCCGGTATACAGTTCACTTTCCCGATTATGAAATACGGTGAGGTAAAACGGCAGTTGCAGGAGCAAACACTGCTATCCCTGGCCGCACAGGAGCGCATTAATGATACAAAGAATACACTTACCACACAACAGCGCATAGCCAACACAACGTATGCCAACAGCATTGCCGTTGCCTCGGAGTTGCAGCAGCAATTGAAATCGGCACAATATGCTTTTCATGCCATGCAAATACGCTATAACACCGGGCTGGTAAATTATGCTGATTTGATACAGGCGCAATATGACCTTTTAAAAGCAGAACTGGATATAAAGAAAGCGTATTTGGATGCCTGGAAAGCGTTGCTGCTGGAGGCAGCCGTTAGAGGGGACATCAACATATTCATGCGGCAAATAAGATAATATTATTATGATCAGGTTAATACAATTTGCTCTTCGTAAACCGGTTTCCATACTCGTTTTGGTGGCAGCCGTTATATTATTTTCTGTGCTGGCTATCCGCAAATCTTCTTTGGATATATTCCCTGCCATTAATGCACCTACTATTTACGTAGCACAAACATACGGGGGCTTATCTCCTCAACAGATGGAAGGGTTTGTTACTTCTTATTACGAGTATCATTTTCTGTACGTTACTGGTATCAAAGCAGTAGAAAGTAAATCTATACAGGGGCTGTCGCTTATTAAACTTGTTTTCCATGAAGGAACAGATATGGCCAATGCCATGGCGGAAGTAGTCTCTTATGCAGCACGGGCCCGCTCCTTTATGCCGCCGGGTACCTTGCCGCCGTTTATCATGCGGTATGATGCAGGCTCAGTGCCGGTTGGCCAGTTGGTATTTACCAGTGAAACAAGGCCGCTGAACGAGATACAGGATCTTGCGTTGTTTAAAGTACGCCCCATGTTTGCGGCATTGGCGGGGGTATCTGCGCCGCCGCCGTTTGGCGGCAACCAGCGCACCGTTCTTATAAAGGCCGACCCCGAAAGGCTGCGCAGCTATAATATTACGGCGGATGAACTTGTAACCGCTATCGCCAAAAATAACACCATCATCCCCGCAGGTAATATCCGTATGGGTGATAAATCTTTCATTACGCCCTCAAACGGCGTGGTGGATAATTTTAAAGAACTGGAAAATATTGCTGTTAGAACGGTTGACCATACACCCGTCTTCCTGCGCGACCTTGCAACGGTGGTTAATGGTGCGGATGTAACAACCGGCTATGCCCTCATTAACGGCAAGCGTTCGGTATATATACCGGTTACAAAAAGGGCTGATGCTTCTACCTGGGATGTAGTGCAGGCGATAAGAAAAGCGTTGCCCGACATGCAGGCTGCCATCCCCGCTGATATAAAAGTGTCGTACGAGTTTGATCAATCCGGTTATGTGATCAATTCATTGCGAAGCCTGCTGTTCGAAGGGTTACTGGGTGCGTTATTAACTGGTTTAATGGTTTGGTTATTCTTAAGGGATTTGCGCAGCGCGCTTATTGTTATTATCAATATTCCGCTTGCCTTATTAATGGCGGTAATTTGCCTTTACTTAACAGGGCAAACAATTAACATCATGACTTTGGGTGGCCTCGCACTGGCGGTAGGCATATTGGTGGATGAATCCACCGTAACCATTGAAAATATCCACCACCATTTGGAATTGGGTAAATCAAAAGCAAGGGCGATTTGGGATGCCTGCCGCGAAATTGCTGTTCCCAAGCTGCTTATCCTTTTAAGTGTGCTGGCAGTGTTTGTTCCGGCCTTATTTATGTCGGGTGTACCGCGCTCTATGTTTATGCCGCTTTCCATGGCTGTAGGTTTTGCTATAATTGCCTCCTTCCTGTTATCCCAAACCCTGGTGCCGGTGTTATCCAACCAGTTGATAAAATGGAAATGCAAAACGAATACTAAAGATGCATTGGCGGGAATAAAACGCTGGCTGTCGGGAGCGGTGGAACGGTCGGGCAAATCAGGAAAAGTATGGGTGCCGGTAGCCGTAATATTATTGCTGGCAGTCTCGTGGTTTGCTTATTCCGGGGCAGGTACAGAAATATTTCCGAAAGTGGATGCAGGCCAGTTCCAGCTACGGCTCAGGATGCCGCCGGGTACAAGGATAGAACGTACGGAAGACGCCACAAAAAAAACATTGCAACTCATTGAACAAGCAGCGGGCAAGGGCAATCTCGCCATCACATCATCTTTTGTTGGGCTGCAGCCGCCTACGTACGCTATCAACCCCATCTTTTTATATACGAGCGGCCCGCAGGAAGCGGTGATAAAAGTAAACCTTGTAAAAGGTTCCGGCATCAGTATTGAAAGCCTTAAAGAAACATTACGGTCATCTGTCCCCAGGGATATTCCCGGCGCTTTGCTTTCGTTTGAGCCTGCTGACCTGGTTGACCAGGTAATGAGTTTGGGCACAAATAACCCTGTTGAAGTGGTGATACAAGGCAAGAACCTGCCGCAAAGCCGCGCGATTGCCGACAAACTGAAAGAATCTTTTAAAGATATTCCCTACCTGCGTGATGTGCAGGTAGCCCAGCCTTTTGATTACCCTACCATCCAGATTAATTATGACAGAATTAGGGCAGGACAAATGGGGTTAACCGTAAACCAGGTTGGCAGGTCTGTCGTAGAAGGCACAGCTTCCAGCCGTTTGACCGAGCCTGTGTATTGGCTGGATAATGCATCAGGTAATGCTTACCAGGTACAGGTAGAATACCCGCAATTCACCATGAACAGCCCCGACCAGATTGAACAGCTACCTGTGGGCAATGATGGCAGGCAGATGGTATATCTAAGGGATGTAGCAGACTGGAAAAAAGGTGGCTCCGTGGGTGAATATGACCGCATTAACCAGCAACGGTTCATCACGCTTACGGCCAATATAAGCAAGCAGGATTTGGGCAAGGCCATTGCTGATGTAAATAAGAAGATTGGACTGTTGGGCACGCTGCCAACGGGTGTAAAGGTGTACTTGCGCGGGCAGTCAGATATGTTGGCTGATACGACCTTTGAATTATCAACTGGTTTATTGTTAGCCATCATCATGATTTGTTTGATGCTCACGGGCTACTTTCAGTCCTTAAAATTATCACTCATTGTGCTCTCTGTGATACCCGGCGTGCTTGCCGGCTCCATGCTGCTGCTTTGGCTTACCGGTAATACTGTCAATATACAGTCATTCATGGGCTGTATCATGGCGGTAGGCGTTGCAGTATCTAATGCCGTTTTATTAGTGTATAATGCAGAGTTATTGCGTTCCCAACAACCGCAAATAACAAATGTCGGTGCGCAGTCTGCCGCCAACCGGTTCAGGCCTATTATCATGACAAGCCTTGCGATGATTGCGGGCATGATACCTATGTCGTTGGGTTTGGGGGAAAGCGGCAAACAAACTGCACCCCTTGGTATTGCGGTAACGGGTGGCCTTTTATTCAGTACGTTTATCAGCTTATTTCTCTTGCCCGTTTTATACGGCCTGGTGATGAAGAACAGAAAACCGGCCAGCGCTTCTTTTGATCCTTCAGATGACAATTCTTTGTACTATGACCAAAACAGTTAAACATACTTATCCCATGCGCATTTTTATTTACCTGGTTATATGCAGCAGCTTACTCGCCTGCAATACACAAGAGAAGGAGGCTGGAAAAACAGCACAGCCTGTCGCTGACACGGTAAAAGTATTTGTGCTTAAAACAGACTCTGCGCAAAAAGCTGTCTCGTTGCCGGGAGAATTGATACCCAATGAAAATGTGCAGGTACGGGCAAAGGTGCAGGGATATATCAGGAAATTGAATGTGGACATTGGTTCAAGGGTAAGCAAGGGGCAAGTGCTTGCGATAATTGATGCGCCGGAAATAAATACCAATATCCTCGCATTAAATGAAAAAGTGCAGGCGGCCAAAGCAAAATACCAATCAAGCAAGGATTATTTTGACCGTATCAATACCGCCTCAAAAGCAGATGGGGTAATTGCTGCAAGCGAATGGCAGCGTACTAAAAACCAAATGCTGGCAGACAGTTCGGATTATCGTGCAGCCCTGTTATCGGCCTCGTCCCTGAAAGAAACAGGTGATTATTTAACCATCGTTGCACCATTCAGCGGTATTATCAGCCAAAGGAATATCGAGGTAGGATCTTATGTGGGCAGCATAGGGGATAAGCCTTTGTTTGTGCTGGAGGATAACAGCGTTTTACGCCTGCGTGTCGCAATACCAGAAGTATATACATCTGCTCTGTTGCCCGCTAATGCCGGCGATCTTACAACCCGGTCGCTGCCCGATAAAAAGTTCAAAGCTGTATTGAAACGTAAATCGGGCATCATTGACAATGAAACAAGGTCGGAGATATGGGAATTTGAAGTGCCGAATACCAGCGGGGAATTAAAAGCAGGCGGCTATGCAGATGTAAAATTGTTATTTTTTCGTGGCAAGCCATCGTTTATTGTTCCTGCATCGGCAGTTGTTACCACGCTTGAAAAAAGGTTTGTTACCAAAGTATCTAATGGCATTACCAAATGGGTGGACGTACGGCCGGGTTTTAACCTGGGCGACAAAACTGAGTTATTTGGTGAGCTGAGCGACGGGGATACCTTGGTTTTGAAAGGCAATGAAGAATTAAAGCCTGGCACTAAAATAATAACAGCGTTGTCCAAACCATGAAAGAATCATAAAGGCATACGCCCTGCGTAAACGTCCCGGACGATGAGATTAATTTGCCGCATAGCAACTATATTTCTTTTGCTGTATTGTTATGTACCGGCATGGACACAGCATAGCAGGCCTGATACGCTACAAGTGATATATACCGGCGAAACCATAAAACTGGATGGAAAGCTTGACGAGCCGGTATGGAGTGAAGCACCGGCCATTGATAATTTTACACAAAAAGAACTGGCTTTTGGCAAGCCGTGTTCTGAACATACCAAGGTGGTGGCCGTATATGATAAACTTGCGCTTTATATAGGTATTTGGTGCTATCAAAACCCGGTCCAGATAAGGGCGAAATACATGCAGCGTGATTTTCCCTACGTGGAAGATGACAATTTCCAGGTAGCATTGTCCCCTTTCAGCGACAGGCGCAATGGATATCTATTCGTGATTAATCCGAACGGTGCGAGGGCAGACTTATTGGTATCGGGCAATGAAGAAGGAAACGAGGATTGGAACGGTGTGTGGGATGCGCGTACTACCATTACGGATAGTGGCTGGTTTGCAAAGTTACGCATCCCGTTCAACAGCCTGCAGTTTAAAAATGATTCTTTGTACAATTGGTCTATCAACTTTGAGCGCGATATACGCGCAAAAAATGAGCAGGTCTTATGGCAGGGCTGGACGCGGGATTGCTCCATATTTTGTTTTGTAAACGCAGGCACCCTTTCCGGCTTACAAAACATTGGTTATGCCAAACGCTTTGAATTAAAACCTTACCTGTTGGGCGGCCTTGACAAGCAGAGGGGAACGCCTACGACATTGCCGGGCAAAGCGGGGGTTGACTTAAATGTAAACCTCTCCCCAACATTGAAATTGAACCTTACAGCGAACACAGATTTTGCACAGGTGGAAGCTGACCAGGTGGCGGTTAACCTTACCGGTTTAACCTGTATTACCCGGAGAAAAGAGAGTTCTTTTTGGAAGGCTACCAGGATTACCAATTCAATCTCGGTGCGGACAACGAGGTTTTCTATACCCGGCAAATAGGTATAGAAAACTTTAAACAGGTTCCTGTTATTGCAGGTGGGCGGTTATTTGGGAAGATGGGTCCTAATAATATCGGGGTACTAAATATTGAAACAGGGAGTGCGGATAGTGTGCCTGCTACCAACAACACTGTGGTGAGGTATAAGCGGGATATAGGCAGCCAATCCTATATAGGCGGCATCCTTACCTCAAAGGTTAATGGTTTAATAAGCAACCAGGTTGCTGGTGTGGATGGCGCGTATTCAACATCACGGTTCCTGAAAAACAAGAATTTAGTGGTGGCCGCTTTTGCAAGTAAAAGCTTTGATAAAAACACTACGGCAAATGATTCGTATGCCTGGCGGCTTTCCATTGATTATCCCAATGATTTGATTGATCATTTTATTGCGGTTGGCAGCATTCAGCAAAACTATAACCCGGATATGGGTTTTTTGGAAAGAAAGAATTTTGACAACCTTACCTGGCACATGTTTATTTCCCCGCGATGGCTGACGGGCTGGGGTTTTCAACGGCTTTATTTCGAACCCTGGGCGCTTAAATTATATAACACCCATACAACCGGCAAGCTCGAGTCTTTTTATAACACATCGAGGTTATTCGGATTTTATACAAAAAGCGGCGAGATGTTTGAGTTTAATATCCAGCAGGAATTTGAACGATTAGACCGGCCTTTTGAACTCACCTCGAACCTTGTTATCCCAAACGGCAGGTACTGGATGCACCGTAAGGAATTCCAGGCCGGGACATTCCACGGAAGGCGCGTTTGGGCGCAATTGACTTATGGCTGGGGCGATTTTTACGATGGCGGCATTAAGAATTTCCAAGGGTCATTGGGCATTAATACAGGTATTCATTTTAACGTACGGACTGATTTTATTTATAATGATATAAAAACAGCATGGGGGTCTATCTACACCAACCAGTTAGCCGAATTCGTGAATTATGCATTTAACCCAAGGCTTGATATATCGCTGTTTGTGCAATGGAACTCTTTAGATGATTTATTGTTTGGCAACTTACGGTTACACTGGATACCCCGCATTGGCTCCGACCTGTACGTGGTGTATAACAGGGGCTATGATAAACTAAACACACTTAAATTTTTGGAACCGGCCAGTTCAACGGGTGCCGCGAAGTTGATTTGGCGGTTTGCATTTTAAAAATGTTATGAATATGAAATCACCATTGATCATTTTATTATCGGGAAGCCTGTTGGTTTTTTCGGGCTGTAAAGGGCAAAAAGAATTTGGCACGAACCTTATTTCGCAAGCTGGCACTATCGACATGCCTGGCGTCAGCGGCCGTATAGACCACATGGATATAGACCTCGATAAAAACATTGTTTATGTTGCTGCTTTGGGCAACAATACGCTTGAGGTGGTTGACCTCAATAACAAGAAAGTCATTCACAGCATTAAGGGGTTGAGCGAGCCGCAGGGTGTTGGCTATATCCCCCAAACACAGGAAATATTTGTGGCTAACGGCGGTAACGGCGATTGTTATTTTTACAATGCGCATAGTTATGAAAAGGTAGCTACAGTATCATTAGGGGACAATGCAGATGATGTGCGTTATGATGCCGCACTGGAGAAAATTTATGTGGGTTACGGCAGCGGGGGTATCGCTGTCATTGATGCAAAAACGCATAAACAGGTTGCCGATGTAAATCTGCCGGGGCACCCTGAGTCGTTCCAAATAGACAAAAAATTAAATTTACTTTTTGTGAATGTACCGGATGCGGGCATCATAGGCATTATTGACCTGGCAACAATGACGTTGACTGGCAAATGGCCTACAGGCAGTGCAAAAGCAAATTTCCCGATGGCACTCGATGCTGCAAGCCACCAGGTAATTGTCGGGTACAGGCACCCATCTATAGTTGTGGTGTACGATGGCAATACCGGAAAGGAAACCAGCCGGAATAATATGGCAGGCGATGCGGATGATTTGTACTTTGACGGCACAACTGCTTCAGTTTATACCAGTAACGGGGATGGTTTCATTAATATTTTTAAACGGGGGACAACAGGCGCATATGAACAGGCTGCCAATATCGCCACCAGGAGCGGTGCGCGCACATCTTTATTCATACCGGAACTGAAATTATTTGTAGTGGCAGCGCGGGCGGCCTCAGGGAAAGAAGCTGCACTTCTATTGTACAAATCCGGCAAATAAACAGCAAAGCAATTCATCAAATAAATCATCATTATGAAACACACTAAGGGACTCGCCATCATTTCAATGGCAGTAGCATTTACCACCTTCGGGAGTAATGCATTTAGCCAGGGTAAAGACACACTGGACACAAAGCTCATTGAATCAATTATCGGGTTAAAAGGCACGACCAACAAAGGCGAATTTAAAATTACGATTCCACAGAACGACCTTAATGTATGGGTGGACAGTTTTAAGATCATACCGCCTATGGGTACCAGCACTTGGATAGCCTTCACGCCAACAGCCACAGGCACTATGCTGATGGGTGACCTGGTGCTGACAGAAAATGATATTAAACCCGTACAACAGGAGTTGATACGGCAAGGCCTGACCACTTCCGCTATCCATAATCATTTTATACGCAATCACCCAAACATCGTGTTTATGCATGCTGGTGGCATGGGCACCACTGCAGACATGGCGAGAAAAATAAAAGCAGTACTGGACAAAATCAATGAAAGCAGAGGGCATAACCCAGCAGCTTCGCCGGCAGATAGTGTTGTCAACACACTGGATATAAAAATGCTGGACGGCATATTAGGCTACACAGGCCAGATGTCAAAGGGCGTGTATAAATACACCATGGGCAGGCCCGATGTGATTCTGAAAGAGCATGGCACTGCCATTACCACGTTCATGGGCTTCAATACCTGGGCAGCCTGGCAGGGTACACCGGATCATGCGGCAGTAGCAGGTGATTTTACCATGCTGGAAGATGAAGTGGAACCAGTACTGAAAGCACTTATTAACAACGGCATTGAAGTAGTCGCCCTGCATACACATATGGTGCATGAAAATCCACGTATCTTCTTTTTACATTATTGGGGAGTGGGTAACGCCGAACAGTTGGCAAAGGGGTTGAAAGCAGCTTTGAATGAGACTGGTAAAAAGCACACAGGAGAAATGAAGATGTGATAATTGCGTTTGTATGACATGACTTATAAGTTCGCTCGACCTCAAATGACTTTTTTAAAACATTAAGACATTCCTGCTGGTAGAATCTGGTAGACAAGGCAGGACTGGATTTGCAACTATTTGATTATCAGTTAAAAATATTTACCTGGGTCATCCGTTTTTTAAAACTTTGCGGTAGAATCTGGTCGAAAATGAAAATCAGGCACAGTTGCATAGTTAACTATCTTAAAATATTGCAAATTACTTCCCTGATTAATTTTAATGGCTAGAATAAATATTTGAACTTCCGCATTTATTGGGAATTAGGACCATTTTCTGCTTGAATATGACTTTCTGACTATCGAATATCCGCATCAAACGTGGCACGCTCACACTAAAGGCTCGTTAAGTATGTGAATGCTTTGCTTGATAAGGCCATTGATGTATTTTTTGACAAGATCGCCTTCTCTTATGTCACGTGAAAAGCTATAGTGATTCTCCGGAACGTAAAAAAATATGCTGCAATAGGGATCCCTGATATCAATCACGAAGCCTTTTGACAATTATCATCGTTTGGGGGTCATTCTATTGTGATTTTTAACTAAACATTGCAAAATGAAAAAACAAATTCCTTACCATGCTCCTCACAGTGCCGTATATGGATTGGGGCTTATTGGCGCGGCTATCTATTATGTCTCTCACGCAACTGCCTTCTGGCCCGGCGTACTTGGTTTTATTAAGGCATTGGTGTGGCCTGCTTTTCTTGTGTACGAAGCATTAAAGTCGTTAAATGCATGATTAGCATAAAACATTCACAGTACCTTTTCATGGAAATAAAATGTTGAAACAGGCTTCTATGAACAATAAGAAAGTAAATATTATCGGTGGCGGGATGGCAGGTTTGTGTTCGGGTTCCTACCTCCAAATGAATGGTTACGAGGCAAGTATTTTTGAAATGGACAGCACCCCCGGAGGCGTTTGCACTTCATGGCAGAGAGGAAAATATACCGTTGACCTGTGCCTGCATTGGTTGGTCGGCAGCGGACACGCAAGTAGTTTTTATGAACGCTGGTCTGAGTTGATTGATCTTGGCGAAATAAATTTTGTGAACCACGATGAGTTCTTCAGGGTGGATGATGGAAAAGGGAATTACATCAATGTATTTTCTGATATAAATAAATTAGAACAAGAATTTTTGCAGAAGGCTCCCGAAGACAGAAAAGAAATCAGCCTATTTATTCATGCATTGCGAAAACTTGCCACATTCGACATGCCCCACCGCAAAGGCCCAGGAACTTGCCAACGTTTGGGACAGGTTAAAACCGTTCGCAAAAAAAGGAGCCCATTTAGTCATGCATGCAATTCAGTTTACCCTTTTATCAAAGCGCAGGCCGGTTATATCGTTGGTAGACAGGCTGAAACCAGTAAGAGCATTATTGGTGCGGATAAAATGCAGAGTGCCTATATCGCCGGAAAACTCATCCTTAACATCTGACGACAGTACAAAATCACCGCGACGAAAATGATGTATGACCAACTTACCACTTTCTACAGTTAAGGTATAAGTGGTTTGCAGTTCGCTGCTAAAATAGTTGCCTGTATATTCCATCAGTTCCGTAGTGGTGGGTATATGCAGTTGAAACCTTTTACCTGCCCTGTCCCTGAAAGTAAAAGTGTTTATTATGCCATCTTTATCCCTGTTGAAAGTAATAGGTAAACCGGCCCTTGGAAGAAAGAACGAGGTGTCTGTAATTGGTTTGGTGGGCAACTTCATTTCACCAGTATATTGAAAAATCAATTGGCCGTTCTCCACCGTATAAACTACTTCAGCACCCCCATTTATAGCTTCCGGCAAATTTGCTTAATGCCGTGCTGTCTAACCGTATGAAATGCAAATGGGTTGTGTCGAACTGTTGAGGCTGCGGTGCCTGTTTAAATTTACCTGGCAAAAATATGCTGGAAACAGCGTCGGAATATACATTGTTAATGGTATTATCATCGCCATTGCTTAGCAGAATAAACGAAATATTTTCGTCCGGGTAATTCCTTATGGTTGTGCGAAAACCTGCCCATGCTCCTGTATGCCTTATCATGTACAGTCCGCGGTCGTCTTCCATTTCAACACCATAGCCATAATGCACGGGATTGCCATTTAACAAAGTGTCCTGCCTCAGCATCCGCAAAATCACGGGATCTTTTGATTGTATTCCCTGCTGGAAATGGACAACCCAACGGCAAAGGTCATCAGTAGAAGTATATAAAGAACTTGAACCGTATGCGGTCAGCACATCCGTCATTTTTCTCCAATGGCCTTGTTCATCGGTATATGACGCTACCACACCAGGAATTACCTCGCTAAGATTATCAAGGAATAATGTGGAATGCATGCCAAGCGGTCGGAAGATATTTTTTTGTGTTCATTCCCTGAAGGAAATGCCGGTAATATTTTCGACCAGCGCTGCAAGTAAATTGTATCCTGTATTTGAGTAGGAATAGTCAGCCCCTGGTTTAAAGTTGAGGCTTGCCTGGTTATGTACCATCCGCATAATATCTTCAAAAGAAGCCTCTTCGCTCCATTTCCAACCGGCTGCAACAAGTGTGTTCGGCCAGTCGCGGAGGCCGCTGGTATGGTGCAATAATCGGCGGATAGTAATCACATCGCCAAAGTCAGGCACCTTTGGCAAATACTTCCTTATATCATCGTCTTCTGACAACTTGCCTTGCTGTATTAGCGTGGCAATGGCATAGCCGGTGAACTGTTTGGATAGCGAAGCAACATCAAAAACACTGGCTGAAGTAAGCGGCATATTATATTCAAGATTTGCCAAGCCATATGCTTTCTTAAAAATTACTTTCCCATCGCGAATAACAGCGACCGTGCAACCGGGTCCTGTTTTGTTATTGTACTTTGCAAAAACAGAGTCCATCATGGCTTCAGTATTTGCAGACAGTCGTTGGGCAAATACACTGCCGGTAAGGGTGCAAGATAAAAAGATTGCAACAAAACCTACTATGAAATGAATTTTCTTCATATCCATTTGATTATAACTATTATCGTACGAATAAGGTTACAACATTATATATGCCAAATTATAATGCATTGATTATAAATAAAAAAACCGGCACAAAAAAAACTAACGCACGTTATCGAACAGTTACATGTTCATAAAAGAACATTTTAAAGAAATAATTAGGCTTTATCATAAAATAATTTTGAAGTTAACGGTATAACTCCCTCGTGGTGGATCCGGTGGCAATACCGGAACAGCGACGCTAATACAATAAAAAGGGCTACGCTTTGTGGTTTTCACCCGGTAAAATTAACCCGTATCACCAGGGTAAAATACCTTAATGAACAACAACGTCAAAACAGAATTGACAGGGTAATAAAAACAATTGATTAAAATTTGGAAGAGTATGCTTTGTCAGGAGCTGATAGATCGTTATGATGACAGTTATTAATACAATTGCGGTATAAATCAATTTTGTAAATTTTGATAACCAATTAGGAAGATAAATATCAAAGTTGTCTTTTGTTGAATTTGAATAGTTGCGTGCAATGAGCGTTAAGGGACAAGTCATTTTAAAAATTAGTAAAGTTACTCCTTCCAGGAAAACCAATCCATATCCTACCCAGAGCCGGCTATCACGCTTATTTGCCACCGCAGCATAAAGCATATAAAAAATAACAAAATTGAAAAATAACCAGATTAAAATGTGAATGATTTTAATAAGAATCAATTTTGTTTTGCTTTGCATGATAAGGCATTTTTTAGGTATGCATAAACCAGTCAACAGGCCGCCTGAGCGAAACCGGGCCTGGGTAATTTTTTATATAACCCGTACGCAAAATAAATTGAACACTGTCACTTATTCCGATTGAAGCATTTAGTGTTTGATTGGTTGATGGTTCCTCTAATATTTGGGTCATGGGATGGATAGCTATATTCCTCTTCCGTATTTTTAAAAACAATCTCTGCAACCGTTTGCCAGTCTCAAGAAGCGTTGTTACTGAATTGTCTTTACTGGTAATCAACAGCCAGCCAGCAGATTGAGATACCTGCTCTTTTACACGGTCAATACCCTTCTCCCTGAAGTTTTTTTTCATCACATCTGCTTTTCCATAAAAATTTCTCAAAACCCAGGCAGAAACTCCTCCTATTTCCATACCTGCCATGGTCAGCCCATCACAATATTTTTTGGCGTCTTTACTTGAAAACCTTATCCAGTCTGCCAATTCTTTTTGCGCGGCATCACGATATGCCTGCACCCTGTTTGCCTCGATGGTTTGCTCATTCAGCCATTGATATTCTTTTGCAAGATTAGGTATGAAGTGCAGGAAACCGGATTCTTCTTTAATTAAAAAGTCAACATCTTCTTTTCTTAAACCATCTTTCAAATAGTTTGACCTTACCGTTCTGCGTTGTTTTATTTGCTGAATATCATACCTGGTTGCGTTAGTTGATTTTATCAATTTCACCTCCATAATGTTTTCATCCTGGTTAGTGGTTGCCAGCACGTCGAATTGACAATTATAACCCAGATTATTTGCCGCATATTCCAAGTTTTGCAGAAAAGCACCTATTGACAGGATCGTTTCTCTTTGTGTCGGGTCAACACCCGGAAGCCATTTACTTTTATCATTACCTATTATCCAATGATAAGGCTCAATATATTTTACAAACCAGGGCTGCGCGTTATGACCGCTCGGTGCCAATGAAGCTAAAAACAATATTTCTTTTTCACCCGGCTTAAATGGAAAATTTTCTATAGTATCAGTTTTCATATCATCCCTTGTAAAATTTTTTGTATCACTTGAAAAGTAATAGCTTCCACCTGCTGCCAAAACGGTGACCCCTGCAATGCCTATGAATTTTCTTCTTTTCATTTGTATTTTCTCCAGATTACATCAATTTTAAAGCACCGGCACAGCATGCAGAAAGGCGTAATGGCATGATGAACAAACAGGCAGGGAAATCAGGGAAAAGACGTCCGTCATGCGTACCAGGTTGCTTCAGATAATTTGTTGATGCGGTTTAAATAGGAAGCGACACCCCGGGTACTCTTTAAACACTGTTATTATATAATACATGCCGGTTAATGATGGGTGCCTATTCAAACATCATTCACCACTTTTTTTATACATAACCTTTCCCCATTTTATTTTGTCCCAAACCCGCTCATGGAAAAAATAGCCCAGCGTTGTGTAGATATTACTCACAACCATAAAGCCAAGAGCTATCTTCGCTTGTCCTGTAAACAGGTAAATGGCAGTAAAATCAAATAGTAAAATAATAACCCTGTAGCTGATGGTCTTCACAATGGAGCGTTGCAGTGTCTCTTCAGCGTGATGTGTTTGGTTAGAAAGTTTTTCCATAATTACCTGGTCGGTATGACAAATAATGGTTTTGTCGAATGCCTGATTACTTTCTCAGCAACACTTCCCATCAGTAAATGTGAAAGCCCTGTCCTTCCATGCGTCCCTAATACGATAAAGTCTGCTTCCCATTCCCCTGCAACTTTTAATATCGTTTCAAAAGGCTTGCCTTCTTCTACAAAGGCCCAAACTTTATAGTCTTTAAACACTTTGTCAACCAGCTGTTGCTGGGCTTTTTTAAAATCGTTTTTAAATATATTGGCCATTTCTGCGGGCGTAATGCCGCCATCTGTTATTAAGGTCGCATCATCTGCAACTACGCTTATTAAGGCGATCTCTGCATTTAGCTGCCGGCCAATCAGTAAACCATTTGAAGCAACTTTTTCAGCGGTTGGGCCATCGTCAACTGCTATTAATATTTTGTTCATCTTTTCATATTGTTTTGAAAGCACTCATTCCCAAAATTTTTCTATAGGAAACAGTATTGGACAGAAAAATAAACAGGCAGTCGGAATTAGCAAAATGCACAACAGGTATGCTGTTTACCTGTTTATATACCCCCATAGGAAAAATCAATCAGTCATTTTTCAGGATAATCAATTGCAAAGGCTTTAAATAAACTTTTATATAGGATATATCCTTGCCATCATGTGTACTATGAAACAAATGAACATGGCTTCCGGCGCAATAACCGTAAACGTTTTTCAGTTGTTTCACGTCTGTACTTGCAGGGCCTGTCAGTAAAATGAATTTTTCTTTAGCTTCCGTTTCAGAGGTATTGTAAATGATAACGATTTCTTTATTATCCTTAATTTTCGAAAAGGATAACACTTCTGCATCATCCAATACAGTAGTTAATTCCGATTTATATTCTGCTACACTGTTTTTGTAAATTATGCCTGCCTTTGCCGCTTCATTGGCCTGTTTAAAGTCGAGCAGCAATTGTGCTGACGGCACAGGGATGCCTTTATTACGTGCCTTTTGCAAAAAAAATGTATCGGCGTAATATACCGGCATATTATTCAACCCCAACAGGCGGAATGCCATTCCCGCAGTCAATTGCTGTGGTTTTAGTTTTTTTAACTGTGTGCCTGGGTCACCAACAGGTTCCTTTTTTATTATCCGCAGTATTCCTGGACTCTTACCCTCCGGGACGATCTTTAACGGCAGATATGCCATTGTAGCGGGAGAAGCGGAGATCATATGGCCTTTTTTTGTTTGTTAGCAATCATTAACCCTGTAAAAAAATGAATAACCGGAGTCTGAAAACCTGACATAAGTCAATCCTGCAGATGATTGTACTCAAACTTTGCCACGGAACCGGGTCGTTGCCGCTAGTCATCACCATCACGCCCGCGAAATCACCCTGGTGCTGTATACTTTGCAAAACGCTGCAAACCAGGGTGCTGCAGGGGCAAAATGACTCCGGGAACATAGGGAAAATTATCGTTGGTACCTTTTTCCTCATCACGTAAACACTTTTCCCGCTTTAGAGGGGCGGTTCTGTCAATAATGTATCCCTTTGTCCACCTTAACAGGTATTTGTATGCTTTACAGAAAATATAAGTCAACTTTTTGTTGTAGTTTTTTATTCAGTATGTGCGTGTTGGCTTCCTCCGCCCAGAGCGGCTCGGTGAAAGGTGCCGTAAGAGATAATACCGGCAACCCGGTGGCCTATGCCTCGATAACTATAAAAGAAGGTAATGTCTCAACAGTCTGCGATCAGTTGGGGATGTTTACCATCAGGAAAATAAAACCGGGTACTTATGTTATAAAAGCAACCAGCATAGGTTTTGACTCGGCCGCTAAGACAATTGACATAAAAGCGCGCGAAACAGCCACTATAAACTTAACGCTGGTTTCTGCCACTGCGTTGCTGCGTAGTGTAACAGTCAACGGCGTACGTACGATCAGCGGCATGGGGCGTTTGGATGAAATGCATGACGGCGCCATTTATTCGGGAAAAAAGACAGAGGTATTAATCTTAGACAGCCTTGATGCCAATACTGCGCAAAACAACCCCCGGCAGGTGTTGGGCAGGATACCCGGTGCGAATTATTCCGAAACGCAGGGCAGCGGCTTTCCGAGTAATGGTATTGGCTTTCGCGGGCTTAACCCTAGCCAGTCCATCGAAACAAACACCAGGCAAAACGGCTATAATATCACTGCCGATATTTACGGTTATTCAGAAACATATTATATCACCCCGCTGGAAGCAACCCAAAGGGTCGAAGTAACCCGCGGAGAGTCTTCCCTGCAGTTTGGGCCGCAATTTGGCGGCGTTATAAATTATGTGACCAAAGACGGTAACCCAGATAAAACAATTGAATACACGACACAGCAGACCGGTGGCAGCTATGGCTTCTTTAACTCCTTTCATTCCATTGGCGGGCAGGCAGGGAAAGTGAACTACTATGCTTTTATGCAATACCAGGCCATACAGGGCTGGAGGCCAAATTCGGATTACCGGCAGATAAGCGGCTTTGGCAAATTAGCGTACCAGGCAAGTGCAAAGTTGAAAGTCAGTGCTGAGTACACCCTCCTTCGTAACCGCAAACACATGCCGGGCGGTTTCGACGACGCACAGTTTAATAAGAACCCCGACACGTCTTACCGTGCAAGGAATTGGCTGGAAAGCCCGTGGAATATTATTGCGGCCAAGGCAGAATACTTGTTTTCGCCAAAAACGTCGTTACATATTACTTCTTCTTATTTATTCAGCTCAAGGAACCTGGTTTGGAAGAATGAAGATGGTGGCCCCGAAACACCCGACAGCATAAGCCCGGTAACATTGCAATATGTTAACCGAGAAGTGCAAAGGGAGAAAATGAACAGCCTTACAACGGAAGCGCGGTTATTGAGCACCTATACATTTTTTGGGCTGAATAACACGCTGGCAACCGGCATCAGGGTTTTTACCGGCAAGTTCAAAAGGCAGGGTGGCGGTTTAGGAACAACGGGGAGTTATTTTGACCTGACGCTGTTGGACCCAAACTACGAATATGACCTTGATTTTACCACCACCAATATTGCCCCGTTTGTCGAAAATATATTCAGGGTCACCAACAACTTTTCTATTACACCTGGTTTCAGGTATGAGTATATCCGTTCTACTGTAAAGGGCTATATTACGGATAGCGATAAAGTAAATTCAGATCTTTCTAAAACCCATTCAGTTCCTTTATTTGGCATTGGCCTGCAGTATAAAACTACTGCAACGACCAATATCTATACGAATATCTCCCAGGCGTATAGCCCTATCACGTACGACCAGCTCACAAAATTCGGCAGCACCTCTAAGATAGACCCCCGCCTGAAAGATGTGACCGGGTTTAATTCAGATATTGGCTGGCGGGGGACTTTTGGCAAATTCCTGAATTTTGACGTGGATGCTTTTTACCTCGGATATAATAACCGTATAGGTATAGTTGAATTGACTGATGCAAACGGGGTGCCTTATACCTACAGGACTAATATTGCCAACAGTGTAAGCAAAGGCATTGAAACGTATATTGAATTCAGGCCAACAAAATTGGTCAATGATAACAGGGCAGGCAATATTAGTTTCTTCAATTCATTCGCGTATATCGATGCAACCTACACTTCGGGGCCATATAAAGGCAACGCAGTAGAATATGCACCGAAATGTATTAACCGTTTAGGCATTACGTATTCGTACAAGCCGTTTTCGACGACCCTTTTACTAAGCACTACTTCGAAGAGTTATGGAGATGCAAGCAATGAAGTATCAAGCGATGACCCCGTGGTGGGTGTTATTCCTGCTTACACCGTTATGGACTGGTCATCAACGGTAAAACTGAAAAACAATTACAGTATTAAATTTGGCGTAAATAACTTGGGCGATAAAAAATATTTCACCAAACGCACAGATGAATACCCCGGCCCCGGTATCATACCTGCCATTAGAAGAAGTGTATATATATCTTTTGGTGCTGCCTTTTAGCGACACCGTGTATAAAAGCCTGTTAATCCGTCGCGCCAGTTGTCTTTGCCCAGGACATTGCTGCCTTACAGATCGCGCAAGATATCGATATAGGCATAAAAGCCGGGGGATTCATTGCCAAATTACCAACTTTTCCGGCAGAAGGAAACAAATGGGAAATAAGAAGTGTAGAGAGTGCAGAAGCTGTAAAAAAATGGCTGGAATAATAAACCGGGTATTTCGTAATTTTATCGCATATGTAAAACGAACCGATATGGCGAATAAATTTAAAGAAGGCGATATTATCAGGTTAATATCGGGCGGCCGTACGATGACAGTAAATGGCCATGCGGTTAAACACACTGCCAGTGGCGACATTCCGATTGCCGATAGGTACGAATGTTTTTGGATGGACGGCATCAAGGTGCAGAAAGCGGTTTTCCGGGAGGAGATCCTCAAACTTGCATGAAAATTAATCTATGAATGCTGTTATCCTTCTAGGTTATATCGTCGATCTTTCCCGTAAAATATTCAAAAATTTCCTGCCCGTCCTGCCAGGCAGCGCTAACAGTCGAAGGTATGAGGATACCACCCCTTTCAACATAATCTGCCATAGTGGCAAACCATTTCAATTTTTTAAAGCAAAGAAAGGGCTGAAAAAGCAATAGTGCTCCACCAGGCAAATACTGCCAAACAATGCAAAAAAGATGGAACCTGCATACCGCCTGGTTCTGAAAAGACTGCTGTAACAAAAATTGATCATGAACGGCCTAGTTATACTTTATTCAGTCATTACCTGCCCCAGCTGCGGGCATCAAAAAGAAGAAGCCATGCCAACCGATGCCTGCATGTTCTTTTATGAATGTGAACATTGCCATACAAGGCTAAAACCAAAGGAAGGCGATTGCTGCGTTTTCTGCAGTTACGGTACAGAAAAATGCCCGCCTGTTCAAATGCATAAATCCTGTTGCTGATATTTTTTTAGACCCGTTAGTTACCCATTGGGCTGCAAATCGCAATGATGTGAAGATGTGGGCTGCAATTAGGCAATGGCATTAATATTGAAGCTATGGGAAGCTGCACAGACGCCGCGCTGATGCCAGGAGGGTAAAATAAAAAATATGACCGTTATTTATGAAAAGGTTTATTAACTTAGTTGTTCTACTATTTACTCACCTTTAAATGCTCACCTATATGGCTAAATCAGCGGGTAAAGCTGCACCCAAAAAAGCTGCCAAAAAAATTGCAATAAAAACTGTTGTTAAAAAGGCTGCACCTAAAAAAGTGGCCAGGGAAGCAGTAAAAAAAGTGGCTGAAAAAATTGCGACAAAAACTATTGCTAAGAAAGCTGCACCCAAAAAAGCGATAAAGAAGGCTGCGAAGCGAAAACCCAACCCTGCTTTGCTGACAGCGCACCGGGTAACTCCTGCGCTGGCTGTTATTGTCGGGAATAAGCCGCTTTCACGCCCTAAGATTGTACAAAAAATGTGGGAATATATTAAAAAGAACGGCCTCCAGGATAAGGACAATAAAAGAATGATCAATGCTGACGAAAAATTAAAAGCGGTATTCAGTAAAGACCAGGTATCCATGTTCGAGCTTGCCAAAATTGTTTCTGCGAATATTGTATAGCAGTTTTTTTTCTATATGGGTTATCAAGATGAAAAATCTCCTGTTTCTACGGGAGATTTTCACAGTGGCCGGCTTTTCAATGTGGCGGTTGTTGATTTTGTGCGGGGAAAAAAAGCGGATTTTATTGGTACAATGTTATATCCATTCATTGTTATTCGGTCTTTTGAAAGCTGCAAAACAGAAAATCCTGTGTAGTGCCAAAAGGTGTTATATGATTGTCATGTAGGCAACCGATTTTTTGAAAGCCGCCCCCCAACCTTTTTGCCAGCGATGTTTCACTGTAGCGCTGAACAGGCAGGCCGCTGCATTTCTCCGGGCCGTTTTCTGCAAATGTACCCATAACGAGGTATCCGCCTGGTACCAGGCTGTCTATTAGTGTGCGAACATAGGCGGCAATATCTGCTTCATCGGTCAGGAAATGAAAAGCAGCCCTGTCATGCCATAGATCAAATGTACCAAGCGGTTTGAAATCCCTGACGTCTTCAGCAATCCAGGTTATTTTTTTTGCGTTCGCGCCGAGCCTGTTTTTTGCCCTTGTTAATGCTTCCTGCGAAATATCCAGTACAGTGATATGCTCAAAGCCTTCTTCCAGCAGATAGTCCACCAACTTACTGTCCCCACCGCCAATATCTATGATACGGGCCGGTTTCGGAAGCTGAAACGACCGGATAAAAGCCAGTGAGGTTTCGGGGACAACTTGTGTCCAGCTTACTTCATCCGGCTTTTTTGTTTCATACACTTTTTGCCAGTGTTCTTTGCTGTTTTCCATGCAGCTAATGTAACAAGAATATCAGTTAGCCGTATTCATCAGTGGCCTTATTTCAACGCTTCCGTCAAACGCAAAAATGGGGCATTTCCCTGCAATTTCTCCCGCTTCATCGAGGGACGCCGCCTTAATGATTATAAAGGAACTCACCAGTTCGTTGTTGGCGATATACGCACCCTTTTGCAGTGTTCTGGCAGTGCCTGTAATGGTTTCACCTTCATTGGACGGCCTGAAACCGCTCACCAGCCTGCCGCTTTTTCCAAGATCGCCCATATATTCCTGCCAATGCCGGATATTGACTTGTACTGAATCCTGGGAAGGCGGTAGAAAGTTTGCTTTAAACCGAAAGATGAGGATGTATTGTTTATCTGTTGGCCCGGTCTTAGCTTGACCAAAAGACATGATAGTACTGAGGCATAGCAATGCCACAAGCAAAATACTTCTTTTCATATTATTTTTTGGTTTTGGTAAAAATGCCGATGATGAGTGAGCAGACAGATCCTGCCACCGATTGCCCGATAAGCGCCTGCAGTACCTGTGAGGCAGTGGAAAATTGCATCCTGGCCTGTTCAAGCTGCCGTTTGATGTCAGCAGGGGAATGATGCGCCGCTGTCAATGTATTTTGCGCATCCTTTACCATATAGTCCGTATAGCCGGGGTTGATGACCGTGCAATAAGTAAAGGCGAAGATAGCTGCCATGCAGGCAGTAATAATTGAGATACCAATGCCAGCGCCGACGGCCTGCCTGTAGGTGAGGATACCCCCATTTTGCCGCTTTACTTCCTTCATGCCGGTGTAAATGCCAATGACAAGTATAACTACGCCAAACAGACCAGAATAAGCCCTAATCCTCGCTGACGGGATGCCCAAAGAAAAACTGTTATTAAGCCAGTTGACAATACTGAAGCAACTAAGGTTCCATGCCCCTACGGTAAGGCCGGTAATAAGTCCGAATTTTGCCATTGGTTTCATGCTGCAAATTTGGGCAGGCGACTTTTAAAAAACAAACAAACCAGGGTGGAGAAAAGGTGGATTTTGGAGGTCACAGCATGTTTCGGTTGATTTCTGCGTACTTCAACTTCGCTTCTTTGCGGTTGGTGACTGCCAGCTTGCTGTAAATATTGTTGATATGCGTTTTGACGGTACTTATTTCCACGAACAGTAAACCGGCGATCTCTTTATTGGCCTTCCCTGTCGCGATCAGCGCTAAAATTTCCAGTTCTTTAGCGGTCAAATGATGGCCCGGCCTTTGTGGTGCAGGATGGTTGTCTATGCTGTTTGGTCGTTTCGCAATCCAAAGACCTGCCACCAGAAAGATGATCGCTACAATGGCAAGGTAGTAATCCAGTTTGACCTGGCGGTACAGCACAAAAAGATTCATTACTTCAAACAAAATAATTGCTGCCCCCGTCATCAGCCCGAATTTGACGGCTATTCCATACCGGCGAACAAGCTGCTTAATACTCATGTTTTTAACGTTTTTTGTCCTTTTTGCAACATAATCAATGCTTTTGCTGCCCGCGTTTTGCGGGTTTCTTCCTGTTTGGCCGAACCCACCCAATCGCAATAACCCTGTCTATAGGATTTTGACAAACTGTCAAAAAAAGCTTTTGCCTTTTCATCGGTCGCCAGCAAACTTTCTAATGCTGCTGGCACCCCTTCAATATGCACACCTTTTGGCAACATAAAACGAATTTGAGGCAAAATAGCAAAATTTCTGCTTTCCTATATCATAGAGCCAAATACGCTTTCATATTAGCGGGTTTTATTTTTTCAGGATAGATTTCTGTACCCGGTTTATGAAGATACGGACTGGCAATTCTCCACCGGTTACGATTACCAGGTGGCAAAGCTGATCAGCAATGAGCGGCTAAGCAAATACCTTGAAATGAGGCTGGCTGCGCTGGAAGGAAACGGGGAAAGCAACGACACTGTAACAGCGCATAAAGAAGATTACCTGCAACGGGATGCACAGCTCATTTATCTTGCGGAATTAATTTATGCGCTCTACGCCTTTGCTCCTTTTTCATCGAACCGCAACATAAACCCCACAACTATTGCACGTTATTTTTCCGGTATATTCCACATCAAGATTGATCGGGTACGCAAAAAAATTGAAGAAATCCGTTTGCGGAAGAAAAACAGGACAGTATTCCTTGACCTCCTGAAAGCGGCGCTTAACAGGCAGATCAAGGAAGATGACCTGCATGCTCCGGGATAATAACATCCAGATATATTGGCTGAATTTTTAAGGTTACCAGGACTGCCGATTTTCCTGCTGATATACTTTTTCGATAAATTTGTGCCATGCAGGAATACGATATATTTTACCGCCAGATAATGCAGCGTTATGGTGTTGATGCCGTTTTGAAAGACATGGGGCCTGCATTTATCGCCGCACTGGTGAAGGCCTTCGGGGAAAAGATATTTTGTGCAACTGATTTTGAAGGGTTTCCCATAGAACTGGTCACAGAATATATCCAGCGTACCCATATCTTTTATCTGCAAAAGAAACTGCCTGAAATAGAACAAAGTATCTTCCATCTCTCGGAGCTGTATAATGCAGGCCATCCTGTACTCGCCGCCCTCAATAATTTCTTTCACCGGTATTCAACTGAACTGGATGAACATATCCGGGAGGAAGAAACCAGGTTGCTGCCGTACATCAGGCTTTTGCTCAGATGCCTGAGAGATGGCAGCCATACTTCCTTGTACGTGCTCTCCCGTCAGGAATATTGTGTCACTTTATTCCTGGAAGGGCACCATGATACCGAAGATGAATTGGCCGATATTCGCCGGGTCATTCAGTTGTATAACCCGCCCGAAGTGAACGCTTCGCTTTACCGCATATTGTTGAGCCAGTTGCAGAGCTTTGAGCGAGACCTGCAGATTCACGCTCATATTGAGAACCAGGTATTGTTACCAAGAGCCTTGCAAATGGAATTGATCTTGTACAGGCGGATAAATCATTGGGGGCAGCTGAATTAAGAAAAAAAATTAACGTAGGTCTATTTTCTGCCGGCAGAAAGGTCCTTGCCTCCTTGGTTTTGTTTTGACAGCGGCCAGTCCCTTGTCATGGTAGGATATATCCAAATGTTGCCGGCTTTACGCAGTATACTGACATGTAATTCAAACTTTTCTTTGAAGATTTCTTCCAGTTCATTAACAGTTGTAGCCCCCGAAAACTCTATTGTCCCCGGTCGGATGGATGGATTAATATCTTCCAGTATCCGGGCAGCGCTACAAGCATCACCCGGCGGGAATTTTAACTGCAGGAATGGGAAAACTTTGGTGAATGATTCCTGTATCATTTCTATTGGCGTCGCAGCGGTCATGGGCAGTGTGATAAATTCAGACATAAAAATGTAATGTAAATAATGCTGCCTCCGGAAAAGCTGATTTTAGTCATGTATGCGACTTTTTCCTCGAAATATTTGCTTGCGCAGCCTTGCCGCTTTATGCAGGGCATCGCTGACATTATCGAAAATATTTTCTCTGTCCGGGTTTTCGATGTCCAGTTGCCTGAGTTGCACGCGAAGGGTGTCGCTAACGTCTGAAAAAATAACGAACACCTCCCGTTGTTTCAGCATGTATAGGATCTTCCTCACCATAGCAATATCCTCTTGGAGCATCCTTCCTATACCGCTGCAACGTACAACAAGTATTCTGGGGCAAGCGACGAGTGTCGTTATTAAACTGATATACCTGTAAAGAGATTCTATAGCAGGAACTTTGCTGAGATCAAATACAATTACTCCTGCCGGAACGGATAATACCTTTTTATTTTCCCCTATGCAATTCTCTGTGGTCACAGCCGGGTTATAATCAAGCATAACCCTGCGGGTCAACAGGAAAACAGTAACTATTATGGACATAAATACCGCCGTATTCACATCAATAAAGCTAAGTAATGCAAACAGCGATAAAAGAATCAAGCCATCTTTGATTATGTTCCTGGCGTGCCTCGTATGGTCAGCCTTTCGGTTCATTTTCTTTTCCGGATCAGTTCAAGCACCCCGTTGATAAAGGTGAGGGGGTGTACCGGGTTCCCCGGCACATATAAATCAACAGGATATGCAGATAAAAACCCCCTGTCCAGGGCGGGGCTGCCCTCAAAAATGCCCCCGCTGATAGCATCGGTTCCTGCCAGGATAATTATTTTGGGGTCAGGTATCGCATCGTAGCATATCTGCAGCGGTTGCGCCATATTTTCTGTTATAGGGCCTGTGATGACAACACCGTCCGCATGACGGGGCGAAGCCACAAATTCAATCCCAAAGCGCCCCATATCAAAGTTTACATTACCACAGGCATTCAATTCCATTTCACAACTATTATCCCCCCCGGCTGATACTTGTCTCAACTTTAATGACCCGCCGAAGCACTCATAAATTTCTTTCCTGATAAGTGCCGGGTTCAGTTTTACCGGTTCGTTTCGCCCCGCCTCTGTCACCAGCCTGTTTCGTTCATTCGTTGCGATTTTGTAGTCGTCCGTGAAACTAATTTTATCAGGAAAGGCTACAGCACATTCTCCACAAAAAGTGCATTTTCCCAGGTCAATACATACCGGGTGGGCAGATATTGCGTTTGTAGGACACAGCTCTGTCAACCGGTATTCATCAACTTTTTCCAAGCTGATTACGGGCCTGCCCCTGAAAATACCGGGCAGTCTCGCTGTCGTTACATCAGGAATATATTGTTTGCCCTGGTGCCATAATATTTTCAGATTATCCAACATTTCATATAGTTTAAAATTTCATAAATCATGACCGCAATAGGACAGGTCAAAACTCTTGTTGCATATAGGGAAGTCCGAAATCTCGTTGTTTCTTACTGCCAGGGCCAAAGCCAGCCAATTGTGGAAAGAGGGGTCTTTTATTTTATAATGAACGAGTTCACCTGCTTCACCCGTAATAGCACAATGGCAAATCTCGCCCCGCCATCCCTCTACCAGCGAAATAGCGAAAAGGCAGGGGGAAGGCGACGGCAACGGATGATTATTTTCCATGGGCACCGGCAGCTTTTGTATCAGTTTCCTGGCATAATCAATGGACTGTTCAATCTCCTTCTTCCTGATGCGGGCCCTTGCATGGACGTCGCCATGGTTTTTTAGCAGGGGCTGGTGATAAAGTTCTTCATAGAGGTCATGTGGATGGGAATACCGGATATCCCGGTTAACCATACTCATCCTGGCAGACATCCCTACTGTTCCAATCGTTATAGCCTGCTCATTTGTGACGACGCCCGTTTTTTCAAACCTGGCCAGTACGCTGGGCAAACTGAACAGTTCTCCTGAAATTTCTTCAAAATCTTTGCTGTAGTCATCCAGCAAATTGTTCAGTTCCGCTGCTAATGATTCGGTGAACGGAAAATTTGTTTTGCCGGGTCGTATTAACCCTTTCGCCAAACGGTTACCACACCATTTTTGGAAGTAATTGATGATGGGCGTTCTTAACCTCCCGTATACCGCACTGCCAAGCTGGTAGGCCACGTCGGTGCATATGGCGCTTAAGTCGCCGGTGTGAACCGCAACCCTCTCTAATTCCAGGGCAAGTGTGCGGGCAAGTTGCAGGCCCCGGTCAGAATGGTAATTGCACAGGCTTTCCCACAGGTTTACAAATGCCGTCGTATGACCTGCAACTGAATCACCGGCGATATTTTCCGCCAGGGTAACCCGCTGCAGTAATTTTTCCTTTTTAAGCATTAACTGTTCAATGCCCCTGTGCTGGTAGCCTAATTGTATTTCAAGGTGAAGTATTTGCTCCCCGTTACAAATAAACCGGAAATGCCCCGGCTCAATAATACCTGCATGTATTGGTCCGACGCCCACCTCGTGCAATTCCTCGCTATCAATGGCAAAAAAAGGGTAGTTGGTTATGGTATTGTTTTTATTACTGCGGTTGCATGGATAACGGACTGGTTTTAACCAGGGATGGTCTTTGTACCCTACACCGAAATTTTCGTGAATCTCGCGTTCAAATTTTTCAAATACAAGATTGTATTTAGAGAAAGACGGCAGTTGCTGCGCCGGGTCAACTATGCACGACGAAACATGAATCTCATGCTGTTCATCATTGGCGATACAGCAAATGAGCCTGATCCTTCCGGATTCCGGGCATCCATAATAGTTTATACAATGCGCCCCCTGACTTTTGATTAATGAGAAAACATTCAACTCTAAAAAAGAAGCATACTCCAGTACCGGGATTGCGGCGAGCGGAACACTCTGGTTATTTTTGATGCTTATATGGTTCATATTAATGCGGCAGGTTTTTTACTGCTTCCTGGATAAGCGTTATAAATTGCGGCGGCGGGTTTAAGCCCAGGTAAACAACTAATGCAAGCAAAACAAATTGTGATACAGATTCAGCGGGATGTATATTTTCCACGCCTTCCTCCGTGAAGTCAACCGCAGGTGAGAAAAGCAGCTTGAATATGTTCTTCCCCAACGCCCATATAATCACCGTTAGCAACAGCATAATAAAAATGAGTACCGGCCAATAATCAGCTTCAAAAAGGGAGCGAAAAATCATGAATTCACTGACGAACAATCCCGATGGAGGCATGGCCGTGACAAAAAAGAAACCAAGGAGTATGACGATTGACCCTGTAAGATTGTATTTGAAATAATTGCCAACATCGTAAATACTTTTGCTTTTATAAATACGGTATATCTGCCCCATTTGAAAAAAGAAACCTGATTTGACAAATGCGTGTAAAATGATATGCAGAATCGCAGCATAGTACCCGACCCCGCCCGCCGCTACTCCTGTCATTACAATGCCCATATGCTCAATACTTGAATAGGCAAACATTCTTTTTATATTTTTTACTTTTGTCATATAAACTGCTGCAACAAAAATGGAGAGTACGGCAGCGATCATGATTACATGATTGACCCAACTGAATATCGGCGAATATGCTATTACTATATAGAAACGAAAAATGCCTACAAACCCCATATTCATCAAAACGCTGGAAAGCAATGCGCCTGCGGGCGACGGAGCTTTGTCCTTGGCATCAATGCCTGCAGTATACATAGGCACCAACCCTAATTTAGCGGTAAACCCTGTGAATATGAAAATAAAAGCCAGTCGCAACCAGAATAGATTCAATTGAGGCGCTTTCCTCATCAATACGGAAAAGGAAAGGTCGTCCGTTCCGGCCTGTTGCAGCGTGAAGCTTAAAAATAATATGCCGATAAAGATTAACGTGATGCTGATGGCGCAAACGAACACATACTTCCACGTCCCTTCCAGCGAACGGTTGTTCCTGCGATGGTATATTAACGCAGAAGCGCTTAACGTAGTGAGTTCAACAAATACCCAGGTAACCGCAATATGGTTGGAAAGATATGCTGCACTGATTGCCGTCAGTAAAACGACCATCGCGGCAAAATATATACCCCTTTCCCGCGCTGTATTGTTATTTTTTTCTATAAAAATATAACTGTGATACATAGCTGGGATACTGATAATGGTCAATGTGGCCAACAGCAGGACGGCCAACGCATCCGCTGTAAAATAATTTAGATCGGTAGTATGTATATGTAAATACTCGTATACGGTAAAGCCGCTTTGCAAGAGAAGGAATGCGATGACAAGCAAATAATTTAACAACCGGTTCCTGTTAAAAAAAAGCAGGCCACCTGTTATGAATGCACCAACTAAATATATTCCTGTCATATTTTGCACTTATTAATAGTTAGTCCTTTAAGTTTTTTAACTGATCCACATCCACATCCTTTAATACATCGCCAATCCTGTTTACAAAAATGCCCAACAGAAAAACGCTGGCGAATACATCGAGCAAGATGCCAAGGTTTACCAGCATAGGCATTGAATTGCCGACGGCAAGTGATAAAATAAACACCCCGTTCTCAATCACGAGGTAGCCCATTACGTGGGTGATAATTTTATGGCGCGTTACAATCAGATAAAGGCCGGTAAACAATGTTGAAACAGCCACCACGAAATATATCTTGCTTATCCCTGATCCGGCAATTGCATTGGCCAAAATAAAAGTAACAATGATGATGAGGGTGATGATGATGAGTGAAATAAAATTGGGCAGGAAAGGTTCGGCATCCCGCGCGATCCTGTTCCTTTTCATGACATAGTTCAAAAATAGGGGGATAGCTATGGCTTTAAAAACAATGGTCTCCAGCAAAACAAAGGCGAGGTTGACAGCATTGATCTGGATGAGTTCAAGAAAAGCAATGCCAAAAAGTATTACACCCTGGAAAGCAAGTATTTTAACATATGTAAGCAGGCGGTGGGCAATACCCAGGTAAAGCAGCGTAATAGTGAATATGATTAATAATACATTTGTCATATTGTTATGTTTAATTAAACTGACCCAAAACCAATAATACTCCCAGGAATATCAGAAGAGAAAATGATGACAATGCCAGTATATATTGTGCATTATGGTTCATCCGGAACCTTGCTGTAAATGATTCCAGGATGCCAACAGCTATCGCAAAAAGAAATTGAATGCACAGGAATATCGGTATCGTCAGGTATGGGGGGAAGCTGCCCATAAACAGGTTGGCTATCAATGCGCCGTACATGGCAAATTTCAGGTTTGTCGTGTAGAGGATCATCCCTAGATCGAAGCCGCTGTTATCAAGTATCATTACTTCATGCACCATAGTTAGTTCAAGATGCGTTTTTGGGTCGTCAATGGGCATGCGGCTGTTTTCTACCATTGTGAGCATCACTAAAACAAAAGTTGCCAGCGCCCCCAGTACATAGGATATTGATGAACCAAAATGCATTGAGGAAAATATCTCCTGGAAAGAAGTATGGCCGGTAAGGAGCGCCAGTGAACCCATCAGGATAAAAAAGGCAGGCTCAGCAAACATGGAAAACAGCGCTTCGCGGCTGGCACCCATTCCTTCAAAACTACTGCCGGTATCAAGCGCCGAAATAATGCTGAAAAATTTTCCCGTTCCCAAGACATAGGCAAAAAAAACAAAATCACCGGCGAAAGATATGACACCCTTGTAATGGCCAAAGGGGACTATCAATATTGCCATAATTACCGATGTAAAATAAATACTCGGGGCTACCTGGAAGATAACGCTGGTTGTCCTGCTGTAAACGGAACCCTTCCTAAACAGGCGGATCACATCTTTTACCGGCTGTAAAATGCCAGGACCTTTGCGGCCCGAAGCTATACTTTTTGTCCGGTTGACGATGCCGGTGAAGAAAAGGCTTACAAAGAGGATGAATATACAACTGATCATTTTCTATAGCTGGTTTAAAAATCTGAGCAATGATTTAATATAATCGAAAAGAAATGGCACCCCGAGCACCAGTGAAATAAAAACTATTCCGTACAGTATATAAAACTGCAGGTTGCCGTTTTGCAAAAAAACGAACCTGTTAAAAAGCGCTTTTAACAGGTGTACCGGATAATCAATCAACCATAGTTCTGCCTTATCGTAAGGATGGGTTTCCTGCCCGCCTGTCTTTGGGTAAATACCTTGTATTTCCTTTTTTTTCTTACTGATAGAAAGAAAAGGTTCTGCCAGTTTGCGGAATGCCCGTACAAAGGAACTGGCAGTATATTGCATTTTAACGGCTGGGGCTGTATACCCGCAGCCCCAGGTGGCATCAAAATGAAGGGGTTTATGCCTTGTTACCTGCGCTCTTATTATATAGACCAGCCCTGCCAACACCAGAAAACCTGCCGAATACAACCCTGTGGCAGGCAATGCCTGGCTAACAAGGGGCAACCCTGGGGGATGGACATAAGATATATTGCCGCTAAACAATTTGAGCGGTTTTGACAGGGCGTCTATAAAAAAGCTTGGATATACCCCAATACTCACTATGAGAATCAGAATGGCATACATAGGAGCCAGTTTACCGGGGCAGGCTTCTACAGCAGGCTGGTGCAAATGGTGACGGGAAGTGCCAAGAAAAGCCATGCCATAAGCTTTGATGAAGCATAGCATTGCAAGCCCCCCTATAAGTGCCAGGGCAAAAAGGCCGCAAATAACAGAAGAAGCCAATGTATTGCCCAAACCATGCAAGCTGTCAAACATCCCGTTATAGATCAGGAATTCTGATACAAAGCCATTAAAAGGAGGTAACCCGCAAATTGCGAGAGACGCAATAAGAAACAACATCGCTGTATGGGGCATTTTTTTACTCAGACCACCCAATCTTTCTATATCCATTGTGTGCGTTGCCTGGTAAACATTTCCCGCCCCGTAAAATAAAAGGGATTTAAAAAGAGAATGGTTCAGCGTATGCAAAAGAGCGCCCGCAAATCCAAGTACTGTTAAAGAATAATTTCCCTGCCCCATGCCAATGCAGCCAATTCCGATCCCCATGCCAATAATACCGATGTTTTCAATGCTGTGATATGCCAATAACCTCTTCAGGTTGTGCTGTATGACCGCCAGCATCACACCATATATTCCCGAAATCAACGAAATAAAAAAAATAAAATACCCTATTACGGTGTAATCGGTTTTAATCAGCAACAACATACGCAGGATACCGTAAATGCCGATTTTTATAATAACGCCGGACATCACCCCGGATACATGCGAAGGCGCAGCCGGGTGCGCATAAGGCAGCCACGTATGAAATGGAACGAACCCTGCCTTTATTGCAAATCCGATAAAAAAGCAAAGGAATAAAGCAATGCCTGCCAGGAAAGAATTGGCATTTGAGAAAATAGTAATGGCGGTAAAATCGAAGCTGTTCGTATAGATAGAAACCCATATAAAGCCCAATGTTAGAAACATGATGCCGATATGAGATTGTATAAGGAAGTTAATACCCGCATTTAAAGTTGCCCTTTTCTGATGCTCAAAAATAATGAGCAGAAAACAGGACAGCGCCATCGCTTCCCAGGCGACAAGAAATGCCAGGGAGTTCTGCAGGGAACTAACACAAATGAGACCTGAATGCGCAACAATAAAGCTGATATAATGCAGGGAGAGATTGGATTTTTGTAATGCGTAGGTACGCATGTATTGGTATCCGTAAAGTGCCCCTGTGATAAAAGTAAAATTGATCACAATAATAAACCACCCGGACAACGCGTCAATTCTTACCGGGATATCGCCCGTCACGGAAGAACCGCGGAATAAGATTTCTGTGCTTGTTCCGCCCAGCGCCCTGAAAGCTATTATACTGCTGAGAAGGGCAAGTACCATAACTGCAGCTATTGTTATATACCCTTTCCAGGCTGTGCTTGCGAAGGGGATCAGCACGGCAGAAAAAAAGGGGATCATCATAAATACAGCAATCATTGCCATCAGATCAGTTTGACGATTGTTGCCAGGAATACCAGCACAATAAAAAAAATACCATAAAGGATATAAGACTGAATTTTGCCGTTTTGTATGAACTGAAAGTAATTCATCGAAAAAATCAGCCTGTCTGTTACTTTGTCATAAATCCTTTTTGCAAAAAAGTCATTATAATGCGAAGAATATTTTCTTTTCTCCGGAAGTATTTCATTCGTTGAGATTTCCCGGTATTTCTTCTGTTCGAGCAAAATAAAGCTGAGCAACTTTCCCATTGCTTTTGAAAATGATTTTCCCGTGTACTGCATCCTTGCCGTTGCCATGGGGTAACCGCATCCCCAGGTTTCGGCTGCTGATTCCGGTCGATTCCGTGTAAAGGACTTTCTTACCAACCAGGTTACGAGCAGCAGCAGCATAAATAACAGGGCAACTTTACCAATAGCAGCGACAGTTATCAGTGATATTGCAGGGAGCGATATTTTTCCTGATGCGGCAGGAATATAGCCGGCAACGATTTTCTGTACAACAAGGAAATAGTATTGCGGGAAAAGGCTGATCGAGAGCATGATAAGCACGAGAAAATACTGTGGCAATTGCATCAAAAAGCTGACTTCAACAGGCTGTTTAGGTAAATTTGTACGCGGGCTCCCGAGAAATATTGTTCCAAAGCCTTTGGTAAAGGTAAACATTGAAATACCTCCGGTCAGCGACAGTCCTGCCAGTGCGGATATCAGCAGGGCAATATAAACAATACCAAGCGATTTGATACCAAGCAGGATGCCGGAGTACAAAAGGAACTCAGAAACAAAGCCATTTAAAGGCGGTAGTCCGCTGATGGCCATGCCCCCAAGAAGGAAAAAAATGGCAGTGCGTGGCGTGGTACGCATCAAGCCGCCCAGCCTTTCCATGTCCCGTGTTCGTGTTTGCTGATACACAGCGCCGGACGCAAAAAAAAGCAACGGTTTGTAGAGGGAGTGGTTCAATGCATGTAGTAAAGCAGCTGCAAATCCAATAATAGCCAGGACATCATTAGCAGTACCAAGCCCAAGAATCCCTATTCCCATCCCGATGCCGGTTATTCCAATATTTTCAATAGTGCAATACGCAAGCATTTTCTTGAAATCGCGGTGCACAGCCGCATTCAGTATACCAAACAGCGAAGTGCATACCGACAGTATTATGACTATTTCACCAATGATTATCTCATCCTGCTTAAGCATAAATAATATCCTGAATATCCCGTAAATGCCCAGCTTAACGATAACACCGGACATGACCCCGGAAACATGCGAGGGCGCTGCCGGATGTGCAAGGGGCAACCACGTATGTAGGGGAATAAAACCCGCCTTGATGCCAAACCCGGTGAAGAATAACAGGAAAAGCCAGGTGTTGGTATGTGACGCAAAGAACTTTTCAATGGCTGAAAAATCAAAAGAACCTTCTGAGAGCCAGACCCAGATAAATGCAACGGAAAGGATCATCACCCCTATATGCATCTGGATCAGGTAATTTATGCCCGCTTGCAGTGTTTTCTTTTCCCCGTGATCAAAGATAACCAGCAGGAACGAGGAGATGGACATCAGTTCCCAAACTGCCAGGAAAGCCAGGGTATTTTGTACCATACAAACCCAAAGCATGGAAGCCTGGAAAAGCAGGAATAATATCCAATGAAGTGTAAGATTTGTTTTTTGCCGTTCGTATTGTTTCATATATCCCACTCCATAAGCAGCCCCGTTGATGCAGCCCACGTTGATGATGAGCATAAACCAGGCTGCAAGGCCGTCCACGCGCAACTGGATATTACCAAAGACAGGCGTTTTGCACAGTGTCATATTAAGGGGACCTCCCGTTAATGCCCTGAATGCTAAAACGGTAGTTGTCAAAGCGGTTAAAGCAACGAAAACAAGGTTGATTTTAGCCCTGGCTGCCTGAGGGGCAAACAAGACCGATATTATTCCCGCCACAGGCAGCAATAATGATAAAAATACCCAGGAAACATCTGTCAAATTCATCGCTAATCCTGTTAATGTTTAAACTTTTATCCAGAATTTCAAAAGATTATTCATTTCCGAGCCAACAATATGATAACCTTGCGGCACTTCGTCTTCCAGGCTGTGAAAAGTAGCGAGCCTTGTTCCCGCAGGTCTTTGCGCCAATTGATTATATAAGTAGCGGTTATAGTAGTTGTATAGTTCAACTGAGTAATCAATACCGTCGTCTATTTTATCTGTGCCGGTGAGGTTTTCATAAAAGGAATTATAAAAATAAAAATGGTCGTAATCTCTAAAATGCAGTTGGGTAAAATTACCGTTAATAAAGAAAACATTATCAAAGGCAAGGGCTTCTTTGACGGCATTAGCATTAACTACAAGATTTTTTCTTTGCTCTATGCCATAATATTGAGCTTTGGGTTTAAAATACGCCGCGCCCAGGCAAAACTTCCCTACCCCGCTTCCAATGTCGAGTATCCTGACATTATTTTCTGCAGCCAGGAAAAGCGCAGCCTTCTTTGCGACCATCAACGGGGTCCAGTGCTTCCGCGCTAACTCTTGTATATATAGCGGATAGAGCCGGTTAAAGGATTCATCGGAATTAAACCATTTATCCCAGTATGTTCTTTTTCTCAGTAAAGGCATAAGTTAATTTCCCTGCTGTTATTCTGAAAGGTCAGCCGACTTCCAGTCTTTATCAAAATGTACAAAGAAAGACAGCCATATTGTTCTTGACAAACGCATAAAATAGGGTTGCAGCAGCAGCATTAATGCAGAATTGATACCCAGCCACCAAAATATCCTGTTGTCATATAAAGAAAAGCCGATCAACACCCACCAGGCAACAAAAGTAGCAACGGAAAATGCCACTGTCAGAGAATAGCTGACATATCCAGTCCCGACATAAAAGCCGGTTTCTATTTCAGTTTTCTGCCCGCAAACCGGGCAATACTCATGCATCTCCAGCATATGTTTAAAATGGTAGGGGTTCGGATATTTAAAAAGTCCACCCAGCCTGCAGCGGGGGCATCTGTGTTGCAAAAGGCTCCTTATGTAACTGTTCCTTTTCAAGGGTTTAGGGTCTTTGGTTTTTATTTCTTTATCCAGCATCATTTTGCATGCCTTCTTTTAAGGTTCAATTGATATGTCTTTGGCAACAGCAATCCCTTCCGTTCATAAGGCTGTGCCGGGGTGATTACGGCTATCCATCCTGAATTTTCCGGCTGTTTTACCAATATATTTTTGCCTTCTGAAAGCAATGTTTTATTTAGTTGCAGTATTTTGCCATCGACCGGCATGTGGGCTTCAATCCGGTAATCATTATAGCTGATGGTGGCAATAACTTCTTCTGCTTTCAGAAAGCCGGACGATTTCTGGAAGGTAATGGAGTGAATTTCTCTAAACCCTGTGAGTTTAAATGAGCATATGCCTACATAAGCTATGCTTCCTTTAAAGTTTATCCATTCATGGTCGGCTGTATAAAAAAAATCACACCGGGTCGTGGTTCCCATATATGGCAAAGGTATTTCGCCCATTTTTTGCATGCGGTAAACCTTATCACCTGAAAAAGTGAGATTTATCAATTTTTAAAAGATACATTTGTTCCCATAATGAGCATCAAAGGCATTTTCCCTATTGACAACTGGGATTTCAACAGTGAATCTATTTTGAGGGGCTTGCCTCCAGAAGATATTGCATTGCTTACCGCACACAAATCTGAACAGGTTTACAGAAAAGGAGACGCCATTTTCAGGGAAGGAGCATACCCGGCGGGGATCTTTTATATTACGCGCGGAAAAGTAAAGAAATATAAGCTGGACAAAGAGGGGAGAGAACAAATTATTTATGTGGCGGATACCGGTGAATTGATTGGGTATCACGCGGTGCTTTCGGAAGAACGTTACCCGGATTCCGCTGCGGCGCTTGAAGAAAGCATGATTGCGTTTATTCCAAAAGAAGACTTTCTTAATACCTTGGATCGGTCCGCCCTGCTGAACAGGAGGCTGCTCAAAACCCTCAGCCATGAATTCACCGTGCTGGCTAACAGTGTGACGATGTTTGCCCAAAAATCAGTCCGGGAAAGATTAGCCCTCCAACTGATTGTTCTGCGCGAAAAGTACAAAGTCAATTTTCAGCCTGGCATGCCGGTGGAAATTAATATGGGGAGAGAGGATTTAGCCAGCCTCGTCGGGACAGCGAGAGAGAATGTCGTCCGCCTCTTGACTGAATTTAAGGAAGCAGGTATCCTAGAAACAAAAGGACGCAGGATTATCGTGCAGGACGTATACAAACTAATTGATATCGGCAATTACAGGTAGCTGTTGTTCGGATGACGGGATCTGTTAAGTATTTATCATACCCAAAATCAACGAAGGCAGAGGGATAAAACTGACAGATATATCCGGGCGGACAATATTCGAACGTTCAGACATATCAATAGACGGAAGCGGTACGTACACCATTAACGATCTGCCGACTCTTAAACCCGGCTACTACTTTGTGATAGCAGGTGATGGCAAATTACAGGCTAGTGTTATGAATACTAAATTAATTTAGTATATTTGAGATAAAAATATTGGATGGCAAAGCGTCGATCTTTTAAATTAAGCGAAGAAGACCGGTTAGAACTTCAGACGGTAGCGCGGAGCAGCAAGGCAGAAAAGCGGATGGTAGAAAGGGCAAAAATTATACTTTATTGGGAAGAGGGAAAAAGTTTTGTTGAAACGCAGGCAGAGTTGGGCGTCAGCCAAATGGTTGTCAATAAATGGAGAAAGAGGTTTGCCTCGCAGGGCATAGAAGGATTAAGGGATGCCCCGCGCAGCGGAAAGCCACCGGTTTTATCGGCCGCGCAAAAAGCGAAGGTGATCCAGTTGGCGACGAAAAAACCGAAAGATGGCTATACCACCTGGAGCCAGCGGCGGATAGCTAAAGAAGTAGGGATGAGCCAGGGTAAAGTTCAACAGATACTTCAGCAGGCGGATTTAAAACCGCATAAGGTGGAATACTGGTGCGGGAAAAGCACCGATGTGGAATTTGAAAGCAAAATGCTCAATATCGTGGGGCTGTACCTTAATCCGCCGGAGAATGCCCTGGTGCTATGCGTTGATGAAAAGACCCAGATACAGGCCCTGGACAGGACGCAACCGTTGTTACCCCTGCGGGCAGGCCAACCCAAAAGGCTGACTTCGACGTATAAGCGAAATGGGACAGTGGCTTTATTAGCGGCATTATCCGTACATAAAGGAGAGGTGACGGCCAGGACGGTGGAGAAGAACAATGCGCAAAACTTCCTTTTGTTCTTAAAGGAACTCTACCGAAAATACCCGCGCAGGCATTTGCATGTGATTGTGGATAACCTGGCAGTCCACAAGCACAAAATGGTTGCTGAGTGGGTGGAATCAAAGAGAAGGCTGACCCTGCATTATACCCCCACCTATTCATCCTGGCTCAACCAGGTAGAAATATGGTTTAATATACTCAGTAAAGACGTGTTGAAGGGAGGTGTTTGGAAATCTAAAAAGCAGTTGGTAGATCAATTGATGGAATATGTAAAAACCTACAATGAAAAGAGGGCCAGGCCATTTAAATGGACTTATACCGGAGACCCATTGACAGTTTAATACTAAACTAAATTAAAATTCATAACACTAGCTATAAAGTTTATAAGCCATAAACCAGGTAGTAAGAAATTGTATCCTTCCCTGCATTTCAGGTAAAAATTCTGCTGGGTCATTACAGGTACCAGTTTGCGGGTCTATTGCGGCTGTGCCCTGCTGCTTATTGCCATTAATAAGCAGGCTGTGAATAAGCAAAGTCTGGTCATGGGACGTTGATTATCCCATATGATAAACATATTATTTGAGATTTGCAAGGGGGTGAGTGCGGAATTTGGGCAGGTGGTGTGGGCAGGTCCTGGTGAGGCAGGCTTAAAGGTATGGTAATGCCGGAGCCGTGTGCGGGTTGATATATACCACCTGTGCATACTTTTAAGCGTATACCCGGGTGACAGGTTAGACTTATTAGATTTTTTATTACCGGCATCTGGCAGCACTTGGGTGCGAGGCGGCCTACATGAAAGGTCGGCGTCGTCGCGAACCGTGCGCGCGCTGCCTTCGGCGTGCCGCGCCCGGCCCGCGTCCGCGCCTGAAAGCCAACCCTAACGCATTTACAGCCAAATAGCCACATCCAATATGCATTCTTAATAAAATACCCAGGCGATTAATTGTCCTGCCGCCAAGCCTCTTGATGGCACAACCCCTACTCTTCTATAATGTTAAAGACTCTATCTATACTCTCTTACAGCGATACTTTCTTTATGCTTACCTATAGTGCTTATGAACTGCAGGGGGGCTGAGGCGGTGTATGCAATGCTTTTATTAAAGGGGAAAGGCAGCGGCAACAGGGAAGTGCGGGAAGCGGGATGGGGAGCGGTGGGGGTAGTGGCAGGGGTGGAAAAGAAAAGAATTTAGATGAGGTGGGTGGGTGCCGGGTGCGGGGCGGCAAAGGGCGCGGTGGGCCGAGCCAATGCTCCGCTCCTGTTAGGCTTGCCATTTTCGCATACGTTCCCATCTTGGAGGGGGTTCTGGACGAAAAGGGCGGGTAAAACTAAAAATTTGCCCTGCCCGCTCTTTTTAAGCACCATAATTTGGTATTTTTTGGGTAAGTGCCAGAAAATAAAAAACCCCGCAAATCCTGTGATTGCAGGGCTTTCATTGTTTTCAGCTATTTTTTTATAGCTAATTTAGTGATCCCGTTGAGAGGGAGAATATCATCTTTTGCAACAGGTATATTACCAACGTTTTATGATAAGCGATTTTGCATAACTCCCGATTTACTCACCAACCATCCCTTGCTTAAGTTATCTTATACTTTATCGTGGTAAAGATAGTAAACTTTTACTCCACGGTGGACATCAACATAGACGCGATAATTAAGCTTTCATTATAAGTAAAATAATGTTTCAACTTAAGTAGCAGTCAATACCTTTTCAAAAGGTTTTGTTCCATCCAAGTTAAATGCACTAACGCCTTAATAACGGACGTCCTGTAAAGCTGAGTGCTACAGCTTTAATCTTCTCAAGCCAATTATTTATTCAGTTAGCTATTTCTTTACCAACTTTAATGTTTTGTTGTCTTTATCACTTATAAGGGTAATTGTATAAATTGCCGGCGGAAAGCTTCGTACATCAATGACAATTCTGTTACTGCCTTCAGAAGCGCTTATGTTTATTCTCTTTAGCACTTTACCATCAGCGGTCGCTATGTTAACAGTATATTTTTTAGCGGTAACTGCAACAAACTGTAATTCCGCTGATGTTTGTGCCGGGTTCGGGTACAATACAAGCGGTTTGTTTATGCCATCATTTTGCAGGCTTATGGTCTTGCTGTAGCTGAAATCTCCATTTTTATCAACAATTCTTAAGCGATAATATACCAAGTTTGCATTAAGGCTGGCAGCAGTAAAGTCTGTATAGCCATATGATTGATCTGTGCTCGGGTTACCTTTTGCATGCACAGAGGCTATAGCGGTGAAATCAACGCCATCAAGGCTGCGTTCTACAAAATAGTTATCAGCATTAAACTCATTCACTGTTTGCCAGCTAAGTTGTACATCGGTTTTAATTCGGTTGCCGGTAAAGCTTAACAGGGTAACAGGCAACGCCTTATTGTTACCTGTACCACCACCACCACCGCCTGAAAAACTTGCTACGCTATATTCAGCATACTGCGTGGTGTCCGTTAGCCGATTATATACCCAGGTAGTATCGCTTGGCAAGGCACCGTTTAAAATGCTTATTATGTTTTTTGCACCTGACAGGTTACTTGTAGGATTGGGGTTTCCGCCAACAGCCTTATAAAAAATCAGTTTATTGTTGGTAAGATTATGCGTTGGATAGCTGCCGTTAATATCATTTAAATCCTGGTTGTTGTAATAAAACCTCACACCAACACTGTTTTTAGGCTCTTTGGTTGCTGTTACTTGCCAGTACCGGTTCATTACCCAATAGCCGGAAGTATTGGTTATAAGCGGGTTTGAAAGCATTGTCGCGCTGTTGCTGCCTGCTTTTGCTGTCGCAACCAGTTTAACAGAAAATACACCGTCTCCAATGGCTCCTATATCCTGGCCGTTCTTTTTAAGAGACAACAGCAAAGTATCGTCATCATAAATGGTCGGTGTGTTGTTATCATAATAATAGTGTGTCCACCCGCTTGTATCTGTCATTTCACGGTTGGCATATAAGCTATCGGGGTTTGCAGGCAGTATAGTTGGCTGCGCAGGGCCAACATATTTCATTAAGCTTACAGAGCCGCCTACATCGTTATTGGAGAATGCTACCCAGGTAGTGTTGTTGTTATCCGTAAATATTGCATTGCGACCAAAGTAGGATGCATTAAAAATCCCCTGTCCTCCTAAAACCTGCCATCTGCCGGTTTTATTATTAACCGTCATTACTGTACCCTGGTTGTTATACGAGATATCCTTAAATATTACAAATGGGGTACTTTTTTTATCCACTGCCATGTAAGGATAATATGCATGTCCCTTTGAAAAATACCTATAGCCTACCGGGCCCCATGACCCGTTACTAAATTTGTACGCACTGGCCCTTTCAAAGCCATTATCATCCTGGAAAGAGGTTAATGGGTTGCCATTACTATCAAACTTTAGGTCGGTATAATAAACTCCGCGCGGTGCGTTCGCAAATCCCGGCAAGCCAACATAGGCCCATACACCCCGTTCAAAATTCATAACTGAACCATAACTTTGGTAATTAAGTGTTGAAATTTGGCTGTAATCGTCAAATGCAACATAAGGGGAGTTCGTAACCGGGTTTATCGCTACTGCAAAATCACCATCGCCAGAACGGGCAAAATCATCCTTTCCAACCTTTATCCATGAAGTGCCATCAAATTTATACAAATTTAGCAAGAAAGGGTAGCCGCCGGCACTTGATAAAATATATAAAAGGTTATCATTATCAATAGCCATTGAAAATGGCACCAATCCCTTACCTGGTTGTACAAAGCCCTCCGTTCCCAACACCTGCCAGTTACCGTTACTAAATTGTTTAACTGTAATGCCATTATTGTGCAAGGCATCTATATAAGCTATAACCGGGTTATTAAAAGTGTCAAGCACTAAATTGACACTACTGCATGCCCCATCTGATACTGCTGCTCCCAACTGCTTAAATGTATTCTTAGTTGTTAATTTAAGTACTACTGCCCTTTTGCTGGCTGAATCTACATACGCTACTATCGGAAGGTTATCCCTGCCGCAGGTACCGCTGACAAAATTTGCCTTGTTGGTTGATGCCTTAACAGGGCCGGCATATTGCCAACCAATATCTGCTGGCTTTTTTACAGGTATATAAACAAAACTATCCAGGGATGGTGTACTATTCACGCGTACAGGGCCACTTGCGCCGCTGCCAACCCAGGCTACAATTTTAGTGTCAGAAATAACCGCAGCTGAATCAGATTGCTGGCCACCGAAAGTAACGCCATAATATTCAGGATCAACATAAGAAAAGCCACTGCCCGTAATAGTAACTTTTGTTAAATAAGTACCTGATTTTGGTGTAAATGAAGTGATGAATAAGGTTAATAAAGAATCACTATTTAATGTTAAAGCAGTTGCAATTTTGTTCTTAACAACAACGCGGTAATAGCCTCCGCCCGAGAGCTTATAAGTGGAATCTCCTTTTATGGTTGCAACAAGCGTATCGCCTTTATACCAGTAATAAGTATTGTTGCCAACAGTACCACCTGCCGGTGCATATAAGATGTTTTTATTAAACTTAAGCGTGATATTGTGCTGAGGCGCATACTTTGCCCATCCAAGCTTTTGAGCAAATGCTTCCATGCCGCTAAATGTAAAATAATTGTCATCCAAATAAATATACTGCGCCTTTATATGGCTGCCTAAAGTTGAAGGCACCTCCCCGCTTAGCGCGTTATGGCTCAAGTCTAAATATGCAAGCCTAGACAAGTTGCCTAACTGAGAAGGGATTTTGCCCCCCAACCGGTAGTTATAGCTCAAATATAAATATTGCAGGTTAATTAGGTTACCCAAAGAAGATGGTATGCTATCAGTAAAAAAGTTGTATGAAAGATTTAAAAATCGTAAACTGGTCAGGTTGCCCAATGCGGTAGGGATACTGCTTGATAATGCATTTGATGCCAGGTTTAACGAGTCCAATTTGACCATGCCTCCGATAGACGCCGGCAACTTACCAGTTAAATTATTGCTGTGCAAATTAATGCTTATCACTCTCCCGTTAACATTTATTTTTATGCCATACCACCCCTTTACAGGCCCCGCCAGCCATCCAATATTGTTCTTCCAATGTAAACCATCAGTGTTGTTGTATAAATCCACAAGTGCTGCTGAATCTTGTTTGTCCGCATCGGCGTATTGAACATTGATAGTGTCGCTGGTTAATTGTAATGTGGTAGCCTTGTTATTGCGTATATATACAAAGTAGTTGCCACCATCGGTTGGTGAGTATGTTGAATCTCCCGAGATTATGCTCTCATGGGACACCCCATTTACATTATGATACCAATGATAAGTATTGTTGGCTACGCTACCACCCGCAGAAACGGATAAGATGCCATTTTTATAGTGTATGGGTAAAACCGTATCCTGGGGATTATAGGTTGCATTCGGAAGCTTTTCTGAAAGCGTCTCAAGTCCGTCAAACGTAAAAAAATTATGTTCTAATTGCAAAAAACGTAGTTGCGGCAGATTAAGCAATGACGATGAAAGAGTACCGCTTAAATGATTGTTTTGTAGTTCTAAATCATAAAGGGTTGTGATATTGCCAATTGAAGATGGTATGCTTCCGGTTAATTGATTGGATGATAAAGCCAAATATTGCAATTTTGATAAATCACCTAGAGATGGCTGAAATAAACCCTTAAGGCCGTTATTATTAAGAATTACATAGATAACCCTTCCGTTAGTATCCAAGCCAACACCATACCAATTTTTTACTGGCCTATTCAGCCAGCCCGTATTATTTTTCCAGTGGTTGCCACCTGTGCTATTATACAAATCAACCAATGCGAGCGAGTCCTGCTTATTTGTTTTAGAGGCTATGCCAAAAGTATCACTATAAAGGGTTAGTTTATTTGCTAATTTGTTCGTTACAGTGACATAGTAGTTACTCGTGAAAAGAAATGGGCTATATGTAGAGTCTCCTGTGACCACTGTTTCCTGTCCTTTAAGGCTGTACCATGAATAGGTGTTATCCGCTAAAGTGCCCCCTGCAGAAACACAAAACACCCCAGCTTTGTAATTTACTTGTAACCTGGTATGCTGCGGAGCGTAGACCGCAAAGCTGAATTTTTGAGCTACCAACTCCAAGCCATCGAAAATTAGAAAGTTATTTTGAAGAGTTAATGCCTGGAGCTTTGAAAAATTGGCGATAGATGCAGGTACTTTGCCCTTTAAATTATTCCCAGCTAAATTAATACCTTTTATGTTGCCATTGTTGTCAAGTGTAATGCCATACCAGTTCTTCACTGGTTTGACCAGCCAGTTTGCATTGTTTATCCAGTGCGGGCCGTCAGTGCTGTCATATAAATCAACTAAAGCAAGGGAATCGGCAATATTGGCTTTTTGGGCATGTATTATAGCTATATTAGCAACAAAGACTGCCGTTATTAACATGCGGGTAAAAATTAATTTCATAAGCGGGTATATTAGTAGGCAATAAAGCCGGTTCTTTTTGGGGTTAGGACAGGTTATTTCGTGCTTTTTATTACCCTTAGCCACTGGATTGAATTGACCGTTGCACAATTAATACAATATTCTTTTTGCAATATTAAATCAGAGTTCAAACCGAGCAAAGATGTAAAAGCGTAGGAGAACATGCCTTGATTGGTTGTATACTCATAACCCGCATCCATAGTTTGCGTCACGTCTTTGTAATAATATCCCTTATTGTCATCATATAACTGCTCTATACCAATAAACATAATTTTATAATCACATTTATTCTTTATAACAAGGGATGTATTCAGGTTATAGTCTGTACTGCTTCCGGCATATCCGCCACCATCAACATAGTAATAATTTGTGGTTGTCGGATCTATGCTAACACCTCGAGATCTATAAAAGCATGAGCTACATTCTGTACCCGGGTATTTTTTAACTATTACCTTCATTAAAGAGTCAACCTGCTTTTTGCTCCTGTTGACAAAATCTACCTGTCGTTGCTTCGCGGCATTTTCTTCAGCGATGATTTCATTCGCCTTTTGTGCAGACATGTCATTATTCAACGAAATGTTGTTGGCTGTATAACGAAAAGAAACGGCGGGTGGGTTAATTTTAACCGGATAAGACCTTGTCACAGGGTCATAGTTATTACTTGTAGTTTCTTGTGAATAATTTTCTATCATAAGACTCATTTTAATATCACCATTTTCATTAGCAGATAGTGTTATTTCCCCCTCAAACCCACCGTTTGCATAAGTTTCTGTATTCCAGTCAGACCTGCATTTTTCACCGGTGGTTTTACTGTTTAATACTTTCTGGAAGTCTATAATTCTAAATGTTTGCGGTTTGGCTGTTAAGACGGCAAAACTATCAATCTCAATTTCCGCATAACAATCACAGGTAGAAAACGCATTATAGGACAGCACTGCTTTGCCTTCATAATCGCCTATCCCAATTGTTTTTGTTTCATGCTTCTGATACGTAGTAGGGAACACATAGTCGTCTACATCAAAATCAAGGTTAGAGGATGTACCTATAAACCTCCATTTCGGCCCGTATCCCTGCGGGTATCTCCCTTTAATGTCAACAAATAAATTTTTAGCAATCATTACTCTCGTATTATTTGAATCAAGGGGAGGATTTGTTACATTCTGAACAAAGTCTGCATCCTTGATGGCAGAGCCCTTTGGCCGACCCTGTGTTGCATTATCATTGTTATTAATATCTGTACCCTGCTGAGACGGGCTGTTGCTTTCTTTTCCGTTTAACAACTTATCTACCTTTTTCGAAGTGAGGCTGTCTATCTTATTTAATATTTTGTCTTTCTGTTTTTTTAACCAACCGCTAAGCTGTGCTTCTGCGGGAACATAATTCAGCATAGTGATGAGAAATATAGCGCTGAATAGGGTGCGATGCTTCGTAAACATATTTAAAAGTTTAGTTTGTGATATGATATAAAAGGCTGATTAAATACTCTAAGTTATAAGAGGAACACACTTTTCTTAAGGTTTAAATTTTATGTTGTTTACATCTTATTGATTCATTTATACTTCATTTTGTATTTAGTTCGTGTAGCAATTGTACTGCGTCCTTTAAATGTGGCGACCTTGAATACTGAATTTTCTCTAATATCTCTACAGATTTATTACGATTACCCGCCTTTAACCAGGCAAGAGCGCTGTACCATTCTGCTTCATAATATGGAGTACCCCCCTTTTCGGATATCTTTAGTACGGTTGAAAACCTATTTATGGATTCTTCAGGCTTTGCTTCGGCCAAATAGCATAGTCCTTTATATAATTGTACATAAGCCATTAAATAATTTTCATCCTTAGTTAAACCTTTTTCCGCAAATCCCGAGTCCTCTGAATTTATCACTTCCAAATAATTATTATTTACATAATCATTGTAATACTTACTCACCTCTACAGGATCTGACCAACTTGTATATTTCCGATAAAATTTCTTGTATTCGGCCTCTGTCGAATTATTGTCTGCAAATAAATGCTTGGCTTTTTCTTCACTACGTGTTGTATCTTCATGATTTTGAATCTGAGCTACAGTAATTACTTTGCTTTTTTTCTGCAACAGTAAGTGCACACTTAAAATTACCAGTATCAATAGAGCAGCCACGCCTAGGTAATTTCTTAAATTTCTGCTTATTTTATATACCCCTTTGTCTCTAATCATTCCGCTTGTTTCAATACAATCATCAAGCGAAGAATAATTATCATCAGTGTAAAGAAATGACCTTATTAATAATTCATTTTCAAATTGCCGGCTTAACAAATTATCACCCCTTACTTTTTGTAAAAAAGCTTCCTGTTCGGCAGCGTCCATTTTATTGTCAAAATAGTTCGCAATCTTAATTTCATTGTCAGTCGAAGAATCCATTTGAACTTTTTTAAAGTAACTACCCCTCTGCTAAACAATAAGTATATTTTCACAGAGTGGTCTATTATCTGTTATTTAACTCATTGTATAAATCAGTAAATTTTTTTTTCGCCCTGCTTAACTCTTTTATTATTGAGTTTCTTGAAATGCTTTTTCTTTCAGTGATGTCATCAATCGTCAATTCATCAACATAACGCCAAATCATTAACTGCTTATCAACGGGGCTCATAGAATCCAATATTCTTTGTACGATAATAGAAAAAGGGCTTCCGACTTCCGGCTCAATTAACGTTACAAAGTCATTATTTTCAGATTGAGCAAATTCGTCTGCACTTTCTGAATGCCTGATTTCCTTTGTCAATAGTTTAAAATAAGTGCGTTTAAATATGATAAATAAATAGCCACTGTATTCAGCAGATTTAATAGTAATTTTTTTTTCTATTCCAGCATTTGTAAACATTTCCCAAGACATAAGAAGAGCATTTTCAGCAATTTCAGCAAGAATATAAGCTGGTATTTTGGAATGATTTGTGATTACTTGCCGAAAAAATAAATCTTTATATTCTTTTACAAAATTGACATACATCTGCTGTTGTTCTTTTAAATCATTATCCCTCCAAATTTTATTGGCAGTACTTGTTAATAAATAATACTTATTTTTTTTTGACATATTTATCGGCTTGGGGTTCTGAAAGTTTAAGCCGAATTTATATGTTTTCCTTTTAATAAAACTTATTACAAATTATTTTTTTTAACTCAACGAATTGCAACGAAATTTAGTTCTCGAAACCAGTCAACCTCAAGTACATCTCCCATTAAAATTATTAATTACAATTTTATTACTTTGAACACTGCACCATTGACCAGTTTAAGAAAATAAACGCCTTTTGCAAGATTAGATATGTCAATTGTTTGATTAGAGTGAGTCAGATAGCCCGTTTTTATTTCTTTCCCTGAGATGTCTGACAAATTATAAAACAAAGGTGAATCTGATAAAGACTTGCTGGTTATCCAGATTTTATTATAACCAGGGTTGGGATATACCTTAAAGGATTCTGCCGGAAAACTATTAAATACAATTCTTATTGGGCTATACGTAAACCAACCATCCAAATCAACTATTTTAAGCCGGTAATATAGTTTATCTGCGTCCCGGGGTGTTTGGGCATCGGTAAAACTGTACGAAACCTCTGCGTTACCATTGTTCTTGGCCGGCACGGTGCCTATATCAAGAAAGCGCGATCCATTTATACTCCGTTGCAACACAAATTCACTGGTGTTGATTTCATGCGAGGTTTGCCATTGAAGGAACACATTTTCTTTTTCAAGTTCTGCAGTAAAGCTCAGGAGGGTGAGGGGCAAGCTTGTACCAAAAAAATCCGCTGGAAAGCGTATTCGTTCAATATTGGTGGCATTAGCCTTGCCATTGGTATTAACAAACTCCCCGCCTATGTACAGGTCATTCCCAGTGAATGCTATCGAATGGATGTCACTTCCCTGATCGAAACTCTGACAAAAGCCGGTCACCGGGGCAGCTTGCTTAGATTGCTGATTAAACAACATAACATCATTACATTGCCCATCAGTAGAAAGGCTGCCTGCTGCAATAATATATTGGCCTTTAAGAATAATAGTTTTAGACGTTCCCCCGATATCTTTTAGTGCCGCGTATTTTGTTTTTGCAGTCATAGCGCTTATGCCAGCTACAGGGCCGGTTACTGAATCCCCTACCGAGCTAAAAGAACCGCCCACCCAAATGGTACTGTCGGATGAATTAATACAGTTTACCGCGCCATCAAGCTTAGGGTTCCAGCCAGTGAGGTTAAGTGAGATAAGATTAAAGCCAGCAAGGAAATTTCTGCTTTTACCCGATATTTTGCTAAAATTGCCACCTGCGTAAAGCACCCCATTTTCAATATGTAATGCGCTTACATCGTCATCAGGGTTAGGTGCCCATGTAGATAACAACCCTGTCTTTTTGTCTATGGCGAAAAGGTCTTGCCGATCTTGGCCACCACCTGGTTCAGATAATCGCCCTCCAAGGAAAATATAATTTGAGCTGGCTTCCAAAGAAAGGGCAAATCCGTTTAAAAGTGGTTTCCATGGCAGCAATTCTCCAGTTTTGAGGCTAAACGCAGCGGCAGGTGCGCCCCAGTCCTGGTTGTTTATTTTACCGAAGTCGCCACCAGCATACAGCGTATCGTTTTGTACAAATAAAACATTAACCGAAGGGTAAAGGATATCTGCCTTGAATGGCAACACTGTCTCCGTATTTGCATTGATCATCACAATGCCGGTTCTCTCCAAGCCGTTTACATGCGAAAAATTTCCCCCTGCGAATATGGCATTACCTGCAGTTGCCATGCATAGGACATCCCTTGTAACGTTTCCGGTAGGGTCGGGATGCCAGTTTTGCAACACACCTGTCAAAGCATCAAGTTTTACCAGGCCCTTAATGCTTGCTTCAATATGTGCATCATCGTCGTTAGTGGAATCGGTCTTATATATTTCGTCAAAATTGGCCCCACCGATATAGAGATAGTTGTTGATTACGGCCATACCAGCCGCGTCAGCAATCATATTAAAATATTTTGCCCAAATAATTCTATTGCTGTCTGCAAGATCAATAGCGGTCACCCTGGTATCAAATGTTCCGCCGGAAAATGTATACAACATATCCCCGCTTACCGCTAGTTTGCTAACACCAGCGGCCCAATAAAGGTATGTGTACCCGTTGCCGAACAGACCATCTGAAGTAAAAACCCATTGAAACGATTTTCCGTCTGTTGAATCCACAACAGCACACGCATGGTGCATACCGTTTGGAACACCACCCTCACTAAAACCACCCCCAATTATAACTTTATTTTTATAAAAGGCAATATCGCTATACCCTCCTTCCGGCCAATTGCCCCCAGGGTTCCACGGCTTAATATTCCCGGTATATAATTCAATGGCTGCTATACCGTCACGGTCGATACCGCCTACCTTTTTGAATCCCCCGACTATATAAGCTGTATTTTTATATATACCAATACTGTTTACGCCGCCAGAGACTTTAGGTAACCAGGAAACCAACTTTTTTGACTTTACATCAATAGCAGACAAATCGTTTACTTTTTTGCCACCGATATTTATCATAGCTTGGCCAACTATATATAATATACCTTCGTTGTAGAGAATTTTAGTTATTCCAATAGCATTGTCAAATTCTGCAGTAAATGAAAATCCTGGCTCAAAGCTATAATCACTTAATATGTGTTCTATCCGGTAATATCCGCCTGTTTCCTGCTCTCTTCGATAGTTTCCGCAAATATAATATCCGCCTTGCCCATCTGGAGTACAGCCATAAACGGAACCTATTAGTTTTGGAAAACTTAAATTTGGTTTATCTGAGGAAGCCGTAAAAAGCGCGGCTCCGCCGGTGTAAATACCAACATTATTAAAGTTGCCACCTGCTATCAATGTATCACCCTTTGTAACAATTGTATTTACATCAAAATCGACGGAATATTTGGGCGAAATTTGGGTTTGGCTTGCTGCATTTAGGGATAAAAAAATTGCCAGGATTAAAAAAGTAAGTTGTAGTATAGATGTTCGCATTTTTGGATTCAGATTGATTAAAAATTAATTTAAAAATAAGTCGTTGAAACACCACCGAGCTGTATCATTGTCTTTTTGATTGATGAATTTGTTCGATGCCAGCAGGGACTTAATCCTGCCATTTGAAAGTTCGCCTTTTGATCGTTTTCTCATATTTTTTGTATGGACCATTATAAATTTTAATTGACTGGAGAAATAATTATATCGGTACCGTTTGGCAATAGGCTCAACCACCCATTCAACTCAATTTATTTTAACATATAAGTTGAGTAATAGATCTCTCACTATATCTTAGTGCAGAAAAACATCAGAAAAATCTACAAAAAAATTTCTTTTTTTTTGCCATCCCTTTCCCTATATTAATAACTACAAACTATTATAATTTAAGGCAACTTCAAGATGACTCGTTTTTGATAATAATCAATCGCTTGAGCCGCCTTTGTACTCATCAAAGTGCGTTAAGAGCTGGTGCAATCACAGAAAAGACAGGTCCGGACGATTTTTGATATAAAAAACAAAAAATATTATTTTCGGATTCACAAAATATAATTGTTATTTTCAACAACTTCAGTATGGATAAACATAATTTTTTATTATTGTTACTGCTGCTTGGGAGCTTTTTATCTGTTAGTAAATCCTATTCGCAAAATGATGTGAAGTATCGGCACGAGGACTCTTTGAGTTTTAGATTTTTTGAAAAAAAAGTCAAATCCTTTATCACGGCTAGCCGTTGGGATTCTGCAATCTATTACTCAAAAAAAGAACGTGATATAGTCAGTTTATACGCCGACACAGCATGTATTTTATATGCTGATTTGCTATTGGAAGAATATTATTTTCATTACAATGTGGAAATAAGCATGGCGAAATATTACCCTCTTATTAAAAAAAGTGCAGAACTGTACCTTGTACTAAATGATACTGCAGATTTGCATGCGGGGAGTGCTATGTTTTTTTGGGCACAGGCTTGTTACGCAAGCAACGACATTACTACAGCAAAATTTTATTATCTCAAAAGCGCAAGAATATTTCAAAAGATAAGAATAGTTGAAAATTATTGCACAGCAAAGAATCAGCTTGCTACTATTTACACTGTAGAAGGTGATTATTTTAACGCCTTTAAGACATTTGAGAATGTTAAGGAAGCGCTTGACACTTTACCAAAGTCATCCTTTATACAATATCAAGTTGCAAGTTATTATAACAACCTTGCTAGTTTATATGCAAATTGCGGCTCCTTTGATAAAGCATTGAACTGCATGAAAAAGTGTGTGCAGATTGCTGACGCTTCACCGGAAGCAAAAATTCATTTTCCGCCGGGTGAGTATCGGGCCATGAAAGACAACTTATCCATCTTCTATTTTTTAGCAGGCTATCCAGATAGTGCCGCTTATGTCAATAAAAACCTGAAAGGCGATGGACATATTTCATTGTTCGATATAGGCAATTCTCTGTCAAAATCACTCATATTAATGAACCATAATCCGGAAGCCGCTATTTCCCTCCTAAAAACTAGCATCGGCCTTTCAAACATGTATTCCCCATTTGACTGGAATAATATATTGGCCACCAATAGTTTAGGTCTTTTGTATAGTGCTACCGGCGCCAATTTTTCAGCGGATTCACTTTTTGAGAAACAGTTAAAAGCGATGGAAGCTTCCGGGATAAAAGGCAACAGCTATATTCTTGCATATATTGCAAGTCTGCTTAACATGGTTATTGAGAACAAGAAAAGCCAGGTGACTGACAGCCTGACAAGTTTAATAAGAAACCTGATTTCTAATGGTTTTTTTGATACGGAAAAACTGGGGATTCCCGAAAGAGATATGTTTCAGTATAAAAAATTACTGAGTAATATTTTGAATATATTTTATACTTGCCTTGATAATGGAAGCGCAACAAGATCGACTGCAGTCAATACTGCGTTTCGGTTACAGCTACTCCAAAAAAATTCCATTCTAAATAATAGAACCTCATTCATGCGGTATCTCCATAGTAATATAGATACCTTGGGAATGTTATTATATGAGAAATGGATTGAAGCCCGGCAAACTCTCTCTTATCAATATTCTCTGCCTTTTAATAAGCGCTTATTTAATACTGACAGCCTTAAGAATTACTGCGAAACACTTGAGCAAAAGCTCGAGTTAAATAGCCCGAAATTCCAAACTGAAAACAATAAAAGTCTTAATAATAAAAATTTTTTCCCGCGGGATAAAAGCATTGCGAATATTCAATTTATCAGGCTGACCTATAAAATATTAACTAATAACAGTTATTTTACCGACAGTGCCGTTTACGCCGCCCTGATAGCTAGGGGTGGAGAGCAAGAAACAATATTTGTGCATTTGTGCAACGAAAATGCCTTAGCGTCACTGATGAATTTCGAGAACAACAACCAGATAGACAATGCACAACTAAGTCAAAAGTTATATACCCGGCAGAGCTACGATGCCCGGAGGTTATATAAGCTAATTTGGCAACCATTATTACCTTATTTAAAAGGAGTGTCAGTTATTAATTATTCAACAGAAGGGCTGCTCGATAATATAGCTTTTAATGCGATTTGTGCGGATAAAACTTATTTGATAAGTCTTTACGATCTAAACCGCTATATGAATTTGTCTGACGAGGACACATCACAACAAACCGCGATGTTTCCAGCATCGATTTATCTATGGGGCAAAATGGATTACGATTCATCAAGATATTTGATACAGGATTCTTTGTTTTTTTCCCCCTCGATAATATCAAGCCACCTCAGACCGGTAGTAATGCCCAAAAACATGCATGGGAGAGGAATGAAGCCAATCGGCTTGAAAGAAATAGATGACTTATATAATTTTTTTTTACAAAATAATTTGTCTGTTAGTAAAATTGATAGCGAATGGGCAACTGAAGAAAATTTCAAACGCCACGCCTCTGAAATGAGTGGGATAGTACACATTTCCACGCATGGATTTTACACGCCTTTCGATAAAAGAAAACTAAAGAGCCTTATCCCACTGGAGTATATCTCAGGTAACATTGAGCCATTATTTCGGTCTGGTCTGGCATTTGCAGGAGTCAATTACTATTGGTTAAAAGGCGTTCCGCGCGCCAACAGAGATGACGGTATTTTAACGGCTTATGAGATTGCACAGCTTGATTTACACAGGGTAACATTGCTCACCCTCAGTGCCTGTGAAACAGGATTAGGTGATGTTACCAATGATGAAGGTAATTCCGGCTTACAAAGAGCATTCAAAATAGCCGGAGTCCAGAACATGCTTGTCACACTATGGCCGGTACCCGAAAAAGAAACTAATCAATTACTTTCGCTTTTTTACAAATACTGGTTAAAGGGTAAAGATATTAACAGGGCGCTGAAAGCTGCGGAAAGTGATATGCAAAAAAAATATCCCCCTTATTATTGGGCCGGATTCGTCCTAATTAAATGAACAATATTTAACTGAAAGCCTTTGAGACTATTGGGGACTTAACCAAAAATGAATACTACTTTAATTGCTAAGTTAATATTTGATTTTGAGAGTTTTCAGCAGGACTGCCCGAATCTTTCGCTTGTATTTTTTTGACTATCAGCCGGTTGGCATCGATTGAGAAGGCACGTCACCTCTCTTGTCACCAACCCGGGAAAATAAAGAACTGTCTGTGTTTATTAACTCACCAAAGGTACAAATTGCTATAAATGATAGCAAAATAAATTGACTGCCCGGATTGATATTCGGCAGCAAAAAAATTCAAAATAATTACCTTCAGCAATAGCATTAATTACAAATAATTGCGAGGTTATGTTACTCATATTTTTCGACGAAGTTAAAACTCAGCCAGATTATCCTTTTTATCACATTAGGGGCATTTGTATTGACGAAGAACATATCACGCTTATTGAGTACATATCACCGGTGCATACTTTTACCTATAAGCTTACTTGCATTTCAGACTTCTTAGATTTTTTATTACCGGCGTCCGGCAGCACCCGATTGCGGGACCAGCTTAAATAAAGGCTATCGCCTGGCCGCGAACCGTGCGCGTGCTGCCTTCGGCGGGCCGCGCCCGGCCCGCGTCCACGCCTGCAAGCCAACCCTAACGCATTTACAGCCAAATAGCTGCACCTAATATTCTTCCTTAATAAAACACCAGGCAATTTATTTTCCTGCCGCCAAACCTCTTGATGGCACAACCCCTACTCTTCTATAATGTTAAACACCCCATTCATACTCTCTTACAGCCATACTTTCTTTATGCTTACCTATAGTGCTTATGAACTGCAAGGGAGCTGGGGCGGTGTATTCATAGTTATTATTAAAGTGGAAAGGCAGCGGCAAGAGGGAAGTGCGGGAAGCGGGCTGGCGAGCGGTGGGGGGTAGTGGCAGGGTGGAAATAGATTTGGATGAGGTGGGCTGGCGCCGGGTGCGGGGCGGCGAAGGGGGATTTGCAAGGACCATCCTGGCGTTGACTTGTTTTTACCCTGTAATATAATAATCATCTGTAACAAACCGGTAAACGCGTTTATTATTTTGCAGCAGTTGCCGGAAATCCTGGTTACAGGCGAAGAAAATACCCGAATGCAAAGATTTTTTCGTAATTTCGATACATGTTAACCATAGAAAAAGCAGGTATAAAAGGCACTTCCGGCGTGAAAAAACTCCGGGAGCAGAAGTTGCGTGGTGGACAGGCTTTTATGATAAATGTCAAAGATCTTCCGACGTACCAGTTTTACCTGGAATACCCGGATGGCTCAATGCACCTGATGGATGCAAAAAAAGATGCAAAAGACCTGACATTCATCAGGACGCTTACCCCGCAGGAAGCATCTTCCATCAGGCTGCGTTTTAAATTTTCTCCAATCAAATAATGCCTTCATTATACATTATTACTGGCTCTAACGGGGCTGGAAAATCATCTATTGGCCCCGAGTATGTTCCCAAACACCTGGCTGCCCAAATCTTTGACGGGGATAAGTACTTTATCAAGCGAAGGAGGTACTATTGGCAATCGGGTATCCTGTCTCACAGAGATACGGTTATTTGAAAATGTAGAAAAATACTGTATTTTGGACGACTTACTCGCCCATTAAAAGGTATATGGCTAAAACCACTAAGACTAACGACAAAGATTCCCGCGCCTTTGAACAAATACTATGGACGGCGGCTGACAAGCTGCGGAAGAACATTGACGCAGTGGAATATAAATACTATGTACTCGGCTTACTCTTTCTCAAATATGTATCAGACGCCTTTGATGAGCTTTACAAAGAGATTGTAAGCAAAGAGCGCGACCACGCGTACGACGACCCGGAGGACAGGCAGGTATATAGCTCCTATTACGTATTCTTCGTTCCGCAGGAGGCGCGGTGGAAACACTTGGTATGCCGTGCTAAGCTGCCTACTATTTGCGGAAGTGTAGATAAGACTGGCAGTGTTTTGCCGGCACAATGCAAAATAGATTGTACCCTGCTGATACAGAACAATCATCAACACAAGAATAAGATTCCCAGGTCGAGGTATGACAAATGGTTGCAGTTTTTTCTGTCACCATATTCAGCTGTGCCAGTGTTGCAAATTATGCAGGATTCTCTAGGCCATAGCAAAATTAATCTTGCTTTGGTTGCTTATATTTGCCAATATTTGACAAGTCAATAATAAAATAATGAAAAGTCAATTTGGCGAGAGAATTAGGGAGCTCAGGGAAGAGCAAAACCTGTACCTGCGGCATGTAGCACCATTGCTAGAAATGGATACGGCTCAACTGAGTAAAATCGAAAAGGGACTTCGGCAAATAAAACGGGAGCAAATCCCAATACTGGCTAATATTTTAAAAGTTGAAAGCGATGAACTTTTGACTCTTTGGGTGGCAGATCAAATTATTCATGTAACAAGCGGTGAAGAAATTGCTCTAAAAGCAATAGAAGTGGCTGAGAAGGAAATAATTAGTAACAGAAGGAAAAAGGGACAATAGTGGCGACCAATAAACATGCAATCATTAGATACCAAACGCTGGATAGATGCTTTCGCAATCCGGGGCGCAAGTATTTTATAGAAGATCTTGTGGAAGCATGTAGCACTGCTATTTTTGAAATTACTGGAAATGATAACGGCATCAAGCGAAGGCAAATCCTTGAGGACATAAAGTTCATGGAAAGTACCCAAGGCTGGAATATACCACTTGAGCGAATAAGGGATGGACATAGGGTTTATTTCAGGTATGAGGATAAAGGCTTTTCAATAAATAATCAACCATTAAATGAAACGGAAGAAAATCAATTAAAGGAGGCCCTACTAACACTATCTCGTTTTAAAGGCATGCCGCAGTTTGAATGGGTAGATGAAATTTCTGCAAGGTTGGATTCAGGCTTAGCTTTATCACATAGCAGTGAAAAGATTATTGAATTTGACCAAAACAATTTTTTAAAAGGTTTAGAATTTATTACGCCAATCTACAATTCAATATTGTATAGGAAGGCAATCAATATTGAATATAAGAGCTTCAAACTAAATATTTCACAATCAATCATTTTTCACCCCTATTTCTTGAAGCAATATAACAATCGATGGTATGTATTTGGTAAAAATGATGCAAGCCAGTTTATTATGAATTTGGCCCTTGACAGGATTACAGCAATTGAAGAAAGCAAGAAAAAGTATATACCTAACAAGTCAATAGATTTCAATGAATATTTTGAAGATATTATTGGAGTTACATTAAATAATGACGGGAAGGTTGAGAACGTTGTAATAAAGGTTAATAATGAGCTATTGCCATATATAAAAACAAAACCTATACACGGTTCTCAAAAACTTAAAGAACAAGGTTCATCACATGCTTTAATATCTCTTGATCTGATTCCAAATTACGAACTCGAATCACTGATTCTTTCCTATGGGGAAGCTGCGGAAGTATTACATCCTAAATCATTCAGGGATAGAATTAAAAAGAGGGTTGAATTAACTTTTTCCAACTACAAAAATAACAGTGCAGATAAGCTGCACACTAAAGAATAAAATTTGCAACATGAATAAGATAGGGTTTAAAAATTTTAGACGGTTCCAAAATTTCAATCCTCTTGAATATAGTGGTATCACTTTTCTCGTAGGCAGAAACAATTCAGGGAAGTCCACATTGGTGAAAGCTCTTTTACTTATAGACAATTATTTCAAGTCAGGCCATATTGAAAGACTGTCTTTTGGAAACAGTGTGTTAGAAGATGCGAATATTGTTACCTACGGCAGAGCAAAAAATCATCAGGCCCAGGAGAATTATATTTACTTTACTCAGAAAATTGAAAACTATCTAATTGAACTAACTGTAACTGGAGAGGACAACAAAGCATTTGCAAATGTTCATTCGCTAACAGTTACCGACACTGTTTACAAATTGAATTTTATTTTCAATATGCAAAATAGATTCATCAGAGTAGTCAAACACAGGGATAAAAAAGTAAATTCAGTTGATGAAAAAGTAATTGCAGAATTACAGTCACAAATAAGCGAAACTAAAACACAGCTTGCTGAACCGGGTTTAAAAAAGACAAGTAAGGAGTATATAGAACTTATATCCCGGTTGGAAAATCTGGAAGGAAAATTGGCTGACGTTAACAAAGCCAGGAATACTGTAGATACCAAGGATGAAGTTCTTTTTTCATTAGATGAAGATTTTGGCGATGTTAACTCTTTAACTGAAATAGTTGACGGATTCTCGATACACTCAATGTCACAATATGAGAGGGAGTTCCAAAATGTTCAGAATGGTGAAGAGGCTTCAGAAAGGTTCGAAGATTTACGAGCACTAAAAGAACTGGATCCTGTATTTGTAGAATCCTCTTTTAGCCATTTCATGACTTCAATGAGCGATTTTTCAATTGCCTACATGGGTGCTAATCCGGCAAAACAATCAGCACTTTTTGCGATAAGGGATAAAAATAACCCCCTTGCACAAGCTATACATGAATACAAGCAGCTGAACATTCTTGAAGGGGAAGAAGAACACAGGTTTGTGTTAAAGTGGATGCAGGAATTTGAAGTGGGCGATGACTTCTCAATTTCTATGCACGCAGGTGAGGCATATGAAATGAAAATACTTTCTAATAAAGTCAAAATTCATTTAGCTGATAAAGGAATGGGGTCAATTCAAGCGATGCTCTTAATTATGAGAATTGCATGTGTAATTAAAAGAATTAAGCTGGCTGAGAAAAATTCTACTGTTTCCCGTATTGTGGATGGTAAAGAGGTAAAACAAGACTCTTCAAACTATAGGCTGATTGATAAAACCACAGTAATTATTGAAGAACCTGAACTGAATTTGCATCCTGCATTACAAAGCAAATTGGCTGACTTGTTTTTAGATGTTCACCAGAGGTTTAATATAGATTTTCTTATTGAAACACACTCTGAGTATATTTTGCGGAGATCACAGGTTATTGTTGCTGTTAATGAATTTGAAGTCGCACCAAATGAAAATCCCTTCCGTGTTCACTATTTCCCAAAAGATATTTATCAAATGCCTTATCGTTTGGAATATCTGGAAGATGGTTCTTTCAACAGGAATTTTGGCGATGGCTTTTTTGATGAGGCCTCTTCAAGTACTCTGGAATTACTAAAAATTAAACGCCAAAAGAAAGCCTGATGTTTACTGTTTACGCTGAAAAGGAAATATTTGAAAACATAATTGTTTTTAACGACCGGACGCCAAACTGGTATAATATCTTTTGCAAGCATTCAGAAGTTTGCTTGAACATAACAGATGAAGAACTCGAAGCAGAGGAAATGGAAGGTACTCCAATATTTGAGTTTATAAAAGCTACGGGGGGAAGAAGTGTAATTGCATTAAAAGAATACTTTGATTCAATTTATGATGACAATTCTATCATTGCCGCAAAGCCTCGTTCAGCATTCTTTCTTAGTTATTCTGCGGCTCATGCGCAAGTAATTCAAAACTCATACGGTGTTATAGTTCAAAGTGCTGAATCAATTAATGATGATATTCTTACTGGCAGTTACAAGAGAAAATTATTGAAAGACGAGAAAATTGAAGAAGATGCAACTATTGGTTGGAGATCGCTATTGAAATTTACTTTTCCGCCAACAAATGCTGCGGTAATTTCTGATAATTTTTTATTACAATCCACAGAAAGAATAGGGGCCAATTATGTTGCGTCAGGGAATAGTAATATTTTATGGATGTTGGATGCAATACTTCCAGTCACATTATCTATCCCATATCATGTTACAATTATTTCCGAGGATAATAATCAAAACGAGGCTTGGAGAAACAGAATAGCAGGCCAATTAAATACCGAAATTAATAATTTGAGGCCCTATGAAATCAATGTAGAGGTTGTTTTTATTAAATCCGAAATGCTGCATGAGAGGCTTTTGTTAATGAACTATGTTAACTCTTCTTGTGAACATGGTTTTTATTTATTTAAAGCCAAAGATGGCAAGACTGTTCATGTTGTCAATAAGCTTCAAATCAATTCATATTTCAGTGCTTTGAATAATAGTCAAGGTGAGTCTGAATATCAGATTGCGAGCAAGGACCTTAGTCTATTAAAAAAGGTTTGCAATGAATTAGCTGCCCATATTCATGGAGGGACTCCAGTTTATCGAGGTGCCATTTTGGGTGGTTGCAATGCGAATAAGTCTCTTAAAAACCGATTAATCAACGATGTCTGAAAATAAAAATAACAATGCAGAATCACTGCACAGTTATCTTATTACTTTGCATCATCAAACAAACAAGAACTAAAATAACAATGGCTAATAATAAAGTAGACGTAAGCTTCATATTCCAGATTACCGATAAAGTGCTCTGGAACGTGTTCAAGAAAAATGAGATTGGCGATGTGCTGTTGCCTTTTGTAGTGATACGCAGGTTAGACTGTATCCTCGACCCTGTAAATGGAAAAGTGAGGGCTGCTTACGGAAATTTTAAGGATAAGGTAAGCGAAGAAAAGCTCGACCCCATTTTACGTAAAGCTGCCGGTGGTTTGCAGTTCTACAATACGTCAAAACATACCCTTGAAACCCTAAAGGAAAATCCTAAAACTGTTGAGATTGATTTCAACAACTACCTCAATGGGTTTAATAAAGAGGTCAGGGATATTATCGACAATTTTCAGTTTGACAAAGTGATTGCAAGGCTGGTAAAGAACAAGTTGCTTTACCAGATGATTGATGCCATCTCTCAGGTTGATTTGCATACCAGCAAAGTGGATAACCACAACATGGGTTACATTTTTGAAGAACTCATTCGTATATCTAACGAACAAAGCAACGAAACAGCGGGTGAGCACTTTACGCCTCGTGATGTAATTGAGTTGATGGTAAAGATTATATTCAGTACTGAGAAGGATATTCTCTCAGAACCCGGCATCATTCGTACTATCTATGATCCCACTTTGGGAACAGGCGGTATGATTAATCTGGCAAAAAATTATGTACTGGACGAATTGTTAGCCAATAATAAGACCAAACCGGAAATAAAAACATACGGTCAGGAAATTAACGAGCAATCCTATGCTATTGCCAAATCAGAAGCATTGATAACGGGTGAAAATGCTGATAATATCCGCCATGGAAACACATTTACAGAGGATCGTTTCCCCGATAAGCATTTCCATTACATGTTTGCCAACCCTCCTTATGGGATAACCTGGAGTAAGGATGCAGCATTTATCCAAAACGAAAGTGCCAACCCTGCCGGTAGATTTTATGCTGGCTTACCCGGTACAAGCGATGGGCAGTTGCTTTTTCTGCAACACATGATTAGCAAGATGGAAAGAGATGGTAGTAAGATTGCAGTAGTTACCAATGGCTCTCCTTTATTTACAGGTAATGCGGGTGGCGGTGAAAGTGACATCCGCAAATGGATTATCAGTAACGATTGGCTCGATTGCATCATTGCTTTACCCAAAGACCTTTTTTATAACACAGGCATCAATACCTATATCTGGTTTTTGGACAACAATAAACCAAAGCACCGCAAAGGCAGAGTGCAGTTAATTAATGCCGATGTACCTGAAGACAAAGCCGCCGGTATTGAAGGCTTTTGTCGCCCTGAAAAGCGTAGCCTTGGAAACAAGAGAAACAAGATAGAATCCTTCCATATTGAAAAGCTGGTTCAGTTATACACCAATTTTGAAGAATGCAAGTATTGCAAGATTTACCAAAACGATGACTTTGGGTATTACCAGATTACGGTGGAGCAACCTGAGTATGATGAAAAGGGTAAACCTGTAAAAGATAAAAAGGGGAATATCAAACCCGATAGTAAAAAAAGAGATAAAGAAAATATTCCTTTAAGCGAAGATATTGAGGTTTACTTCCAAAACGAAGTATTACCCCATGTACCAGATGCCTGGATAGATTTTGATAAAACCCGTATCGGCTACGAGATCAACTTCGCCAAATACTTCTATGAGTACAAAGGGTTGAGACCATCAACTGAAATCAAGGCAGAAATTGAAGCTTTGGAGTTTGGCAATAATGGCCAAAAGGGCATTACTGAATTGCTAAAAGAATTACTAGGATGAGTAAGGCATACGAAAAATATAAAGTTTCAGGTTTCGAGTGGATGAAGGAAATTCCAACTTCATGGGATACAGCCTCTTTGAACCATGTTGTTAAATTTATTATGGGGCAAGCTCCACATTCTGATAGTTATAATACAGATGGTGAAGGTGAGATATTTATAAAAACAGGTGACTTTGGAGATCTCCGTCCGAACATAAAATGGTACACAACAAAGCCATTGGTTTTTGCCTCTGAAGAAGATGTGTTTATGTGCGTAGTAGGTGCAACAAGTGGCAAGGTAAATTTGGGGGTTAATGGAACAATTTCAAGAAGTATTGCAGCATTGCGCCCATCAAAGAGATTGTCTCAGAAATATCTCTATTATTATTTAGCATGCAATTATCAACGTTTAAATGATGCAGCACAAGGAAGTGCACAAGGAATCATTAATAAAACAATTCTTGCGGGAATAAAAGTTCCACTTCCTTCTATTAAAGAACAAACCAAAATCGCCCAATACCTCGACCATCAAACTTCCATCATTGACCAGCTTATTCTACAAAAGGAAAAGCTGATAGAGTTACTGAAAGAGAAGAAACAGGCTGTTATTAATGAAGCTGTAACTACCGGTCTTAACCCCAATGCTAAAATGAAGGAAAGTAGTCTTGAATGGTTAGGTGCAATTCCTCAAGCCTGGAATCTTGTTCAAATTAGACATCTAAATACAAAAGTAGGCAGTGGTGTTACCCCTAAGGGTGGTGCAGAGGTTTATACAGAAGAAGGTGTCATTTTTATTAGAAGCCAGAATGTTCATTTTGATGGATTGCGTTTGGATGATGTAGTGAGAATTGATCTGGATACGCATGAGAAAATGACTGGATCTAAAGTTCAGTTTAAAGACGTTCTCTTAAATATTACTGGAGCTTCAATTGGAAGATGCTGTGTGGTTGATATACATGAGGAAATGAACGTAAATCAGCATGTTTGTATTATAAGGCCCACGCAGAGAGTTTTACCCGAATATTTGAATCTTGTATTGCAGTCAAATATTGGTCAAGTTCAAATTAAACTTGGAACTACGGGCGGTAATCGGGAAGGATTAACCTTTGAAGCAATTAAGGAATTCACAATACCTCTTCCTGAATTAACTGAACAGCAAGAAATATTACATAAAGTTCAATCTTCACTCAAAAGATATTACGAATTGGAGAATCTTAATTCGATTCAAATTAATAAGCTAAAAGAATATTGTCAATCTATCATTGCAGAAGCAGTAACAGGTAATATTGACGTAAGAGATTGGCAACCCAATAAAAAACAAGTGGCATAATGGAAATCATTGTATACATAGCAATTGGAATAATAATCGGTACCGTTGTCGGCTGGCTATTGGCTAAGGCAAAAACTGCTTCGGCTATTCAAACGGAAAAAGATGCTGCACAGCTAAAATATTCCGAATTAGAGAAGGAATTAGTAGGCTACAAAGCAACCACCACATCGCAGTTGAATACTGCAACAGACAATCTCACTGCTAAGTCTAAAGAAATAGGTGATTTAAAACTAACTATCGAAGCAAATGCGAAGGAGATTGCTGTCTTAAATAGCCAGGTATCAATAGCTAGTGCGGATTTACGAGCAGCCAATAATACAATACTGGATAAGAACGCAACCATTGAAGGAATTACGGAGGAGTTGAAGGCAGCCAAAAAGGAATTGTCTGAAACAAACCATGCATTGGCTACTGCCAAAGCTACAAATGAAGCGTTGAAAGAGAAGTTGCAAACGCAGAAGGATGAAATAGAAGCGTTGGGCAAGAAATTCAATACCGAATTTGAAAATATTGCCAATAAAATTCTGGAGACTAAAACAGAGAAATTCACTGAATTAAATAAAACCAACCTCAAAACCATTTTAGAGCCTTTGGGTGAGAATATCAAAGAATTTAAAACCAAAGTGGAGGAAGTTTATGATAAAGAATCGAAGGAGCGCTTCTCATTAGGTGAGAAGGTTAAAGAACTTGCACAGCTTAATAAGGCAATCAGTGAAGAAGCTCATAATCTAACCAAAGCCTTGAAAGGTGAAGCAAAAACGCAGGGGCGTTGGGGTGAAATGATACTGGAAAGCATTTTGGAAAAGTCAGGCTTGGTAAAGGATAGAGAATACTTTATGGAGCATGAGTTGCTCGATTCCAACGGTAATCCTTTGAAATCTGATTCAGAGGGTAAAAAAATGAGACCGGATGCGGTTATTAAATACCCAGATAACCGGAGCGTCATTATTGATTCAAAAGTTTCATTGAATGCCTTTACTAGGTTAATTGCATCTGCTGATGCAGAGGAACAAAAACGAGAGTTAGCGGCCCATGTATCAGCTGTAAAATCGCATATCGTGGCATTAAATGCAAAGGGGTATGATGATTATGATAAAGCACTGGATTTTGTAATGATGTTTGTTCCGAGTGAACCTGCCTATATAGCAGCTTTACAAGGCGATCCCGACTTATGGAATTTTGCATACGACAAACGAATCCTGTTACTCAGCCCAACCAACCTCATTACTTCTCTAAAATTGATTGTTGACTTGTGGAAACGGGAGTATCAAAATCAGAATGCTCTTGAAATTGCCGAACGTGGCGCGAAGTTGTATGACAAGTTTGTTGGCTTTGTAGCTAATCTGGAAGATGTAGGGGAACACTTGGATAAGGCACAGGGGAAGTATTCAGAGGCATACAAGCAACTTAGTACCGGTAATGATAATTTAGTATTGCAAGCTACCAAACTAAAGGCACTGGGTTTAAAAACCAAAAAAGAACTTCCCAAGGAAATTTTAAATGCTGCTTTAGGTTATGAGTTGATTAAGCAAATAGTTGAATAAGTAAAAACCAAATCATTTATATGGCACAGGTAAACACAAAATTTGGAATATACAACTTCGGTTTTATTAAAAACGGGGGAACTTTTATAAACGACCTCAACGGAATGCTTGAAGGTACTAGTGTATTCGCTGAGTATGACAGATTCAACAAGCATTTTTACAACCATGTTACTGTAAATGGTAACATCAGGGTTCTCAATAAATATGGATATTCAGAGGATAGAGCAAAAACACCAGTAACAAAAGAACAAGCATATTATGCGATTTACGACACTGGCTTTAAGACGAAGGAAGGAAAAGAAATATATGGCGTTTTTTCCCGAAAATCATTGAGCCGTCCATTTGAAGGTATTGACTTTGCTGAAGAAAAATCGCTAAAGGAAATGATTCAGGACAATCTTCTTTTCAAAATGGGTTTGATATATTTTGACAACCCTGATAGATCCTGGGATGACGGCTACAGCTTTATTGAAGAACTTGCAGAAACAGCAATTCCTGAAAAGTGGACTTATGGTAATCAAACTTCTGCTATACCACATCCGATATTAAAATCATATGTGGAGCATATTTTCACTCGACTAACTAAAGAGAAAAGTGGCGCAAAACTACTTCGTGATGACAATAAGAAGTATGCACTTTTTAATCTCGGATTACTAAATAATTACTTCAAGCCCATCTATATAGTTGTTGAGGTAAAAGATGATGACGGAAAAAACTATTATGCTAACCCATTCATCCTTAAAAAGAGAACGACCCTAGCTGATATTGGATTCACAATTGGTGGAAAGCCTATTTCTGAGAAACAGCTACCAGAACCTGCACAGTTTTACGACAACATCAACGAAATCATCTTTAAACCTGAACCTGAATTTTATGACCCTGATGATGAGAAATTAAAGCACATAATTGAAGAAAGGAAAAACAGATTTCCAGATATTTATCAAACTAGAGCTACAACTGAGCTAGCGGTAACTCTTGATACTGCGATAAAGTGTTCGTATGAACTATCCAAACGAAATTATAAGTTAGTGGTTCCACAGTACAGACCACAGGAAGACAAAATTCAATATCTGATGCCAATTTATTTAGGGGCGACCTTTAACAAGCTTCCTGATTTTGCACTCGTACTAGATCATGAGAGTGGTTATTACAAACCTGAAACAATACTTGACCTCGACGATGCATATCAGAATGCGAGGTTAATTGCTAAGCCTGATAACTTTTGGCTCAACCCTGAACAGATTTAACTATTCTCTTAAACCAAATTGATAGATGGCAGAAGGAACAAAAGAAATACATCTCGAGGAGCATGTTGTGAGATACCTTACAAAAATTGCCCAGCCTGAATTTCCTGAATATACAGAGAAAGATAACTCGTGCTATGATAAGGATTTATGCCTTGTTCCGGAAGATCTGATTGGATTCATAAAAGATACACAGCCTCGTAAGTACGAGGCTTTAACTGTTCAATATGGTACGGCTGTTGATGATAAAATTATTGAACGAGTAACGGATGAAATAAAAAAGAAAAAGACACTCGAGATTTTTCGCGAAAAGGTAAAAGACCGTGGCCAAACACTTGATTTGGTCTACTTTAAACCTTCGCACAGTAAAACACCCGAACATCAAGAAGCCTATTTAAAAAACAGGCTCACCGTAATCCGACAATTGAAATATTCAAAGAAGAATGAAAAATCTATTGACATCGTTCTTTTTGTGAATGGCCTTCCCGTTGTTACAATAGAATTAAAGAATGCCTTAACAGGACAGTATCTGCATAATGCCATCAAACAGTATATACAGGACAGAGACCCTAAAGAGCCTTTACTGGAATTTAAAAGATGTCTTGTGCACTTTGCGGTGAGTACAGAGCAGGTAAGTATGTGTACTGAATTGAAAGGCAGAGGCACTTATTTTTTGCCGTTCAATAAAGCATTAATAAATCAGGATGAAAATGATTATGCAACATCCTATCTCTGGAAAGACGTTTTAAGAAAAGATTCTTTGCTTGATCTTATTCAGAACTATGTTAACCTCCAAATTAACAAGGAGAAATACTACGATAATCAAACAAAGGCCCTCAGAGAAAAAGAGAAGCCAGTTCTTATATTTCCTCGCTTTCACCAGCGAAGGGCAGTACAAAATTTATTGGAAGCTGTTCGTAAAGATGGTGTTGGAAACAAGTATCTGATTCAACATTCAGCCGGTTCAGGAAAATCAAATACTATTTCCTGGTTAGCTCACCGTCTTTCAGATTTTTATAGGCATCCTGATGATGAAAAAGCATTATACAATAGCGTCATTGTTGTTACCGACAGGCGAGTGCTGGATAAACAAATTCAAGATAACATCAGGCAGTTTGAACAAATGCCCGGAACAGTAGAGTATATTGACAAGAATAAAACAGGCCAGGACTTAAAAAATGCAATTGAAAAAGGAAAGAGGGTAATTGTTACAACGCTTCAAAAGTTTCCTGTTATTTCTGATGTCATTGCTCAGAATAAAGACAAAACATACGCAGTCATCATTGACGAAGCTCATAGCTCACAAGCAGGTGAGTCAGCAAGACATTTAAGGAAAGCATTATCACTGGAGGAAGCCGAAACCGCAGATGGTGAAGAAAAGGATATTGATGATCTGATTGCAGAAGAAATAAAGAAAAAAGGCGACCAGGCTAATATTTCCTTTTTTGCATTTACTGCTACACCAAAGCCCAAAACATTAGAACTGTTTGGTACAATAAGAAACGGCCAGAAAGAAGCTTTTGATCTCTATACGATGGAGCAAGCCATCAAAGAAGGCTTTATCAAGGATGTGCTAAAAAACTACATGAGTTGGAGAAGGTACTACAAACTAATAAAGCGTACTGAAATTGCAGACAAGGAATACGAAAAGAAGAAGACAGTAAGACTGCTTTCTTCTTATGTTGATTTACAAGACCATGCCATTGAAAAGAAGGCAAGGATTATGATTGAACATTTTGTGTCGCAAACGCAAAATGAAATACAAGGTAAGGCCAGGGCAATGTTGGTCACCCGTTCAAGACTACATGCTGTCCGTTTTAAACGAAAGTTTGATGACATAATGAGGGAAATGAAATTGCCATATGGGGCATTAGTGGCATTTAGTGGCACAGTAAGAGATGCTGATACAGGACAGGATTATACAAAGGAAAATATGAATAATCTTGGAGGTAAAATAGAAATTCCTGATGCACTAAAGTTGCCACAGTACAGAATACTTATTGTAGCTAACATGTATCAAACAGGCTTTGATGAGCCCTTGCTGCATACCATGTTTGTTGATAAGAAATTGGGTGGCACAAGTACAGTGCAAACGCTTAGCAGGTTGAACAGAACTGCACCGGGCAAGGATACTACAATGGTATTAGATTTTGTAAATGACCCGGAAAAAATACAAGAAGATTTCCAAATGTATTATGGAAGTAACTACATGGAATTGGTTAACCAGACAGACCCTAATAGCCTTTATGATGTACAGCAAAAAATTGAGGCATTCCATATTATTTACCAAAACGACATTGAAGCATACGCTAAACTCTTTTTCACAAATGGCGAGCATAAAGAAAAGTTACAGCCAATATTGAATGAAGTTGTAAATAGATATTCGGCAGAATTGGATGAAGACCAGAAAGTCTCGTTCAAAGCCAGCATTAAAGATTTTGTTCGTTTATATCGCTTCTTATCACAGATTATCACATTTACAGATGTTCAGCTAGAAAAGTATTATGTTTTCTTGTCTGACCTGTTCAAAAAACTTCCTGCAAGTCCGAATGCTCTTCCAACCGATGTTCTGGAAGAAATTGATTTGGATAGCTATAAGCTGCAACATCAATTTACGACTGACTTAGCATTGCAAAGTCAAAATACTTCCATGCAAGGCATGACTCCTGGAGGGGACGGAAAAAAGGAGGAAGAGGAATTAGAATGGCTAACCAAAATTATTAAAGTGTTAAACGAAACTTACGGTTTGGATTTAAAAGAAGAAGACAAAGTTGAGTTTGAAAGAATGCGTAAAAACATTTATGCGAATGATGAACTAATGAGCTTCTTCAATACAAAGAATAGCAAAGACAATATTCAGGATAAATTCAACGAGGAAATTGATAATGAGTTGTTGAATTTTATTAACACCAAACTGGAACTTTATAATAAACTTTCAGAGGATAAAGTGAATCTGATGTTCAAACGTCTTTGGTTCAACGATATTTATGACCAAAGAGTAAGAGGTATAATGAAATAAGGAATTAATACAAAACTCTATGCACATAACAATTCGATTGGCTTGGCACAATAACGGTTGGAACGGTCATATCTGCGATGAGCCTGAAAAAAATACTTATTGTATAGGTAGATATTCCTATCCCGGTGATTACATAAAAGATGCAAGGGATTTGGATTGGGAAATGCAGGCAGATGTAAAAGGTAAGCCTTGCAGGTCACTAACTTCAGGCATTCCTGCATGTGGGTTTAGTATCAACGCATTTGGTGGCGAAAAAACAAAGGCAAAAATAAATCCACCTGCATGGTTTAATAAAGAAGCTAAACCTGCTATTCTTGATATTCCTGAATCCACAGTGTGCATTTGGAATTACGAAGGCATGTATTCAAATGACGTAGTCCGGGAAGCTGGGACTAGTCAAAAATATGATTATGATACCCGTTTGCAAAACGCAAAAGACTATTTCGCTTCTTTAAAAGAACGGCAGTCATTGCTGTTTTATTATGCCAATTACAGCAATATCTTCATAGGCTGTTACTTTTTGCAAAGCAGCATACTCTCTTTCTTGTCCTTCGCTTACTCCCATGTGTGGTGTCTTATCCGAAGACTGCAAGAGGCTCAAGTAAAATTCCTTACCAGGTCCAAGGACTTTTAGTACTGTTTCGTTATCTACATCGCACTCAAGCCCCTGATGTGGCGGGAAAATCTTTATCTTTTTTTTAAGCGCTATTTGTTCGATTTCATAGGCATATTGATAGGCGTTTTGTAGGCGCTCTCCAAACTTGCTCCTGTTATACGCCATTATGAATAAACTCTTTTAGGTCTTCCCAATGATTCCAGGGCCTGTGCATCCATATTTTACCGACATTCGAATTATCAACCAAAGTCCTTAAACCAGATGCATGGTCGCCGTCAGGGTGTGTTAAGATAACCCGGTCTACCGTATCTGTTTTATAGACCTCGGTTACATGCTTAACCAGTGCATCGCCGCTTGTAGCATTGCCACCATCAATAACAAATACGGTCTGGTCCTTCCATTCAGCGCTTTCATAGGTTCCAAAGCGGAGTGCGATTGCGTCGCCGCTTTTGGAATTCTCGCCGACGGGCAAAAAATCCATTTCGAGTGCGTTAGCCATTAATGATGTTTTTGAATGTGTTTAAATTTGTTCAGCAGCTTCACATAGCCTCTCGGCATATGCCAAAGCAGGGATTTTTACCCAGGCTTTTTTGACAATAAATATCCAGAATAACAATAGTGCAAATAATGCCGCCGAAGAATACCAAAAACTATCCGGAAAAATCAACGGGTTAAAAGACCTTAACCTGATATACCAAAAAATATAATTGGTTACCAGTGATAAACCGATCATAAATAATGCTATTGGCTTAACACCCCACAAGTTCCTTCTAAAACCATAGCTGATATTTTCTTTGAAAAGCAGCGAGAATTTTTTAGTATCCCTCGTTTGCCCGATCAGGTGTTTTGTCCATGCTTGGTATACCTCATCGGCTTCCGGCAGGTTATTCGCTTCCATGGTAAGCGTAGGTGCAATTGGCACAGGGCATGCACCTTGCAATTTCTGGTGGTATTTTTCCTTTGTATGCTTGTTAATACGAGAATCGGTTAATCTTAATAGCTGTACCGATGGGACTCCACCCCAGCTTTGCCACAACGCGGGTTCCTTTTGTTTGCCGCGATCCCGGCCAAGTTGCGAAAACAAATAAGTCAATGCGCCAACGAGGCCCAACGAGGATAAAAAGTGAGCAGCAGTTTTGAACTCAAAGGAATAAAACACACCTGCTACAACCAATGGGAAAAACAAAATAATGACCGGGTAAAAACGGGCTTTTAATGTATATTGATCAAACATGATTGGTATTTAATTATTCAGTTATAAAAGGTAATATTTTATGATTCGTTGCGATAACAGAACAAGTGGGTATCGGCACTTTCTGGTTCAGGGGTAACAGCTCCTCGATTGTTTTTTTGTCTTTGCCGCTGAGCGCTTCCAGGTCCATGGGATGACTGTGCCATTCACCAATGTAGCCGACCATGTCACCTGTCTCTGATCTCACCTTATTAACAGCAGCAGGAAGACCATGGATTCCCCGGATAAAATAGGTGGCGGTTCCTTTGCTGTCAACCGTTTGGGTAGTAAAATCAAAAACATGGATGGTTTTCGTTTTATAATTGCAGAGGCCAATCAACACACCCCCGGTCTCTCTTGGTTTATAAGAACGGCACAGTGCAATGAGCCGCTTGGTAAGCCCGGCCATAAATCGAACTTCCCAGCCACTACCTCTCTGGCAAGCGATGACATCAAATGCTTCAACTAGGTCAAATCGTGTAGCTGTTTGGGGAATTCCTTCCATGGTGACCATGCTTCTGAAAAGCAGTCCTTTATCTCCTATGTCTTTCCTACCTTGCTGGTGGTGAAGGAGGGTTGAAATAATAGCAGCGTGTGCTGAAATAATATCATCGGGCATGACTACCGTGGAAGAGCTGCAACCCAGGCCTATATCCAGTGTAGTAATATCTTTCTCCGCATCAGCTTTTCTCCATGCCTGCAGTGCTGCGTCTTTCGTCGCCATAAAGAAGGCAAGGTTCTTCAGGTCGTCCAGCCTTGGATTGCGGCCTTTGCCTTCTATGTATAATAACCCAAGTCTGCCGTCGTTAACCAGTTCACATTTGGCTAAATTCATTGTTTTTGGGATATCCGTTTGAACGAGGGTGTTCCGTACACCAAGCGAGGCTGTTGTATCAACCAACCAATCATATTTTCTAAAAACCTCCTTTGGCAGCAGGTGCGCTTTCACTGGATAAGGTTCAAATGATCTTAAAGGTTCGGTTTCATACATTCTCCTAAGTTCTAAAACAACAGCCGTCGCTTTATGAAAGCCTGTAAAATAATCGAACAGGGAATGCCTTCCAAGGTTATGCTGGCGGAAATAGCCGTCATCACAAACCCCTATATTCATTTTACCGCTCCTGCCATCATGGAATATCATTTTGGAGCCCAGTGATCCAGCCCCTATATATAATGTTGAACCATCGCGATTTTCCCCGCTCATGGTTTGTGCGGTAGCCTTGCTAAAAGGCTCTATATGGGCCTGGAAATAAACACGGGAACGGTCAGCGATCCGCTCATTTTTAATTATTTCGGGGTCGATGAGGAAATTAATAAACTCGTAGTTGCCATCAAAACCCACAATCTTTTTTGGTCTTTTAACTGCATAGATAATAGGGATATATCCTGCCATTAAAAACCTGGCGCTTTTAAAACCGTTGATAATAGTATCAATATCAACCTCCCTTTGCCGGAAAAAGGCCTTTAGTTCCTGGTAATTTGCTGGCAATTCCGTTGAATAGCCGCCCTCAACTACCTGGTCCGGGTGCCAAACGAATAAGGAGACCAAAGCCTCAACCTGTTTTGAGGCTGAAGGTGTATTATTGAGGTTACTTAATATTTTCCTGTATTCAGCTATTTGAATCGGCTGTATAGAGCTGATTGTTTTAAAATCAAACCTTTCGATTGCCTGTTCACCTGTTATATATCGCGTGGTAAACAAAGCCGATACGGGCTTACCAGCTATAAAGGGCACGGCGTCATCCGCAATTTCACGCATTAAGGCATAACGGTAAATATGGTGTCCCTTATAATGCTCGAGCCTGATGGGGTCGTATTCATCACCGTCGTCATTTAACCTGTCGAGGGCGGCTTTATAAAACCATAACTCAATCACTCCAAGCAGGTCTTCAATACGCCTGCCTGCAAACCATTCATTCAAATCACCTCTCACAAGGCACAGTTTTGCAGGCTTCCCCCGGTCAGTTGCATACAGGTGCGAAAGCTGATTTTTTGGGAAATCTACCCGGTCACTTAATACCAGCGGCGCATGAACCGGGTATTGGGTTAGCGAGAACTGAAGCAGTACCGGTTCGGCGGACCTTATATCAATATCGCCAATAGTTCCTTTTGCGGGGATGGATACAGGAATTGTTACCGGCACCACTATAATGCCTTCAGCATACGACAATGGCGAAAGACCGGTAAGGTTGTAATACAAGCGAACAGCCTCCACCGCCTGCTGAATGACAGCAGGCAATGGAGCAGTGTATGGCTTCAAAGATGCGCTATATAACATATTATCCCTGTTCAATGCTTCTTCCTAATGCCCCTGCACCGCCTGCAGAGGTGACCGCGCCACTTATCTTACCCTTAGGCGGCCTCACAGGCCCATTTGCTGTGATTTCAAAGACAATTGGTTCTGGCGATTTTTCGCTCGGTTCAGAGGCTGTATTTAAAAAAGTACCTGATTTACCTGCCAATTTCTTTACGTACTGGTCTTTTGCTTTTTTGCTGGGCGGGTTTTGGTCTTTTGCCGTAATCACTTTCGATGAGGCCACAATAAACGCACCTTTATTTGCATAATCCAGCATTTCGAGGGCAGTGGCGACGGGATCTGGATGGTCGTCCTCCGGGGTATCATTAAAGAACGTCCATGAGCAGTGGTGCGGGGCAAGCAGGATGTCAAAATTTAACGCCTGCTGCTTAGTGTCATTTTTATACTTCTTTGTTTTCTCAAGAATCATCGCCCAGGCATAATGGTCAGCGTCGCCACCAAATATTGCCAGGGTTGCGAAATTCGTATCTGTTGACTTCATTTTGAACCGCGCCTGGAATACAATACTGGTGTGGTTTTTTTCCGGTTCGGCAGCAGATAACTGTTTTTTATACGGGGCATGTATAAAAATGCTGAAGGTGGTCAGGTTGCGGTTATTAAAGCGCGTAATTATATCACCGGGCACATAGCGTACCAGGTCAAGACCTTCCAGGCTCTCACTCGCATCATTGCCTATGATAATAATCCTGTTACCGGCCAGGTCTTTATCGGCGCTGTTATCACGGTGCAGCTTGATTCGACGCTTTGCCTCCTTATTGAAGCAATCTTCATCATCATTGGTGCTTTCTCCCATCACCATGGGTGAAAACCAAAGCACATCGATAAATATCTCCCCATCTTCTTTATTCTTCTTTTTATAACTCTTTGGGTCGCCTTGGTAAAAATTTTTTTTAAAGCCGTGCAGGTGGTCATCATCACCATGGGAAAGGGCGAAAACATCAGTGAAAAGCACGTCAGCAACGTCATTGACTGTCTTTTTCTTCAAGATTTTCTCCAGGTCTGCCTTAACGTCAAATTGCTCAGCCTTCGTGTCGCCTGCGCTGGAATCCCTGATGTTACAATCCACCATGAGATGGGTCGTGTAACCATTTTCTTCAACGGAAATTAACCCGTGGTCCCCGTTATCAACCGGGTAATGCAAAATTTTGCTTGCCATATGATTTATGTTTATATTTACGAACTCCTTCCCGTGGAAACAGGAATAATGCAGCAACCTGACGGTTCTCCCGGAAGGTATTTACATCATAAAAACATAGCTCTTAAAGAAAGAAGTGGGCAAGAAAAATTAAGCAAAGTGGTATGAATATTGCCCTAAGGCAGAAGGATTTGGTGAATTCATATGAACGCCTACTTTTGCGCAACTTTAAAATGACCACACCGGCAAGAGAGGCGGTACCTTGCGGTACCGGGTTCCACACCTATCTCAAGCCTTTGGTATATAAGCCTCCGGGCGTTGCAAGCGTCCGGGGCTTTACTTTCTGTAAAAGAACTTCTCCATCCAATTAACCACCCATCATTCATGCCGTTAATAATGCATTTCTTTCATTGCGTTACTTTTAGATCGGTTTGATTGTTGGTCGAGGCCATTTCTGGCCAAACGGATCGATAACAGGCAGTACGACTGGCAGTTGGTTTGTTAAGGTTACCCTTAAATTTGGATAGGGCGACAAATCTAAAAATGTTATTTTGAAAAATATATTTTTATGTTTCCACATGTTGTGTATAACTAATTGGCAAATACAGGTTACTAACATTTCTTTTAATTTTTAATAATTAAACCATTTTTAGCCAATTAATTGTTCCATAGGCAAAAGGTTATCCAAATTGTCATTTACCGTATTGTCAGCCGTGGTTCTTATATAATTATGATGCTCATGCACGATTACAATTTTTTGACCCTGTTTCCACGTCCCCGAATGATAGTTCCATTCTGCTGTAAACATTTCATTACCAGTAACTGATATAAACTGAACTGCCTGTTGTACCGACAATTTTGAGTTAGGCCGTAATACACCGGAGGTAACGGGTGTATTTGTCATAACATGCGTAATGACGCCTTGTGCATTTTTCCAGACCCCGGTCACATATAAGCGTGCCATAATTCTTTAATTTAAGGAACAAAAATGGGGAAGTAAGCTGCAACCTATTTGCAACTTCGATTTTTATTATTATATTAGGATTTAAAAGATCCGATGCCCGATAATAAAGCTTTCCTAACACGCATTGACATTATCAATGACTGTTTTCAAAATGCCAAAGGAAAAAAATGGACAAAGAATGACTTACTGGAAAGGGTAAATGAAATTTTATACGAACGGCACGGCAAATCCGTATCGTCTAAGACGTTATTCAATGACCTTGATTACCTAAAGAATGAAAAGCATGCCCCTATTAAAAAAGAAAGGTCAGGAACGACAAACTATTTTTATTACAGTGAAAATTTTGAATTGCATAAAACTGACCTATCAGGTGAGGAAATTGAATATCTGAAAGACGCACTGGTTATATTAAAAAAAGTCCGCAACTTCAAAGTCGTTAAAGATTTGGGGCAGGTGGTGGATAAACTGCAGCATACCATCCATCTGGCCACCCCGGACAATACAGATATTATCCATTTTGAACACCATACCGTGTCAGAAGGTGCTGATTATGTCGATGAATTATTTGAGGCTATTAAATCAAAATCAAGTTTACGGGTATCTTATCAACCCTTTTTATCGCCATTACCAAATGAGTTTCTTTTTCACCCCTATTTGCTTAAGCAGTTTAGGAACAGGTGGTTTGTGTACGGCCGAAAAGAAAATGAATCGCGCCCGACTAATCTAGCCCTTGACCGAATTAAAAAGATCAGGAATTCCACTGCCGTATTTGTCGAAAACGACATGTTTCAGCCTGACATTTTGTTTAAACATGTTATAGGAGTAACCTTGCCCTATGACGGCGAACCCTGCCAGATTACTATCAAAGCAAATGCTCACCAGGCAAATTATATAAGAACCAAGCCGATACATAATTCGCAAAAAATCATAAAATTCCATAAAGACCAAAGCATAACGCTCACGATAAACGTAATCCGTAATTATGAGCTAACATCAACTCTACTAAGCTATGGTGCTGACATAGAGGTAATCAGCCCCGAAATTTTACGTACAGAATTAAAACATATATTTGATACTGCTTCAAGTATGTATAGCCACGATACGATTGCAACTTAGAACCTTTAACCAAAACCATTGTCCGTGAACACAGTTGCCTTAAACGACCATTTTACACAGGGCGAATTTATCTCGGTGACTACTATAAACAACAGTGTTATCGAAGGAGATTTTGTATCCGCAGATTCCAATTTTATTATCCTAAAGAGCAAGCACTCTACAAGGTTGTTGGCTTCAGAACATGTTCTGCTTGTCGAAAAATTCAATGTTGTATACAACACCAATCACCAAGTGTTGACTGATGTTGAAGAGGATTTTATTGACATGCCAGCCAATGTTGTCATACAGGAAGTTATACCAGAACAACAATTACCACCAGCTGAGTCAGCCAATATTCCTTTCGATTCCTTTACGTTAAGAGAGATCCCCTGGAAAGAAGACGGCTACCCCGAAGGAGGTATTTTTAAAGGAAGAAATGACCTGATCGACAAACTTATCAAGCACTATAAATCCCAGGATCGTACAAAAACCTATATGCTGTACGGCCTAACAAGAACTGGTAAAAGCACCATACTTAAATACCTTGATGATGCTATATTAAACGAGACTGTAACACTAGAAAAACCCTACAAATTTATCAGCTTTATCTGGGATCTGAGCAGGGCTGCGAGCCAGTCAACAGCAGAAGATATGTGGTATTATCTTTTGGGGAATTGCACAGCAGACAAAGTGAAAAAATTAATTAAGGAGGAAAAAATTATTTTACCTTCAGCAGATATTTTATACGAAAAAAAATATCGTTACAAGCATTTTCGTGAGATGGTCATGTTTTTGAAAAAGAACGGTTATTTCCCTATCATACTCATAGACGAATTTACCTACTATGAAAATTTGGCTAATAGGCAGAAACTGGATTCTTCTTTCTTACAATCGCTCCGACAGTTCAGTTTTGACAAGTTAAGTTGCTTTGTTTACGCCGGCGCCTATAACCTCAAAAGGTTGTTAAAAAGTAAACAATACGGGCTAACGGGGCAATTTGTTAACGTCAAAGAACAGGTGGTAAACCAAATTGACCCGGCATCTGCCGGAGAGCTTATTAATGTATTTGATAAGATTACTTTTGATATTGAGGCACGCGAACGGATATTCCTGCTTAGCAACAGAATTCCTTACTTTATCCAGATTATCTGTAAGAACATGGGATATTATTGTTATGAGAATAAAGTAAATAAAGTTGGTGTTAAAGATGTTGAATTTGTCGTGGGGATTTTGACCGGCAACATACGGTCAGAAAACGAGACGTCTGTAGAAAGGCTTTCTTCAGGAACGTTTGACAACAATCAATACGATCCTACCAATGAAGTAAATGTTGCCTTGCTGGTTACTATTGCACACCTAGATAGTAGCTATCCTTATCCGGAGGGCGTTCAATATAACCAGATCACCGAATTATGGTCAAAATGCTCCGTGAAGTTTTTTTCCGAATTAGGAGACTCTATTGAAGACCTTATGGACAGAGGCATTATCGTAACAGTTGGTGATAATGCGGTTGTACCACGATACCGTATTGGAGTCGACCTTTTCAGGCGTTGGCTTTGTAATGAAAAACCAGATATCCAATTAGTTCTTGGTAAAATTAATCATGTTACCTATGCTTAGTTTCAAGCCCAATCGGAAAATAACCGATCCTAAAATTTTATTTGGCAGGAACAAGCCATTCCAGCAGTTGGAAAAGGTCATAAACAATATTTACAGGGGAACGAATTGTCAATTGCAGGGAGAAAGGCGATTTGGTAAATCGTCGATACTTAACTGTGTCCATAGCCTACTTATCGAGGATAAAAAAACGCGTTATATCCCGCAGATTTTGAATTTAAAAGAGCATCCTTCCATATCAGGAACAACAAACGTATACCGTTATATTATCAGTTGCTTTGCCAGGCAACTTGCTACAGAGGGGCTATTTAACCATGAACTTACCTTCCGCGCCCGCAAACTGAGGCCATCAATAATAGCGGAAGATATTTTTCAACAGTTATCCGAAATAGAGGACATCAGGGTGGAAGGTATTATTGAGGATTTCATTTTGTATTTTTCAAAAGAGCACAGCATCAATTTTGTTTTGCTTATAGACGAATATGAACACCTACTGGCCCGCAGCCTTACAGATCCTGTGGGTTTCATGCTCATAAGATCCCTGTCAGATGAGCATTTTGGAGAGACTATTCCTTTGACCTATGTTATTGCTGGCAGCAAAGAATGGAACGCTTTGTGTACTCAAATCGGTTCACCGGAACTCAATAACCAAGGTGCAGGTATCATTTACGTTGGAAGTATTAACGAAGCAGATTTTAGCGATATGTTTGATTATTATTGCTCGCCTGCAGAACTAAAACATTATCCCCATTTAAACAAGGCTGAGCTTTATAGTCTTTCTGGCGGCATTCCTTACTACGCCAAGAAACTGGCCGAAACAATTATTACCGGAGGTAACGCTTCTGAGCAGTTACTTGACAATGATTTCAAAAATATTTTAGACAATCTTGATTCACAAGAACAACCTATCATACAAGATATCATTGCAAAACAAACAACCAATGGAAACGTAGTATTAAACCTGATAGATCGCGGAATTTTAAAAAAATATAACGGCGTTGTTCAGATAAACGGCTCCTTGCTAGATGGTTTCTTTAGAAAAAGGCTTGCACCCAAAGACACAGATAGCAATAATGCTGGGAACAACGTGCTTGAAAGCCTTACAAATGAGATTTTCTCCTTGATAGAAAACATTAACCGAAACTGCAGAGCCAAAGGCTTGCACAGCTTCGTTTTCGAACCTACAATTGCTGAATATTCAATCCGTTTAAGCCTTTTGACACAAGTAAAAAACGAAGCAGAGTTTGCAAAATTTATCAATACCGTGTATCAAATCCTTCTTGAAAAAACAAAAATAAACGGCCGCAAAAAAGGCAGGCTTCCTGCACAGTTTATTAACGATCCAGCAATTAACCGGATTGATTCGTTAAGGCAAGAATTTCATCATTTAACTCACAGCGTGACTTATAACATTCGGCGCAACCAATTTTCAAGGAGTACGTTATTTCAACATTATCTTGGTACAGTGCTTGACCCAACGGAAAAAGATTTCCCTAAATTGCAGTTTGCGATCATGGAAGAATTTAAGCAATTCCTACATGAAGTACGAAAATCATACAGTTGATATTGTCTTGTAATTAACACACTTTTTGACCTGCTTTTGTTTTTTCGGACCTCAATAAAGCTTTTTTTGGGCTCCGCTGAGGTTATCCAGGAATCGAACCTGCACGACCTTAAGATAATAGATTCCGAGTTTTAAATCTACAGCGGCTTCTCCGGCAAGAAATCTTTTGGTGAACATTTAAAAAATTTCGCCAATTCATTTAAATGTGATGTATTATATTTCGCAATAAATTTTGGACTTTCAATGTGACCAATGAACCCCGTAGATAAATTAAGATGAATAGCAATATCTTCTTGAGACGCGCCTTTTTGAAGACGCATCTCTCTAACTCTTGTCACTACGTACCAATCAATTTTACTCTTTAAGTTTTTAGCTGGCATTCTTGTGTCGCAAGGAAGTCAAACATTATTTGGATACTTCCTATATATGTATAGGAATATTTCTTATATTGCATGTTCATTTTTGCGATTCTTCTTAAACTAATTGAGATGATCGCTTAGAGTCTTGTTCTGAAACGTAGGAACTTTCACGCCACAAGACAATAAGTGAAGGGCTCATGCTACGGCGTGGGCTCCCTTATTGTGGCAAGGCTTCCTACGGCCTCAGAACGGTAAGCGGAGTTCCACGCTATTTTTTTGTCGCAGCTTACAAAGACTCTCGAATTTTTAAAGACTTTGTAACATGGCCCGAGACCAATACATTTCTTCTCTTGATAGCCTGCCATTGCGGGAGCTGAATTTTGTGCTGCGCTACCTTGCTTTGCAACTGCTGGCGAGTGGCTTTGTGCCTATAGGCAGGCGGGCGAATGTTGTTGTGCAGTACCATAAGAACTTCCGCTTTGTTGGGCGACTTAAAAAGATTGCTATGAAAAGCCACGCCCTGAGCCTGCTTAAAACACAGTACGCCAAGAAACCCAAGAATCCCGTATAGCATTTTTCCCTACTATAGTTTTTTCATCATGGCAGCGGATGGCCGTTCCCGGCTGACCAAACCATGATGGTTTCCAAATTTTTATGCTTCTTAAAACTACTTCTCATGAAACGCTTTTTTTGCGTAATGGCCATCCTTTGGCTGTTACTGAACCATTCTTTTGCCCAGGTGTTGGATATTGGGGACACCGTCCCTCCTGCCCCGTTTTCCTTTCTTTCCCCCGGCAAGCTGGTCATCCTCGACTTTATGGCGACCTCCTGCAGCGGCTGCATCGAGGCGCTGGACCGCATGGACAGCCTCCAGCGGGTATTCGGGGACCGTTTACAGGTTATCCCCGTCACCTACGAGGACTCGGCCCGTGTCGCCTATTTTAAGGCGCACAATGCTATCGGTAAACGCATTTCTTTGCCCTTTATCATCGGCGATACTTTGCTTTGCCGGTACTTCCCGCATTCCTCTATCTCGCATGTTATATGGATTGGCACGGACCGCGTCGTGAAGGCCATCACGATTTCCCAGTACGTAAAGTACGACAATATTTAATCCGTTTTATCGGGCGTACCGGTGCATTGGCCGGTCAAGCGCGACGGCTCTGATATCGGGGCGGACACAACGGTCTATTTTTCCTCGCTTTCGCACTTCCGGCCCTCGCTGCCCGTGACGGCCACTGTTCGTGTTGATTCTGCCGGGGGGTTGGTCTCCGTTGCTCTTGTAAACCTGCGTGTTGTGGATATGCTGCGGCAGGTATTTAACTGTACTTCTTTGCCGCCTTCTCATGTGCTGCTGAAAGTACCCGATTCTTCCCTATTTGTTTATGATGCTTCGCGGGATTACATGGACCAGTTTGATGCAAAGGCAAGGTATTGCTACAGGGCGGTACTGCCGCTGGCCGGCTGGCAAAATAAAGTGCTGGCTGACCTTGGGTTCTACCTGCACATCAAAGCCAGTTATAGTTATACCAATACAAAAGTGTTATTGACCAATGCTTCTGGTGATAGGCTGTATGATTTGAACAAAAACTACACGGGCAGGCCGGTGCTGCTGGATAAAAACTTTCCCGATACGCTGCTGCATCCGGCGTTGCGCAAAACATGGATGCTGACGATACAAGATTATTCCACCAAAACAACTGTTGAATGAAAACAATACTTATTTTATTTTGCTTTTGGCCCTGCTATGTTTTCGGGCAGGTTTCCGGGTATATATTTGGAGAAAACAATGCTCCTTTAGAAGGGGCATCTGTGTATGCGGTCCATACACATAAGACAACCTTTACAGATGCCGCGGGTTATTTCGTGCTCGATGCGCATTTGCCGGATACGCTGCTTGTCAGTTATGTAGGGTATGTTGCTATGCGTGTGCCAGCTTTTTCGGGTATGCGCGTCGTGCTTTTGAAAGACACCGCTGCATTGGCCGGGGTGACGGTCAGCACGGGTTACCAGGTCTTGTCCAAAGAAAGGGCGACCGGTTCTTTTGATAAGATCGATGCTGCTTTATACAACCGGGAGATTTCTACCGGTGCGCTGGCGCGGCTGGAGGGGGTGACCTCCGGTTTGTTTTTTTCGAAAGTAAATGGTACTTCGGAGTTATATATCAGGGGTATCAGCACCCTGTCGGCGAACGCTACATCGCCCCTGATCGTCCTGGACAATTTTCCGTATGAAGGGGATTTGAATAATTTAAATCCCAATGATATAGAAAGTGTGACCGTTTTGAAAGACGCGGCGGCGGCGTCCATCTGGGGCTCCCGGGCGGGCAACGGCGTCATCGTAATTACGACAAAGAAAGCGGCGTTTAATGCAAAGCCTGCCTTGTCATTTACCGCCAATACGATTTTTACCGCCAAACCGGACGTTTTTTACAGCCGGGATTTCCTGGATTCGAAGGATTTTATTTCCGTCGAAAAATACCTTTTTTCGCAGGGATTTTACGACGATGACCTATCCAGTCCCCAGCACCCGGTCATATCGCCTGTTGTCGAAATGCTCGCTTCCGGGGCGCCTGCGTCTGACATTGACAAGCTGGCTTCTTTTGATGTACGCAATGATTATTCGAAGTACCTGTACCGTTCTGCTGTGTCGCAGCAATATGCTTTGTCGTATGCAGGCGGTAACGAAAGCCTGCATTACCGTTTCAGCGGCGGCTATGACGGGGTGCCGTCTGCTGTGGAGTATGACCGGCAGCAAAGGGCGACTTTCCGCTCTGATGTGGGTATCAAACCACTCAAAGGGCTGGAGATTTCTGTTGGGTTGCAATATACCTACGCGGCGGGGGTGGCGGACGGCCAGTCACCGATCAGTCCCGGCAGTGGTAAAACGGCGCTGTACCCGTATGCAAGGCTGGCAGATAATAATGGTAACCCGCTGGCGGTGCCGCGGGATTACCGCGCTTCCTGGGCGGATACCACCGGCGGGGGCCTGCTCGGCGACTGGTCCTACAAACCCCTCAGTGACATCCGCGGGGCGGATAACACGTCCGCTTCCCATGACCTGCTGCTGACGGCCGGTGTTGCTTACCATGTAAACCATGACCTTAGTTTATCCGTAAACGGGCAGCTGGAGCAATCGCTGTTCTCCGGGCGGGAGTATTATAACGCCAGCAGCTATACGGCACGGAACCTCTATAACCTGTACACGTTTGATGACGGGCCAGGGCTTATTCATACCGTACCTGCGGGGGGTATTTTAGATCGCACGGAGAACAGGCTGGTATCCTATGGCCTGCGCGGGCAGGTAAATTATACCCGCCGTTTCGGCAAAGGCGAACTTTCCGCCATCGCGGGTGGCGAAATACGCCAAACGCGCAGCACCGCCTCTTCCTACAGGGTATACGGGTATGACGACAATACCCTCACGTTTGCCAACGTGGATTTTTTGAACAGCTACCCGCTCTGGGACGGGCTGGGGTATAACGCGGTGCCCAGTAACCTGTCGTTTTCAGACGTGCTGAACCGCTTTGTATCGGTGTATGCCAATGCAGCTTATACTTTCGGCCGCTGGACGGTGTCGGGTTCGGTGCGTAAAGATGCCTCGAACCTTTTCGGGGTGCATACCAACCAAAAAGGGGTGCCGCTCTGGTCTTCGGGGCTGGCGTACAAGGTTTCTCCCGCGCTGCGGTTCAGGGCCACGTATGGCAAAAGCGGCAACGTGGTGCCGGGGCTGGCCGCGCTGCCGACCATCGAATACTACCCGCCCAATTACCATACAAACCTGCCCTACGCGCTCGTGCATACGCTGTCCAACGACGACCTGCGCTGGGAGCAGACGGCGATGCTTAACCTCGGGGCGGACGTCAGTCTATTCGGGGGCAGGCTGTCGGGCAGCGTGGACTACTACCATAAAAAATCGGTAGACGTGATCGCGCTCTCGCCGGTGGACCCTACCCTCGGCCTCGCTTTTATGCAGGAAAATACCGCGGATATCACCGGGCAGGGCCTGGACCTGAAACTCAATGCCGTCCTGCTGAAAGGCCCCGTGCGCTGGGAGAGCATGTTGCTGTTTTCTTATGTGCGGAACAAGGTGACAAAATATTTATTGAACGGGGATGATAAAGGGGCCTACGCGGGCTTCGGGTACTCCATCAACCCCATCGAAGGGCAGGACCCTTACGCCCTTATCTCCTACCGCTGGGGCGGGCTGGACCACACCACGGGCAACCCTGTTGGGTACGTGGATGGTAAGCAAAGCCAGGACTATGCTTCGATAGTGAACACCCCCAACTGGGACGACCTGGTGGTGAGCGGCACGACAAGGCCGCCGGTCTTCGGGAACTGGCTCCATACGGTAAGCTACAAGGCGTTCAGCCTGTCTTTTAATATCGGCTACCGTTTTGGGTACGTGTTCCGTAAGACCTCGGTGAACTATACCGCGCTCTTTAACCAGTGGGTGGGCAACAGCGATTTTACCCGCCGCTGGCAGCAGCCGGGGGACGAGGCGCATACGGACGTGCCTTCCATGGTGTACCCAGCCGACGCGTACCGGGACCAGTTTTATACACTCTCGGAGGCGACAGTGGACAAGGGCGGGGTGGTACGGCTGCAGGACATCCGGCTGGGCTACCGCTGGAAACAACTGCAGTTCTCGCTCTATGCGTCGAATATCGCCATCCTCTGGCGGGCGAATAAGGACGGGATAGACCCGGATTACGGCAGCGGGATGCCCGCGCCGTTCAGTGTCGCCCTGGGGATTACAGCAAATTTTTAATTACTTAATATAACAGTATGAAGATAAAATATTTAGTGGTTGTTTTAATGCTTTGCTGCGGGTGCAAAAAATACCTCGACGGCAAGACGGATAAGTCGCTCGTACAGCCGGCGACGCTGGCGGACGCGCAGGCGCTGCTCGACAATTATACGCAGATGAACACGTTTTATCCCTCTATCGCGGCGGAGTCGGAAGACGACCATTTTCTCCTGCCCGCGAGCCTGCTTTCCCTGCCCACCACGCTGCAGGACAACTACACCTGGGCTACAGGCGCGTTTTTTTCGACCAGCGACGTCTCCTGGAAGTTCCTGTACAACAATATCCTAGCGGCCAATATGGCGCTGGAAACGGTGGGCAAAAATGCACGCACCCCGCAAAATGCGGCGGACTATGATTACATCCGGGGGCAGGCGCTGTTTTTCCGGGCCTTTGCCCTGTTTTACGCCGCGGAGTATTTTGCAGCCCCTTATGACAGTGCGGCGGCAGCTACCACGCCCGGTATCCCGCTCCGGCTCACCAGTGATGTGAACGAGCCCGTCACCCGCCCTTCGCTGAAGGAGTGCTATGACAGGATATACACAGACCTGCAGGAAGCCTGCACGCTGTTACCTGACACACGCGACCACCTTAGTCGCCCCAACCGGGCCGCCGCCTGGGCGCTGCTGGCACGGGTGGCGCTGACGATGGCAGACTATGCCACGGCGCTGGACGCGGCCAATAAAAGCCTTGCAGGGTATAATACGCTGGAGGATTATAATACGGTAGACAGCTTTGCCGCCACGCCTTTTAAGAGCCTTGGGCCGGAAGTCACCTTCCACGCCGAAGCGCTGCAGAACAGGGCCATCTTCTCCCCCACAGCCAAAACGGATACGGTGCTGTATGCTTCCTATGATGATAATGACCTGCGCAAACACCTGTATTTCTACGCCAGCGGGGGCGGCTACCACAGCTTCAAAGGGAGTTACGCGGGCTCTAATTATTACGACGTGCCTTTTATTGGCCTGGCGACGGACGAGCAATACCTTATCGCCGCTGAATGTTATGCGCGGCTGGGGCAAACGGCGAAGGCGCTTGAGATGCTGAACACGCTGTTGGTCAACCGCTGGCAGGCGGGGAAGTTCCACCCGTTTACGGCCGGCAACGCGGAAGACGCGCTGCGGCTGGTGCTGGAACACCGCCGCAAAGAACTCGCGGGCCGGGGGATGCGCTGGCTGGACCTCCGGCGGCTGAACTTGGACAAACGCTTCGCGGTGACGCTCACGCGGGTGGTCAACGCGGCGGTGATAACGCTGCCGCCCGGCGACCCGCGGTACACGTTTTATATCCCGGATATCGTCGTCAAAACCTCCGGGCTTTCGCAGAATCAACGCTAAACCCTTCCATCAAAAAGCCAGCCGCGGGGCTGGCTTTTTACATGCCATTGCCTGTGCTTATTACCTTGAATGGTATTCGAGGTTGGCGGCGCTGGTGGTAAACCCGCTGCTGGCACCGTCAATAGTCGTCAGCTCGGTCTGGTCGGGCCGGTTGCTGTTGCCGGAAGACGGGTCTGCCTGTACGGCACAAACCGTCGTAGGCGGCGTTGGGCAGCCCGGGTCGGCGCCATTTGAGGGCGCCAGGCTGTAATTGGAATTCAGGCCGGGGTCGCCGGTGCCGCTGTACACGAACCATTTTTTCGCAAACTTGTGCGGCGCTGTGGCCAGCGCGCCCACGGTGGCAGTCATCAGCGCCAGGGCGGGCAAAAGGGAAAGCAACTTTTTCATACATAAAATTTTAGCAATGATGCCTACTCTGTTACAGGTTTTCGGCGGTCCCTGTGTATTGCAATAACCTCTTTATGTTCGAGGATAAGACCCGCAACCGCGAGTGTAAAAAACGTTAGATTCAGCCAGGCATGCTGGGCCCAGGTCAGGCCTTTGATGATTCCGCCGCAGGAACAGGGGATTTTTCCAAAATACCCGCCGAGGGCGAGTACGGTATAGCCGGTGAATACCGACAGCAAGACCGCTGCGCCCCAAAAGCCTGCTTTACGTGTGCGCACAGATAACAGCGCAGCACATACAAGTATCTCCAGCAGCGGTACCAGCCACACCAGCGCGCCCACCAGCCATGCCGGCAGCGGCTGGCGGTGCATGTCGGCCAGGTACTGCGGGATGTCCAGCAGTTTGCTGGCCGCAGCATAGCCAAACAGCAGTACCAGCAAACAACTTATTAAAACCGGGAGGGAATTTCTCATACTCCTTTCTTACAGGCAGCAAGCTACGGCTGCACAATAATGCAGGAAGAACAAAAACTTATGCGAAAGGAAAAATCTAAACCCGCCAGTATAAGTTAACATCTTTTGTTGGGATGATTGAAAAACCACATCTTCACTGTTGCGTTGATAATTCAAAGAAAAGTAAAACGCGTTCCAAAGCTAAAAGGTACTCCATATCCGCTTGAATTACACACCATAGGTGATCATATCCGCAAAGTTAGGGTTGACAGGAAGTTATTGCAAACTGAAGTTGCGAGTCTGCTGGGTGTTTGTGAAGAAAGCCTGAGCGGGTGGGAAAATAACCGTTCACAGCCTCAAATAAAGTATTACAAGAGAATCATCCAGTTTCTTGGTTATTATCCTTTTAACCATGACACTAACACCCTAGGTGGAAGGATTCTGAAATACCGTTACACAAAGAGCCTTACTCAACGCCAAATGGGAAGAAAAGTTGGAGTAAATGCGACGACTATTAATGCCTGGGAAACAAGGGAAAACAGCCCGCAGGTGGCTTCATTGGAAAAGCTGAACAAAATACTGAAAACAAATTAGCCGAAGGAGCAGATAATGCTCCTTTTTTAGTTAGCAAAACTCAACCCAATGGGTAATGATATTAATTATACTGCAACTGTTTAGACACTTTTTAAGCAATTGAATAAAAATGTCGAAAATCTATTTCTCTTTTATACAAATCACGCGAACAAGACTAGCTCGATAATAATTGCTATAACGGTCAGCTTTATCTAGAACACCTAAAACGCTTACTTGCTTTCGATTTAAACTCTCCAACTCCTTGGACAAATTGTTTGGAAAGGCTGAATCAAAATCAATCCATAACGCTTCAGAGCTTGACGAATTTCTTGATGGATATAGTGCTACATCTTCAAAGCCAAAATGAAAATATCCATCAATTTGAATATATTGATTTTTGTAAGTATCTATATTTCCAATGTCAGAAAATGATATTTCTTTTTTCTTTTTAATACTCGCGGAATCAAAACATAATGAAAGTTTCGCCGAAGACGATAAGTGATTGCAATTGAGAAAAAAAATAGAGCAAAAGATCGGCGCTAATAGAAAAACCTTTAAACTTCCTATTATTAAAGATTTAAAATTAATGTTTCTTTTGATATTGACATCTTTTTTCATTTTTTTATATTTTACTATGCATTAATTTAAAACTTATATTTTACCACTTAATGCCAGTCTTAATATACCTTGGAACAAAAGGTTTATATAAAACTGGATGATCTCCAGATGTAGTATGATCCGCTGGAGCTTTCTCATAAATTATGGCGCGCCGATTCTTTGGGGGGAGTTTGTAATTTTTAGCAACATTTACGTCACCACTTGCAACTTCATAATCCTGATTTTTATCGTCAGGATCTATTGCGTAGTGAGTTCGCATAACTTTTTCTCCAAAATATGCTCTTAAATAATTTTCAAATGCCACTGCTCCCTTTTCTCTGCTCAAATGGTCTGATACACTGCTGCCCAATTGAACTTTAGTAAATTCTCCCGCCCAAGCATGGAAAAGTTCGTGACCTAAAACAACTTGACTTTTGTTAATTGTGGCATCCACGTTACTTCCCCCCTTTTGATAATAATGAGTTAGTGCGCCATTATTTGTGCCCACCGTTGTAGTTTGATTTAAATATTTGGCCTCTTCAATATCAAACCTTCCTTCATATCCCACTAAGTCTTCAACAATTGTTTTACCGGCAGGGGTATTCGATATTGATATTAAATCAATAACGGTTTGCTTAATAAACTCATCAGAACCATCCCACTCTCCTAGTTTCACTGGTTGATTATCCGCTCCCATTTTGTAATAGTAAGCTTTTCCATCTTGATACATCAGTGATAAGAGAAGATTTCCATGCTCATCTCTTTTTTCGATGGTGATAAAATCGCCATTTTCATCAATAAAATTTACTGGAGAATTTGCACAATACTGATAGGGATTTAGAGAAAAATATTTTTCAGCAAGTACATCTTGTACAAAAAATCTTCCTATCTGCTCATCATACATCCTTGCCCCATAATCCTCCCACTCCAATCCATTTCCATCGCTAAACTCCTTGTGCTGCAACTCCTTACCGTTATACAGCACCTTATTCTCCAGTTTCCCCGCTGCCTTAGAAGATACTCCACTTTGCATCAATCCAAACGGATAATAATTATCAGTCTCGAGCAAAGGCCCTCTTGTTTGTATTACCTGCAGGTTATCAAAGTACACGTCGTAATTACTTTCGTTACTGCAATATACGTATAAATAGCCGCCTTGAGATATGTTTACGGTGCTATGGTGGCTTTTAACATTATCTCCGGTCGTGCTCACCAAATCAAACCCGCTACCACTACTTACCGGTTTAAACTGCTCATCAAATAATATCCAGTTAATGTATGCCTTTGGCACATTTGACTGGCTGGGATTGGGTACACTGCCAAGCCAACTCGTAAGCCCGCTTGTGGTAATCGAGGAGCCGTTCAATGCACTAGCCGTTGCCCCCTTGCCTGCAGAGGCAACCGCATTCGTACCGGCAAAGGCATTGATAAAATTGGTAAGTGCACTGGTGATAGTATAGGTATTTACCGGGTTTGTACCGGTACTGTGCCAAAAGCTTTTGGCATAGATGTCCACCGCATCGCCCGTCATTACCTTCAGTGTAATGCCCAATCCTGTTTTGTCGCCGGTATTACCGTTTAATTTGTACACGATGGCACTTGTGGCGGTAGTGTTGGAATAAGGGTTATTGTTATATGGGGGGTTGCCGTTATTGTTTGGGTAATTTTTGCCTGTAGTGCTGCTCCAGCTTGCAATCCTGCTCACTCCAATCGTATCCGCAGTATTGATGTTGTAAAACGTTTTTTCCGTCGCAAAGGCATTCGTATTGTTTTCAACTGTTGCAGCAGGGTACACATCCTGCTGCTTTTCATCTGTCAGCACAACGCGTGTATTACCTAAATGGTCTTTTTCAAAATAATCATAAAACATCGTGTCGGCCTTGTTGATATTTTTAGGCCTGGCCCTTCCCTCAGGCGTAGCAACATACTGCAACGTATCATTTTGGTAAATAAACATCCCCGCGTAATCTGTCCGGGTTATTTTGGGTGTAGTTACCGTGCTGTCATTAACTATTTTCTGAAGTTTTACTCCCGTAGCTGTGTATAAATACACAATAGTGCCTTTGCCGTTAATACTCACCGTGTCAGGCAGGTTTAAAAAATTATAATGAATATTAGTGATGCCTTTATTTTTGTCCTGTATCAGGTTTCCGTTACCATCCTGCCAGTAATCCTGGCTGGTGTTATTGTTTATTTCTGTAAAATCACCCAGGTGCGCACTAGTATCATTTACCTTATCTGTTACATATTTTAAGCGGTTGCTATTGGTGTTATAACCGTACACCAGGCTATCAACCAGGGTTGCCGTGTTCAGCTTCAGCCCCATCTGGTTCATCGCGGCTATATTACCATTGCCGTCATAGCTGATGGCATGCACACTAAAATCAATACCCGCGCTGAGGTCCCAGGTGCTGCCGCCTGCATTTTGGGTAAAATCCGCCTTATTCAGCCGGTTCTCTTTATCATAGGTAAACCCGTATGCCCGCATAGCCCCATCATTGGCGTTACGCCACTTTATACCGGCAATATTGCCGTTAAGTTGGGTGCTGGTAAAGCCATAATCGTAATTTAACTCCATCCCAAACCAGTTGGTGTTATTTACCGCATTTGCATAATCCTTATTAATGCCACGTAACCAGCCCCGGATATTGTATGTATAAGCCAGCCCATCCAGCGGTTGGGAAGAATAACTGTAATCCGTCAGGCTGTTCCTTTGCTGCCCGATATTTTTTTGTGCGAGTTCACCCAGTTCGTCATACGTGTTCGAAGCTATAATTACTTCAGCGCTGGTGCCTGTTTTTTGGGTCATCTGCGTAACCCTGCCTCCGGCATCATACGTCATTTTAGTAAGCACCTGGTAGGCCTGTGCATTTGTGCCACCTTTTCCATGGCATACGAGTGTTCTTAGCACCTGCCCAATAAAGCTGTATTGGTTGATGACAGTATCTATATCACCCGTGTAGTTGGTGCTTTGGGTTTGCAGTATGCGCATCCTATCGTCGTAGAAACTTAGACTGTACAGGTTGATAGAGGTGTTGATGACGTTAACCATTGTGCCGGTTACCATGCCTCTCGTTAAATTGGTAGTTGTTAAACTTCGCGGGTAGGGGAATGTTACATCACTGGCGGTATAAAAATCATTGGTGTTGCTGTTATAGCCTGTATAAGCACTGGTGGGAAGTCCGCTGCCTGAGCCACTCACCCAACTGTAGTCATCATAGTAAGTCCTGGTAACTATTGTCCACTCACTATTGGGGTTGGGATAGTTGCCGCCGTTATTGGCCAGGTTCTGGTGATAACTCCGGTCACCGGTGTTATGCCATTTACCGGTAGCCGTAACCCTTCCGAGGGAATCATACACTGTATACAACCAGTAGGCGGGACCCCGTAGGTTAGGGTCTTGCATCATAACCTGGTGATCGCGGGTATCATACACCAGCGAAATTTCACCGGAGCCCGGAATCCGTTTCTTAATAAGCCTGCCCCGTTCATCATATTCATAGCTAAAACATAATTCTTGGGCAATAACGCTGGTTTGCCAGGTGCTGCCGTCAAAAGACCAGCTTGCTGCAATCAGTTTGGTTACGCCCAGCGGTTGTATTACCATGCGCAGGTAGCCAAAATCATCATAAATATAGTAGGTGCATAACCAGCCTGTATGCCCGCTGTAAAAGGTGCTGCTATTTTGTACTTTTTTTAAAATAACGTGCCCTTCTTTATCTTTAAACTCTACCACCTGGTTGCTCCTTTCATCGGTTGTAACTGTCTTGCTTAACTGGCCTGAAGGATAGTAGCCATTAAATGAAGGAAGCGAGCCGCCGGGATAGCCGATATTCCAGATACAGACACTGTCGCTCACATCATTCACCAGGTATTGCATACTTACCCCGACACCCCTGCCTGCCCAGCTATTACCAGGCGCGTATGTTTTTACCGGCCTGTTTAACGGGGAAGCTTCAACATCTGTCTTGCCATAAAAGAATTTCTCGCCGCTGCTGTTATTAGTAGGGTTATAAAAGGCCTTTTCAAAATTGGCCTGTTTATTAAAGGGGTCATTTTTAAAGTTACCATCAGCACTGGTGTCCACGTAAGGCAGGTATTTGTATATCTCCCTACTATAAGGGTCGTACACCTGCGCGCTTACCATATCATAGCCATTAGGCGTAACATCTTTGGCTACTGTTTCTATTGACCTTCCTATACCATCTACATACTGAGAGGCCTGTTTTACCTCCTGCACATTCCTGTATCCTGAAGAAAGGGATGTATCGGCACTATATGGCTTAGCAGCGTCCCAGGTACGTATATAACTTACGGGGGTGCCCGTGGCGTATGCGGCAGGCACCGGGTTGAGGGTTTGGGTAGTACTGCTCGGCTGGGTTTGGGTATTGGGCTTCACCTGTGCACCTGCGCACAACACTGTTCCAAAACAACCCGCCGTTAACAAGAGTTTAGCTTTTATCATATCGAAAGCTTTTTAAAGGGCAGAAATTAATTTATTGAAGCATTCTATTTAATATTTTGGTACTCATCCGCACCTCCGGGCCAAAAACCCCGTACAGTTCTCCCTGCTCATTGATAAAGTACATCTCTCCCGCACCGCCAACTTCCTGCTCAAAATGAGTGTTACCGCTGACATGGGTTAACCAGTTGAACAGCGGGTTTTGCAGGCTGTCTGAGGACTGGTGTGTGTACATACCCTGCGAGATAATTATGGAGGTGTCCAGCAATGAACGGTAAAAGGGCTGCAGGGTTGTTAACAGGCTGTCATTATAACCATCTTCGTAAGAAGGTATCCCTATGACTGCCATGCCACTGCTGTTTGCCAGGGCCACTGAATCCATTTTTTGCAAATAGGCGCTGTCATCTGCTGTCTGGCTGGCAGGCAACACCATGATAAGTATTTTTTTACCCTGGTACTCCCCGAGGCTGTGTGTTTGACTCTCAATAGTCGTTATTGAGTAATCATATATGCTGCCGCCGTCTGAAAAACCAGCCATTGCTGTAGAGAGTAATATTACTAATAATAGTTTCATATAATATTGTCCTTTTAAAATGGTGAATCTATATCGACATTATTGCAACTGGTGCTGCTGACGACGATATTGTTGAATGTAACTGACGTTGTCCCGGTTGTGCCTCCGGTGCTGCAAACAGCGAAATACAATAACAGGCTATTGCTTGGGTTGCTGATTGTTACGTTATATGTACCTGGAGGCAGGGTACCCAAAGTGTGATTGCCTGTCGGAATACTAAATGATGTCTGGGCGCTCGTGCTCACGTTTGTATACGTAACGGTAAACCCTGAATTTGTCGTGTAATTAGTGCAGGTAATGGTGGGGTTGGTTACCGCCGTGCACGTGCCATGCGCATTGGCATAGCTCTGCCCGTTGGTATTTACATCATTTTGCGCAAGCGCATCGGCCGCAGCCTGGCTGGTTGCACTATAGGTGCCTGCCGCGACGGTATACGTAACCTGGCTGCCTGTATAGCCTGTACCACAGTTGTTGCGGGTGTAAGTACCTGATTTCGCCACATTAAAATAAATGGTATTGTCGCAGGCAGTCTGGCCATAGTAGTTGTAACATATTTTCTTAACCACATTTTTATCCTGGTCACGTACTACAACCAAACGGCTAAACCCGTCGTATTCATAATAGGTAATGCGGTTGTTAACATCACACTGGCTGGTCATACCTACTAAGGGCGTATAAGTATACGTGGTCATTTGGGCAGTAGCGGGATACAGCCGTACTTCATCAATATAATGCGTACCGCTGGCTGCTGATATTTTTATACTGGTACCGCTGGCTGTAACCTTATACTCGTAATAAGTCCAGCCGTTAATTGTTTTGCCGGTAATGTAGGTGTTGCTGCCGCCGCTGATAGTATAGGTGCCGTTTTTACTCCAGTACGACACGACATACACAGTTCCGTTGGTAAGTCCTGTTTTCTTAAGGCTGTCGTTGTTAAGGTTATAGGCCTTTCCCCCCGTAGGCGCAGTATTGTCCGTCACGGGAGTGCCCGTGAAAGCCCACCCTCCCTTACCGTCCGCTTCAAAGGAAGTATAGGCAGCGTTGGAAACAGCGCTTCCTTTTACCTGCGCAATAGGGTATGTATTGTTGTAGTCCCAGATAAACGAGTTCTTAACCCGGTCAATGGCAGTGTATTGGTTAATATTATATGCGCCGTCATAACTGTCCATGCTTACCATTTGCAGGTACCGGCTGTCCTGTGTAACAGTATTGAAACTTATAGCCATCGGCTGAAAATCAGTCACCGGGTTGGCAATGGCAAGTTTGTACGTTTTATCGGGCATAATTACGTTATTCGGCGAGACGATTTTAAAGCTGGTAAGCTGCGCTCCCGCCACATAGCCTGTTGAAGAGCCGGCATAATACAGGCTGTCTCTTTTTTCAATCGGAATCGACACCATGTTTTTGCCCAGCAGGGTGTCCAGTATGGTATTAAGCGTCACGTTGTAACCTGTTGGAATATAATCCTGGACGTATTTCATGAAAGAAACGTGTTTATTGCCCTTGCTGTCAAGCACTGTGCTTCTCGTTACATTATAGTGTAATGGGTTATCATACTTAAATGACTTTGTAACCGTCATTGCTTGCCCTGTCACCTGGTCAAAAGTTGTTTCCTTTGTAGAGTCAAGTAATACACGCTCCGATTTTATTGACGGGTAAAAGCATGCGAGGTATAAAGTTTGCACCGCCGTATCGGCAGGACAAGGGCCCACCGTGCCATTGCTGTGATCAGAACTGCCGTCAATATCCTGGTATTTTACATTGAAATACGGCGTCCTGTTGGTAGTGTGATAAAAATTGTCAGCTTCTGATACCTTTGAGTAAACGCCGCTGTTATCTGCATAAACGATTTTCTTCAGTAACGACCCGTTCAGGTTATCGTACATATTGAGCAGGCCCGGCAGTTTAAACTGGTCACAATACATAACCGTATCAGAAAGGTTATAATATTGGTACACCGTTTTTCCGAGGTCGGCATTAGTGGTTGGGTCAACGGTGTATTCTTCCACAGTATCATAACCGACAATGTTGCCGGTGGCGCCGCTTGTAAGCTGGTTATAACTGCTGCCGTATTGGGTGAGGCTTTCGCAGGAAACCTGGGCGCCGCTTTGGGTTATCCGCATTGGTTCATTACGCGCGTAGCTTACATACGACATCAGCCTGCCGGTAAGATAATTATAAGTTCTTTTCTTGGCAACAACATTGTTGGCACTATAATCGGTCACTGATTTTATTCTCAGCCCCCCACCCATCAATGTTTGGTTGTTATAATGCACGGTCCTCAACTCCTGCCAGGTAATAAGCACCTGGATGTATTGAAAATCAGATGGCGTCGTCGGATCTATATAGGCAGTCCAGTTATAAACATTATCTCCCAGTGTAAGTGATATACCCGATTCTGTACATATACTGGGCACGTTGGTACAATTAAGGTAACTTCCGCTCATGTCCCAGGTATTGCTTTGAAAGGTAAAATAGATTTTGCCATTTTGGGAGCGGTATGTAGTTGAATTAGCATCATTCGCCTGTGTTTTGAATGTCACACTCATATGCGCATTACCATATACCACAGGCGGAAATAATTTTGTGAAATCAATTGACCCGTTGGTTGTACCGTGGGCTGACACCTGAATGGTAACTGCAGTATCGATCAATGTATATTGCGGATAATCCTGCGGCCCGTTGATAGATTTTTGTCGGTCATAATAATTAGGCTCATAATCAAACTGTGTATAACCACCTGTAGGGTAATTGACTTTTCGCAGCGAGAAAGCCTGCATATTGCTGGCGTCCGGCTCCCTGTTAGCACCGGAGAGCGATAAATAGTAACTATTGCCTAATGGCGCAACAAGGCCGTTGAAACCCGGTATGAAGGAACTATTTCCACTTTGCCCATTATAAAATCCCCAATGATCAACTGCATAGCTGTCTTTAAACGCAGTGGTACCTGCATTGTAGGTAAAACTGTATGGGGGAAGCGTATTTGAGTTAGAAGCTTCCCGGATACTGTCCAGGCGCAGCCGCTCCTGCTCATAGGCATTTGATGCGCCGGGGTTAAAATAGGAATAAAAAAACTGGTGCTCTTTAACGTAGGTTAATCCTGCCGGACTTTTAGAATAAACTTTTATTGTGTTTAACTTTTTACCGTTTTGAAGATCAGTCCTGCTATTGTCAAATGAAAACTGCAACTGCCCGCTGGTAAAGTCTATGCTGCTGAGGGTCAGGTTCAAATATAACGTCCCAGCACCATAGGTGGCAGTTGTTCCCTCGTACCCGGCGCAGCCGGTACGTAAGGTTTCATTTAAAGGCGCAAGTACCTGGGTATAGGTGTTATCACTGGTATAGTTAAAAGTAACCGTATCTTTTTGTTGCGTGGTAACTTTTGAAAGCTGCCATGTGCTGATAGATGATGCGCCGCCTGCATTTGGCTTGGAGTATTCTTTGTCGGCAAAATAATATACGTTGCCTTGTTCATCGGTAATAGTAAAGGAATTGCCGTTGCTTTCAAATTGAAACTTCAGGTTTTCCTGCTTTTGCATGACCACTTTTCCTTCCCGCGTGATAATGAATTTACCGCTGTGTCCCGGAAAATTATAGCTGTATATATCCGGCTCCATATCATAAGGGCTGGAAGTATTACTGCTGAAAACATGATAATAGTCTAATGTGTCCTTTGCGGTGTACACTAAGTAGTTGCAAAAAAAAGCGTACGCATATTTGGTTCCCGTCAGCGAATTATACGTGCTTGGATAAGTGGCCATATCCGTAGCGATTTCCGGCACCAGCGAAACATTAAAATATGTACCGCTCCCAAAATCATCTTTGTCCATAATCGTCCTTGAAATTGAACCACCTGCATTTAGTGCCCAGCCCAGCCCTACCCAGCCGGCTTCTTCCCGCAACCGTATACCGCCGGTGTGATAGGCGACACTGACAGGGATGCTGATACCTTTTGCCTCAATATTATAGATAGGCACAGTCACATCAGCCGTACCCGTATAAGTGCTTACCGGTATATCTGAAAATTTCATCAGTGATGCGGCGTTGGGGGAAGGGGGAATGATGTTTGGTGTATAAATAGCTGGCGCCTGCGCCCAGGTCTTAGCCGCCATCCATAACATCAACACAATAAATACTTGTGATAACCTGCCTGCTTTTTTTGTCAAAGGGTCTCTGATTCCGGCAATCATATTTTTAAAGGTTTTATCTGTTTTTTAAAGGATTTAGAAGGTGTACCCGATTCTGAATTTAAGTGCTGTTCCTCTAGGCACTTCATATTTATATAAATAATCATACAGCAATTGGATATTGCCTTGCTTATTTTTGCCAATGCTATATTTTTTGGTGATGCCGATAAGGGCACTTTTTTGCCAGACATTCACGTCATTTCTTAACTCCCTCAACCCGGCAAACTGTTGCATAAAATTGTACTCGTAGCCACCGGTTAGCCAGATACTTCCTTTGGCTTTTATATCCATGTAGCTTCTTAACCCAACACCCTGGTTGGTAAAGGAAATATGGTTAAATCCTCTGCCTAAACCAAGTTTGTAACTCGCACCTATGCCCATAACTGCTTTATCGCTTAACTTGTAGCCAAGTGTAAGCCCCATATCACTGATTGCCGGTAGTAGATTTGTTGCCTGGCTGGTTTGAAAATTAAAACCATATTCAAGTCTCCGGAAGAATGATTTATTGTGCTGGCTGTTAGGGACAAAATCGGGCATCGTCATATCGCTTGAACCTCCGCCCAACTGGCTGATTTTGTCTTTTATCGTATTAATTTGTGTTTGGGCTGTTTGGAGTTGTTGTTGCAGGTAGTTGCTGCCGCTTCCGCTTGGTGTAAATGCACCAGGCAATCTTTGACTGATAATATTGGCTACCTGTGTCCTTGTCTGCAGCCCGGCAAGCGCGGCCGGAGTGCCATAATTTTGCGGCATCGGGAAAAGCTGTGCAATCAAACTGTTATGCTGCCAGAAACTTTCAAAGGCAGGCATGCTGCGCACTTTTGCCAGGATAAATTCTTCCAGTTTTTCTTTGTTATTGATGAGGTCTTTATATTGGGCTAATTGCTGCTGGTAGTAATACACCTGCTTATTGATACCCAATAATTGGCCACCCATATTGTATTGGCTCAACTGCTGTTTTAGCTGCCGCTCTCTTTCTTTGATAAACGCCTGTACTTCATTGGCTTGCTGTAATCTTGCCTGTAATTGCTGCAACTGGCTTGAAATATTTTGCAGTCGCGCAAGCTTGTCGGCAGGCAGCAGGTTGCTTTTCTGTAAAAAATCAAGGCTTGTCGCTAAGCTGTCAATTCCCGGTACGTACTCTTTAAGTTTACCCGATGTGTTTGTAACAGGGGATGCCAGTTGAGTTTGTAGTTGCTGGTATTTTGCCTGTGTGCCGGTAAAGAGTTGCTTTGCTTTGGTACTATCTGCACCCTGCACTTTATTCTGCAACCTTGCTTCCTTACGCTGCATGCGCGTAACCAGCTTCAAAGATTGCCTGTCTATAACGTCAGTAAGCTTAATGTATTTATCATTAATGGAATGCAGCGCTTTATCACTAATATTAGCAAAAGAGGTGTCTGTCGAAGTTTGGGCAACGGCTGAAATAGAACTCACAAGCAAAAGCAGCAATATGGGGACATACTGGCGCAATATAACCGGGTTTAACAGTTAAAAATTTTTTTATCTAAAAGTTTTACAAAAGGAACGGGTTTGGGTCTCTCTTATACGAGTTATATACTGAAGCGGCCACTAAACTAACAGGAAGATTTTAAAAAACAAAATTATTTTTTATCAAAAATCCTGTCATGCATATCGAAATTCTTTTAACATCAAATAATAATCAGGAAGTTGCACCTTCAAAAATAATTTTCAGCGCACTTTATTTCTTACCTCCTTTGCCGTCACACCAAACATTCTTTTAAAAGCGATGGCAAAATTGGCCTGGTCACGGTAACCAGCCTGCGCAGCAATTTGCTTGACGGGTTTGCGGGTTTCCTCCAGCGCTTTTTTGGCGCGTTCCAGCCGCATGCGCAGCAGGCAGGCATACGGCCCCTCGCCGAAAAGCGCTTTAAACCCCTGTTTAAACTGCTGGCTGTTGAGCCTGGCCCTGGTGGCCAGCATTTCTATGGTATAATGGGTATCAAGCTGCTTTGCTATGAACTTTTTTGTTTCCTGCAAACGCTCAATAATATCTTCCGAATAAAGGGAATGTATGGGAGGTTTATTTTGGTGTGCTTCGTCCCATAGCTGCTGCAGGGTGCTGTGATAGAACGCCTGCATTGTCCTGATATAGGGGGTATGCAGCAGGCTGTATACATGACCCATCATTGCCGGTGTTACAGGACCGGTAAAAAAGCCGGCTGTTACGCTGTCTTTACAGGTGAGCCCTGCAAAACGATACAGCCCCGTTCGGGTAAAAAATAGACCCTTGTTGCCGGGTGACAGGATGTAATGATTTTCCCGCAGGGATTCTGCGCTTCCCTCGAGCATGATAATAAGGGCGCGCGTGCAGTCAACCGATAACGGCGCAGTTTTTACGCAAGCGGTTACATAGGTAAAGGTAAAGTTGTCAATCGTGATCTCCTGCCGGAAAATACCGGCGTCCGTGTTACGCGTAAGTGCCGGCTTGCTGCCGGGCAACTGGTACTGGTCGAAAAAAGAGGGGTCGTGCATACCCTCCCTGCCACAAGGAAACTGCCGGGAGACGCGCGCGATGGTAATATAGGGGGAAGCCACGCAGGGATTGCGGGCTCGCCCGCAGCAGTCCCGGTAGTCTTTCGGGTAGGTTGCGGCCCTAAATTTTACCACGATGGATTACCCCCAGACAGACCACCGGATCAGCGCCGGTGAAGCAATTGACATGACGAAGCGTTTCCGGGACAACTGCCCGGCAGGAATGGCCCTGAGCGAAACATTTACCCTTGCGGCGGTGCAGGAACTCCTCGGTTTCGCGGGTACGGCCTACCTCCGGGCGTATTATGGCATGAAAGATGATAATAGCATCCACATCATCCTGGTGGCGGCGGACGCGGACGGTAGCGACCTGCTGCCAGCCGATAGCGCAGCAGCGGGTGACGACCCGCCCGTGCTGGAAGACGGCTTCCGCTGCCCCGATTTCTGCCCGCCGGGCTCACCGCTGGCTGGCTCCTGACCATGCCTTACTGGTTTTATGTCATATCGAACTTTTCGATCGCGCTGCCGGCCCTCGCCGGCATCGTGCGTTACCGCCGCGTGGCAGCGGCCTGGCACCCGTTTCTCCTGCTCTGCTGCCTGGGGCTGGGCAACGAGCTCCTGAGTTTCTGGCTGATGAACCGGGTGCGCAGCAATATGGTCAACAGCAACTGCTACGTGCTGGCCGAATACCTGCTGCTGGTATGGCAGTTCGCGCGCTGGAACCGCTGGCCCAAAGCGTCGGCGTGGTACGCGGGCGTTTCAGGCGCCCTGGCATGGGTAACAGATAACCTGCTCTGGCACCACCTGCGGGACAACAACTCGTTTTTCCGGGTCACCTATTCGGTGGCCGTCGTGCTGTTCAGCATCGACCGCATCAACCGGCTCGCGGTGCTGGAGAAAGCGCGGCTGTGGAAAAACGCTTCCTTTGTGGTTTGTACGGGATTTCTGTTGTATTATTGCATGAAAGCCACCTGCGAGGCTTTTAACCTTTTCCCCCTTCAGCTGGACAACCATTTCCGCCTGCTGCTCTGGTCGGTGCTCTCTGTGATAAACCTTTTTGCTAACCTCGTATATTTCGGAGGTATATTATGGATCCCGAGGAAAGAAGCCTTTATCTTACATTACTAGTGTCCGGCGCCGTGGTGTTCCTGATGGCGGTATTTTTCCTGCTGAACATCATCCGCTACCAGAAAAAACGGCGGGCGCTGTCGCAGGAAGAGTTCGAGGCGGAACTCCGGCTCTTCGAGGAAGACCGGGCAAGGGTCGCGGCGGAACTCCACGACGGGCTCGGCACCGCACTGTCGGCCGTTAAACTGCGGCTCCAGGCACTCGGCCCCGCCTCGGCACAGGAGCTGCAGGCAGTAGAAGAGGCCGAATCCTCGCTGGACCATGTCCAGTACCTGCTGCGCCGCACACCGGCCCGCCACGCCCCGCAGTTCGTACTGCAGCGGGGGCTGCAGGCCGCACTGGAAGAATTCCTCGGTTCACTCAGACAGGGCCCCTGCCGGTTCTTTTATACCCTTGACGTTCCCCCGGTGACCGGTGAGATGGCCCTGCAGGTCTACCGCCTCGTGCAGGAAGCCGTGCATAATATACTGCGCCATGCCGCCGCGACGGAGGCGGAAGTGCAGCTTACCCGCAGCAGTAATGGACTACGCCTCCTGGTCCGCGACAACGGGCGGGGATTTGACCGGGAACACCTGCCGCAGGCGGGGATCGGGCTGCGCAATATGCGGGCCCGCGCCGATGCCCTTGCCGCCAAAGCCACGCTGGATACGGCCCCCGGCAAAGGCACCGTGCTCACCTTTGACATCCCCCTCTCCCATGGATAATACCCGCGATATCCATATCATCATAGCGGACGACCACGACCTGTACCGGGACGGGCTGTCCGCCCTGCTGCGGCAAACCCTGGGCATGTACGTAGCGGGGGAAGCAGCCAACGGCCGGGTGCTCGTAGACCTCGCCCGGCGGCTGAAGCCAGATGTGGTACTAGCAGACCTGCAGATGCCGGGGTTGGGCGGGATAGAAGCCATCCGGGAAATCACCGCCCTGCAACTCCCCTGCGCCTGCGTTGCGCTGACGAATTTTGACACCGACAGCCTCGTACTCGACGTGATCGCGGCGGGGGCGCGGGGGTATGTGCAGAAAAGCGCGGGGCGGGAGGACGTACTTGAGGCAATACGTTCGGTCCACGGCGGCCACTACTACTACTGCCGCACCACCTCGACCCGGCTGGCAGCCATCATCGCCCGCAGCGGCTACCACCGCGGGGAGCAACCGCCTGCGTCCATTTTTTCCGAAAGGGAAAAACAAATCATCGGCCTGATCTGCGAGGAGAAAAACAACGAAGAGATCGGTAAAGCGTTGTTTGCCAGCCCGCGCACTATCGAACGGCACAGGGCAGCCATCATGGAGAAAACCGGCGCGAGGACGCCTGCCGGCGTGGTCATCTACGCCCTGCGCAACAACCTGTATTTCTTGCCCTGAATTCACGGGTGGGGGTAGAAAGCCGGCGTCCACCCGGCCCCTACACCCTGATCGCGCCAATGGCATTATACATTTCACACTTTAGCAACGATTTTAAAAACCATACATACCCCCCGAAACGGAAATTGCCTCTCCCGTAATCCAAGTTGCATCACCGGAGGCAAGAAATACGGCAATCTTCTGGCTGGCCCCAGCGGCCAAGCGGTGTATTGGCAATAAACATTTTTTCATAATCGCTGCCGGCAGTAATGCCCGCGCTGGCTGCACGTTGTTTTTCCGTAGCGCCAGGCAAAATAGAATTGATACGAACGTTTTATGTAATCTTACAGGTTGGGGAATCGTACACTGAAAGAAATTGTCGGGAAATAGACGTTGCCACAACGCTGATGCGCGGATGTCCGGAGAGTGGCAGACCTCTTAACCGCTGAAATTCGCTGGTTGTTTTTATTATTCGTTCCGGTGTTTGCTCAATACAAAAAATTTGTAAATTGCTTTCGCTCTAATGACAGCGTCCCTTTGATTTGGCTACCCTCAAAGTCAAGTTCCATCCCACTTGTTATTTTACATTTGCATTGGTCAATCTTTCCCAATTCGCAAAAGCAAATTTTTCTTTATCTTCTTTACTTAAATCAGCTGCTTCCAAAAAGTTACGGGCATCCCGTCCCTGCCTATATTGATAGGGGTAGTCGGCAGAAAAGAGTATACGGCCTGTTCCAATGATTTCAACAGAACGTCGCAGGTAAGAATGGCTAAACATTCCGCTTGCGGTCACATACAAGTTTTGACGTATATAATCAATAAAAGGCTTATTGAGTTTGGCTGCTCTATCGAGCGAAGCCAATCTTTCACTATAGAATAAGATCACTTCGCCCCAATGCCCGAGAATAACTTGCATACGGGGAAAACGGTCAAAAACTTTTGCCAGGACTAACCTAACAAACTGGATGCCTGCCTCGTAATGCCAACCAAGCCCAAAGGTTGAAAATGCCAGGTCGGTCAGCTCGTCAAAACCTGAATAATAAAGATCTCTAATTGGTTTTTGAGGAATTTGCGGATGAATGAATAATGGAACATTAAGTGCTTCCGCAGATTCAAACAATTCCCAAAAATCTTTATGGTCTAAATTTTTTTCACGGGTCCTCCCGCATACCATGGCACCTTTTAATCCAAGATCTTTTACAGAACGGTTTAATTCCTTTGCTGCTTCTTTCGGAGAAAACATTGGCAACGCCGCAAATCCCTGGAACCGGTCGGGTGTTTTCTTTATAATTTCCCCGACATAATTGTTGGTTTGAATGGCAAGATCAATGCTTTCGGGTCCTAAATTGTGAAGGCTTGGGCTGGTAAGGGAAAGCACCTGCACGTCTATACCTGTTTCGTCCATAAGTTGCAGCCGTGCAGTTCCAATATCTTGTAAACGATTTTCAATTTCACCGAAGTGAAGCTTATGGGTCGGATCGTCTTTGTCGGCATTTTTTTGCCATTCATCCCGGACCTTTTTCGTAAGGAAATGTTCTTCGATAGCGACTAGTTTCATTTTTGCCAGTTGATTTATGTCAATGCAAAATTCAGCATAATTTCAAAAACCGATGTAGCCAAATGTAAGAAATATGAAGTCTAAAGGATTGTTAGTTATCTGGTGTCAAATCCGTGTAATGGACTTAATTTTTCTTTAATAGTCTTTCAATTTCAGATTGTCTGTAAACTGCCTGACAAGCAATTTTGAAACAAATGGCAAAAACATTAAGCTTACTACTACATTCCGTGCCCAAATTCCAAATGTACTTTTAGGAACAAACTGTTTAGCGAACTTTTGTGCCAGCAGTTGTTTGTCATCTATAAATCCCTTAAAAATATTCTGATATTGCTCAAACGCCACTTTGAAATTTCCATTTGCATTTTTCAATTCGCCTGCCAGGATATACGCACCAACCATTGCCAGCGTTGAGCCTTGGCCTGAAAGCAAAGACGGGCAATCGCAGGCATCTCCAACCAATACTATACGGTCTTTTGACCAGTTTCTCATTTGAATTTGACTTACGACATCGAAATAAAAATCGGGCGCAGTATCTATTTCTGAAATCAAGTCTGCACATCTCCAGCCGATGTTTTCAAATTGATTTCGCAAAATTTGTTTTTGCGCTTCAAGATCGTGATGATTGTAGGATAATTTTTCGGGCGAAGCAAAAATGCAAAGCACCGCCGATGCATTTTTGTTGGTAGGGTAAAGCGCAACCTGTTTGCACGGAACATTGTACATCGAAAATTGTTTATCGTCTTTTTGGGTTGGAATAGTATAGGAAGCTGCGTAATATCCGTAGTATTTTTCAAACTGAGCTTCATCACCAAAAACCAAATTCCGCACATTTGAATGCAATCCGTCTGCTCCGACAAGCAAATCAAAACTGCGCATTTTACCGCTTTGAAATGTTACCGAAACTTCGTTTTCGATTTGCTCTATTTTGCTGATTTTATCGTCAAAAATAATTTGAGTGCCTTTGCCAAGATGATTAAAAATGGTTTTTGCCAAATCACTTCGGAGCAAGGTAAACGCGCGCCCATTCATCCATTTTACAATTTTCTTGTAATTCATTCTGCCAATGCGTTTGTTGTTTTCATCAACGAAAGTAAGTTCGGAAAGTTTGAGGTCAACGCTACCAAGGTCTGACAATATTCCCATCCTTTCAGCTACATCAAACCCCGCGCCCCAGAAATCAATGGCATAACCACCTTCCCGTAATTTTGGTGCACATTCTACTATAGTCGGGTTAAATCCAAACCTTTTCAGCCAATAAGCAAGCGCGGTGCCTGCAATACCTGCACCGGATATTAAAATGTTCTTATTCTCCATAATGCTTCAGAATTTTTTTTCCAGATATTATCAAGCGGATAGTATTCTATATCTGCCATGCAATTCATGCAGATACCATCTAACAAGGAAAATAGCAACCTTGTTTTCATCTCGGGCTCCGTTATACCTCTTTTTTTTAAATAGCTATTCATCTTTACAATCAAAGGTGCGATCGCTTTCATGATGTCAATTTGGTATTTGGCATTATATAGGGCTGGCTCATTAATTATAGCTTTCGGACATTCATTGTTCGACAGCTAATTTATTGTAAAATGTTCTGATGCTGACTAAAGTGTCAACAGTGGCACAGCTTTCGCTCATTGTCTTTCGGGGTTAACCCGGTTGTATCACGCACAGTTTAGGGTGAATCCGTTTGCGTAAATCGGCGAAACTGTTGCGCGAACCGGAAAAACACGAGGCCGTTTCGGAACCAAACCTAAAAAATCCAAATTGTCAAACATCCACCTTTGCTGCAGTCACCGAAGCAATCTTTTCTTCTATACAATGTATCGCTTTAACAGTCTTAATTACCGCATCCGGAGTCACGGAAATACTGTCTATTCCTTCTTCTACGAGGAACTGCGCGAAATCCGGGAAATCGCTGGGCCCCTGGCCGCAGATGCCGACCTTCACGCCGGCGTCTTTAGCGGAGCGTATCAGGCTTTTGATCATTTGCTTGACAGCGGGGTTACGCTCATTGTATAAATGAGCGACCAGTGAAGAATCCCTGTCAAGGCCAAGCGTGAGTTGTGTAAGGTCATTGGAGCCAATGGAGAAACCGTCTATATGAACAGCAAATTCTCTTGCCATGATGATGTTAGAGGGCACTTCGGCCATGAGATACAGTTGCAGGTTTTTATCCTGCAGCCCGAATTCCGCCATCGTTTCTTTGACCTGCAAGAGTTCTTCCACCGTCCTGCAAAATGGTATCATCACAGCAACATTGTTTAAGCCCATCTTGTTGCGAACGTTTTGTATGGCTTTACATTCAAGTCCAAATGCAGCTTTGTATTCTATCGAATAATACCTGGAGGCGCCGCGCCAGCCGATCATCGGGTTTTCTTCTTTAGGCTCATAATATTTGCCACCTAATAAATTGAAATATTCATTGCTTTTAAAATCACTGAAACGGACGATAACTGTTTCGGGATAAAATGCAGCCGCTATTTTACCGATACCAAAGGACAGCTTCTGGATAAAATAATCTTCTTCGTTTTGAAAGCCTTTTATTTTTTGCTGGATAGCTTCCGTCAATTCCTTGTCTTTATACGCGCGGTGTGTCAGCAGCGCTAAAGGGTGTACGCCAATATAGTTGTTGATGATAAATTCTTCTCTTGCCAGGCCAACGCCTTTATGTGGCAGCGCAGCAAATTGAAACGCCTGCGCGGGCGAACCCACATTCAGCATTAAGTTTGTGTTGATATTTGGTAACTCGCTCAGGTCTGTTTGTGTCATTTCATACGCCAGCCTGCCGTTATATACTAATCCTTCATCGCCTTCAGCGCAGCTTGCGGTAATGAGTTGGCCTTGCTGTAATAACTCCGTTGCATTGCCGCAGCCGACGATGGCCGGTACGCCCATCTCTCTTGCAACGATCGCCGCATGGCAGGTACGGCCGCCTTTGTTGGTGATGATGGCGGCAGCTTTCTTCATGATGGGTTCCCAATCGGGATCCGTCATATCTGTCACCAGCACATCCCCTTCTGTAAACTCTTTTCCATCGTTTATGCGCTTATCAAGTGAATGTAAAATATTGACTTCGCCGGAAGCGATTTTATCGCCTACTGCAATGCCTTTGAGAATAGGCTTTGCATCGTGTTTTTTTAAATGGTACTCGACCAGTTTGCTTGGTTGTCTCCTTGAGTGGATGGTTTCCGGCCTGGCCTGCACGATAAAGAGTTCTTTGCTCAAGCCGTCCACCGCCCATTCCACATCCATCGGGCACCAGTGCCCTTTCAATTCGCTGTAATAGCTTTCTATCTTGCATACCCAATCCGCCAGTTGCAATACCTGTGCATCGGTTAAACAAAACTGGTATTGTTGTTCTTTGCTTACGGGGATTTCTTTGACCCGTTCATCGGGGTCATCACCGTAGACCATCTGCTTTTCCTTGCTGCCAAGTTTCTTTTCAATGATGGCCTTGGTGGGTTTGAAAACAATGTATTCATCCGGCGATACGGCGCCCTGCACGATCATCTCGCCGAGGCCGTATGAGCCGTTGATGACCACCGCATCTTTAAACCCGCTTTCTGTATCTAAGGAGAATGCCACGCCGCTTACGCCTAAATCAGAACGCACCATTTTTTGTACGCAGATGGACAAGCCTACCTGGAAATGGTCGTATTCAAAGCTCTGCCGGTAACTGATGGCGCGGTCGGTAAATAACGAGGCGAAACAGTTGCGCACTGCGTCCATAAGTGCGGCCGGCCCACGCACGTTAAGGTAAGTCTCCTGCTGCCCCGCAAAGCTCGCGTCCGGCAAATCTTCCGCGGTGGCACTGGAACGCACCGCTACATCGGTCATGCTTTGCCCATAGGTTTTGGAAAGCGCATAATACGCTTCAATAATAGGCCCGCTGAGGTTCGCAAGGAATTTGCCGTTGCGGATCACCTGCCTGATCTGGAGCCCGCCCCTGCGCAGCGATTCGATGTTACCGTAATCAATCTCTGCGGCGATGCTTTGTATCACGCCATCCAGTTGATTGGCGCGGATAAATGCACGGTAGGCATCCACCGTAATGACGAAGCCCGCAGGAATGTTGATGCCGAGCGGTGTTAAATGCTGCAGCATTTCGCCGAGGGAGGCGTTCTTCCCTCCTACTGTTGCAATGTCTGAAAGCCCTGCCTGTTCCAGCGGCAGGATGTACTGTTGTTGGTTCATATCATTTGCTTTAAATAAGTTGCGCAATCATTTACGAGGTTAGCACTGCCCATGTACACCGGAGTGCACCCGTGCAGGCAGGTTGGTTGAATCTCTAAAATCCTTTGATGCCCATTGATAGCTTTGCCGCCTGCCACTTCCAGGATAAAAGCAAAAGGGTTGCATTCATACAGCAACCTTAGCTTGCCCTGTGGTTTTTGTAAGGTCGGCGGGTTTAAGAAGATGCCGCCTTTGATAAGTGTCCTGTGAAGGTCAGCTACCATGCTGCCCACGTACCGTAATGAATAAGTTTGTTTTTGACAGTTATGCAGAAAAGCCTGTATGCCGGCAGGATACTGGCTGGCATAACCCAGGTTCACGGAATAAAGCCTACTGTTGGCCGGGCATTGCATATCCGGGTGGCTCAGGCAAAACTCACCGATGGAGGGATCAAGCGTAAAGCCGTTGACGCCGCGCCGTGTTGCATATACCAGTATCGTGGAAGAGCCGTAAATAATGTAACCCGCAGCCACTTGTTTAACGCCTGGCTGTAAAAAATCTTCAATCCTGCAAACCGTTGCTGTTTCGGTCACACGGCGGTACACACCGAAGATGGTGCCGATGGAAATATTAGTATCAATATTGCTGCTGCCGTCGAGCGGGTCAAAGGCGACGACATATTTGCTGCGGTTATTGGCCTCGTCATCAAAGGCTTCAATGCTTTCCATCTCTTCACTGGCAATGCCGGCGCAGCTGATACCGCTCTTCAGCACGTTACGGAGCTGGTTATGCGCGAATACATCCAGTTGCTGTACGGCTTCTGCATGCACATTCATATAGCCGGTATTGCCGAGGATATCGGCAATACCGGCCTGATTAACTTCCACGTTAATACGCTTTGCAGCAAGCCCTATTTCGCGCAATAAGGTGCTGAGCTCCCCGGTCGCGTGCGGGAATATCCGTAACTGCTGGACCGTAAATTCATCCAGTGTCAAAACATGTCTGGTAACAGGCATGCAAATAAATTAAGTAGGTGAAAGAATGACTGTATTGGCTATTCAGTATTCAGGGCGGGGAGTTTATTATGAACCAGCATCAAGCGCTTTCAGGAGAAGTTCATAACTCCCGCGCTCGTCGAAAAATATTTTATGTGCGTAATCTGGTAGCAGCTGGTGTTTTTTGAGATGGCAAATATAAGGGCTTTATTTATTAAACAAACAAACGTTTGTTTGTAGTTAAAATAGAAATGAGGATTTGAACCATTGTCATATAACGATGGACGGCCAATATTTTTGGGCGGGCGATGTCATTAAAAACAAACAGAAAGGTATATTTGAGAAAACAGCCTGAGACTTGCCTGACATAGAGAAATATATCCGCGCCTTCCGCAAACTGCATGTGGACCGTTCGAAAGGTTTTCCTGCGCCACATAAGGCCATATTATTACTGGCCGTTTTAGAAGGCGTTACAGCCGGTGAAATTGTGCAAAACAGGATATATATCACGCCGGATCTGGTGGCCCGTTTCAAAGGGTATTTTACCTCGCTGGTGGACACGCCGGTATTCGTCCCCAACTTTGCACTTCCTTTTTACCATATGTCCAGAGAGCAGTTTTGGTTCCTCAGGACCTACCCCGGTAAAGAGATCGTTTTGACCAGTTCGCTTTCCATCAAAAGTTTTAAGCAATTAAAAGATTGTTTGGAATATGCGTTTTTGGATGAGGCATTGTTTATTTTGATGACGAACCCACTAACGAACCGGCAGTTGCGTGAAGTATTGCTGGATACATGGTTCGCCGGAAAAGGTAGCCTCTTATTGACGGATAAACTTAGCAGAGCAATCACAGGCCAGATCCTGCACGACTCTCCTGCTGCATACAGGGGCCATCTTGATTTGAAAGACGAAGAAGACCTGTATATAAGAGGCGGCATTTTCAAAAAGCTGGTACCGAAACTGTATCAATTCACCTGCTGCATCTCAGGGCTGCAGATCATTGCAGAGAGCAATATCCAGATGATTGATGCATGCCATATCCGGCCGTTTTCAGAGACGCATGACGATACCATTTCTAAAGGTATTTCGCTTTGTCCTACCCTGCACCGGGCTTTTGACCGGGGCCTAATAGGCATAGATGATAAATACGAGGTGATCGTTGGCCGCAACTTCAAGGAAAGCGCAGGCAATGCCTATTCCATCAGTCAATTTAAGGGAATGCAAATTCTATTACCAGGAGAAAATTCCTATTGTCCATCGCTTGAAAATCTCTCCTGGCACAGGAAGAAATGGGGCTTATAATTTATTGAATAACTATTTGATTGGGTTGCTCCACGACAATCTCTGGCCTCCCCTGGTAAGTAATTTGTTTGCCGGTCACGCAAATCTTCTTGCCATCGTACAACTTTATAGGATCTTCGTTCCAGTTGCCGCGGTCTTTTTTATAGATCACAACTGTCATCGTGTTGTTTGGATAAGCGCCACCAAGATTTAACAGCGTCATACCAGAGTTGTCAAAGTATTTGCCACCATAAACGACATCACAATAGCTATCGCCTGCGGGTGCAGCAGGGATGACCTTTACTTCTGCAGCACTTGTCTGCAACCCATTTTTAAATACTTCGTTTAACAAGCCTGCCAGGCGGATACCTGCCTGCATTAACCGCTGCCGGATAACAGGCATATACTTGGTGTAATACGCATCATCAATGTTACCGTTTGATTTTTCAACTCCAGCGTAAAGTTGTGCGCTGATTTGGTAGCTCTCCCAGGCCCAGTCCATCACCGGCGTCTTTTGCCAGGCAGTGACTTGCGCAGGTGTTATATGGTCATATTGTTCAGAAAGTTGTACATCGGTTAAACCGCCATGCTCCAGCAGTTTCGAATCCCAGAGCGCATGCAGGTTCGTTCCCTTGCCATCATAGCGCACCTGTATGGTATTGCCGCCTTTGTCTTCTGCCCTGCTCACGTGCATCGGCTGGTGCATATCCCCAACGATATGGATGATAAATTTTAAGGCGGTTGTTTTTTGGGTTTTGGTTGATTTGGTATCGTACAATACGTCCACGTACGACTCCAGCGCCTTGTAGGCATTGTCGTCCGGCATCTTCATGACCTGCTCCGTAAATTCATCCTGCGTAAGGCCTGCCGGTACGTTGATATAGTGTTCGGGTCCCGTGCTTTTGTATTCCGGGGTGCTGCGCACTTCATCCGCCCAGGAAGCTACGTCCGCCATGCTTTGCGTGCCAAGCAGTTCCGCGACGGCCGATTTTGCTTTTGGCGTGAGATGGTTAAAGGCTATATCCGCCACTGTTTTATGGCCGGTAACGCCCCAGGAAACGCAGAAGAAAATCAAGACAACAGCAAAAAAGGAGACGATTGGCTTTTTCATAACTGCAAACTACTGACAAACCGCTAAACCTGCGGAACTTTAAGGTACCATAACACAAAAATAAACACCATGCTAGCCTCGACTAAGCAAATATTCGTGTCACTCGCAACGATGCCGGGATGGGCAAAAATTTTTTTAGAATACAATTTCGACAAGCCTTATAATGGATTTTTGCAGTTCTTAATAGATGCTAATTTTTTTGAGTGACCGGCTGAAAGGTTGACCATTAAAAAAGTTGCGGCAATGCTAAATGTCCCGGCGCCAAAAGCAACTACAAGGACCAGGGAAATTTACGAGGGGGTGCTTGCACCGGATATTGAAAAACCCGTGCTTTTTTGCAGCGACAAAACTACCCTGTGTTTGTATTGCAGGCATTGGGAACAATAAGCATCGCTATACATAGTCGTTAACTTTATCCCGCGCATGTCCGAACAGGTAACTATATCTTTCTTTGCTCAGCTATGGCCTGCAGTTTCGTTTTCCTGTTAAGGTAGTGTTTAAGTTTTTAACTGCTAAATAGAAACTGACAATGTTAGCAGTTAATAACATATAGTTCTTCTTCAAAACTACTTGCTACCGCCTCGGCGCCGGGCACATGTAACTGTTCACATTAGGCTTGCAGGGGTCATCATCGGGCTGGTCGTACGTGCTTTTATCCCACACAAAACCAAGCTCCGAACTACCCGCAGAGTAAGAATAGGCCTTCCTGCCGACCTCGGCATCATGCGCGACACCGACACGGAATGCCTGGTTGCGCCCTGTCGTACCAACGAGGTTGATTGATAAGGTTACGCTGAACGTATTAACGCCCTGGAAATTGGTGCTGCCGCGGTACCACATGCCGAGGCTGACGTCCACCTTGTTTTGCGTCACCTCCGCCCCTACCTGGAAACTGTTGTTATTCGCCTGCCGGTAATAAACACCGCCAATACTATAGGACCAGGTTTGCGCCGTATTCGTATGCGTGTACAACAGGTTGCCCGTCCAGAGCATGGGGAGGACGCTGCGGATACTGTCTCCAGTATAGGTCAGCGTTTCATCCGGCTGGTTAAGGTGGTGGTTGGCCAGCCCGATAAGCAGCCTGTTTTCCGCGCTGAAATTATAGTTGAAGAAAATGCCCGCGGCGAAATCAGGGAACAACTTGCCACTATTGCGGGGCACGTCCGCCTGCGTTACCGAGCCCGGTATATAGCCGTCGGTGTTGAGCTGGTCGGCGAAGACGAGGTTCCTGTAGTCGATCTTGCGCTGCGCCAGCCCGAATTGCAGGCCGCCGTTAAAAAACCATTTGGGCGGGTCGGCGGCGTTATCGCTGCCACTGCAGATATTATAGGAATAGATGCCGTAGAAGCCGTTCTTTACGAGGTAGCCCTCCGAGGAATGCGTGGCCAGCACGCCTACGCCGCTGGAAATAGCCGGCAGGAACTTATCCGCCGAAAAAGCCATGTAATTCATACCGGAAGGGATAGACCACCACTGGCGGCGGTACACGCCGCTTACGCGGAAATCATACCTGCCCGTTCCGGCTGCAGCCGGGTTGAGGTTGATGGGCGATAAAAACGCTTGTGAAAACACCGGATCCTGCGCGTTACTCCTTGCCACCATGCATAGTATAAAGACCAGTTGTATGATTAATTTTTTCATGCTGCTACTTGATAACAGTGATAAATCCTGATTTCACAGGCTTGCCATAATTCGGGTACTGCATCCCCTTCCATTCTGTGCCGTTCACAAAACGCGCCTCTATTTCCCAACGGTAAACATTCTGCTGCACGGTCGCAGCATTGTTGTACTGCGCATTCCAGGGCTCTTTGGGCGAGCCATCCGCATTCAGCGCGGTACTTTCAAACACCAGCTTGCCCCAGGTGTTATAGATACGCAAGTGATAGTAGGACAGCCCTTTGGCCAGCGGCAGGAAGGCACGGAGCCCCCCGCCGGCACAGCCGGGGCAGATCGCATCCGGCACCTGCAGGTAGCCGGGCACAAATTGCACGGTTACCGTTACCGTATCACTGCTGGTGCAACCAGTCGTGTTATCGGTGGTCAGCAGTTGCACAAAATAACTGCCGGTGTCGGCGTAGGTATAGCTGATGCTTTGGCCGGAACGGGTCTGGTTAGAGGCCTCGCCCATTTTCCATAGCCAGGCTTTCTCCGGGCTGGTCGCAGATACGTCGCTAAAATCAAAGGTCCGTTTAGGCTGCACCAGGATAACCGCAGGTGCGACATTAATCTCCGCCCCCGGCAACGCACCGACGTGCACCACCGGTGACCTGGCGGTATCTGAACAGGACGCATTGGATACTTTTTCAGATGCCACCAGCAGGATGGTATAATCCGCAGGCCGTCTGTACGAATGCAGGCCGTCTGTAAACCCGGCGGTTGTCCCGTCCCCCCATAGCCAGGTAAACGTGGAGGCATTGGCGGACTGATTAACGACGGTCACTTCCTGTCCTTCGCAAAGCTTCACCGTATTCAGGCTGAACAGAGCTCTTGGCTTCAGGCGCACATCTACCTGCAGCGTTGCGACAGACGGAACGCAACCCGCCGTATCATCGCTGATCTTCCACTGGAGTGTGTAAAGGCCGGCAGCGGCCATCATAAAGGTCGTTGAAGGGTTGGCTGCATCACCAATCGTACCGCTGCCACCCGGTGGCTGGCTGATAACAGACCACCGCGCCACCTCGTAAGGCGACACTGTTGCGTTGGCAGTGATGTTCACTTTACTTGTGCCGGGGAAATCACAAATACCCTGGTCTGCGCCGGTGCTGGCTTGCGTTACGGCAGACCGGTTGGTCACCACCACCACATCCGCCGCACTGCCGCAGCCGGGCGGGCCTACCACCTGCCAGCGGAAACCATAGGTGTTGCCCGGTGCAAGCCCCGTGACGGCAGGGTGCACATCATTTGGCGTGTTAATTGTCACTGCCGGGCCGGAAACCTGTGTCCAGTTACCCGTGCCCGCGAGTGGTGTACTACCTGAAAGCGTTACAGCACTTTGGTTGCAGATCAACTGGTCAGGGCCGGCATTTACGACCCCTACCGAGTTTATAACGTTTATTTTGGTCAGGCCGGAATTGGTTTCCGGGCAAACCCCGTTTTTAACCACGGCGCGGTAATAAGTTGTATTGTTTAAGTTATGGTATGCCTGCGAGGACGTTACATTATTCAATAAACCCCAGGGGCCGCCGGTGAGCGGCGCAGACTCCCAGCGGATAACCGAACCAGTTTGGCCGGACAGGCTGATAACACCTGCGTTGGTACCCGTACATACGGTCGTGTCATTGCCAGTGATACCACCTACCGATGTGGCAGACACCACAACGTTGACAGAAGCAGAAGCGGAGCAGCCGTTGACCGTAGCCTTTACGGCATATACCCCGCTACTAGTAGCCGTTGTTACGGGGATGATGGGATTTTGGTCGTTGCTGGTATAACCGCCGGGCCCAACCCAAAGGTACTGCACCTGCTCTGTAGTCGAAGTCGCAGCGCTGAGGCGGAGCGTACTTCCTTCGCAAAGCGGGCCGTTGCTGCCTGCGCTGGGCGCGAGCGGCGGCAGGTCGGTCAGCGTTACCGGCCCGGCCGGCTGGGACGGGCAGCCATCCAGCACTACCTTGATATCGCTGTAGATACCGGCAGGCAGGCCCGTTAATACGATAGCACCGGCGGGATTGGTGTTTACTGGAACACTGGACGCAGTACCGCCGTTATAGGCATATTGTAAAAAGTAAGGGGTGATGGGGTCAAAATGCTCCAACGTGATGGAGCCGGTGAAAGAACCGCAGCTGGTCGGGTCAGCCTTACTGACACTGGCGATTTCGGCAGTAGGCTTGATGACAACGTCTAACGAGGCCGTGCCCCTCGAAATACAGCCCGCATTCGTGGCAGTCACGGTGTAGGTCCCTGCCTGCGCTGCGCTTACGGGTGATACCTGCGGTGCCTGCTGTCTGCTCGTAAAGCCTCCCGGCCCCGTCCATTGATAGGTAATGACACCCTGCGTGGGCGTGGTGGCCATCAGCGATAACGTGCCGTTATTACAGACAGGTGAATTGGAGATGGCTTTGGGTGTTTCCGGCACCTCGTTCACGACGACAGTTACCGTGCCGGCCTGCGAGGTGCAGGCATGCGTAGTCACCGTCACCCGGTAGTCGCCATTCGCGGCCAGCGTTACATTGGGGATAGCCGGGTTTTGGCTGTTGGCCGTAAACCCGTTCGGGCCCATCCAGGTGTAGGTGCCATCCGGCACCGCCGAGGTAGCCGACAGGTTGAGGGTTGTGCCCGTGCAAACCGGCCCGTTACTGGCGGCTATCGGCGCTGCAGGCGGGTTGGGGTCGGTCAAAATAAATGGCCCTACAGCCGGGGAAAGGCAATTATTCAGGCTCACGGTAATATTGCTGTACGTGCCTGACACCAGGCCGCTGATGATGACATTCCCTGCCGCATCTGCCGAAATATTTTTTGTTTGTTGCCCGGCAATTGTGTAGCTAACGGAATAAACGGTGTTGGCCTGCAACCCGGATAAAGTGATAGAACCGGTGGCGCTGCCACAGTCCAGGGGGTTTACAAAAGAAGTGCTGCCGATAACGGGTTGCGGGTGGACGGTAATATTGATATCGCCTGTTGGGGACGGGCAATTTTTATCAGAGGTCACGACGAGGTTATAACTACCGGACATAGCAGGGGTTGCGTTATTGATAACAACAGTCGCCGAAGCCGTGGTATAGCCATTTGGTCCGCTCCAGGCATACGTAACGCCCGTGTAAGCCTGCGCATTGAGCGTGATGGTTTCGTGCTCGCAAAGCGGTGAATTACCCGATAGTATTGGTTTCGCAGGGGTTGGGTTCACCACCACCTGCACCTGCCCTGCCGGTGACGTGCAATTATCTATCGTGGTCGTCACAAAATAAGTACCACCCGCGTTCACGCCTGCCGGGAACGATGGATCCTCCTGGTCGCTGGTGTATCCATTGGGGCCTCTCCAGTGGAAGGTGGCCGTCCCGGCTATTGCGGGATTAGCTTTTAGCTGCAAGACGTTCCCGCTGCAGACAGGCCCGTTGGCTGTGGGCTTTGGTGCTTGTGGCGGGGTTGGATCAGACAGTGTAAGCGGCCCTTTAATATTGGAAGGGCAGTTGCTGCTGCTTACACTGATGGCGGTATAAGTACCGGATGAAAGGTTCGGGATGGTGATGTTCCCACTGCCATCGGCTGCCAACGAAATACTGATTACAGTGGATTGCGGGTTGGTGTATTGCACCTGATAGGTTTTGGCAGGTGTTAAACCTTCCAGCACTATATGCCCCGTGGAAGTACCGCAATTATTAGGGTTTACGGCAGTAGCATTGGTTATTTGCGATGTTTGGTTTACCAGCACCTTTACGGCAGCCGAAGCTGAAGGGCAGTTATACGCTTTTGGGGTTACCACAAGGCTGTAATTGGCAGACATCAGCACGGTTGCATTATGAATAACCGGGTTTTGCGTATTATCGCTAAAACCAGGGCCGTTCCAGGCATACACAACGTCATACGGGTAACTGTTGGAAGTTAACAATATGTCGCTGCCGGAACATACCGGGGAGTTGGAGCCCAGCTGTGGCGTAGCCGGCGTTTCATTGACAAGCACTTTTACTGAAGCCGCAGGCGAGGTACAATTGTTCACCGTGTTCGTCACGAAATAGGTGCCAGTCGCTGTAACAGGCACGCTGTTCAGTACAGGGTTTTGCTGGTTGCTGGTAAAACCATTAGGGCCTGTCCAATTATAACTGATTGTCCCGGCGGCAGAAGGCGTAGCCGTTAAATGTAAGTTGCCGCCACTGCAAAGCGGGCCGTCTGCACCCGCCACTGGTGCCGCGGGCGGGTTGGGGTCGGTTAAGGTAACCGGCCCCAGCGGCGCCGATGCACACCCGCTCAGTGTAACAGCAATATAGTCATAGACCCCCGATGATAATGATTTGATAACCAATTTACCTGTATTGTCAGTTACACCTGAAGTTGAAACTTGGTTACCGTTTTTGGTATAAGCTACCTGGTATGTGGTGTTAGCGCTTAAACTTTTTAATGTTATACTCCCTGTTGCAGATGCACAGGTTGCCGGGTCCGCGGAATCAGCCAGTGAGGCAACGGGTATCGCATCCACGGTTACCGTAATCATTGATCGGTCGCTTTCACAACCATAGCTGTTTTGCTGGCTGACGTAAAAATCAGCAGAACCGGTACTGCCTGTTGTCGGCACAGGTGCGTTTTTATTACCTGTTCCACCCGTTGACTGGTTGTACCAAAAAAGCGTATTGCCCGCTGCAGGAGTGGCTGTCAGGGCTGTTGCGGCATCGCCAAGGCAGTAATGCACAGGGGTTATCACGCCTGGCGCACCGGGACGCGGGTTCACGGTGATGGTAAAGCTATTGTCCGCGCCACAGCCGTTGAGCGAAGCACTTACCGTAATAACGGCTGTGACCGGCACGTTGCTGTTATTCACGGCAATAAACGCAGGTATATCGCCACTGCCGGCAGAAGCGAGCCCGATCGACGGGTTGCTGTTGTTCCAGGTAATGGACGCCAAAGGCTGGCTGCTGGAAAAATGAAAGCTGCCCGTTTTGCTGCCGGCACAATAAGTGCTGTCCTTTGGCGTCACCGCAGTAGGGACCGGGCTGATGGTAACCGGCTTTGTTTGAGTGGTGGTTCCACAGCTATTCGTAACAGCGACACTGATAGTCGTATTACCAGTTATTCCAAAAAAAACCTGGCCCGGTACCTGCTGCGCAGAAGTCGCAGGCGCACCGCCGCCAAAATTCCAGCTCCATGTCGCACCGCTCATGTTACAAGTAGCAGTTGCCGAAGGGCTGGCGTTACTGCCCTGGCAAATCATACCGGGAATACTAATTCCCCCTACCACGGGTTTACCGGTAACAGTAACAGTTTGTTGCGGCGTAGTATAGGAACAACCGCCGTTGGGCGAGGTAAGGGTTACGCTGACGTAATAAGTGCCAGGGCTGGTAAAAGAAAAAGATGGCTCACGGGAATGCTCGGTAGTGCCGCCTGTATAATTAACCGTTCCGTCAGCGGGTGAACAGCCGGAAGCCGGTGCATAGTCAATATGCCATTGATAGGCCCAAACACCGCAGGCAGGGTTGTTGGTTGTGGTACTAACGGAAGCAGCCAATGGTGCACAGCCGGTTGTTTTATTGAACGAGAAACTGGCGGTTGGTACCGGGTTCACGCAGACTTCTTTGGTTATTGAATCCACACCGCAGGCTGCGCTGCCAGCCAATTTCAACTTCACCGAATATTTCCCCGGCGCCGTAAAACGCACGTTCACCGGCCCGGCAGCCCCTATCCAACTGTTGGTGTTATTAGCGCCTTTATCATCCCCCAAACTACCGCCTGTTACCACCCAGCCGACAGACGGCGAAATTTTCCAAACCTCCTTCCCATTCGAACAAACGCCAAGGCTTGATACGATACTCACCGTGCCGCTTTGGTCATCGAGCAGGACATCAGTATTGACACAAGCCGTGTCCTTAGACAGTTTAAAGGCCGCTGAAGGCTTATCAGATATGCCGATACCGCTGATGGAGCCTGGCACAATGCCGCACGGGTTGGAGATGGTGTAGGAAACAGTAAAGAAATTATTGGTACCGCTGCCACAACTTGTCTTATTAAACGTATGAGCGTAATCCGTCGGGGCAGGCTGGTAATAGATATCAGGCGCGGACCCGTCATTCACGGAAACATTATAAATCGTGCCGAGCGGGTTATCCTTTGTGTTGGCAAAGGGGAGCAAAAATGTCTGGCCGGTGCAACCCTGTGTGCTGGAAGGGTTGCTGATCGAGCCGCCCGGGTTGCTGCCGACAAATGCTTTATAGTTAGTAGTGTCTGTACACCCGTCGCCGGTAACGATGAATTTCAGCGTATAAATGCCAACGGCGTAGTTATGCGAGGGGTTGTTAAAAACAGGCTGGTTGTAATCAGGCTTACCATCACCCCAAATAATGCGGTAATTACTGTTAGTTCCGCCGCTGTAAGTAAAATCAAAATCAGACGGCACGGTATAACACTGCGCAAAATAATCCTGGTTATTGAATTGGACGGCGCCCGTACCGTCCAGGTGGGTGTTGGGTTTTTTGACTTTTACTGTCTTAGATATATTATCACTGCAACCAGCCCCGGTCGTAACAGTAAGTTTCACATTGAAACTTTGATTGCCCTGATCATTGCCAGCAAACCGGTGAACCGGGTTTGGTGCACTGCTGGTATTATTGCCACTGGCCGGGTCGCCAAAATCCCAGGCATATTGCAGTCCTGCGCCTGTGGATTTGTCAGCAAACTGTACTGGGATGCTCGAACACTGGTCATTGGCAGACCCAAAGTTAGCAGTGGGATTAGGGTTAACAGTAACCGTTATGGCCACAGTAGTGTCTTTTTTACCGGAAGTCGTGATAATGACAGCGTATCTGCCACCGGCTTTTGCCGTATAGCTTTGACCGGTCGCCCCATTCAGGTTGCCATTGAGCAGCCATTGATAGCTATCGCCGACAGGCGCGTTTAATATCACCTGACCGCCATCGCAAAAAGTCACAGGGCCGTTCGGCGTGATCGTTTGGGCACGGATAACGGTAAAGAAAAGCGATAAGATAACAAGGTTTAATAAGGGTTTCATGCAAAGCTATAAGTTAGTTTCAGTGTCTGGAGAACAAGATAGAAATTAAAGGTCGCATTTAAAAGCGGTTTTAACTGTATTTGTACCGGACATTTATAAAGACAACTGAAGTTGATATTAAAGCCTGATGCTCCCGCAACAAATTGACATAAAAAACATCTCCTTCCGGGATAGTTTGTATCATAAAATTGTATCTTTACCCGTGTCAACCCTTGAATAAAACAAGGAGACAAGCATCCAGAATTTTGATGGCAAAACGCTTTCACACTATACCCAGCAGCCCTTTCACCCGGTATCTCATTTATCTGGGCGTATTATTGGTTCACTTTCAGGCGCAAGCACAATCTACGCCACCGTGTATTAAAAAAGTATATTCAGTAAGCAATTACCAAACGGGAGATGTTCAGTTATCAGAGATATTAATCACAAGTAATCTTCTAATGCCGAACGGCGAAATCTATATTGGGGGAATTGATGGTCAAAATTACATTATCCTTAAAGTAGACGATAAAGGTGACACCGTCTGGACAAAGGAATATTCCATGGCGTTCAGAAATTACCGTTATGAAGCTGGCCTTAAAACAGTCATCGATTATGACGGAAACCTGGTTTCGGCTGCCCCGGGAAACACTGTTTTAAAGACAGATACCTCCGGTAAAATACTTTATTCAAAAGAGATAGTGCCGGATGGTGGCGGCATTGAATATACAATAAAGGACCTATATGTGCTCCCCAATGGAGATAAGGCTTTTTTGATCTATGCTGGCCAGTTCGGCTGGCTGGTAATGGTTACCGATGCTGAATTAATGAATATAAAATGGTCAAGCCTTTTTAATACCACCGGTTTTGCAAATACTGTATCAAATGCGGCTATAACGGTAAACAACGGCCAGGTCGCATTTGCGGCTGCTATAAATAATTATTACAACGCTGATAGCAATAAAACGGCACTGGCATTGTTCGACGAAGCAAATGGAAATATCTTAAACCAGCATTATTATAGGGGACTCCAGTCTATCCAGGCAATAAAGCCATGCGGCAATGGCTATTTTTTGACAGGTAACATTGTCGACAGCATCGATTGTTATTATGCCCGCGCGGATGCCAGGCTTAATGTTTTATCGGCATCATCCCTGGCCAATACAAAGTATACCCATTTCATGGCTTATCCTGCCAACGATGGCTCCTTCGCCGCCATATCAAGCGCCAATATTTATCAACGCCAAAGCTTTTATGATAATTTTTTTTTGGTGGATAAGGACGATCATGTTACCAGGGCAAAGGGCATTTTTGATTTTGATGGTTTTTTTCCAACAGATATAAAAGCTACCAAAAATGATATTTATGTTACAGAGGATCTGGCCGCAGATTATGCCAACACTGGTATCCCCTTTATCGCACCTTATTTTTTTAAAACAGATATGTTTGGGGATTTTTCGGAGTGTGTACAAACAGCGCCTGCTACTGTTCAAATCATTCCAAAGAAATTTAGCCTGTCTCCGTCACAAGGCAGTTTTTCGCGGGGAAACATCATGATTATTCTTGATACACCGGCCCATTATGCCGGCAATGTAAATTTTGGTTTCCAATCATGCACCAGTACTATCACCTGCAATGCTGTAAACATCATCGGAAAAGGCGTAGTTTGCAGCGACAGCGCCATATACACAGGGCACAAAAATCCGGGCTGCACGGCACCTGTCTTATGGAGTGTCCGCAAACAGGACAGCGCCGGGGTGACTATTAAATACATTAACGATACGACAGTACAATTAAAATTTTTGCAAAGGGGCAATTACCAGCTTATGGCATCTATCAATCCAGGTTGTACGATTTTTGCCGACACCCTGCTTGTACTTGCCAGCGGCTCATTGCAAAAAATAAACCTTGGCACTGATACTACCTTATGCAATGGAAACTCGCTCCTGCTTCATGCCGGCAGCGGTTTTACGCAATACAGCTGGCAGGATGGCAGCACCGATTCTGTTTACCTTATTACCAACCCCGGCCAATATTATATTCAGGCACTCGACTATTGCAATGATATATTCTATGACACCATTGCAGTGGCATTTGCATCCCCGCAAAATTTTACATTTACGCCCAAAGCTTTTAAATGTATCTCTGATACACTGGTGCTGACAGGATTTTCTTCCTACAGCAATATCGTCGTAACACCCTTTCAAAACACCAACATTCTGAATGGAAGTATTGGATTTTATTCAAGAAAAACGCAGTCGTACAATATCGCCGCCAACGATGTCCATAACTGCAAAGTAAACGGCAGTATTACTGTCAGCGTCTATCCGCAACCCGTGATAAACCTTGGAAGCGACACCTCCATCTGCGTGGGCGATTCGATCATACTCAATGCCGGGACAGGTTTCACAAGTTATTCATGGAGCAACGGCAGTAATTCCCCGTCCACCGTTATAAACCAGGCCGGCAAGTATAATCTTATCGCAATAACAGGAAATAATTGCACGGTCAGGGACAGCTTTACTTTGCTGCAGTTGTACCCTTTGCCGGTGATCAGTCTCGATACCAGTTCATATCTTTGCTATAATACACCTAAAAGCCTTAATGCGGGCGATGGATTTGCAACTTACAAATGGAACAACGGTAGTACTGGGCAGGCATTATTTGTGTCAGACACCGGGACATATAGCGTAACCGTTAAGGACAGTAACAGTTGTACAAATACAGATGCTGTTTCCATCAAAACCATACTGCCCCCGCCCTCCCGCTTTCTGGCCGGCGATACTTCACTCTGTAATTACCAGCAGTTAACACTGGTAGCCTCCGGCAGCTTTAAAACATATTATTGGAACACTGGTGGCACGCAGCAAACCGCGGTCATAACAGCGCCCGGCACATACTGGCTGTTGGCAACAGACGACAATAACTGTTCGGCGACGGATACTATAATTGTTAAGCAAAAGGAATGCGAGGAAGGGTTTTATATACCAAATTCCTTTACACCCAATAACGACGGGCACAACGATATTTTCCGTCCCCTCATATTTGGCAATGTCACACAGTTTAAGTTCATCGTATTCAACCGCTGGGGAGAAAAAGTATACGAAACAACAACCCTTCAGCGAGGGTGGGATGGGACTTACAAAGGCCATCTTCAGGACATTGGAGCCTACGTATGGTACTGTACTTTCCAATTAAACAACCAACCCTTACAGCTCAAAAAAGGAACCTGTGTGTTGATGAAATAATTGCCACTTCTGACCCGCCCTGACTAATCCCTGCACACCAATACAATGCAACTGTAAGCAACTAAAAACGTATACCTAAAGTCCAGTTGGCATAGAACACCGCCCGCTGGTTGCCAGTAAATAATTTTTTCGTTTCTTTATGAAAAATACCGGGTAGTATCTTTATGAAGAAGGCGGAAGCAACCAGGCGGATGATCCTGCAGAAAGCATTTGAACTGATTTACGTCAACGGGTACCAGTCCACCAGCGTGGACGACATCATTGCCACCACAAAAGTGACCAAGGGGGCGTTTTACTACCATTTCAACTCAAAGGACGACATGGGCCTTGCCATCATCAACGAAATCCTCAAACCTTCGCTGGCAGCGGGCTTTATCGCACCGCTGCATACTGGTGAGAGCCCCGCAGATGCTATTTATAACTTAATGTATGGGTTGCTGCTGAAAAATAAATTTATGAAGCCCGAATATGGCTGCCCTGCTTCCAACCTTACGCAGGAAATGGCGCCCTGGAATACTGCTTTTAATAAGGCGTTAAATAAACTAACCGGGGATTGGGAAAAAGCCATGGCCGCTGTCATTGAAAAAGGCAAAAAGGATGGCGTATTCCGCAAAGAAGTCAACGCAAAGCAAGCTACGCTCTTTATCATGTCGGGTTACTGGGGTATCCGGAATTTTGGCAAACTGGGCAACAGCAAAAAGGCCTACCTGGGCTACCTCGCAGAGCTCAAAAGCTACCTTAAAAACCTGCAATAATTTTTTTATATTAAAAAACATACTACTTAGTATGTTTTGTATATTTTTGGGGCCAAATAATCCACCGTGGGTACACATACCGTTCTTCCATTTACATTTATGAATGCAGTCGCAGCCATCGTTATCGCTTTTTTATTCATCCTTGTCATGTCGCTGGTTAAAGAACCCGGCCGGCAAAAAATAAACGCCTTCATCATCGCGGGCGCAGGGAGTGTTTACTGGAACGGCGGCCTGGGCGTTTGGGAATTTGCGTTCAGCACCCTGATGCTGGTCATTGCTGTCAAAGGGCTGAAGCATTATTATTTTACCGGTATAGGCTGGCTGCTGCACACCGGCTGGGATATCCTGCACCACCTGTATGGCCACCCTATTGTTTACCTCGAGCCGTCTTCTTCCGCAGGCTGCGCTGTCTGCGACCCCATCCTCGCCGCCTGGTTTTTCTTTGGCGCACCTTCGATATTCAATTTTTTCAAACGCCTGCCAATCACTGCTGCCTGATATGTATTCAACAATACTCGCCTTACACTCGCTTGTCCGCTGGTTCGTGCTTGCGGGACTCCTGTTCGCTATTGTCAAAGCTTACAAAGGCTGGATTTCAAAAACAACCTTTACAAGTTTTGATAACGCCGTGCGGCACTGGGCTGCGACAATCGCTCACATCCAGCTGATGCTTGGCCTTTGCCTTTACTTTACCAGCCCGCTGGTAAACTATTTCCTGCATCATTACAAAACGGCAGTACACGAGCGCGAAATACGCTTCTTTGGCATGGAGCACAGCATTATGATGTTCATTGGTATAGCGGTTATTACGGTTGGCTCCGCAAAGGCAAAAAGGAAAGCAGCGGATAAGGATAAATTCAAAACAATGGCGGTTTGGTATACCATCGCGCTGCTGATCATTTTAACGTCCATCCCATGGGGTTTTTCGCCGCTGGTCAGCAGGCCTTATTTCCGGCCTTTTTATTAATGAAAGATATGCATACTTTTTAGGGTACAACTATTATTTCAGTAACAGGTAAGCCAATATCGCGCCAGCCAATAATCCGAGGACCAGCACCAGCACTATCAACCAAACATTCGGCCTGGCTTTTTCCTTTGCCATCTGCCTTGCCTGTTCCAGCAGCAAATTCGTTTGCTGTAATTGCTGTTCATAATTGACAGAGACCTGCTTCGTAATGTCTTCTATCAGTTTCGTTTTAGACAACGCCGTTTGTTCGGTTGTCTCATTATACAAATCATACAAATACTGGCCAAACGCGGTCGGCGTGATAAATGCTTTGTCCGCAATTTTTTGCAGCAGCGGCGTATCCTGTTCATGCCCGATCGCAGTTACAAAATACGGTTCCATACGCAGCGCCGCTTCCGCAAGCGTACTGCGGTTAAAGATATCCAGGTTATCCCCTCCTCCCCTTGCGAGCACGATGATATCCATGTCAACCTGCCCTTCAAAGGCTCTTGTGATATCAAACTCAGACGATAAATTTATTTGCTCAAATACAATGTCATAAAATCCAATGGCATCTTTCAGCGCGTGTCTGATATCATGTTCGATGATCGAATTACGGCCGACCAATACAGCGATATGCGCAAACTCACCACGCGCGAGCTTCGATTTTAAAAAACCCGTCACATCGCGGTAGCCGTCATTTGCTTTTATTTGCTGCAGCCGGATCGCTTTTAAGTCTTCTTCGCTGAAAGCGTTTGCTGTGCTGCCAATGATCTCTGTTACCTGCAACTGTATATCAATTTTACTCGCATTTGGTGTAACGCGCCGTAACAGGAACCCTGTGCATTCAATGGTGGTACGCGGCTGTAGTTTTTCACGTAACAAAGCAGGCACAATGATGGTCAGTTGCGCATCGGTTGTTTCGTCCTTCAGGCTGTCGTAAAACATCCCGCTATAATTCGCGCCGCGGCCCGGCGTATATATGCCCTTCAACTGCACAAGCTGCCGAGTCTCTTTGACGGTAATGGCGTTGTTGAAGATCTGCAAAATAGCCGCCGGTGTATAGAAAGTGGTTTGTTCCATGAAGATCAAAAATACATTTTAATAATACTAAATATATTAGTATTTTTGAGGATGTTGCTGTTTGACGAAATAACACTTTTTACCGGGGGCAAAACTTCCTTCACAAATTTCCCTTTGCCAGGCGCTTCCCTGCAATTATGGGAACACTTCTTTTCCAAACAGGAGTCTGACGCGTTTTATCAGTCACTGCTGACAACAACGCCCTGGGTGCAGCGCGAAAGATGGATGTACGACAAAATGGTACCGGACCCGCGCCTCACTGCTTACTACGGCGGCGCCAACGGCCATCCATGGACAAAAGATTTACTGGCCATCAAACAAAAAGTTGAGGATGCCTCCGGTATCAAGTTCAACCGTGTCTTGCTCAACTACTACCGTGACGGCAATGATTCCGTCGCCTGGCACAGCGATACGCTGCCTGCCAATGGAAAACACCACGCCATCGCCTCTGTTACCTTTGGCGAAACGCGGTATTTCAAGGTTCGGCACAAGTACCATAAAGAGGTGCCCCAATTGGATGTCCCTTTAACACACGGCAGTTTACTGCTCATGGGTGAAACAATGCAGGATTTATATGAGCACCATGTTCCAAAGACTGCTAAAAAAATAGGCGGCAGGATTAACCTGACTTTCAGGATTTCAGAACCGGGTAACCGGGTATAGCTATATAAAAATCCATCAGCGGTATCCCTGCTGCCATTTCTATAAATTCATCCTCATTGATATCTTCCACGAAGCGCAGCTTTGGATTGCCTTTCTTCAGGGCACGTAAATAATACTCCTGCGCTTCTTCATTCGGGCCTTCTTTGAGGATATGCGTGTAGCCCTGATCCTTGAGGTAGGCCAGAAGCGTCCCGGTGAGCAATGCGTACTTTTTGGGGTATATGCGGTACATCACTTCGCCTTTTAGCTTTTTGTCTAACCCGCTTCCTTTTCGAGCGGCGGGTTCATCGTCCCTAATTCCGGTATCGGGGTATTCGGCCAGTCCCAGCGCTCGAACTTACGCAGCCCCGCCGGGTGCGGCTTACCGGTCCGGATGGTAAAAACAGGCCAGTAATCCAGCGCATCAGAGGGCATCTCGTAATTTAAAATAGCGCGGTACCGGTCTTCGCTTAATCCAGGCGAGATAAATTCTTTCGATAACTCCAGCGGTAAAAAAAGCGGCATGCGGAAAGGGTTGTCGCCGGAGTTGTGAATTTTGCACATGACTTCATTGCCGGGCCGTGTAATCAGCGTAAAGGTATAGTTGTCGATCACTTCACCTGTTTCAGTGTCCGTTGTTTTATACACCGAATACAAGCCCGGTAAAAAAAACAGCGGTTGATCTTTTGGCCGCACATGGTAAGGAAGCTTCGTTTTCCATTTCAAAATGCCACGATGTTCATAGATGCCCGTGACCGGTATCAAACAGCGCCGGTTGCGTATTTTGTACCAATAGCTTTTGGGGTCATCCAGGATACGCTCTGACCGCGCATTCAAATAACCGTTGCGCTTTTTAATGACTTTAAAATCCTTCATGTCCAGCGGCTCTTTCTGCCAATATTCCACGGCTGACCAGGCCATCGGGTGCAGGTGCATCTTCCCTTCTTTATTGATGTAGAGGATGGGGTGCTCTCCAAATACGCCGGAGCCCTGCACGTGGTCCTGCGTAAATTCCAGGTTGAGCTGCGGGTCTAAAATAAGCTCCGGGAAATAATCTGTTATTGAACGGATGGAGGTGGCAAAGGCTATATCGTAACACATACAGTAAAGTTAAGCAAGCGAAGGCAAAGCCGTTTGAAAAATGATGCGGTATTCTTCCGGCGGCGTCCGCGCAGGCGCAGCAACGGCAGCCGTGCGCAGCAGTTCTTCAAAAACGCTGAGGTTTTGCTTGACGCGCTCACCGGCATATTTGAGCTGCAGGTACAGCTTGCCATATTGCAACTCCAAAATAGCATCTACTTTCTCGCCGCGTGAAGGGCTCCAGGCCGTTTCCCGCGAGATATATTGGCGGACGCTTTCCGCTAAATATTTATCAGTCCTTGCATTGGTCTGTTTCTTGTCTTTCACAAAAGCAGCGTACAATACATAAGCTGAGTCAGCACGCGTCATTTCTTCCAGTTTTAAACGGTGCGGCCCATGCTGCAGGTCAATAATAGCCGCCCATTTATCGCCTTCGATGGCCTGCCGGTGGTCCTTAGCCTTATTCAAATTATCGTAGTCGCAGAGCAACAAAGGCTGCTTCGTTTCTTCAAACGGGTTTTCGCCGCGCGTGTAGGTTTGCGCCACGAGGTAGCGCTGCCCGATGCCTTCAAGGGCAGGGATGAGTTTTGGAATGAATGGTATGAGCGGGTTAAACGGCCTCATGCTTTGATTTTTACGATGTCTTCGATACGCGTCGTGTACCTGGGAGAAAGGTACGCCTGCCGCAATTTATAGCGTTTTTCATAGCCCTGTACGGCAAAACGCACATAATCCGGGCCAAATGATTTATTGATGCCGTCGAGCACCTGCATGATTTGTTTTTCTTTTGGCCGGTCGCGCTTGTCAAACATACCCGCCTGCACTTCATTTTCCGGTACCAAGTCTTGCACGATGACACCGCATTTCATATAATTAAACCCGGGGCGGAAAATCCTGTTAAGTGCCCATAAAGCAATCTTCACGAGTTCCGGCGTGTGGTTGGTAGCAACAGTCAGCGGCACCGTCAGCGAACGGAAGTATTGCCTGTCTTCTGTCCGGTGCGGGTTGGTCTGTAAAAACAGGTGCAGCTTTTTGGCACAAGAATGTTGCGCCCTCAATTTCTCTGCACAGGCAGCAGTGTAATTGGAAACAGCCTGCACAATGTCTTTTTTTTCTGTCATCAACTTGCCAAAAGAACGGCTGGTGGTGATATTTTTCTTCGGCGGCGATTCGAGTTCCCATTCGATGGAGGGGATGCCATTGAGTTCATTCAGTAAACGCTGGCCTACGACGGACATTTGCTTGCGCACCCATTCTTCCGGCGCCTGCGCGAGGTCGGCTGCCGTTTTCATTTTACTTCGTAAACAAAGCTTCGCGCGCTCCGGCCCGATGCCCCAGATATCGCCGACTGCCGTTGCGTTTAGCACAACATCAATATCGTCTTTTGTTTGCAACTGGCAGATGCCTGTTTTCAATATTTTTTTGGCATAACGGTTGGCCATTTTCGCGAGTGTTTTTGTGGGCGCTATGCCAACTGAAACAGGTATCCTGGTATGTTGTTTGACGGTGTTTCTTAATTCGTTGGCGAGAACATCCAGGTTTGTTTGCATGCCCGTAAAATCCAAAAACGCCTCATCAATACTGTATAGTTCAACTGCCGGCGCAAACCAGGCTAATATCTCCATCACGCGGTCGCTCATGTCGCCGTACAGCGCATAATTGGAACTGAAGACGCGGACGTTTTTTTCTTTGATCAGGGTTTCAATCATAAAGGCCGGCGTACCCATTTCAATACCAAGCGCCTTGGCCTCTTCGGAACGCGCAATGGCGCAGCCGTCATTGTTGGACAAAACAATGATTGGCTGGCCTTCGAGGCGGGGGTTAAAGACGCGCTCGCAGGAGGCATAAAAATTATTACAGTCAACAAGCGCGTACATGGGCAGGGAGTTTTTCATGTTGTATCAATACGCCGATCACTACACCGACAATGGTGATGTCCATCACGCCATCCATGCGGATCTCCGGGATACGCGGGTTGGCGGCAGCAAGCCAGGCACGCTCGCCATTCTGCCTCAAATAACGGATGATAAACTCGCCATTAACGGCCGCAAGCACGATGCTGCGGTCTTTGGGCGTTTCCGCGTAATCCACGACCAGCAGGGCGCCGGGCGGGATAAAGGCCTGCAGCATGCTGTCGTTCTCCATTCTAAAAAAATAGGTCGCGCCGGGGTGCTGTATCAGTTCCTTGTCAAGGCTGATACGGCCTTCAGCATAATCTTTGGCAGGTGACGGAAAAGCCATAGTGTTTCATTTGGTGCGGCCGAAAATACTAAAATATTTAGCATGAAATCAATAAAATATGTTAGTAATTGGCAGCCAGCAGGTTACTTCGTACCTTTTGACCATATTATGAAAAAGATTTCCATTGCCGCCTTTTTGTTATTACCGTTTATGTCTTTTGCGCAGAATGCCGACTCCTCCTGGCTGGTGAACAATTACACGAAGAAAGAAGTAAGTATCCCGATGCGGGACGGCGTAAAACTGTTCACCAGTATTTATATGCCAAAGGACAACAGCGAAAAACACCCTATCCTGCTGACACGCACCCCCTATTCCGTGTGGCCCTATGGAAAGGACTTCAGGGCATTCTGGCGCAGCTATGTGATGCGTTATTTCCGGGAAGGCTACGTGATGGTGTACCAGGACATCCGCGGCAAATACATGAGCGAAGGCAGTTTCGAGGTGGTGCGGCCGTTCAACCCCAACAAAAAGACAAATAAGGATATTGATGAAGCCAGTGACAGCTACGATACGATTGACTGGCTGGTGAATAATGTTGACAATAACAATGGCAGGGTGGGTGCTTTCGGCATCTCATTCCCGGGGTTTTATGCGACGATGGTCGCCCTGAGCGGGCACCCGGCGTTAAAGGCAGTAAGCCCGCAGGCGCCGGTAACCGACCGGTTCTTTGGGGATGACGACCACCATAACGGTGTACTTATGCTGCAGGACGCTTTTGACTTTCACGTAGCGTGGGGATTTGCCGCGCCAAGCCAGCCGCCATCCACAGAAAAAGTAACGCCTTTTGAAATCAACACGCAGGATGCCTATGATTACTATTTGAAAATGGGCGCCCTGCCGAATTTCACCAAGCTGGGTGGTGACAGTATTAAGTTCTGGAGTGATATGATGAACCACCCCAACCTTGATGCGTGGTGGAAGGCGCGCGATGCCCGCAGCGGCATCAATAACGTGAAACCAGCTATGCTGGTGACCGGCGGCCTTTTTGATGCAGAGGACGGCTATGGCGCGTGGCATACGTATCAGGCGCTGGTTAAAAAGAGCCCGAATACCACCAGCAAGCTGATCGTCGGGCCGTGGTTTCACGGCCAATGGGCGGGTAAAGATGGTACCCACCTGGGGAATGTGCAGTTTGGGAGCAATACCGTGTTGTATTACCAGGATTTAGAAGTACAGTTTTTCAACTATTATCTTAAGGGTGAAGGTGAAGACACCCTCAGCAGGGCGACTATCTTTTTTACCGGTGAGAACAAATGGCGCCATTTTAATGAATGGCCGCTTAGCAATATTAAATACACGCCTGTATACCTGCAACCCAACAATACTTTATCATTCAACCAGGCGCAAACATCTACGCCGTCGTTTGATACTTATATAAGCGACCCGGCCAAACCAGTACCCTACGCAGAAAAAGTGGGCGCTGACCGCACGCGCGAATACATGGATGACGACCAGCGCTTCGCTGCGCGCCGCACCGACGTGCTGGTATACAGTACCCCCGAACTGGATAAAGACATTACCTTAGCCGGCCCCGTAATAGCTGACTTAATGGTACGTCTTAGCAGCACTGATGCAGACTTTATTGTAAAGCTTATTGACGTCTTCCCGGATACTACACCAGTCAATCCGTCAACCAGGTACCCTATGGGCGGTTACCAGATGCTGGTGCGTGCAGAAACCATGCGGGGTAAGTTCCGCAACAGTTTTGAAAAACCTGAGCCCTTTGTGCCGAACAAACCCACAGAGGTAAAATATACTTTGCCTGACGTTGCCCATACCTTTAAAAAAGGCCACAGGATCATGGTACAAATACAGAGTACCTGGTTCCCGCTTACCGACAGGAACCCTCAGCAGTTCCTTGACATCAATAAAGCCAAAGATTCCGATTTTATCAAAGAAACCATTGACGTATACCATAACAGTTCGAAAATATGGCTGCCTGTATTTGGTAACTGACTTTCATCTTTGATCTGCCTTAAAGCGCTACCGCCTTAATTCGCGCCACGGTTGGCATTACTAAAAAAAGTTTCCAGCATTAGGAAATGTAAATAAATACATTTTACTTTGCAATTCAAAGTACTTTTAATCATTAGATAACCCTAAACCATGAGTAGGCAAACAAATAGTTTCTATAATAAGTTTTCGCTTCTCTACCCTTTGGCAGATATATTCCTGCAATCACACAAGCGTGTTTTGTTCCGGGAAGTCAACAACCAGCCATGCGGCGAATTGCTTGAAATAGGCGTAGGGAACGGAAAACATTTGCCCATGTACCGAACGCATAAAATTACCGGCATAGATACTTCTTCAAGCATGCTGGCGAAAGCCCGGCATCACAAAACGGGGGGTATTGAACTGCTCCAGATGGATGGAGAATCGCTCCTGTTCAGCGATCAAACATTTGATTACGTCGTGCTGTGCCATGTAATTGCAGTTGTAGGCGATCCAGAAGCCTTGTTGGAGGAAGCTTATAGAGTCCTGAAGCCAAACGGGAAAATGTTTGTACTGAATCATTTTACGCCAAACACCTGGCTAAAATATTTTGATTATTCTTTTAAAGTTGTTTCACGGCTGCTTCATTTTAGATCAGTTTTTTTTATCAATCGCCTGGAAAAGATAAAAAAATTCAACCTGCTAAAAGAAATCAGCTTTGGCCCCCATGCTTATTTCAAACTCTTAATTTATAGCAGGGCATGAAAAAAAATTATTGGCTTATTATCCTGTCGCTCTCGGTTAGCCTGTTTATTTACTTGTTCTACCGGACTGAAAAAACGGCCGTCAACCAACTGTTAATTTACATGGTTTCACGGGATACATTTATTGAATGGCGAAGGGCGGTAGCCAGCGCGCTGCCCCTTAACAAACATATTATTTATTCGTTACCGGGAGGTTTATGGGTTTTTTGTATAACGCTGACATCAAAGTTTTTATTTATAAAATGCGGCAACCATAACATACGCTTGCTTTTTTTGCCACTTGTGTTTTCCATTGGTTTGGAACTGTTACAACTGCTTCATATAACAAATGGGCGTTTCGATTTTTGGGACATAGGTTTTTATGTGGCATGCTGGGCTGCAGCGGTTTATTTGATAAAACATAACGGCACAAAACAAAATATACTTAAGCCGTTTACGGCAAGCGGCTTTGTATGTATCCTAAGCTACCTTATTGTTTACCTCGCACATGTTTCAAAATGATCGAAAGAAACGAACGTATAAACCTTTTTGGCGGGCATGAAAACCTCTCCATCATGCACATCAGCGATATTCATTTATGGTATTCGGTAAGTGTCTTAGACAAGCTGAAGGCCATCATTACATTACGCGGCCCTGGCTTAATTATTTTGACAGGTGATTATTATGACCTGCCAGTGGGAGCCTATCATTTCAGGGCGTTTTTACGCGAGATTGCCCAACAGTGTACAGTGATTTTTATTAAAGGCAACCACGACGTTATATACGGGAAGAAAGTATTGAACCTGCTGTCCGGTATAGATAACTGCTTTTCTGCAGAAAATGCAGTGTACGCATACCAGTCAAAAAAAGGCCACCGTTACAATATCACCGCCTGGAAGAACAAGCATGCATTGCCGGCCGGCAACAATGACAAAAACATACTGTTAATCCATAACCCCGAAAAGATAAAGGTGAAAGAACTATCTAACATTCATCTTATCCTCGCGGGGCATTTACATGGCGGGCAGTTTGTGTTCTTCAAAACAAAAAATAAGGCGAATTTCCCCGGTTGCATTTTTTATAAGTACTGCTGTGACAGGAAACAAATTGGTGGCACAACATTAATCGTCAGCAAGGGGCTGGGCGACACATTTCCATTGCGGATAAACTGCCCAAAGGAAGTAGTAAACATAACGATTGAATAGGAAGTGTTTAACTCCTTGAAAATCAGCCATTAAAAATTTTGTACAAAATTTGCTAAATTATTTAGTAAACTTGCATTGTGTTGCAGCATAAATCAGATATGGTCCGTAAGCTGGAAAGGGACATTTTACCCTTGCAGGGCTTTACATCCTTGCCGCAATATATTGCGCCTGTTGGCCTTGGCGCCATCGAAAATGCTTTTCCGAACCGCGTTTTCCCTGCTGGTACTATGCACGAATGTATCAGTGCCATCCCTAAAGAGTCTGCTGCCACCACAGGTTTTATTGCTGGCTTAGCAGCGAAACTGATGAAAAGTAACGGCGCCTGTGTCTGGATCGGCACGAACCGAAAGGTTTTCCCGCCAGCTTTAAAAGCATACGGTATCCCGCCCGAGCGCGTTTTATTCATTGACACGCAAAAGGAAAAAGATACGCTCTGGGTAATGGAAGAAGCGCTTAAATGCGAAGGATTAACTGCTGTTATTGGCGAGATCAACAATATTGATTTTAAAGCCTCGCGCCGCCTGCAACTGGCTACCGAACAAAGCCGCGTCACCGGTTTTATTTTACGCAATAACCTGAGATATCAAAATACCATTGCCTGCATCGCGCGGTGGAAGATAACGCCGTTGCTAACCGAAATAGCTACGCCGGGCGTTGGCTTTGCGCGCTGGAAAGTAGAATTGCTGAAAGTGCGTAATGGCTACCCGGGAGCCTGGGAAGTGGAATGGAACAAGCAACGGTTCCGCATTATCGAACCTGAAAAACAACCGGTATGGCAAATCGATACCTATGTATATGGTTCCGCTTCTTAGCAACAGACTATGTCATCCGCAAACAACCGGCATTAAAGGACATTCTTTTTGTGCTGGCCACTAAAATCCACGGGCGTATGGTCATCACCGCAGCCAGCCCGCTTGCCGCAGCGCAGGGCATTACCGAAAACATGGTAGTGGCAGATGCCCGCGCTTTGATGCCTGGCCTCGAAGTACTGGACGAGCAGCCCGGCATACATGAAAAATTATTGCGCAACCTGGGCGAATGGCTGATCCGCTTTAGCCCCATCGTTGCTATTGATTTGCCCAATGGGCTTATCCTCGACATTACCGGTTGTGCACACCTGTGGCAGGGCGAGTGCGGGTATTTAAGAACCATTTTATCAAAACTCAAAGATAAAGGCTATAACGTGCGTGCGGCTATCGCCGATACCGTTGGCTGTGCATGGGCCATTGCAAGGTATGGTAAAACAAAAGCCATCATTGAAGAACACGGGCAGCTTGATGCATTACTCGCTTTGCCGCCTGAAGCTTTGCGCATCGAACCATTGATAGCAGAAAAGTTAAAAAAGCTAGGCTTATACACCATCAAAAGTTTTATCAGTATGCCGCGGCCCGCGCTGCGCAAGCGTTTCGGGCAACATACATTATTACGGATTGACCAGGCGTTGGGCACACAGGCAGAACTATTAACGTCGATACATACGATAGAACCCTACAGCGAACGCCTGCCTTGTCTGGAACCTATTGCTACTGCCAAAGGTATTGAAATTGCCCTGCAGCGCTTAATAGGCATGTTATGCCGGCGCCTGCAAACAGAAGGTAAAGGGGTTCGCACTGCACAACTGTCATGCTATCGCATTGATGGCGAAATACAAAAAATAAGCATTGGCACGAGCCGCGCGACACATAATGAGCGACACCTCTTCAAATTATTTGAACTGCATATTGATACAATTGAGCCTGCGTTGGGCATAGAGTTGTTTATTCTTGAAGCACCCAAAGTAGAGGAAGTAGTAATTACCCAGGAAACGATGTGGAGCACCACAGCAGGCCTGGAAGATAAACACGTAACAGAACTCATAGACCGCATCAACGGCAAGCTGGGTAACATTGTGCACCGCTACCTGCCGGATGAACATTACTGGCCCGAACGCTCGTATAAAGAAGCAGCATCCATCCAGGAAAAACCTGCTACAGAATGGAAGCTTGACAGGCCGCGGCCCATACACCTGCTGCCGCAGCCGGAATTGATACAGGTCACGGCGCCGGTACCGGATTACCCCCCCATTAATTTCCGGTATAAAAACATGGTGCATAAAATACAGCGCGCCGACGGCCCGGAACGCATCGAAAGAGAGTGGTGGATGGACGCCGGCGAGCACCGGGATTATTATTATGTAGAAGACACCGAAGGCGGGCGCTATTGGCTTTTTCGCCTCGGCCATTATGAAAATATTGCTTCACCCAAATGGTATATCCACGGCTTTTTTGCATGAGCTATATAGAATTACAAATAACATCCAACTTCACGTTTTTACGTGGCGCGTCCCACCCCGAAGAATTGGTGGAACAGGCCCATGCCCTGGGCTATGAACGTATTGCTATCACTGACCGCAACAGCTTTGCCGGCATCGTACGAGGCCATACGGCCGCCAAACAAAAAGGCATGCGCATTATCCCGGCATGCAGATTAGATTTATTAGATGGCCCAAGCTTATTGGCCTACCCGACAAACCAACAGGCTTACGCCAACCTATCCGAATTGCTTACTGTTGGTAATTTGCGGCAGGAAAAAGGAAAATGCGACCTTTACAAGGCCGATGTATATGCGCATAGCAAAGGCATGCAATTTATCATAGTGCCGCCATTATCTTTAAATGAAGATTTTGATTTTGACGACAGCTTTAAAGAAGATGTTTTTGAATACAAAGAAGCATTAACCGATGTATATGTAGCAGGCACGCGCCATTACAACGGATATGACGCGAAGCAGTTGTTTCGCATTGCACAGTTGCCGGTGCCGATGGTAGCTACGAACGATGTGTATTACCACATTCCTGAACGCAGGCAATTGCAGGACATACTAACCTGCGTACGCGAAAAATGCACCATCTATAATGCCGGCTATAAACTGCAGCCCAACGCAGAGCGCTTTCTTAAATCAAAACAGGAAATGGTGCGCCTGTTCAGGCAATACCCTTATGCTTTAAAAAACTCCCTGGCAATTGCGGAAGCCTGCACGTTTTCCTTAGATGAATTACGATACATCTATCCTGAAGGCCTGACAACACAAGGCCGCAGCCCATTGGAAGAGTTAACACATCTGACATGGATTGGCGTTAAAGAACGCTTTGGCGACAACGTGCCGCAAAAAATAACAGATACCATCAACTATGAACTGAACTTCATAGAACGCATGGATTATGCGTATTACTTTCTCGTGGTGAATGATATGGTACGCTTCGCACGCAGCCAAAGTATATTATGCCAGGGCCGTGGCAGTGCGGCAAACTCTGTTGTTTGTTACTGCTTAGGCGTCACTTCCGTTAACCCCACCAAATTTGATTTGTTGTTTGAACGCTTTGTCAGCGATGCGCGTAACGAGCCGCCGGATATTGATGTGGACTTTGAACATGAACGGCGTGAAGAAGTCATACAGTACGTGTACAACAAATACGGCCGCGACCATGCCGCCATCGTGGCCACCGTTACCCAGCAACGGCAAAAAGGCGCTATCCGGGATGTAGGTAAAGCGATGGGCTTATCCGTGGACGCCATCCAAAAATTATCAAGCTCTGTCTGGGAGTTCACGGATGAATGGTTCGAGGGCAAGCTGGTAGTGGAACAAGGCTTTAACCCAAACGACAAACACTTGCTGAAAGTATTGGAACTTACACAGCAGATGATGGGTTTCCCGCGCCAGCTGGGGCAGCACACCGGCGGACTTGTTATCACGCGTGGCAAGCTCTCCGGCCTCTGCCCCATCATGAATGCGCGCATGCAAGACCGTACCTGTATCGAATGGAACAAGGACGACATTGATAACTTAGGCTTTTTCAAGATTGACATACTCGCTTTAGGCATGCTCACCTGCATCCGCAAGGCATTTGATTTTGTAAGACAGCATTACGGCCGGGAACTGACGCTGGCAGGCATCAATGAAACGGAAGACCCGAAGGTTTATGAGATGGTATCGCATGCAGAAACCATCGGGGTTTTCCAGATCGAAAGCCGCGCACAGCAGGCCATGCTGCCCCGCTTAAAACCAAATTGTTTTTATGACCTCGTCATTGAAGTAGCCATCGTACGACCCGGCCCGATACAAGGGGACATGGTGCACCCGTATTTACGCCGCCGCAATGGGCAGGAGCCGGTAGAATACCCATCCAAAGAACTTGAAGCAGTATTAGGTAAAACGCTGGGCGTACCGCTCTTCCAGGAGCAGGCGATGAAAGTCGCCATCGTGGCTGCTGACTTCACGCCAGCCGAAGCCGATGCTTTACGTAAAAGCATGGCAACGTTCAAGGCGCAGGGCTTAGTAAAACAGTTTGAAGACAAGCTTATCAACGGCATGCTGAAGAAGGGCTATACCAAGGAATATGCGGAACGCATCTTTCACCAGTTGGAAGGCTTCGGTTCTTATGGTTTCCCGGAAAGCCACGCCGTAAGCTTTGCGCTATTAGTGTATGTGTCTTCCTGGCTGAAATGTTATTACCCGGATGTGTTTTGCGCAGCCCTGCTGAACAGCCAGCCGATGGGCTTTTACCAGCCCGCGCAGATCATCAGCGACGCCCGTAAGAATGGCGTAGTTGTACGGCATGTTGACATCAATCATTCTGAATGGGATAATATACTGGAAGAAAAAGAATGCCCGTACCATGTAGTCCGTTTAGGATTCCGGCAAATCAAAGGTATGAAGGAAGAAGATATACAGTTGCTGGTAGCCGGCAGGATGAAACATTATACCCATATCAACCAGCTTCGCTTAATTGGTCTGTCACAAGCTGCGCTGGAAAAGCTGGCGGACGCCGATGCTTTTCGCTCCATCGGTCTCGACCGCCGTGAAGCGCTGTGGCAGGTCACCAGCAACGATAACCCGGTTGGCTTGTTTTCAACACAATTGCCCGGGGAAGAACAGGTTAATTTGCCCGCTATGTCAGCCTCCGAACACGTGGTGCAGGACTATGCTTCTATCGCATTATCGCTCAAAGCACACCCAGTCAGCTTCATCCGCGAAAAGCTGAATGCTTTGCAAATCACGCCCACAGGCGACCTACTTAACAAGCAAAACGGTGAGCCCATCCGCGTGGCAGGCCTGGTACTCGTCCGCCAAAGGCCTGGCACCGCAAGCGGTGTTTGCTTTATTACAGTAGAGGATGAAACCGGTGTCGCCAACTGTGTCGTTTGGGCCAGCCTTTTCGACGAGTTCCGCAAGCCGATCCTGCAATCGCGCTTATTAATGATAGAAGGCCATTTACAAATAGAAGGCGAAGTGATACACGTCATCGCGCACAGCCTGCATAATCTCACGGCGCTGCTCGGCGATTTAACGGCAACGAAGAATGAAGATATACCAGTCAATACATTGGCGTACGCCGATGAAAAAAGCGTGCCGGCAACAGAAGGCAGGCAGCCGCCAAAACCAAAAGCCCGGCAACAGGTGGTACAGGCAGTGATGTTTCCGTCCGGGAGGAATTTTAAATAGCGAGATATCTTTTAATCTGCAAAGTACATATCCTTATCCATTCATATTGCAAGCTTCTTATGAACAGGCTTCTTGTACACCTTGCCTACCGGAAGTCTCTTCTCCCCTATCGATATTTCATTGCCCTCGATGTATCTTACTGCTTTCATCGAAACAATATAGGATTTGTGTATTCTTATGAACCGCCCTTCAGGTAATATGTCCTCAAACTGGGATAAGGTTTGTTTTGTCATTACCCGCTCGTTGCCGCAATAAATAACAATATAATTGCCAGATGCTTCTATATAGGTAATTTGATCAAAAAGAATTCGGGTGAACCTCCTGTCAGATTTGACCATTACAAATTGATCAGTTTCACCCAGCCCATTGGTGTGCGCTTCGTTTTTGTTTTGGGCGGCCACTTTTTCTACAGCTTTTACGAACCTTGAAAAAGAAACCGGCTTAAGCAGGTAATCGGTTACAGAAAGTTCAAACCCGTCCAATGCATATTGAGCATAGGCTGATGTGATGATAACAGCAGGATATTTATGCAATGTGCGCAGCATGTCTAACCCGCCCAGCCCGGGCATGTTGATATCAAGGATCACTACATCTGCTGGATGGCTTGTGATAAATTGCATGGCTTCGGTGGCATTGCTACATTCAGCTACCAGCTTTAAATACGGCAACTGCATAATATATCTCCGAAGTATATCCCTGGCTATCGGCTCATCATCAACAATGATGCAGTTCAATATCATATGAGTTCAATTAGAAGATCAACGTCAAAAGTACCCGGCATCGTATTTATTTTGCACTGGTATTGCCCGGGATAAATGAGGTTAAGCCGTTGCTGTACATTTTCCAGGCCAAGGCCGCTGTTGCTTTTGTTGGTGGCAGCGAAATGGACGGGGTCGACCGAGTTGCAGACAGTAAGATGCAGCCGGTTATCTTTAACCGAAACTGTAATATCGATATATGCATGCCCATCTTTAGCGGCGGAAAAATGTTTGAAAGCATTTTCAACAAATATGATCATCAGCAAAGGCGCAATAAACAGCCCCTCCATTTCTCCTTCAACGGCTAAACCTATTAAAACCTGGTTACTCAACCTTATCCTTTCCAGTTCAACAAAATTGCAGATATAGTCTACTTCCTTAGCTAAAGGAACATAATGCCTGTTGGTTTCATAAAGGGAATAACGCAACAGGCCCGACAGTTTTAACATCAGGTCGGGTAATTTCTTTGACTCTGCTACTGCCAGGCCATACAGGTTGTTTAAAGTGTTAAACAAAAAATGTGGATTTAACTGGGCCCTCAGGTGCCGAAGTTCATTTTCTTTTTGCTCCTTATCCTTTATCAACCTGTCAAGGCCTGCTTTTGTAAATGTTGCCACAACAGTAAAGGCAACAATACTAAAAGCAATATGTTCCTGTCTCCAGTCAACAACATCAGTGATATGAAAGACGGTTGCAAAAATCCATCCAACTGCATTCAAAACATAGGGCAATAGTTCAATGAGGACAACCAGTTGGGCGAGGTAAACGAGAATGCCCGGTATCCATTTGCGCCGTTTAAGGAGTGGCAGGATGAGCAGGTTTTGGGAGTAGCAGGGTATCACTAATTCAAGCAGTTCCTGTAAGACCAGGCAGGCAAGTGTAGCGCCATGCATGCGTGCGGGATATTCCTTAAGCAAAACATATAAAGCATATACTACCAACCAAAAAAACACCTGGGTATATACTTTACGAGGCCATTTAAACAAAGTTGTCCAATCAAATTTTTTCATCCTGTAAATAATGCTGAAAAGAACCTGGCAAAATTAATGGAGTGAGCTTCTGTTACAATATGCTTTCTTGTGCCGGTAGCAGCGGCAGGCACTTTCATCATCAATCCAGCTACGTTTGTCACCTTAATTTTTTTGCCTTGGGCCTCACAGATACATTTGACCTATAATAGCTCACCCATGAAGCTCAAATTTCTTTTGCTAACTTTTTTCCTGGCAACCAGCAGTCTTCTTTTTGCACAAGACGATACGGTCATAAGCACTTTGTTAAAAAACGTGCCTGTTTGGATGGCGCAAAATCATGTGCCCTGTGCGGGTGTTGGGTTGATAGAGAGCGGCCGTATAAAATGGTTAACAACATTCGGTGTAGTGAAAGACGGCCAACCTGCTCCCCGCAATACGCTGTTTAATATTGCATCGCAAACCAAACCCGTAACAGCTATGCTTACCATGAAGCTCGTCCAGGCCGGTTTGTGGAACCTGAATGAGCCGCTGGCGCATTATTGGGTGGACCCGGATATAGCAGGCAGCCCGTATTTGAGTAAATTAACCAGTCGTATCGTGCTTAGTCACCAAACAGGTTTCCCTAACTGGCGGACGGATAACGGAGGATCGAAGCTGCGGTTCAATTTCGAGCCGGGCACAAAGTTTGGCTATTCAGGTGAAGGTTTTGAATACCTGAGGCACGCACTTGAAAACAAGTTTCATCAACCGTTGAATATATTGATGGATAAATACCTTTTTAAACCGGCGGGTATGAACGATACGCACTATTGGTATCCTGACCTGGACACAGCCCGTTTTGCTATGTGGCATGACGGGCAGGGTAACCGCTATAACATTTCCATACAAACGCAGGTAAGTGCCGCTGACGACCTGATTACCACCGTTGAAGACTATTGCAGGTTTGGTATCTATACAATGAACGGATTAGGCCTACCAGATACATTGTTTGCAGATATGACACGCCCGCAGGTAAGGGTGAAAGAGAACTATTTCAGGTGCCTGGGTTGGGGGCTGGTGGAAGGCCTTCCCAACGGGGAATATGCGCTTGAGCACGGAGGCTCTGATGTTGGCGTGCGCACCATGGCCGTCTTTCTGCCCAAATCGAAAAGGGGTGTCGTGGTAATGACCAATGCAGATAACGGAATGTTTGTTACCGACCATGTGATTAAGGAGGCTCTCGCAGAAGGAGCGCAGATTTTGCAAACCATGAATGCAGGCTCTGCGCCTCATGAAAGGATCACCATAGCTGACAGCTTGATAAAAGAGGTCATTGGCAAATATTTACAGAGTAATGGAAAAGTAATGAATGTAGAACAGGAAGGCAATGCAATAAAAGTATCGGGCGATGGTTTACCAACTGCGGTTTTATACCCTGAATCATCCCGTAAATTCTTTCTCGACGGATATGATGTGCAGATAGAATTTCCGGATAAAAACTCAGTAGTAGTGTATGAGAATGGTAAACAAGTGATGAAACTTTTACGGCAAACAAAATGAGACAAAGCGTTATAATGATTTGGTTCGTTGCCATGCCCTGGCTTATTGGCAATAGTCAAAACATTGCCGATTTAAAAAAGGACATGGCCGGTATCGCATCCGATGCAACAGAAGGCCGCTTCACCGCTTCTGAAGGATATTTGAAAGCCGCGCAATATGTCTCTGCCGAGCTCAAAGCCGCAGGTATTGTACCGGGCTGGACTGACGGGCAAAAGAAAACCTACCTGCAGCCTGTGCCTTTTGCCTGGGATAACTATGCAGGCAGTGCGCTGTACATTCATGGTAAGGCTTTTGAGCATGCCCCTGGAAACTTTTTAATAACGCAGCCGGGTAAGCCAGGGACAGGCAAATGGGTTGTACTGGCGCCGGGAGATAGCGTAAAGGGCAAGCCGGCTGGTATTGTGCGGCTTCCCAATACTGCACAAAGTAAAGACTGGGAAACAACCGTTATCCGCCAGTACAGGTTTGGTTATATGCACTATCTGCCGGATGGTAAAGATACAGTTACAGCAATGCCTGTTATACTGGTGAGTCCTGCACTGGCAGAACTACTTTCACCTGGCGACAGCGTTATAGTTGGCCTTAGACACATGTTAGAAGATAAGGTTGGATACAACGTAGTGGGTTTTTACCCAGGTGCTGAACCAAAGTTTTCTAACGAGGCAATCATTATAGGCGCGCACCTGGACCATATCGGCCGTTTCAATAACGATATATACAATGGCGCAAACGATGACGCCAGCGGATGTGTTGCCGAACTTGGCGTGGCCCGGATGCTTGCTGCCCATGCGATACAACACCCGGTTTTATTTGTTTTCTTTTGTGGCGAAGAACTAAATTTAAAAGGATCAGGCTGGTTTGTCAATCATCTGCCAATTCCAAAGGAAAATATCTCATTAGCTGTTAATCTCGAACAGCTTGGCAGCAAGCATCGTTCTTTCAAAGGCGTGTGGGCACTCGGTGATAGTATTTTCAAACAGCCATTCTACAGTGCCGGGCGGAATTTTATGCTAAAAGACCTGCAGTTTTCCGCGACAGACTCAGTAAAAGATATCCTGGGCAATACAGATACCTACAGCTTTATGAACAGGCAAATCCCTTCCTTATTGTTAGGCTCCGGGGGATTTGATGAACACCATACCCCGCAGGACAAAATAGATCTAATTGACTTCGAACATTTACAAAAAGTCACTTACCTGCTGTATAACCTGGTACGATTTTTTAGCGCATCTTTAAATAAACCACTGACGATATAATCCTTTTGTAAAGTTTAATTTTGAATGTTTCTGTAAGCCTTTTCTTGTTAACGGAGATTAATACATTGATGTCGATGGCATTCTATAACATTCTGGCCCCGTTCCAGGCGCGGCAAAGCTTGAACCATCAACTTTCACTTTTAAGCCCATTACGCAACCCGTCAAAAAAAAGCAGCGACTTGTTTAAGGGAATAGCTGCAGCCAATACTAAAGTATTACAAAAATGGTAGCCCTTGGCAACGTTTTTGTAGAATCAATTAAAAATAGTAACCATGAATACAAAACAAAAATCTTCGCGCGGCCGCGCACAGGATCGCGCGAAGGTTGCTGGCGGCCAGGATTATGAAGTAAGTTATGAAGCAAAGAAAACCGGCAATTCAAGCAGCGACATAAAGCAAGCAGTAAAAGCCGGTGGCAACAGCAGGAAAGCTGTTGAAAAACAGCTAAAAAAATAGCAAAAGCTGGCCGCGAGGAAAAAACGTTTGGAAGATGTTAATTTATTCCCAGCAACTGCATCAACCGGTCTTTTTTAGACCTGGATACCACCAACTCATCACCATTGAGCATAACAACGTACGTACCGTTTGTTCTCCTGTACTGGCTCACGGTTGTAAGGTTGATAATAGAAGAATGATGTATCCGCTCAAATAACGAAGATGGCAGAAGTGTTTCTATTTCACCCAGGGGTTTTGATACCAGCAGGCGCTGGTTATTTTTCAACACCAGGTGAGTGTAGCTTCCGCTTGCCTGGCAGTAAATGATATCGGCCACAGGTATAAAATCATAGCCCTCCTTTCCGGGCAACGCTACTTTCTGCTGTTCCGGAGGCAGGCGGTTATTGTCGATAAGTGTTGTTGCCTGGTGGTTGATAATACCGCCCTGTTTCATTTGCCGTTCCGCCTTATTTACCGCTTCCCGTAAGTCATAACTGTCCACGGGCGCACGCTTAAGAGACTGGATTACACCGTTATTGGTGACTCGGTTAACCTTGCCCAAAGGCTGCAATCTGCTGCCAAACCCGGGCAGATACTGGTGACCGAAAAAATATACGGGCAAATAAAAGAGTCGTTTATCTGTGAACCGGCAGGAGCATTCAATTTAAAAAATAAGGCAAAAGCTATAGTTGCTTACGAGGTAGTGGAATAAATCATCACCCGCCGGGAAACGAACCAATTGCTGTCGTTATTACAGGATGGCTATCATGCGGATAATTTGGCGCAATAATAATTACCGGAGTTATTCATTAAATATCCGTGAGAGGAGGTCTTTGCAACTTTCATCTACGCCTTATAATCGCCTTTCCACTTATCTGCGCGTTGCCAGGCTGTTGATCATTTTATATATCATCCCATAATTATTAAATTTCAGCATAATTACAACGCCTTTACCATTCATATGGTATATGTGTCACATTAGCAGCAGGGCTTATCATTTTTAGCCTGGCAAGAGTTGCACGTGTAGGTGAAGTATTCAATTATTTGAATATTATAGTATCTATATATTCAAAATAGCTTAATTTTAAATAAATATAGGATGTATTTTGCATGGCGGTTTCTATCCAAAACTACTTAAAAAAACTTCGTTCACTTCCCCGCCTTAAACTGCGTATCTGGTTTATTTGTATAAATACATTTATCCTGGTAGCCATTACTATTTTGCTCCAATATACCAGCACCATTACATCTGATGAAGCTGGTTTTTTAAAATGGTATACCTTAATCCGCAATCATTTATTTGGCCTTGATGAAAAACCACTGGGTGATAGTGTAGTATTTCTTGATGTATCTAAAGATCTTTCTTTGCAGGAGGATGACAGCTATGGAGGTATTGCACCTTTACACGGCGCCCAGAATGTAATAACTGACCGCCACAAACTGGCCGCCCTTTTTTCAATCTTAAACGAGCACCCGCAAGATTATCGCTTTGTGCTTTGCGATGTACTTTTTGATCAGCCATCAGATGATGATACTTTATTACAGCCGCAAATAGAACAGTTGAAGCGGGTTGTAGTATCGGCTGTTATAGATGAACACGACAGCCTTATAACGCCTGTTTTTCATGTCCCTTTCGGTGTCGTAAATTATTATCTTCAGAATGGCTCTTCCTTTTCAAGGATGTTACTTAATTATAAGGATACTATTAAGACCCTTCCTGCTTATATGCTGGAACAAACCACGAATTATAAGGTGGGAAGAAAGGGTTTTTATACTACCCTTAATGGCCGCCCTGCGTTTAATTCCATTATTCCTCAATTTTACTACCGCCCGTCCGACATGCGGCGAACTGTTGGCCAAGGCCAGCCAAATTGTTATTACCTGGGGGAGATATTGAATGATGCTGATTGCTTTGAGCACTACTTAAAAAATAAATATATTGTAATAGGCAATTTTACGACAGACCGCCACAATACCTACTTGGGCAGCTTTCCCGGATCGTTAATCCTTTTGAATGTTTTTCTCACCCTTCAAAAGCAATCTGTAATTATCACTGCATGGTGGCTGCTTTTTTTATGGATAAGTTATTGCATACTTAATTATTTTATAATGATACACCCCAGGGGTGCCCAACAATTGATTACAAAAAAAGTACAAAAACCATTGCTGCAGCAATGGCTGCTGCACTATGTAAATTACATACTTTTTCTTATCATCATAAATATGCTTTGCCTCGCATGGTTCAACCATTTTCTGAGCATTTTTTATATTGCTACTTACCTTACAACAGTTGATACAATAATTGAGAAATGGGACGACATCAGTCATTTTCGGGTTATTAAATTACTACTCAAAACAAAAAAACAATGATGATAAAAAGGGTATTATCCTGCCTGTTTGCATGTCTATTTTTTTTACTGGCATCCTCCCAGGAATATACGGTTACTTATGTGAAGGGTACTATAATGCAGGGTAACAACGTTCTGCAAGTGGGGCAAAAAGTAAACGCAGAGAACAACCTTGTTGCGAAACAAAAAAATGCATTATTAAGATTAATTAGTCCTGGCAAGGGCGCCGTGGTACTTACTTTTCAAACAGGGGTTGCGGTAGCTGCCCCCATAAGCAGCGGCAAGCAGCCTGAGTGGTATAGTTGCACTATAGGTAAATACCTGCACGCATTAAATGCCCAGGCTACCCTTACAACAAGAGGAACGGAAGAAACAGACTGGTTTGACTATTTTACAGGGTTCCCGGATAGTGCTGACGGGCGGTTGATGGTTATGGAAGATGAAAAAATTTCGCTGCGGAATTCCAGGGTACCTGTAGATAAGCAAACGGCACTCTATGCCTGTGTATACCGGGGTGATGACAGTACGTTGGTAAAATTAGATATTACGAAAGATGATTCGCTTATGCTTGGTGCAGCTTTATTTAAAATATCACGTGGAAGGGACGCAGCTATAAGATGGAAGCTAAAAATGCATGCCATTAATGGCAATGAGAAAATATATGAAGATGTTTCAGGTATATTAACATCTGTAGTGCTAAAAAAAGAGGATGTTACCGAGATGCTTGGCGGGTTTGCTTACCTGCCCGAAGCCTCAGCCAGGCTGCAGGCCTTTGAAACATTTCTGCTGTTTAATTACGGAAAATTCAATCAATCGGCAATAAGAAAACTATTATAGCAAGTCCAAATTATCCCTGATGAAATATGTATTATTGTTGACCATATTTTTGATAAACTGCCTGCGGATTAATGCACAGGACCTGTCCCTCGTGCTTCCCGAAGGCCATCATAAGGACGTTTTCACAACCTCTTTCAGCCCGGATGGGAAATGGCTGGCTACAGCATCACTTGACAATACCATAAAACTGTGGGACCCTTTTACAGGGATGCTGCTGCAGACTTTCCGGGAAAATGGTCCGGTGATTTTTGCAAAGTTCTCCCCTGGTGATAAATATCTTTTTTCTTCCCACGGGTTCCTGTACGATGTATTAAAGCGGGCGCCCGTTTGGCAGTATGAGGATAGCAGCAAAGGCATGTCTTTGGCTGTTTTCAATAAAAAGGGCAACCTGCTGCTGGTTTACCCGGACGATTCCACTGCCAGGCTTGTGGATGTGGCAACGGGAAAAATAACAATAACTTTTAGCGGCCACAAGGCGGACTTAACAAGCGTCGCCTTTAGCGACGACGAAAAGTATATCATTACATCCTCTTACGATCAGTCGGTACGTCTTTGGGATGCTGCTACAGGCAGGCTTGTAAAGACTTTTTATACTGTTAAAGATCCTTTAAATAATGTTTATAATGCAACTGTCACACCAGGTAACAAGTACATTATTGCATCAGCTTATAACGGCGTGTATATATGGTCGTTAGATGGATTGCTGGTTAAAAAATTGCCGGGGCGTTGTAGCGGGGAGTTGGTACTGTTTAAAAATTTATCCACTTTAGTTGTCCCGGTTTTTAATGAACGGGGCGACGGTTATTATATTGACTGTTACCACATTCCTGATGGAATAAAACGTTTTCGTTTCCCGTACGGTAAGCCAAAAAACATTCAGCTATTCAATAATGATCAATTTATTATCAGCGACCGTTATGGTAATGCGGAAATTAGGGATGCCGGCACCGGTAAGGTAATTGATACATTAAATAATGTTTCACCAGGCCAGGAGGCGCAGGATGACTTTAACACTACCCTCGCTATAAATGATAAGTCAAAATTAATAGCTTTAAGTTTTCAGGACCCGCCATCAATCATGGTTTGGCATAGTGAAAACCATCGCATGGTAGCTAACCTTAAGGCCCATATACAACCTGTAAATACGGTTGCCTTTGTAGATTCCGGGTTACTGGCTGTTACGGACATAGAACCGGGAGAGGCCGCGGTAGAATATGGCCATGATAATTTCCCCAAGTTGTGGAACCTTGGTAATGGCAGCCTTATTAAAAATCTCACTGAAAACGGAAATACCTCAGCTTCTGTACAGGTTAACCCGGCGGGAGGTACACTTACTACAATTGAAAAATATTCTAATACGGCAAAGGGATGGCATACGAATGGCATGCCGGCATTTACCCTGCCCCGTACGGAATACCAACAGAATATTTTTACATATAGTAAAAATGGCAACATGTTCCTGCATGCCAGGGACAGCACTATTTTTGTATACCTGGCGGATAGTGCAAAAATGGCATTTTCAATACCGCTTGACGGCCGCGTTTGGGATGCGTCTTTCAGTAATGATAACACATTTATTGTTGCTGCTGCAGGAAACAAAGCATTCCTGGTAGATATAGCCAGTCAAAAAATCATTGAGACTTTTAACCCAAGTGCCGGTATATTGAACATTGCCGGCATTGATCCGCTGAATCGCTATGTTGTTACAGGGGGCAGCGATTCAACCATAAGGATATGGGACATTGCCTCCGGCAAACAAACTGCAATGTTGCCCCACCAGGAATATCCCGACGTGCAGGAAATACGGTTTAGCGCGGATGGAAAATATTTCCTGTCTGTCAGTAACGATCCGTACCGCGGTGAATTCAGCCATGTGTGGGATCTTGGGTCAGGCGCTGAATCGGCTTCTTTTTTTCTTATCCCGGCCTATAACAAATCAGTACAGTTTACGCCCTCAGGCAATGAATTGTTAGTAAAAAAATGGAGGGATAGTACAGGCATCTGGAACATAGCTAAACACAGTTTTCGCCTGGTGATAGATGGCACCGTTGGTTCTTTGCGGCCGGAAGTTTTTAACAAGACAGGTACAAAGCTGCTTACGGAATGCGGTAACAATAAGATAAAAGTATGGGATTTATTAACGGGCGCTTTACTCGCCACGCTCAATGGCCACAGTGGCCTGGTGCAGTCCGCGTTTTTCAGGGAAGATGAACAGCGCATTATTACCGCCTCGAAAGATAATACCATAAAATACTGGGACGCTGCTACCGGTAAACTTATCGCAACTTTTATGTCAATAGACAGTGCCGGTTATATCATCCAAATTCCGTCAGGTTATTATATGTGCACACCTGCAACAGCCCGGCTGCTGCACTATGTAAATAAAAACCTGCAGTTTATAACGGTAGACCAACTTGATATTAAATTTAACAGGCCGGATATTGTATTGAAAGCATTGGGAAACAACGACTCCGCGCTGATAGAGTCTTATAGAAACGCATATATCAAACGCATACAAAAATTAGGTATTGATACCACAATGTTTACAGATGGCTATAGCTTCCCTTCGGCTGATATCATAAACAGGGACAGTCTTCAATATGAACAAAAGCAGGGTTCCCTTATGTTACATGTACGCGCACAGGATACTGCGATATTGCTGGATCGGTTTAATGCATGGGTAAATGGTGTGCCGGTTTTCGGCGTTAAAGGAGTAAATCTTTACGGGAGGCAACTGCATATATTTGATACAACAATCTCAATATCCTTATCAGCAGGAGAAAACAGGATAGAAGCTTCTGTATTAAATACAAATGGCAGCGAAAGCTACCGGTCGCCACTAGTGGTGCATTATAACCCTGTAAACCCTGAAGCAATTTCAGAAAAAGTTTTTTTTATTGGCCTTGGAATTAATCATTTTGCCGATAGTAGTCAAAACTTACAGTGGAGTGTAAAAGATATTCGTGACATAGCTAACCGTTTCCGGCAAAAATATGGCGCGGCCCTGGAGGTAGATACTCTTTTTGATAGCCATCTTACCGTTGCAGCAGTAAAAGCGCTGAAACTAAAGTTGCTGCAAAGCAAGGTAGATGATAAAGTTATAATAGCTTATTCCGGCCATGGCTTGTTTGATAAAGCGTATAATTATTATTTGTCTACCTATGCAATGGATTTTAAGCAGCCGGAAACGGAAGGATTATCTTATGATGTACTGGAAAGCCTGCTGGACAGCATACCAGCACGCCGTAAACTTTTGTTGCTTGATGCGTGCCATAGCGGTGAAATTGACAGAAACGATGCACTGGCTGCAATACAGGCAAAGGTCCCGGTAAATTCAATGGATGCCTTAAAAAAAGCCAAAATGCTGAAGGCCTATAATAACAACCGGGGCGGCGAAGGCGTGGGGCTGCAAAACAGCTATGAACTAATGCAGCACCTGTTTGTAAACATAGGCAGGAATACCGGCGCCACCGTTATATCCGCTGCCGGCGGAAGGCAATACGCGGAAGAGCATGGTGACCTGCGTAACGGCACATTTTCGTACAGCATCCTTGAATACCTTGCTACACACGATAGTGCCACAGTACAAGAAATTCATCAATATTTAAACAAGCGCGTTCCACAACTTACAAATGGCAGGCAAGTACCTACCACCAGGACAGAAAACAATCAACTGGATTGGGAATTATGGTAGTTTTTTTGTAGCAAAGCCCTATTTTATGCTATAATTGACAGCTCTGCTGCTTTTCCAATCGCCGTAATGCGAGCATATATACACGCTTTTGATTTGTCTTCTTTACACTTCATGGCAATTAATTAACTCAAGTTGCTAGTTAATTGGTGAGTTTATTCAGGGTAAAAGCCAAAATAAACATCACCAGTTTTATCAAGAACCCCTTAAAGGTTACGGCATGTATCTTCCGTAAGAATAGTGCCTTAATCTCGCTAAAGGATGTTTCAATGCCCTTTCTCATATACTCTTTAATAAACCTTATCCATGGCTCATCCTTTCTTGCGGAGTTGCTTTTGCGCTGGATCATTAGCTCTATTAACCCTGCTTCCTTCATGTCATCTTCTGCCTGGTAATCAGTATATGCTGCATCACCATATATCTTGCTTTCCGGCGCTACTGCCAGGGGCAGTTTCTTTAGTGCCTGCACATCGCTTTCACAGCCGGGCACAAACCCAAACTCAACCGGGATGCCTGATGAAGTTACCAGCACTTGCACTTTTACACCACAAAAATATCTCCGCATGCTTCCCATATCAAAGCCCGCTTATGCCAAAATTCCTGTTCGGGCAGCGGTTTGCTGATGATGGCACAGGTAGAACATAAGCTGTCAACCCTTTTTGGCAGGTATTGATAGCTTTCATAGCCGGTGGCTACAACAGCGTAGCGGGCTGTAATTTGACAGCCTTTTTTTGTAGTCAACAATACAGAGCGCGGGCGGTTGGTTATTTCCGCAATTTCAGTCATATCAAATACCTTTGCCCCTTTGCCCGTCGCGTGGGCCAGTAATTTATGTGTTAGCTCATAAGGGTCTGCCTCAGCACCACAACCCGAGAAAATACCGCCGCCTGCAGGAATGCCGAACTTTTCTTTGATTGCCGGACCGGATAGCCATGATACCGGGAAACTATGCTGCTTCCGTAACAAAAATTCCTGTTGAAGCGGACTGACATGGCTTCTGTATGATGCAAACTGTAAACTTGGCCTGCTTTTGTAGCTTTTAACTTTCAACTTATGCGCGATAGCTGTCAGCTTATCAATGGCACCGGCACACAATTGATAACTTTTTACGGCGTCACTTAAACCTCTTTTTTTGGAAAGTTCCCTCAATGGCACGTCAATTTCGTATTGCAGCAACGAGGTGCTGGCTGCCGTACTGCCCATCGCCACATGCCGTTTGTCCACAACAGTAACGCCGTAGCCGGCGTTGGTAAGATAGTAGGCAGCCAACGCGCCGGTGATGCCCGCGCCGATAATCACTACATCGTCTTTTATATCGCCGGCCAGCGATGGGTAAACCCGGCCAAGACCGTTTTGTATGAGCCAGAAAGGATAGTCTGTGTGTAATTCCATAAATGGGTTAGCCGCCTGTATAGCCGCCTATGACAGGTAAGATTTCACCGGTTATATAACTGGAACATTGCGGGGAAGCGAGGAAGACATAAGCCGGTGCGATTTCTTCCGGTTGTGCCGGGCGTTTCATGGGCGTATCCTCCCCAAACTTGGCTACGAATTTTGCCGCTTTGTCTGCCGGGTTAAGCGGCGTCCACACAGGGCCGGGCGCAACCGCGTTTACCCTGATACCCTTACTGATGAGGTGCGTGCCCAATGATCGTGTAAACGCATGGATACCGCCCTTGGTCAGCGAGTAATCCAGCAGGTCTTTATTTCCCAGCATGCCGGTAACGGAGCCTGTATTCACGATGGCGCTGCCGGGCTGCATGTGTTTTATCACTGCCTGTGCCATGTGGAAATACCCATACAGGTTGGTTTTAATGGTCGTATCGAAATGTTCTTCCGTTAAATCTTCAAAATCATTTACATGCAACTGGAAAGCAGCGTTGTTCACCAACACATCAATCTTACCAAAAGTTTTGACCACCTTCTTTACAGTATTAAAGCAAAAGTCGCGACTGGTAACATCACCCGGGATCAACAGGCATCGCCGTCCTTCTTTCTCTACCATGGCCTTTGTTTCATTGGCGTCTTCATGTTCATTTAGGTAAATGATGGCTACATCAGCCCCTTCTCTTGCGAACAACACTGCAACTGCGCGGCCAATACCGGAATCACCGCCCGTGATGATGGCAGCCTTATCCAGTAATTTCTCCGAGCCTTTGTAGTAAGGCGCATCGTACATCGGTTTTGGTTCCAGGCTGGCTTCTTTACCTGGCTTGGTAAGGTGTTGCTTCGGTAACGGTGGCCCGGGATAAACCCTGGCGCCGGCCTGCATAGCCTGTTCTTTTTCTTTGGCTGGTTGTTTCTGGTCAGAGGCAGCAACCTGTGCGTGTATTTTCTGCTGCTTCTTGGTTGTTTTTGAGGTATTGCCTGTAATGCTTTTCATGTTTGGTCAGTTATAACGCAAACGTCTCAAAAAGTATTCCATTCAATACGGCCGGCCAGTACTGTTTAGTGAAGCAAACAACCCATTGCCCTCCTTTAGTCGTCTCCGCGTAATATCCTTACGATAAACAATATAATACCTGCAACTGCAAAATATAGCGGCCAGCCCTCGGCGCCATGTGTTATGATAGTTCCAAGGTAAACAACTGCAAACATGCAGATTACCAACAGATATAAAGAGGTACTCTTTGCCATTGTATATTGTTTTCCTGTTAGCGAATCAGTAATCGTGCCGTAAATCTTGGCTGCCGCTGAGGTATTGCGCAACGGTGAATGCTTGTAAACGGCACCCCATTATAGGTTAACTTTGCCCGTCTAATGAGGGAAAATCTTACAACAGCCTATTCAATATTAGAACTCGCTATCGTATCGCAGGGGCAAACCATACAACAAGCCCTTCACAATGCATTGACATTGGCACAGCACGCGGAAGCGCATGGCTACAAACGCATCTGGTTTGCCGAACACCATAATTCGGAGCACATCGGCAGCACCGCGCCCGTGATACTCATCGGTTATGTCGCAAATAATACGGACACGATCCGGGTGGGTTCTGGTGGCGTGATGCTTCCGAATCATTCCCCGCTGATCGTGGCTGAGCAGTTCGGTACCCTGGCACAGCTCTACCCGGGGCGCGTTGATTTAGGTCTCGGCAGGGCACCAGGCACAGACCAGCAAACGGCCAACACCATCCACGGCGCACCCGGTGAAATGCCCGGCGATGAGCACCTTGCGGTGCCGATGAAAACGTTGCCCGCACCAGCGCTTTCAATTCGCTTTGTACAGAGTACAACTGACAAGTTGTTGCTGGTTCGCCGGCAGCGCTTACGCCGCAGGCGGTTGGCCCGGAGGCTTGTAGCGGTTGCGTTACTGTGCTTCGCTTTTGCCTTTTGTTTTACCAGTCATTTTTTATCCTTGCCTGTCCGCGAAGTGTTCGTAATAATTGACAGTTATAAGTGGGTGTGTTTTTTTTGTATGGCAGCAACGGCGCTGAGCCAATATTTTGATGGCCGGCTGGTTGAACACCAATGGAGGAAACAAATGGGAAACGTAGATTAATGTTCAAAATGAGGTACCCGCCAGGCGCTGTCAGTTTGAATATTACTTAATGATAGTCAGTGAAAGTTTTTTCAAACCTTTAAATTGGAAGGTATGATGTTAAGCAAATATATCGCCTTAGTTTGGGAAAAGCCTACGACTGGCAATACCCAATATCTCTGAAAACTGATGATCGCATACTACTTCGCAGTTTTTGCTTTTTCCGGAAAGCGTCATATTTGGCGGAATCTTGATAACAGGCGATCGATTTTTAGCCGAAGTCCCGGGGCGAGTCTGGGAAAGATGCTAGTCATAATTTTGGATTATATTCAAATAGAGGGCATTCTGGAAAAGAAAGGCAGAAAAATCATCAGTTGCTCCGTTAGCAGGATGAGTTACTTGCGGGTAAGCATTGATTACGCAGAAACTTAAAGCGCAACAGTAATATGCATCATTCCTTTAAACCTCAATTGTGTCTGGCCTTCCGCAAATTTTTGCGTAACCGGTAACTGGCCATTTATACCGATGTCAATAGTACGAAGGGTAAATTCAATACCAATGATTGCATTGGAAACATTGCCGCTTGTATACTGTACCATTTTGCTGTTCAGCAAACTTCTTTCAATATTTTCATAGCCGAAACCAGCATTGGGGGATATGCCTAATTTTTTTGCGCCAAGCCGATAATAAGCTATCAGGTTAGAAGAAAATTTGTTCCCGTATTTATAATGCTGGCTGTTAACAGTATTTATCTTATAGCTTGCTGAAACATTTACGCCAACGTTTTCTATGCGTATATTATACATACCATCTACAATAAAGTCGGTGCTGCCGGTACCCAGCTCGGCGTTGATATCTGCTACGGATATATCAGGGTTATTGAGGTCAGGGTTAAAAGAGCCTGTTGCGACCTTAAGGCCGCCGCCAACCCAGAGCCCTTGCTGCACTACATTCTTTTTGCGGTTAAGGGTTGTTTTATGAAAGAGCTGGTATTGGCCTAATACAGTTATATCGCCCAGGCCGTGCGGGGTAGCGACACCATCATCATCCACCTGCTTATTGGAATAATATGGCACAAAGCCCAGCACCTGAAATTTCTTCGTAATATTTATACCACCCCATAATTCAATACTGTTGTAATAATTGGTGCTGAATTGTGAAGGGTCATTGAACAAAGAGGTATGAAACTGCGAGTAGTTGTAACGCACCCCCATAAAAGCACGCCGGAATTCAGGCATTAGCCCCATGTAAACATTGCTACCCCCGCAACCGCAGAAAGGGCAGGCAAATATACCAGGTGCCAGTAATAACATTAAAAAAGACAATAGTATTCTTTTCATACAATAATTTTTTGTTCCATCACTTTTGCAATGCTGCCGGCGCGTTGTTTGGCAAGGCTTGCTTTCTCGCCTTCAAACAACCCGTCAACAGCTTCATTAAATAATTGAACCCACCTGTCAAACTGTTCCGGCGTAAGGCCGATTTTTTTATGAATGTGGGCATGCATCGCTATCGGGTTTCCTGTATAGCCCCCTGTGTAAAAAATGGCATTCTCCCAAAAGCAGTACATAATGGGTAAATGAACTTCCCAGTTTACAGGAATAATGGCCGTAAAAATGGGGCCGAGAATGCCATCGAGCTTAACTTTATCGTAAAAGCTGTTTACCAATGCTTCTATGTCAGCCTTATTCTCAATATCTTTTTTCATGGTGTGCGAATGCTGTCTGTTAAAGGTCTTTCCTGTTGAAGCGCCTGAGGGACAGCCACAGCGGGAGCCACACCCAAAGCAGCAATACCAAAAAAGAAACGGCAATGCCTGTTTGGGTGCCGAAGAAGTCCTTGAACACGGCCCCCGTATAACCCATCAGGGCAGATACGTCAAGCTGTAATAAGATCATAATGCGGCAAAGGTCAACGGGGTTGAGGCTGCTTATGACGACCATAAATTTTTCCAGCGGGTAATCCTGGAACTGGAAGAGGATAAATAATACCAGCCCGTCAAATATCAACGCAAAGTATAGCCACAGTAAAATAGACAGCCCCGTGCCTTTTGCTTTGTCCCTTGTCAGGGCGCCGCTTAACAACGCCAACACAACAAAAATTACAGAAAGAAAAAGGCCTGTAATAATCATCGCAATACCTGCCATATTTGGTTCGAAAAATATAACAGGAATGCCAACACCAACAACAAACGCTGCGCTCAGCGAGCCTGCCAGGCCGAGGAAAAGGCTTAGCCAAAGAGATTTCCTTTTTACCGGCTGGCTTACGAGCAATTCAATAAACTCCGCGCTGTTATAAATGTATATGGTAGAGAAAATGATACTAACCAAAGGCACGATAAACAAGACTATGTTCAACAGGCTTAACAGGCCCTTTGAGGAGCTGTCTTCAAGGTTAAATATAGTAAGGGTGATTATTAAGAGTATAATTGTATAAAATAATACCACCCTGCTTCTTAGTATATCTACCATTACATATTTTACAATCTTTTGCATAGCATTTTATTTTACCATTATGCTGGCAATGGCTTTTGATAATTTTTGCTGGCCGGTATCCTGCCGCAGTTCCTGTATATTTTTGTGGAATAATAATTTTCCTTCGTTCATATAAATAACCTGTGTTACCACTTCATCCAGCTCACTTAAAATATGGGAAGTGATAAGGACGAGTTTGCCTTTTTCCTTTTCTGCAATAATTTTGCCCTTGAGTATTTCTGCTGCAACCGGGTCAAGGCCGGCAGTGGGTTCATCCAGTATAAGCACATCCGGGTTAAATAAAAAAGCAAGGCAGGCACTCACTTTCTGCCTGGTACCGCCAGATAAAGTACGCATACGTTTTTGCATTAACGTATTTAACCCGAATGCCTCAGCCAATTCTTCGTCCAATGTATCAGCAGGATTTTTCCTGATGTCTTTCATCATGTCAACGACCTGCTTTATCGTCATATTATCGGGGTACCTGCCAATCTGGGGCATATACCCGATATGACTGCGGTACTTCCAGTCATGAAGTATATTCTTGTCATTAAAAGTAATAAAGCCGCTGCAAGGCACGACCATGCCAAGCATGCATTTTATCAGCGTTGTTTTACCGCTGCCGTTGGGGCCTATCAGCGCGATACATTCGCCCTTGCTACAGGCTACGGATATATTATCAAGCGCTTTTAGCTTGCCAAATTTTTTGGAGACATTTGATGCAATAATCATAACGGTAATGGTTTCATGAGCGGTTGATCATCCTTTAAGTTTTCCGGCGTGATGCCCGGTAAAACTTTCTCTGTTTTATCCATCAGGGAAACGATAAAACTGCGGAACAGTAACATGGATGGCGGGTTGCGCTCAACAATCATCGAGTATAAACTTACCGGGTGGTAAGGCACGTCACCTTTGCCATCCCTGTTTATATCATACCCGTCGTACTTGTCCCAGTAATTATTGGTAAAATCATTTAACGACAGCGAGCCATTGGTGCCAACATCAAATGTATTGGCAATAAAATTGTTGTTATTTATTTTATTGCTTATAGAGCTGGCCTGTATCTTTAATGCCCACCCGTTGTTCTGGAAAGTGTTTTTGATCATCGTTATGCGGGTGCCGCCTTCCATCATAATGCCGGTTGTGTTTTTAATAAATTTATTCCCTTCAATATAGCTGTCGGAGATTTCTTTTAACAAAAGCCCGTATGATGCGTCGCCCCAGTTATTTTCAAATGAATTTCCGGTCATTTTTACCCCATGTGTATACATTACTGCCACTCCTGCACCATTAAACCTGAAGATATTGTGCAGGTAACTGTTATTGTGCGAGAACATAAAATGCAACCCATACCTTATGTTATGCTCACTAATGTTACAGGAGATAAGAGAATTGGTAACAAACTCAAAATAAATACCGTCCCTGTGACCCCGGATAGTGTTATTTGTTATTTCCATGCTGTCGCTCTTCCAGCAATGAATGCCATTGCCGCTTTCCTCTTCACCGGAATGGTATGCCGTTAGCCTGTTTCCTGTTATTTTACAATGGTGGGCGCCCTCTGCATAAATGCCAAAAAAACCGTCATCAACAATATTATTTTGTATAACCACATTCCGGCCATTATATATTTTGATGGCCGCAATGTCGTCCATAGAAGACCTGCCGGTATGTTGCAATTTGAAGCCGGTAACTACGACATTGTCTGAATAAATAGATATAATTTCAAATTTATTATCGCCGTCAAGAACAGGATACCCGCTCCCCATTAAAATAATTTTTTTACGGATAGCGATATTCTTCTCGCTATAAAAACCCGCTTCAACCAGTATAGTATCACCATTTGATACCATCACAATTGCCTGCTGAATGGTTTTGCAACCGGCGGTCTTTCCTACCCGCAGAATATTACCTTTAGCTGGGATAACCAGTGATAAAGAAAATAATATGTAAAAGATTTTATGCATTTTATTGATTGATTAGATCACTCCAATCCACTTTTTTCCCGTCACAATCTTTCAGGCATGCGTCAAGGCTGTCAACACTCGCAAAGGCCGCAATGTTACCATTCATAGGTGTGTGTAACACTTCGCTTGCCAGTAAAAAAGATGTTGAAACGGGCATCAGCTCATGTTTGCCGAGAAAATCAACAACATAAATGCCTTTCACTGCACCCGTTTTTATAATACCGGATTTCATGAACGATAACAGGCAATGCATGTCGTCAAATTTGTATACTTTTCCTTTTGTAGTGAGTATTTCACCTCCAAAACGGGCATCTGTGAAAGTCATTTTACAAAAAGAGCAATTGTCCTCTCCCACTATAATGGGTTGTTTTTCCGGCTTGCACGAAAAAAAAGTCACCGAAACCATGCATAACAGCAGGGCAGGTTTTAACACTTTAGCTTTTACCCGCGGGGCCCTGGCTGTCTTAAATTGCAAAAGAACAGCGACAAATAAGATGGCACCGGCCGCCACAAATATCCAGCCACCTATATCCGGTACGGAGTATGCACCAAAGTTTAGCAATTGTTTGTACCCGATCAGCGGTGGCTGATAGGCCATGCCGGGCACGATAATCGCTGCATCCGGGTTTAGGTTATGGCCGTAGTTATATTCCCATCTCCAGAAATCAACCATAGCAATAACCCCGAATGCCACAAATGCGGCGAATAATATATTCACAAGTTTTCTTTTATTAAGCAATGCGGTTAATATAAAAGCGGCGGCGAAAAAAGAAATGATATAAGGCAATAAGAGGAATTCAATAAAGTCGCCGGAATGCAGTGTCTTCATGCCTATGTAATGGTTAAGCCCGTTAATAATATCTACGTTACCACCTAGTCTACCCGCAAATATCCTTAATACTAACCCCTCGGGGTATTGCGGTGCAGATAACTCAATCCTCCATATTGGTAAAAAGATTACTGAGGCAAGCCCGGTACCTGCTATTATTATCGCCCACCTTAGCCAGCCTGTTATTGCATTTTTTTTCATAACCCTTACTTTAAAGTAAGGAGCAGGCTATACCAACCGCCTGCCCCATTACATTTTTCTCATGTTATTTATGCGTGGAATCAACAGGCATGTTTTTGCCTGTGCTGAACAATAAAGGAACATTATTGCCCGGCGCGGATATTCGTATATACCCCTGCATTTCCTGGTGCAGTGCACTACAGAAATCGGTGCAGTAAAAAGGAAATATGCCAACCCTGTCCGGCACCCATTTCAGCGTTTGCGTCTCCCCCGGCATAACGAGTAATTCGCCATTATTGGCGCCTTTTATAGCAAAACCGTGCGGCAGGTCCCAATCCTGTTCAAGGTTGGTCAGGTGGAAATATACTTCGTCACCCAGGTTTACACCTTCTATATTGTCGGGTACAAAATGTGAGCGAATGGCAGTGATATTGATATCTATCCTTTTGCCGGTCCGTACCACTTTCGCCTGCCCCTCACCCTTCGCAAGGAACGGATGTTTGTTTGAGTCTATGTTATAAAATTTTACGCTGTTATTCTTAACCAGGTCGGCCGGTATGGCCTGTGCATAATGCGGCTCGCCAATGGTAGGAAAATCAAGTATCAATTGCATTTTATCGCCGCTTATATCATATAACTGTGCGCTTTGCGCCAACTCCGGGCCGGTAGGCAGATACCTGTCCTTCGTAATTTTGTTATAGGCAATTACATAGTCAGGGTATGGATGCCTGGTATCACCGCCGGGTATGGAAAGGTGGCCTATTGAATAGAATGTAGGGGCGCGGTCAAGGACTTTCAGTTCTTTGATGTTCCATTTAACAATTTCGGAAGACACAAACATAGAAGTGTATGCGTTCCCCTTACCATCAAATTCAGTATGCAAAGGCCCGAGGCCGGGTTTTTGCAACTCACCGTACAATGCTGATTCGTATTTAATTACCGGTATACTGTCAAAGGTGCCCGCATAGTCCCTGGCCGCAATAGCTTTCTGTATTTTTTCAAAGCTGAATACAGGCAGCAGGGCAGCAAGCTTGCCTGACCCGACAATGTATTCACCGGTTGGGTCAACATCACATCCGTGCGGAGATTTGGGACATGGGATAAAATAGACAATACCCGGCAATTCCATCCCGTTCAAAACAGTCACTTCGGTCTCAATAGCCGATGTAGCCGAATGGGTAGTCTCATTGTATAAATTATGCGCATATCTTACAGCTTGTTTTACCCCTTTCCCTGCTTTCAGATACTCCTCAGCTTTCTTCCAGTTAACCGCCATGATAAAATCCTTATCCTTTTGCGAAGCGTTCACTTCAAGCAGGGTGTTTGCCTGTTCACTGTTATAGCAGGAGAAGAAAAACCATCCATGGCTCGGGCCTTTGCCGGCATGGCTAAGATCAAAGTTTACTCCCGGCACCAGGATCTGGAAAGCAATTTTCATGTGGCCGGATTTTGGGTCAACACTCAAAAAACTGACAGTCCCTTTGAAATTTTTCTTATAGGTATTAATAGGCACATCCCCGTTTGAATTATCCATAGGTATGCTGAAACGTGTCCCGGCAACAACATATTCAGTGCTTTGAGTAATAAACGCCGAAGAGTGGTTACCCGCGCTGTTGGGTATTTCCATAATTTCCGCCGTACGGAAAGTGGAAAGGTCAACCCGCGCAATCCTTGGGGTATTGTTACCGTTTATAAATGCCCACCTGCCGTCATATTCACCATTTGTTTGTGATAGTTCGGGGTGGTGCGCATCATCCCAGGGCACAAAGCCATGTGATGTGTTGAGCATCGGCTTCGTTTCTTCACTGAAGCCGTAGCCCTTTTCCGGGTCGACTGAAAAAACAGGTATAACCCTGAGTAACCTGCCTGAAGGGAGGCCGTATACAGACATCTGCCCGCTAAAACCTCCGGAAACAAAATCATAATACTTATCATATTTACCCGGTGCAACATAAACTTTTGAGGCCGCATCGGCGCTTACCGCGCTGCCTGCATCCTTTGGCTTACACGACTGCACTGTGACAATGGCTGCAACTGATAAAATCAGCGGCCATTTTAATAAGGCAATTTTCATATTGATTGATTTAAATATTGTTGTTATTATTTAACACCGTCATTTTTACGCATAAACTCCAGCAAATGCCTGGCATCATCATCACTGAGATTTTGATTGGGCATACGAACCAGGCAGATTTCCAGCATTGCCTGCGCCTTTGGGTCTTTATCAATCATCTTATCAGTATTGGTGATAAAATTCATTATCCACTCCGGCTTGTGCCTCGCAGTAACGCCTTTCCAACCGGGGCCTACCAGCTTTTCGCCAGTAAGCTTATGGCAGGCAGAGCACTTAACGCTGAAAATTTTTTCGCCTGCGTCAGCCATACCTTCATCAAGTTTGTCACCCACCTGTACATTGGTGAATTTTCCTTCCCCGCGGTCGGGGTCATAAGAAGGGTTGCCGCTTTCAGTTTTGGCGGCACTGTTGTCTGCGGGGGTTGCAGGTGTGTTGTTACCTGCTCCGCACGCATATAAAATAACCATTGCCGTCATGAAGAGTAGAACAAATATTTTTTTCATATTGAACTGTTTTATTTAACAGTGCAATGTTATACCCCTTAAAAACCGGTTTTTATGCGTGCAATCATAAATGCAAAAAATGCCCGGCCAATGAAACCTCGTTGTGCGTAATCAACTATTTAATAATCAATAAAATCAATAGGTACCTGCAATAGCTGGCGCAACTACGCATGACTTTAATCATACGCAGCCTTGCTTAAAATCAGGATTATGCCAAAAGCCGGCTGGTAGTTTTGGACAGAATAAAGATTATTTATATGATGATAGATACTGACCTGCTTATTGCCTGGGGCGCTGCATACAAAAAAGTGCGTGCCGGAGAGGCAATATTTAATGAAGGCAGCCAGGCACATTTTTATCACCAGTTGGAAAGCGGCAGTGTTAAGTGGGTGAATATTGATGATGCCGGTGTAGAATTTATACATAACATCATCGTCCCCGGTGAATGCTTTGGCGAATTGCCGTTGTTTGACAATGAGCCTTACGCAGCATCTGCCATCGCGGAGAAGGACGCAGTTATTTTAAGGATGCATGAGTCTTCTTTTCAACAATTATTAAAACAAAACCCTGAAATACTTTTATCATTTACAAAACTTCTAACCCAACGGCTGCGCTACAAATTTGCATTTAGCAAGGAAGTAGCCGCACATAACCCTGAACATACTATTACCACAATGCTCACGCATTTTAAAAAAGATAACCATCATATTTGCAGGGACTGCAACCAGCTAAAATTAACAAGGCAGCAACTGGCAGACATGACAGGTATGCGTGTGGAAACCATCATAAGAACCATGCGGGCCATGCATGAAAAAGGAAAATTAAAAATTGAAAAGGGCAGGGTTTTCTGTTAATTATGACTGAACGCATAATCGGCACGGAAAATCAATTTTTACTTTGCTGCAAACAAAATGATCATGCAGCGGTTCGTTCAGCGGTGGATAAAAATAAGTTTAATAAGTTTGACAGCGGTAGCCCTGCTGGGTTGCATACTCAGGTATAAAATCGCTTTTTCGCTGCCTTTTATCAACCAAAAGTATTTATTGCACGCCCACTCGCATTTTGCCTTTGCAGGCTGGATAACGCAGGCGTTAATGGCCTGCCTGGTAGGTTACCTTGGGAAGCAACAGGCGCAAAATAATGTAAATAAATATGCAGTTTTACTTGCAGCCAATTGGGTAACTGCGCTGGGTATGTTATTGACATTTCCATGGGAGGGCTATGGGGTGCTGGCTATTTTATTTTCCACGCTGTCTATTTTTGTTTCGTACGTCTTTGCATTCGTTTACTGGTGTGATTTAAATAAACTGCCGGGGAAAAGCATAGCGCATAGCTGGTTTAAATTATCTGTGTTATGTAACGCAGTTTCTTCCATCGGCGCTTTCAGCCTGGCGTTTATGATGGCTACTAAAAACATGCACCAGGAACTGTACATGTCCGCTGTGTACTTCTTTCTGCATTTTCAGTACAATGGCTGGTTCTTTTTTGCCTGTATGGGGCTGTTTACTGCTTACCTGGCAGGGAGGGGTATACAATTAACACATATGCGGTTGGTATTTCGATTATTTGCTGCCGCCCTTGCACCGGTTTATTTATTGTCAATATTATGGGCCCACCTCCCCCATTGGCTTTACGCAATTGTTGTTGTGGCGGCGGTGGCGCAGGTTGCAGGCTTTATATTATTAGTTGTTGAGGTAAGGCGCTTCGTAAAAAGCATTATTCAGGGTTTACAAAAGGTTGCAGCCTGGCTTGCAGGCTTTACGGTTATTGCTTTAGCTATTAAACTGGTGTTGCAGGCGATGTCGGCAATACCTTCATTGAATCAATTGGTGTATGGCTTCAGGCCCATCGTGATTGGTTATTTACACCTGGTGTTCCTTGGTATCGTCACACTGTTCATTTTGAGTTACAGCGTGCAGCAGAATTATGTCCTCATCACCAGAAACACGGTGAATGCCATGTATGGTTTTACAGCAGGAATTATTATCAATGAGGTACTGCTGATGCTGCAGGGTATATGCGGTTTGTACTACATAACTATTCCGTATATGAATGAAGCACTGCTTGCAGCGGCAATCATCATGTTTTCCGGCATATTCTTTACGGTGGTATCCCAATTTAAAAAGCCCACAGACATAAATATCTCCCCAAAATTATTTACTTATTAAATCGTAAAATATGAACAATTATTCTGACCAGACATTGGGTGAAATTGTTATTCAGCAACACAAGGCAGCAGCTTTGTTTGAAAAATATAACCTTGATTTTTGTTGCAAAGGCAAAAGAAGCCTCGCTGCTGCCTGCGGCGAAAAAGGAATTGCTGTTGATATAATTGCTGACGAGTTAGCCTCGCTGGCAATTGGTACGGAAAAGGAGACGTCTTTTGAGGAAATGACTGCTGCTGCACTCATCAGCCATATTTTACGGCAACACCACCATTATGTCAAACAATTTGGCCCAACTATAAAAGAACATCTGGACAGGGTGGCCGGCAAACATGGAGACAAATTTCCATGGATGAAAGATGTTGCCCAATACTATACCGCTGTGCTTGATGACCTTATTCAGCACATGCAAAAAGAGGAGGTGGTACTTTTCCCCAGGATTGAAAGGATGGAAAGCAGTGAAAAAGGCACGTACCCGGTTAACCTTGTGGCAGCACCCATTGGCGTAATGGAGGCGGAACACGAGGCGGCAGGTAATATTATGCAGCACATCAGGGACTTAACAGAAAACTACTCCTGGCCGGAAGCCGCCTGCACCACCTATCGCGTAAGTATGCTTGAACTGAAGGAGTTTGAAGAAAACCTTCACCAGCACGTGCATCTTGAAAACAATATCCTGTTTCCTAAAGCGTTGACCCTTTAGCTGCTATGGGGTCTGAAATTTAAAACAGGATAGTAAATCCTGTATTCTCGCCGGCGGTCGTGAGCTAATAAGTCGTAAAAAACGCTGATTTTGCAGCATTATTTTGGGTAAAAAGCACCACGGAAGAATATGACATTAGTCTCCGTAAATTGCTGAATATATCTCGGCACGCGACTGACGTATTGGAGCGGGTATCCGGAGCTCAAATAACCCCGGATTAACTGCTGCAGGTTGAACCTGTGCAATGAACAGAAAACAGCTGAGCCTGCATAAACCTCAGGCGGCAATTATTTCAAACAACTGCAAATTCCAAATTTTTTGCCGTTTTCATGCAAAACCAAAAATGATGAACCGAAGTCAAATTCGTTGACGGGCTGGTTTTCTACAGCCGGTCACCCAGGTCAGTTCATGCCCTGTCTAAGTGTTATCCGCCTTCTCTTTAATATAACGAATGACCGTTCTTCCGCGTAGAATCAGCTTAAGTGTGCGCCGTGGAAGGGATATAGCCGTATGGTATGCATTCTCACGCAAATGCAAATGGCTATAAGCTTCTACAATATTCCAGGCATGAACAACCCCTACAAGCTTGTTATCGGGATTAGAAATTACCGCGATACAATCCATCCCGGCATCCCCCATTATCTCACAAATCCTGTTGACTGGAGTTTCCTTTGTCACAAAAGGGGCACCAGGGCTGAGTATTTTTCCAACATCGCTGCTGATTATAAGATCACCGGCATATAAATCTTTTATCTGAAGGTACCCCGCAAATTGATCTTCCCCAGCGGTTACCACAACAAACCGGGACAAATATTTATCTGCGTTGGCGGCCAGCCATGCCCTTAAATCAGCCAAGTTGTTTGACTTGTCAACCACGAACGGCGCATCTTCCATAACAGCAGTGGCAGTTATGTTCTGCAGTATGTCAGGCGCGTAGGCAACAGGGGCCCGGATACCCCTGCGCTGTATTTTCTCTGTCATTATGCTCCCACCTTTAAGGAGTAAAAATGAAACAAAATAAGCAGCGGTGCAGGCGCCTAATAAAGGCAACAAGCCGTGCGGCTGGGCAGTGGTTTCAAAAGCAAAAACTATACTGGTCAGTACCGCGCGCGACGCACCTGCAAACATTGCAGCCATACCAACGAGCGCTGCCGTAGCTATATTGATGCCGCAATGTGGCATCCATGTTAGCACCATCGATCCCGTCAAAGCACCGAAGGCGCCACCAATAGTGAAAAGTGGGGCCAGGGTGCCGCCTGAAGTGCCACTTCCTAATGCAACTGCCCAGGACAAAAATTTAAGCACACAAAGTACGATAACCATAGTTAAAGGCAATGTGCCGGTCAATAATGCAGATATGTTTTCATAACCTACTCCCATGGTAGCGGGAGCATAGTAGCCAATTAAGCCAACAGCGACTGCGCCTATTGCCGGCCACCACATCCAGTGGATGGGTAATTTTTCAAAAGCATCCTCGATCCAGTAAACCGATTTGGAAACAAAAGCAGCCATAACGCCTGCAGCTCCCCCTATCAGGAGATATATGACAAGCGCCGGGCCTGAAGGTTCCGGAATGTCGGGCATGGCAAAAACCGGAACGGTACCAAAAAAAATAAAATGCATGGCTGCTCCTGCCGTACAGGACAGTGCCACAGGAATAATAGAACGGGGCGAGAATTCAAACAATAACAATTCGATAGCCAGTAGAACAGCGGCCACAGGGCTGCCGAATATAGCTGACATGCCTGCACAGGCGCCCGCCGCTAATATTATTTTTCTCTCACTGGAAGAGATATGCATTATCTGCCCTGTAAGTGACCCGAAAGCTCCTCCGGTGGCTATAATCGGCCCTTCAGCACCAAAGGGGCCACCGGTACCAATTGAAATGGCTGCGGATAAAGGTTTTAAAAAAGTAATCGCCGGCGGTATTTTACTTTGATTGGCAATAATGGTTTCCATTGCCTCAGGAATGCCGTGACCGCGTATGGCCGCACTGCCGAAGCGTGCTATGATGCCTACAACAAAACTACCGGCAACGGGTACAATTACAACCAGCCATCCTAAATGATTATGCTGCGGGGAAGAATTATGAAACGAAAATCGTCCATAAAAAGCAAAGTTTGTTACGAACTGAATTACAAGCACAAGCCCTTTGGCAATCACACCAATAATTGCTGCATTAATAACCGCCTGTAAACTCAATAAAAATACCCGCCCGGAAACAACCTTTTTTTCAGGCCAAGATTCATCAGGGCTTCTCAATGTATTATCCAATAAGGGTGAAACTGGTATTATTCCCGCGTTTTTAATCCACTTCATGATTTGCCTGCCATTTTTTGCAAAAATATTACATATATAATATTATTAACCATAAATTACTCATTAATCCATTAATTAGTATTACTTATATCATATAAGTAGTATCAAATTAAAATAACTATATATTGCGGATATGAAAAAAACAGAATTTAGCTGTAATGTGAAAGATTGTTTTTTATGCAGCAGTTGCCTGCCAGGTTGGCTCGGGATTATTGCTCAAAACAAGACCAACAAATATTTCTCCAGAGGCGAGACAATCTTTAGCGAGGGGGAGGCAGTAAAAGGCATCTATTTTGTATATAAAGGCGTGGTAAAAGTGCATAAGCAATGGGGAAAAGAAAAACAGCTGATTATTCGCTTTGCCGCATCCGGTGATTTGCTTGGCCACCGTGGTATAGGCGATTCATTAGAATACCCTGTGTCTGCCACTGTAATCCAGCCAGTCATAACCTGTTTCATAAAAACAGATTTTTTAAATGCAACCATCGGTATAGACCATGCTTTCACCGTAAAACTTATGACGTTTTATGCGAAAGAATTACAGGCAACAGAACAGCGGATGCATATGCTGACGCACATGGACGTAAAAGGCCGCATTGCTTACAATCTGTTGGCGTTAAAAGACCAATTTGGCATTGACAACAGAGGATACCTGGGTTTGCCTGTCAACCGGCAAACCCTCGCGTCTTTTGCAGGGACTACATATGAATCTGTCTTCCGCGTATTAAACGAACTCGTAAAGACAAAATGCATACAAATAAAAAACAAGGATATCAAAATACTTAATGAACAGTTGTTACTTGATTTTACAAAAGCTTCGTAGCACCATACAATCGTTTGGGCATTTTTTATCGGCGGTGAATATTACAGGACCCGTTTGTTGCAGGAGTCTCACGGCCTAATACGACTCCGGGTAGCTGGCAGCATTGCCGTGCCGCTCAGGCCAAAATTTTGTTCGTACAAACAGGGCGCTGGGCAGGTGGTGTATGCATGCCACTATCAAAGTAAGTAAGTAAGACAAGAGGCAAATACAGGAAGGGGCTTATAAGAGGTGGGGTGGTGGCAGGGGCGGGAGTTGCGGTGAGCGGAGCAAAGGCTCCCCTCCTCTTAGACGTTGCTGGTTAGTGTGTCTTGCTGACGTTGGACACGGGTTGGTTGCGGGCGGATAGCACGACGCCGCAGGAATTAGAGGAATGCCGGAGGATGGCCTGGGTCACTGCCCTGCTTCTCTCCTGCTTCCAGGAACGATCTGATAGGGAGTTCCTGCTTATCAATATGGGCTTGTAACTCCCGGCCCTGGTCGTCAGTTACATTTGCATCGCCGTTATCATCAATATCAGGTAGGACAATATGAATAAACCAGTCGGTGAAATAAACTATGATTAAAAAAAGTGTATCCCTTCGGCGAACTAGAGTTACTTATTTTTAATAATCTTGGAAATATTATGAAGGGTTAAAAACTACATCTTACATGTATAAAGTAGATAGATATCATCACAGTATTAAAATGTAACGGTAAAAGTAGTCCCCACACCAGCAGTACTTTCTACCGAGATCTTTCCGCCGAGTTTTTCCACTTGTGCCTTGGTAATAAACAGGCCGATCCCCTTACTATTATACCCTTTGTGAAAAGTACCGTTGAGCGTAAACAATTTATCGCTGTGCAAGGCGGCGTCAAAGCCTACCCCGTTGTCGGCAATAGATAAAGCAGGTCTACCGTTTTTCAAAAAGCTGGTCACCCTTATTTCCAATGGAACAGTTGGCTTACGGTACTTAAATGCGTTGCTGACCAAGTTGTACAAAATACTATGCAGGTATATTCTGGAATAGTGGACAGTCTTAAAGGACAGCATGTATTTAACTGAACTTCCTTCACCATCATCTGGAGGGATTACCTGCGAGAGCACATCATTACAGGCAGCCTCAATATCGCAGCTCTCCAACTGTACTTCACCGGTGAGCTTGACCTGGCTGAACTGCAACAGTTCTGTAAGGGAGGAGAGCAAACTATCCGCGGCAATCTTTAACCGCCCAATCCAAAGCGGCAATTCCCCCGGATCCGCCTCCTCCATGAGATCTGCCAGTGCTTTGATATTGGAAGCTCCGCCGCGCAGGTTGTGCCCGGTAATGTGGGTGAATTCCTCCAATTGTTTCATCTTGGATTCTAAATCCTGGGTCGCGAAATCCAATGCATAGTTCTTTTCTTCTAATTCATGAAACAGGGCTTTAATGGACGTAACATCCACAATCTGTGCTATAAAAAAATGAGGTGTGCCATCGGGACGCCAGACCAGCGAAACTGTTAACATAACCCAGATGACAGACCCATTTTTATGAAAATAGCGTTTCTCCATCTGGTAGGTCTCAATTTCCCTGTTGATCATTTGCTGCACGAAAGCAAGGTCTCTCTCCAAATCATCGGGGTGTGTAATATCCTGGAAAGTCTTTTGCAACAATGCTTCCCTGCTATAACCGGTGAGTTTTGATAAGGCGGGGTTAACATCTATAAAGCTTCCGTCCGGTGCCACCAGCGCCTTGCCGATCCCTGAATACCGGAAGGCTGTGGCGAATTCTGTCTCCCGCTGCCGGGCTACAGCTTCGAGTTGCTTTTTTACGGTAATATCTTCGACGACCCCGCAAACGCCCATAATTCGGCCGTTAACATCCGTGGCTGCATTATACCGCATCCTGATCCACATATGAGAGCGTGCTGTGTACTTTACCTCATATTCCACATTTTTTCCGGTAAAGGCTTGAACAATACTGTCCCGTACTATTTGCTTCCGTGTCTCCGGTAACCCAACAGTAATTTCCATTCCTCGATCTATGCTGTTTCCAGTGAGGTTTTTGTAATGGCGCAGGAAAGCGTCGTTATACTGCAGTACCATAAGATCCGGCCCCACTAAAAAAAATCCAATATCGGTAGAAGACAACATTCCCCGCAATTGGTCGAGAACAGGAATACCGTCTTTTATCGCGCTCGTTGTATTAATGCCTCCCTGGTTAATCGAAGTGGTTTCCATAGCTGCTAAATTTATTGGAGATAACAAGAAAGCTAACCAAGTTACGATATTTTCCCGCTAATAATAATAATGCATGTCAGGCAATCCTGTTTTTAAATGCAATTTAACCCGTATATTAACTTTTTAATTGCTCTTTAAACGCCGCCTCTATCTTTGAAATCCACCTTTTGGAAAAATGAGCCTTATACCTGTTTATGTACTGGTATATCTTACCATTAAAGCATTAAATATTTATCAGGGGTATGTGACACACTTTATTTTGAAGGACTAATCAGGTTGGATTACCTGTCTAGTCGCCAAAGTTTTTCCTGGCCAGTCCAACATCTTAAAAATTTTATATTGTAAAATAAATTTTATTAGAAGGAATTATAATCTATCTTATTTTTGTAAACAAAACTAACTTGTCTTATGATCCAGGTTGTAAACCGTGCTGTTGATATTATTGAATATGTTGCGCATGATTCCTCAAGGCCTAAACTATTAGGCGAAATAGCCGCAGACCTTTCGCTCAATGCGGGTACCTGCGCTAATATTGTCAAGACATTGCTTGCACGTGGATACCTGGAAAAGAATAGCGGCGGCAAGGGATACATCCTGGGGCGCAACCTGTACAGTATTGTCGAGGTTTCTGGGAACTATAGAGAATTGATCAAGGCTGCGGACGCTGAAATGGAACTTATCACTGATACGCTAACTGAGAATTCAATTTTGGCTATTCTCCGTGGCGAGGAGAGAGTAATTATCCATAAAAAAAATGCAGAGCAGTTTGTTCAGGCCCATACGGCCAATGAAAAAAAAGCTTATGACACATCTTCAGGCAGATTATTGATATCTATGCAAAGTGACCCAGCATTGGATAGCTATATTAAAAAACATGGTCTGCCATCCCCGGTTATCTGGAAAGAAGCTTCTACCAAAAAAAGATTTATGGAAATAGTTGAGGAGATACGTGGTAGAGGCTATGTGCTCACTGAAGACAGCGAACGCTTGACCGGAGTGGCATTTCCCATATATAAAAAGGACAGGTTAGTTGCTGCGTTGAGTATTTATATGCCTTCGTTCAGGTGTAATGAAAAACTGTTGAAAATGCTTATTGAAACGGGCGCCCGGTCAGCAAAAAAGATATCGGCAAACTTATCCCAATAGGCTGACCGGATAGACTGATTTTTTAAGTGATGCAGGGTAAAGAGTGTATGCATTCACCTCAATAAATATACTTTAAAATGAATCTTAAACAACCATTGTCGTTTTCAAAAATCTATTTTGTTTTTATTGCTGTAACGATAGCTTCGTCAGCCATTGCGCAGGGTCCTCCCGCCCCTTTCGGGCCGGTACCCAATGCAAGACAAATTGAATGGTATCACCGTGAGATTACCGCGTTCTTTCATTTTGGCATGAACACATTTACCAACGATAATGAAGGAGACGGCACCGCCAGCCCGCGCTTATTCAACCCGACCACGCTCGATTGCAATCAATGGATGGAGGTGTTGAAGAGCGCCGGTATCCCGGCAGCCATTCTCGTGGCAAAACATGCGGATGGATTTTGTAACTGGCCTTCCGCCCATACAAATTATTCAGTAAAAAACAGCCCCTGGAAAAATGGCAAAGGGGATGTTGTGCAAGCATTTACGGACGCCTGTAAAACTGCGCAAATAAAAGCGGGAATTTACCTGGGCCCGCATGACAGGCATGACTCAAGGTATGGGACTGACGATTATAGTGATTACTATGCAGATCAATTATCAGAATTGTTGAGAAATTACGGGCCTGTTTGGGAGATATGGTGGGATGGGGCCGGCGCTGATAAGTTGCCCACTTCTTTTTATACGAGATGGGCAGATACCGTTCGCAAGCTGCAGCCGCATTGTGTAATATTCGGTACAAAAAATTCTTATCCATTTGCCGATTGCCGCTGGGTAGGAAACGAATCGGGAGAGGCGGGCGACCCTTGCTGGTCAACCATCAATCCTCTTTCAATAAGGGATGAGCAGCAACATATCAATGAGCTAAATCACGGTGAAATCGATGGCACTGCGTATATACCTGCCGAAGTTGATGCATCGGTACGCCCGAGTTGGTTCTATCATCCGGAAGAAGATAACGAAGTAAAACCTGTAGCAAAACTTTGGGAAATATATTTGCAATCAGTTGGCAGGAACAGCGAATTGCTTTTGAACTTTTCTCCAAACAAAAAAGGGCTTATTGCTGCTTTGGATATACAACGGGTAGATAGTTTGCGTTATATGATTAGCACGACTTTTAAGAACAATCTCGCGGCCAAAGCAAAAATAAAAGCCCTTCATCCGCGTGGTGATGCATTCAAGCCTTCCAACCTGACAGACACACTTGAAAGCACGTACTATGCAACACCGGATGCATTTACAACTGATACGCTTACTTTCACGCTTGACAGGAGTAAAACATTTAATATAATCATGCTACAGGAAGTAATTGAATTGGGCCAGCGTACCACAGGATGGTCGGTCGACTATTCAACAAATGGGAAAAAATGGATGCCCATTCCCGAAGCGTCAAACAAACAAAGCATCGGTTACAAATGGATTATCAAATGCAAGCCTGTTACGGCAAAGTATGTGCGTTTGCGTATCACAAATGGCAAGGCATGCCCGGCTATACACACGTTTGGTTTATATGAAGAAGCGGCCATGCTGCAATAAGACATTCAAGCCCTTTCCTGTCTTCACGGGCTGTATAAAAACGAATAATAATGAAAAGTAAACTTATCACGCTGGTATCCTTTGCGGCAGTTGTTATAACAAATACTCGTGCGCAAACAGCACAAGCTTTCAGCCCTGGAGCAATGCCCCCACGGGTGCGGTTGTCAATGGATTCCGGCTGGAAATTCCGGCTGGGTGATTACCCCAAATTTGAGGAAAATATCATTAATGCCGGGGTAAATAAAGGCCCTGCTGCTGTGAGTTTCAATGATAATTCATGGCGCTCTGTAAATATACCACATGATTGGGCGGTTGAACTGCCGTTTGACAAAAGAGCCGACGGCTCGCATGGGTACAAACCCATAGGCAGGGGCTTTCCTGCCAACAGTACCGGGTGGTACCGGCGCTCGTTTACCTTATCAAAATCCGACAAAGGAAAACGCCTTTGCCTGGAATTTGATGGTGTTTACCGCAAGTGCCAGGTTTTTCTAAATGGGTACAGGCTGGCTCACCATGAAGGCGGTTATACTGGTTTTCGCTGTGATATAACTGATGTGGCAGACTACGACGGAAAAAATGTACTTGCAGTGCGGGTAGATGCATCGGAATCAGAAGGATGGTTTTATGAAGGCGCCGGTATTTACCGGCATGTTTGGCTTGTTAAAACAGCGCCATTGGCAGTAGCACCGGATGGTATTTTTGTCTATAGTTCATTTCCCGGTAACTTTCCTGCAGGAACCGCAACCATACATATCGAAACAAAATTGTGCAATTCGCAGGACAGCATGGCGCATGCTAAGCTCCACTGGCAGGTGCTTGCGCCAAACGGGGAAGTTATTTCCGAAGCTACTGGTTCGGAAGCAGTCGGTTCGTGGCAACCAAAGCAAATAAGCGGAACAACAGAAGTTACTGCACCAGTCCTGTGGTCGCCTGAATCCCCAGCGCTTTACAAATTGGTCACGACTGTTGAAACCGATGGGAAAATGGTTGACTACAAAGAAACGGAATTTGGCATACGCACGCTGGCTTTTGACCCTAACGAGGGGTTTTTGCTCAATGGCAGGCATTATGAAGTCCGGGGAACATGCAACCACCAGGATCATGCCGGAGTGGGTGTAGCGGTGCCAGACGCCCTTTGGGACTTCCGTGTTAGAAAATTGAAGGAGATGGGCTGCAATGCCATCCGTACTTCACACAATGAACCGGCGGCTGAATTGCTGGAAGCGTGCGACCGTCTTGGCATGCTGGTCATGGATGAAACAAGGTATTTTGGCAGCGACCCACAGAGCCTTGACAATCTCAGGCAGCAAGTTTGCCGCGACCGAAATCATCCCAGTGTATTCCTTTGGTCACTGGCGAATGAAGAACCGCTCCACGCATCCGTGGCAGACGGGGCGATAACCCTTACCATGCGGCGTACAGTGCACACCCTCGATACAACACGGCTGTGTACTGCTGCCATTTATGACTGGCCGGTGGGCAAGCCTTATGGTATATCAGTGGGCATTGATGTCCAGGGCTTTAACTATTTTGACCAGGGAGAAACCGACCTTTTTCATAAAAACAATCCCAACAAGCCTTCCATCGGCACGGAAGAAGGCATGGCCCAATATACGCGGGGTATTTACCAAAATACCAGCACTTACCTGTCGGCTTATGATATTCAAAAACCGGATTGCCGCCATACCGCCGAAGAATCCATACAATACTATGCGGCGCGGCCATGGATTGCAGGGATGTTCTTTTGGACAGGTTTCGATTACCGGGGCGAGCCGGCGCCATTTGGCTGGCCGAATATTTGTTCAGACTTCGGTATTATGGACGTATGCGGGTTCCCTAAAGATATTTTTTATTACCTGCAATCATGCTGGACAGATAAACCTATGGTACACCTGCTCCCGCATTGGAACTGGCCCGGCAAAGAGGGGCAGGATATTGATATTTGGGCATACAGCAACTGTAATGAAGTGGAGCTGTTTCTTAACGGCAGAAGCGTTGGCAAGAAAACAATACCCAAAAATTCACATGCCCTATGGACGGTAAAATATCAGCCCGGTGTACTCTTAGCCAAAGCTTATAGAGACGGCAAGATGATAGCAGAAGAAAAAGTTGAGACTACTGGCGCACCCGATGCCGTAAAACTTACCGCCGACCGCACTGCGATCAACGCCGACGGTAAGGATTTAAGTGTTATTACTGTTGCCGTAACGGATGAAAAGGGGCGTGTTGTACCTGTTGCATCGAACTTGATTGAATTTGAATTGAACGGGCCGGGTAAAATCATTGGCGTTGGAAATGGCGATCCAATTTCACACGAAGCGGATGTATTGATCGATACCCCCTTAACACATAATATTTTGCTTGAAGGGTGGAGGATGCATGCGGTTTCTGCAGCAGCAGATAGTTCGCAACTGTTAACAAATTATGACGACAGCCATTGGCAGCGGGTGGACGCCGGAAAAGAAACCGGATCATTAAAGCCGGGCATGGAAGGGGTTTTTCGCGCACATTTTATAATAAAAGCAGATGATATTGAGAATAGTTCCTGCATTATTCGTTTCGGAATGATTGATGATGATGGCTGGGTATTTATAAATGGTAAACTTGTTGGAGAGTCGCATGACTGGCAATCGGAACAGTCTTTTGACATTAAGCAATTCCTCCAGCCCGGCGCAAACACAGTTGCCGTACTGGTAAAAAATAAGGGAGGGGCAGGCGGAATCAGTAAAGGCGTTACGGTGGAACTAACAAAAAACCATATTCCTTTGCATTGGCGCAGAAGTGTTTTTACCGGTCTCGCCCAGGTAATCATACAATCGGATAAAACTTCGGGGGAAATTAAGCTTACTGCACATGCAAAGGGTTTACAACAGGGAAGTATAACTATTCATTCGGCAGGTTCCCCGGTTATTGCAGGAAATTAGAAATAAATGTCCACCGGTGCAGGTATTCCGCCATTGAGGAAAAAACACCTGTATTACTTGAGTTTTAAAACTGATAAATAATTTAATTAATTGAAATTATAAAAAATGATTCAAAAAAATGTTGTACGGCTGCTGCTTGTCAATATACTTTTTCTCGATGTGATAACTGCACTGGCGAACGTAAAACCCAGCAGCCTTTTTAGCGATAATATGGTTTTGCAAAAAGGTGTGACGGTACCAATTTGGGGCAAAGCTGCAAATGGTGAAAAAATAACAGTAAGCTTAAACGGGCAAAGCGTTTCAACAGTTGCAGTTAATGGAAAATGGATGGTGAAACTTGAGCCTTTGCCTTATATTACAACACCATCAAACATTACCATTACAGGCAAAGATACCCTGGTTATAAAAAATGTTTTGGTAGGCGAGGTATGGTTGTGCAGTGGGCAAAGTAATATGGAGCGGCAATTAGGCCCACGCCCGCCACAGCCACTTATTACCGATTGGGAAAAAGAACGGGATGCGGCTAATTATCCTTTAATAAGAGAATACTACGTGCCATTAAAATATGCTGCCGATAAAATTGATGATGTAAACAGTAAATGGGTTGTTTGCTCACCACAAACTGTATCAGATTTTTCTGCTGTAGGATATTTTTTCTCCAGAGATTTATACAATAATCTAAAAGTGCCCGTTGGGATTATTTTTTCCGCCTTTGGCGGCACACCTGCGGAAGACTGGACTAGCAAAGCAGCACTGGAAAATAACCCTGAACTAACAGAACTTGTGAAAAATTATACTGCAAAACAAAACGGCTATCAGCCTGCCGGCAAACTAATGAGTGGTTTGTACAATGGGATGATTTATCCGTTGATGCCATTTGCCTTAAAAGGAGTTGCGTGGTACCAGGGCGAAGCCAACAATGATAATCCAAAACAATATCAAATTATTTTGTCCAACATGATAAATAACTGGCGACAGGACTTTGGCGAAGGCGATTTCCCTTTTTTGATTGTACAGGTAGCGCCGCATAAAGAAATGACGCCAGAACTAAGAGAAGCGCAATTTCTCGTATCGAAAAAAGTGAAAAATACTGCATTGATTGTAACAACAGATTGTGGCGATGCAGACAACATACACCCATCACACAAGCAACCCGTTGGCGAACGGCTTGCAATTGCTGCAAGGGCTTTAGCATATAAACAACCGATAGAATATTCAGGTCCGGTTTATCAGTCATACAAAATAAAAGGCAAACAAATTATTTTGCATTTTAAGCATATCGGTAAAGGGTTAGTTACAAAGGATAATGCTTCACTAAAAGGCTTTACCATTGCCGGCACAGATAAACATTTTGTTGCTGCAACAGCGATTGTAAAATATCATAAGGTAATTGTAAGTGGTGATAAAATATCTAAGCCTGTAGCAGTAAGGTATGGCTGGGCGAATGTGCCTGATGTAAATTTATATAATGCAGAGGGTTTGCCAGCTTCCCCATTCAGAACGGATGTTGAATAGGAAAATGTTGAGGCCTATTCATTTTAGTTAAGCACAAGCATGGCTTTAAAAATTTTCATGGAGGGGACAAAAGCTCGCTGACGCCTATGTGGCCCAACCAGGTTTTCAGCATCGCCCTTGATAAAGAAGATATGCGAAATGATCGGGCTGTAATTGGACCCACCTTCGCCGGAGCACTATCAGCAGTTTTATATATTTCTGTCCGTGCATTAAACCCATAACCTCGTTTGTTTCTTTGATTTATTACACTATTGCAAACCCTTCAGTCGGCTGGTGGCAACAATTCAGTGATGTGTTTCTTCTAGGGCTGGCCGAAGACCCCATTTTCTATAATTCATCCAATTAAATTTTCGATGCAAATCAATATTACATAGGTAACGATTCCCCGGTGCTGATGAAAGTGCTTTTGGGTGCTTCGCATACCGGACAGCAGTAACTTTCAGCCAAACTGGCAAACTTTGTTCCGGCTGGTATATGATTCTCAACACATCCATATTCTTCATCGTACATAGTTTGACATTTTGTACATTGGTAAAGCAACTTTTCAGACATTTCCTCGTTTGACTCATCAACTGAAGCTGCCATTTGCATCATGCCGGGCGGGTTTTGCCTAAATGCCTGTTCGTAGTACAACTTACACAACGATTCTAGGTAAGGGCCAACCTGGTGTTTGGCGACCTTATCCCTGTATAACAGCAAACTTTTTGAATTGGGATCAAAATCTTTACTATACAGTATATCAAAACGCTCTTGTGATTTTAACTTGCCGGTACCGGTTCGTTCTCTTTTCCTGATAATAACAGAACCAAACATGTTAGCGGACGACTTTGTTTCAACAGCAAAGCTTAATCCATAAGTGCGTACATCTTCTTTGTCAAAATGGCGTATTATGCTACGCTTTAACACCAGTCCTTCGTAGCTGCCATCTTCAACCTGCCAGTTAAGTTCATTTGCCGCATGCCGCACATTGATGCGATACTTACCCAACACGGCATTCCATAAATACCTATCTGCGTTATTAATGCCTTTTATTATAACGCTTTTCCAGGGGGTAATATAAAGCTGCCCGATTTTTGTTTGCAGGCAGATAGCGCATGCATCCTGCAAAAAGTTAACAGAAAACATTTCATCCCGGCGGTAAATGCCCAACCAGCATGTATCTGTAGTTTCCTTGTTAAGCCCTTCATAATAGGGAAAATAAAACCTCGGGGAAAATGCCGGAGCCAAGGCAGGATGGGATATGTAACCGGTTTGCTCCTGCACATATTTTTCCATAGCTGCATAATAAGCCTGGCCCCCTGGTTGCAACTCATTTTGTGAAGTTATAAATTGTTCAACCGCATGCGATACCGCACCTATGCTGTTGGTATAAATAAGGTTAGGCCAGTAATATGTTGGTGATGATTTTGGCAATCTTATGTACAGGTGCCAAAAATGCTGGTTGGATGATGAAAGCCAGTTAATATGCCCTGTAAAAAAAGGAACAAGGTTTTGCGCGGTATCGCATATATTCATTTTTAGCCTGGGCTTGCAAGTAACCTGGTCAAATATGTCTTTATACACGCCTTCACGCAACCAGCTTTCTGTGGTAAATATATTGGCTGCCACATAGCTGCTAACTATGTTGGGGCTAACAGTACGGCCTTTTTCATAAGCAACACCGTTGGACGTAAAAGCATGTTCAATTGCCTCAAGTTTATTGCCCGGTACTTCTATAATCATTTGCTGGCGCAAGCCAAAGCAAACCTCTGTAATAAAGTTGTCTTTGAGTATGGATAGTATAGTATGCAGCTCACCGGGGCTTACCAGGCCTCCAGTAAAATTTATGTATAGTTGTGCAACGTGTTTCATTGAAATTACAGTAACCCAAATTCTTTTAATGCTTTCGGAAGATTTTTGCTTTCGTGGCTTTGCCTGCTTAGCTTTACCAATGCAAAACGCTGCAGGTTGGTCAGGTTAGCCCATTGCTGTATTGTGACTCTCTCTCCAAGGGCATTAGCTTTTTGCAACAGCATGATAGGCAAAATGTCTGTATCAGCCCACGCAGGTAATTCTTCAACTGGTAAATCTGCAGCTTGCATGCCAGTTGTGTGCAGTACCAGCATCCGTAAATATTCCCCGTATGCTGTTATATCATCAGGGTGCGTGCAGGGTTTGTTTACAAGTATATTTCTCTCTTCTGCTGTAAACCTGCTCCATTCAGCCAGCTTTAGTTTAATGCCACAGCCATCAAGTTTAAAGCGAACAATCATTGGTATGCAGCGTACATTATCTTCAATAAAATCCGCCTCAAACTTAAAGTAGGTTATATGTCCTGGGTCCCAAATCATGATGTTATATATTTCAAAGATGCCTTTAACCGGTTGTTAATTATTTTATTAAGCTACTACCTTAAGCAACCGGTTTTTCTCCTGTTTTACTTTTTCTTCGTTCTTATGTTTATCCAATATGGCTTGTACTTCTGTCCTGCAACTGCCACAGCCCATGCCTGCACCTGCCGCCTGGCACAGAGCTTTTATTTCGGTATGGCCATCTTCAATCTTGTTAATAATATTACCCTCCCCTACGTTGCCGCAACTGCATACAAGTTTGCCGATTAGCGGCTCTGTTTTTTTATTGGCCCTTAACAGTTGCAGTCTTTTTTCAGAGAGCTCTGTTTGGTTTTGTATTAAATCCTTAAATTCCAAAAACTCCGATTTATCCCCTATCAGTATAGCACCTACCAGTTTGTCGTTATGCACAATACATTTTTTATAATAACGCTTCGCTTTGTCAATAAACACCACTTCCTCGTACTCGTTATTGTTGGCGGGTATTTCAGTAATACCCATTGAGCATAACTCGGCGCCATGCATTTTTAGAATATTCATCGAAAGCGAGCCGTTGTAGTAGCCGGCAATGTCGCCACTTAAATATCGCGCTACTACCCCGGCCTGCTCTTCAGCCGCGGCAGTAATTCCATAAAGGGTTCCTTTAAATTCAGCAATTTCCCCAATGGCATAAATATTTTCATCACTGGTACGCATGTACTCATTTACAACTACACCGCGCTTATACTCCAGGCTGCATTCTTTCGCAAGCTCAATATTCGGTATGGTGCCCACGGCCATCACCACAGCCTGGCACGTTATTTCGCGCCCGCTTTTAAAACGTATGCCGGTAAGTTGCCTGTTGCCGAAAAATCTTTCAATCTCATCGTTAAAATACAGTTCAACCCCTTTGTCGGCAAGCTCTTCATGCAACAACTGGCTTCCAAGGGTATCAAGCTGCTTATCCATCAGGCGTGAACTACGGTGCACAAGGGCTACGTCGGCCTCTATTTCTTTTAAAGATGCTGCCATTTCTATGCCAAGCAAACCTCCTCCCACTACAACCACTTTACCCTTTTCTGGCCGTATATACTTTTTAAAACTGTCTGCGTCAAGCCTGTTGCGCATCGTAAAAAGGCCTTTAAGGGAGGGGGCATCCTTAAGCACGGCAGCGCGGCTGCCTGTGGCCATAATAAGCACATCATAACTATGCTGCGTGCCGTTACTGTCTGTAACTGTTTTATCGGCCCGGCTTATTTGTGTTATGCTTATTCCTTTATGTACTATGATGTTTAGGGCTTGCTCCTCACGCTCACTCAGCTTTATAAGTTGCGCCCATTGCTGTACACCGCTTATATAATCGGGCAGCATCACTCTGCTGTAAAAAGGGAAGTTTTCGTTGCTGAACACTTCAATAGCATCTGTAGTGTTCAAAGAACGATAGTTTTTCACAAAACCGTAGGCGCCCGAGCCCGCACCGATGATAAGTATTTTTTGCTGCGCTTTTTGGTACCGTTGTACCTGCACAGCGGAAAACTTAAAATCAGGTTCTTTTGAAACAGCATCAACAATATTACTGGTAATGTTGTTGCAACGGGTATTATCATTGCCCAGTATTTTGCCCCAATGCATCGGCAAAAACACTACGCCTTTCTTTATGCCGGTGGTAACCTTCGCTTTTACACGCACGCTTCCCCTGTTGTTAAATACCTCAGTTATATCCCCGTCGTTAATGGTACGCTCTTTGGCATCGACAGGGTTTATTTCCATAAAAGATTCCGCAATATGTGTTTTAAGCTTATTAACCTTGCCGCTGCGGCTCATAGTATGCCACTGGTCGCGTATGCGGCCTGTGGTCAATACAAGCGGGTGGTTCTCCGTAAGTGGCTCACTCTGGTTGAATGAATCAACCGCATGTATTATGGCTTTTTGAGATGGGGTATAAAATTTTTTATCAGCAAATAATCTTGGCGTACCATAACCTGTTTCAAGTGTTGTATACGGCCACTGAACGCTGCGTTTCTGTTGTAATATATCGTATGTCAAACCGCTGATGTCAATGCTGCTGCCTTTTGTAAGCCTGCAATGTTCATCATATATCTCCGACGGGCTGTTATAATTAAAACCATGATAACCCATTTTGCGGGCGAAGCGGCAAATTATTTCAGCATCAGGCATTGCCTCCCCAGGTGCGTCAAATATTTTACCCAGGTAGGTAATACGCCTTTCGGAGTTTGTCATGGTGCCTTCCTTCTCACCCCATGTTGCCGCTGGCAAAATAACATCGGCATAAGCAAGCGTTTCAGGCTTGGCGCTCATATCCTGCACTACAACAAACCGGGCCTTTTTTAGAGCGGCCTCTGCTTTCCGTACATTTGGCAAACTTACAAGCGGGTTGGTGCCAATAATCCAGACAGCTTTTAACCGGCCGTCTTCCAGGGCATCAATCATTTCCGTGGCCGTATAACCCGGCCTGGCGGAAATGGGTTTGCTGTTCCAGAAATGCTGAACAAACCTTCTGTCGCTGCCTGATGCAAGATTAAGGTGCGCAGGCAGCAGGTTGGCAAGCCCGCCAACTTCCCGGCCACCCATCGCATTTGGCTGACCCGTTAACGAAAACGGGCCACTACCAGGTTTACCTATTTGCCCGGTAATAAGGTTTAGGTTTATCAGGCTAAGGTTTTTATCTACACCAACTACACTTTGGTTGAGCCCCATCGTCCACATGGTTATAAAACCACTGGCATTGCCTATGTAACGGGCAGCGGTATAAATATCCTGCTTTTTTATGTCGCATATGGCTGCTGCTTCAGCAACAGTGCGGGTAAATACGGTTTTTGTGTAAGCTTCAAAACCTTCTGCATTGTGCTGTATAAAATGATGGTCAATATCACCGTTTTCAATCAGTGCCCTGCCTATGGCATTGTGCAGCACAATGTCGGTGCCTGGCTTTACCTGAAGATGCGTATCTGCAAGGGCGCAGGTTTGAGTGCGCCTCGGGTCGCTTACAATTATTTTTAAATTCGGATTATTTGCTTTGGCAGCTTCCACACGGCGCCATAAAATAGGATGGCACCACGCCGGGTTACCACCAGCGACAAATATGCAGTCTGCCAGTTCAATATCATCATAGCAACCAGGTACACTGTCTTCACCCAGGCTCATTTTATAAGCGGCAACCGCACTGCTCATGCACAAACGCGAGTTGGTATCAATGTTATTGCTGCCTATAAACCCCTTCACCAGTTTGTTAATAACATAATACTCTTCGGTAAGGCATTGCCCCGACGCATAAAAGGCCACAGATTCAGGGCCGTATTTTTCAATAAGCGCAGTAAAAACAGCGGCAATCCTGTCAAGCGCTTTGTCCCAGGTGATTCTTTGCATGGGCATGCTTTTATTAAGACGCATTTCGGGATATAACAACCTGTCGCTTTTTTCCATGGCGGTATAATGCAGGTTCATGCCTTTGCTGCAAAGCATGCCTTTGTTAACAGGGTGTGTTTTATCCCCTTCAACATGCAGCTTGCCCTGCTTATTTTTATAAACCACCAGGCCGCACCCAACGCCGCAATAGCAACAAGTTGTTTTAAATGATTCCATGTAAATATTCTTCTTTCAAGTACCCTTATTATTAGTCCGTCATAGTATCGTTAAAAGCCGTAAGCCTGTAACTGTTCGCTACAGGCTTACCGGCTGTGTAACTATGCCGCAGCATATTCAGGAACCTCAACTACCGCTTCACTCGCTGCAACATTTTTTTGAAAACGCGTGATAAATACTATGGCTGCAACCGCAATTACTATAAAACCTATGTATGTAAATGCCTGTATATACGTAATGCTTTGCGACTTAAACAAAAAACCAAACATCATACCGCCGAGGTTGCCGCCTGCGCCAACAATACCGCTTATCAAACCCACATTTTTTTCGTTTAAAAATGGCACGATACCATAAGTAGCGCCATTGGCCATTTTTAGAAATAAAGCAAAACTTAGCATCGATACAATGGCTAATGCCAGCGAACCTGCCTGCGCAAACAGTATAAGGCCCACCCCTTCCAGCAGCAGCATAGCGGCCAATAAAATACCTTTGCCACGCATGCCTGATTTTTTGCCTACCCTGTCGCTTACAATGCCCCCCAGCGCCCTTGCAAAAAGATTCATCATACCAAAAATACCTGCCCAGAAACCCGCTGATGATTGTGAAAGTTTGAACGTGTCAACAAAATGCAGCGATGCTACATTGTCAAATGTTATTTCCACGCCAAAGCACATGGCATAAGCAAAAACAAGTGCATATATGCGCCAGTCAGCAAGCACCTTCCAGTCGGTTTTGGCCACAGGTTTTTGGGTGTGAATAATTTCGTCATAATTGCCGGCCGGGGTATCCCTGGTGTATTTGTAATACAACCAGGCAACAATAAGCATAAGTACGCCCGGCACAATCATAGCATAGCGCCATGCCTCGGCTTTAGTATAGCCCATGCCGACAATGGCCGCAAATATTATGGGCATAACCATATTAGTAACACCACCGCCCAGGTTGCCCCAGCCACCGGCAGCTGCATTTGCCGTACCTTTAATGTTAGAAGCAAACATTACGGAGCAATGGAACTGCGTGATAACAAATGATGCGCCAATAATGCCGATGGCAGCGCGGAAAAGCAGAAATGTAGTATAGTCTTTTGAAAGGCCTACGAGGAACACGGGAAGTGAACCTGCAATAAGTAAGCGTACGGCTGTTTTGCGTGGCCCCCATAAGTCGCACAACTTGCCTATGAGCAACCGGGCTATTATGGTTGACGACACTGAAATAATAATCAGGTTACCTACCTGGGGTTTGGTTAAATGAAGGTCTTCGCGTATGGTGGGCATCAATGGCGCCAGACCAAACCAGCCAAAGAAACACACGAAGAACATAAGCCATGTAATATGGAACGTTTTCATTTGAACGCCCTGCAGGCTAAATACCTTTAATTTGCTAAGAGGTTGTGCAGACATATATAATTTTTTATGCCGCCGGTTATTGCTATACCCTGCGGTGATTAATGTTTTGGTTTACTTTTTTGAACCAGTCAAAAGCTCTGGTTTAATGTTGAGGCTTATATATGCCCAGTTTGCACCGCTTTTTGCATGGGTAACATTCTTTACGGTAGGCGATGTAAGCAATGCAGTGCTGAAATAATGGCTGTAACCGCCTTCAAACATAATTTGCCTGGTAAGGCTGTATGATGCAACAATATCCACTTCCTGCCCGAAGCTTTTGTTAGTGCCCGGAGGATCGGTAGTGTTTACTACCCTCTCTGCACTGCTAAACTGGTGCAGTTCTGTGGTAAGCCAAAACCTGTCTGATGCTTTGTATCTGGCTTTTATATAATAGTCCGTAAGACCGCTTTTGCCAAATGCGCCGGCTGCATAATAATAATCCATAAGGCCCCAAAATTTGTGAGGTGTGCCATACAGCGGGTCAAACGTGTTGCTGGTTGTGCCACTGGCGCCGCCGGTTGTGTAGTCAATGCCCGGGCCAACACTAAACTTTTTGCTAACACCGTATTGAAGGCTGCCACTCAGCAGGGCTGCTGCTACATTCTGCCCTGTGGCAGTTTTACCAAACTGGTAATATGCTGCCCCTGTAACAGTGGCTTTGCCAAAGGTGTTATTTATATAAAAACCTGTAGCAGCCCTCGCCCAGGTACCGCTTTTGTAGGTTTTGGTATTAGTGCTGTCAGCGCGGTATTGGCTAAACTGGTCAGTGAAAAAAAGGAACGACACGGTACCGTTCTTAAGTTTTCGGCCTGCATAAAAAAACTGCATACTTTTATACATGGCGCCACCATTGGTGCTTGCGCTATAGTTGCCCGGTGGCACAGTGCTGTAAATGGTGCCGCTCGCATTTTCTTTATTTTGGTTAAAGGCTGCAGCCAGGTGCAAAACCCATAACGGCGTTTCGTATTTAAATAAAATGGCATCGTGACGGCGCGCCTGTTGCAGCCAGTCGAGATTGCCAATAAGCCGCTGGTCGTCATACACAAGTTCCTGCCTTCCTATTTTAAGGCTGAAGGCCTTGTTTTTAACGGTTGTATCACTCAGCAGCAATTCCACCCAGGCCTCATGCAACATAAGACCGTTGAGGTCCTGCGTTGTTGTACGGTTAATGGTTGACACATCCTGCCCCCAAACACGTACATCCTGCGCCGCAAGGCCAAATTTAAGGCGGTACATACTGTACAGCAGGCTTAACCGTGTGCGCTGAGAGGTAAAGAAAGCCGGGTTAGATCCGCTGGGCAAAGGGGCGCCTTGCCCATCCCTTAGCTCAGTACGGGTGCGCAACTGGGCCGTAACTGTAAGCTGCGCGTACCCAAAAGCATGCACGAAAACAAATGCCGTGACCAGGCAAATTTTTGTAATTGCATTTTTCATTTAACTTTGGTTGGTTTTAATTGTTCGCTAATACTTTTTGAAACCTAAAGCCCGGCCAGGCTGCAACCTGCCGGGCTTAACTATTTTGCGTATTACATTGCTTTCATCATTTCGCCTGTTTCTGCCCGAACACCTATATATACAATGCCGTGCTGCACTTTAACGTCGTAAGTTTTTATACTGCCGCAATCCTCACTGTTCATGCAACGCCCGTCCACCAGCGAGAATGTTCTTTTATGAAAAGGACAGGCTACCTTCGGCTCGCCATCCTGGCAGCCTATCATACCGCGGCTTAATGCCATTTGCATACGGTGCGGACATTGATTTTGGGTGGCATACCACTCATTGCGGCGTGCAAAATGAAAAAGGGCTACCTGTTCATCCTCAAATTTTACACATACACCTCCATTGCCTGGTACATCCTCCACCCTGCATGCGGCAACCCATCTTTTTTGCTCATTAACTGCGTATTGCATAATTGTTGGTTTTAGTAATAAGTATTTGTTGCAGAAAAGGGAAAGCGGTAAAATTGCCTATTACCACCCAGCGGCACGTTTTTGTCCGCGCAATGCTTCAAATTTCACGGTGGGGTCTTTTTCCCCCGGTGCATTAATAAAGTGAGAGAACTGTTTACGCAATTCCGGGTTTTCAACTACTTCTTTCCATTCGCATTTATAAGCATCTACCAAACCCTGCATTTCCGCCTCTAACTCAGCTGCGATGCCCAGGCTGTCGTTTACTACCACATTACGCAGATAGTCAATACCGCCTTCCATTTTATTCAGCCAGGTGGCTGTTCGGGTTAAAGGATCCGCGGTTTTTATATAAAACATCAGGAAGCGGTCAATATATTTTATGCACGTCTTGTCGTCCAGGTCTGTAGCCAGCAGCAAGGCATGCTGGGGTTTGCTGCCGCCATTACCGCACACAAAGAGATTCCATCCTTTTTCAGTTGCAATTATGCCAAAGTCTTTTGACTGAGCCTCGGCGCATTCTCGTATGCAACCCGAAACGGCAGATTTGATTTTATGAGGCGCACGCAACCCGCGGTACCGCTCTTCAACCCTAATGGCAAAACTTACACTATCATGCAGGCCAAAACGGCACCAGGTACTGCCCACGCAGCTTTTTACCGTACGCAGCGCTTTGCCATAAGCATGCCCGCTTTCAAAGCCGGCGGCAATAAGTTCTTCCCAAATTTCGGGCAAATCGCCAACGTGTGCGCCAAACATATCAATACGCTGGCCGCCTGTTATTTTTGTGTAGAGGTTATATTTTTTTGCTATTTGCCCTATAACAATAAGTTTATCAGGGGTTATCTCACCGCCAGGTATGCGTGGAACTACAGAATAAGTGCCTCCTTTTTGAATGTTTGCCAGAAACCGGTCGTTACTGTCCTGTGCAGTATCATTCCCCTTCTTTAAAATCATTTCGTTCCACAGGCTTGCCAGTATTGAACTTATAACAGGTTTGCAAATTTCACAGCCGTCGCCTTTGCCAAGTGTATCAATCGCCTCATCAAACGTCTTTAGCTGCTTAAACTTCACCAAATCGTACAACTCCTGCCGTGAATAACCAAAATGCTCACAAAGAACGTTGCGTACATATTTGCCCTGTTGTTTAAGGGTGGCTACCATTATATCTTTTACCATGGGCACGCAACCGCCGCACCCTGTGCCGGCCTTAGTGCATTTTTTTATTGCATCTACTGTTTCACAACCATGGCCAACAACATTAATTATCTGCCCTTTACTTATGCTTTCACAACTGCAAATCAAAGCCTCGTCAGGCAGGCTTAATATGCCTGCGCCCGCATCTGCCTGGCCGGCACGGCCGCCCAATATCAAATCTTCCGGATTTGGGGGCAACGCTACCTTGTTTTTTACCGTTTGCAGCAGTATATTATACGCGCCTGCATCGCCTACCAAAATGCCTCCCAGCAGGTGTTTACCGTCGGCAGTTACATTTATACGCTTATAAATACCTTTTACTGTATCCTCAAATGCTATGGTCCGGCAGTCAGTGGCAAAAGGGTCGCCAAAACTGGCTACGTCAACCCCTATAAGCTTCAGCTTGGTGCTCATGTCGTAACCGGTAAATGTTTTGACACTACCGGTAAGGTTTGCAGCCACCACTTCCGCCATTTCATAACCCGGTGCCACAAGTCCGTAAATCATGCCGTTGTATAAGGCGCATTCTCCAATGGCAAATATGCAATCGTCAGAGGTTCTCAAACATTCATCTACAACAATGCCGCCACGGGAACCTGTTGCCAAACCACAGCTGTTAGCCAGCTCATCCCTCGGTTTTATGCCCGCAGATATTACCAGCATATCAACATCAATGGTGGTGTTGTCAGCAAACTGCATCGCGGTTAGACTATTTTCGCCCAATATAGCGGTGGTGTTAGTACTTGTATATATGGAGAGGCCCAACTCCAGCAGTTTATTCTCCAACATTTTTGACCCGGCATCGTCAACCTGCCGGGGCATAAGGCGGGATGCAAATTCGATAATCTTTGTATCAGTAACCCCCAAATCAAGCATCGCCTTCGCTGCCTCAAGCCCGAGGAGGCCTCCACCTATCACAGCACCTTTTTTTGCGGTTTTTGCCCAGGCAGTCATTAGCTCCAGGTCTTCAATGGTGCGGTAAATAAATACGCCATTTTTATCAGTACCGGGTATGGGCGGCACAAATGCTGCCGATCCGGTGGCGAGTACCAGGTAATCATAAGGCAATTGAAGGCCTTTAAATGATGTTACTGTTTTGCTTTGGCGGTTAATGGAAATAATGGGGTCTCCAAGGTGGAGGGTAATATTATTACCTGCATACCAATTTGCGGGAGCAAGTGTAAGGTTTTCTGCGGATTTGCCGGAGAAATATTCACTCAGGTGCACCCTGTCGTAAGCCGGGCGCTGTTCTTCTCCAAATACCGTTATGTCAAGCTGGCCTCCGGGCGCTTTGCTTACCAGCTTTTCGCAAAACTTGTAACCAACCATGCCGTTGCCGACAACAATAATTCTCATTGCATTTAATTTATTAATTGAGTAATCTATTACGGAAGCAATCAGATTATAAAAAATTACATATAATACATTTACTTAAAAATTAGAACAAAATGTTATTAAAATAATGATTTATATCATAAAATTATTGATATTTAATTATATTTGAGCATAAAAATTTGATATTAATCATATTTCTTTATTTTTAATATAAAAATCATTTTTATGGCAGCGCTTTTGTCTTTGGTTGGGGCCGGTCCAGGAGACCCGGAATTGATTACAATTAAGGCTATGAAAGCTTTACAAAAGGCTGATGTAGTGTTATATGACGCTTTGGCCAACGAAAGTTTGCTTAACCATTGCCGTTCTTCAGCTATTAAACAATTTGTTGGCAAACGTTTTGGGTGCCACGCCCTAAGCCAGGACAAGATTAATATTACAATAATTAATTATGCATTGACGTATAAGCACATCGTGCGGTTAAAAGGAGGCGACCCGTTTATATTTGGGCGCGCGCAGGAAGAAATGGATGCTGCCAGGAGGGCAGGAATAGACGTGGAAGTTATCCCGGGCATATCAAGCGCTATTGCGGTGCCCGCCAGCCAAATGATACCACTTACCTGCAGGGGAATGAATGAAAGCTTTTGGGTAACCACCGGCACGACCCAGTCAGGCGAAATATCAAATGATATTGTACTGGCTGCAAGGTCATCTGCCACAGTAGTAATTTTAATGGCCATGAGTAAGCTTGAAGCAATTATGGACATATTTGCAGGCGCAGGGAAGGCCGGAATGCCGGTAGCCATTATACAAAACGGCACAACCGGTAATGAAAAAATTGTAACAGGCACCGTAAAGGATATTTATTATAGAGCCCTCTATGCTGAAATAAGTAACCCCGCCATAATCGTTGCCGGTGAAGTAGTCAACCTGCACCAACACAATATGCAGCAAATTGCCGATGCTGCAAACAGGCATGCTGAACAATATATATAGTTACGTACCTTGCCCGTTAATGAAAACAGACAAAAAAAGCTGCGATCTGCAGACCTGTTTCTTATGCAAAAAATGTTTGCCGGAATGGATTGAAGCCGTTGCTGTCCACCGCACCAACATTTACTGTAAAAAGGGTGAAGTGATACTCAGCGAAGGCGACGAAGTAAAAGGCATCTACTTTTTATATAGCGGCAAGGTTAAGGTGCACAAACACTGGGATAAAGATAAGGAACTGATTGTCCGGTTTGCCAAACCGGGCGATATAGTAGGGCACAGGGGCTTTGGTAAAACCAACATCTACCCTATCTCTGCTACAGCACTTGAAAATAGTACCCTGTGTTTTATTGAAGTAGATTTTTTCAAGTCATCATTAAAGGTGAACGTGAATTTTATGTACGACCTGATGATGTTTTATGCCGAGGAATTACAGGAGTCGGAAAAGCGTATGCGAAACCTTGCCCACATGCCGGTAAAAGGCAGAATAGCGCATACGCTGCTGTATTTGCGGGAAAAATTTGGCGTTACACGTGATGGGTATATTGACATAACAATCAGCCGGCAGGATATAGCCTCATTTGCAGGTACGGCATACGAAACAGCCTTTAGGGCAATCAGTGAACTTGGCGAAGAAGGTTTGTTGCTCCTTACGGGCAAAAACATCTTACTTAAAGACATTACAGCACTGGAAAAAATTATAAGTGACGTGCCTTAAAGAATTATTTTCTTCCCCTTGCAGTATAACAATTGGTACAGGACTATGCCCAGGTATTCTTGTGGGGCCCTGCCTCGCAGGCATCGCCACAGGCGTTTTTTCGCGGTGGAAGAAGAAACCGGCCTGGCCAACTGCGTAAAATGGGAGAGCCTTTTTGACGAGTTCCGCAATCCAATTTTGCAATCGAGCCTGCTGCTGATTGAAAACCATCTTTAACTCGAAGGCGAGTTATACACCTCATGCTCACAACTTGACTGATTTGCTTGGGAATTTAACAGCAATTAAGAAGTAAGATATACCCGTCGATACACTGCATATCCTGACTAAAAGAGTGTGCAGGCTGCAGCCTTAAAATAGTTACAGATGAACGAACTAACACCACTTGCCAGTGCAGCCGTACGGGCCTTATTATTTTTTATCAAGCTCGCAATGCTCTTCCTGGCAGCGTGGCGCAACCTCTTTCGAGGCGGACAAAAACAAGTCCCACGATGATTAGGGTAAAGAAAACAATGTTATACAGGCTGAAATGGAATGGATTGTAACGAACCCGAAATTGTTTGCACGGTTTTAACGCCAGCCCAACCCGGGCGCCACATGCTGTAAGATAGAATACAGCACATGCACATTGTACTCTACGCCTAAAGTATTGGGTATGGTTAAAAGTAACGTATCTGCTTCCTGGATGGCTTCATCTTCTGCCAGTTCTTTGATAAGTTGATCGGGTTCTGCCGCATAGCTCCTGCCGAAGATAGCGCGCTTGCCCGCTTCAATCATCCCGAATTTGTCGGTGCGGTCCGCTTCCTGCCCAAAATAATAGCGGTCCTGGTCGGTTACCAGCGCAAAAATAGACCGGCTTACAGAAACCCTCGGTTCACGCCGGTGCCCCGCTTTTTTCCAGGCTTCTTTGTATAACCTGATCTGTTCGGCCTGTTGCACATGAAAAGGCTTGCCGCTTTCATCAAATTTAAGGGTAGAGCTTTGAAGGTGCATGCCGTTTTCCGCCGCCCAAACAGCCGTGGCGTTGGATGCGGCGCCCCACCAGATGCGTTCCCGCAAACCCTCTGAATGCGGTTCCAGGCGCAGCAGGCCCGGCGGGTTGGGGAACATGGGGTACGGGTTGGGCTGGGCAAAGCCAACACCTTTCAACTGCTCCAGGAATTCCAGTGCTTTACGGCGCCCCATATCTGCATCCGTTTCTCCTGCTTCCGGCTCGTATCCAAAATAACGCCACCCTTCTATCACCTGCTCCGGTGAGCCCCTGCTTATACCTAACTGTAACCGCCCTCCAGAAATCAGGTCAGCGGCGCCTGCATCTTCCACCATATACAATGGGTTCTCGTATCGCATGTCGATGACTCCCGTCCCTATTTCTATTTTGCTGGTTTTAGCACCGATGACTGAAAGGAGCGGAAACGGGGATGATAACTGGGCTGCAAAATGATGCACCCGGAAATACGCGCCGTCCAAACCGATTTCTTCCGCCGCAACCGCCAGGTCAATAGACTGAAGTAACGTGTCGCTTGCGGTACGCGTCTTGTAAGCAGTATACTTAGCCCAATGCCTGAATGATAAAAAACCTATTTTCTTCATGCCCGCCTTTAAATTGTAAGCAAAGGTAACCTTTAACCAGCTCATCATCCGTGATTAGCCTACAAAAGCCCGTAATCAGGCTACAGGCAGAAAATGCCGCCGGCTGAACTTTGCCTTTAAATAAAAAACACTATGGCACAGAAAGATAGTAAGGTATGGTTCATCACCGGCGCTTCGCGCGGTTTAGGGCGCATTTGGGCAGAAGCAGCACTGGAGCGCGGCGATAAAGTAGCTGCTACCGCACGTAATTTAAGCAGCCTCTCACCGCTGGCAGAAAAATATGGTAACCAGGTGCTGCCGTTGGAACTCGATGTCACCAATCCCCGGCAGGCAAAAGAAGCCGTAACAAAAGCACACAGCTATTTTGGGCTGCTTGATATTGTATTAAACAATGCGGGCTACCCGCTGGTGAGCACGGTAGAAGAAGCTGGGCTGGATGACATACGCGCCTTGTATGAAACCAATGTGCTGGGCCCGGTCGCTGTTATCCAGGCAGCCTTGCCGCTGCTCCGCGAGCAGGGTCATGGCCATATCCTTGGCACTTCCAGCAACCTCGGGCACCTGGCCATGCCGATCATTGGTTATTATTGCTCCTCAAAATGGGCCTTTGAGGCCATCCATGAAAGCCTGGCCCTGGAAGTTGCCCAATTTGGCATTAAAGTGACGATTATTGAACCGGGCGCGTATGCCACCGAATTTGGCAGCCAGGAGATTCCAAAACTTATGGCAGGAATGCAAGTTTACAAGGATTTTAAAGCGAAATTTTTAGAAGGCATGAAAGGCATGGAAAGAGGCAACCCTGCCGCGACCCCGCCGGCGCTTTTCAAAATGGTGGATGCAGAAAACCCACCGCTGCGGTTTAACCTGGGAAGCCATAACCTGCCTGGCGTAAAGGCCGCCTATGCCAGCAGGATAGCCGTTTGGGAGGCATGGGATGAAGTTTCCCGTTCGGCCCAGTAAAACAGGAGTAGGCAGTTGTACTTAATTTTGCAGTATGAAGAAGGATGATCACCAGCCGCTTAAATTGGAATCTCTTACGGACGCCCACCGGTTGTTTGGCCTGCCCCAGCCGAAACACCCGCTTATCAGCCTCATCAACGGGGCACACGCACAGCTTGTGGGAGGTAAACTGCCCGGCCGGCATGTGCTGGCATATTACAAAATATCTTATAAGCCCCACCTGGCCGGCAGGTTAAAATATGGCCAGGGCTTTTATGATTTTGACGGCGGCGGGTTATTGTTTGCTGCACCCGGGCAGGTTATCGGCGGCAACGAGCTTGAAGGAACCGTATGTTCACAGTACACGTTGCTCATACACCCCAGCTTCTTTTTAGGTTATCCCCTGGCGAAGAAGATCAGGCAGTACGGTTTTTTTTCGTACAGCACCAACGAAACCCTGCACCTCTCCGAAGAAGAGAAAAATACGGTCATGGCCATTTTCAGCTTTATAGAAACAGAACTGGACAGCCGGATTGACGACTTTAGCCAGGACGTGATGGTATCCCAAATAGAGCTGCTGCTGAGTTATGCCAACCGCTTTTATAAAAGGCAGTTCCTCACCCGCAAAGCAGCGAGTACGGATGTGCTTCAAAATTTAGAGGAGATACTGGATGGTTATTTTAACGATGAAGTTTCTTTAAGCCAAGGCATCCCTACCGTAGCCTACCTCGCTGAAAAACTCAATCTTTCGCCCAATTACCTTAGCGATATGCTCCGCTCCCTGACCGGCCAAAGCGCGCAGCAGCATATACACGATAAGCTTATAGAAAAAGCGAAGGAAAAGCTTTCAACCACCAGCCTGTCCGTCAGCGAGGTAGCCTATATGTTAGGTTTTGAACATTCCCAGTCATTCAGCAGATTGTTTAAAACAAAAACCAATCTTTCCCCGCTGGAATTCAGAAGGTCTTTTAATTGAATGTCATTACCCCGGAATTTGAAGGCCGGCCCTTGCCGATGATTTCTCCTGCAATACGCTCATATCACGCAAAATTTTCTCCTCATCCACCTCCGCATAAAGCTGTGTCGTGCTGATCTTCGTGTGCCCGAGCATCATTTGCATCGTCTCCAAAGGCACGCCATTCCTCAGCGCGACCGTCTTCGCAAACGTATGCCGCGCCACATGGAACGTAACCGGCGTATCAATCCCGCATTCATCGCGCAGCGTTTTCAGCCCGCGGTTCACCTGCTGGTTCGTAATGGGCGGGAAAATGGTCTCGCGCTTTTGGGTACGGGCGTCCCGCCTGTACCGGGTGACCAACTGCACCGTCTGCGGCAGCAGCGGCACCGGAGCAAGTATGTCAGACTTTGTACGGTATATCCTGCACCAGATAGTGCCCAAATCATCGGTTTCAAAATCGCTGCGGGTAAACTTTATAACGTCTGCAAAAGCAAACCCTGTATAACAGCTAAACACAAACAAGTCACGGATAAACGCAAGCCCCGGTTCCTCTATGACAGCCGTCTCAAGCGTTTTCAATTCATCGGCTGTAGTTTTTTTCGCCGGCTTTTTTTCATTTCACACGCGTACTTATCAGATCCATTTTCTTTGGCCCAGCCTACCTCCTTCGCCCAGTTGAGCATGCGCTCAAAACGTTGAATATGTTTCGCGACGCCATTGCCAATACAGGGATCAGCAGGGTTAATGGGACAGGTACGGATATGGTGTTTAAAATCCGTCGCAAATTGCACGTTGATAGCCTCCGGGTACACGTCCTCACCTGCAGACTCCTTTGCCACAAAAGCATCCAGGTAGTAAATCGTTGTAAGATAGTTTTTCATGGAACCCCATTTGAGTTTCTCTTTCCATATTTTCATAAAGTACCCCCATATGCTGCTCAAGTTTTTTGCCGGTTCGGGTTCCCTTGCTTTTTAAATACGCGGCCTTAATAGCAGAAGCACTGATAATATAACCAGTTTTTTTAAGCGCCTCGTAAACAGACTTTAATGCACGGCGCGTAAGGATAACCTGCTCATTGCATTCCCGCACTTCGGACGAACTGCCACAGACGGTTTCATTTTTAGTATCCCAGCTTTCCCTGGCTATTTTATGCTGCAATGATAACTCCACTGATTTGCCATTCACCGTAATACGTTCATATAGCCATGCTTTTAATTTGTCTTCTTTACACCTCAAACCGTTCTCTTTTTACCATAAATTTTTACCCAAGACCACTTCCGGCCTGAAACATCCCAACATATCCGGCAAATATTTATCTTCACAAGGTGACTATTTACGACTTCAAAGCACTGACTACCGAACAGCAGGCCGACCTTGCCTGGAATAAAGGTGTATTCCTCATGCACAGGGTCGAAAATGATACGAAGTATATTCTGTACCAGTTAGAAGGAATTTATATCGAGTTCGAGTACGATGCCGCGATGAACGAACTGGTTAACCTGAAATCCTTCATCAACCCTGATTTGCTTGACCCTTATTTTGAACAATAATGGCAGACAATTTTAACTTACCGATTGAATTTAATGGCCAGGAATACGAATATCCGACACAGATATTACGTTATGGTTACACACATAAGATACAGGTCGATGTCAATAATAAGATAGTCACGTTTGAACCTGATGAAGAAGGTAATTATCGTGCACTGACAGACCAGGACATCTCTCCAGCCCTGCTGAAAGAAATCAGCGATACACTCAAAGTATTATTAAGCTGACGCGGGCAGCAGTGCTGCGCACCCCTGCCCTTTAGGCGAGACAATGGAGGGTAGCTTGCGGCTTTCGCAGCCCATCCGGCGTTCCGCTACGCTGCACTCCCGGACAGGCCGCTTGCATTCAGCCACCCACCATTATTATATCTTTTTAACGATACTGTCAAAACCAACCACGATTTTCATATACTTTTCATTATTGCCGGGCACATAGCCATAATAATAACAAAACTTATAAGGACCGCTAACCTGGGTATAATAGTCAAAACTAAACCCCAACCTGTACAAATCAGTAATGGATATAGAAGCAGGTTCTTTCTCCTTAACGGATCTTTCATATACTTCTTTAAGGATCTCGAAATTCTTGTACAATATTTTGTTGATGCGCTTTATCTCACCATCAATACCCCGCCTCAGCATGTTATGGTAGCGGCTTTTGCAAATATCATCACAATACTTTCGGTTTTCCCGTCCCTTAGTTGGGTTAATTGGCTTACCGCAAAAAAGACAAAAATGGGTATTTTCATTAGCCAGCTCAATTTCCATCACAGGCATTTTGCAATTGGTCGCAAAAACAATACCGTTTTAAACGTTTATCTACGTAAATAAACGTTTAAAACTTTGAAGCAGTTATTGCCTGACCCCAATTTTGGCTTGTAAAAAGCAAAGCCATGAAAGACAAAAACAGTGTACAACTTATTGGTTATGTAGGCGCAGACCCAGCCATCAAAAACTACCAAAACGGCAACAAATGCGCCCGCATGAGAATCGCTACTCATTCACCCGTAAAGAAAAAAGCAGAACAAGACGAACAAAAATATACAACAAGCTGGCATACCGTCATTGCCTGGGATAAATGTGCTGCCTTTGCCGAACGTAACTTTTTAAAGGGCAGCCATATTCTCGTAGACGGCTATCTCGTTTACCGCAGTTATGAAAATAAAAGCGGTGTAAAAGTCAGTGTCACTGAAATTAAAGCAACCTCACTCATCAACCTTGACCGGTAAAACGACCTATATGCAAGCCAAAATACTATCCAGCGCATTATACGGCATTGATGCCTTCCTCGTCACCGTTGAAGTAAGCATCGAACGGGGCATGGGCTATACAATTTCAGGGCTGCCGGACGATGCTATCAAGGAAAGCTGGAGCAGGCTCTCCTCAGCACTCAATAACAACGGCTTCCAAATGCCACGCACAAAACTCGTGATTAACCTCGCACCTGCCGACATACGTAAAACCGGAACCGCTTTTGACTTGCCGATGGCCATTGGCATTTTGCTCGCCTCTGAACAAATAGCAGGTCTTGGAAAACTGAAAGACTATCTTGTTGTGGGTGAACTTGGATTAGACGGCTCCATTTACCCCGTACGCGGCGCATTATCCATTGCCCTGCAAACAAAGCAGGAAGGCCTAGCCGGCATATTATTGCCATATACAAATTCCGAAGAAGCCGCCCTGATAAAAGGCATCAATATCTACCCTGTCCAGCACCTGAATGATATACTAACTTTCATCGAGCCTGATTGTAGCTTAACCCCATTCGCAAATGAAGCCAAACTTCAAAAACAAACTTTCCATAAATATGATTTCGCCGATGTAAAAGGCCAGCAACACACCAAACACGCCTTAGAAATCGCCGCGGCCGGTGGCCACAACTGTATGCTTATCGGGCCACCCGGTACAGGCAAAACAATGCTGGCAAAACGCCTGCCCTCGATCCTCCCGCCATTAACGGAGGAAGAGTCTTTGGAAACCACCAAGATTTACAGCATCACCAGTAATGCCTCAAAAGGCCTCATCACTGAACGCCCGTTTCGCTCACCACACCATACAACCAGCGACATAGCACTCGCCGGTGGCGGCTCGAACATAACACCCGGCGAAGTATCCCTGGCACACAACGGTGTTTTATTCCTTGACGAGTTACCGGAATTTAAGCGCTCGGCAATTGAAGTACTTCGACAGCCACTGGAAGACAAAGAGGTATTTATTTCAAGAGCGAACATGCGCCTCCGGTTGCCTGCATCATTTATGCTGGTCACTGCCATGAACCCTTGTCTTTGCGGCTACCTTGGACATCCTGCGAGAAAATGCACTTGCAGCAAACGGGCCCTGTACTGGTACCGCCGGAAAATATCAGGGCCTTTGCTTGACCGCATTGACCTGCAAATAGAAGTAGAGCCGCAATCCATTGTAGAAATGTTCGGGCCTTTAGACAAAGCAGAAAACTCGGCTGCTATCCGAAGACGGGTAATCGCCGCCCGTGCCATACAAAGCGAGCGCTTTAAATCACTCCCTGGCATTTATTGCAACGCCCAAATAGAAGATAACATGCTTGATACATTTTGTATCATGGAAGACGCAGCAAAAAAGTTTATTCTTTCAAAGGCGGAGGCTGCGGCGCTGTCAATGCGGGCATACGCCCGCATACTGAAAGTTGCAAGAACAATTGCAGATCTTAAATCTTCTGGCATCATACAACTTCAACATATCGCGGAAGCCTGCCAGTACAGGGCGCTTGACAAGCCTGTTACAGACATCAACAAACATCAAAAAGAACAACCATGGAAAGCACATTTATTTACGGGCACCAGGGATGCCATATAGATTACAAAGGCATGGGATTTGACTCACTACTCGAGTTGCGCTATGCGATCAGCATAGAAGAAGAATATGCGTATGCCAGGGAGTGTGTCAAAATTTATTACGATCCGCTTTCAGCAAAATCCACTTTTTACTTAAAGCAAGGCACAAAGAGCTATAAACCGGATTTTCTTATTCGCCACCACAATACACGTAAGGCATTCCTTGTCGAAGTTAAGCCAAGAGGTTTTGATGACTTTGATTTATTGGCGCGCTATCAAAGTATTTGCAAATACTTTATCGCTACCAGCGAATATGATTGGGAATACAAAATTGTCTTCGAGGAGGAGATTATGTTAACCACTGCACAACAGGAATTATACGATGCGGTGCTTTCAAACAAAATACTTTACCGAAACCATTACGAATGTTATTCTCTTGATCATCGAAAAATCACTCAATCTCGCCATGTAACGCCCAAAGAACTCTTACTATATCTCAAACGAAACAAGTTACCGCAGCACTATAATTTTTGAAATTATTCCTTGGTACCCTGCATTGGGGTTCTGTTCATCATCGAAGGCGTCGCACACTTGTACTTCCTGTTTACTACTCCGCTAATTCACTTTGGCCATGGCTTGTCCTACTGCTTCGTCATGTCCATAATCGTCCGTCCCGGTGACGCTGTAAGGCCTTTGCGCCCCTGGCGCAAGATTTTTGTTGTCAACCCCTTCTTCACTGGGGTGAAAGGGGATTGACAACAAAAATCCGCTCCGCTGTTAGAGGCTGAAAAATATTTTGAGTGGCTGCATGACCATTTTAAACGCGCACGATGGATTGCCGCCTCTTTCGCAGCGTAACAGTTTCGGTTTTGTAAACATTTATTCATTCATACTTAAAAAAAAGTGTTATGGAAATCACAGGAAGGTTAACAGGAAACGCAATCGTTAAACCTGTAGAAGGGTCAGAAAAACCGGTTACCAATTTTACAGTTGCCTTGAACCGCACAATCCGTTCCAAAGGCCAGCTTGCCAACAAAGTAACCTTTGTAGAATGCAGTTATTGGTACGGCGAAAACGTTGCGCCCTATTTGGTAAAAGGTATATTGGTGCGGGTGTACGGTCACCCCGAAGTGGATGCCTATATCAGCAAAAAAACAGGCTACCCTGTTGGCGTGCTTAGGCTGCATGCGCAGGATGTTGAATTGCTCAGCAGCAGCAAAAAAGCCGTCAGCAACGAGGGCGAACTGGTTGACGCTGAAGCAACCGACATACAGGCACAGGAACCTGTTGCCGCAGGAGAGAAAGATGAAAAAGACGACCTGCCATTTTAGGCAGCTTCAACCCTATCCCCTCATTCTTTTACACCATTAAATAAAGTATATGCATAACCTAAATTATAACGAACAAACAGGCAAATATTCATTTTATTCATTGCAGGAAAAAGCATGGCACGGTTACGGGCAAATTTCAGATACCGCATTGACCAGCAGGGAAGTACTATTACAATCACAGCTCGCATTTCCGGTTGGCAAAGCCCCGCATGTGTACCGCCTGCCGTCAGGCAGGGAAATTGTTTCCGAAACAGACTTTTTTACCTACCGCGCCGATAACGAAGAAATATTGGGCAAGCATGTTACCGACGAATACCACATAGTGCAAAACGTTGATGCTTTCTCTTTCTTTGATAGCATAGTAAACGGTGAAGGTATTGTTTATGAAACGGCAGGAGCTTTAGGCAAAGGCGAACGAATTTTTATTACAGCAAAGTTGCCAAAATATATTAAAGTAGGCAACAACGACATCATCGAGCAATACCTGTTTTTAACAACCGCCCACGATGGCACAGAAAGTATAACCATTGCTTTCACACCTGTGCGTATTGTTTGCAATAATACCTTAAATGCAGCCCTTGCAAATTGTTCCAACGTTTTGAAAATACGCCATACCGCAAATGCCCAGGCACAGCTAAAAGAAGCGCACAAAATAATGGGCATGGTAAACACGCTAACACCTTTAATGGAGCAGGCATTTAACCAATGGAGTAAAATACCTGTTACCGATAACGAAGTCCAGCGTCTTATACAAATTGCCTTAGCACCCAACAAGGAAACGCTTACCAACATTAAAGAAGGCAGGCATGAAGAAAACTCCGCCATGTATAAAAACCAAGTCTTCACAGCCTTTGGTTATGCGATGATGGCAGACAGCCAGCAACTGGAAACCACAAAAGGGACACTATTCGGTGCGTACAACGCAGTAACCGGCTATTTCCAGAATGTACGCAGTTACAGGGACAACGACGAAAAAATCAATTCGCTGCTTTGCGGCGGCACAGCGCAAAAGAAAGCACAGGCAACCTTTAACCTGTGCAGCGAATTTGCCAAACACGGCGCTGATGTATTGCAATTAAATTAACCTCAAAGGGGGCTTACGCCCCCCTATTAAACTTCAGATATGAAAATCACTGACATAAACGGTAAAGAACTCATTGTAACAGACCTCAACAGTGCACTTATGCAGGCAAGAGAATTTGTAAACCTGCAACATACCGATGAACAGTTTAAACAGCTTGATGCAGAACTCAAATCGTATTGGCAGGACGTAGTAAACAAACTGGAAGCATTGCAAATTGAAAACGATAAAAAATAACTATATGGCAAACTGGTGCAGCAACAGGGTGCAATTTGATTGTACCCCCGAAACAATGGAAAAGATAATTGCCTTTTTTGATGAATTACAGGCAAAAGGCGACAAAGAAAATTGCGGCCAATTGCCGCCTTTTATAAAAGCAGACATAGGTTTCATGTTTGACATTTATTGGGCAGATGGCTTGTTATATTACAACACAAAATGGTCGCCCAATATAGACATCATGGTAGCAATCGCCGACCACTTTGGTGCAAGCTTCACCTATTCCTACGACGAAATGGGCATGCTGATTTATGGCGAAGCTGAATACAAATGCGGCGTACTTACGGATATATGCCTCGGTTGGGATGAAATGCAATCCTACTCTTACGACGAGGAAAAGAATGTGTATTTGTTTGAGGGTGAAGAATATGAAAGCGACTACGAAATTCTTGACACACTTCTCGAACGTAAGAAATACCAATTAGAACATACTGATTTTATTAAAAACTAAAATCTATTTTATGAAACGCGTACAACAATCAACATACTTGCTAATTAAAGCATACACAGATAGCGAATGGGATAACTGTGATTTTGCCATTGTTCATATTACAGATGAATGGAAACAAATTATGCGGGCAAGGCTTGCCAAAGCACAGGCTTTTAAAAACGGACCCGGCTTCTACTATCTAATTTACTCCGGTGGCCCTGAAAATTTCTACAAGGATGACGACGTATTCTCAGCAGACCAGGTTCTGCATAGCGAAGAAGAAAGCTGCTTTGTAATATTGGAACAAACTAACCTTGACAATCTTTCACGCCCAAACAGCCGGCTGCATCTCTATCAAATGATGATTGACGCTGATGGCATAATACGTTATAATGCGTCCGGCAAACACACAGGTACAGAATATTACACCGCCGAATTTTCTTTACATGACATACTCAATTCAATAATATAAAAATCCCATTATGCAAGAAATTACCATCAAACTCTATGGCATCGGCGAATTTACCGGCAAGGTTAAAGAAACAGCACTCGACGAATACCGTTATATCAACGTGGAACACAATTGGTGGGATTTTATTTACTATGACTTTGCTGAAATCTGCAAAACAATAGGCATAACGGTTGATATAACCAGCATCCGTTTCAGTGGATTTTACTCGCAGGGCGATGGCAGCGCCTTTGACGCAACCGTAAATATGCCAACATGTGTGGAAGGAATAACCAACGAGGCATGGAAAGAATATGCTCCCAATGAAAAATTGTATTTATCTACAGTTGATATTGATAAAAGAATACTAAATCTCTATGCAAAGCAATTAATTGACCAGCCTCAGATTGTTGGGAACGACAGGGCATACTACGTACGTGCTGAACAGAATTACGATTTTATGCATTATAAAAGGACCGATTTTTCCAACATTGAAAAACATCTCGAAATCGTAATTGAATGGGTAAAAACTATCGCAAAACAATTAAATAGGCTTTTATACTCTATGCTGGAGAGAGAATACGAATATTTAATCGGCGTTGGAGCAGTACAGGAAGCTATAGAGGCAAATGAATATGTTTTTACAAAGGATGGCGCAAAGGCAAATAAGCTTTTGCGGTTTGCAGAAGAAGAAAAACAAGATTAAGTAACGCTAAATGAAATTATTATGACAACAAATTTCTTTACCAACCTTGCTTCACTTAACATCAAAGCAGGTTGGAAACTGAACATTATTAACACACCGGATAACAAACTTGTCGTATCAGTGGCATTATTTGATGATAAATTGGACGACAAAACCTTAAAACAACTACAGCCTTTGCAGTTTACCGGAACAGCCAAAGAAATTGATGACGGCTTTTTCCAAACCATTGAAACACCAATGAAAGCTACCGACGTACTATTCTCTAATACAGCTAAATATATGCAGGCATTGGAAGAAGCAAAAAAGAATGCACAACAGGAAAAGGATAAGAAAGGCAAAGAGAAAAAATCGGAAGAGCCAAAAGCCAAAACCTTTGAAACAGATATGCAAAAGGTAGATGATTTAATAGAAAAAGAAAAATACGCCGAAGCCCTTTTGCAATTGCCAAAGCCTGAAACTTATCCCGGCAAAGTCAACGAAATTGAAGCGAAAAGAGAAGAACTGTGGGTCTTACAGGACAAAAAAGAAAACACGCTTTTTAGTTAACCTTAAAACACTACAACCATGTTTTTAATAAATAGTCTTGACAGGGTATTCCTGCACACAGAAAAAGGCACAGATATAGAACTTACAGACCCCGCGGCAAGTCTCAGCCCCGAGGCAGTGTTGAACTTTTATGCACAAACCTACCCCATTCTTACCACCGCTAAAATAGAAGGCCCTGAAATAGTGAACGACAAGGTGCGTTTCAAATTCGTATCTACTGTCGGCACAAAAGGATAAGTTATGAAACAGAAAACAAGAAAGGTCAAACACATAAAATCGGAACAGCTATGCAAAATACACCAGCAAATAGCCAGGTTTGCCAAGAACCTCGACGATCTTCCAAACGCCACCGACGTGCAAAAAGACCGTCTGACAAGCACACCTGCCTGCATGGTGCCAATGGTTTTTTGAAAAAATCATTTTCACCCGTCATAGGGCAAAATTTGGCGATACTTGGTGGCTCTAAAGAAATAGAGAAAGAATATTTTATTTCTCTTGCACATTTCACTGCCTTGCATGATATAACTATGCCATCCGTTGAAGGCAGCTATCCTATGAACATAGCCCGCTCCTTTTCTGTTGTAAAAGACGAATTTGCAAAGAAAGACACAGGGCTTGGCATATTAATACTGAAAGACGAAAATCGCAAAGCCTGTATCGCCACTTTCAAAACATGTGATACCGGCATGAACCTGTTCTACATAGCCGTCAAACCGCTTGCCCGCTTATTACAAAATCCCCGCAAAAAGCGGCAAGCCCAACTGCTGTTATCTGTCTTTGCATACCTGTACCAAGTTGCAGGTATGCCCGATTATCACAATGGCTATGTCGGCAGCAACTACGAGGCAATTTACGAGAACTATGAATACTATTGTCGCGATATTGATGAAAGCGACAGCCGCACATTTATTTCGTGGAACATGAACATGCAATACTTTGGCAGAAAAACCTTTAAAAGCATACGCCATCCTTACCATTTGCAGCAGTTTGAGAACAGGCTGAAAAGGTTTATCCCGTTAAATAATGCAGATAAAGACCTGTTGAAGGTAAGCCGCCTCCTGTTTGATTTGTACAAAAACTACCCATCCAGGAGAATTTTTGACAATGTGCATTACCGGTTTTTAGAGCCCGATGAAGAACGGCATATATTGCCCGACGACTACATCTCTTTCTTTTGGGACTCAGACAGCTTTGTTTATGAGGAGCTGATGGAATATATAAACGGCGATTTTCAGGAAATTGCCTGCACCGAAGAACCCATTGCTTTGCAATATTTTGACACCCCGCAGGGAGCAATAAAGCATGACCTTGCTTTTGAAGATGCTTTTTTTGAATGCCTGCACCATTTAGCAGACCTGTTAGAAATCATATAATGGAAAATATAACAACACATTTCAATGACATATACCTGCCGGTAAAAGCATTGGTGATTTATCAATCTTCCGCGCAGGATAACGAAAATGTTTTTGTCGAAGCCTACGACATGAATAAACAAGGCAAACCAGTCAATGCCCATCCGTTGTCAATAATAGAAACAATGAAACTTGCCGAAAGCCTTAACACAGGGTTGCAACTGCGGAACAATTATCTAAAAAGCAGCGGATTGTTGCCGGATAAAGTTTTATACATTAACCCATCGCAAAATGGATTTGCCATTTGGTACACGCCTGAACAGGAAGTTGAATTACTGTTTATTGACACCCTGAACATTCCATCGGGCAAAGCATTTGTACCGCCGCTTATATGGAAAGCAGGCAAAGAAGAATTAGAAATATATGCTTTTAAAAGCAAATCTAAACCTGCTGCAAAAACAACGCTTTTCCGCGCTCCTTTTTTCAACCTGCATGCCAGCCATAAAGTATGCATGGGTACTGTAGATACCGGCATGGAAAATATCCATTCGCTTGAGGACTTTATAAGACGGTGGGAGCAGTGCTACTGGAACAGTTATTTCAGCCACATGCTAACCGGCACATCGCCTGTAAAGGGGAATATCGTGCAGCTATGGCAAACGCTGATGAATGGCCATGAAAAATTTCCTTTGGATGTACTCATTACAGCTAATAAAACGATTAAAGACCTATTGACATGAAACAGCCTAAAGCACGAATACATTTTACTGACAAATACCTGTTGCAGCCAGCAAATCCCGTCACCGTAAACCTGATAGGCTGCGGCGGCACCGGCAGCCAAATGCTTACCGCGCTGGCACGTATCAATCAATCCTTGATAGCATTGCAGCATGCAGGCATCTTTGTGCGCGTTTTTGACGATGATATTGTAACAAAAGCAAATGTTGGCAGGCAGCTTTTCGCCAGCACCGAAATTGGTTTTCCAAAGGCCGAAGTTTTATCCAGCCGCATCAACCGTTTTTTCGGCACAAACTGGAAAGGATATGCAGTGCAATTCAATAAAAAAATATTTGAAAGCTTAACCGAATGCTCAGCGAATATTACTATCACCTGTGTGGATAATGTTAATTCAAGGTTTGAAATATCAAAAATGCTATCAAAAAGCGCCAAAAACAATCGTTACAGAAGGGATAAAATATGCTATTGGATGGATTTCGGCAATAGCCGTAATACGGGTCAGGTAATTTTGGCAACAGTAGGAAACATTGACCAGCAAAAATCAAAAAAATTTATTCCGGTAAACAACCTGCCTGTGCCTACGGAAGAATTTAAGGAACTGTTTGAAGCTTCATCAGACGATACTACACCAAGTTGCTCGCTTGCCGAAGCACTTACAAAACAAGATTTGTTCATTAATTCATCACTCGCAAATGTGGGCGCATCACTGCTTTGGAATTTATTCCGCGAAGGAATGATACAATACAGGGGCTTCTTTATGAATTTAAAAGATTTCAGGACAGCACCAATACCAGTTTAAATATCAACATTATGGAAAAGACAATTTTTGCAGCGACAACGCTTACAGCAGAGCATCTGACAGGCAAAACATTTTACGTCATTGACCTGTTTCCCTACCCGCAATTTGTAATGGATGAAGATGGGGGAAATAAGGAATTTGACACCTTTGAAGCTGCGCAGGCAGAAGCAGATGATTGCCAGGGAGGAATTGTAGCTGTCTTTTAAAGTTTTATGCCGCCACGCCTGTGTGGCGGCGGCTTTCACGGCGCGTTAGACACTCCTAATTTTCAACACGCAGATAAACCTTAGCTTCGTATTCAATTTTTACAAGTTCATTTTCCACATACCGGCTGAACAAGCTTTCAAGCATTTCTATCATTTCATCATGTTTTTTGCCCTCCTGTGGCACGTACGAAGTGGACAATAATTGCCCTTTCAACGCTTCATAATCTAACCGCTGATAATGTGGGAAACAAGCATACTTTACATGCCCCGGTTCAAAGAAAGATGCAATATCATTTTCTTTTAACATCCTTGTTGCTTTATAATCCGTCCCATAATCAATTTTAAGCTGCTCAAATGCGGCAAGGAATGGAGTATTTGTCGTACGGATATTCCAGATCAAAGCAACGTAGCCGGGTGGTTTCAAAATCCGGCGAAACTCAAGTTTTGCTTCTTCGGCGTTTATCCAATGAAATGCCTGCGCCACTGTAATCAAATCAATACTCCTGCCTTGTAATGTAGTTTTCTCTCCCGTAGCATCAATACTGGTAAATTTTTTATACGGCACTAAGCCGCTTTCGGCAGCTTCCCGCATATTTTTATTAGGCTCAACGCCGTACACTTTGTAACCCCTTTCAAGCAGCAGCCTGGAGAATATACCTGTGCCAGAGCCTACATCGGCAATATTCCAGTCCTTTTGCAGCCCTGTCTCCTGCTCAATAAAATCAATAAGCTCCGGGGGATATGAGGGGCGGTATTTCGCATAATTATCCACAAGCCCGGTAAATCTTTCTGTGGGTTGTAATTGCTGTAAAATATCTTTCATACTGGTAGCCAAAATTACATTTTATTCCATGTAGATTACAAAGCATTTGGAGCATGTCTAAAATTTAGACATGTATTGCATATAACAAACCAGCTTTCTACCTTTATGCTTGCAATATATTATCTCTCTTGTGAAACTGAAAATGTGTATTATGAAAAAGACGATAACAATGGCTCAAAAATGTTCCGGTAAAACGCTTACAGTTCGCGATTACGTTGCTTTAAATGTTAGCTTCTACTTTCTATTCTGCCGTCGGCAATTCTACTAACAGCGCCATAAATCATAATAGCAAAGTTAAGGGCTTAATGGGCGTCTTCCTGCCCATTGCAAGATGTACAAACGTTATACGTTTGCCGCATCTTGCCCTTCACTCCGAAGTCGTTTCGGGATTCCCAAAGCCACTCCCAGGCGCCATAGACTGGATAAAACACCGTGATGAAAAAAGAAGCCGCAGCAGTCAGGAATAAAATGATAGTCGTTCGCATGAATGAAACGGAGCATAAAGCATTTACAGCTATTCAAAAAAAGACTACCGAAAAATACGCCAGCAATTACATCAGGAAATTGTTATTGCAGCAGCCAGTGATTCTGCTTCACCGCAATCAATCGGCTGATGACTTTTTAAAAGAAATAGCGCTGCTCCGAAAAGAGCTCAATGCCATCGGCAACAATTTTAACCAGGCTGTTAAAAAGTTACACATGCTGGACAAGATACCGGAGTTCAGGCAATGGCTGCAGCAAACCGTCGGGTTGCAACAGTCATTACAGCAGAAAACTGAGGAAATAAAAATGCACATGGCACGCTCCTACGAACAATGGTTGCAAAAATAACGATACCGCACAGCCTGATAGAGACGCTGAACTATAATGAAAAGAAAGTCCAGAAAGGCAGCGCTGTGTGCATTGGTGAACAAAACTGTTTGCTTGACCATGACAAGATGAATTTTTACCAGAAGCTGGCGCAGTTTGAAAACAGAAATGTGTTGAACGACAGGGCAACCACAAAAACATTACACGTTTCCCTGAATTTTGACACGTCTGAAAACCTGCCGCTTGCCAGGTTAATGGAGATAGCTAACACTTATATGGATAAGATAGGTTTTGGCGAACAACCTTACCTTGTCTATCAGCACCATGATGCAGGCCATCCGCACCTGCATATAGTCAGCACTACCATCCGCTCAGACGGCACGCGGATTAACACGCATAATATTGGCAGGAACCAGTCTGAAAAAGCACGCAAGGAAATAGAAACCGAGTACAGCCTTGTAAAAGCAGAGCATCAGCAAAAGCCGGTCAATCATATTAAACCGGTAGACGCACAAAAAGTGTTGTATGGCAAGTCAGAAACAAAAAGGAGCGTCACCAATGTGCTGAACGCAGTGATAACAAAGTACAACTATACTTCCCTGCCAGAGCTCAATGCCGCTTTGAAACAATTTAACGTTGTAGCTGACCGCGGCGCCGAAGACGGTTTAATGTTTCAAAAGAAGGGCCTCGTGTATCGCATACTTAATAATGAAGGAATACCTATTGGCGTACCCATTAAAGCAAGTGCCATCAATGGCCAGCCAACACTACAAAAACTGGAACAATTATTTGAACGAAATAAATCAACAAGGGATGCATATAAACAAAAGCTAAAAAGCACGCTGGATGAGGCCCTGCTGCAAGGCCCTGCCAGCATCGCAGAACTCAAACAAATATTGTCGGGAAAACAGGTAATTCCTGTTATCCGCCAAAACGTTGAGGGCAGGATGTACGGGATTACGTTCGTGGATAACAAAAACAAAAGCGTCTTTAACGGCAGTGAATTGGGCAAACAATATAGTATCAGTTACCTGCAGGCGAAAATTGCACAGCAACCAGAAACACTATCAGCGATCCAGGTATCACAGAAGCAGCAAACGGAAGCGACAGCCAACGAGCCAAAAGTTTTACGCAGGAAACCAGCGCTTAGGCATGCCTCTTTGCTTAATATAAAATCAGGTAAAGAGGATTCAATCCTGGAACAACTTATGTCGCCAAAATTGCAATTTGACAATGTACCCAACCAACTGGTGAAAAAGAAAAAACGGAAAAAGAAAAGGGCACTGGATTTATAACGATAAAAAACAGCTATGTCAACAACAGGAGAAAACGAAAACGATTTGCGCAAGATTATGGACATGACCAGGTATGCAGGGATATTCATTCTATTACTGCACTTCTATTTCTATTGTTATGCGGCATTTAAAGCATGGAAGCTAACTGCTTCTATCACGGACAAGCTGCTGTTTAATATTGGGCAAACCGGGCTATTCAGGCACAACTATACATCGAAATTTATTGCGTTAGGGTTGCTCGCGGTGTCTTTGCTCGGCAGCCAGGGCAGGAAAAATGAAAAACTGCGCTGGCAGCGGATTGCAGGGTTAGCGGGCAGCGGCATTGCCCTGTATTTTGCGGCCAGCGTGGTTTTTTATATTGGATGCACGGTCGCCGTCACGGCTGGTTTGTATATACTTGTTTGCAGTGGCGGCTTCCTCCTGGTGCTATCGGGCGGCGCACAATTAAGCAGGCTGATAAAAGTAAAAATGGCAGGAGATATTTTCAATGAAATGAATGAAACGTTCCCGCAGGAAGAAAGGCTGTTGAACAATGAATATTCCATCAACCTGCCAGCCAGCTATAATTTAAAAGGAAAAACGCGCAGGAGCTGGATCAATATCATCAACCCTTTTCGCGGTGTCCTTGTGACCGGCAGCCCCGGCGCAGGTAAGTCCTGGTTCGTGATCCAGCATATCATGAAACAGCACATCGAAAAAGGGTTTGCCATGTTCATCTATGATTTTAAATTTGATGACCTGTCAAAGATTGCCTATAACTGGCTCCTCCGAAACGAGAAAAGTTACCCTGTAAAACCGAAGTTTTACGTTATCAATTTTGATAACCTTTCTCAATCCCATCGTTGCAACCCCTTAGACCCTTACGCGATGCACGATATAACAGATGCAACAGAGTCCGCAAGAGCAATACTATTAGGGCTTAATAAAGACTGGATCAGCAAGCAGGGTGATTTCTTTGTGGAGTCGCCCATCAATTTTGTCACAGCCATCATTTGGTTTTTGCGAAAATACAAAGACGGCATTTACTGTACTTTGCCCCACGCTATTGAACTGATGCAGGCGGATTATGAAGACTTGTTGCCGGTACTCAATACCGAACCTGAAATTGAAGTATTGGTCAACCCTTTTATTACTGCCTATCAAAACAACGCCATGGAGCAACTCGAAGGGCAGGTTGCTTCCGCTAAAATAGGCATGGCACGCCTTGCTTCACCGCAGCTTTACTGGGTGCTGTCAGGAAACGATTTTACACTTGACATCAACAACCCGCAAGAGCCGAAACTGGTATGCGTTGGCAACAACCCTGAAAAGCAAAGTATCTACGGTGCGGTGTTGTCGTTATATATATCACGGCTTATCAAGCTTGTCAATAAAAAGGACAAGCAAAAATGCAGCCTTGTTTTTGACGAATTCCCCACAATCTTTTTTAATCACATTGACTCACTGATTGCAACCGCGCGTAGTAACAAGGTCGCTACCACGCTGGCCATGCAGGATATTAGCCAGCTAAAAAAAGACTATGGGCGCGAACAGGCGGACGTTATTGTAAACATAACAGGGAATATTATTTCAGGGCAAGTTATGGGCGAAACATCCAAACTATTGTCCGACCGGTTCGGCAAGATTATGCAGGAACGGGAAAGCCTGTCTATAAACCGCACAGACACCTCTATAAGCCGCTCATTGCAATTGGACAATGCAATACCTCCCTCAAAGATTGCAGCCCTTTCTTCGGGCCAGTTTGTGGGCATGGTAGCCGATGACCCAAATGAAAAGATAAAACTGAAGATGTTCCATGCAGAAATCATTAACGATACGGAGCGCCTGAACGCGGATATAAAAAAATTCCAGCCGATACCGATTGTGTCAACCGTCACCCAGCAGCAGGTGATGGATAATTACTTCCAGGTAAAGTATGACATCAAGCAAATGATTGAGGCGGAAGTAAACATTTTAATTGAGGCTAAAAAAGCAGCATCATAAAGTAATATGGAAAACGTAATAACTGACGAAGCCATCGTAAGCAAGATATATTTTATAAGAGAGCAGAAAGTCATGCTTGATAAGGACCTTGCTGTTCTTTATCAAGTCGAGACAAAAGTATTCAACCAGGCCGTCAAAAGAAATATGGAAAGATTCCCTGCTGATTTTATGTTCCAGTTAACGGAGGAGGAGTTTGAAAACTTGAGGTCACAAATTGTGACCTCAAGTTGGGGTGGTCCAAGGTACCTGCCCTATGCTTTCACGGAACAAGGCGTCGCCATGCTTTCCAGTGTCCTCAAAAGCGAGGTCGCCATACAGGTAAATATTCAAATCATCAGGTTGTTTACACGCATGCGGGAGCTGCTATCCACAAGCCAGGATATTTTATTAAAATTGGCAGACATTGAAAAAAGGGTCAGCTTCAGCGAAGAGAATATCCAGGCCATTTTTGCCTGTCTAAAAGAACTATTAACTTCACCCAAAATTGAGCGAAACAAAATTGGCTTTAAAAGCTATGATTGATGGGCTTGTTTTGGTGGAGGGCTTTTTGACTATTTAGCCTTGTTTAAGTTTGGATAAGAAGTCAAAAAGTGCCAAAAGGTGTTCGATAGAAGTCCCCTCACCTCCACAAAACAAATAAAGCGTTGATTACCAACGCTTTATTTGTTTAACACTTGCTAGCCAAAAACGCTAGGCAGGCTTCCGACTAGTATTGCTCAAAATATCACATCTTTTATTGTAGTTGAACAAGTCGGGATACTGGCTTTTACAAACATAGGAGAGCGCTTTATTAACTCCCTTTCCCGAAGTTAGTATGTTTGAAATCCGCGAATGAAGTTTAGTAAATTTAATCAGACTAAATTTTATGGAAGCGATATCAAAAAAGCCAAGGGACTTCAGTGGGCAGAATATTTATGTAGGGATGGATGTACACCATAAAAGCT
>DASZPM010000026.1:0-239670 GCA_035550215.1 Chitinophagaceae bacterium | reverse complement strand
TATCATCGATAATACAGTAAATCCCTATAATTTTATCCTCTGTGAGCATTGATAATTGAGTTTTGTGTGTGGTAACTCAAAATTATCTTTTATTAATGCTCTCTTTTACTTTACATAACTAACAACTTGGGTTAATTAATTTCAAATAACTTACATTAAATGCTATTCAATTTTTGTAACTATTCAAGTTAAGTTCAATTGAATTTCTCCGCCGCAATCCGCCGCTTATCTTCAGGCGAATCAGTCAAATCAGCCTAAAATCGTGGTCTACCTATAAATAGCAAAAACGGCATTTTGTCCGCTTAAAAGCCAAAAAAATTTTTATATTCCTGCAACACCACAAGCAGGAAAAGTGCCCGGCCGGGTAAAAAAATATTCCCGGGTTGTCCTTATTTCCTTTTTCTGTTCGTCTTGGTAAAAATAAACAGTATGTCACCTGTCATTCAACCAATCGCAAAGCAGTTTGCGCTGCACACACGGCTTTTTAATAATGTACTGGAAGGTGTTGCCGATGAAAAAGGCAATCAAAGGTTAAACCAGCAGGTAAACCACCTGCAATGGATTGCCGGCCACTTAACCAATGCGCGCTACAACCAGGCGCCCATGCTGGGCTTAACCGCGGTTTTTCCGTACAAGGATTTATATACCGATGCCTCCAAACCCCCGCCAAACAACCGGGCCATTGACGAATCAATTGCCTACCCGTCGCTGGCGGAGATACTTGGCTACTGGAACAGTTTTGCAGCGCCGTTTACCGAAGCGGTAGCAAATATGGGCGAGGAACAACTTGCCGGCAAGCTGCCTTTTGGCATACCCATCGGCGACAATACCATTCTTGGGCTGATGGCCTTTTTAGCCAGCCACGAAAGCAGCCATATCGGCCAGATGAGCATCATCCGCAAGTATATCGGGCTGGATGCTATGTCGTATAAATAGGGGTCTTACTATTCTCTTCGTTACCAATCTCCCGGAAGTACTAAGTGCGGCCGGGAGATTGGTGTTGTCGTAAATTCGTTTTGGCATTTGCATCAACTGCCGGGCATCATTTACTAAATCCCTATTCATCTTTTACCCGCGCACCTTACAATACTTTCCAGCGAAAGCCGTACGTCTTCATCCGTCGTAGCCCAACTGCTTACACTTATGCGCATGGCGGGTTTGCCCTGCCATACGGTGCCGCCGCACCAGCACACGCCTTCTTCCTGCACTTTGCGTATAACTGCCTGCGTTTGTTCCGCGTCGCCAAAATTTACCAATACCTGGTTAAGCACTACATCATTCAGCACGGTAAAACCGGCCGCGGCTAACCCGGCGGCAAATTGCTCTGCCTGCCTGCAGTTGCCGTCAATTAAATTGGCAAGCCCTTTTTTACCCAGCGATTTAAGCGCCGCCCAAACAGGCACTGCCCTTGCCTGCCGCGACATTTCGGGCACATACAGGAAAGGCTCTCTTGCGGCATCCGTCGGTATGTACGCCGCCGTGGTGGCCGACATGGCGTTGAACAGCGCCTCCCTGTTACGCACAACAACAATTCCGCAGTCATACGGCACATTCAGCCATTTATGCGCATCTGTCGCCCATGAATCGGCCAGCTCTATACCGTGCACCAGGTGCTTTTTTTGCGGTGAAGCTGCGGCCCACAAACCAAAAGCGCCATCTACATGCACCCAGGTATTTTTGCCCTTTCTTGCGCATACAGCTTCTATATCGTCAAACGAGCCGCTGTTTACATTACCGGATTGCGCGCAGATGATTGCCGGCGCGTCTGTTACGGGTATTTCGCCCGCAATCATCCTGCCCTGCCCGTCAGCCGGTACGCGGATAATTCTTTCCCTGCCCAGCCCCAGCATGCTTAATGTTTTCAGTACGCTTACATGCACTTCATCCCCCACAATCACCGTTATTTCCGGGGCGTTAAACAAGCCCTTCGCCTCTGCATCCCAACCCGCGTTTTTCAATACAGTATGGCGCGCCGCCGCAAGGGCGGTAAAATTGGCCATGGTGTCGCCGGTTGCAAAACCAAACCCGCAATCCGGCGGCAGGCCAAAAATGTCCAGCAGCCACTTACCTGTAATGTTTTCCAATGCTGCAGATACAGGCGACATAACGGTTAGCCCTGCATTTTGGTCCCAAACGGTAGCCAGCAATTTTGCACCCACGGCTGCCGGTAAACTGCCGCCAACCACAAACCCGTAGTACCGGCCGCCGGTGGATTTAACTGTGGCAGGCGAGCCGTATTGGTGCAGCAGCGCAAATACTTCACCTGCGTCAGCAGGCTCTTCCTGCAGCGGGGTATCAAATGCTTTCAGCCCGTCTATGGCCGCTTTGCCCGGGTAAACCGTGCCATTGTTTATTTGCTCAATGTATTGTTTTGCAGCAAGCGCAAAGTCGTCTGTTATTGACATAGGTTAAATTTACAGGTGATAGTTTGTCAAAAATAAATTGTTTTAGCAGCCGGCAACTTAAGTAACAAACATTAAAGTACAAGGCCTGCATGTTCCTCCCCGGGCTACTGTGTAACCTGCAGGTTAGGCTTAGCCGCAAATGCAATGGGTACAACATCTGTAAGTTCAAGCGATTTTACCATGGCCAGCGTGGCGCTTTTGTACTTTTTAAAATGCGGTGTTTGTAAATGCGCTTTATAGGCATCCTCGCTGGCATATACTTCCAGCACAGTTACATGGGTGGGGTTGTTTTTATCATACACAGCCGACATTGACAGCACGCCGGGTTCAGTTTTTACTGCCTTTTCAATGCCCTCTGTAAGGGCAGCCCTGTAAGCCGGCAGCGAAGCCGAGTCAACAATAATTTTAGCAATCCTTACCATAGGTTTTCCCTCCTGTGCTGCCGCGTTTTGGTGTAAAAAAACAACAAGGGTGGCTGCAGCAAAAGCCAGCGCCAGCGTTTTGTACAGGCGATTGCCCGTACCTGTCCTGCTGAAATTTCCTGTTTTTTTCATACATATCCTTTTGGTGTTGTTACTTGTTGGTGTATTGTTCATCAGTTACATGCTCCATCCAGTCCACCACTTTTCCGTCAAGGCTTTCCTGTACGGCAATATGCGTCATGGCTTTGGTGGGGGTAGCGCCGTGCCAGTGTTTTTCGCCGGGCGAAAACCAAACCACATCACCGGGGTACACTTCTTCCACCGGGCCGCCCTCACGCTGCACCAGGCCGCACCCGGATAAGATGATTAATGTTTGCCCCAGCGGGTGGGTATGCCAGGCGGTGCGTGCGCCGGCCTCAAAAGTTACACTGGCGCCGGCAGTGCGGGCAGGGGTGTGAGGCTGAAAAAGAGGGTCAATTCGCACTGCCCCGGTAAACCAGTCTGCCGGCCCTTTGGCAGATGGCTGAACGCCGTTTTTTATAATTTCCATAATACAAAATTTTTCGGGGTTAAGCGGCAAGGTCGCCCCTGCTCTTACACCCTAAAAGTACAAAGGGTGCTGCTTATATTGTTTTGGCGCCTGGAAAAACATTGGCGCGGTGTTTTCGTTTCCCGTAAAACTTATTCGCCGCTAAAAACATATTGCAGGGCGGCATTGGGCAACTTACTACCTTTGCCCCCGCATTATGGCCGATAGTTCCAGCAAAAAAAAGATATTCGATTTTACGGTTTTACGCAGGGTGTTTCAATATGTTAAGCCTTACCGGCTGCATTTTTTTACAAGCCTGGTACTTGCTATATTACTGGCGCTTATTACCCCTGTAAGGCCTTACCTTATACAGCTTACGGTTGATAAAGCCACCGGCAAAACGGTACATACGCCCGGCCTGCTGCACTGGGGCCTGTTTAATACTAACATAAACAATGCCTGGGAGTTTATTTTCGCGGTTACCATTTTACAAATAGTACTGCTGCTTATTGAAACAACTATGCGCTTTTTCTTTACCTTTTTAACCTCGTGGCTGGGGCAAAGCGTAGTGAAAGATATGCGCGTAGGCATTTTCAGCAAAATACTAAGCCTTAACCTGCGCCAGTTTGATACTACACCAATCGGCACGCTTACCACCCGCACTATTAACGATATTGAAAGCATCAACGATATTTTTTCCGACGGCCTTATTCCCATCATTGCCGACCTGCTGTCCATCGTAGTTATTTTGGCGGTAATGTTCTGGACGGACTGGCGGCTTTCGCTTATCAGTCTTATCCCTATTCCTTTACTTATAGTTGCCACCTATTATTTTAAGGAAAGTGTAAACAAAAGCTTCATCCGTGTGCGTAACGCTGTGGCAGCGCTTAACGCCTTTGTGCAGGAGCATATCACCGGCATGCAGGTGGTGCAGGCTTTTGCGGCAGAAGACCGGGAATTTGCCAAGTTTAATAAAATAAACCAGGAACACCGCAATGCCAATATCCGGTCAATATTCGCCTACTCTATTTTCTTTCCCGTGGTTGAAATTGTGCTGGCCATCGCCATGGGGTTATTGGTATGGTGGCTGGCGGGGCAGGTGGCCGGCAAAAGTAACCTTGCCACAACTATTAAAGACCAGAACCTTGCGGGGGAGCTTATTGCTTTTATCCTCTATCTTAACCTTATATTCAGGCCGTTACGTGTTATTGCAGATAAGTTCAACGTTTTACAGATGGGCATGATTGCCGCCGAGCGGGTGTTTAAAGTGCAGGATAACCAGGATGTTACCCCAAACACGCGCGCTACGCAGCAGGAGGGACTAAAAATACCGGCGGCCTCGCCCCTGCACCTGCCCAGGGCAAGGGGAGAAGTGGCTTTTGAGCATGTGTGGTTTGCCTATGTTACGGGCAATTACGTACTGAAGGACATTAATTTTCATATACAGGCAGGGCAAACCATTGCACTGGTGGGCCATACCGGCAGTGGCAAAACATCCATCATCAGCCTGCTAAACAGGCTGTACCATATACAAAAAGGAGCAATTAAATTAGACGGGCGGAATATTGACGAATACGATTTGGATGTATTGAGAAGCAATATAGGCGTGGTGCTGCAGGATGTGTTTCTTTTCTCCGGTTCGGTAATGGATAATATTACACTGCGCAACCCAAATATTCCCAAAGAAGAGGTGATCCAGGCTGCCAAACTTATTGGCGTGCACGATTTTATTATGCAGTTGCCCGGCGGGTACAGTTATAACGTGATGGAACGCGGTAATACGCTTAGCCTGGGGCAAAGGCAGTTAATCTCCTTTATCAGGGCGCTTTTATATAACCCGTCTATCCTGATTCTGGACGAGGCCACTTCTTCCATTGACACGGAAAGCGAAATGCTTATTCAAAAAGCGATTGACACACTCATTTCCGGCCGCACTTCTATCGTTATCGCGCACCGTCTTTCCACCATCCGTAAAGCCAATAAAATTATTGTGCTTGACAAGGGCGAGATAAAGGAAACCGGCACCCACGAGGAGCTGCTGGCGCTGGGCGGTTTGTATAGTAAATTGCACAATATGCAATTGGATAAACACAAACCGGTTCCTGCATAACTTATTGACAATCAAATATAAACTATTGTATTAAAGGGCCTGTTGCACTGCGCCTGCAATATGGTTGCAAGTTTTTCCCAAATTCTAAACTGCAAATTCAGTTTTTAATACCCCAACCCTTATCTTTGCGGCAAATTTCAGGATGGGTATGTTGTCAAAATCCTTCAAATCTTTACTGGTAGCGGCTTTCAGCGTTTTTTTTGTAACGTTTTCGCTTAACTGTTTTGCACAGGAAAAAACAGAAACTCCCGGCGCCCAGGCACAAACCGATGAACAAAAAGGCGAAAAGAAAGAGGGCTTTAATGCAAGCGAAGTAATTTTTGGCCACGTGTTAGACGCTCATGAATTTCATTTCCTGTCTTATAAAGACGCTGATGGTGCAGAACACAGCATAAGCATACCCCTGCCGGTTATATTATATTCTCCCCAAAAAGGCTGGTCTTTTTTCATGGCATCCGCCTTTGACGAAGGAAAGGAAGAAGTTGACGGTTACAAACTGGTGGGTAACAATATTGTTCCGGCTGACCAATCAGTAAAAGTGTACGACCTGTCGCTTACCCGCAACGTAGTGCAAATGATTCTTGCGCTGGTATTGCTTGTGTGGATAATGGTAAGTGTAGCCAACAAGTACAAAAAAGACCCCAAAAAGGCGCCATCCGGCATGCAAAACGCTATGGAGGTAGTCATCACTTTTGTAAGGGATGAGGTTGCCAGGCCCAACCTTGGTAAAAGGGCCGACAAATACATGCCCTATTTTCTTACCATATTCTTCTTTATCCTTATTAATAATGTAATAGGCCTTGTACCGGGTACAGCGAATGTTACCGGCAATATTGCCTTTACCATGATATTTTCGCTTATTTCATTTATCGCTATTCTTATCAGCACCAATGGCCATTACTGGAAACATATTGTTAACCCGCCGGTGCCGGGCTTTGTAAAACCAATTATGATATTGGTGGAAGTACTCGGCATATTCACCAAGCCGTTTGCCTTAATGATACGTCTTTTTGCCAACATGCTGGCAGGCCACATCATCATTATTTGCTTGATTTCACTGATATTTATATTCGGTGCACTTAATGCCGGCGCGGGTTGGGGCTTTTCACCGCTGTCAATAGGGTTTTCCGTATTTATTTATTTTATCGAAATATTGGTTGCTTTTATACAGGCATATATCTTCACCAACCTTACCGCGGTATTTATCGGGCAGGCAATGGAAGGCGCGCATGACGACCATGGCGAGCACCATGAAGACCCTGTAATGGTTTAATAAACGTTGTCTTTTTAAACAGTATAAATATACAATTATGGATTTATTAGTATTATTAAGCAGCCCTTTGGCAAACGCGGGCGGTGCAATAGGCGCCGGTATCGCTGCTATTGGCGCTGGTATCGGTATCGGCCAGATTGGTAAAGGCGCTGTAGAAAGCATCGCACGCCAGCCTGAAGCCATCAACGATATCCGTTCGAACATGATTCTGGCTGCAGCCCTTGTAGAAGGTGTTGCGCTGTTCGGGGTTATTGCAGGTATCCTTGCAATGTTCGTATAAGCAAAATTTTTACTGCACCCGGAGCACAGGGCCGAGGGTGCAGTAATTATTAACAGGGGTTTGTTACAGTTTAAAAAGAAAACAGCAGTAACATTTAAACAGGTTAAAATTAGTATATGCAATTACTTACACCAGGGTTTGGATTGATTATTTGGACGCTTCTTGCGTTTTTGATTGTATTTTTTATTCTGAAAAAATTTGCCTGGAAACCAATTCTTACCTCGCTTAAAGAACGCGAAGACGGCATCGCCGCCTCCATTTCTTCTGCTGACAAAATAAAGGCGGAAATGGCGCTGCTTAAAAGTGAGAATGAAGCCCTGCTTGCTAAAGCAAGGGAAGAAAGGAGCGCTATGATAAAAGAGGCGAAGGAAACATCTGACAAAATGATAGCCGATGCAAAGCAAAAGGCTAAGAGCGAATACGACAGGATTGTTTCTGAAGCGCAGCAGGCAATAACCCAGCAAAAAAATGCCGCTTTAACTGATGTTAAAAACCAGGTGGGCAACCTTGTAATTGAAGTGGCAGAAAAAGTGCTGCGCAGGGAGCTGGCTGACAAAAAAGAGCAGGAAAGCTATATTAAAGGCCTTACAGACGCCGTAAAACTTAATTAACAAATAATGCCAAGTCCACGTTTAGCAGCACGTTATGCAAAGAGTTTGATTGACCTTGCCACAGACAGAGGCCAGTTGGAACAGGTGTATGCTGATATGCTGTATTTACAGGCAGTGTGCAAACAAAGCCGCGAGTTCGTGAACCTTTTACGCAGCCCGGTTGTAAAAGCTGATAAAAAAGAAAGTATTTTAACCGCGGTAACAAAAGGCAAAATATCAGGCCTTACTGATGCTTTTAATACCCTGCTCGTGAAAAAGGGCCGCGAGAGCGACCTGCCTGAAATGGTAACATCTTTCATCGGCCAGTATAATGCCATTAAAGGCATACACAAGGTTAAACTTACCACGGCAGTGCCGGTAAGCGACGATATAAAGAGTGATATTGTTAACAAGGTAAAAGCAACATCAGGCATTGAAAGCATAGAGCTGGAAACAGCGACCAACGGCAGCCTGATTGGTGGTTTTGTGCTTGAGTTTGACAATAACCTTGTGGATGCAAGCGTATTACGCGACCTGAAAGACATTAAGAAGCAGTTTATAGGTAACATATACGAGCATAACATCAGGTAGGTATGTATGCAATAACAGGGATGAATAAATTTTAAATATTTATATCTAACTCCTCCATAATAACCCCCGCCGCGACGGGAACGGAGGCTTAACTTGACAATATGGTAGAAATTAAACCCGACGAAATTTCGGCGATATTAAGGGAGCAACTGAGCAACTTTAACTCAGCCGCTGAACTTGAAGAAGTGGGCACAGTTTTACAAGTGGGTGATGGTATTGCCCGCATATACGGCCTTAACAATGTAAGGGCCGGTGAACTGGTTATTTTTGAAAACGGTACCAAAGCCATCGCGCTTAACCTTGAAGAAGATAATGTGGGTGTGGTATTGATGGGTGAAAGCGGTGACATTAAAGAGGGCGCCAAAGCAAAGCGTACAGGCCAGATTGCCTCTATTAAAGTAGGCGAAGGGCTTGTAGGCAGGGTTATTAATACCCTTGGTGAACCTATTGACGGCCAGGGCCCGGTTGCAGGCGAACTGTACGAAATGCCGCTGGAGCGTAAAGCCCCGGGTGTTATCTTTCGTGAGCCGGTAAAAGAACCCCTGCAGACAGGTATTAAAGCAATTGACGCGATGATACCCGTAGGCCGCGGCCAGCGTGAGTTGGTTATCGGTGACCGCCAGACCGGTAAAACCGCCATTTGTATTGACACCATTATTAACCAGAAAGAGTTTTATGATGCAGGCAAGCCTGTATATTGTATATATGTAGCTATCGGCCAAAAAGCATCTACCATTGCCGGCGTAATGAAGACGTTACAGGACAATGGCGCTATGGCTTACACTACCATCGTGGCTGCCTCTGCTGCAGACCCTGCCCCGTTGCAGTTTTACGCCCCGTTTGCAGGCGCTGCTATCGGCGAGTTCTTCCGCGATACCGGACGCCCTGCTTTGATTATATATGATGACCTGTCAAAACAGGCGGTGGCTTACCGTGAGGTGTCTCTCCTGTTAAGAAGGCCGCCCGGTCGTGAAGCATATCCCGGTGACGTATTTTACCTGCACAGCCGCCTGCTTGAAAGAGCTGCGAAAGTGATCAGTAATGATGAAGTGGCTAAAAACATGAACGACTTACCCGAGTCTATCAGGCACCTTGCAAAAGGTGGTGGTTCATTAACCGCGCTGCCCATCATTGAAACACAGGCGGGTGACGTATCTGCATACATTCCCACCAACGTTATCTCTATCACCGACGGACAGATATTCCTTGAAACCAACCTGTTCAACTCAGGTATACGCCCCGCTATTAACGTGGGTATCTCTGTAAGCCGTGTAGGTGGTAACGCACAGATCAAGTCAATGAAAAAAGTGGCTGGTACCCTTAAGCTTGACCAGGCGCTGTACCGCGAAATGGAAGCCTTCTCAAAATTTGGTGGTGACCTTGATGCTGCTACCAAGCTGGTACTTGAAAAAGGCGCCCGTAACGTGGAAATATTGAAACAGCCTCAATACTCACCCTTCTCTGTTGAAAAGCAGGTAGCCATCATTTACCTTGGTACACAAGGTTTGCTGCGCGAAGTTGCGGTGAAGAATGTAAAGGCTTTTGAAGACCATTTCCTGATGGAACTGCAAAACAAAATGCCCGAATTGCTGGCTGAATTTAAAAAAGGCGCTTTACCTGAAGACGGCCTGAAAAAAATGGTTGAACTGGCAAAAGGATTAATGCCGCAGTATAAATAGGAAGTAAATAAGCAGGTGATAAAAATGCCTGCGCATAATAAATTGGAAGGTCGTCATTAAGACGGCCTTCTTCTTTTACCGGTGTGTCAGAATAAATATCTGTGGGTGCCTTTATAAATAATTCGATGGCATAAATATTTTTTTATATTGCGCTCTCAAACTTAAACACTTAAAAACACTCTATGAAACGTCGGTTTCTTTTACTTGTGGGCATATCCCTTTCCAGTTGCTCTTTATTCGCTCAGTATTCTTCCAGTTCTCAATTTCGCGGTGGCATACAAATCAATGGATTGCAGTATCCTTCCAGTGTGGGTAATTATGGCATGTCGTTTGGCCCCGGTATTGACTTTGCCTACGCCCCGGATAACAGCCGTTTTGAGTATGCGTTTAATGGTAGTTATTACCTGCCCAGCGCCAGTATTACTACCGGTTATGTATATAACAGTGATATGTCATCAGAAGCAGAGGCCACGCTCACCCAAAAAACGTCTACCATAGCATTGGGCGCCGGGGGCAGGTATTTTTTTATGGATAGGGAAGACCATGACTTGCTGCCCTACGCTACAGTATCTGCCACACTGGTATTGGCAAACACCACCTCGTCATGGGCGCGCGTACCACAGGGGTACGCACCTTACTATGGTGACCAAACAAGTGGCAAATCGGCTCAATGGATGGTAAATTTCGGTGCCGGGATTGAATATGTTGTGGGCGCTTATGGCGGCGGGGCTGTTTTTGCGGAAGCCAATTACCGCTTTCCCACCGGTACTTACAACTCCCGCACAGGGTATTCTGAAGATGTCCAAATACCCGCACATCCATGGTTTTCATTCGGTTACAGGTTTTCTATTGGCGGCGGGGGCTGGTAATAACTCCTGGTAAACTTACTGCATATTTAATAAACAGGCTGCAACATAGCGGCCTGTTTATTATAAACAAGGGGCTATCGCCTATTGCTATAAGGTATTTCCGCCGCTATTATCCGGCTGTTTACCGCCCCTTTTTTCCGCTCATCATTTTATTTAATAAATAATTTGGTTTATAATATAAACTACTCTATGTTTGTGTCATCAAAGCAAAATTGTTATGAAAAAGCAGGCATTATTACTAGCAACACTTTTACTAATCACTTCCTTTATATATGCACAAACAACCATTAAAGGCACAGTAAAAGACAACCGCAGCAGGCCATTGGCCGGCGCAAGCGTTACATTGAAAGATACCTACGATGGCGCTACAACCGACTCTTTGGGCAACTTCCATTTTAATACCACCGAGAAAGGCCCCCATATTATTTCCATTACTTCACTCGGGTATAAACAATATGATGAGAACGTTACCTTGTCCGGCACGCCGGTAATAATTGATGCTTCCCTGAAAGAACAGTTGGACGAACTGAAGGCGGTAACAGTATCAGCAGGCTCCTTTGCAGCGGGCGACAATAAAAGGGGCACCGTATTAAGCTCATTGGATGTGGCAACCACTGCAGGCTCAAATGCTGATATTACTGCGGCTTTAAAAACATTGCCTGGCACCCAGCAGGTTGGCGAGCAGGAAGGCTTGTTTGTACGCGGCGGCGCAGGTTATGAGGCAAAACAATATATTGATGGTACATTAGTAAATAACCCCTATTACTCCAGTGTGCCGGATATTGCCAGCCGTGGCAGGTTTTCGCCCTTCCTTTTTAAAGGCACCGTATTCAGCACAGGCGGGTATTCTGCCTTGTACGGCCAGGCCTTATCGTCTGTTGTGCTTCTCGAGTCAATTGACCTGCCGGAGAAATCAGAAATAGATGCGTCAATTTCCCCGCTGGTAGTAGGTGCAGGCACCCAGCAACTGGCAAAAAACAAAAGGTCATCATGGGGCTTTAGCTACGATTATGTAAACGTGGGCCTATATTTTAGCCTGGTAAAGCAAACGCCAGATTATTTTAAGTTACCACAGTTTCACAATGGCGATGCCAACTTCAGGATAAAAACTAAAAATGGCGGCATCATAAAGTATTACACCACTTTTGCTAAAAGCAACCTTGGCATACGCCGCCCCGATGTTGACAGCAGCTACCTGAAGGACGCTTTTTCCCTTAAAAATATTAACTGGTACAATAACCTTAGCTGGAGGGAAAACCTGAACAATGGCTGGAAAATGAACCTTGGCGCAAGCTATAGCACTAATACAGATAATATTGCCCAGCAGGTACAAGACCAAAATAACCAGCCAAAACAATTTTCACCCTACACTTACTGGATGAACTATAAGAATTTTGGTATAGACAGCAGGCAGGACCTGTCACAAATTAAAGCCGTATTCAACAAGAAGCTTGGCGGTATAAGCAGCATAAATGTTGGCGCCGAATACTGGTATAACTATAACAAGTTCACCTATAACGATACATTACGCAAACTGGTTGATAACTATGTAGCGGCATTCACTGAGGCAAATGTTTATTTAACCAATGAACTCGCAGCCCAAATCGGGGTCCGTTTTGAACATTCATCTGTTATAAATAAATCAGACATAGCCCCGCGTATCTCGCTTGCCTATAAAACCGGCAAAGATGCACAGGTATCACTGGCATACGGGCAATTTTATCAAAAGCCTGAGAACAACCAGTTATTCTATACTACCAACGTGGGTTTTACCAAAGCAACGCACTACATCATCAATTATCAAAAGATGAATACGCAGCGCATCTTCAGGGTAGAGGCTTATTACAAAACCTATGCAGACCTGATAAAAACAGTACCGGTAGGCTACAACTACTATGCCTACAATAATAGCGGCAAAGGGTATGCGAGGGGAATTGATGTATTTTTCAGGGATAAGAAGACCATTAAAAACCTTGATTACTGGATAAGCTACAGCTACATTGATACAAAAAGAAATTACCTGAATTATACGGAAGAATTACAGCCCAACTATGCTGCAACACATACGGCTTCTATTGTAACAAAAAGGTTTTTCCAGGATTTAAAGATGGGTGTTAACCTTACCTACACATTTGCAACCGGCCGGCCTTACTACAATTTCCTGGTTGATAACAGTGGCAAATATTTTATACAGGACCAGGGCAAAACAAAGCCGTACAACAGCCTTAATTTTAGCGCCGAGTGGGTGCCCAGCGTAGGTAAAACAAACGCAAAAACATTTATAGTACTGTTTGCCAGTGTAACAAATGTACTGGGTTACAATGCGGTGTATGGGTATAATTATTCGTATAACGGGTTATTTAAACAGCCCGTTGAGCCCCCTGCCAAAAGGTTTTATTTTATAGGATGCTTTTTAAGCTGGGGTGTTGACAGGACGCAGGATGCGATAAACAACAACCTCTAGCTGAGGGTTTGGATGTTTGAAAAGTTTGAGTGTTTGACTGTTGTTTGAGAGAGGGATAATTTGGGAAATAAACACAAACATTAAAAAAATTTGAATAGCTTGACGGACATAAAATGGGATAAGCCTTTCAAACGTCCAAACATTCAAACTTTTCAAACTATAACATAAACCAACCAACCATGGATAACGAAAAAAACGAAGAAGAAATGTCACCACAGGAAAGCCTTAAACTTATAGGCAAAATGATGGACAAAGTGCAGGACGAGGCGCTTTGGAAGATAGCCAAAAAGCGGTCTGCCTTTAAGCTTATACTCATAATATACATTGTAATAAATGCTTTCCTGGTAGGGCTGTGGTATTTTACTACCGGCCCGCACTCTTACTTCTGGCCCGCCTGGCCTATGCTCGGCTGGGGTTTCGGCCTGGTTTTTCAATTTGTTGATGCATATATGACCCACGGTATTTTTTCTGAAGAAAAGGAGTTTGAAAAACTGAAACGAAAAGTAAGACAAGACAAATAAATAATACAACAATTATACATTTTTTCACCAATTAAAAATCAACTGTATGGATAATCAATCACAAAAGGATGAACTCCTGTGGCGCATTGCCAAAAAAAGAGCGGCTTTTAAACAAAGCTGTGTTATTTACTTTTTCATAAATGCCTTCCTGGTAGGGGTATGGTTTTTCTCCATCGGGCCATGGGGGTATTTCTGGCCTAAATGGCCGATGCTGGGCCTGGCTTTCGGCCTTGCAATACAATACTTTGACGCTTATGAAAGCAACCGCATCTTTTCTGCGGAAGATGAATACAACAGGCTTAAAAAACAAAGTTCTTATTAATAATCTTACAAATCACATGTATGAAACCTATCATTCTTTCTGTGGCATTTTGTTGCACCATGCTGTTTTCCTTCGCGCAAAGCGATAGATATGCCGGGGCAATGAAAAAAAACCTGGCCTTATTCGATTCGTCAAAAACAGTAGCAGATTTTCAAAGTCTTTCTGATGCTTTTATACGCATTGGCGATGCTGAAAAAACACAGTGGCAGCCTTATTATTACGCTGCATTGGCGCTGTCATCTGCCGGTTGGGCAGGTGTGCAGGACAACAACTTTGACAAAGATGCCAACGCGCAAAAAATGAATACTTTGTGTGACAAGGCGGAAGCCCTGGCCACCACCGATGCTGACAAAAGCGAAATTTGCGCTATACGCAACATGAGCGCGACCCAGCAAATGATGGTTGACCCGCAGAGCCGCTACATGCAATATGGCGTTGAGGCAGGCAACCAGCTAAAAAAAGGCCTGCAGCTTAACCCGAATAACCCGCGGTTATATTACCTGCAGGGCATGAGCCTTTTTAACACACCACCCCAGTACGGCGGCGGCAAAGACAAAGCAAAACCTGTTTTTGAAAAGGCAATAAGCTTGTACAATGCAGAACAGCCAAGTGGCTTTAACCCAAGGTGGGGCAAGCAGCAGGCCGAAGCACAACTTGCTTTATGCCAATAAGCAGGCTTACAAAGTAATTAGCTTAACGGCGGCGCAAAATTGCGCCGCTATTTACCGTTTTATCAACTGTTATGGAAGAAACTAACGATAATCTCTCACCGCAGGAAAGCATCAGGCTTATTGAAAGCATGATAAACCAGGTTAAAAACAGCTTTGGCGAAGACGGGCATTTATACATTTTATGGGGGTGGCTTATTTTGCTGTGCAGCATTGTTGAATTTATATTGTACAACTTTCTGCATTACGAAAAACATTATATCGTTTGGTCGGTATCGTGGGTTGCCTTTGCATACCAGTTGTATTACTTTGCAAGCAGCCGCAAAAAACGAAGGGTACGCACATATACAGGCTACATTATAGGCTATGTATGGCTTACTTATGTTGTGCTGCTGTTCCTTATAGGCTATCTTATTGGCCGCATAGCCAACGACACCTATTTTTATCATATATTCCCAATCCTGCTGGCGTTATATGGCATGCCATTATTTTTATCGGGCATTATAATACGCTTCAGGCCATTGGTGGTAGGGGCCGTAAGTTGCTGGGTACTGTCAGTAATCACTACATTTTTGCCTTACCAATATCAAATGCTTTCCTTATCCGCGGCAATGGTAGTTGGCTGGCTTATACCCGGGTATTTAATGCGGGCAAAATTTAAAGCGGGTTTGCATTCATAACATATTTCAGTCAAAAAAAATGAAAATTTAAGTATATGGATGAGGAAAAGCAATTGTCGGGCGAGGAAAGCCTTCACCTGATTAACCGCATGATTCACGAAGCTAAAGGCTACTTTTATGAAAGCGGTATCGGGGCGTTGGTATATGGCTTTTCAGCAGTGGTATGCTGCCTGCTCGCCTGGTTGAGAGAAACAGGTAAGCTGTATTTTTCATTTCACCCCTTGTTCCTGATGATACCCGTGTTTTTTTTACAGGGTTGGGTGCAGTACAGGGAGGAAAAAAAGAAAAGAGCAAAAACATTCACCGATGAAGCGATTGATTATGTGTGGACAGGTTTTTTTATAGCTATATTAGCGGCCATGTGTGCAGGTTTTGCGGGCGTGCAATATATTCAAATCAGTTTTGTCATCATAGTAGCCGGTATGGCCAGTTTTTTAACAGGCATGCTTTCCAAAATGCGCTATCTTATCATCACCAGCTTTATTTGCTGGCTCACAGGCATTATTTCCTTCTTCATACAAAATCCATACATATATTTATTGCTTGCCGGCATTGCCATACTTATATGGGTAGTGCCGGGCTTTATATTGAACAATTATTTTAAAAAACAGCAACATGGAAGATGATAAGCCACTAACGGAACAGGAAAGCCTGGCGCTTATTACACGCATGATAACCAAGGCTAAATGTGAATACGAGGAGACGGGCGTTAGCGCGTTGCTGTGGGGTAGCATTATTACTTTTTGCAGCATTGCAAGTTTTATCGGGCAGGAAACCGGTACAGCATGGCTTGATTATGTGTGGTTTTTAACAATTGCGGCAGTAATTGTGCAGGTATTTATTGCTGTGCGTGAAGGCAGGAAGAAGAAATACCGCTCGTACGACGATGCAACCATGAGCGGCATTTGGATAAGTTTTGGTATATCTATGTTCATGTTTTCGTTTTACGCAAGCAATTTTAACATACCGCACGTAAACGTGTTGTTTTTAATTGTTTACGGCATACCCACCTTTGCCACGGGTATAAGCCGCCATTTTATACCAATGATATGGGGGGGCATTGCGTGCTGGCTGCTTGCCATAGCAGCCGTTTATACCCCGCTGCCTTACCCTTTACTATACACTGCGCTGGCGGCACAACTGGCCTGGTTTATACCCGGATTGATACTAAGAAAAAGATACCTGAAAGCTAAAGGCAGAAATGTTTAAAGAATTAGATCCCATATTGCACTCGCAGTTGCGGCTTGCCGTAATGAGCCTGCTGATAAGCGTTAAAGAGGCGGAGTTTACTTTTATAAAAGAAAAAACAAACGCCACCGCCGGTAACCTTAGTGTGCAGGTGCAAAAACTTAAAGAAGCCGGCTATATTGAGGTGGTAAAAGAATTTAAAGACAACTATCCCAACACCACCTGCCACATCACATCCCAGGGCATAAAGGCATTTGAAGAATATGTAAAAGCCCTGCAGGAATACCTTAAAGTAGGCCAAAGCAAATAGAACACCCTTCCTGCCGCGCCATTGTAAATCTCTTAACTTAAAGTTTTTATAAAACCACTTTTGCTGTTTTGGCATTTGTAAAATATCAGTAGGTTTACTGTGCAAAAAAAATTATATGTAGCCAAACCCAGCGCCCCTGTATTTCTCCCTTACGAATACAATCTGAATTTATTCAAGGCATCATAATCTTACTAATCGTAACAAGTAAAAAAGGCCGGCGGCATACAGGTAAAGCAGGTTTGGGTACATAATCAACGCCTAAATGAAATATTTATAACATAAAACCCATATTATTGCACTAAACTTTAGCATCAGCCGGTGTTAAACAATTCAAACTATAACTGATTTTATACATTATCCGGGTCATAAAATCTTATTGCCGGGATGATTACGTTACAGGGTTTACATTGTATTAATTAAAGCTTATGAAGTTTGCAGCAGTAATTTTACTGGTTTGTTTAAGCATTAAAGCTTTGGGTGGTATTGACGAAAATGAGGTGTATTGCTATATAAAAAGCATAGGCATACGAAACCCCGAAATTGTACTTAAACAGGCCATATACGAAAGCGGCCATTTTAAAAGCCTTGTTTGCCTGAAGAAGAATAACTTATTTGGCTTTAGAAGTGTGGTAATATACAAGAGTTTTAAAACCTGGCAGGAAAGTATAGATTATTATAAAAGATGGCAGGATAAGCATTATACCGATACAACGGAGGATTATTACCATTTTTTACAGCGCATTAATTATAGCGGTTACAAGAATTTTAATTATTCAAGTCAACTAAAAAAAGTAAGAATACGGGCTTCTTTAAAATGTGCCGACGATGAAGGACAATAAATTAACCCACCCGGTAATTATTATATGGTCAGCCATCATAATTCTCGTCCTTTTGTCTTCAGTTAAACTTCCCGTTGTTCCTTACGTTAACAACTACAGTCATATTGACCTGCTGCACGATATACGGCCCGATATAAAACCGGTTTTACCACCTGCAAAAAAAATACAACGCGTTATCGCTAAATCTGGCAAACCTGTGCTGCCCGCGGCAGTTTTTGACAGCTCGCTGATAATTGATTATGCAGACGACAGCTTAGCCACAATGCAATGGTTTTATAAAAAGCTTAATGCCATTAAATCATCAAAAGGAAAAGTGCGTATTGCCTATTTCGGTGATTCTTTTATTGAGTCGGATAATATTACCGGGCAATTACGAAACAGGCTTCAGCAGCTTTATGGTGGCAATGGCATAGGCTTTATACCCATGCAGTCAGTAGTTGCAGATGACTATCTCACCGTGCGGTTTGATAACAACATGTCCTGGTCAGACTATAATTTTCACAATAACCCGCAGAAATATACACTCGGCTTAATGGGGCATGTCTTTTACTCAAAAGGCGACTCATGGTCGCAGTATTCAGCCATAAACAGGAAGTTCAGGAATGTTTACCTTTTTACAGGTAAGTCTGGTAATGCGGCTGATAGTATATTCGTTGAGAAAGAAGGTAAGGCTGATAAAATTGCCCTTGCCAATGATGCATATATAAACAAAACAGTATTAAACGACGGCAGCCAGGTAAGCAAGCTGAAAGTAACCTGTACCAATACCAGCCTGCCGGTGTACGGCATCAGTATTGAGGACAGTACGGGTGTGTATATTGACAATTATGGTTTCAGGGGTAATACCGGCGCGTTAACCCTGCAACTGCAGCCTGAAGTAATGAGAGGCTTTAATAACTACTTTAATTACGACCTCATTATAGTGCATTATGGCCTTAACGCCATTGTACATAACGATACAAACTATGCATGGTTTGACAGGTGTATGGCTAAATTGATACAAAAAATAAAGGCCAGCTACCCGGGTGTACCTGTACTGCTGATAAGTACGAGTGATGTAGCCTATAATGAACAAGGCAGCTATATAACTGACCCCGCTGTACCTGTGCTGGTAAAACAACAGAATGACATTGCCCGCAGCAATAAAACTGCTTTTTGGAACCTGTATTATTCAATGGGTGGCCAAAATACCATATCCAACTGGGTGGAAGGCGACACTACCTATGCATATAAAGATTATATGCACGTAAACCCAAGGGGTGCCGATAGAATAGCAGGTATATTCATGGATAAATTATTGCAATCCCAAAAAAAATAACACTATAACCCGGCCCCGGCCGCTAATATGAACCTCAGCCTGCAAAAGTTTTTACACGAGCTTAGTTATGACGAAAAAAGACCCCTCCTTTTCAACAGCTCTTTCTTTTTAATATTTTTTGCGCTTTTTTTACTTGTTTACCTGGCGCTGCACAAAAGGGCTACATTAAGGTTATATTTTCTCACTTTATTTTCGCTTTACTTTTTTTATAAGGCCTCCGGGTGGTACGTTATACTTATTTTAATTGCTGCCGTTGTTGACTATAACCTCAGCCACTTTATTTATGATACGTTGGATAAGCGAAAAAAAAATTTGCTGCTCGTCACCAGCATTTCCCTTAACCTTGGCCTGTTATTTTATTTTAAATACACCAATTTTTTTATTGATATTTTTAATGGTATCTCATCCTCACACATAAACCCTGTAAAACTTATTTTGCCTGTCGGCATATCCTTTTATACGTTTGAAAACCTCAGCTATACGGTAGATGTGTACCGCGGTACCTTTAAGCCGGTAAACAGGTTTATTGACTACCTGTTTTTCCTTTCTTTCTTTCCAAAACTAATGATGGGCCCTATTGTACGCGCGGCAGATTTTATACCGCAAATAAATAAGCAGCCCTTTGTTAACAACCAGCAATTGGCTGAAGGGTTATACCTGCTGTGTTCAGGCATCATAAAAAAAATGGTAATAAGCGATTTTCTTACCGCAAACTACGTAGCATATATTTTTGATGACCCGTCAAAACATACGGGTATTGAATGCCTGTTTGCCGTATACGGGTATGCCATGGTAATTTATTGCGACTTCTCAGGTTATTCTGATATGGCAAGGGGCATTGCCAAATGGATTGGTTTTGATATTAACATCAACTTCCTTTCACCGTACCAGTCATCCTCCATTACCGAGTTTTGGCGGCGCTGGCATATATCCTTATCCAGTTGGTTGAAAGACTATTTATACATTCCGCTGGGGGGTAACAGGAAAGGCAAATTCAATACCTACAAAAACCTGTTTATAACCATGCTGCTGGGGGGCCTGTGGCACGGCGCAAGCTGGAATTTTATTTTTTGGGGTGGTTTACATGGTACCGCCCTTGCTATAGACAAATGGCGTATGGAAGTTGCTAAAAAAATGAAACTTGCCTTCACGCTGCCAAAAGGCCTGGCAAAAGCCATTGGCATAATCATCACGTTTCATTTTGTTTGCTTTTGCTGGATATTCTTTCACTGCAATACCTTTCACGATAGTTGGGTGATGATAGGGCAGATATTCACCAATTTCCGCCCGGATGTAGCAGGTGATTTATTCGCGCAATACCGTACCGTTTTTATAATACTTATAGTGGCCTTTGCACTGCACAGCATACCGGATAACACAGAACAGAAATTTCAGTCACGTATAGCCGGTTGGCCACTGGCAGCTATGGTATCATATTTTTTGCTTTGCCTGTACGTTGCCATCCAGCTTAAGCAGGCTGTACCGATAAAACCCGTGTATTTGCAGTTTTAGGTTAATCAGCAGCATAATTTTATACTTTATTTCTCATTAGCCCTTAACAGTCAACCATACCTTTGTAACTTTCGCCAATGCCGATGCAAAACATCATTACAGTTACCGGGCTTACCAAACAATTTAAAAATCTTACCGCGGTAGATAATCTTTCTTTTTCTGTTAATGAAGGTGATGTATATGGCTTTCTCGGGCAAAACGGGGCGGGTAAATCAACCACTATACGTATGCTGCTCACTTTAATTGAACCCACCGCCGGCAGCATTAATATGTTTGGGTTAAACCTGCAGCATAACCGTAAACAGGTATTAGAGCAAACAGGTGCCGTAATTGAAAAGCCTGATGTGTACAAATATTTATCAGCATACGAGAACCTGAAACTTTTTGCGGCGCTTAGCGGCATAAAGCCTTCAAAAAAGCAGTTAGAGGAACAGTTGGACATGGTTGGCCTTTACGCACGGCAATATGACAAGGTTAAAACCTTTAGCCAGGGCATGAAGCAAAGGTTGGGTATTGCCATAGCCCTCATTCATAACCCAAAGCTCATTATCCTGGATGAGCCTACCAACGGCCTTGACCCGCAGGGCATTGCGGATATACGCAACCTTATTTTACGCCTGAGCAGGGAGATGAAAAAAACGGTTTTAGTATCATCGCACCTGTTAAGCGAAATTGAACAGGTAGCAACAAGGGTGCTGATAATTGATAAGGGCAAAAAAGTGATTGAAGGCAGCGCTGCGGAATTATTTGACCCTTCCCAAACAATTGTAGAAGTTGATACATTTAACAACGAAAGCACTCTTGCTCTATTGCAGCAAAGCCAGTGGCTGGATGCTTTGCAGCCCAGGCGAAGCCACACTATTATTATTAAGCTTAACCGGGCAGCCATACCGCAACTGCACGCCTGGCTGGTGCAGCAGGGTGTAGAGGTATTAAGCGTGCAGCCGCGCCATTCATTGGAAGATTTATTTTTACAGGTAACATCAGGAAAACAACATGTGGCAGCTTTTACAAATTGAATTATATAAAGTATTCCGCAGGCCGCGTACCTATATTGCCTTTGGTACAATCGCCTCCCTGATTGTTATATTGCAGGTGGGCTTAAAGCTTGACGGGCAGGAGTATCTTGACTTCATGCTTAACTCGTTAAGCAAATTTCAATTGAACGGCAACATTTTAAACGGCTACATGGTTTGTTATGTAACGTTGCAAATGCTGCTCATAAATGTTCCGTTGTTAATTACACTTATTGCGGCGGATATGATATCGGGCGAGGCCAATATGGGCACCCTGCGTTTTTTGCTGGCCAAACCATACAGCCGGGCACAAATTGTAATAGCAAAATTTTTGGCCACCTGTATCTATACATTTCTGCTGCTGGTATGGCTGGCAATATTTGCGCTTTTTTTAAATATATGGATATTTGGTAAGGGCGACCTGCTGATATTGAAAACAGACTACGTGGTGCTTATAAACGCCAACGACGTTTTTTGGCGGTACCTCGGGGCGTTTTGTTTTGCCTTTCTTGCAATGACCACGGTAGCTGCCGTAGGCTTCCTGTTGTCAATATTTGCAGAAAATTCAATAGGGCCGATGGTGGCAACTATGAGCATTATTGTTTTCTTCACCGTCATCAGTACGCTTAATATTCCCATGTACAATGCGGTAAAACCTTATTTGTTTGTAACGCACATGAATGTTTGGAAGGAATTTTTTGATCAAAAGGCAGACGCCAACAACGTTGGCATACCGGGCACATTACAAAACCCGGGAAGGATTATTACTTCAGCGCTTGTACTGCTTGCCCATATTGCCGGCCTCCTGTCGCTGTCAGTTTATATTTTTAAAAGAAAGGACATACTTAGCTGATGCAATCTTTTTATGTACAAAACAAACCCGGTAAAATATTGTATCTATAATACACTATGGTAAAAGGCATGAAAAAAATATCGCTGTTGTTACTGGTTATATGTGTGTCAATTGCTGCTCATGCACAGGATATGACTGATTTGATAAAAAAAGTAAAAGCAAAGCTTGACCTTGTGAACGACTATGAGGCAACGGGCGTGCTTAAAACAGATATAGCGTTTATTAAAGCGCCTGTAAGCAAGGTTGAAATATATTTTAAACGGCCGAATAAATTTCGCCTGAAAAAAGATGGCGGTATTTCCATATTACCAAAGGGTGGTGTAAGCGTTACCATGAGTAACGTGGTTGATATTCCCGAGTTTGTCGCGCTGGCAGCTGGTGAAACAACGGTTGACGGGTATAATGTTAAGATTGTTAAAGTGCTTCCTTCAAACGACACCAGCGAAATTGTGCTGGCAACGCTGTATATTGACGAGGCGAATTTGCTGGTTAGAAAGGCAACTATTACGACGAAAGAAAACGGCACGTATGATGTTGGACTAACGTATGGAAAATACAGCAATTACGGGCTGCCAGATAAAGTGGTGTTCAGCTTTAATACCAAGGATTATAAATTACCAAAAGGCATAACGCTGGAATTTGATGATGATGTTAAGAGCAGCGATTTGGAGAAGTTGAAAAATAAAAAAGGAAAAGTTGAAATAACTTATTCCTCTTACATAATAAACAAGGGTATTGATGACAGTGTTTTTAAATAACTAATAGTATGCAGGTAAAAAGCAGTAAGATTACATTACATGTACCCGGTGATGATACTTTCATGAACGCTTATGTTGCTGCGCCTGACGACAGCGGGACGCATCCCGGTATAATACTTTTGCAGGAGGCTTTCGGCATTACCAGCCATATACGCGCGGTGGCAGGCCGTATTGCAAGCGAAGGCTACGTAGTTATTGCGCCGGAACTATTTCACCGCACTGCCCCGGGAATTGAGTTTGACCAAAACAATTTACCCGTTGTTATGGAGCACGTTACCGCCATGAAAATTGAGCAGCAGCAAAGCGATTTGAAAGCCTGTTACGCCTGGCTGCAGCAGCAGGACAACGTGCACAAAAACAAAATTGGCAGTATAGGTTATTGCATGGGTGGCAGGGTAAGTTTTATTGCAAACTATACGTTGCCATTAGGCGCGTGCGTTTCGTACTACGGCAGTGGTATTCAAAACATGACGGATAAAATAAAAGACCTGCATGGCCCGCATTTATTTTTTTGGGGCGGGCTTGACCAGCATATTCTGCCGGAACATGTTTCGGCTGTTGAAGCTGCCATGAAGCAGGGCGGCAAACCATACATCAATGTAGTAATATCTTATGCAAACCATGCCTTTAATAATGACCAGAGGGCGAACTACAATGCCGAAGCATCCCGGGAAGCTTGGGCGATGAGTATGGCCTTTTTTAAAAACAAGCTGCAGTAAAAAAGGGGTTTCATACCAGGCCGCCTTTCTAAAGCGCCGCCAAACGCTTATTATCAACCCAAAGCCTAAAAAGGCGCCCGTAGTCTGCCTACATTTCTTTTTCACTGACCGAAATTTGCATGCTGAATGACGCTAATCAATAAATGTGGCGTTAAACGTGCTTTACTTCATATAGTCTTACCCGGTTAGTGCGATGCAGCCCGTGTGAACGCAAGATTCTACTACAACTTAGCAGCTTAAAATAATTAACTATTTGATAGTCATAACCTAAAAGTGATACAATGGTTAGAAAAAAAGTGTGTTCGGTTATCATTATATCTTTTTTGCTGACCGGGGTTGTTAAAGCGCAGGATACAACCTCATCACCCGGCATAAAATGGACTTTGCAGCAATGCATTGATTACGCAAAACTGCATAATATACAAATCAATAACCTTCGCTTAACGGCGCAATCCGCGGAGCAGGACCTGTTGCAATCAAAAGCAGCGAGGCAACCTGATTTAAACGGAAGCTTCAATCACTCCTTCACACACGGCAAAGTATTAGATACCAATGGCGTGTCATTCAAAGGGCATACGGGTATTGTAGAAAACTATTCAGTTAATTCAGGGGTAACGCTCTATAACGGGGATTACATTAACAACGACATAAAGCAAAAAGGGCTCATAATACAGTCATCTAACTTAGATGTTATTCAAACGGAAAACGATATAACTCTTCAAATTACACAAGCATTTTTAAACATCCTGCTGGCCAAAGAAAATATCGTTTACCTGCAGGACCTTGTAAATACCTCTCAGGCGCAATTGCAGCAGGAACAAACACTGTATAACGCAGGCAGTGTAGCGCGTAAAGACTTTGTGTCGTTCCAGGCACAGGCTGCTACTGATGCCTACAACTTAGTGCTTTCTCAAAATACACTCAGGCAAAATACCCTTACGCTAAAACAGTTGCTGCAATTACCTGTAGATACGGCATTTGAAGCCAATGTACCCGATTCACTTACCGCAGAGCGCATGTACCCGGCGTTGGACCAGGCGGTAAATTCTGCATTGCAAAACAGGCCTGAAATAAAAAACGGGCAATTGCAGGTTGATATCGCACACCTTGACCTGGAAAAGGCGAGGGCAGGGCTGCGGCCTTCCATTACAGCAAGCGGCTCCCTTTCCACCGGCTACACAAACGGCTCCGGTGCATATTTCAGGCAGTTGGACAACAATTTTTTCCAGCAGGTGGGGCTAACGCTTTCAGTGCCTATTTTCAACAAGCGGGTTACCAGGACGGCCATTGAGAAAAGCAAAATAGGCATCACTCAAAGCGAAAATGACCTTGAAAATACAAAGACTGTTTTATCGCAGGCTGTTGAACAGGCTTATATAAATGTACAGAACGCGGAAAGCCAGTACGACGCCTCAGTAGTGGCATTAACTTCTGCAAGGGAAAGTTACCAGATTACAAATGAAGAAATGAAGCTGGGCGCTATAAACGCGGTTGACCTGCTTGTGGAGAAAAACCTGTATACCCAGGCGCTCGAATCGTATATACAGGCAAAATATAATACAGTGCTTTATATTAAGATATATGAGTTTTATATGGGAATGCCCGTAACACTTTAAAACTTAAACAGGTATGAAAAAATACAGGTGGTTGATAATATTGTTGTTGATTATTTTAATTGGCGGGGCTGTTTGGTACTGGATGAATACAAAAAAAGAAGACGAAGTAACACTTGTTACAGAAAAACCGCATTATGGCGATATAACAAACAGCGTTACATCAACAGGCCGGGTGCAGCCCGTGGATACAGTTGTGGTGGGCACACAAATATCCGGGCCTATACAATCCATTTTTGTTGACTTTAATTCTAAAGTAAAAAAAGGGCAATTGCTGGCACAGATTGACAGGACTGTACTGGAAGCGCAATTACAACAAATACAAGCTAACTATGCCAGCGCGCTAAGCCAGTTAACGTATGCGAAAACAACCTATGACCGGCAGGAAAAATTATACAAGGTAGGCGCCATAAGCCAGGTTGATGAAGAAACAGCCTTAAACAGTTACAATACAGCAAAAGCGCAGGTTGATAACTTGCAGTCGCAAATAACAGCGGCCAAAAAAAACCTGTCTTACACCGAGATATATTCACCCATTGACGGCACGGTATTAAGCCGAAATGTTAGCGTAGGCCAAACAGTTGCAGCCAGTTTTAATACGCCTACGTTATTTGTAATTGCTAAAGACCTAACAAAAATGCAGGTACAGGCAGCGGTGGATGAAGCAGATATAGGCAATGTAAAAGTTGGGCAGGATGCAACATTTACGGTAGATGCTTTTCCCGATGACGTATTTAAAGGTAAAGTGAGTGAAATACGCCTGCAGCCGGCGGTATCTTCAAACGTGGTTACCTACACCACAATGGTAGATGCGCCTAACAACGAGATGAAATTAAAACCAGGCATGACGGCAAGCATTACCATTATTACAAAAGAAGACAGCAATGCCCTGTTAATACCGGCAAAAGCGCTGACATTTCAACCTGATTCTGCACAACTAAAAAAATATGTTATTGTGGGCAGGCGCTCCCGCGCATCACGGGGCGCCGGAGCTGCCCAGCAAACGCAGCGCCGGCCTGGCAATGCAGACACGACCGGGAAAAAGCATTTAATTCCAAAGGATTCTTCTGCGCAGCCAGCCACTGTATGGCTGTTACGCGGGGACAGTATTATACAAAAACGCATTTTTACAGGTCTTAATGATGACGCCAATGTAGAAATAATAAGCGGCCTTAAGGAGCAGGATGAAGTTATTACGGGTACTGACACCCAAAGCAAAAATGGTAAAGCCGACGCAGCTGCCAGGAGCCCGTTTTTACCGCAACGTAACCGGGGTGGCTCAGGTGGCGGTGGGCGAAGGCCGCAATAATAAAATTAATAGCAGGAAAGGGAATATGGCAAACAATACTATTTTAGAAATAACTGAACTTAAGCGGGAGTTCATTGTGGGCTCTGAAACTGTGCGTGCTTTAAAAGGAATAAGCTTCACAGTAAACGCCGGCGAGTTTGTTACCATAATGGGTAGTAGCGGCAGCGGCAAAACCACGCTGCTTAATATATTGGGCTGTCTTGATAAACCTTCTGCAGGGGAATACTTTCTTGATGGTACCAATGTTAAAATATTAGGGAAAAATGAACTGGCAAGGTTGCGTAACCACAAAATAGGTTTTGTGTTTCAGTCATATAATCTTTTGCCGCGTACCACAGCCCTGGAAAACGTAGAGTTACCGCTGTTGTACAACAGTGAAATATCTGTAAAACAGCGGCGCGAAAAGGCAGAATGGGCGCTGCAGGCAGTAAAACTTGGCGACAGGCTTGACCATACACCCAACCAGCTATCAGGCGGGCAACAGCAAAGGGTGGCTATTGCACGGGCGCTGGTAAATGAGCCGGTAATGATTTTGGCAGACGAGGCTACCGGCAACCTTGATTCCCGTACTTCCTACGAGATTATGGCGCTGATGCAGGAGCTTAACAGCCAGCAGAACAAAACCATTGTGTTTGTAACGCACGAACCCGATATTGCTTCGTTCAGCAGCCGGACAATTATGTTACGTGATGGAAAGATTATGAAAGATTCTGTCAATACAAATATTCAATCAGCCAAACAGGTGTTACAGTCGCTGCCCACAAGCGCTGATTATTAAAAAGTATATATGAGCATTATAAACCTTATACAAATAGCATTAAAAGCATTGCAGCGTAATAAATTGCGGGCTTTTCTTACAATGCTGGGTATTATTATAGGGGTGGGTGCGGTTATAGCCATGGTAGCCATCGGGCAGGGCTCAAAACAAAGTATACAGGACCAGATTGCCAGCATGGGGAGCAATATGTTAACAATACGCCCGAACAGTAATGTAACCGGTGGCGCGAGGCTGGATGCCACTACGGTAAACTCGCTGGATGAAGATGATGTAAAGGCGCTGCAAAAAGCGCAGTATTTAAGCGCGGTTTCGCCTGCCGTTTCATCAAGGGGGCAGGTAATAAACGGGGCAAATAACTGGTCAACAACATTGCAGGGTGTTAGCCCATCCTATCTTACCATCCGGGACTGGCCACTGAAAGACGGTGTAAGTTTCACTGATAAAGATGTTTCGTCCTCAGCCAAGGTTTGCCTGCTGGGCCAAACAGTAATTACCAATCTTTTTCCAAACGGGGATGATCCTATCGGCAAAATCATCCGGTTTAAAACAATACCCCTTAAAGTAATAGGCACGCTGAGCAGCAAGGGCGAGAATGCTTTCGGCCAGGACCAGGATGATATTATTATCGCCCCTTACACAACCGTAATGAAGAGGATAACTGCAACCATTTATTTTCAAAACATTTATGCATCAGCTATTGATCAAAATTCAACAGACCTGGCATCTGCGGAGGTTTCGAAAATACTCCGCCAGTCACACAGGTTGCAGCCCGGTGAAGATGATGATTTTGCCGTACGTACGCAGGAGGAATTGATAAGCACCTTTAGTTCAACCAGCCAGTTGCTTACCGTTTTACTGGCTGTAATTGCAGGTATTTCCCTTGTAGTGGGTGGCATAGGCATTATGAACATTATGTACGTGTCAGTAACCGAACGTACGCGCGAAATTGGCCTTAGAATGGCCATCGGGGCCCGGGGCAGGGATATATTGATGCAGTTTTTAATTGAGGCTATACTTATAAGCATTACCGGCGGTTTAATAGGCATCGGGCTGGGTATTATATCTACCAAATTGGTAAACACGCTGCTAAAATGGCCTACCCTCATTACTGAATCATCCGTTGTAATATCATTTTTGGTTTGCGTGGTAACAGGTGTATTTTTTGGCTATTACCCGGCTCAAAAAGCCTCGGTGCTCGACCCCATTGACGCACTGCGCTATGAATAGTTGGAACGCGGAAAGTTTAAAATTTAACTATTGCGGGGCAGCTTTGCCGCAGGCAGCTATTGTTAACAATTTTTTCATACACTATTTTTGCGCATAAATTGTAAAGTATGCAGCTTAAACAGGTTGATACCATACCTAACATTAGCGGGGAAGAATTTAAGAAGAAGTATTTTGAACCCCAGGTACCTGTTGTTATTCGTGATCTTGCCACACAATGGCCTGCTTATACAAAATGGAACTGGGAATACCTGAAGCAGGTGGCCGGCGACAAAAAAGTAGGCATTTACAATAACGTTAAAAGCGATGCCTATACCCCTATTAATAAGGCGGATGATTACACCACCTTTGGTGAATATATTGATATGATAAGTACCGGTCCTGCCGCCTGGCGTATTTTTCTTTTTAATATTTTTAACCATGCACCGCAGCTAACCAAAGATTTTACCTGGCCCGACCATTTAATGAAAGGCTTTGTAAAAAGAGTGCCTATGCTTTTTGTAGGTGGCCAGGGGTCAATTACCCACATGCATTTTGATATTGACCTGAGCCACATAATACATACCCAGTTTGCAGGAAAAAAGCGCGTTTTGCTTTTTCCTTATAAAGAACAGTTTAAACTTTACCGCAAACCTTTTGAGGTATTAAGCGTAGCCGACTTCAGCAATTATTATGACCCTGAAAAATCAAAACTCGATACAAGGCAGTTTCCCGCGGTGGACACGGCCGAGGGATATGACATTATACTGGAACCCGGCGATACCCTGTTTATGCCGGGCGGTTACTGGCACCACATGGAGTACCTTGAAAGCGGTTTTGCCATGAGCCTGCGCGCCCTCAATAATTCTTTTGCGGGCAAAATGAAGGGCGTTTGGAACCTTGTTGGCATGCGCAATATTGACACCCTCATGAAAAAGACTATGCCCGTTAAGTGGTATGACTGGAAGAAGAAAAAGATTTTTGAAGCGGCTGAAAAAGAACTTCACTACTCATAATCATCTCAAAAAAATTGGGAATAAACTAAAAATATAACGGCGGTTAGAAAACCGCCGAGATTGCGTCAGCATATAACCCCCAATGAAAATCGTTTATTATTATTTATAAGTTTCTATTCTCTTTTGCCACACAAAGATGATGTTGCTCTTAACCGGAATACAAGTGATTTTTCACTAATGTGCGGGTGATTTTTCACTTGCCCAACGCTTTCACTATACCGCTTTAAATTAAAACGGCGGTTAGAAAACCGCCGGATTTTGTGTGTCAGCATATAACTCCAATGAGAAAAATTGTCTGTGTTTCATAGATAACAACGACCTTAAGCCTGTTATTCTTTAGCAAAGATGCTGTTTCTGTATGCCGCCGCAACTGTGATTTAACACATCCCGGCATGTGATTTTTCACATACTCTTTTTAAAAAGTGTGTTTCTGACACATAATTGGCAACATCCTATTGAAAAAACTGTTTATTTTGTTAAAACAAATACCCAGGATGGCTTTTAGCATAAATGAAGAAACTGGCTTGTTCCCGGTGATACGATTGCAAAACAATGAAACTGGTACCAGCGCGGAAATATATTCAAGAGGTGCATTACTAAATGCGTTTACCATAAACGGGCAGGAAGAACCCTGCAACGTTATTGATGGATTTGCTTCGCCGCAGGACGCCATAGATAACATTACTGCAGGCTTTAAAAGCGCCCGGCTTTCACCATTTGTATGCCGTATTACTGAAGGCAGGTACACGTTCAGGCAACAGTCATATTTAATCAATAAGTTCTTTTTGGGAACCGAAGCTATTCATGGTTTGATGTTTGACGCGCAATTTACCGTAACCTCAAAATGGGCAGGTGAAAACGAGGCTTTTGTTACGCTTGAATTTGACTACGAAAAAGATGATGAGGGGTACCCCTTTACCTTTCATTCTAAAATAACTTACACATTGTCAAAAAACAACCGGCTTTCCATTAGCAGCGAAATAACCAATACCGGCAAGAGTGATATGCCATTAACTGATGGCTGGCACCCTTATTTTACGCTGGGTGGCAGCATAAATGATTTGGAACTGCAAATAAATGCTGACAAAATGTTAGCATTTGACGAACGCTTGGTACCAACCGGCAAAACACTGGAAAATCGCTCATTTAGCCAACCGGCAATAGTCGGCGATACTTTTTTGGATAATTGTTTTGTACTGAAAGATGAAAATAAGCCTGCGTGTATTTTGAAAAATAATGCTACCGGGCTGCAGCTAACCATTACACCGGAAGAAAATTATCCTTACCTGCAGGTGTACACGCCACCGCACCGCAGAAGTATTGCTATTGAAAATATTAGTGGCGCGCCGGACGCATTTAATAATAGTATTGGTTTAATTATTGCAAAACCGGGCGAACTCTATACTTTTGCAACCGTTTACACACTTCACTTATCGCGTTAATTCAATAGTCCATGATAGCAAGTGCAGGGGAAATTGCAGCACTATTTAAAGAAAAATATAACACAGAGCCTGCTCTATACTTCTCGCCGGGAAGGATAAACCTTATTGGTGAGCATATTGATTATAATGATGGTTTTGTTATGCCCGGCGCTATAGATAAGGGCATTTTTTTTGCGGTGTCGGCAAACAACAGTAACCGCGTATGCGCATACAGTGCGGATATGGATGAAGAGTTGGATATAGCATTGGCAGATATTCATGTAATGAGTAGCTGGAAAAATTATATACTTGGCGTTGTTGACCAATTGATAAAAAGAAATTATCCTGTAAGTGGGTTTAATGTTGCGTTTGGCGGTTTTTTACCGGTAGGCGCTGGTTTATCTTCATCCGCTGCTGTAGAATGTGGGCTTGCTTTCGCCCTCAATGAAATTTTTAACCTTGGCATAAACAGGCTTGATATTGCTATTATCTGTCAAAAAGCAGAACAAACCTATCCCGGCGTACAGTGTGGCATTATGGACCAGTTTGCAAGTGTTATGGGCAAACAAGACCATGTGCTGCTGCTTGACTGCAATACACTTGCATACCAAACCTTGCCGTTTATTACACAAGACTATGAGATTGTATTAATAAACTCAAAAGTGCACCACGAACTTGATGGCGGGGAATATAACACAAGACGGCAGGAAAGCGAGGCAGGCTTGCAACTGCTGAAACAAGTTTACCCATCTGCAAAAACCTTCAGGGATATTTCACCGTCACAGGTTAAGGAAGCAAAGGATAAGTTTGATGATGGGGAAGTGTATAAAAGATGTTTGTTTGTAACTGGCGAAATTGCCCGTACACAAGAAGGGGCTGAACTGCTTAAAAAAAGCAAAATAGAAGATTTTGGAAAACTGATGTTTGAAACCCACGAGGGATTAAGCCAGTTATACAAAGTAAGTTGCGAAGAACTTGACTACCTTGTTGAACTGGCAAAACAGCACCCTGAAATTGTTGGCTCACGTATGATGGGCGGCGGCTTTGGCGGCTGCACAATAAATATTATACAAAAAAGCAGCGTGCCACAGGTTACAGGCTCCATCACTCAACAGTACAAACAGCAATACGGTATTGACGCGGAAGTATATATAGTACACTTGTCAGACGGTACATATCATATTGCCTAAAGCTATAATTCCATTACTGCCGTCATGCTTATCTCTACATTCACCGCTTTGGGTAAACCTTTTACTGCAACAGTCTCGCGCGCAGGATGGTCGCCTGTAAAATAAGAGCCGTATATTTCATTCACTTCTCCAAAAAGGCTCATATCACTTAAAAAAATGGTTGTTTTTACCACGTGCTCAAAAGTAATTTTGGCTTCATCCAAAATGGCTTTCAGGTTTCGCATAACCTGGTGAGCTTCATCTTTCACCCCTGTGGTAACCAAATCGCCCGTTGCGGGAATAATAGCTACTTGCCCGCTGATAAATAAAAATCCCCCGGCTTTTACCGCCTGGTTGTACGGTCCAATAGGTGCCGGTGCGTTTAACGTATTGATGATTTGCTTTGACATATTGCAGAAATTTATTGCAATTCTATTGCATGTGAATTAATTGGCTTTGCAAATTGCGGTATTTCCTTCACCCATCCAACCTATTTTTGCAGTCCAAATTAATTACATGCATATTGCGGTAAAAGCAAGTGACGGGCAAAAAAAAGATATTTTAGCAAAAGGCATTCCGGCCGGCATCTATGTACAATGGCTGGGAAGCGATGAACCGCTTCCCGGTGTGGCGGCCGATGCATATTTTGATTTTTTGTTCAGCAATGAGTTTATGGCAACTAATGACTTTATTACAACTAAACCGGTTTTTGTAAATGCGGTTGCCTGTACTTTAAAAGACATAGGATATACTAATTATGCAAGGATAAATGGCTGGAGTGGCTTTTTTGAAGGAAAAACGCTTGAGGTTGCCGCGGTTGACAACGGTAAAACTGCTGCCGAAGGTATATTGAACGCCCTCGGCTGGAAATTTGTGTGGGCGCCGGATGAACCCGGCCTTATAGCGGCGCGGGTGGTAATCATGATAATTAACGAGGCATATTTTGGCCTGGCAGATGGCATAAGTACAAAGAAGGAAATTGATATAGCGATGAAATTAGGCACCAACCATCCCTACGGCCCCTTTGAATGGGCGGAAAAAGTTGGGCTGAAAAATATTTATTTTTTACTAAAAAAATTGCAACAGCAGTACGGCAACAGGTATAACGTTGCACCGCTGCTTGAGCAGGAAGCGAAAACCAATGGCATTATTGCTTAATATAGATACTGCAACAGAGCATGCAGGCGTTTGCCTGGCTGAAGATGAAAAGGTACTTGCCTTACAGGAAACCTATGAACAAAAAAGTCACGCATCATTTATTCAGCTTGCTATAAAACAGGTTATGGCAGATGCCGGGAAGAGGTTGAGGGATATTGACGCAGTGGCCATATCTGCCGGTCCGGGCAGCTATACAGGGCTAAGGGTAGGCCTTGCAACTGCTAAAGGGCTATGTTATGCGCTGCACAAGCCATTGATAATGATAAGCTCGCTCGAAATAATGGCACTTGCCTCCATAATTGCCGAAAAATCGCCCCACAAAGCCGGTTTCTTATTCTGCCCGATGATTGATGCACGCCGTATGGAAGTTTTTACCGCATTATATAACGCTCAGCTTGATATAGTTATGCCGCCGGTTGCAATTATACTTGACGAAACGTCTTTTGGGGCAGAACTGGCCGGCCATACAATTGCTTTTTCAGGCAGCGGAAGCAAAAAAGCACAAATAATCACGCATCAAAATGCCGTTTTTTCTTCATTAACTCACTCAGTCAGCCACATGACAGCTTTATCAACCAAGGCTTATAAGGCATCACTTTTTGCTGATTTGGCCTACAGTGAGCCATTTTACCTTAAAGAATTCTATAAACCCATAAAAAAAAATTAAATCTGTTTTAAAATCAACCCTTAAAACATGGTTATTTGCTAACAGATGTGTAATTACAATAATTTTACCGTTAAACATTCCCTTTCTTAAACCTTTCACAGGAAAATGAACACTCACGCACAAGTAGCAATCATAACTGATGCTTCCACGAATGAAAGTGTAAGAATCGATTTCCTGCACATGAAGAAAGCCTCTATGATATTGAGGGCGTTAAACCATAAATTACGCCAACAGGTTATAAAGCTGCTTGATGAGCATCAGAAAATGACGGTAACCGAAATTTATGTTAAACTTCGCCTTGAGCAGTCTGTCGCCTCCCAGCATTTAGCCATATTAAGGCGTGCCGGCATTGTGGGCACCAGGCGCGAAGGCAAGTTTATTTTTTATTCCATCAATTATGGCCGCGTTAAAGAGATAAGCCATTTTGTAGAAGAATTTTTAAAGTAACCCCTCCGCACCTGCCGTTTTACCACTCCAAAAGCTTGCCTATCTTTGCACAAATTGCGAGATATGCACGTTCAGCAGATTTATACAGGTTGTTTAAGCGAAGCGGCCTATTACATTGAAAGTAAGGGCGAAGCCGCTATTATTGACCCAATGCGGGACATTGAAACTTACCTGCAAATTGCCGCCGAAAGAGGGGCTGCCATAAAATATATTTTCGAAACGCATTTTCATGCAGATTTTGTAAGCGGGCATATTGACCTTAGTAAAGCAACGGGCGCCCCTATAATTTACGGGCCTGAAACAAAAGCCGATTTCGCTGTGCACGTTGCAACTGACAGTGAGCGGTTTACATTAGGCGATGTGGTTATTGAGATATTGCACACACCCGGCCATACACTGGAAAGCACCTGTTATTTATTAAAGGATGAAACCGGTAAAGACTACGCAGTATTTACGGGGGATACCCTTTTTGTAGGTGATGTAGGCCGGCCAGACCTGGCGCAGGATGGCAATACCCTTACCATGTACGACCTTGCAGGCATGCTTTACGATAGCCTGCAAAACAAAATTGTTCCCCTGGCTGATGATGTAATTGTTTACCCGGCACATGGCCCCGGCAGCAGTTGCGGCAAAAATCTCGGCCCTCAAACCCAAAGTACCATTGCAGGGGAAAAGCAAACCAACTACGCATTGCAAGCAGCAACAAAAGAGGATTTTATTGCCGCCGTTACTGACGGTATTGTTGCGCCACCGCAATATTTCCCGGTAAATGCAAGGATAAATAAAGAAGGCTATGAAAGCCTGGAGGATATTTTGCAAAAGAGCCTTGAACCGCTTACCATACCTGCATTTAAGCAAATTGTTAAAGACGACGGTGTAATTATACTTGATACCCGTAATGCAAACACATTCATTCATGGGTTTATACCGGGCTCTGTAAGCATAGGGCTGGAGGGTCGTTTTGCTGAATGGGCCGGTACTTTATTGCCTTTTGACAAAACCATTGTACTGGTTGCGGAAGATGGCGAGGAGAAGGAATCTGCTATTCGTCTCGCACGGGTAGGCTTTAGTAAGTTTGGCGGCTATCTTAACGGTGGTTTTGAGGCCTGGCAAAAGGCAGGGGAAGATATTGACTTAATAATTGATGTAGATGCAGATGAAGTGGCAATGGATTTACCCTTTGATGAACGAATGATTATTGTTGATGTTAGAAAAGAAGCCGAGTTTGCTGATAACCATGTAAAAGACGCAGTTAACATTCCGCTGGATACTTTAACCGACCCTGGCAGTATGGCCAATATTAATGATGACGATAACCTGTATGTACATTGCGCGGGTGGTTACCGCAGTATTATTGCCTGCTCATTACTAAAACGGCAGGGCATACATAACCTGCGCAATATTAATGGAGGTTTTGGCGCATTACAAAAGGAAGAGAAGATTGAACTGGAAAAAAATATTGAGGCGCTTAACTAATAAAATGTACAGGGTTTGCCCGGTTTAGCTATGGTTTAAATAACCAGTTTTCTGTGCTTATCTTCCACAAATTGCCATTTCCATCTTTTGTGGCTCCATAAATAGCTTGCAGGGTGCTCACGGATTGCATCTTCTATAAAGGTCAGCATTCTTTTGGTAATTTCCCCGTCGGGCAGGCTCCTGGAGTCAGTGATTAACAGTTCAAACTGCATCTCGTAATGGCCGCGTTTTACAGGGTAAAACTTGCACATTACAACGGCAGCCCTGTTCATTTTTGCGCCTTTTTCAGGGCCTTTCACAATTGGTGTCAGCTTGTTAAAAAAATATGTCCAGTAGGCGCTGTCCGGGCTGCCGGGGTTTTGGTCACCTACAAGGCCTATCATATACCTGCCTTTTGACAACGGCAGAAAATCTTTCCTGAAATTTGTAGCCGCCACCATGAGTGAGCCACAGCGCTGCCTTAGTTTAAAAAACAAACGGTTAAACACCTTGTTTTTTATGGGCATATACACCACAATAAAAGGATATAATGAATTAGCCGACAGGGAGAGGTTTGCGAATTCCCAGTTAAAAAAATGGCCTAAATGCAGTTGAATGTTTACGCCGGTATCATACAAGCTGTTTATTACAGTAAAATCAGCCACAAAACGCTTGTTCAGCTCCTTTTTTGAGATGGATAGCAGCTTTATTACTTCAATAAAATTATCAGCAAACTGTTTGTAGAATTTCTTTGCAATTTCCCGGCGCTCTTTTTCAGTCTTCCCCGGGAAGGCAGTTAACAGGTTGCCCATAACTACGTGTTTCCTGTAGCCAAAAACATAATACAATAAAAAATAAGCAAAATCACTCAGCAAATAAATAACACGCCAGGGCAATAATGATAACAGGTAAAAAATGGCGTATACAATTTGAAACATCATTCCTTAATAAGTTGTAAAGATAGCGGGATTGCTTATTGCCCGGCTGCACCCGGAGTACGACTGCCCCGGTTGCTTTATAAAATAATATTCTGCAGTAAATCGCTCTTATTGGGGTGGTCTGTATTAAAATGCAGCCCCCTGCTTTCTTTTCTAAATTGAGCGCCTTTTACAATAAGATACCCTACCGTAATCAGGTTGCGAAGTTCGCAAAGCTGGGGAGACACCCTGGTATTCTCGTATAACTGTTCAGTCTCTTCATGAAGTAAATCAAGCCTGCGCGACGCACGCTCCAGGCGCACGTCATTACGTACAATACCCACATAGTCACTCATAATCTGCTGCAATTCTTTAAGGCTTTGTGTTATAAGTATCATTTCGCGTGGCTCGGTAGTACCTTTGGCGTCCCAATCGGGCACCTGTGCCTGCCAGCGTTCCAGTGTTACCGGCAATTCCTCTCTTTCTCTTACTTTCTCAATCGTATCAATATAGGCGCGATGGCCAAAAACCATTGCTTCCAGCAAACTGTTACTGGCAAGCCTGTTGGCGCCGTGCAGGCCGGTGCTGGCACATTCGCCGCAGGCATACAGGTTTTGAATGGAGGTACGGGCCATAACATCCGTTTTAACGCCCCCGCAACTATAATGCGCGGCGGGCGCTACGGGTATCCATTGCTCCATTACATCTATGCCTATTTTTTTACACCGTTCGTATATATTGGGGAAATGATGGATAAACTTTTCCTTGTCCATGTGCGTGCAGTCAAGGTAAACATGCTCAGTCCCGCCTCTTTTCATCTCGCTGTCAATTGCGCGGGCAACAATATCGCGCGGGGCCAGGTCTTTTCTTTCATCATACCGCTCCATAAACGCTTCACCATCTTTATTCCGCAAAATGCCCCCGTCTCCTCTTACGGCCTCTGTTATCAGGAAGGATGGCGATACGCCCGGCTCATATAAAGCGGTAGGATGAAATTGAATAAACTCCATATTCTCTATCCGTCCCTTGGCCCTGTAAACCATTGCAACCCCGTCGCCTGTGGCAATTTTGGGGTTGGTTGTAGTTCGGTAAGCCTGCCCGTTGCCGCCGGAGGCAAGCAGGGTAATAGGCGCCAATATTTTTTCAATATTGTTATTATGCAGGTTTAGCACATATACGCCGAAACACTGAATATCCGGTGTTGATTTTGTAACCAAATAACCAAGATGGTGCTGTGTAATAAGGTCAACCACAAAGCAGTGATTGATAAGCTCAATGTTTTTGCAGGCTTTAAGTTCGGCAAGCATAGCCCGTTCAATTTCACTGCCGGTAACATCTTTATGGTGCAATATCCGGTTTTCACTATGGCCGCCTTCTTTCCCGAGGGAGTATTCCCCACTCTCATCTTTATCAAACCGGGCGCCATATTCAATAATTTCTTTTATTCTTTCCGGCCCTTCTGTTACCACAATTTCCACTACATGTTTATTGCACAACCCGTCACCTGCAATAAGCGTATCTTCAATATGTTTTTCAAAACTGTCCTTCTGCTCGTCCCAAACACCGGCTATACCGCCCTGGGCATATTTTGTGTTTGTTTCATCAGCCTGGGTTTTTGTTATTATGGTTATTTTTTTTGAAGGAAAATATTTTGCCGTTTTAATTGCATACGTCAGTCCTGCTACTCCTGAACCAATCACCAAGAAATCTGTTTCCATTCACAATAAATTTAAACGCTAAGGTAAGCACAGAAAATTTGATGAAAACATATTATAAGTGTGGCATGCTTCTTTGGTATAGCAGGAAAGGCAGTCAAATTAATTTAGGCAATTCACAAAATTTAAACTTCGATTAAAGCAAATTTGTATCTTACCATTAAAATTGCCATATGGAACCCTGGAGAACCGGGAAAGTCATCAAGATTGAAGATGCCACGTACAATACCAAGCGCTTTTGGTTTCAGATACCCGAGGTAGAAAGTTTTAATTTTAAGCCGGGACAGTTTGTTACCCTTGACCTGCCCATACATGAGAAAATGAACAAACGGTGGCGCAGCTATTCCATAGCCTCGCACCCGGATGGTACCAACATTTTTGAATTGGTCATTGTGTTGCTGGAAGGAGGGCTGGGCACAACCTACCTGTTTAATGAAGTTAAAGAAGGTGCCGAAATACCGGTTAGAGGCCCGCAGGGCGTGTTTACCTTACCTGAAGACCTGGATAAAGACCTTTTTTTTATTTGTACAGGCACAGGTATAGCCCCTTTCAGATCTATGACCCATCACATTAACCTGAACAGTATACCGCACAAAAATATATACCTTATTTTCGGCTGCCGGCTGCTAAAGGATTGCCTTTATGGCCATGAAATGAAGCAATTGGAAAACCAGCTAAATGGGTTCTCCTATCTCCCAACATTTTCCCGTGAAACAACAGGCGACGTTCGCACGGGCTATGTACATGCTGTATATGAGGATATAATACAGGCAGGCAGGCCCGATGCAAATTTTTATTTATGCGGCTGGAAAAATATGATTGATGATGCCCGTAAAAAACTAGTTGATTTGGGTTACAGTAAAAAAGATATACACTTTGAGTTGTACGGTTAGCAAACAATCTTACTTACTTAAGAAACTTTTAGCTCAGCTTTTTTAAGGCTGTTTTTAGATAATTCGAAGTTTTCCTTCTCCAGGTTACTTATTTGTTTTTCCAAGGAAAGAATACGAGAATGATTACTAAGCATTTCATTTTCAAGCTTTAGTATATTCTTTTTTTGTTTTGTATTAATGGCAAGTCGGGTAAAAAACCCAGCCACTACGCCAACGAGCCCGCTTAAAGCCAGCGAATACACAGAGTAAGTCTCTGCAAACAACAAATTAAGGGTGTGTGTCATAGTTTCCTTTTTTTATTTTCACAAAATCTGTTCCTTTAGTACATACGGTAAACCTGGTAAATAGTTTACTGCATATTGCTAAATATTTCTTCTTTGGGGGAAACCGAAATGCAAATGTAAGGTTGGAATTCTACTTAATTACTTCTAATATTAAATTTTTTATTGAGTTTAAGGGTACTCTTTCCTGTAACATTGTATCTCGGTGGCGAATGGTAACAGTACCGTCTTCCTTCGTTTGACCGTCTATCGTTACACAAAACGGGGTGCCTATAGCGTCCTGCCGGCGGTATCTTCTGCCTATGGCGTCTTTTTCCTCGTAAAAACAGCGAAAAAAGGGCTTGCATTCGTCCATTAAACTGCGGGCTATTTCGGGCAGGCCGTCTTTTTTAATAAGGGGAAGGATAGCCAGCTTAACCGGGGCTATTTTTGCCGGGATATGTAGTACCACCCTGCTGTCTTTTGTTCCATCTTCTTTAACCAATACCTCCTCATCATAAGCATGGCTCAAAACCAGCAGGAACATCCTGTCTAAACCAATAGAGGTTTCTATTACGTAGGGCACGTAGTTACCATAGGGCTTGCCTGTGTCCTGGTTTATATCATTGTCAAAATATTGTATTTTTTTATTGCTGTATTTCTGGTGCTGGCTTAAATCGTAGTCGGTTCGTGAGTGAATACCTTCAACCTCTTTAAAACCAATAGGAAACTCATATTCTATATCCAGCGCGTTATCAGCGTAAAAAGCAGGCTTCGCATGGTCGTGGTAACGGTATTTTTCCGCAGGAATGCCCAAACTTAAATGCCAGTCAAGCCGCGCTTTCTTCCAGTAGTTATACCATTCTTTTTGCGTGCCGGGCCGTACAAAAAACTGCATCTCCATTTGCTCAAACTCGCGCATGCGAAAAATAAATTGCCTTGCCACAATTTCGTTCCTGAAGGCTTTGCCGGTTTGTGCGATGCCAAACGGAATTTTTAGACGCGCTGTTTTTTGAACATTTAAGAAATTAACAAAAATGCCCTGGGCTGTTTCTGGGCGCAGGTAAATGGTATCTGCCTCATCAGTTACCGACCCGATTTGGGTGGAAAACATCAGGTTAAACTGGCGAATATCTGTCCAATTAACTGTTCCGCTTACGCCGCAGGCTATTTTGTTTTCATCTATCAACGCCTTTAGTGCGGTGTAATCGTCTTTCGCAAGCAGTTGTTCCATTGTGGCCAATAATTCGTCAGCTTCTTTTTCTTTGCCCTGTTCTTTTAGCTTTTCCGCGTGCCCTTCAATTAAATGGTCTACCCTGTAACGCTTTCTGCTGTCTTTGTTATCAATCATCGGGTCGCTGAAGTTGTCAACGTGCCCGCTTGCTTTCCAGGTGGTGGGATGCATAAAAATAGCGGCGTCTATGCCCACAATATTCTCGTGCATTTGCGTCATGCTTTTCCACCAATAATCTCTTATATTTTTCTTCAGTTCGCTTCCATAAGGCCCGTAATCATACACTGCGCTTAACCCATCATATATCTCACTGCTGGCAAATACAAAACCATATTCTTTTGCATGCGAAATAATCGCCTGGAACCTGTTTTCCTGTATGCTCATAAGGAGGCAAAGATAGCTGAAGCCTTTATAATGTGCAAAAAGCAGCCTTTTTTACTTTACATTTACAGGTGGCTGTGCTTTACTGCTATTGGATAAGGTAGGTACGGTACAGCAGTCTTTAGAATTAAAAATTTAAGTGCTTTGCCCGTAAAGTAAAGCTTTTTATATTTCGTCGGCAGAGGGGCCATAAAAACCGGGTACAGGCACGTTAAGCATTCTCAAATAAACCTGTAACTGCGCCCGGTGGTGTATAACATGGCTTATTGCAAAAGAGCGGATAATAACTGATTTTGGCAGCGTAAAAATTATATGTTCTCCATTACGAACAATATAAGGCTTACCAAATTCTTCATCCTGGGTATTAGTCAATACTTCTTTTGCTTTAGCTACATGCCCGTCGAAGGAAGCAATCATTTGCTCTGTCGAATCAAACTTTTCCGGCGGGTACGCCCCCTTGGAGAAATCCAATTCGTCTTTTGTAATGGTTGAAGTAATAAATTGCGGCAGCATAGCTAAATGCGTGACCAGTTTCTCCAGCGTCATCGATTTGGGATGCGGCTGCCATGCGAATTTTTCAACAGGTACCCTTTCCAGTATTTTACGTGTATTACCGTATTCGTGGCCAATTTCCGCTAAAAGGCTTTTAGCAATCATATTGATTTATTTTGCTCGTCCGGGGGTTTTCAAATCAATATTATACAACCATCATATCTTTTTCTTTTGCGGCAAGATGCTTATCAACCAGTTGTATAAACCTGTCTGTCAACTCCTGCACGCTTTTCTCTGCATCTTTCGCGGCATCTTCGCTCAGGCCGTCTTTTTGCAGCTTTTTTATTTCTTCAATACCCTCCCGGCGTATATTTCTTATAGCAACTTTTGATTGTTCGCCTTCACCCGCTGCCCGTTTAACCAGCTCTTTTCTGCGCTCCTCTGTTAGCGGTGGCATAAACAAGCGAATTTGGTTACCATCGTTTTGCGGGGTAACACCAATATTACCTGCCATGATGGAACGTTCAATAGCAGCAAGCATATTTTTTTCCCACGGCTGAATGCTTATGGTGCGGGCATCGAGCACAGTTACATTGGCAACCTGGTTAATGGGGGTAGGTGCGCCATAGTATTCAACAGTAAGCCCTTCAAGCATAGCCGGGCTTGCTTTTCCGGCCCTTATTTTTGTCAATTCTGTTTCAAGGTGACTAATCGCTTTCTGCATCGAAGATTCGGTATATTCCAGTACAAGGTCAAGGTCTTCTGACATACGCTGTTTTTTATTGGCAGCAAATCTAATAAATCCACAATATTAGCCGGGTCAAAACTACTCTTCTTTAACAACAGATTGCTCCTTTTCGTGGTAGAGGGAGAAAATTTGTACTGTTGTGTTATCTGCTTTTTCAGACCTGCGTGAAACAATCCTGAGGGGTTTCCTGGAAGAGCCTGTATAATAAACTATGAGAATGCCAAAAAAGAACAGGCCGGTTTGAAGGACAAAAAGCATGTTAATATTTATGCGCATAGAAAAAAAGGACATTGCTGAAAAAGCCAAACTTATGCCTAATAGTGAAAGCGTTACCTGTGCGTGATTAAAACCTTTGTTAAGGAGTAAATGATGAATATGATTCCGGTCGGGCGAAAATGGCGACCTTTTGCGGAATAATCTCACACAAAATACCCTTAATACATCCATCAGGGGTACAAGCAAAATACCAAAGCCCACCAATGGGGCAGCCTGTACCGGGTAATCGCTAACTGTACTGCCTGTATTAATAAAATTTAAAAATAAAATTGCATTTACCAGCCCTATAAGCATTGAGCCGGAGTCGCCCATAAAAATTTTGGCGGGATGAAAATTAAATACAAGAAACGCGAGTAATGCCCCGGCAAGGGCAAAACCCAAAATTGCGTATGGGTAATTTTGATTGATTAAAAAAAACAACGAAAATATTACGCTCGACACAAGTCCCAGTGAGGCGGCCAGTCCGTCAACGCCATCAATTAAATTAAATGCATTGATAATGAGCATTATTGCAAAAAAGGAGATTGTATATCCCGCAATTGCCCCCACTTCATGAATACCCAAAAAGCCGCCAAGGTTAGTAATTACCAAATGCCCTTTTACCGTAATAATAGTGGCAGTAATAAGTTGGCCAACCAGTTTTTTCCATGCCTGCAAAACAAAAATATCATCAACAACACCAATAGTAAAAATGATAAAGAAAGCAGCAAGCAGGTATTGAAACTCAGCATTATTTATTTTAAAATCGCTTGTGAGCAATAAGCTTAAGGCCAGACCGGCAAATAAGCCTATACCGCCAAGAGATGAAATTAAATACGTATGTGTTTTTCTTTCGTCCGGCAGGTCATAAAGCCGACTTTGCTTTGCCATTTTAATGATAAAGGGCATAAGGAAAAACGTAACCAAATATGCAATTATAATTGCCGCAGCAACTTGTATCATTCTCCCGGTTTTTTAGGTTAACCAGCCAGCAGTTATGTTATTAACACCAATAAGACTTGTTTGTTATTATTTTTGATGCATGTTAAATGCATTAATAACGTTTTTTTACAACACTTATTGCATGCAAAAAATATACTGCTTTGTAATTTAGGTTTAAAAGTTAAAAACGTAGCTTTGCAATAGCAAAATTAACGAATGGAACAACAACTTACTCAAATTGCAACACAAATAAGGCGGGATATAGTACGAATGGTACATGCGGTGCAAAGCGGCCACCCGGGTGGGTCATTAGGATGTGCGGATTTTTTTACGGCTTTGTATTTTAAGGTAATGGAACATAATCCTGATTTTTCCATGAACGGTATCAATGAAGACGTTTTCTTCTTGTCTAATGGCCACATATCGCCGGTTTTTTATTCTGCCCTGGCACGGTCCGGGTATTTTGATGTTGAAGAACTGGCTACTTTTCGTAAAATAAACTCACGGCTGCAGGGCCACCCTACAACACATGAACATTTACCGGGCATACGCGTTGCCAGCGGCTCGTTAGGGCAGGGTATGAGTGTTGCTATTGGCGCTGCTTTGGCTAAAAAGTACAATAACGACACGCATATTGTTTACAGCCTGCATGGTGACGGCGAACTGGACGAAGGCCAGAACTGGGAAGCCATAATGAGTGCATCCCACCTTAAAGTGGATAATCTTATTGCCACAGTAGACTGGAATGGCCAGCAGATTGACGGCCCTACAGAAAAGATAATGAACCTTGGCAACCTGCATGAGAAATTTGCTGCCTTTGGATGGATAGTGCTGGATATGGACGGCAACGATATGGATGACGTAATAGCCACTCTTGCGAAGGCAAAAACCATGACAGGCAAGGGCCAGCCGGTATGCATTATGATGAAAACCATAATGGGTAAAGGCGTTGATTTTATGGAAGGCCACCACGAATGGCATGGTATTGCCCCTAATGACGAGCAACTTGCTAAAGCGCTGGCACAACTACCTGAAACACTGGGTGATTATTGAGGATAATGCATAGCCTGCGGCGTAAAATTGTCACTGGCGAATGAAAAAAGGCCAAACAGTGTTTCCAGAAAACTTTATAGCTATTTATTATTATCACTCATTGTGCTCTTTTTTGAAAAGCATGATGAGTGATTGTATTAATATACCTGTTGACAGCAATAAAAATGGCAGCCCGCTGATAAAGCTAATTTTGGCCATCTCCTCCCCAGGGTGATAGCACAGGTATACAAAACCCACCCAAAGCATTAGTATTCCTGCTATGCGAACAAGCAATTTACCGGGCAATACGCTGATGCCAAGGCTCGCTGATAAAACGAGGCTCCCAATAATTGAAAACATACCTGCGGCAGGCAATGTATCAGTGTAACTTTTAAAATACTTAAGCTAAAGTCACCCCGGTTAGCATAAGGGAACGAGAATACTTCTGTAAGCAACATACATCCAATGCCACGTCCTTCGCCAATTATAATTAAGAAATTGGCTATTATTATTCCATATATAGCAGGTGGGTAATCTTGTACGCAATATCACGATTGATCATTCACAGTTCGGCGAATCACGACTTCAGCGAAAATTTTTGCGTGGCGGCTTTACGGCTTGGTATCCAGGATGCTATTACTGCTACCAATGATACCGTAAGGGTAACCAGCAAAAAATCCTGCAGGTACATTTTTACGGGGTAAGCGTCAATAATAAATGTGCCGCCGGTAAGCTTAATAAGCTTAAACTTTATTTGTGCCATACAAACCAGGAAGGCAAGCGCCATACCGCTTGCACTGCCAATACCTGCCAGCAAAAAGCCCTCCGTTAAAAAAACGTGCATAATACGGTTGTTGCTGGCGCCCATCGCCTTCAGCACAGCAATATCTTTCTGTTTTTCCAGTACCAGCATGGTAAGCGCCCCAATCATGTTAAATGCCGCCACTACCAATATTAAAGACAGCAGCGCAAAAATGAACCATTTCTCCATTTGCATGGTGGTAAAAAGGCTTTGGTTTTCTTCCAGTCTTGTTTGCACTGAAAATTTGCTGCCCAATATTTTTTGCAGGTTAGCCTTTACCTGGCTGCTCTTGTCCGGGTCTTTAATAGAAAATTCTATGCTGCTGTATTGGTTTGGCGCCAGGTCTAACATATACTGCACAAAAGCCAGGTTGGTAAAACTGTATTTGTCGTCAAAGTCCTGCTGCACCATATAGGTGCCGGTAGCATTTATGTTATAGCTATGCAGTGCCTCCAGGTTATTAAAATTGGTGGCCTTGCGGTTGGGCAGGTATATTACAAGCTCTACCGGGGGTTCTGCTACCGGGTTTGCGCCCACTGCGTTTTCAATACCCACACCCGAAATCAGTCCCGGGTTACCCTGCGTACCTAAATCGTAACTGCCACGTACTATGTGTTTTGCAAGTTTGCTAACCCGGGTATAGTTATCATCAACCCCCTTTAAATAAATCACCGCATGGTACTGGCCGTTTACCAAAACAGCGCTTTCTTCCGCTACAAAACTTAAAGCGCCCACGCCTGCTACAGATGATATTTTTTTTACTTCTTGCTGTGTAATAGTAAAAAATTTACCCGTGGCAGGTACTATTTTCATGTCTGAATAAAAATCGCTGTACAACCCTTTTACTAGGTCTTCAAAGCCATTAAATACGCTTAGCACAATTATAAGAGCGGCCGTAGCTACCATAATGGCAAGTACGCTTATCCAGGCAATAATGTTTATTGCGTTAGTTGACTTTTTTGATTTAAAGTAACGCCAGGCAAACAATAAATTCATAGGCATACCCCTCCGTTCATAAAAAAAAACCCCTCATGGCTATTTATTTTTATGCTGATTTTGCCTGTACTCATGCGTCTGAATAGGTTCAATTATTATATGGTTAGTGAGTGGTGTTATTCCGGTTTGTCATCGGGTGGTGTTGCCTTTTCTTCACTTATCTGTTTAAACAATTCTTCCATTCTGAATACGTGGTCGAGGGTGTCATCTAAAAAAAGCTGGAGTACCGGTATCCTTCTCAACTGGTGTTTTACTCTGTCCGCAAGCTCTTTTTTTATCTCCCATGCTTTATTTTCTATAAGTTTCATGGCAGCGCTTTCATTTTCAATCTTAAAAAGACTGAGATATATCCTCGCCTCAAGCAGGTCAGGTGTTACTTTTACCGATGAAATAGACACCATTCCGCCATCAATCATGTTCAGTCCTAACCGCCTGAAAATATCATTTAGCTCCTCCTGTATTACGCCCGCCACCTGGCGTTGCCGCTTTCCTTCCTGCATATTCTAACATTTAATTGGGTGTAAAATTAGTTACTTTGCACGTTTAAACGGGATATATTCAATTACATGAAGCGATTTTCACGAATCCTTTTCTACCTCAAAAGCCAAAAAAGGAACATTGCACTATACGTAACCTTTATATTATTATCCATCATTTTTTCTATAGTTTCCTTTGCAATTGTACCCCAATTTTTACAACTTCTTTTTAATAAGGAACAGCCTCCTGCAACTGTAGCGCCCTGGCAATTCAGCGCGGCATCGGTATTAGAACATCTTAAATATTACTTGGGTTATATAATTCAGCACAAAGGACCGGTATATGCGCTTACAGCTATTTGTGCTATCATCATAGTGGCCATTTTCCTTAAAAACATGTTTGTTTACCTGTCTTACAGGGTGTTGTCGCCTATGCGTAACTATGTAATGACCAAGTTACGCGCAGATTTATATGGCAAAATTCTCGAGTTACCTATTGGATTTTTTACGGAGCAAAAAAAAGGGGATATAATAAGCCGCATGAGTAATGATGCCAACGAAGTAGAATGGAGCGTAATGAGTACCCTTGAGGCCATTATAACACAACCGTTAACCATTATCATCTCTCTTGCGTCGCTTATATTTATCAGCCCGAGGCTTTCCTTGTTCCTGCTGGTATTATTACCCGCCATGGGTTTTATTATTGGTCGCGTCAGCAGGTCGCTTAAAAAACAATCAACGGAATCCCAGCACCAGTTGGGTATACTGATGTCAATATTAGATGAAACACTTGGTGGTTTGCGTATTATTAAAGCATTTAACGCTGAAAAGCTTATTGGTTCTAAATTTTACAGCACCAACACAATCCTTAATAATATACGTAACAGGATGAATTTCCGGCGCGATTTGGCTTCGCCGCTATCGGAGTTTTTGGGAGTAATTGTAGTGTGCGTTATACTTTGGATTGGGGGAAGGCTGGTTTTGGGTAATAATGCCGGCGGCCTGGATGCAGCAGGGTTTATCACCTATATATTGCTTTTTTATCAAATAATCAACCCGGCAAAAGCATTGTCAACAGCATTTTATAATGCGCAGAAGGGAAGTGCTGCCATTGCAAGAATTGAAGAAATTATTAAGGCGCCTGTAACAGTAAATGATATGCCCGATGCACAGCCTTTGCCCGCATTTAGTAAAAGCATTGAGTTTAAAAATGTAAGCTTTGCTTATGAAGATAAAGTAATACTCAAAAACATCAACTTAACCATACAAAAAGGCCAAACGATTGCGCTTGTTGGCAGCAGCGGTGCAGGCAAGAGCACACTTGCAGACCTGGTGCCGCGTTTTCACGACGTAACGGGAGGTGAACTATTGATTGATGGGGTGAACATAAAAAATTATTCCCTTAACTCTCTGCGAAGCCACATGGGAATTGTAACGCAGGAGCCCATTTTATTTAATGATACCATCGCTAATAATATTGCCTTAGGGCAAGCTGACATATCCAGGGATAAAATTGAAGAAGCTGCCAAAATAGCCAATGCATGGAGTTTTATTACCCAAAAGGAGGATGGTTTTGACAGCAATATCGGCGACCGCGGCAGCAAATTAAGCGGCGGAGAAAGGCAACGACTTACTATTGCAAGGGCCGTATTAAAAAATCCACCGATACTTATACTGGATGAAGCGACATCTTCGCTTGACACAGAGAGTGAACGGCTGGTACAGGATGCTATTAATAAAATGATGCAGCACAGAACCTCTATAGTAATAGCGCACCGCCTGTCCACCATTCGCCATGCAGATGAAATAGTAGTTTTACAACAGGGCGAAATTGCCGAGCGGGGCACCCACGACGAACTGATTGCCAAAGGCGGCATCTACAAAAAGCTGGTAGATATGCAGGAGGTGAGGTAACGTGCGGGGTATAAAGCGTGAAGTTAGAAGTACTTGCCGGGTATTCTGAAAATATTTTGAAGGATTTGCAGTTGCTTCAAAGTATTGTATAGAGTACGAAGTTTATGCTTTTCACCTTTTACTTTATTTTACTGTCCTGTTTTTCCACTGGTATTTACCAAACTTTCCAAGCCAGCCTGAAAGCACCGTGTAAACTACATGAAAAGGTTGCATTACAGGAAACCACCAAAGCAATTTTTTCATGGAGAAAAATTGCGCAACAGGCTTCATGAAATCTATCTCGCAAAGAGTTTTGGCAAGCAGCAGCAAAATCCAGAAAAAGAAAAATGAAATCTTAAAAAATGAAACAAAAAATAACACCAGCAGGTACAGGTTAAACAAGTACACCAGCAGCAACACCCAAAATATTCTTTTATCCTGGTAACTGGTGGCTTTGCTTGCCCACCGTATACGTTGGTTTATAAAACTCTTCCAGTCAGGCATAGGCGCTGTTAATACAATTGCCTCCTGTGTAAAAAGGTATCCCACGCGCCCCGGGAACTGCTTAAGTATTTTATGCATCAGCAGCATATCGTCACCGCTTGCAATATTATCAACCCCCTTAAAACCATTAACAGCTTTGAAGGAGGCTTTGCTGTAAGCAAGGTTGGCGCCGTTACACATACTGTGAAAGCCTGCCGATACCGAAGCCGCTGTAATACCCTGCAGGCTTATAAAATCCAGGCACTGGAATATTGAAATAAAAGAGCCGTTATTCGTAAACATAACGGGTGCAGCAACAAATACCGCATCCGTTTTTTGTATGCAGGCATTGTAATATGCAAGCCAGTGTTTTGGTACAACACAATCTGCATCGGTAGTTACAATCCATTCATTGGCCGCCTGCTCAATGCACAATTCTATTGCTTTTTTCTTATACGAGTTTAGTTTGCTAATAACATGCTCAGCCAGTTGCATCAATTTTACATTGGGGTATTGCTGTTGCAGTTTCCGCACAATTGCCGGGGTTGCATCAGTAGAAAAATCATCGGCAACAATTATTTCAAACATATCTGCCGGGTAGTCATTTTCCAAAATAGAAAGAATACATTTTTCAATATTCTCCTCCTCGTTACGGGCAGGTATTATAACAGAAAATTTTTTTTCGGGAACATTGGTTACCGGCTTGAAGATGGCCAGCCTCTTAAACAGTTTCTCGTAATAAGCAATTAATACAGCGTACCCGCCGCCAAGTACAATAATAAAAATAACATTGGCTAAGATGAATACATCCCACATATACAGGCAAAGAAAATCAATATTATTGATAGAAAAGTTTGGTTATTTCTCCTGCATATTTTTGCTGCATCAAACGGTGGCCAGCATTAATAACATGCACCTGTACGTTTTGGTTGTCCTCTTTAAAAATGGCGCTTCTTTCACTCAAAATAATATTATCATACCTGCCAAACAAAAACCGCACGGTTATGCTATTTTGTTTAATAAATTTTTTAATCAGGGTAAGCTTTGGTTTAAAACGGCGCATGGTTGTCCACCGTTTATACAATTTTAGTCTTTCGCCCGAATCATCCAAATAATAGTGCGCTACCTTAATTATGCTTTGGTGCGCAAGTTTATATCGTTCGCCAGCCTTTAGTAGCCAAAATAACCAGCCGGCGTTATGAGCGGTTCTTCTGAATAACCTGTTACCAATAAAGGTTTGTGTTGAAAATACATACCAGGGGTTTTTATGTAATCCATCCGGCGCAACCAGTACTGCACGTTTTATTTGTTGCGGAACTAATTGCAGCAGTTGCAGCACCACCCTGCCACCCATGCTGTAACCCAATAACTCGATGGTTGCTGTTTCAACAGGTAAAACTGCATCTCTTATATCATATATTATTTTAACAAGGTCGCCGGGTAGCAGGTTTAGCCCCTCGTTCCATTGGGTCTGGCCGTGAAAAGGCAGGTCAATGGCGATGATTATGTACTCTTTACCAAGGCCATCTTCCAGGCAGGCAAAACCAGTGGCATCTTCACCATAGCCGTGAAAGCAAAAAAGCGGTTTCCCCCCTGTTCCATACAGGCAATAATGTATGCTTGAGTTTTTATATGGTATAAACCTGCTTTGCACTACACAACTTTTCGCTCAAAAATTAATGGTTTTTAACTTGTATATATGGTAAAGATATGCCAACTTTGAAATTAGTTGCATAACTAACTATATGCCAAACAACCAATTTAAAAGAGGGGAGCTTTATAGTGTAATAAATGGCATGGCCAGTATTGCAGTGGCCCGCAGGCTGCAGAAAAACTTCAGGCAGGCAGGGTTGGATATTACCATTGAACAATGGAGTGTACTGTACCATTTATGGAAAGAGGATTGTTTGAGCCAGCAGGAATTATGCAACCGCACTTTTAGAGACAAACCAAGCATTACAAGACTGATAGATAACCTGGAAAAGCAAAAACTGGTAAAAAGGACTTCCTCAAAAAACGACCGGAGGATTAACCTTGTTTGCCTTACCGACGAAGCGAGAGATTTGCAGCAGTTAACCATTGATTTGGCCAACCAAACAATGAACGAGGCGTTAACAGGCATAAACAAAGAAGAAATTGAAACGGTTAAAAAGGTTTTGCAACAGGTTTATGATAATTTGACGATTGTTCCGCAACAGGTACCGCAATGACGACGCTTAACACAATTCAATAATATAAATACGCTTTTTAAAAAAGCAAGGAGGGTTTTATGTCTGCCATATCACAACAAAACAAAGCGCTGCAGGGTGGCGAGTGGCTTATAAAAGAAAGCAACCCGTTTGATACCTTTATTCCTGAAGATTTTGACGAAGAGCAAAAGATGGTGATGGATATGTGTGCCCAGTTTCTTGATACGGAGGTTTTACCGGTGATTGACCGTATTGATAAACTGGAAAAGGGATTAATGCCCTCATTGCTTGAAAAAGCCGGCGAACAGGGCCTGCTGGCAACGGTTTTACCGGAGCAATACGGCGGGCTGGGTAAGGACTTTATAACCTCAACCATTATAAATGAAGGTTTGGGTGGCGGGTATTCTTTTTCCGTTGCGGTTGCGGCACATACAGGTATAGGCACCCTGCCCATTTTATACTTTGGTACGGAGGAACAAAAACAAAAGTATATACCCAAATTGGCCAGCGGCGAATGGAAAGGCAGTTACGGCCTTACCGAGCCCAACAGCGGCAGTGATGCTTTGGGGGCTAAGACAACAGCAACACTGAGCGCCGACGGAAAGTATTACCTGTTAAACGGTCAAAAATGCTGGATTACTAATGGGGGTTTTGCAGATATATATACCGTGTTTGCCAAAATTGACGGCGATAAGTTTACCGGCTTTATTGTGGAACGCGGCTTTGAAGGGTTTACCCAGGGACCCGAGGAACATAAAATGGGTATAAAAGGCTCATCAACCGTGCAGTTGTATTTCCAGGACTGTAAAGTTCCCGTTGAAAATGTGCTGGGAGAAATTGGCAGGGGGCATATAATAGCCTTTAATATACTCAATATAGGCCGTCTTAAATTATGTGCTGCCGCTTTAGGGGCCAGTAAACGTGCCACGACCGAAACTGTAAACTATGCTATAACCCGCGAACAGTTTAAAACATCCATCGCCAATTTTGGCGCAATAAAACACAAACTGGCTGAAATGGCTATTCGTGTTTGGGTGGGTGAAAGCGCCGTTTACCGGACTGCAGGATGGATAAACGACCAGGAAGGAGAACTGCAGGCTGCAGGCCAGTCGTTTGAAAAGGCGTTGCTGGGCGCTGCGGAAGAATATGCCATTGAGTGCGCCATGCTTAAGGTTTTTGGCAGCGAAGTATTAAACTACGTGGTAGATGAAGGTGTGCAGGTACATGGCGGCAACGGGTTTAGTGATGAATACCTTATAAGCAAGGCTTACCGGGATGCTCGCATTAACCGCATATTTGAAGGCACTAACGAAATTAATCGCCTGCTTACACTGGACATGACTTTGAAACGCGCTATGAAGGGCAAGCTTGATTTAATGGGGCCTGCAATGGCAGTAAGTAAAGAGTTGATGAGCATTCCTGACTTTAGCAATAATAATGATGAACCTTTCGCTAAAGAAAAAAAATATATCCTCAACTTTAAAAAAGCTATATTAATGACAGCCGGCGCCGCAGTGCAAAAGCTGATGATGAAGCTGGATAAAGAGCAGGAAATACTGATGAATATTGCCGATATGGCTATTGAAACCTTTCATGCAGAAAGCGCCTTGCTGCGTTTAATGAAACTGGTAGAAAAAAACGGCCAGGAAGCAATGAAATTCCATTACGACATAGTGCAAACCTACCTGTATGATGCCGCAGACCGTATTAACAAAGCAGGAAAAGATGCGCTGAACAGTTTTGCTGAAGGGGATGAATTGAGGATGATGCATATAGGCCTTAAACGTTTTACAAAAGTGGAGCCTTACAATACTAAAGACGCGCGCCGGCGGATTGCTGATAAATTGGTGGCGGAACGTAAATACTGTTTCTAAAAATATATTTTTCCCTTTTCTATAAAGCCTTGCCATTGCAGGGCTTTTTTGTTTGACATGAAAAGACGTAAATATTTTTTTAATCAAATGATTAAAAAATTTGTTTAAATCAAAAAATCAACTTTACCTTTGCCTTGTATTACTATGGCAAAAGAGAAAACAATAAAACCGGTAAAAGACGCATCCGCTGAAGAAAAGATAAAAGAAGCGGCCCGAAAGCTGTTTACGCAAAAGGGTTATGATGCTGTAAAAACCCGGGACATAGCGGAAGAAGCGGGTATAAACCTCGCCCTGCTTAACTATTATTTCCGCAGCAAGGAAAAACTGTTTGATATGATTGTTATTGAAAACATGCAGCAGTTTGTACAAACCATAATACTCAAAATAAGTGAAAGCAATATAAGCATTGCCGAAAAGGTGGAGAAGGTGGTGATTGCCTACATTGATATGATTACTGCAAACCCATACTTGCCCATGTTTGTAATGAACCAGTTGCATAATGTTCCCTCCGAGCTTGTGGCTAAAATGGAGCCGGTTATAAAACCCGTACGGAATAATTTTTTAAAACAGCTTGAGGAAGCAATGGAAAGAGGAGAGATAGCGCAAATAAAACCCTTTCATTTTATGGCAAACCTGGTTGGGCTCACAATTTTCCCGTTCATCGGCAAGCCTTTGCTGCAAAGGGTTTCGGGGGTTTCGGATGAAGAATTTAAAGCGCTCATGCAGGAGCGTAAAAAACTGGTGCCCATTTGGATAAAAGCGATACTTGCACCAAAATAAAATTTTTTGCCCTGCCCTTAATCAAATGATTAAATATAATTTTTAAATAATATTATGAAGCCAAATACCACCATGCCGCTATTAAAAAAAATACTGCGGTTATCGTTTATCCTGGTGATACCCCTTGTATTACACGCTCAAACGTCGCTTACAATTGAGCAATGTTATGTCTTGGCAAAACAGAATTATCCCCTTGTTAAACAGCATGACTTAATTGATAAAACAAAAGATTACTCGGTTGAAAATGCAGCCAAAGGGTACCTGCCACAACTCACCATCAGTGGGCAGGCAACCTACCAAAGTGATGTAACCTCCATACCTGTAAGCCTGCCGGGCTTAACCATTCCGACATTAAGCAAAAACCAGTATAAAATTTATGGAGAGGCTGATCAAACCGTTTTTGACGGCGGCGCCATTAAATTTCAGAAACAGGCAAAACAGGCTACCGCTGTAATACAAGAACAAAGCCTCGAGGTGAATCTATATACATTGAAGGAGCGCGTTAACCAGCTTTTTTTCGGGGTGTTGTTAATTGATGAACAATTAAAACAAAATGCGCTGCAGCAAAAAGACATCCAGAACGGGATAGATAAAACACAGGCGCTTGTTACAAACGGCACTGCCTTTCGCAGCAGCCTTGATGAGTTGAAAGCATCTTTGCTTAAAGCTGACCAGGCACGTATTGAATTACAATCAAACCGCAAGGCTTATCTTGATATGCTTGCATTGTTCATCAATCAACCACTAAATGAAGGCACTGTACTCGTTAGGCCGCAACCACAGGTACTTACAGACAGCATTTACAGGCCTGAACTGGCTTTATACAATTATCAAAAAACGACCTACGATATACAGGACAAAATGCTGCATGCCGGCACTTTGCCCAAACTGCAGCTATTCGCCCAGGGCGGTTATGGTAAACCGGGACTGAACCTGCTTAAAACAGATTTCTCATTCTATTATATTGCCGGCGTGCGGTTAAACTGGTCGTTGAGCAGTTTATATACCTATCACAATGACAAACGTCTTGCAGACATTAGCAGGCAGGATATTGATATACAAAAAGAAACTTTCCTTTTCAATACCCATGTAACGCTGAAACAGCAAAGTGCTGAGGCAGTTAAATACGAGGCACTAATAAGCAAGGACAATGATATTATCGCCCTGCGAAATTCAGTAAAAACAGCCGCGTCGGCGCAACTGGCTAATGGCGTAATAACTGCGCACGATTATATTGCCCAGGTAGATGCCGAAGACGAGGCAAGGCAAAGCCTCATACTGCACCAGGTTCAACTGTTACAGGCACAATACAATTATCAAACAACATCAGGAAACTAATTTATTTAAAAGTCAAAATACTTATTATGAAATTTTTTACAGTCATAGCAATTTTTGCCTTGCTGCTCCTCACCGCCTGCAGTGGCAATGATAAAAAATATGATGCTTCCGGCACGTTTGAAGCGGATGAAGTTATAGTGTCCGCCCGCCAAAGCGGCCAGCTTCTCAGCTTTGATGTACACGAAGGCGATACCATAAGCGCGGGGCAACTGGTAGGTAATATTGATGTAAGCAATGTGCAACTGCAAAAAGCGCAGGTACAGGCTACCATACAATCACTGCAGGATAAAACCGCCGATGTTCAACCGCAGGTTGAACTGGTAAAAAAACAATTAGCCGTTCAGGAAGCCCAACTCGCCCAGCAGTTAAGGGAAAGAACGAGGACTGAAAATCTTGTAAAAGCTGACGCGGCCACCCAAAAGCAATTAGATGATATAAACGCTGCGATTGACCAGTTGCAAAAGCAAATTGCGGCCACCCGCCAGCAAATACAGGTAACTGAAAATAATGTGGCTACGCAAAACAGGAATGTTTTCAGTGAAAAAGACCCCCTGGAAAAATCAGTGGCGCAGATACAGGACCAGATTGAAAAAGGGCAAATAATTAACCCCATTACAGGCACAGTACTCACCAAATATGCCATGCAGGGCGAGGTAACATCAACAGGCAAGGCATTATATAAAATCGCCAATCTCGATACGCTTACACTCCGCGCTTATGTTACGGGTGATCAGCTACCCCAAATTAAATTAAGCCAGCAGGTTACCGTACTTGTTGACAGCAGCGCCAAGGCATACAGGCATTATACAGGTACTATATACTGGATTTCGGATGAGTCAGAATTCACCCCAAAAACCATTCAAACCAAAGACGAGCGGGCAAATCTTGTATATGCCATAAAAATCAGGGTAAAAAATGATGGCTATATTAAAATAGGCATGTACGGTGAAGTAAAATTTGCACAGTAATGGACGCGATAGTATTAAGCAATATTATTAAGACATACAATAAAGGCACTGTTAAGGCAGTAAATGATGTGTCGCTGTCGGTGTCAAAAGCCGAGCTGTTTGGGCTAATTGGCCCGGATGGGGCAGGTAAAACAAGCATTTTTCGCGTTCTTACAACTTTATTATTGGCAGATAGTGGCACTGCAACAGTTGACGGCTATGATGTTGTAAAAGATTATAAAGCCATCAGGGGTTGTATTGGTTATATGCCTGGCAGGTTTTCGCTTTACCAGGATTTGACGGTGGAAGAGAATATCAATTTTTTCGCTACCCTTTTTGGTACAACCCTGCAGGAAAATTACGAGCTTGTAAAAGACATTTACATACAAATTGAGCCTTTTAAACACCGCAGGGCCGGGCAGCTATCCGGCGGCATGAAACAAAAGCTGGCGCTTTGTTGCGCGCTTATACATAAACCCACTGTATTATTTCTTGATGAACCTACAACGGGGGTAGATGCTGTTTCCCGCAAGGAGTTTTGGGAAATGCTTAAGCGCCTGAAGGAGCAAGGCATTACCATAATGGTTTCGACGCCGTATATGGATGAAGCAACCCTCTGTGACCGGATAGCGCTAATACAGGAGGGAAAAATATTGTCCGTTGATACCCCGGAAAAAATAACTGAAGCATACCCCGGGCAGTTGTATGCATTAAAGGCCGGGGCCACATCAAAGTTGTTGAAAGATGCAAGGGCTTACCCGGCCATAGAAGATGTGTACGCCTTTGGCGAATACCTGCACATGGCATTTAAAGATAACAAAAACGATAGCCAGGGTTTGCTGAAATACTTGCACGGCAAAGGTCACGCAGATGCAGAAATAAAAGAAGTAAAGCCAACTATTGAAGACTGTTTTATAAGATTATTAAAGCAATAGCAATGACAGAGCCTGTAATAAAAACGGAGAAGCTTACCAAACGATTTGGGGATTTTATCGCGGTAAACGAAATAAGCTTTGAAACCTACCCTGGTGAAATATTTGGTTTCCTTGGGGCAAACGGCGCCGGTAAAACAACCGCAATGCGTATGTTGTGCGGCTTGTCCATTCCAACTTCCGGTAAAGCTACCGTTGCCGGCTTTGATGTTTACAGATATCCAGAAAAGATAAAAAAGAACATCGGCTATATGAGCCAGAAATTCTCGCTGTACGAGGATTTAACGGTAACAGAAAATATACGGTTTTACGCAGGTATTTATGGTTTATCTGATAGAGATATTAAAGAAAAAAGCGCCGCGCTTATAAACCAGCTTGGTTTGCAAAATGAAGCTAAAACATTGGTTGCTTCGCTGCCGCTTGGCTGGAAGCAGAAGCTGGCTTTTTCGGTGGCAATCATACATCAACCCAAGATAGTTTTTCTTGATGAACCTACCGGAGGTGTTGACCCGGTTACCCGCCGCCAGTTTTGGGACCTGATTTATGATGCAGCGGACAAAGGCGTTACGGTGTTCGTTACTACGCATTACATGGATGAGGCGGAATATTGTAACCGCATATCCATCATGGTGGATGGCAGGATTGACGCGATGGACACGCCAGCAAATCTTAAGAAACAATTTTCCGCAAATTCCATGGATGAAGTGTTTTATCATCTTGCCCGCAGCGCAAAACGCAGCGCGGATTAAAATATTACCGGATGAAACAGTTATATACGTTTGTTAAAAAAGAGTTTTACCATGTTTTCCGCGACCGGAAAACATTGCTGATGCTTTTCGGCGTACCCATAGCACAGATAATATTGTTCGGCTTTGCATTAACAAACGAAATAAAAGGCTCCAAAATAATTGTTGTTGATTATGCTAAGGATGTCGCTTCCCAACAGTTAATTACAAGGATAGGTGCAAGTAAATATTTTGAAGTTGAGAAGAGCTTTGCAGACCATAACCAAATTGAAGACGCCTTTAAACAGGGCAAAATAAAACTGGCAGTAATTATCCCCCAGAATTTTAATGACGACATCCTGCATTTTAACAAAGCGCAGGTACAGGTTATTGCTGATGCATCAGACCCAAACACTGCCACCACGCTGACGAATTATATAACCAATATCGTGTCTGATTACCAGTCATCTCTCACCCCAAACCAAAAAATACCCTATCGTATTGTGCCGCAAATACGCATGTTGTACAATCCTGAATTAAAAGGGGCGCCCAATTTTGTGCCGGGCGTCATGGCACTTGTGCTAATGCTTGTTTGCACTATGATGACCTCTATAGCTATTGTACGGGAAAAAGAAATGGGCACTATGGAAGTATTGCTGGTGTCTCCATTTAAGCCGGTGTTCGTTATTATATCTAAGGCAATTCCATACCTGTTGTTGTCCATCATAAACCTTATTATTATTTTATTATTGAGCGTATTTGTTTTAAACCTGCCCATAAAGGGCAATATATTCCTGTTGTTTGGGGCAAGTACATTGTTTATTCTTACCTCTTTATCAATAGGTCTTATTATATCCACCGTTACCACGTCGCAGCAATCAGCCATGATGGCCTCGCTTATGGGTATGATGCTGCCAACGATGCTCTTAACAGGGTTCATGTTTCCTGTCGAAAATATGCCGGTACCGCTGCAGGTGCTTTCCAATATTGTGCCTTCAAGGTGGTATTACATTATTATAAAAAATGTGATGATAAAAGGGCTTGGGTTTTCCGCTATATGGAAAGAAACCTTGATTCTTACGGGTATGACGCTGCTATTATTGGGCTTAAGCCTCCGAAACTTTAAAAACCGTTTGGCATGAGAACGCTGAAATTTTTATTACAAAAAGAGTTCAGGCAGATATTTCGTGATAAGATAATATTACGGATGATATTTCTTGCCCCGGTTATTCAACTGCTCATACTTCCCTTAGCAGCAAATTACGAGGTAAAGAATATTTCGCTTGCCGTAGTTGATAATGACCATTCCACCTATTCCCAAAAACTTATATCAAAAATTACTTCATCCGGTTATTTCAGGCTTACCGGCTACACGGCAAATTTTGATGAAGCATACCAGTTAATTGCGGATGATAAAGCTGACCTGATACTGGAAATTCCGCAGGGTTTTGAGCGCAACCTTATCCGTGAAGATGAGCAAAAGCTTTTTGTTGCCGTAAATGCCATTAACGGTACCAAGGCAGGTTTGGGTGGCGCATATTTAGGTAATATAATTGCCAGTTTTAATGGCAGCATAAGAACACAGTTAATTCAACCGGACCGGTTTAACCCTATGCCCCAAATACAGGTAACCTCTGTTAACTGGTTTAACCCGCTGCTCAATTACAGCTTCTTCATGGTACCGGGTATATTGGTACTGCTAGTAACCATGATTGCAGCTATACAAAGCGCACTGAATATTGTACGTGAGAAAGAAATAGGAACTATAGAACAGATAAATGTTACGCCCGTAAAAAAATACCATTTCATTTTAGGCAAGCTTATTCCCTTTTGGCTGCTGGGTATGATTGTTTTTACCGTAGGGCTGCTGTTGGCGCGTTTTGTATATGGCATTGTGCCTGCCGGTAATGTTGCCCTGCTGTATTTTTTCCTTAGTATTTACCTGTTTGCGTTGCTTGGCTTTGGCTTGCTTATTTCAACCTATTGTAATACGCAGCAGCAGGCTATGTCTGTTGCTTTCTTCTTCATTATGATATTTAATTTAATGAGCGGTCTTTTTACTTCCATCGACAGTATGCCAGGGTGGGCCAAAATAATTACTGACTTTATACCCGTTACTTATTTTATTGAAGTAATGCGTATGATAGTATTGAAAGGAAGCGGTTTAGCCGATATAAAGTTCCATTTGGCCGCAGTTTTTGCATTAGGCGTGGTGTTAAACACCTGGGCCGTTATCAACTACCGCAAAACTTCATAATCTTTTTTTGCAGGTTTGGTGTTTATTGCGGCTACTCTTTAAATGCTTTTCTTTTGGGTTGATTATAAAAAAATGGCCGGGATTTACTAAAAATAAATTTATTGGCTTTCTTTTCAAGAGATGTTATGTACTTTTAAGTGTCAGTTATACATTTCACGTACACTTAATCATTTCAAAATAATATTGCTGTATGAAAAGAAGAGAATTCCTGCAATCATCCTCCAAATATATTGCAGGCGCCGGCCTTGCCTCTATGATACCAGCCGATATGTTGTTCGCTTCGGGTAAACGTGTTGCACCAAGCGACCAAATTAACGTAGCCGCCATTGGCATTAATGGTATGGGCTGGTCGGATATTACCGCTATTATGAAAAACCCAGAGGTTAAGCTGGTTGCCCTTTGTGATGTAGATAAAAATGTACTTGACCGGAGGGTAGCGGAATTACGCAAGCAAGATATTACAGTTGCCAATACTTATGATGATTACCGTAAAATTATTGATGACAAAAATATTGATGCGGTGGTTGTTGGCACGCCAGACCACTGGCATTGCAAAATAATGACTGATGCCTGCAGCGCGGGTAAAGATGTATATGTTGAAAAGCCAGCGGGTAATAGCATAGCAGAATGCAATGCAATGGTTGCCTTTCAAAAAAAATACAACCGTGCCGTTCAGGTTGGCCAGTGGCAACGCAGTGAAAAACATTATGCGGATGCAGTAGCATTTGTTCAGTCTGGTAAGCTCGGCCAAATAAGACTTGTTAAAAGCTGGGCCTACCAGGGCTGGATGGCTTCCATACCTAAAAAACCGGATGGTACACCACCAGCCGGGGTTGATTATAAAACATGGCTGGGGCCTGCGCCCATGCGGCCTTTTAACCCAAACAGGTTTCACTTTAACTTCCGCTGGTTTTTTGATTATGCAGGCGGCTTGATGACCGATTGGGGCGTACACATGATTGACTATGCATTGCTGGGTATGAATGCTACTGTACCAAAAAATGTAATGGCTTCAGGAGGGAAATTTGCTTATCCCGATGATGCGGAAGAGTGGCCTGATACCTTGCAAACTGTGTATGAATTTGATGGCTTTAATATGCTGTGGGAGCATGCCACCGGTATAAATGGTGGCCCCTATGAACGCGATCACGGGGTTGCATTTATTGGTAATAATGGAACGTTGGTAGTTGACCGTGGCGGGTGGGAAGTGATGCCTGAAAAGGAAAACGGCAAAGACAAAATGGAAGCCGTACCCCGCCAGCAAAGAGTGGACGATGGCCTGTTATTGCATGCAAAAAACTTTATTGAAGTTGTAAAATCAAGAAAGCTTGAAGACCTGCATTGCCCTATACAGGCAGGCGCTCACGTAGCAACCGTTTGCCAGATGGGTAATATTGCCTGGAGAACAGGGAAAAAAATTTACTGGGATAAAGCAGCAAACAAGTTTACCGATGCCGAAGCCAATAAATACCTGGCCAAAGAATATCACAACGGTTATGTAATGCCAAAAGTGTAAAGTAAAATTAATCATCTCAGTAATTATTATTTTTCAATTTTCTAATTAATATCTCATTTGTTATGCGTAAACAGTTTTTAGTTCTCGGCGCCTTTTTTGTAATTGCATCGTCAGTAACCGCACAGAATAACCAGGGTATGAAACCTGAAGAAACGGAAGTGTACACACCCGTTCCTCCCGTGGTTACACCTGGCAATACTCCACAAGACCCGCCGTCTGATGCGATTAGATTATTTGACGGTAAAAATCTAGACTTATGGCGAATGACCAACGACACAACCAAACCTGCCAATTGGGATGTAGCGGATGGCATATTAACCGTTAGAAAAAAAGGCAGTGGCAATATTGAAACAAAGCAAAGGTTTATGGATTACCAGTTGCATATTGAATGGCGCATACCCGCTGACATTACAGGCTCGGGGCAGGCACGTGGTAACAGTGGCGTTTTCCTGGCATCAACCGGCAAAGGTGATGCAGGCTATGAAATGCAGGTGCTGGATTGTTATGGCAACACAACTTATACAAACGGGCAAACTGCCGCAATCTATAAACAATCAATACCTTTGGCAAATGCCTGCAAAAAGCCGGGTGAATGGCAAACCTATGATATTGTATGGACCGCTCCACGCTTTAATGACGACGGTAGTTTGAAATCGCCTGCGCGTGTTACTGCATTTCATAATGGTGTGCTGGTGCAAAACAATTATGAACTTACGGGCCAAACTTTATATATAGGTCATCCTTTTTATAAAGCGCACGGCGCTTCGCCCATTAAGCTGCAGGCACATGGTGACGCCAGTGAACCTATCAGCTTCCGTAACATTTGGGTAAGGCCCCTGTAGAAAATTTTTTTTGATTGCTATAGCCTGTACTTTTTTGTGCAGGCTTTTTTATTGCCTGCAAGGTTTGAGTTTATTCCTTTCAATAAAATAACTTTACAGGGTAAATCAGCCAAAACACTACTGCATGAAAAAAATAGCCTCACTTGTTGTCTCAATATTATTTGCCTGTTTCTGTAAAGCTCAATCCACGGCGGATACACTTGTTCTCCGCGACATTCAATGGAATGAAAATTCTCCTGCTGGAATGGCAGAATTAAATATCCCCTCAGCCGGAAGTATGTTACAGGGCTTTATTTACAGGGCTAACGGGCCGGGAAAACATCCCACATTATTACTGCTGCATGGTTACCCCGGCAATGAGCGAAACCTGGACCTGGCCCAGGTGGTAAGGGCCCGTGGCTGGAATGTTATTTATTTTGATTACCGGGGCTCATGGGCAAGCCAGGGTACTTTTAGTTTTAAGCACTGCGTGGAAGATGTGGTAAATACAGTGGCTTTCTGCAAAAAATACAGCGATTCATTACAAATTGATACATCCAATATTGCGCTCTTCGGCCACAGCATGGGTGGCTGGATTTGTTTAAAGGCGCTGCAGCAATTGCCGGGCGTTAAAAAAGGTTTCGCGCTTTCAACATGGGATATTTATACCACTGTTTCAAAAGCAGGTGGAGATTATGAAAAATTAAAAGAATGGATGGGGGACTATTTTGTATTAAACGCCACCACAAAACAACAATTTGAACCGGTGATAAAAGAGCCGGGTTATTTTAACCTCGCAAACGACGGCAAAGCACTTGCCTCAAAGCAAGTGGTTATGCTTGACGAACACCGCCGTAACCAAATAATTGCTGACGCTATTAAAGCTGAAAACAAAGCCTATTTTGATTATGAAGTTTGGAATACTGATCACCCGTTTACTAACAAGAGAATAGCGCTTATAAAAATGGTTTTGACTTTCTTAAACCGCTAAACTGTTGCAAAAAAAAACAACCTGCTTTTTGGGCAGGATTTTTGAGTTTTATTATTTTATGCTGTTACATATACATCCTGATAATCCAAACGTCCGTCATATTAAAACTGTGACGGAATGCCTGCTTGACGGTGGGGTAATTATTTACCCTACTGATACCATTTACGGGCTGGGTTGTGATATTTTTCAGCACAAGGCTGTGGAACGCATCAGCCAGATAAAGCATGTAGAACCGGAAAAAGCACAACTGAGTTTTGTTTGCTATGACCTTAGTGACCTAAGCAAATACACCAAAAGCATATCAACCCCCTTATACAGGCTGTTAAAAAGCCACTTGCCGGGGCCTTATACCTTTATTTTACCGGCAAGCAAGGAAGTGCCTAAAATATTGCAAAGCCGTAAAAGCACTATCGGGCTGCGTGTGCCGGATAATAACATTGCCAGGGCTATTGTACACGAAACGTCCCATCCTATTTTGTCAGCATCGTTGCCGGGTGAAATGGTAGAAGAATACACAGACCCGGAGTTAATGTACCGGAATTTTAAAAATCTTGTTGACATAGTGATAGATGGCGGCCCGGGCAGTATGGTACCCTCTACAATAATCGACTGCACAAAAGATGAATATGAAGTAATAAGAATGGGTGCAGGCGCATGGGAGGAAGTATAGCAGAATTAACAGTTTGCAGCTTATAAGTCCATTTCAATTTGCATGCTTACTATATTAAAACTTTTGCGGTGGTATTTGCAAAGGCCATGTTCTTCAATAGCGTTACGGTGTTCGCGTGTACCGTAACCCTTGTTTTTGTGCCAGTTGTAGTGAGGAAATTCGTTATGCAATTGCCGCATATATGCATCCCGGTAAGTTTTGGCTAATATGCTTGCTGCGGCAATACTGGCATATTTTCCATCGCCTTCTACTATGCAATAATGCGGTATATTTTTATAAGGCGTAAACCTGTTGCCATCAATCAATAATGCCTCCGGTGTAATGGTAAGCGCGTCCAGCGCTTTGTGCATTGCTTTAAATGACGCCCTTAAAATATTTATTACGTCAATTTCATCGTTATCAATCATTCCTACAGCATAGCTTAACGCGTTTGCCTCAATATAAAGGCGCAACTCTTCCCGTTTTTCTGGCGGCACCTGCTTACTGTCATTTAAATCAGCATGATAAAATTTTGGGGGAAGTATCACCGCTGCTGCAAACACAGGGCCTGCATAACATCCCCTTCCGGCTTCATCACAGCCTGCTTCAACCTGTTTCTTATTATAAAATTTTTTTAGCATGACCTGAATGGTTCAAAATTCATTATTCCGTTTCATTCAAACAAAACAGTTCGTAACATTTAATCCACAATTACCTTTGCAGGCATAATTGTTAAACTTTTGCAATGGCTGTTCAAACAAAATATATAGCTTTTACCCGCTTTATTTTAGTGTATGTTTTTATAGTTATTCTTGCAGGCGGTATAGTGCGGACTACACAAAGCGGCATGGGTTGCCCGGACTGGCCAAAATGTTTTGGAATGTGGATACCACCTACCAGCATATATGATTTACCGGCTGATTATCAGAAATATCTTAACAAACAGGATATTGACCTGGTGTACAATCCGGTACATGCATGGATTGAATGGCTTAACAGGCAGCTAACAGGTGTACTTGGTTTTCTCATTCTCATTCATATTATATGGAGTTTCAGGAGTTTTTATAAAACACAAAGAAGTATATTCTGGCTGTCTGCGTGCTTTCTTGTTATTACTGTATTTGAGGCATGGTTGGGCAAAATTGTGGTTGACAGTAACCTTGCCGTGGTAAAAATTACCGGCCACATGGTATTGGCGCTCGGGTTGGCAGCCATACCTGTAATAATTATCAACAAGTTAAAGCAACCTGTTAAAGTGAATGACAATGGACTGAAATGGCTAATCACAGTCGCAATCCTTATTGTACTGGCCCAAATTGCCGTCGGCACGGACGTACGCGAGCAAATTGACGAAATATCAAAGGCAGCCGGTTATACTAACAGGGAAACATGGATTGCCGGGCTTAACGGTTATTTTGACGCCCACAAGATTATTGCCGGCATCCTGTCTGTCGCATGCATCTTTGTATTTTGGCGTTCACTCTCTTATTCCCAAATACAGAAAAGGGGAATATTTGTGCTTGTAATAATCCTGCTGAGTGTAGCATCAGGGCTCATAATGGCTGGCTTGCATATTCCGGCTTTTGTACAACCCTTGCACCTTTTATTGTCAGCAATACTTTTTATACTATTATTTTCGTTACGGCTGGGTATTGTATAAACTTGGTGCATAAGATTACTGCGTGAATATTTATTTTGCTGTAACTTTTCTGCCAAATACGTATTATGCAAACCTTTGTAAGCGATATTTCAAAAAAAACATTTCCCGCAAAAGAAAAGGTAACAGGCAATGCAATAAGGCAGTGCGTGCTGGATGAAATAAAAAAAGATTTCCCCGATTTTAATGACAACAGCAGCATATCGCTGGAAGAAATGAACGTTTACCGAAACAGGTATATAAAAGAATCACTGGAGAAAGAACTGGGTACCTTGTCCTCGCTGGAAAAGCAGGTGATAGATGCCATGCAAAACGACCAGATACTTAGTGATAAATTGAACGACGACAAAACCGATAAATTGTCATACGGCCAGAAGCTGGCGGATAAAGTAGCATCTTTTGGTGGAAGCTGGAAGTTTATTATCATATTTGGTATATTCTTAGCGCTATGGATGGCTTTAAACAGCGTTTTACTTGCTGCAAAAGCATACGACCCATACCCTTTTATTCTTCTCAACCTTATTCTATCCTGTATTGCAGCCCTGCAGGCGCCCGTTATAATGATGAGCCAAAACAGGCAGGAAGAAAAAGACCGCGAACGTGCGAAGAACGATTATATGATTAACTTAAAATCGGAACTTGAAATAAGATTACTGCATGATAAACTTGATCATCTTATTCTTAACCAGCAGGGCAAGCTGATGGAGATACAGCAGATACAAATTGATATGATGAGCGATATAATAGAGCATCTTAACAAAGGCCCTGTTAAAAACAAAATAAAAGAAGACACTGAACAAAAATAAGAAGTTGCTGAATATGAACGATTGCCTGTATTACTGCTATTGCCTGTTCTATATTTTTAGGCATAAATTACCGGCTATATGAAAAAATACCTCGTCGGCGTTTTTTATTCATTGCCGGTACAGCTTGCCTTATTACACCTGCGCCGTTACCAGGTGCTGCTTATTTTTTGGTACATTTTATTTGCAACAATAAGTGGCAACTTTTTGGAAACTTACGGCGCTAACTCTTTATACCTCGCGCCGGAATATCTTAACAGGGTAGATGCGCTGAGTACTGCCATTGTAGGTTTTTCCATCGCCATATTTATTATGAGCTGGAACATTACCACTTTCATCCTTCATGCCAAATACATAAAATTCCTGGCAACCACCGCACAACCTTTTTTAAAATATTGCATAAACAATGCCCTTATACCATTAGTATTTGTTATCACTTATATTGTTTATGCATGCCGCTATGCACGCTACCAGGAATTAATGGACACCGGCCGCATAATAATATTAACCGTTAGCTCTTTGCTTGGCTTTGCATTATCAATAGCTATAGCTGCCATATATTTTTATAATGCGGATAAAACTATTTACAGGCGCATGCAGGCAGTACTGACAAGCGCTAACCTTAAATACGAAAAAAAAACGAAGAGAAGGCGTACCCATCTTGTTGCGGGAGAAATGCGGGTTGACTGGTTTTTAAGCGCAAAATTGCAACTGCGCAAGCCACGCATTATAAGGCATTACAGCCAGCAATTTCTTGACAGTATTTTTAAGAGGCACCATATCGCCGCAGTGTTAATTGTTTTGCTTGCTTTTGTATCGCTAATTGGCATTGGTTATTTTTCTGAAAGCAAATTATTCCAGTTTCCTGCTGCGGCAAGCATTACTGTTTTTTTTGCTATCCTTATTGCCGCTGCCGGGGCTATTACGCTGTTTCTGCGCAGTTGGGCAATACCCGTTTTATTTGGAGTTCTTGTTTTATTTAACTGGCTGTACAAGGAAAATATTATAGACCCAACCAATAAGGCTTATGGCCTCAATTATTTAAACAGGGCAGACAGACCGGCGTATGACCAAACCAATGTTGCCCGGTTGATAAATGCTGACAGTGTTGCTGCGGACGTACATAATTACCTGCAAATACTAGACAGGTGGAAAACAAAACAGCACGAAGACAAGCCCGTTATGTTTATAGTAGATGTTAGTGGGGGAGGTATAAGAAGCGCATCCTTTACTATGAACGTTTTGCAGGCGCTTGACAGCATTACCAACGGCCTGTGCATGCAACACACAGCACTGATTAACGGGGCCTCAGGGGGGATGCTGGGGGCGGCTTATTTCAGGCAACTGTATTGGGAAAAGCTGCAGGGAACCATTAACAACCTTGACGATAAACAATACGCCAACGATATTTCTAAAGACTTACTTAACCCTTTATTTGCTTCTTTTGTATCAAGGGATATAATGGGGCCTGTAAAAAAATTCAGGGTGAATGGCAATGCATATTCCAAAGACAGGGGCTATGCCTTTGAACAGAAGCTTAATGAAAATACCCACGGCGTATTGAATAAAAAACTTGGTGATTATGCCGTGGCTGAGCAGCAGGCGGTTATACCATCCATGTTTTTTAATTCAACTATCAACAGGGACGGGCGGCAAATGATAATAAGCTCACAACATGTTCGCTTTTTGATGACGCATTCGCTGGATAGCAGTATTAACCTGCCTGCAGACCCCGATGCGATTGATTTTACAGCCTTCTTTCAAAAACAAAACCCATACAACCTGCATATTTTATCAGCCCTGAGAATGAATGCCACTTTCCCTTACGTATTGCCTAATGTGGCGTTGCCCAGCAACCCTGTAATTAGTGTAATGGACGCGGGGTTGAGGGACAATTTTGGCCAGTCAACCTCGCTTCGCTTTATTACTACTTTCAGAGACTGGCTTCAGGAGAACACATCAAAGGTAGTACTGATACAGATACGCGACAGGAAGCTGGGGGGGTGGGACAGTACCTCTTCCAGTACCGTTGGCGCTCTTGATTTTATTACTCAGCCGCTTTTGATATTGCAAAACAACTGGTACAAACTGCAGGAGTATTACCAGGGTGACCAGGTAGCTTATTTATCGCAGTTGCCCGGCTTAAATTTTAAGCGCGTTATTTTTGAATACCAGCCAGAGTCAAAAAATTCCTCAGCTTCTTTAAGCTTTCATCTTACTGCTGCTGAAAAAGTTGATATTGCCGCGGCGTTATACAATACTTTTAACCAGCGCTCCTTTAAGGAAGTAAAAGACATGTTAAACAAACAGTAAACCTGTTACAAATGCATGGCAGTTGTTTTTTTCAGGCTGTAATAAATAAGCAGCAAAAATATGCTGCAGGCTATGCAAAATGCCCATGCCCCTGCGTGATTGAAAGGTTTAAAAGCAAATGCTAAACCCGCGTGGGCAAGCCTTACAGGTTTTGTTACTACATTCCAGCTATTCATGCGCAAGTATCTTCCCAAATAAATACCAGTGCTTGCGGCAAACAAAAACAGCCATGCCAACAGGAACCGCCACCTGACAGGGCAATATTTTGACAAGAATCGCTCTACGTAGCCTAAAGAAATAAATCCTGCCATCAGGCCACTCCAGGCAGCAGACAAAACAAGCAATAAATCGTACCATTGTGGCGCTTCCGACCTTTTAGTGAAATGAAAAATATCTGTAATTATGTAAGGGGCATTAGGGAAAAATACCAACCAGCCTGTTACCAGCAGAATGGCCTTGCCGTTTATACGGCTGCTCCTGCGCAAAGCCCTGCTGAAACATACAGGTACTATCGCTAAAAATAAATTCCACGGGTAAAACATGTAACTATAACTCCCTGTATAAACTACCCTTGCAATAAGCAGGCATAAAGTAAATGATACAAACAGGGCCAGCATTTTTTCTGCTGCTGTTAATGATAACTTCATAATAAAAACATCTTTGGTAAAAAAATAATACATGCAATTGTAACACTTATAGCAGAAGCAAATAGCACTGCTGCCGCCGAAACGTCTTTTACAATTTTTATTACAGGGTGATAATCCTTATGCACTAAATCGCACAGTTTTTCAAGCGAGCTGTTAATCATTTCAAGCGACAATACTGCCCCAATGCAAAGCAGCAGCAATACCCACTGCATGGCTGACACATGCAACCATATCGCAAAAGCAATGGTAATTATAGCTGCGCAGGATTGTACCTGTCCATTCCGCTCATGGCGAAAAAAATACCAAAGGCCGTTAAAAGCATTTTTGAACGCGGACAGAATTGTTTGCCTTTTCATAATTGCATATTTTAGTAAAACTGTACTACCCAATTTATGCAATTGCCGGAAATGGTGATTTATTTTCTGCTTTTTTAGTGTTATTTACTTTACTTAGCACTGCTTCCAATACCGGTAATGTTTTATTTAACACCTGCGTTTTAATCAAAAAATTCCACACAGGCTCAAACTTCTTCCAGCCGCCGGCGTAGGCAAAATGTTTTAGCATGTGTTTGATATTCGCATGCTGCAGGCTTGCTTTGGTAATATTCTTCCAGGAGTAAAATGATTTATATGCCCAGTCGTATCCCTTCTTAAGCTCTACGGCGGAAAGGCCCTTTGTTTTATACACCACTTCCCTTGTGTCATATAAATCCCAGTGCCTGTGCAGTATCCTGTTATCGGCCTCCATTTGCCTAAATAACCTTGTGCCGGGGTAAGGCGTAAGTATATGATAGGTTGCTGTAGTAAGCCCGTTGCTGACGCCCCAGTCAACGGTGCGCTTAAATACATCCCGGCCATCTTCATCCAGGCCAAAAACAAAGCTGCCATTTATCATTATGCCTAAACTATGCAGGCGCTTTATGGCTGCTTCATAATCTTTCCCAAGGTTTTGCTTTTTATTGCTTTGCAAAAGGTTATTATCGCTGAGTGTTTCAAACCCTATGAAAATACTGCGGAGCCCTGCTTCGGCAGCCTTTTCAATAAGGTTGCCCCTCAAAATAGCATCCACTGTTGAGGCCCCCTGGAATACCCTGTTCATTCCTTTCATTCCCTCAAACAATGCTTCTGCAAATCGCTGGTTTCCCAAAAGGTGATCATCTAAAAAATATAGGTGCTTACCCGGCAGCCTTTCAATTTCAGCCAGGGCTTCGTCTGCCTGCTGCGTATAAAACGATCTGCCACCTTCAAAAAAAGCGTCTTTATAACAAAAATCACAATGGTGCGGGCATCCCCTTGTTACTACAATGGAGTTTGGCACAAAATATAAATGCCTCTTTATAAGGTCACGTCTTATTGGCGGAATATTTACGAGCGTACGTTCATTTGATGTATACATTTTTTTTGGCTGGCCTGTCCTGAAATCGTTCAAAAACCTTGGCCAGCTTTCCTCGCCGGGGCCAAGAAATATTGTATCCGCATGCGGCATTGCTTCATCGGGCAGCGATGTTACATGCAGCCCGCCAAGGCAAACATAAGCGCCCTTCTTTTTATAGTGGGCGGCCAGCCTGTATGCCCTGAAAGCATTGGTTATATACACCTGTATAACCACTAATTGCGGCTCATCATCAATATTTAGTTCTTCTACGTGCTCATCCTGTAAGTCTATTTCATCTTCCGGCTTGCAATAAGCCGCAAGGGTAGCCAGCCCAAGGGGAGGAAACAGGGAATACTTAATGGGCCTCCAGTAAGGGCTTTTCGCTTCGGTTAGCGCAGGTAAAATCATTTTTATTTTCATATCACATAATATTAGTTAGGGAGCTACAGGTTGCAGTGAACGATATAATAGAAAGAAGGTGCCGCCTGCCTAAACAGGCAACGGCACTCTTCTTTGTCCACATACCACTGCACCATTTAACTGAAACTGAGCCTTAGGGTTGAAAATTTATTGCGGTATGTGTTTGAGACTGATACCAATTTACTTTTCTTGTTACGTACATTATAATTGCCACAACGATGAACAATGCAATGCTGCCTACAAGTAAAGCGGTATCTTCAAGACTGATTAGTACGTAAATAAATCCATATAAGCCGATAAGCAAAAGCCCGATTATAAGTGCAGAGCGCCAATTGCCAAAATGCGATTTTGCGTATAAGCCTATCAGTAATATTGTGGCGCTGGCTGCGATGCTGTATGCGTATTCAAAAAGTATAATCTCGCTTATTGAAATAAGCAATGTATAAAATATTGCCAGCGCCATACCAATTAATGCATATTGCACGGGGTGCACAGGCTTTTTTTGTAGCAGCTCAAAAACAAAAAACAGTACGAATGTTAAGCCTATAATAAGTATGGCATATTTGGCGCTGCGCATACTTTTAACGTACTGGTCGGCGGGCTGTACAAGACTAACCCCAAAGGCTATGTCTTTTGTATTTACATTGCTATCAGCTATTACATCGGTAAAAGGCAGGTTAGCAGCAATAAATTTCCAGGTGCCCTCAAAGCCATTGCCTGAAATGCTGTGTTCAACGGGTAAAGTATTACCGTCAAAGGACGGATTTGGCCAGGAGGAAGTAATATTGTAATTACTGTAAGAGCTTACTGGTAAAAAATGCAGGCTGCCGCTGCCCCTTAAAGAAATATCCATATTAAAATTAATGGCATGCGCAAAATCATCTGCCGTAATTGTAACAGGAACAGACAGCCCTTTCTCGTCAATAGTAGTAACCGGTAATCCAGGCAATAAAGTGTAGGAAACGTTGCCAAACGTAATATTCATTTTATCCTCTATCCCCCTGAAGTCGGACAGCCCGAAACAAAGTTTTGCATTATTTAACTGAAGCACTGCTGAAGCGGGGAGATGAGGCGCAGCATTAAAACTTCCGTTAAAATTAAGGCCTGTTCTGTACAGCAGCACTTTATAAATTGACCTTTGCCTGTCTTCTTCAGTTATATTACCTTTTACATTTAGCTGCCCGGGCAAAATAATAAGTTGTTTTTGGGCGCCACCTTCGCCTGTAGTGTAAGGGATAACAAGGTACGGTGCAGAAACGGTCTGGGGTTCAGCCCATTTACTGCTCACCTCGTTTACAACTTCCTTCTGCCTGTCCTGCCGTTCGCTTATAAGGTTTTGAATAAATGTTGTCGGGATAATCATCACTAAAATAAGGGCTGCGGTAATGATGCTTTTCGTGAGTATTTTGTTTGTTGCACCTGCCGGCGCAGTTGACTGCAGCGGCCGTTCGTGGTCTGGGTCTGTAAACATTTGTCGTATATTTTGAGTTGATAAAAAAGAATTGCTTTTAGGTTCACAGCCTAAATACTGGTGCACCAGCCTCCTGTTCAAAACAAGGGATAGAAGCCCGCCGCAACACAAACAGGCTGCAATGCGCAATGCGGAGTATAGGCCCGCTGAAAAAACTCCTTCAAAAAGAAATGCCGGGGCTGAATAAAGTAATGCGATAAGAATAATGGAAAAATGCAGCTTTAAAAGTTTATTACCCGGGGCTTTATTTGACTTGCCAATACGTTTAACCGCGAAACAAATAATTGCGTATGCTGGCAACCCGCAAATAAAAGAAATGGCAACAAACGGAATAACAGCAATCAGCCATTCCAGGCTTGTGCTGACCAGCCAGCCGATAAAGATTAAATCTGAAAAAAGTAAAGAAAACAACCATATCATGGTAGCTGTACGAATGCCTGACACCGTTCTTTTTACTTCCTGCATATTATGCTTTATTTGTTTCTCTTTTTCCCAGGTATGCCTGCAGTACCCCATGTGCGCAAATAACACCCATGCAGCAAAGCCAGCACAGGAAGGTCATCGTCACTAAGGCGCTTTCTCTTTTTTCTATTTCGGCCAGCGAGCGGCCTGCAAGCACATAAGGCATAGCCGCGATACCTGTGTAAATAATTACCGACGCTGTGCGCGCTTGCGCAGAAGGCTGCCACGTAACCATATATTCGCCGTCGGCCTTGGCCTTGGCCAGCACTCCTGCAGGCACTACCGGCGTTTCCGTCCCGATAAATCCATTAGATGCCACTACTTTATTTTCGGCTCCATACACCTGTACGAACGGTGAAAGGCTTTCTTCAATATTGACCGTATCTGCGGTAACAACATCCCCGGCAGGTTTGTTTTGTTTAAGTTTCAGCACTACGTCCCGGGCAATTTGTATTTGCGGGTCATTGGCGCCGGTGCGGTATGCCTGTTGTACGGCCGCGTATACCAGCAGTAAAATGCCCGTTACTATAATGGCAGCAGCCGCATGCGGAAAAAAGATTGTGCGCATAGTATCAAATTTTAGTTGTTAGAAAGATTGGCTCATAAACAGTATTTTTTAAAAGTACTTTGAAACTCAAAGTAAATAGTCAAAAAAATTACCCTAGTGACCGTATCATTTTTTCGAGGGCGTCAAGATGTGTCTTAAAGGCCTTTTCTCCTGTTTTTGTAACACTATAGGTAGTATTTGTTTTTCTGCCGATAAACCCTTTTTGCACCTTTATATAGCCGCTCTCTTCAAGCGTTTTTAAATGGCTGGCCAGGTTTCCATCGGTAACTTGTATCAATTCTTTCAGGTCGTTAAAATTCACTTCCTCATTTACAAGCAAAGCGCTCATAATGCCCAGCCGTATACGGCTGTCAAAAATTTTATTCAAATGTTCTATCGGGTTCTTCATTCCATTTCCTGTCGCTTAAACATATTCATTTTACCAATGTTAAAATTCAACTCCAAAGCCAGGTTTCATAAGGCTATGTATCTGCACCGCCCCGTTCATACCTCCACCACATAGCAGCGCCATAAATTATGTGCAGCACCCCAAAACCAAGCGCCCAAAAATACAAGCCATAGCCCACATACAGCAAATTAAGCAATCCCAAAAGCAGTTCACAATATCCCAAGTACCTGATTTCGGATAAAGTATATTTGGCTGCATTTACCAGTGCCAGGCCATAGAATATAAGGCAACCCGGGGCTATAAGCCCATAGCCGCCGGTACTCATAACCTTTAATATATATAAGCCGCCAACCGCAATGGGCACACTTACATTAATAAATAACCGCCTTGAGGTTTTCCCCCAAAGCGGAACACCTTTTTTGTGGCTGCGGATGTACGTGAACATAAATGCCAGTATAAAAGCCGCAACAAAAGTTGTTATCCCTATGCGGAATAGTGAGTCGTTAATAAGGTCGCCAATGGTTAAACCGGCTCTTCCGGCATGGCTTGCACCGGCTATATAATATTCAGGGTTTATATCACTTATATCCGCGTGGCTGGTATGTATTACCCCGTTGGCAAACCACGCGCCCACCAACGCACAGATACCCGCGGAAATGCCGCTTAGCCCGCTCAGGCTGATGAAACGGCTGCTTCGTTCCATCATGTCTTTTATATCATGAAGGGTGTTTAGCGGATGATTTGGCTCAGTCATAAAAGCACTTTGAAATTCAAAGTAAATACATAAATTATTCCCTGCCAAAAAAATTTTGCCCTTCCACGGTTATTATTTCCTGTTCTTCTTCAATTTCCAGGCAGTAGCATTGCGCGCATGCTGCGTCTGCCATATAATTTGTTTCTTTGTAGCCATTTTTATTAACCAACGCTTATTACATGTGGTTTAACCTGGCAAAGTTTATTTTACGGTTTAAGGTACCCTTATTAATTTTTTTAATTGCAGCAACGGCGTTTATGGGGTACGAGGCCAGTAAGGTGCAAATGAGTTATGAGTTTAGTAAAGCAATACCCACCGATAATGAAAAATATATTGAATACCAGGCCTTCCGGCAAAAATTTGGAGATGATGGTAACACCCTTGTGCTTGGAATAGAATCTCCCCAAATGTACACCATACCCGTGTTTAACGCTGCCGGCGCTTTACATAAACGCCTGAAAAAAGTACCTGGCGTACTGGATATTTTAAGTGTGCCCGAAGCTTCAAATTTTATAAAAGACAGTATAACAGGCACTATTCTGCCGCAAAAACTATTTCATTATCCATACTCGTCCCGGGAAAGACTGGATAGCGACAGGGCTGCGTTTGAGGCATTGCCATTTTATAAAGGTTTGTTATATAACCCGGCCACCCATGCTTACTTAATGGGTGTGCAACTTAATAAAGACAGCGTTAACAGCAAAGCCCGTACCGCACTGGTAAATAATATTTTAAAAGAAGTAAAAACGTTTGAAAATAGTACAAATGTAAAAGTGCACATCAGCGGGCTGCCGTTTATACGTACCAACGTGGCTAACCGCATTGCACGTGAGATGAACTGGTTTTTAACAGGCTCACTTATTTTGTCAGCCATTACGTTATTGTTATTTTTCCGGTCATTCAGCGCTACTGTTATGAGCCTGCTTGTAGTGGGCATGGGCGTGGTGTTCAGCCTGGGAACGATGGTACTGTTTGATTATAAAATAACTTTGCTTACCGCCATTATCCCCTCGCTTGTAGTAGTTATCGGTGTGCCTAATTGTATATACTTTCTAAATAAATACCACACCAGCTATCGCGAAAAAGGCGATAAGCAAACCGCCCTTATTACCATGATTGGTCGCATGGGGGTGGTTACGTTGTTTTGTAATATTGCTGCGGCTATAGGCTTTACAGTGTTTGCTTTTACAAGAAGCGACCTGTTAAAAGAGTTTGGGGTTGTATCAGGCATTAATATTATGATGCTATTTTTTATCTCCCTCATATTTATACCGTCAGTACTCAGCTTTTTACCGCCGCCAAAAACCCGGCATGTGCGATACCTTGAAAACAAAACACTTGAACGGTTATTAGTCATGCTTGAGCGTTGGGCCTTTAATCATAGTGGCTGGATTTATGGTATAACGGCGGGGGCTGTAGTTGTTGCCATTATTGGTATGACAAAACTGAAGAAAGAAGGCTTTATTGTAGATGACTTGCCGAAGCATGATATTGTATATACCGACCTGAAGTGGTTTGAGCAAAATTTTGACGGCATTATGCCGCTGGAGATAATTGTTGATACAAAAAGAAAAAATGCGCTTAAGAGTGGGTCGCGGGCTATGCGCACCATTGAAAAAATTGATTCATTATCCAGGTATATTGATAAGCGCCCTGAAACTGCGCGGCCATTATCATACGTAGAGGGTTTGAAATATTTAAAACAAATATTGTACGGTGGCGACAGCAGCGAATATCATATACCTACAGAATATGATATGCCTTTCATCGCCGAATTGCTTGGCCCGGCAAAGGCTGACAGTTCAGCAAAAAATAACACGCTGAATAAGATGCTCAGCAGTTTTATTGACAGTAATAAACAGGTGGCAAGGATTAGTGTAAATATGAAAGATATTGGCAGCGCAAAATTACCACTGCTGCTGAATGATCTTGATTCTGTGGTAAATAAAACCTTTGACACAGCTAACTACAGGGTAACCATAACCGGCGGCAGTATAACTTTTTTGGAAGGAAGCGCTTTTATTATTGAGGGGCTGAAAGAAAGTATTATATGGGCGTTTGTGTTAATAGCTATTTGCATGCTGTACCTTTTTCGTTCAGCAAGAATTTTACTTTGCTCTCTTATACCCAATATAGTACCCCTGCTGATTACTGCGGGTGTTATGGGATGGGCGGGTATTGCACTGAAACCTTCAACGGTACTGGTATTTAGCGTAGCGCTGGGTATTGCGATTGATGTAACAATCCGGTTCCTGGTAAACTATAAGCAGGAACTTCCGCATTTTAACTTTAACGTGCCGGAAACATTAAAACAAACCATACGTCACACGGGTATCAGTATTATTTATACTTCTCTTGTACTTATTGCAGGCTTTGTTATTTTTTGCATCAGCCAGTTTGGCGGCACTAAGGCGTTGGGATGGCTTACATCATTAACGCTTGTGGTGGGCACTATCACCAACCTGACGTTATTACCTGTTTTAATAAAGGCGTTAGCCAAAAAGAAAAATTCTTCCCGTAAAAGCCATTAAAAGCAATGGCCTGTATAAATAAATTTATACGGCAGGTTAAAGGTTTCAATACCTGTCCTCAATATCAGAGGGGGGGAAGCTTATTTTAGCACCTCAGCTAACTTAGCTTCCAGTGCCGGCCCGCGCAGGCTTGAGGCTATTATCTTGCCATCCGGGTCTATCAATACGTTAAAGGGAATGCCATCAAATTGGTAGGCATTAACAGCAGCGCTGTTCCAATACTTAAGGTCACTCATTTGGTTCCAGTTAAGACCGTCTTTTTTAATCGCCTGCACCCACGAAGCTTTATCCTGGTCAAGCGAAACACCCAGGATGGTAAAGTTTTTATCCTTGTATTTATTGTACGCGGCTACTACATTAGGGTTCTCTCCCCTGCACGGGCCGCACCAGCTTGCCCAAAAATCAACCAGCAAATATTTCCCCCTGAAATTGCTTATGCTTAAAGTTTTGCCATCCAGCCCCGGCATGGTTAAATCGGGCGCCTGTTTATTTAATAAGGCATAGCTGTCGGCAGAGGGGTTTTGCTGCTGTTGCTGCGCCAACGCTTCTGTAAGCTGTGTTTTTATTATAGCAAGCCCTGCATGGTTCTTAAACCTGGTGGTTGCCTTTAGTGCAAGGCTGTCAACATCAGTCAACTCCATAGTATTTCTTGCTTTATCAAGTGCAAAGCAAATAAGTGCAGGACTGGTTGAATTTCTTACAATACTGGCTATCTCATCGTTAAGAGATTGTAATTCACTCATTCCCAGCATGCGCAACGACTGTACAGCGCTGTCAGGAGGATTGGTTTTTTGAACCATATCCATTCTATCAGAAATTTCCCGAAGCGCTGAGTCTCTTTTACCATAAAAGCTTACAAATGCATACAAGTTTTTCGAAGCAGGCGAGCCATCAAAGTCAGGATAATGGCTGTGCGTCATATCAACGCTTGCTTTTATATGGTTGTAATCATTAATAAATATCATAAATGGCTTGTGCTCTATTGTAAGAAGGTATAAACCCTCCTCCGTACCGGTGCCTTTTAAAGTATATTCACCCGAAGCTTTTAGCTTTACCGAATCCAATATCTCATTATCAGCATTGGTAAGGGCGAATTTTTCTACATACAGCATTTGTCCCGCCGGCGCATTTTTTATGGAAGCCGTAAGTGTAAAGTTGCCATACTTTTTTTGCGCACATGATACCATCACCATCATTGCCGCAAGCACAATTATTATTTTTTGCATATTTCTGTTTAAATATTAATGTCTTTATAAATACTATTTCAGTTTTTCTTCCAGCAAAGTAGTAACAACTTTCGGGTCAGCCTTGCCTTTGCTTACTTTTTTAACTTCTCCTACAAAAAGCCCAATCAACCCTCTCTTACCTTTTTTATACTCCATAACTTTATCGGGCATTTTGCTTATCACCTCATCCACCCAGCTTTGTATTTCGTTGCCATCGCTCACCTGCAGCAGGTTTAATTCAGCAGCCACAGCCGACGCAGCCTTGCCCTGGTTATTTAACAGTGCAGGCATTAATTTTGATGACGCAACAGAGAAATTAACCTTACCATCTTCCACTAACTTTATCATTTCGGCAAGCTGTAAAGGTTGCAGTGTTAATTCATCTACTGTTAACTTTTCATTGTTAAGGTATTGTTTTACGGGGCCGTTGATCCAGTTAGCAGCCGCTTTGTAATTTGTTGTATGCTGTAGAACGGCATTAAAATAATCTGCAATATTTTTCTCAAGGCATAGCTGTGCTGCATCGTATTCTGTAAGCCCAAGTTCGTTTTCATATTTAGCCATTAACTGCCGTGGCAGTGCCGGTAGACCCTGTTTAACAGCCTTTATAAATTCTTCGGTAAGGTGAAATGGGGCAAGGTCTGGCTCAGCAAAATAACGGTAATCATTTGCTTCCTCTTTGTCACGAATAGCAAAAGTGGTATCCGTACCTGCATCGAAACTGCGTGTTTGCTGGGTTATTTTCCCGCCACTTTCTACCACGTCAATCATACGCTCAATTTCATACTCTATAGCTTTCTTCACGTTACGCATGCTGTTAAGGTTTTTCACCTCAACTTTAGTTCCCAGCTTTGTTTCTCCTTTAAGCCGAATGGAAACATTCGCGTCGCAACGCAGGCTGCCTTCCTCCATATTGCCATCGCAAACACCCGTCCATCTTACCAATCTTCTCAATTCGCTAATATATTGATAAGCTTCTTCAGCGCTTTTAATATCCGGCTCGGTTACAATTTCAACAAGGGCAGTTCCCGCACGGTTATAGTCAACACAGGTAAAATCATCATCAATGTCATGTATACTTTTGCCCGCATCTTCTTCCATGTGAATACGGTTCAATGTAATATCACGGGTGCCTTCCGGCGTTTTAATAGTTACATAGCCGCCCTTGCAAATGGGCGTAGTGTGCTGTGATACCTGGTAACCCTTGGGCAGGTCAGGATAAAAATAATTCTTCCGGGCAAAATAGTTATACCGTTCAATTTCACAATTACAGGCAAGGCCAATTTTTATGGCATATTCAACTGCTTTGCGGTTCGTCTTCGGCAGTGTTCCGGGGTGCCCGAGGGTTATCGGGCTTACATGGGTATTAGGCGCCGCGCCAAATGTAATACTGTCTCCACAGAACAGTTTGCTGTTTGTAGCCAGTTGTGCGTGTACCTCCAACCCTATAACCGCCTCGTATTTACTGTTTTCCTTCATTGTAAACAAAGCGCAAAGGTATTTGATTGAGGTGAATAAATATAGGGGCGTTATAAGCGGCGGCGGCCTGCATTCACAAAACTTTTCTTTCCATCCTTCATTTTAATAGCTTTGCACAAATTTTTTTAATGAAGAGATTGTTAAAATGTACTGCAGCCGTGTTGATTATGTATTGCTGCGCCTGCTCATCCAACAACGTTACTATTGAAGACAGCTTTAAAAAATATTTTGACGATAACCATGTTACGGGAACATTTGGACTGTTTGATAACGCCCAGGGCCATTTTACCATCTACAACCTGTCAAGGTTTAAAGATTCAGCCTACCTGCCCGCGTCAACCTATGAAATAGTTAATTCACTCACAGGCATTCAAACAGGTGTGATTACTAACGAGAAAATGATAATAAAATGGGATGGGGTGACAAGAAGATATGCAGACGGCGACACTGCAGCCGCCTGGAATAAAGACCTTACCATGGAAGAAGCCTTTAAAACATCCGCTGCGCCGTATTTCCAGGAAATAGCCAGGCGCATTGGAAAAGATACCATGCAACACTGGCTGGATACCTTAGGCTATGCATCCCGCTACAGCAAAGCAAAAATAACTTCCCCCATTGATACCTTCTGGCTGGATAATTCAATAAAAATCACGGCGGATGAAGAACTTGGGCTTGTTAAAAAACTGTATTTTAACCAGTTGCCTTATCAAAGCCGTGCGCAGGAAATTGTTAAAAAAGTAATGTTACAGGACACTACCGGTAAATACAAATTATATTACAAAACCGGCCGGGGATTTAAAGAAGATGGTAGCTCCCTGGGGTGGATTGCCGGGTGGATAGAAGAAAATAAGCATGCTTATTTTTTTGCTATGAATACTGAAGGTACACGTGACACAAACATGGTTACAGTGAGTACAGCTATACTAAAAGACATTTTAAAACAAGAGGGCTTTTTTGAAGGGAAAAAATAAACCCTTTTTTCCCACGCCTTTATTATAAGCAAAGCAATTTACCTGTGGTTTGGCGCGGAACTTGCTGAATACAGGCCGTTTAAAATATGCTGTCATTTCAACACATACAATATTTATGGGGGCTTTTATTGTTGCTGCCTCTTACACTTATCTTTTTTATGGTTCTGCGCTGGAAGCGTAAAACCCGTACAAAAATGGGTGATGAACTGCTGGTAAGGCAATTGACAAAACAATATTCCCCAAGGCTTTACCTGGTAAAGTTTATTACCGTTATGCTTGTGCTTGCTCTCTCTGTTGTTGCGGCCGCCAACCTGCGCAAACCGTCAGCTTCAGGCAAAGAAAAAAAAGGGGGTATTGATATTATGATTGCGCTTGACGTAAGCAAGAGCATGTGGGCACAGGATGCCAAGCCAACAAGGCTTGATAAGGCAAAGCAGTTTATTGACGGGCTGATAGGCCAGGCGGCGGATAACCGTGTGGGCCTGGTGGTTTTTGCCGGCCAGGCATACCTTCAAATGCCGTTGACTACCGATGCAGCGGCTGCAAAAATATTTGTTTCCAATGCTTCTCCTGATGCTGTTCCAGTACAGGGTACAGTAATCGGCGACGCTTTGAGGTTGTGTGATAACTCCCTTGATACAAAGGAAAAAAAATACAAAGCTGTTATACTTATATCCGATGGGGAGGACCACGACCCAAAATCAGAACAGGTATTGCAGCAATTAAGCGATGAGGGTGTGGTAGTACACACTATAGGTGTAGGTTCGCCGCAGGGGTCACCTATTTTGGAGCCCGGCAGCCAGGATTATAAAAAAGATGCTAACGGCCAAACAGTAATATCAAAGCTTAATGAGCAGGAATTGGAAGATATTGCTGCCAAAACAGGCGGGGAATACCACCATTTGGACGATGTTCCCCAAACTATAAATGCCGTAATGCAATCACTGAACAGTATGGAGAAAAAGGAAATTGATGCAGGCGGAGGAGAAAGGCAATACACGTCTTTTTACATTTTTTTATTATTACCTGCAGTTGTGTTGCTGGTAATTGAACTTTTTATACCTGAACGAAAAAGGTTACGGGCTTTATGAAAATGCTTTTATTTATATGGTTGTGTTTTATTACCGGGCTGGCGTATAGCCAGCAGGGCGATGCGCATGTGCAAAAAGGCAATGAAGCCTATCGAAACGGCGATTATAAGGCTGCCGAAGAAGAATATAAGAAGGCACTGGCAGTTGAGCCCGGTAACCAGGCAGCCTTATTTAATTTAGGCAATGTGTTGTTACGGCAAAAAAATGCAGCCGGTGCCGCTAAACAATATGACGACGTAATAAACAGCGCTACCGATACCTCACTGCGGGCGCAGGCCCTTTATAATAAAGCTCTTGCTTTTATAAAGCAACAAAACCTTGATGAAGCTATTAACGCCTTTAAGCAGGCGCTTAGCCTTTCGCCCGACGACAATGATACACGGGAAAACCTGCAAAAAGCCCTGAACGAAAAAAGGCAAAAACAGCAGCAACAACAGCAAAATCAGCAACAGCAAAAAAAAGATGAGCCAAAACCTCAGCAAAACCAAAAACCGCTGAACAAACAGTTGATGGAACAGAAGTTTGATGAATTGCGCAACCAGGAAAAACAACTTCAAAAGCAACTGCAAAAAAAGCCGCTGGAAGGCCAGCCTGAAAAAGACTGGTAGCTTTGCCAGCCAGCTTATCCTGTTGCTACCCTTAACGGGAAGGTTTACATTCAAGGGTTTATCATTACTTTTTGGCAGGCAGGCTTTTTAAACACCAGCTATTTTCCAGCAGCAACTCAAAATCATCCGGGTTATTGATGATAACATTATGCTCACGGAGGCTGTGTATAAATAATATTTTGTTGTTTTTTATGATTGCCGGGGTAACAGATGCTTCTTCCACTAATTGATAACTGATATTTTGGGCATTCAGCTCTTTCATCATAGTATCACTCATTACGTCAGTGCCACCCCCTTTATTGGTAAACCAATGCACAAAATGGTGCTGGTTATCTGCCTGTATCCATGCCATAAATTTATCAACTTCAGCATATAACGCATCAAATAAAAAAACTTCTTTTACGGGCTCCTCCCCATTTTTAAGAATATTGGCAATAACCCTGTAAGCGCCGCTGTGCCCGCCTAATACAATGTTTCCTGCTTTAGAATGGCGCCCGGCTATATTTTTCGCCTTTAATTCTTTCATAACATCGTCAACCAGGCCTTTGAATACCCCGGCTTGCTCTAATTTTCCCCCGTAGCTATCAGGCGCATTTTTGGCTGTTTCTGCCAAAACAAGCACTGCATTTTGCTTTGACGCACAAAACTGGCGGGTAAGGCCATAAAAAACAGCCGCAGTATCAATATTGTTGCGCCAGCCGTGAAACCAAAATACAAGGTCAATTTTTTTACCCGCCACAAAACCCGGGGGAATAACCAGCATCACAGAATTGTCAGTATAATGCTCCGCGGTAGTGTATAACACGCTGTCATATAAATGGCCATTTGCCCTGCCGGCATCGGGAAAAGCGGTATGTGATGAAGTAAAATGCAGTATTTTGGGCGAATCGGCCACCTGGCTGAACGCTTTCATCCCGGTAAGAAGGGAAAAAATTAACATGCACGCCCTGTAACCTTTTTGCATATAATAAACCGTTTGATAAGGTATTTGTTACTTTTGCATTGATTAAAACCGCAACCGGGTTTTCAGCCGAAAGTATGAAAATAACCAGGCAGTTCCCGGGTTGCAGCAAAAGATTTACAGAAGAAACCAGGATAATAATGCAGTTATATTGCAATTCTCTTACTCAGTACAGCCGGTTAAAAACGCTTGAAGTTAAGGTTGGCGATTTGTTGCTGGGTAATTTTCATCCAATCAGGGTGCAGACCATGACAACCACCGACACTATGGATACCCTGGCCACGGTTGAGCAAAGCATACGTTGTATTGAAGCCGGTGCAGAGTTGGTGCGTATTACGGCGCCGTCAAAAAAAGAGGCGGAAAATCTTTTGAATATTAAAAACGAGTTACGGAGAAGAGGGTACACAACCCCCCTGGTGGCAGATATACATTTTACACCCAATGCTGCTGAAATTGCCGCGCGTATTGTAGAAAAAGTACGTGTAAACCCGGGTAATTATATTGACAAAAAAAAGTTTGAACTTCTTGAATATACTGATGCGGAATACGTAGAAGAGATAGAACGTATTCGCGCACGCTTTACACCCCTCGTAAAAATTTGTAAGGAGTACGGTACCGCAATGCGTATAGGCACCAACCACGGAAGCCTTAGCGACCGTATTATGAGCCGCTACGGCGATACACCGATGGGGATGGTTGAAAGCGCCATGGAGTTTTTGCGTATAGCGCGTGATGAAAGCTACCATAACATAGTATTGAGTATGAAGGCCAGCAACCCGCAGGTGATGGTGCAGGCTTACCGCTTACTTATACAGCAGATGGAAGCGGAATTTGGTGAATGTTACCCGCTGCACCTTGGTGTTACCGAAGCCGGGGATGGCGAAGACGGGCGTGTTAAAAGCGCCGCCGGCATCGGCACTTTAATGGAAGACGGCATTGGTGACACTATACGGGTTTCCCTTACGGAGGACCCTGAGTTTGAGATACCTGTGTGCCGGGATATTGTGAAGAGGTATGAGACTGCCGGGGGCGGAAAGCCAAAAGAAAATGGCCAGGCCACAGCACAAAACTTAACCAATAGCCTTCCACCAGCTATTAAATACGACCCCTTTAATTACAAAAGGCGCGAGACTTTTGACATTGATAATATTGGCGGGCATCACGTACCGGTGGTAGTAGCGGACTTTACGCATATTAAAAATATTACCCCTGCTCACCTTGAAAGTATAGGCTATACATATAACGTATTAACGGATAAATGGAATATAAACGACGCAGCCGCTGATTATATTTTTACCGGCGGGCAGGTGCTTGATTTTGCGTTACCCGGTACTTTAAAAGTAATAACGCCTTTTAGAATTTGGGAAAAAAACCCTGATAAAACAAAATATCTCCCGGTTTTTGAAGCGAACGAATTTATTGCCACAGGCAAAGAAGATTTGCCCTGCTGCGAAATGTATTTTGTAAAGGCAGGGTTTGATGGTGAAAACAGCGGGCTGTTCGACAGTTTGCGTGAGAAACTAAAAAGCACTGAATTTGGCAAAAAGGTGGTATTGTGCCTTTATGCAGAAAACAAAAATGCTATGCAATGTGTAAGGCAAATGTTTGTTGAGTTGCTGAATAAAGACGTTAAAAACCCTGCTATCATTATCTGCAACAGCAACTGGCAAACAGCCGATGAGCATCTTATTCACTATTCTACAGAGTGCGGCGCGCTGCTGCTGGATGGATTTGGAGACGGCATTTGGCTAAGCATGTTACCGGAAAGTTACAGGCATGCCGAGGAACTGAATGCCAGCGGCAGGAATTACTTAACTAATGCGTCAGCAGAACAGTTTATTAATAATACAGCCTTCAGCATCCTGCAGGCTACGCGCACACGTATTTCCAAAACTGAATATATTTCGTGCCCAAGCTGCGGCCGCACCCTGTTTGACTTACAGGAAACAACTGCTAAAATACGTTCACGAACAAATCACCTTAAGGGGGTTAAAATAGCCATAATGGGATGTATTGTTAACGGGCCGGGCGAAATGGCAGATGCCGACTTTGGCTATGTGGGCAGCGGCGTAGGTAAGATTACCCTGTACAGGGGGAAGGAAGTAGTAAAAAGAAATGTTGACAGTACAATAGCCGTTGATGAACTGATTGACCTGCTAAAAGAAAGCGATGTTTGGGTGGAAGAGCCACTTGCCGAATCACAGGTTTTTTAAATCACCGGAAGCAAGCGATATGTATTGGCAGGTAAAAATTAACCGTGCCATTGATAAATGGCCGCAGCCTATATAAGCGGATTATAGTTCAGCAATAAACCATTCTTACTTTTTACTTATGAGTTACAGTTACCTTAAAGCGCTTCATATCATTTTTATTGTTACCTGGTTTGCAGGCATTTTTTATATGCCCCGGCTGTTTATTTATAATACCGAAGCAAATGAAAAAGAGGAAACGGAAAAAAAAGTATTGCAGCAGCAATTTACTATTATGATGCGCCGGCTTTGGTACGGTATTACCTGGCCTTCTGCCGTACTTACGCTTATACTCGGCCCCTGGGTAATGGTTAACGCAGGGTGGGATAAACTGCTGTTTCAGCCTGCGGGCAGGTGGCTGCTCATCAAGCTTATTTTTGTTATCCTCTTGTATGTATATTTCTTTTCACTCCACCGCATTTTTAAACAGGAGGTAAAAGGCGTGTTCAAATACACCTCGCAGCAGTTGCGTATGTGGAATGAAGTAGCTACTGTTTTTCTCATAGCTATTGTAATGCTGGCAGTGGTAAAAGACAGCCTGAGCGCGGTATGGGGGCTGGTCGGGCTGATTGCTTTTGTTATGGTATTAATGATTGCCATAAAAGTGTACAAAGCCCTGCGTGAAAAGAAAGGGACTAAGTAAGTTATACCTCACTTTATACTCATCTTTCAAAAATGCTTTTTCCCATGCGTGGTTTAACCTTTGCTGTATGCCTTTTAGTTTTTGCATCCTGTAACAACAAACAACAGGCTGACCTTATTGTACATAACGCTGTTATCTACACGGTTGACAGCAGCTTTTCAACTGCGCAGGCCATGGCAGTAAAAGATGGTAAAATATTGTACACGGGCAAGGAGGAAGATGTACTGGATAAATATACAGCGGACAGCATGGTGAACGCACACGGCAATGCCGTGTACCCCGGCTTTATTGATGCACATGCCCATTTTGTGGGGTATGCCCAATCGCTTTTTGCCGTTGACCTGTTTGACTGTAAAAGCGCTGATGAAATGGTAAGTCGCGTGCAGAAATTTGCCACGGAACATCCCGGTGAAGCAGGTATTACCGGCAGGGGCTGGGACCAGAATAAATTTCCCGGCAAACAATTTCCCAATAATCAAAAGCTCAGCCAGTTGTTTCCCGGTATACCAGTGGTGCTTGAACGTGTTGACGGGCATGCATTGCTGGTAAATGAGAGAGCGCTGCAACTGGCAGGCATAAAGCCCGGCCAAACAATTAGCGGCGGCGTTATTGAAACCGTTAACGGTAAACTTACGGGCATATTGGTAGATAACGCAGAAGGGCTGGTGGGTGGTGTTATTCCCGAACCATCAAGGGCGGATATGCTTAAAAGACTGCAGGCGGCTGAACATAACTGCTTTGCGCAGGGGCTTACCACGCTGACCGAATGCGGCGTTGATTACACTGTTGCGGAAGCCATTGATACGTTACAGCAACAAGGCAAGCTTAATATGCACATGTATATTATACTGAGTGATGCTAAAAGAAATTTTGACCGCTACCTGCCGCGCGGGCCATATAAAACCAGCAAACTTTATATACATGGTTTTAAAGTATATGCGGATGGCGCCCTGGGCAGCCGCGGCGCCTGCCTGCTGCAGCCATACAGCGACAAACCGGGCTGGACAGGTTTTTTGTTAAGTACGAGAGAACATTTTGATTCAGTGGCTAAGCTGCTTGCCAATACTGATTTTCAAATGTGCACACATGCTATCGGCGATTCAGGTAACCGCGTAATGCTTGAGGTATATAATAAATACCTGGATGGGAAGAATGACAAACGCTGGCGTATTGAGCATGCGCAAATCATTAATTCTGCAGACTTTAATCTATTCGGTAAATCATCCATTATACCATCGGTGCAACCTACGCATGCCACCAGCGATATGTACTGGGCGGCAGACCGGCTGGGCGCGGAACGCCTGAAAGGCGGTTATGCATACAAACAATTACTGCAGCAAAACGGGTGGATAGCATTGGGCACCGATTTTCCCGTGGAAGACATCAGCCCTTTTAAAACATTTTTAGCGGCGGTGTTCAGGGTGGATGCAAAAGGCTACCCTGCGGGCGGTTTTCAAATGGAAAATGCGTTAACAAGGGAAGAGGCTATACGTGGTATGACCATTTGGGCGGCAAAGGCCGATTTTTGGGAGAAAGAAGCAGGCAGTTTAGAGGCGGGCAAAAATGCTGATTTTATTATACTGGATAAAGACCTGATGAAAATACCCTGGAACGAAGTGCTTCAAACAAAAGTACTGGCGACGTACAGCGAAGGGGCGAAGGTGTATGGGAAATAAAAAATGATTGCCCGCACCGGGTGCCATATTTTATTCTTCTTGTGATTGTCTTGTAGGTAAATTAACCTTATCCTTAAGTTCAAGCAAATCATCTTCCACCTGCTTTACAATAGCAGCCACATCTGTGCTTTTTATTTCAGTTGGTTTTCCATACACTAATTTGGCTGTATAAGGCACGATAAGGTTATCGCCTTTGGGCATCGCTTTTCCCATGCCATTCATAAACACGGGCACATACTTAATGTGCGGCCTTTTTGATAAGATGATGCCTATACCGGGCTTTAAAGGCTGTAATTTTTCAGGCTCACCTCTTGTACCTTCGGGAAAAAGTATTAATGAATATCCCTCATCAAGTGCAGCCAGCATTTTGTTTACGGGGTCTTCGCCCGGGTGATCCTTATCCCTTTTTCTGGGTATGAGTAATGAGTTGATAAAAAAATTACTCATCCTCGCTTGTCTTTTTGTTTTGCCAAAATGGTCTGCGGCAGCTACCGGCCTGACTTTATGAATAATTTTTGAAGGCAGGGATGCCATTAACGCCATGGTGTCAAGGTGGCTGTTGTGGTTAGCTACAATAATAAACTGCTTTTCATCAATCAAAAACTTAGCCTTGTGAAATTGCACGCCCACAAAGATTTTTAGAAAATTTCGCAGCACAATTGAATACGTAAATTGCAATATCCGTTTCTTCATTAGTATGCTATGTAATATACAAGATGAAAAAATGCAGGGGCCGCATACGCCAGTGAATCAATCCTGTCAAGTATGCCACCATGCCCGGGAATAATTGAGCCTGTATCTTTAAGACCTATGTCTCTTTTTATCGCTGACATTACTATATCGCCAATAAAGCCTGCAACAGCCATCATAAAACTTACAAACAGCGCCTGGTAACTATTAAGCGGCGTAAGAAAGCGCAAAAAATAACCGATAACAGTTGTGCAGACGATGCCACCTAAAAAGCCTTCCCATGTTTTGTTGGGGCTTATTTTGGGTATTATTTTGTGCCTGCCTAAAAGCTTGCCCCAGGTAAATTGCATTACGTCATTTATTTCGGTTAAAAATACCAGGAACAGCAATAAGCCCCTCCCGCCATTATCAAACCCGTTTAGTTGCGGCAGGGATAAAAGATATGCCATGTGGCTTATGCCAAATACGGTCAGCATCAATGTCCACTGCAGCATAGCAATTGACTTTACGATGCCTTTTGTATCTCCCTTAAGCACAAGGCGGAGCGGCAACAGTAAAAACATAACTACAGGTATAAAAATAATAAACGCGCCGTACCAGCCTATATAAGCAAGATAGTACTGGATAGGTATGGAAACAAACGCCCAAAAAATTGCGCGCCTGTCTGATTCGCGAAAGCCAAGTATGGAATATAGTTCGCGAAAAGCGGCAAAAGATAAAAAAGCGATGGCTATGTAGGAAATATTGGTGTTTACAAGCGTAGCGCCGATGAAAACTGTTGCCATTACCCACCAAGACTTTGTACGTGCCTTTAGTTCGCCCAGCTTAGCGCCGGGCTTAATTTTACCGATAACAAAAAATAATACCGTAGCAAAAATGAGTATGGCAAAAATGAGCGCGACAACAGTTAAAAGTTGACCTTTATGTACAATATCTGTTCTGAAAATCTTTTCCATTATCAAAGGGATTTTTTAATTCTTATAAAAGTGCTTAATAGTAAAAGCACATTGATAACGCCAAAAATATAGTTGGTATACCCGTGAAACGGTACGTTGAAGAAGCATAGTATACCATAAATACTTATTACAAATGCCCTGTCGCTTTTGCCCATGGGGCCATCATACCGGCGCTGCCGTGAAACCACCTTACCAAGCAATCCTGCAAACTCATTCACAATGCCAAGGCAAAGAAACAGGACGATTAAATACAGGCTGTTATGTTCATACTTCAATAAAGGAAAATAAATAAAGATGTCTGATATAATGTCGCCGGCTTCATTCAGCACCTCGCCTTTTTTTGACTGCTGGTTGTATGTTTTTGCCATCATTCCATCAAGCGCATTCAATGCCATTCTTATTAATAATCCAACAGGCAGGCATAAAAATAAAATGGTCAAATTGCCTGCAAACCAAAAGCCGGCGCCGATTACGGCTGAAAGAATAATAGATGAAACGGTGATTTGATTGGCGGTAACACCTTGTTTATGCAAGCCTGTTAACAGGGGTTTTAACAGTTGCTGAAATTTGGGTTTAATGGTATAAACTGATATCATTTAAGGTTTATTGGCTGTTGAAGATATATAATAAAAAAAACAGCGCGGCCACATTGCAAACGGATTTTAACAACTTTTACATCGTAACCCTGCCAACATTAACAATATGGAAAGAAAAAGATAACAAGACAGCGCACATTTATTACAGCCTCTTCACAAACCGGCTGCTTATCCATCCGCGTTTTTTAGTAGGGAATTTATTATCGTTCCCGTAGAAAACACTTTTCAGCAATGCAACATTTTCGTCAATCTCAACATACCACCACTCCCTGCCGGTATCGTCGGTATGTTTACCTAATGCAATACCTTTCGCACCCTGTGGCAATTTAGCAAGTGTATTGCCCCGGCCTATAGTAGTGTCTGCTTCCCACCAGGGTTCGTAGGAGATATTATCAATCACCGGCCTCGAGCGAAGATTGTATGCGTCATTCAGCACTTCAAATGCAAAAGGTTTTTCAAACATGCTGTCAGGCACTGTACCCTGGAAGGCACACGCAGTTTGCAATACCAGTGTAAAACTTGTATAACCTTCTTTACTAATGCTTACATTAAATGTTTTATCAAAGTTTATGTAGTCCTCACAACAACCCCAATCACTTATTACCATTTGCTTAAGCAAACCGTTTTCAAAGGTAATGGAAGACAAACCTTCCATCTCTTCCAACGCTTTTACGTATCCTTTTTTTGTGAACAGAAATATTTCGACTTCCCTGGCTTCACCACCGCTTTGGCCCTCAAAAATTACATCATAGTTATTGTCGCCGTTAATATCTATAAAATGCAGTTTTTTGTACAAATCATTTAACGTTGGCGAATACTGGTCGTTTGTACGATAAACGGAAAATTCAGCGGGAAGGCTTTTCACAAAGTTGATCATCGTGCTGCGCGGCACCTTTTTTTCGATGAGCGCCCAGGTTATTGGCCCCTTGCCATTAAGGAAGCTATAGGTATGTTGCGCAAACAACAGCAGCGGCGCTAAAAAAACAAACAGGCATGGTACAGTTTTGCGCATAGTAAAAAAACGGTATAATGTGATGCTTCTATCGCAATATTACCACAAACCCTTTTAAAATACCGGGCCGGCTAAAATTATCGCTGTACTTAATTACGTAATAATATGTTGCCGTTGGCAGGGGCTTGCCATTTAAGGTGCCATCCCATTGCTTGTTTATGTCGGTAGTGGTAAATACACTTTGCCCATAGCGGTTAAATACGGTAAGATTATAACTGGTAATTGTGCCCTGCACTTTCATGTGCCATGTATCGTTTATGCCATCGCCATTGGGAGAAAATGCATTGGGTATTGACAGCGCTGAGCTATCGTATATTTTTACCCAAACAATGGCAAGGTTGCTTGAACAGCTACCAAGATTGTCCTGTATAAAAAAAGCTTTGTCATATAATACCGGTGGCGTGGTAAATACGCCCGTGGGTGATGTTGCAACAGGTACGGGCGCACGAACAGTATCAAACAGGTAGTAAAGGCCGGGCTGTATATTAGTAACGGTGAGTGTAGCCGTTGAGCCCCTTTTCACGTATTGGTCAGCAGCCTGCGGCAGAACAAGTGTGAGCACATAATTATTTACCGTAAAAGGGTTGCTTGTTACGGTGCAGTTAAACTCGTCAGTAATTGTTGCATAGTAATTGCCGGCACCCAGGCCGGTGATGCCTGCCGCCGAATTACCTATTTGCTGCCCGGCACCATTATACCACGTCCAGGTATAATTGAGCGGCTTTTCCTGTGTTGCGAGGCCTTGTACAGCGCCGCTGCCGGTTTTGCAGGTGTCGGCTTTTACAAGAATATTGTCATAATTAAATACCGGCTTGGGGTGCATTATAAGGGGGGTGTTGAATATGGCCTGTTTGCAGCCATTGGGGTCTGTGGCATAAAGGGTATAGTAACCTGGTTTAAGGTTATATACTGCTGTGTTGGTAGTCAGCAAATTACCCGAACTATCCCGCCATTCAAACGTGTAAAGGGAAGTATCCCTTGTAAATAGCAGGGGTTTTACAAAGCCATTAAATTCACCACAGTTGGGGTCGGAGACGATTTCTTTGGTAATAGTATCATCCAAAAATCCCTGCTGTTTAACTGTTATGATACTTGTTGCTGCTGAACAACCGCCGTTATTGGCAAACTTCAACTGGTAATTGCCTGCGGGCAGGTTATTGATGTCTTCCGCGTTGCCAACCGTACTGCCGTCGGCAGCATTAACCCATGTGTAAGTGTCAGTGTTGGTGGAGGTAATTTTTGTAATGCTGCCTGTGGCGCCTTTGCAGGATGAAGGTGTTACCTGTATATGGCTTACATCAAATGTAATAGAGCCGGTATCTTTAATGGTGAAATATTGCGTAAAAACAGTATCACAGTTTTCGCCGTCTTTCAGCTTCAGTCGGTAACGGCCCGCGGGCACATTGGTTAAATCAAGTGCGGCGCCTGCAGTGTTACCGGCGTCATCCTCCCAGGCTACAAAAACATTGCCGGCGGTATTCCTGTAAGTAATATTTGTAATGGCGCCATTGCTTTTACCACACGTGCTGCGCGTGATGGTTACGCCGGAAGTATTGAAGGAAGGCCCGGCCGTTTTTGTTACTACGAACGGCCCGTAATTTGTTGCGCAATCAGGATAGCCTGCCAGTACCAGGTTTAAATAATACCTGCCAGGCTGCAGGTTTTCAACAGGTGTTTGCAGGTCGTAAACGCTTTGCAGGTAACTGTGGTTACTGTCAAGCCAGTTATAAGACCATTGGTAACTATATGTTTTTGTACCGTACACACTGCCGCCAACCCCGCAGGATGCGGGTATAATAGTAATGGTTGCCGTATCAATTTTCGGTTTGGGGTTACTGTCCACCACGTAGTAATAACGCTGTTCGCAGCCAATATTTCCCTGGCTTACATGCAGGGAATAGGTGCCGGCAGGTACATTCAGCAGGTTTAAATTATTTCCCACAACATCCCCGTTGCTGTTCTCCCAAAACCAGTTTACGCCGCTTATAACGTTTATCCCTTTGATTGAGCCATTGGGCTTATCGCAGATGGAACCAGTAGCCTGCAGGTTGGCATTGTCCACAATCGTGTTGGAAAAATCCGAAGTGGAACTGTCTTTGGTAGCAGTAAATACAAGGGGCAGGTTGGTGGGGTTGTTATACATCCATTTACCCTGGCCATCGGCGTTAAAACTGCCGATGTAGTGTTTACCCTGGCACTGGTACGGCAGGCTGGCATCAGTGCTGACACAATCATGGTTAATAAACACTTCAATTTTGGCAGAAGGCAGCGCCGTGCCCTGGATTACGCTGTTACTGTTACCATGAATTGCAATAAACGATTTGTGCTTCCAGTCCAATGTATCAAAATTGTTAATAGGCACCACGTTACAGTAAAAAGAATCTTTGGTAATCAGCACCCTGTCTGCCTTGCTAACCCTTATTGCAGTGCGGCCTTTGGTAAAAGTGTTTTTTAAATGTTCATCGGCGTCGCCTATAACCACCTGGTTTGTACAGTCAAAAACAGTTACCCAAAAATCAGATACATACACACTGCTGTTTATCTCGTCGCCAAACTTATTGGCGAATATTTTTACCTTATGCAGCAGGTTAGTAAGGCCAATGCCGCAAAAGCCCTGCGTACCCCCAAAAAGATTATTGGAGATAAAGGTTTTGTAATTATCGGGATTACTGTCTGATGAGTTGGTACCGTCAACCCCCAACATGAAAGAATAGGGCAAAGAGAAGCTTTGCGTACCCTTTACATTGGTATTGAATGTATTGTTTTGCACCTGCACAAGGCTGTTTTTTGAGTCCTGTGCCAGCAAAACGCTCACCACGTTGCGGTCGGCGGTAAGGTAGTTGCCTTCTGCTTTGGTGGCGCCGCCAATAATAACCGTATCGGTAGCGCCCGTGGCAATGCTGGAAATATTGTGGGCGGCATCCAGCTCTCCATCTGTATTCAATCCAAAAAAATTGCTTTGAATTTTTATAGCCTTAAGATAGCTCTCGTCAAACTCCCCGTGGTAAAAGCCGCTGGACACAATGCCCGACCCCCAACCCTTTATTACGTTGCCTTTGCCGGGCTTGCCGATTATTACGTCGCCCGAGCCAAACAGCCTGATGGCTTCTAAGTACTGGTTTGGCAGGGTAGTGCCATCGGTGGCGTCAAAATAAAGGCCGTATATCTCAATATTGGAGGTTTTATAAATATAAAAGCAGGTAAACTGGCCGTTCAGCAGGCTGGGTGCAACAGTAATTTTTACCTGCGCATTACTGGTACCTAATGCCGGGGACGGCTGCGTGGTGCCGTCAATCACCAGGTTGGAGGAGATGATGGGCAGTTGGGATTGCAGGGTGATGGTAATAGAAGAGATATCGGAGTAGGGCAGGCTGAAGTTAATATGGTCAGTTACCGCGCTGCCGTTGTCAATCGCTTTTTGCAGCGCTTCGCGCAGGGTGCCCGGGCCGCTGTCGGCATTTGAGGTAACAGTAAAGGTGTCGGCAAGGGCTAAGCCAGGTAAAAGCAACATCAGCAACACAAGGGCGCTACGCATTCGGGCAGTCAATTAGGTTACAAACCAGGTATTTTCACATGGCTTAAAATGGGACGCTTTATTATGACTGCAAAGGTCTGCATTACGTTTCACATCCTTATATTTATTACCTTTGCAGCCCTAAATTAGCGAAAAAGAAAGGCTTTTTACAGTTATGAGCGCTACCTACAAAGAATTTACCGGGTTACATTTACCTTCCATAGAGCAGGAAATATTAGCTAAGTGGAAGAATACCAGTGCTTTTGAAAAAAGTATTGAGCTGCGCGAAGGGGCTGAACCATTCGTTTTTTACGAGGGGCCGCCCAGCGCTAATGGTATGCCCGGTATTCACCACGTAATCAGCCGTACGCTAAAAGACCTTGTGTGCCGTTACAAAACCATGCAGGGTTACCAGGTAAAACGCAAAGGCGGTTGGGACACGCATGGCCTGCCGGTGGAATTGGGGGTGGAAAAAGAACTGGGTATTACGAAAGAAGATATTGGCAAGAAGATAACCGTTGAGGAATATAACCAGAAATGCCGCGAAGCGGTATTGCGTTATAAAGACAAGTGGGATGAGCTTACCACCAAAATGGGATACTGGGTTGACCTGGAACACCCCTATATAACCTTTACCAGCGATTATATTGAAAGCTTATGGTGGCTGCTTAAGGAATTGTATAAGAAGGGGTTACTGTACGAAAGCGTAAGCATACAGCCATATTCGCCTGCGGCGGGTACCGGCCTTAGCAGCCATGAACTTAACCAGCCTGGCTGCTATAAGGATGTGAAGGACACGAGTGTGGTGGCGATGTTTGAGGCGGTAAAGAGCGATAAGTCAGCATTTTTGTTTGAGAAGGTAAAAGATGAAGAGGAACTGTGCTTTTTAGCGTGGACGACCACCCCGTGGACGCTCCCCAGCAACCTCGGCTTAACCGTAGGGCCGAACATTGATTATGTACTGGTAAAAACCTTTAACCCCTACACCCACGTACCTGCCAATGTGGTATTGGCCAGGGCGCTGGTAAATAAATACTTTAAAGCAGAGGATGAGGATATAGATTTTGAGGTGTTTGAAAAAGGTAAAGTATTACCATGGAGCATACTTGCAGAATTTAAGGGTAAGGAACTGGAGGGCTTGCAGTATAAGCAACTATTGCCATATGAAGCCAATAAAATGGATAACCCCAACTCATTCAGGGTATTGCTGGGAGATTTTGTTACCACCGAAGACGGTACGGGCATAGTGCATACCGCCCCCGCGTTTGGCGCGGATGACTACCGTGTGGGCCAGAAATATGGCATAGGCATCCTCACTATGGTTGACAAACAAGGCAAATTTGTAGACGGCCTGGGCGAGTTTAGCAACCGTTATGTGAAGGATTATAAGAACGAGCCCAACTACCAGGATGTTAACGTGGACATAAGCGTTAAACTTAAAAAGGAGAACCGCGCTTTTAAGGTAGAGAAATACGAGCACAGCTACCCTCATTGCTGGCGTACGGACAAACCCGTGCTGTACTACCCGCTGGATGCATGGTTTATAAAAACCACTGCCTTTAAAGACAGGATGGTGGAGTTAAACAAAACCATCAACTGGAAACCCAAAAGCACCGGCGAAGGCCGTTTTGGCAACTGGTTAGAGAATATGGTGGACTGGAACCTGAGCCGCAGCCGCTTTTGGGGTACGCCATTGCCGGTTTGGAGAACGGAGGAAGGCGACGAGGAAATATGCATTGGAAGCGTTGCGGAACTGGAAGCTGAATTAAAAAAGTCAATAGATGCCGGCTGCCAGTTACCTGTTGCCGGTGTTGACGAGGAAACCGGTATCCGGCAACTGGTAACCGACCTGCATAAGCCTTATGTTGATAATATTACGCTTGTTTCTGCATCCGGCAAGCCGATGAAACGCGTGCCCGACCTGATAGACGTGTGGTTTGACAGCGGTGCCATGCCTTATGCGCAATGGCATTTCCCGTTTGAGAACATAGATACCTTTGCGCAAAACTACCCTGCCAGCTTTATAGCCGAAGGGGTTGACCAAACCCGCGGCTGGTTTTACACCCTGCATGCTATTGCTGTCCTGGTAAAGGAACCGGTGCAGGCCGAATTGAAAAAGCACGGAATTGAGGTAAACGACGAAAAATACCCCGGGCTTGCGTATAAAACCTGCGTTTCCAATGGGTTAGTGCTGGATAAGAACGGCAACAAGATGAGCAAACGCCTCGGTAACGTGGTAAACCCGTTTGAAACTATCGCCAACTTTGGGGCAGATGCCACAAGGTGGTATCTAATCACCAATGCATCTCCCTGGGATAACCTGAAGTTTGATATTGACGGAATAAAAGAAGTGCAACGCAAATTCTTCGGTACATTATATAATACCTACCAGTTTTTTGCCCTGTATGCCAACGTGGATGGCTTCAGCTTCAAAGAAGCGTATGTTCCGCTGGCGGAAAGGCCCGAAATTGACCGCTGGATACTCTCCTCCCTCAATACCTTAATTAAAAAGGTTACTGCCGCTATGGATGATTATGAACCAACCGTAGCCGGCCGTTTGATGGAAGAGTTTGTAGATGAACACCTTAGCAACTGGTACGTGCGCCTTTGCCGCCGCCGTTTCTGGAAAGGCGAGTACGAGCATGATAAAATATGCGCTTACCAAACCCTGTACGAGTGCCTTGAAACACTTGTAAGGCTTATAGCCCCCATCTCGCCCTTCTTCAGTGATGCAGTTTTTTGTAACTTGGAGGCGGTAACGGGCAAGCTCAGCGCCGAATCTGTTCATCACACCAACTTCCCTGTTGCCAACGAGGCCGTTATAGACACCCTGCTGGAAGAAAGGATGCAATTGGCGCAGGATGTGTCAAGCCTTGTGCTGTCGTTGCGCAAGAAAGTAAATATTAAAGTGCGCCAGCCTTTGCAAAAAGTGCTTATACCGGTGTTAAACCCACAAATGAAGGAGCAATTGCAGAAGGTTGAAGACCTGGTAAAAGCAGAGGTAAACATTAAAGAGCTTGAATACATTACTGATACTGAAGGAATTATAAAGAAAAAAATAAAGCCCAACTTTAAAGTGCTTGGGGCAAAGCTCGGCGCAAAAATGAAGGCCGCCGCCGCCGCCATAGGCAATTTAAGCCAGCACCAGGTAGCAGAACTGGAAAAGCAAGGCAGCCTGGTTATACCCGTGGATGGAAGCGAAATAACACTGCAACTAACTGATGTTGAAGTGCTTGCGGAAGATATACCCGGCTGGAGCGTAGCTTCGAAAGGCAGCCTTACCGTTGCATTGGATATAACCGTTACCGAAGCCCTGAAACAGGAGGGTGATGCCCGCGAATTTGTAAACCGCATACAAAATATTAGAAAAGAAAGCGGATTTGAATTAACAGACCGTATATTCGTAGATGTACTTGATAATAGCCCCGCCAAAAATTCCTTAATTCAATTTAAAAACTATATTTGCGCGGAAATTTTGGCAGATAGCCTTGACTGGGTGCCAGACATGCAGGATGGCACTGAAATTGAAGTAAACGGCACTCTGCTGAAAGTGAGCGTAAATAAAAAAGGATGATGTTGTATGGCCACAAAAAAACCTGCACCGAAAAAAGCAGCTAAGCCTGCTGCAAAACCCGCGGCTAAAAAAGCCGCCCCGGCAAAAAAAGCTGCTGCAAAGCCTGTGGCTAAAAAAAGTGTGCACGCACCTGCTAAAAAGGCTGCATCAAAGCCAGCCCCTAAAAAAGCCGCTCCTGTAAAAAAGGCAGCCGCCAAGCCTGTTGCTAAGCAACCGGCTAAAGTAGTGGAGAAAAAAGCCGCACCCCACCCCGCTAAACCGGCAGCTAAACATGCTCCTGCTGTTAAGGAAGCTGCAGAGCAGCCTAAAGTTCAGCCGCAACCCGTAAAAAAACCCGAGCCGCCTAAAGAGGTAAAAGTGCCTAAAACCACCATAAAAACAAGCGTACCCTATACGCCCGATTATAAACCATTGGAACAAAGACAAAATTCATCTAAAAACAACGATCCATTGATTAGATACAGTGATGCCGACCTGACCGAATTTAGAGAACTGATCGGGAAGAAACTTGAAGCAGCGAAAAAGGAATTGAATTACCTGCAGGGATTGATAACCCGTACCGACGAGATGGGTGGCGATGAAAGCGAAAACCGTTATATGACCATGGAAGACGGCAGTATGAGTATGGAGCGTGAGCAGCTTAGCCAAATGGCCAGCCGCCAGATTACTTATATTGACCACCTGGAAAAAGCGCTGATACGTATTGAAAATAAAACATACGGTATTTGCCGCGTTACCGGTAAGCTGATTGATAAAGCGCGTTTACGTGCCGTGCCGCACGCTACCCTTAGCCTTGAAGCCAAGCTTGGCCTGGTAAAATCAAGTAACGAACAATAACAGTTTTTTTAAGGTTATATACAAATTTTGAGCTGCCCGCACGGGCAGCTTTTGTTGTTTGGGGGCGGTAACATTGCGTGCCTGCGGCACACTTGTATTCCTGTTTCGCAGCTTGCTACCAATATTTTGTTCCTTTGGAACAATTTAACCTTTGATTTTTTTGATTCCGCAGGAATCTAATACCAGTAGCAATATCGTCAGTAAATAATCACCGTGCCGCAGGTACGGAATATCAAAATAAGCTTTGGCCTGCACGCAATAAATCCATTTAGTATTTTTTAGCAATAAGCTAATCTTTTTAGCTAATTTGAATTTATTGCGCTACATTGCAGGTAAAACTATTTGCCATGTTTAAAAAATTACGCACCATCATTTACCACGTTGATGATATTGAAAAGGCTGCACAATGGTACACGCAGGTTACCGGCATTGCGCCCTATTTTGTTGAACCTTTTTACGTTGGTTTTGACATTAACGGTTATGAGCTTGGGCTAGACCCAAATCCAACATTCGCCAGCCCGGGCAATAACCAATCGGTAGCATATTGGGCGGTAGACAACATTCGTGACGTAGTAAAACAATTGGCAGCAGCAGGCGCTGTTATACAAAGTGAGGTAACAAATGTTGGCGGACCTATTGAAGTAGCCGTAGTATTGGACCCATTTGGCAATGCCGTAGGTTTGATAGAGGGCGCATAATGGCGGTACAAAGGTGTACCCGGCACAAGAGACAGGATAGCCAGAGCCTGCCGGGGAATATTTTTTACAGCCAGTAAACGAAGGCTGCCTTTTAAGCCCCTTTTCACCCCTTCTGCCTAAAACTATTACTGCGGCTTACCCAAATGCAATAAGTTTGGTGAAAATATTTTGAGTGATACCTATTATTTTTTCTGACAGGTTGCAACATGCCACTACCCATCAAACTGTTTTAGCTGCGGATGTGGGCGGTACAAAAGTTAACCTCGCAGTATATACCATAGACAGTACGGGTAAACCGGTTGTGGTAAAATCTGCGCAATACCATAGTGCTTCTTTTACATCATTTTCCGCTATTCTTCATAAGTTTTTTGCTGAAACAGGGGTTGAAAAACCCGGCAGCATTTGCGCAGGTGTAGCCGGCGCTATTGTAAATGATGCGGCTGAACTGGTTAACCTGCCCTGGGGCATAAGTAAAAAGGAAATTGTGGATGCCTCGGGTGTTGAAAAGGTTGCTTTAATAAATGACCTTGAGGCCAATGCTTACGGGCTTGCTTTGTTAAGCGATGACGACATAATCACCCTGCACAAGGGAGAGGCTATACCAGGCAATGCGGCTATTATTGCCCCTGGTACCGGCCTGGGAGAAGCAGGCTTGTTTTGGGATGGCGGGTTTTACCGGCCATTCGCCACGGAGGGCGGCCATTGTGATTTTGCCCCGCGTACCGACCTGGACGCAGAACTGCACACTTATCTCAAAAAGATACATGGTATTGTTAGCTGGGAGCACGTCGTATCCGGCCCGGGTATCCACTCAGTGTACACTTTCCTGCGTGATATTAAGAAGATGGAAGAGCCAGCGTGGTTGAAAGAAGAAATGCAGGCAGAAGATGCTTCTGCAGCCATCAGCGAGGGTGCCATACAGGGCAAGTGCGATATCTGCATTGAAACGATGAACCTGTTTGTTGGCTACCTTGCACGGATATGCACCATTCTCGCATTAAAAATGAAAGCCACCGGCGGTATATTTTTGGGCGGGGGAATACCACCTAAAATTGTAAAGCTTTTACAGCAGGATATTTTTACAGAGACCTTTTTAACCTGCGACAGGCAACAAAGCCTTATGAACATAATACCCATACAAGTAGTTATGAACGATAAAACAGCATTGCTGGGCGCGGCATATTATGGGATGTTTTCTGTTTAATGTGGGGGAAAGGTTGCCGAAATGGGTAACTCTCATTTAACGCCCCACACTGCCACAACGGGGTGCGTAAGATGGATAGTGCTATCATCACTTTCCACGCGTTTTAATTCATTCACCCAGGCCCTATGTTCCTCTTTCGTCGCCAACTGTTTAGCAATTAATGCACCTTCCAGCGCCTGACCTGTTAGTGTGTACATACGCCGCAGGCTGTTGCTGTGCAATTCAAACGTTACATCGGTTTTGTGCTGCATGTTACGTAGTCCTGCCTGTGTAAAATAAGCCGGCAATTTTCTTCCTATCAGCCCGTCCACAAAAAGGGCGTTAAAGTATTCCACAATTTTATCGTAGGCCCAACTATGCGGGTAGCAGGTGCTGGAGCTTATATCAGGCTCCTGCGAAAAAACAATGCCACCCGGCCGGCAAACACGTTTCATTTCCTGCAATATCGCCAGCGGGTCAGGCACATGCATTAATAAATAGCGGCCGAAAACAATGTCAAAACTATTGTCGGCAAATGGCAGGTTGGTTGCATCGGCTGTAATAAAACTAACCCCTGCTGCTACAGGTTTTGTCATTGCTTTGGCTGTTTGTACCAGCGCATCGTCAATATCCGCGCCTGTTACCATTGAGCCGCTAAAATATGTTGCCAGCAGGCGTGTAGTTTCTCCTATGCCGCAGGCAATGTCAAGAATGCGCAGGTTTCCCGGTGGGGCATCCACCAATTGCAAGGCCCTTTCCGTTAGCGGCTGCAGGTTTTGTGCAAGCAGCCGCTGCCTTTCAAGATTATGCTCATTAATGGTATATTCCTGATGCATTGTGTTACTCAATTTTTTTCAATTCGCCCTTTTGGCCGGTGTTAAGAAACCATGCTTTAATTACATTACCGTTCTTATCGGTTTCAAATTCAATCTGCCTGTCTGTCCCGTCACTGTAAAAAAACTTGGTGGCCGATTCAGGCTTTAATTCAATATCCGGCGTGCCATTGCGGTGCCGGTAAAGCTTGCCTTCTTTGTCAATAAATTCCATGGTAATAAATGCATTGTATTTTCCTGCATATTTTCTTACCAACGCCGTATCAATAGCTATTTCCTTGTGTTCGTAAGGCATTACCAGTGTATCGCCAAATAAAAGCGACTCAATGCCTGCTTCTACAAAACCAGGGTTTATTTCATTATTGCAAAGCATAATCACTGTTTTATTGCTGTCAACAAATTGTTTCAGCAGGGTGGAATAACCAGGCCAGCCGCCATCATGCGAAATTATTTTGCCGTACCCGCTTTGGGGTTGCACTTCAACACCAAAGCCGTAATAAAACCTTGTATTGTGTGGGGAGGTTGGTACAAGCGGTGACAGCATTTCTTTCACAGCGTTGTCGCCGATAAGCTTCCCGGCCATCAATGCATTCTCCCAAACCAGCAAGTCTCCTGTTGTTGAGTTAACCGTTCCATCGCCGGTGATGCCGTCCAGCCAATACACCATGTCAAGGGACGGAACCTTGTCGGGCAATACGTAAGCATTAAGGCTGTCGGAATGAACAAACCCAAGCGCATAATCCTCCGGGATTTTATTGCTGGAACGGCGGGTGTTGTACACAAAAGTGTGAGACATGCCTAAAGGCTTAAAAATATTCCTTGCCAGAAAATCATGGTAACTCATGCCGGACACCTTTTCGATGATTGAGCTTAGCAAGGCATAACCGGTGTTGCTGTATTCCCACTTCTCGCCCGGCTTAAAATGTATAGCCGGTTTTTCTGTTGCGAGAAATGAAATCATATCGTTGTTGAAGGCAATTTTTTTATGGTCCCATTTTTTTGCCATGGCATCCATATAATCCGGAAGGCCCGAAGTATGCGTTAATAGCTGGCGTATGGTAATATTTTCGTAAGGAAGCTGTGGAAAGAACTTTCTTAACGTGTCGTCAAGGCGTAATTGTTTTCTTTCTTTCAACAGTAAAATTCCCATGGCGGTAAACTGTTTGGAGACGGATGCAAGTTCAAAAGCCGAGTTATTATCAAGCATTCTCTTTGTATCATAATCCGCGTAGCCATAGGCTTTTTGTAATATTGGTTTACCATTTACTGCTACCAATACATTGCCGTTAAACTGGAAATATTTTGACTGGCCGGTGATAAACTCATCCAGCAATTGCGCTGTATTTCTTTGCGCGCATATTGTAAAAGGGATGAATACAAGCAATAGTATTTTTTTCATACGCAGGCATTTAATAATACTCTTTTATACACGAAAGACTACAACAAACTTTTGCGACATACGTTGCGGCAAGTTTGATACATTATGTGTTTTACGCTGTTTTTTTAAACGATATTATTATTGGTTCGGCATGTTTGCCCTGAACACCCGTATAAAATTGCCGCCGAATATTTTTTCAATATCGGTTTTACTGTACCCGCGTTCAAGCAGGGCTTTGGTTATCTTAGGGTAATCCTCCACGCCATCCAATCCCAGCGGTGTTGATTCACTACCGTCAAAATCAGAGCCCATACCCACATGATCAACGCCTATCAACTTAACAATATAGTCAAGGTGGTCAAGCAGCATGCTTAACGGTGGCCGCATATTCTGCACTTCATCTTTATACTTCGCATACAGGTAATCGTCGGCAAAGTATGCATCAGCGTTTTTAGCCAACAGCGAATCTCTCTCTGCCTTATGCTTCTCGTTAAATATCTTTTTATGCTTTTCAAAATTGCTGTCCACAAAACCGGAGTAGAAGTTAAGCTGTATTACGCCATTATTTTTACCAACCGCTTTAATCTGGTCGTCTTTAAGGTTGCGGAAAACGGGGCACAAACTATATACACAACTGTGTGATATGATAACTGGCTTAGTAGTAGTATTTATGGCATCCCAAAAAGTTTGCTCGCCCACGTGGGAGAGGTCAACCATCATGCCCAATTCATTCATGTGCTTTACTACCTGCTTGCCAAAATCGTTAAGGCCTTTTGCCTGCCCGTGCAGCATGGTATCATGCGTTTCGGCCATTGCAGAGGTTGCCCATGATGTGGGGTTATTCCAGGTAAGCGTCATATACCTTGCACCGCGGTTAAATAGTGTATCCAGGTTGGCCATTTTATCTTCTATCATGTGGCCGCCTTCCACACCAATCATGCTGGCGAGTTTATGTTCGTTCACTGCCTGCATCAAATCAGCCGGCGTTTTAACCAGCATCATTTTCGTTGGGTTGCGCGCTATCCATGCATATAAGGTATCTATCTGCCTGTTGGCATACGCATAAGGGTTTGGCTGCAGCCCATCACACCAAATGGAGAACACCTGCACATCAACACCACCTTCTTTCATGCGGTTAAGGTCGCTGTATGTTTTGCCTTTTAAATCCTGGTCGAAGCTGTACCCCTTGGTAAGACACGTAGTGATGATATCGTTGTGAGAGTCAACAAGAATAGCATCTTCATGAATTTTTTGGTACGATTCACCGGTTTTACAGGCTGAAAAAAATACCAGCAGCGAAAGGCTGAAAAAAAGTTTTCTCATGACAGTAATGGCTTATAATGAAAGAGAGTAAATATAAGCTTATTCCGTTAATAGGGGGGCATGGCCCAGGCTAAAAAAGTAAGCCCCGATAGAAATCGGGGCCGCAACCAAAACTAACTGCTTATGAGAAAAATTGTATCTTAAGTAAATTTAATGTCTTTTTTGCCCTCCTCTTATCACTTTCACCACATAAAGTTACAGCATTAATTTACCGCGTTCTGTCACAAAATCTACAAATCACACAATTTTAACGGTGAACCCCAAAAATGCTGCGTTAATAAGAACTTCGGTTTATCTATTACAATCCAGATGCCAAAAACGCCGCCTCAATATTAATTTTTCCCTTTCCCCCTTAAAGCTACAAAATTATTCGGCCAATACCAACAACTAATTCATTTAACTAAGTTTGTACAAACATCCCCATGTACTTACCCGGCAGCGACGAATACTTTATGCAGTTTGCCCTTAGGGAAGCCAACCTTGCCTACGACGAAGATGAGGTACCCATAGGCGCCGTGGTGGTGGTGCAAAACAAAATAATCTCCCGTGGCCATAACCAGGTTGAACGCCTAAACGATGCAACCGCCCATGCTGAAATGATTGCCCTTACGTCTGCCTTTAATTACATTGGCGCTAAATACCTGCCTGAAGCCACCCTGTATGTAACCGTTGAACCCTGCCTGATGTGCTGCGGCGCCATGTACTGGAGCAAGCTGAAACGCATTGTTTACGGTGCTTCTGACGAAAAAAACGGTTTTAAGCATGTTACCGGGAACAACTGGCCTTTTCACCCAAAGACAGAACTGGTTAAAGATGTTTTGGAAACCGAATGTGCCGTATTGATAAAGAACTTTTTTAAAGCCAAAAGATAGACCCAAACGTAAAAATTGTGAATAAGCCGGTGTTTTAAGCTGCAGCGTTATTTAATGGCATGTTACTTTCTTTCTTTTTAAAGGCGCCTATAATGGATGCACCCTTTTGAAAAAAGTACCTGTAGGGTTTTGTAAGCAGCGAAAACACAGATTGATTATTTTCTTCCACATTTACATCCCCAAAACTTTCAATATACTTAATGCTGAAAGTTATGTGGCTTTCAGCCACGTTGGTTACCGCAATGCCATGCAATACAAAACTGTATGGGGTGCCTTTTTTGTAACAGTGTAACTCCCCGCCAAATACATTCCAGCTTTGCTCGGTAAGGGGCAGATAGCTACAGTTAAAATGCAGGGTGGTATCATCCTCAAAATCAAGGTGTTTTAAAATTGCTACCGGTAGTTTTTGGGAAGATTCATTGAGACAAAAAAATGTCCCCTGGTCAATTTCCTTAATCCTGGTTAGCAGGTTGTCGGCTTGTGTAGATTGGTGTTCCATAATTTGGCGATTTATTTTAATGTCGTAATCCGTTTGTTTTGACAATACGTACGGTGATAAATAACGCCTGGTTGCCTAAATTTAACATTTATCTGCCGTACTGCAATGCGTTTGTAGAAATTTAATGTTCTAAAAATGTGCCGAAAAAGCTTTCCCGCAATGGGAATGTTTTGCAGGATGTTTTATCCCAATTTGAACACTTTCCTGTTTTCCTGCTGCACACCTTTTTAGAGACTGTAAAATTAACCCCTCGTTTAATGCACCTGCCCTGTGAAAAACCACACCAAAGCTGGTGATTATTCACAGCCGGCCAAATACCATGTTCAGGGGATTTTACCGCCGCTTCTGTTGCCACCGGTACAACCGTTGAAGTGATTGCGATGCAACAATACTGCCATGAAAAACGGTTGCCGGTATTTGCAGGGCGCCCTACAATACCTCCTGCAAAACCCTAAGGCTTTTTAGTTCGCCAAAGTCCTGTATATGCAGCATTAAAAACTGCTGGTAAGCCTGTAACAGGCTGCGGCGGGTATTACGGTTAAGGGTTATATTTTCAAGGTCGTTATAAAACATGATGTTGTTAATAAGCGATGTGCTTTTTGCCAGCTCCCCGGTAGCATAATAGGTATGCGCGGGAACATCCTGTACAAAGCCGCCCTCCTGCAAATCAAGCACCGGCGTCTGCACCGTGTATTCGCCCTGCAGCCGCAGGCCAAGCTCCGAGGCAAGGTGCAGGGTAAAGTATAGCGGCAGGTTTGCTGTAAGGGTATCGCCGCCTGTATCTAACTGCTTTAAGCTGTCTTCGGCCAGGTAAAACAGTTCAGGGTTGGCCTCGGGCTGTTTAAGGCTGTGCAGCAGCAGCTCAATCATATACATAGCTGCCGCATTTTTAACCACGTTAAAAAAAACCTGCCGGTATAAATAGCCCCACTGAAACTCTTTTACAAATTGCAGGTTTTTAAGCTCGTTGTGGTACACTTCCATATCCAGCATGGCAGCGGGCTGAAAGTAGCTGCTTTTGCCCTGGCTTGTTTTTGTGCCTTTGCGTATGCCTTTAACTATGTAGCTCTGTATGCCAAACAACTCAGTGTAAGCAGTAGTAATTACGCTTGTTTCACCATACGCAATGGTGCGTAATATTATGCCTTTTGTTTTGTGCGTCATACTTAGGGTAAATCATAGGAGTTGTTGGTCAATAAGTCATTTAGGAAAACGCGACACTATTTATGAATCAGGAATAAGTAAGAAATTGTGTTTATGGGTGCTGTTTCGTATTACTCATTTCTCAATTTTACTAAATCGATTGAACGTTAATACTGCATTCATATCCACGTGTGTACAATATTAGCCCTGCAACCAAGCCTCAGTTCAAACTCCTCAACGAACGTCTTTGTAAAATTCGGCCAGTTCCAAAAAACAAAACCAATATCACTAAAACCCCATTGTGGCACAAACGTAAAATCATGAATGCTGCGTGAAGTGCTGCATCGCGGGCATGTTATGCAGTCGTCCGAATTCTCTAACCACCTACCAAAAAAATCCCAATCTTCACCAGCCAAATCCTGTTTACATGCCGAGCAAAAAAGCTCTTCAACACCATTCTGGCCAGTGTGAAAGATATTTTTCCGGGTCACAATTTCAAGCCCGTTTACTATAAGATTAAATGGCAGGTATTCCGGCTCAATAACCACATTTACAGCTCCATCGGCAATAGGATAACCATCCCCGCCTAATATGCAATCAGAAGTGTTAGGTTGAATAATCTTTTCTTCAGCAAGCCATTGCAGAATTTCCTTCTCCTTTTTTTCTGCGTCAGGATAACATGAAATAACGGGAACAATAGAAATGCTATGGTCACTCATAAAAGGGTTTTTCTCACCAAAACCTTGAAGAATCGTGAAACCTTCACAACCGGTCCGCCTAAAGACCTTTACCAATCAACTTTTCCCTTACTAATCAGCCGCTCCTCTATCCCTCAAACGAGCTATAGAAATACGGCGTCTTGGCTTCAAACTCGGCACTGCAGGTATCTACCATTTTATACACGCGGGTAATACCGGCTGCCTTGCGTTTTTCGTACACCTGTTCTTCCGTACAGGTATCCTGTAAAATGCGGGCAATCTGCTCATCGCTGAAGCCGTTCTTTTTAGCCTCTTTTAAAAGGTCTGTTGGCAGTGTATCTAAAGTGTGTTGAGCCAGTTTCTTTTCAATTACGCATATTTCCTGTATCTGGTAAATAAACCAGCGGTCAATACGTGTTGCCTGAACGATTGTTTTTACCGTAACGCCCTGCATCAGCGCATCCTTAATGCGGAAAAACCTGTCCCACTTTGGTATTTTAATATATTCAATCAGCGCGTCGCTGTGCATCAGGCTTTTGCCATAGTAGCCAAGGCCTACTGCTTCGTTTTCAAGGCTCTGGCAGGCTTTCTGAATGGCTTCGGTAAAATTCCTGCCTATGCTCATCACTTCTCCTACGCTCTTCATTTGCAGGCCAAGCGTATCGTTGGCGCCTTTAAACTTATCAAAATTCCAGCGCGGCATTTTTACAATAACATAGTCTAATGCCGGCTCAAAGTAAGCTGAAGTGGTTTTGGTAATCTGGTTCTTCAGTTCATCCAGCGTGTAGCCAATGGCTAACTTGGCCGCGATTTTGGCAATGGGGTAACCCGTTGCCTTGCTTGCCAGCGCTGATGAACGGCTTACGCGGGGGTTAATTTCCACCGCTATTATTTGTTCCGTTTCCGGGTTTTGCGCAAACTGTACGTTACAGCCGCCGGCAAAATTGCCCAGGCTGCGCATCATTTTAATGGCTTTGTTGCGCATATCCTGGAACGATACATCGCTCAGTGTCATGGCAGGCGCTACGGTAATACTGTCGCCGGTATGCACACCCATCGGGTCAACATTCTCCACCGTACAAATAATTACCACGTTATCGTTCTTGTCACGCAAAAGTTCCAGTTCAAATTCCTTCCAGCCCAGCACTGCTCTTTCTACCAGCACTTCATGTATGGGGCTGGCTGTTAAGCCGCGCTGCAATGCCTCGTCAAGCTCGCTTTTGTCATGCACAAAACCGCCGCCGGTACCGCCTAAGGTAAAGCTTGGGCGGATAACGAGGGGAAACCCGATTTCCTGCGCAAACTCCTTACCTTCTAAAAAGCTGTTGGCTGTTTTGCTCGGCGCTACGGCAATGCCAATTTCAATCATCAGTTGCCTGAACTGCTCCCTGTCTTCCGCCTTATCAATAGCCGCTATATCAACCCCAATCAGCCTCACATTATATTTTTCCCAAACACCCAGCTCGTACACCTCTTTACAAAGGTTTAGCGCTGTTTGGCCCCCCATGGTGGGCAGCACTGCATCTATTTGGTTTTCTTCCAGTATCTGTTCAATGCTTTCCACGGTTAATGGCAGCAGGTACACCTTGTCTGCCATCATGGGGTCGGTCATAATGGTAGCAGGGTTGCTGTTTATCAATATCACTTTAATTCCCTCTTCCCGCAGGCTGCGTGCCGCCTGGCTGCCGGAATAATCAAATTCACAGGCCTGGCCGATAATGATGGGCCCCGAGCCGATGATAAGTACCGTTTTAATTGAATTGTCTTTAGGCATGTTTTTGATAAATTGTGCAAATGTAAGGCCTGTGCAGTTTTTATGGGGTTATTTTTTAATAACAGGACATAAAACTGCCGGTTAACAGCCGCCGTTTTCCTGTTGCCCGGCGCCATGCGGCCGGATAAATATTCCGGGCTTTTCCGCAGGGCGGGGAGGAAAAGGGAGGAATGCAAAAAACATTAAGTTATTCATTGTCAATTAATTGCATTAAAATATAGTTGCATTTTTGTTGAATTCGTTCCTGGGCTGTTACCATAAAACTTGCCTTGCAGCCCTTTGTTATTTGTGTTTCCAGGCAGTAACCAATTTTTTCGGGAGAGATTACCAGCCGGAATACAGTTTTGTTATCCACCCCTCATACCTTCGGACTCCCCGATTTCTCCTCTTCCTGGCTTCCCAACTTCCTGACTTTCCTTCTTCCCGTCTTCCTGACTCTCGGACTTCTCCTCTTCCTGACTTTCTGACTTCCGGTCTTTCTGACTCTCGGACTTCTCCTTCTTCCCTTTCTTTCGGACTTTCTGACTTCCGGTCTTCCGGACTATCTCACCATACACTATACGGGTTCATCTTTGGCGGCTCCGGAGGTAGATTTGTATGCACTTTATTCAGGCTTATGATGCCATTGTTTACAACTGGGGGGCTTTCATCTCTTGCCGGTGCTTCATGCTGCCTTCTTCCTGGCTCTCGTTCCTCATTGACCCCTTGACCTAATGACCCAATGACTTTCTTGTTTTCTTCCTGTCTTTCGGGTTTCCCTTCTTCCGGTCTTCCCGGCTTCCTTTCTCCTTCGCTTACAATACTATCATGGTTAAGGTTAAGTGTTACCTGCCAGTCCTGTTCCTGCCTTGCCTGCTTGGGATCTATCCCGTGGTTTACCTTAAGGTCATAAACCAGGCCGCGGGTATTACCCTCACCGTTTACCAGTGCATGCATCTTGCGGCACATTACCCAGTAGCGTATGTTTTTGAATAATGCCCGGTAATTCTTGTTGTTTTCGTATTTCTGCAGGTCATCTTCGCCCATGCCTGTAAACAGGCAAAAGCCCTCCAGCGTGTAAATAATTTTTTTGGGTACCTGTATTAGCTTATCGCGGTAACGTACTGTTTCAATGTTTTCGTCGCACTGGCGGCGGTACTCCTCCCATTTCTCCCGCATATTGGCGGGCTGTAATTTGTAGGCCATAATTGCTTATTTACTATAAATAGCAAAAACGGCAAAGTGTCCGCTAAAAAGGAGGTAAAGTGAAAAAATATTTTGTTAAGCCAGGTAAAAAATAATACACGAAATTTGTGACTTCGCTTACACATCAATGTAGGTTATTTAGAAAATGAAAGCGCATTTTGGTTTTGAACAAGTTAAAGTAAAAAGGGGAAGGGCAAAACTCTATGCGGACGAAAATATTGATTCAGGTTTAATAACTTCCCTAAAAGAAGAATATAAAATTAATATTATTTCGGCCGAAGAATTAGGGTTTAAAGGTCGAGATGATGCTTTTCAATTCCAACAAGCATATAAATTAAATAGATTTCTTCTTACATGCGATTGGGATTTCTTGAACCACAAAAATTTTCCTTTCAATCAGATGATTGGTGTCATACTGCTAGACATTCCTAAAAGCTTTTCAGAAATTGGATATATACATCATATTTTGACCTCTGAAATATTGCCAAGTGGAAATGAAATTGAAGGAACTAAAGTTGTTATTCACAAAGATTCAGTTGAAATATATTTTATTAGCGCGAAAGGTAAAATTGAGAAACAGAGCTTTAAATATGTCTGGACCTAGTGAAGATTAATTTTTGGTCCGGCCAGAAAATCCTATAGCTGAACAAAGACCGGTTTACCAAGCCGATAGTAGAAAAAAATATTTACCCGAGAAGAAGGAGATATTGAAAGTTAAATGTGAATGCTCTAAAGAAAATAAAGAATTTTATCAAATAAAGCCTAAAATGATTTAGTATTTCTGACTATTTGTCTTATTAGCTCAGATTTTTGCTTTTTGACAAAACTGTCGATATGAATTATTTTTCCTTTTTCAATTTTATCATCTATGGCATTAACTTTTGAATCAAAATTCAAAATTAATTGGCTACTTTTATTAATATTTTCTTGATTGTTATTCATTATTTTAGCAATCCTGCTTCATATAGCGAATGAGTTGCTTGTTGTTCTAAAGTTGGTACCGCTTGCAAAGATAACCGAGTTTTAGGATTAAAATGATCCTTAAACTCCAAATTAATTTTACCATCTGAGTCCTTACGAGATCTTCTCATTATAAAAAAGTCCATATACCTTCTTGGAGCAACTCCATCATACATTAACAGCTTCACTTTATTATCTTCCGTTTCATCTTCAGTCATGGCGTCATTATGTAATGCCAAGCATAGGCTCTTTGAATAAGGCTCAATGTAAAAAATTTCTTTTATCCCTGCAACAATAATATGCCTGGCACAGTTGTGACATGGATAAGTTGTGCAAAACAACTTGCCACCGATCATTTTACTACCAGCTAGCTGGCTGCCGATAATTATAGCATGCATTTCAGCATGAACTGATCTTGAAAATTCAATTAAATCTTTAACTTTTGAACTTTTCCGAATTATACTAACAATTAAATTACGCAACTCAACATCAGCTTTAAGTAGCTTCTTAAGACCTACTTGCTGATCCACCTTTGGGTCGGAAAGAATGTTTGTTAAAATATTATCTGCAAGAATATCTTTTGTGCGATCATTGCTACAGTATCCTGCAAACTTGCATCTGTTATCTTCTATGTCGCCTTCTTTATACAAATTTCCGCCAAATTTAGGTACATCATTCCAACCTCTGGAAATAATTTCTCCTCGGTTATTCGTGATAGCTGCACCAACCTGTCTTGAAAGACAAGCTGAGTTACCAGCTGCTGACTTTGCCTCATACATGGCAATTTCATTTGGGTGAGGAGTAACTATTCCGCTTTCAAAAATGATGGTTAAATAGCGGTCAATTTTTGAGTTTAGAGCCGAAAGATTCTCATTTGAGACTCTCACAAAAAAATCGCCTTCCACAAAGGTATCTTTTACGTTTTGGCCATGCTTGCTATTTTCGAAATTATCCGTTTCAATAATCTTTTCAATTTCAGACGGAGATAACCCCTTTTTGTTAAGATTTGCTTTTCGCTCAGAAATCGGTGAGAAAATGCTAAAGAAATAGAAAATATCCTTGTACACTTCTCTAAGTAAGTCCAATTCTTCTTTGTGCTTAATTGAATCCACAATAAAGCAAACTCGTCTACTTTTTAGTTCTTCAGTTTCCTTGAATTCCAGTGTTCCCTCATCATCTTCATGTCTGCTAAGATGTATATCGTTTATTGCCAGTTCCGCTAAGACTGAATTGCTATATTTTTCCCGCAATTCATCGCCCCCAATAATTTTATTCATTAGAGTTGTAAAATGCGTTGTTTCGCCAACATTCTTCTCGGTTTTAGTGGTTGCGTATTTGCCAATATATGCACTAAGCTTTAATCTTTTTACTTTATATTTATATTGTTCTTTCAGAATCTTTTCAATTTCGCTTATAACTTCTTGGTTAGAAGATCCAATTGGTGTGCAGATTCCAATTATCAATTCGTCAGTCAAAGTTTTCTTAATTTTCTCACGACTTGATTGATTGACATTTTGAGAATCTGTCATTTCCGGGATATAGGATCGAGCTTCTGCTGATTTCATATGACGGGCAATTGTTTACAATTCAACAATATAATTTTTTAATATTAAAAAAGCAAATCTTTTTCATATTCCTCATATTCCAGCTAATCCTTAGCACTAAAAGGGTGCAAGTCTCCGCTTCGTTTGAATACCTCGTTATACTATCTTTCACTGCACTCCATAATACCTTACATTCATGCTCAAAAAAAGCTTGTATGGAAATAATGGTAAGAACGGCAACGGAAAACGATATTGAAAAATTACTGGAATTTGAGCAGGGGATAGTTGCAGCAGAACGCCCTTTTGACAGCACATTAAAAGAAGGCGAAATTCATTATTACGATTTGCTGGAGCTTACAAAATCACCCGGCTCGGAAGTGGTGCTGGCCATTGCGGATGGCGAGCCGGTTGGCTCCGGGTATGGCAAAATAAAAACCGCCGATGCTTTTTTAAAACATTCACAATATGTGCATATTGGCTGCATGTATATAAAGCCGGCATACAGGGGCAAGGGCATAAGCAAAATGATACTGGATGCGCTGGTGGCATGGGCCAAACAAAAAGGCATTACTGAAATACGGCTGCAGGTATATAATGAAAACATGCCAGCAAAAAACGCTTACCTGAAAGCAGGCTTTAAACCCAATTTACTGGAAATGCGTATGGAGGTTTAATAGCGCAATCCTCACACCCCAAACTGCCCCATGTCGTAGGGCGCAGGTCTCCAACCTGTGTTTAGGTGTTAATTAACACAAACAGCCAGCACGGGTAATACACTACCTGCACCCTCCCGTTAAGCTTGTGTTACGATTGATAACCGGGTGGTATTGTTGCGGCCTTTTTATGTGCTTTGTAAATGGTAACGCTACCATGCCATTGCCTTACAATACTAACGTAATGAAAAACCTTATACCTGCAGCGCTGCTTTTAACCGTTGCGCTGTTTTCCTGCAAAAAAGGCCAGGTTAAACCTGCACCACCCGGCGTGCCGGGTGCAAATATGTTTTTATATGCCGGCGGCTATGCAAAAGGCGGTGGCGGTTATGACAGTATTGGTATTTATTTTAAGCAAAAACTTTCTGATGGCGCAAAAGGTGCCGCTGTAAACCCAGTGGCAGTGCAAAATTCACGGTGGATAATGTCAATAGTATCGTACGACAGCGCTATGTATATGACGGGCAACGCACCGGGTTATTGGAAAAACGATTCGTTTATCGCCGTAAACAACGCCTGGCAATTGCAATACCTGGCAGTTAACGGCAATGGTGTTTATACTTGCGGCACAGAGTCTTCGGGGCAAATTGCTTACTGGCAAAATAACAGCGAGGTTAATTTAGGCAATACCTATAACCGTACCGTATTCAGGTACCAGGGTTTTTTGTCAACCACGGTTACCGGCATGGCATTGCAGGGGAATAATGTGCTTATAAGCGGCGGCATTAATTTTACGGATGAGCCAATGTCGGGAGCACCGGCCAACGACTCAAGGGCAGGTGTGTATGAAATATTGTGGACCAACAGCACTGCCAACTTTTTAGCGCATAACAATTATTGGGAAGCGGAAGCGTTTTTTCCGCACCCGCTTGGCGTTGCTGTTGCGGGTAACGATATATATGTTCCGGGCAACCTGCCTGACAGTGCTAAGTATGGCGGTTATTGGCAAAACGGCACATGGAGTACAATAAACAAAGGAAATTTTACACCCACCTCGGCATACGCAAACGGCATGGATGTTTATTTTACGGGTTATACTGGCATTTCAGGCGCTGTAAACAGCCCGCCTTCCTATGCCGTATATTGGAAAAACGGTGTATTGCATTACTTAAACGGGCTTGTTACCAACGCTGTAACTGTGTACAATGGCGATGTGTACGTGTTGGGTGTTGATAATAGTGGAAATAATGTTATATGGAAAAATGACAACCTGTTTGCCACATTGGGGCCTGCCGCAGATTATAATATTAGCTGTATTGCGACAGGATATTAACTACACCTTAATAGGGTAGTGATCCAGGTTGCCTGGAACTTAAGGAAAAGCAACCCTTACGCCCCAAACTGCCGCAGGTGGTGGTCGGTGTGGTTATAATTCAGCTTGCCCCAGTCGTCGCGGGTAAATTTTCCCGCCAGTTTATTTTCAGGCAGCAAAGTGCCACTGCCAAAGGCTGCTACCGCTTTTTTAAGGCTTGCTTTTTCGGCCTCAAAATCAGCAGGGTTAATGTTGTTGCCTATCATATTCATTTCAATAAATGTTTCGGCCCTTTCTTTTGGTGGTTTTACATTCAGCAAAAAAAACTTCATCAGCCACTTAGGCATTTTTGGCGGGTTGGCATGCGTAGGCGACAATTCGCCGCCTGATATTTGAAAAGCCATCGTCATGTGCCTTAATCCCTGGTTTACATTCATTTTGCCCCATACGGCTTTTGATGCAGGGGTAAGTGTATCAATACGTTGCAGTATTTCGTCTTTTACAGGCTTTTGCAGTAAGTTTTTCATACGCGGGGTTTTTTTAATGAAGGATGTGCAGCCGGTATAAATATACCATAATTAGTTGCAATAGCAGTAAGCCGCCGGTTTATGGATGAATTAAATTTTAAGGGCGGTAAAATTTTAAGATAATAGCCTGCCTGTAAAAATTTTGTCGCAAACCACCCCGCAAAATGTCTCTTTATGCAACCTATAGGTTGCAAAATGATGCGTACACTTGCAGTATGAAATTTTTTTGTAACACCTAACATTGTAAATATGAACAAAGACATCTTTCCCTGCCTCTGGTTTAACAACAATGCAAAAGCAGCCGCTGACTTTTACTGCTCTGTATTTAAAAATTCAAAAATCATTCAGTCTACGCCGGTAGTGGTAATATTTGAATTGAATGGCAACCGTTTTATGGGCCTTAATGGCGGCCCTAAGTTTACGTTTGACGAGGCAATTTCATTCGTGGTAAACTGCGACACACAGGAAGAAATTGATTATTACTGGGAGAAGCTTACCGCTGACGGCGGCGAAGAAAGCATGTGCGGGTGGCTGAAAGATAAATACGGCGTGTCATGGCAGATTGTGCCTTCAGTAATTGGTGAGCTGATGCAAGACCCGGCAAGGGCACAACGAGTAATGAACGTTGTGTTGCAAATGCGCAAGCTTGACCTTAAAAGAATGCTGGAAGCATAAAGTAACTTGTTGTGCGGGGGTAGCGTAAAACCTACGCTACCTTGTACATTCTCGTGGCAGAATTAATATAGTCAAGCGGGTCAAACGCTTTATCAAATATTTCTTTTAGCTGTTGCAGCTTGGCCTCAAGATCGGTCATCTTAACGCCTATTTCTGCATCGTTTTTATATTTTTCAAAAAGGCCGCCGTACTTAATAATGTTTTCGTTTATCCTGAATGTAATTTGCCCGAAGCGCATTTTTAATGACTGCACCTGCATCATCTGGTTATACACCGCTTCCTTCCAGTCCTTTGGTGCGCCGGTTTTCTGTGCTTCTACATAATCGCTTGCCTTTTGCCGTATCGCAGTAAGGTATTGGTACCGTTTTTCAGCATCGCTCTCGTTGGAGAAATTCTCGTTAAACTCCGTGCTGTCTGTTTTCAGCATGGCAAGGTTGCTGTGCAGGCTGCGCGCGTAAAGGTTTTTAAGGTTCATTAATTCGTCTGTTATCAGTTCCCATTCATGCTCAATCTCGCCCTTATCATAATCAAACTGGCTAACCTTCATGGTAAGCGTTATCATTTTCTCGCTCTCTTCCCGCAAGGCCCTCTGCCTTTTGCCCAGCGATGTTACATAAGTTGACATGCCCGCAAACAATACCGAGCTAACAGGCCCTACCACCGGCACATATTGTGCGGTGCCGCCGGAGAATGTAAGCAGGTTGTTGGTAACAGTAAGAAGGGATTCATCAGACTTATTGTCTTTTACATACTTGTTAAACTTATTGAACCATTCTTTGTAGCCTGCGTAGTTCATGGGGTTGCCGGCCTGGTTAAGGTCTGAGAAAAATTGACGTGATACATCAAACAACAGCAGCGGCTTTATCTCCCTGTCCATTGATACGAGGTTTACCACGGCGCTTTGGTAATTTGCCTGGTATATATTCAGCTCATTTTCTTCTTCGGCTTTCTGTTTGCTTTCAAGCACCTGCACGCGTTCCGCCAGTTTATCCGCTTTTTCTTTTACGCTGGTAGTTGTTTTTATAACGCTGTCAAGGTTATCAACGCGGCTGTTAATATGCGTGATAGTACTGTCGAACGACGCGCTTTTTTTATCAAGGCTTGATTGTATATCGCCTAATATTTTATCCCGTAAATTTTTTTCTGTGTTGAGTGAGTCAGGCGCCTGGCCAAAAAGAAGAACAAATTGTAAACACGAAACTGCAAGTACAAATACTTTTTTCATTATTCTGCGTTTAAAATACCAGGGCCACGTAATACCCGGTTTCACAAAACATACCGTGGCTGTACCTAAAACTACATTTGACCAATATATACTGCAAACGTTTAATTGCTAAAATAAGCAGTTGTTTAAAACACGAAGGCAGATGTGTATAATAATAATATAAAAAATATTTTTTAACATCTTGTTTAAGACACGTAAAAAGAGTATGCATTAACAGTGGTTTATGCAATGTTGCAGGGGTTGTATATTGCACCTTTTATTATAAAATAGGGTATAATGGGTTATTGCAAAAAATATTTCGCCGGTATTGTAACTATCGGCCTTCTTGTATTTGCTGCCTGCAGCAGCGGCAAACAGCTTACCGGTAAAAATGTTGTGCAGGATACAGAAAATTGGGTTAGCACATTGCACGACTCATTGCATATTAAAACATACAAAAGCGCCGGCATAACGGCGCACCCCAACCTGGTGATTGTTTTGCATGGTGATGCACCGTTTAATAACCCCGGCTACCAGTATATACTGGTCAGCCTGTTAGCAAAAGAAAATACCAATACACTTGCTGTAGCTATTTTAAGGCCGGGCTATACCGATAGTGAAAACGTTCATTCACCCGGTGTTCGCGGTCTTACCACGGGCGATAACTACACAAAGGGAGTAGTGGATGATATTGCCGCGGCCATAAATAATCTTAAAGTATTGTATCATCCTGCTAATACGGTTATTGCAGGCCATTCAGGAGGCTCGGCTATTACGGCAGATATAATAAGTACACACCCCGGCATTGCTGATGCAGCGGCCATTGTATCATGCCCCTGCAATGTAACCGAATGGCGGGCGCACATGAAAGTGCTGCAAAACAATGCTAAGGTGTGGGATACACCGGTGCAAAGTTTATCACCCAATGAGCTGGTAAATGGCATAAGCAAAAAAACAAACATTGTTATTGTTACGGGTGACAAGGATAATGTAGCGCCAACAACGCTTAGCATTAACTACTATAACCAGTTGAAACAACGTGGCCTCAATGCCAGGCTTGTTACTGTAAAAGGCGCGGGGCACGAAATTTTTCTCACCAACAGTGTGCTAACCGTTATCGCGGGGTTACTGAAGCATAATAACTGACAATCGCCGGCATACAACACTGCGCTTTTATTTTACCTCACCGTAATATAATGTACACTGCTGCCCATTTTGCCTGTTGCCGTTATACCCTGTATTACTATCGCGTAAGTGCCTGGTAAATCCGATGAATAAAAGCTTGCCTGGGTTGTGCCGGTCTTTCCGTCTGTTTTTACATTGGGCGACCAGTACAGCACATCCCTGAAGTCAGGCAGCCTGCTGCTTATTGCCTGCGGGTTATCGTATTTGGGGTAATAAAATTCTCTTTGCAACTGCATGCCATTATATTCAAGCACAAGTGATGCGGGGTCTAAAGGTATGCCATCTAAATCTCCTTTATACGTTGAATAACTCACTACACCTTCAAGCACCGCGGGGCCAAAATAATATTTATGGGTAACCACATCCAGCCTGCTTATTTTAAGGGGGTTTAGTGCAATTACGGAATCCATATTAAAAAAAGGAACCCCGTCAACCATTACAAGGGGATTGTCGTCAAAAAATATATTATGCGGGTCGTCAGACACTTTCAGCACATAGTTACTTCTTTGCCTTCTTACAGCAACCTCGGCAACATACTCTCTCAACACTTCTTCCATGGTGGTAAAGCGCACATAATCATCCAGCAGGTAGCTTTTGGATGGGTAACCGTAAAACGGTAGTGTGTCCACATCGGCGCCGTAAAATTGCCGGGTTTTATCGCCCAGGTAAACATTTTGCACCTGTGTGTTTATGCTATGCTGCACCAGCAGGTCTTGCATATCCTGGGAAACAGAGAAATATCCCGGTTGCTCCATTCCAAATTTTTCAGAGAAGGGGTTAATAATGTCTATCCGGTAGGTACTGTCTTTTTGCTGGTCGGTCTGCACTATTATTTCATCACCGCCAATAAAATCCCTCACATTAAATTGCAGCATCCCGTCTTTATCGCTTTTCGCTATGGCAAGCTTAAAATTTTTGCCGGGTACTGATAGATAAGCGTCAATATTTTCTGCCGGCTGCCCTGTTCTTTTATCTGATATTTTGGCCAGTACAATATGCCCTTCGTACTCCGGCAGGTAATCGAAAGTGGTTTTACTTTGCGTAATGTTGTTCCATGAAAACCTGCTCCAGCCGTGGGTAAGCATAAGGTTATCAAGGGCCTCGTTTGCTTCAGCATTGTTGTTGTTTATGTAATAGTCGGGCGATTCTATCGTTCCCCTCAAATCTGCATTCAATAAAAGGTAACTCATTATACTTTGCTGCGGCGAAGCCTGAAATGAATCAACCCTGTACACCGCCATTGACATATCTGCCATTTGCGGTGCGTTGCTTTGGTCTTTTGCGCTAATATCAATGGTAATTTTTTTGCGGGCTGTATATTCCCCGCTGCCCGGCTGCACATCAATAAGCAGTTTTTGTTCCGGCCTTTTAAAATAAAGCCTTTCGCATACCGGCACTGCCTGTGCATTAAAAAGGGTGAAATGGGTAATGCCATCGCCGAGGGAAGCTTTATCTACTGTAAACACCGTTTTACCATTTTGCAGTTGTTTGGCATCAGCAGCCTTTACATTCAGGCCGGTATTAACCAGCAGGTAAACAGGTGTGTACCCTTCAGTACTGGTAACATTTACATTTACGCTGCTGCCTGCATCAGTTACGTGTATAACATAACCCTGGCTGTAGGCATCAGGCAGGGGCCTTGTAATTGTTGTATTGTTTATGGTAATAACAGCCGAATATTTACTGCCTGCGGCAGGAGTAAACATAAAGCTGCCTATGCCAAATTTTGCGGTTGTGAATGATACAATGGGCTGGCCGTTTTGATCAATAATTCTGCCGCTGCAGCTAACACCCCTGCCATGCTGGTCAAGTATTCTGAAGGCTACTTTACTTTCAATATTATTTACCAGGTTGCCGCCCTCGGGCAAAAAGCGTGCATCGTACATAGCGGAGTCTTTGTTTTGCCTGCGTTCAAGGTCCCTGAATGTATTGATAATAGTAAGTTGTTTTGAAAAATAGAGGTCGGCGCCGAAGTTTTTCATCCAGTTTGTGTAAGCGCGTAACATATAATTGCCCGACTTTACAGAAGTGGGTAGCTGAAATGAGCCGCTGCCGCTGCCGGCGGCCAGGTTTATTTTAGCTTGCATCACAGGTTTTTTGTCGGCGTCGGTCACCTCAACGTATGCCACTTTGCTTATACCTGTTGGCGTATTGCCGCTGGCTTCAACGGCATATACTTTAAACCATATTATTTCGCCGGCCACAAAAAAATCTTTATCCGTATGCACAAAAATCTTTTCCTGTATTTCCTGCTTGCCGTAATTATTAAATTGTTGCTGCAGGTTTTGCAATGCCGTTTCGCTCTGCCCGAAGGAGCATAATGTGCACAATAACAGCAAACAGCAAAGCAATAGTTTTTTTGGTTGCATACGGTTAAAATATTTAAATATTGGTATCATATTATAACAGCCAATTTCGCGCATAATTGTTATTGCCAAAACGGCGGTTTTTTGTTTGTGCCGCCAAATACGCGGCAATCAACACAGTCCTTTTTCATTATTACATTTTCTGCACCCAGCGATTTACCAAGATACGAGTAGTTATGCTGCCCGTTTGGCGGAAAATATTTGTCCATTTCAACGTCGTTTGCATTAATTGTGTCGCATTTAAAGCCGGTATAATAGGGCACATGGTCCCACCCGGGCAGGTCGATATTTTTAATAAACAATCTTTTTGTTTGCCTCTCTGATATACTAACATACCCCACAACTTTTTGCGATGTATCAGTAGTGCAATGCATGTTTGTTTCAAGCTGTGTGGGCTGCTGGTCAAACAGGCTACCTATCTGCTCGTTTGATTTTTTAAGGCCGTCCCAAAATTCATACGCTTCTTTAGTAAGCACATATTGGTTTACTAATATGCTGTACTTAACTGAGATTTGTTCCGTGCCTTTTTTAACAGTGATAACCGGCTGCCTGTAAACCACGTCCCTTCCAAGCTTTGCGGTGGAACTGATATTGACATTAGTTGAGTTATGGCTATGCCAGCAATAATAAAAACGGTCTTCAGGCTGCAAAAAAACTGAGTGGCGGTCAACCCAGTCAAAATAGGTTTCAATAGATGAATGATACACCCATGTTTCAACATAATCCCATTTGTAGTATATTGATTGGGCGTTATCATCGTGACTGCTTACATATACCTGCGCATTGCCCGTGGAGTCTCTGTCCCAGCTAAGGCTGTCAATAGCAGGGCAGGTTTTTACCGTCAATAAATCTGACTGGTATTGCCGGCCGTCTGCGGTAACAACCACAAGCCGGTATTTTTGTGCGGGGTTAAGGTTTAACCCGTGTGATATATAGCGCCCGGCAAAAGTATCAGCAAAAAGTTTGTGTTCGTCGCCCGCTTCGCCTGTTACTTTCACTTCTGCACCTGTTTCAGGGGTTGGTTTTATTGTGTCACTTATCCCGGCAGTTCTGCTAAGCAGTATAAACGTTGAATCGTTGCCGGGTACAATAAACCCGTCTACCACCAAAATGCCGCCGCTGCTGCTTGCAACCGGTGGCTGATACCGTTGCCTGCAAGCAACTACTGCTAATAAGGTTAAGGTAACCAGCAGCAAATGATTATATGTAGCGGCATTGGGTTTCATATCATGGCCAAAATGGTGGTTTTATGTTTGTGCCTCCGTGATCACGGCAATCAGCGCAGGCGTAAAACATCAATTCGTATGTTGTAGGCTGCACATGGTCTTCCCCCACAATTACATAACGGGATGGCTTGTTTGCCGGGAAAAAATAATTCATGCTGTCTTCGGGCACAATCCTGCGTACACAATAGTCAGTATAATAGTCAAAATATGGTACAAAATCCCAGTATTTAAGCTGGGCCCGGTTTATAAATATCCGCTGCTGCTGCAGCGACGATACGCTGACGTACCCGATAACAACCTGCCCGGGGTCATTTACACACTGTATATTGGTGGGCACTTGTCCCGGCTGTGGGTCAAACAGGGTACCCAACTGTTCGGTGTTCTGTTTCAACTCATCCCAAAAATCATAAGCGTCTTTTGTAAGCGCGTATTGGTTTACCAGTATGCTGAACGTATAGCCTATTTTTTCTGAGGAGTTTGGTACTTCTGCCACATGTATGTTTGATGCCACATCGTCCGCAAGCTTTGCAGTGGAATAAATATTTACATTGCCGGATTTTTCGCTTGACCAGCAATAGTACACCTGTTCGTTTGGCGGCCGCAAAACAACCTGGCTGTCAACCCAGTCAACTGTCGAGTAATACTTAGTATGGTATATCCATGTTTCTGCATATTCCCAGCGGTAGTATTTTGCCTGGTTTAAGGGGTCATGTGTTGAAACGCCTACCTCAACATTATTATTTTTGTCCTGGTACCAGTAAACGCTGTCGATAGGCGGTGATTGTTTAACCTCAACAAAATCACTTTCATACAACTTGCCGTCGGTAGTATTAATGGTAAGCTGGTATTGTTGGTTGACATTGAGTTTCAGCCCGGCCGATACATATCTTCCGCCGCCTTCTTCAGTAAGGGGGTACTGGTCACCACTTTCGCCCTTAACTATTACTGTTGCCCCTGTTTCAGGCGCCGGTAAAATAGTGTCGCTTATTCTTATAGTTCTGCTTAATTTAATTATGGTTGAATCGTTGCCGCTAACAATAACTCCATCAACTACAAGATAGTTCCGGTTAGTAGTAATTACGGGAGGGCGATAATGTTCCTTACAGCCAACAGATATTACTGATGCCAGCCAAAGCAATCTTTTACAGGTATAATATATGGTGTTTTTTGCTGTCATTTATGGCCAAAATGGTGGTTTAATGGTTGTGCCGCCTTGCCTTCTGCAGTCAATGCAGTCAGGCAGCGCGGCATAAAACATAAAGGGCTCATAATAATTTACAGGCAGGTAACCCGCCTGTATGTAATGCTGCGTGTTTTCATCATTCAAATGCACTGTATCGCAAATACTTAATGCATCAGGCGGGTACTGCCAGTCGTTTAACTGGTGTTTTGATATAAATATCCGCTGTTGCTGCAATGTGCTTGCCGTAATAAAGCCTAATGCTGTTGCAGAAGGGTCGTTAATGCAGTGTATATTGCCCTGCACCTGTGATGGCTGCGGGTCAAACAGGGTGCCCAGGTTTTCAGTATTCTTGCTTAAGGTAAGCCAGTAATTATAGCCTTCTTCAGTAAGTGCGTATTGCTTTACTATAACGCTGTATAGTACTCCCAGCTTTTGAGTTGAAGCAGGAATGAGTATTAATGGATTTTTATATACATCGTCCCTGGCAAGCTTTTGGGTAGAAAGGGTGAATATGCCTGTGGATGGAATAGTTCGCCAACAGGTATAGATGAGCTCGTTATATGGCCTTGGTATAATTGAACCGTTTACTTCCTGGTAAAAAGATTCAAAAGGCGCATTATATTCATACGTTTCTATATAGTCCCACTTATAATAAACCGTTTTGGCAGCGTCATCATGTGTGTTTACGTAAATATGCACGCCGTCGTCAAGCTGCTCCCAGCTAACGCTGTCAATAGCCGGCGACTGTTTGTTTTCAACGAAGTCGGATACAAACTCCTTTCCATCCGGCGTGGTAATAGCTAACCGGTATTTTGCAGATGGGTTGCCCGGGATGGCCGGTAACTGGTAACGGCCATCGCCCTGGTCGGTTAAAGTATAGTTGTCACCCGCATCGTTTTGCACTACTACGGTGGCGCCGGGTTCTGCCAAAACAGGCGTGCTGTCATTTATGCTCCTGGTATGCGATAGGGTGATGGTTGTAGTGTCGTTGCCCACATTAATGTACCCTTCAACTACCAAAAAATCTGTGTTGGCGGCTGCAACTGCCGGCGGCGTATATTTTTCCTTGCAGCTAAATACTAAAATTGCCGCCGTAATAAAGGTTAGATATTTAGAACAGTTCAGTCTCGTCATCATTATATTCTTTAATTCGCACCAGTTAATTAATTATGGCCAAAACGGGGGCTTTACCAGCGTCCCGCCCTGGAAACGGCAATCAGTGCACGATTCAGTTGAAAATTCGAACCACGAAAAATATGGGTTGTTTGGGTAAATTGGCCTTACAGGCACCTCATACCAGGCCTGCAAAAAATCTGTTATTATCACCGTGTCACACCCGGTGTAAATGGGCCAGTACCATTCGCCAATTTGCTGCCGGTCAATAAAAATCCTTTGCTGTTCAACCGTTGAGGCACTTACAAAACCTATAACAGGCTCGGTTGAATCTGTAAGGCAGTGTATATTGCCTGTTAATTCTGTTGGCTCTACGGAAAAAATTGAGCCCAACTGTTCTGTCAGTGCGCTTAGCTGCTGCCAGTATTTATATGCCTCTGCTGTTATAGCATATTGTTTTACCAGCACGCTGTACTTTACGCCAAGCCTTTCAGTTGATGCAGGAATGAAAATTATTTGTTTATCGTAAACAACATCGCTTGAAAGCTTTGCTGTAGAAGTAGTGACAATATCTGACGATGGACGTGTTGTATAGCATTTATAGGTTCTTTCTGCGGGTGTTCTGTACACTATCTGGGTATCTTCCCTGCGCCATTCCCAGTCTGACTCAAACGCTGCATGATGTTCCCATGTTTCCACATATTCCCAGCGGTAATAGCGCGTTTTGTTAGTATTGTCATGCGTGTTTGCATATATATACACGCCGTTTTTTTTACGCTCCCAGCTAATGCTGTCAATCGGGGGCGTTTTTTTAAACTCAACGTAATCTGATGCATATTGCCTGTTACCCGCAGTTGTTATAAAGAGCCTGAATTTTTGGCCGGGGTTTGCGCCAATATAGGGTACTGTATAATAACCAGCACTGTCTTCAGACAACTGGTAACGGTCACCACCCTCACTTTGCACCAGCACGGTTGCGCCTGCCTCCGGGACTACCCCTGCAGAATCATCTAATTTTTTGGTGCGTGACAGCCTGATTCGGGTTGTATCCTGGCCTGCATTAATAACGCCTTCAACTACAAGATACCCGGTTAGGGCTTGTAATAAAGGCGGCGAATATTTTTGCCTGCACTCTAAACCAGCTAACATCATAAAGGAAAGTATTAATATAAAATGCCTGCGTTTCATAAAACATCAGAACCTGAAATTGTAATTGATAAATGGAATTACTGTACCGAATATTGATAGCTTATACCCATTAACCACCCCATTTTCCGACGTGAAATAAACTGAATACGGGTTTTTCCTTCCTGTAAGGTTATACAGGCCAATCGTCCATGAATTGTGTGCAAATTGTTTTATCTTATGGTTGCCTTCAATATTCATTGAAAAATCTGTCCTGAAATAATCTGGTATGCGGTATTGGTTCCTGTCTGAATAAAGCACCCTGTAAGAGCCTCCGTAGTAGTATTCCGCAATGGGTAATGTTATTGGCCGCCCGGTACTGTATATTACATTAAGCGATATGCTGAAACGGTGAGAGAACCGGTAGTTGCCGATAAAGTTTACAATATTGGGCTTATCGTAATCGCTGGGGTACCATGCGCCTTTGTTAACGGGTTCGGTTACCAGCGGGTCGTCTGTTTTAAGCATGGTGCGGGAATAAGTGTAGCTAACCCATCCGTTAAGCTTGCCTGCCGTCTTCTTAATCAGCAGCTCCGCTCCATAGGCGTACCCTTTTGAATTGGCGATATCGGTTTCAATATGATGATTCAGCACTAACTGCGCCCCGCTTTTGTAATCAAGATAATTTTCGAGCCTTTTATAGTATACCTCAACAGAGGTTTCTATGGTGTTAGATTTAAAATTGTGATATAACCCAAGTGATACCTGGTCGCCTAACTGCGGTTTAATGTATGCATCGCTGAGCTTCCAAATATCTGTCGGCGATATTGCCGTAGTGTTTGACAGCATGTGTATGTATTGCCTGAGCGAGTTATAGCTAACTTTCACTGAAGCATTTTCGCCCAGGGAGTATCTTGCAGACAACCTTATTTCCGGGCCCTGGTATGTTTTAATAACTTTTCCTTTTGGATAATTTACCGTGTCAATAATATTCACCGTTTCTCTTGGCAGGCCGGGCGCGTACTCATACTGTGTTTGAGGGCCTAAGTAATTAAACATGGAATAACGCAGGCCCGCGCTTACGGAGAACTTTGAGGATACATCGTAGTGGTCGCCTATGTATAGTGCTGATTCCAATCCCTGCTCTGCCTGTACATGGTCAGCCACCACGAGGGATTGTTTATCATCAGGGTCGTAAGTGCCTGGATGCAGTTTATACAGTATGGATGTCAGCCCAAAATCAATGGTGTGTTTATTGTTGGGCGAATAATTGAAATCAGCCCGGAAGTTTGTCTGGTTTATATCAAAGGCAAACTTGTAAGCATTTACCGGGTTATGAACACTGGAAATGGAGAAGTTGTAAGCGTCAACACCGGCCGTAAAAACGCCGTACAGTTTGTTGTTAAATATATGCTTGTATTTAATGTTTGCGTTTTTATTGCTGTATTTATAAGTGGTATCACTGTTAAGCCTGAATTTGTCCTGGCTTAAATAGCCGGTTATATACAGGTTGTTTTTTGCGTTAAACTCATGGCTTATGTTAAGGTTAACATCGTAAAACCGGGCGCTGCTGTTTTTGTAATCATCGTTGGGTATTTGTTTTAACAGCCAGTCTGAATAGGTAGTACGGCCGCCCAAAATAAATGATGTTCTGCCGCTGTCAATCGGCCCTTCCAGGGTAAGGCGGCTGGTAAGCGGTCCAATACCGCCGTTGCCCGCAAATTTTTTCTTGTTGCCCTCACGGCTTGTAACGTCAAGTACGGATGCAAGACGCCCGCCATATCTTTCGGGAATACTGCTCTTGTACAACTCAACATCTTTTACAACATCAGGGTTGAAGGCTGAAAAGAAACCAAAGAAGTGAGATGGGTTGTAAATGGTAGCATCACTGAACAATATCAGGTTTTCGTCGGCCGCACCGCCCCTCACGTTAAAGCCAGTACTGCTTTCACCTACAGAGGTAACGCCCGGCATGGTCAACACGGCCCTCAATACATCTGCTTCGCCAAAGGCGGTGGGTATTTGCTTAATGTTTTTAATGTTTATTTTTTGCACGCCCATATCAACGCCTTTAACATTTACCGTTTTATCGGCGCTTACAATTACGCGCTTAAGGGTTGGCACATATTCAAACATATCAATGTTAAGCTTACCGTCTGAGTACAGCATTACCTGCCTTTTGGTGTCATTCATGCCTATGCTGGTTATCAGCAATACCTGCCTGCCTTTGGGCAGTGTGAGGGAGAAATATCCAAACTGGTCGGTTACCGTGCCGGTTTTTTTATTTTCAGCGGTTATGTTGGCGCCAATAATCGGCTCACCTGTTTTTTCGTCGCGCACATAACCGGCAATAGTGGCATTGCCCTGGCCAATAGTATTGGTTTTAACGCCTACTTCAAACAGCTTATTTTCCAGTGATGCCTTCAGTTTATTTTTTGCTTTTTCTTCTTCGGTTTCTTCAGGTTCTTCCACCGCGAACGAGGTAGTGTCAACAGCCTTTTTTGTGCCAAAAAACCCCGGTGGCAGCGTTGTATATATCTGCACTGCTTTTGTTATAAAAATATGCCCCTGGTCATCAATGCTGTACCGCAGGCCGTACTGCTGCAATATTTCATCCAGCGCGGTAGTAAGCGGCACCCTGTCTCCGCGGTAGGTAATTTTCAGGCTGTCTGTCTGGCTTGCATCGTAATAAAAATGGTAGCCTGTTTGTGCTTCAACCTCCTGTATAAACTGGTTAAAGGGCACATCAGCAAAATTGCCTGTAATGGTTTTTGCAGTTTGGGCACGGGCCGTACTGGCTAAAACGGTGATGGATAAAATAAGCAGGTAGTGTCGCATGTAAGGCACTATTTTAATGCGTTAATGTATCGTAGTACTCTGCCATTTTCACCATGGCATATTCCGGGGCTTTCTTGTATTTAATCTTGTTCTGCCGCAGGTACTTTGTAATTTCTTTCTTATGGTCTTTAAACAACTTCAGCACATCGCCTTCACTGCTTACAGGGTACCACGCATTGTTTTTATAAATTACATATTTGTCGTTAATTAAAAAGCTTCTTTCGTAAGTGGCCGGGTCTTCATATAATATCTTTTGCCTTCTAACATAAATGGCATTTTTGCCGTTATAAATCCGGTCGTAAAAATCGTTGGTAATAACCGTGTTGCCGCTGTCGGGTACAAGGTGTATAAACGTATGGTTGTACAGGTTGAAGGAGCCTACCTTCTCTTTAATAAGGCACATCAGCACGCCGCCGTCATACCGCCTTACTACCAGGTTGCCCGAGGTTAGCTCATACAGCATCGGCACGTTTTTATACAATGTACCGTCGTAGTAAACTGACCCACTGGTAACTTCGGTTATAAAATAGGGGTCTCCTTTTATGTGCTGGTCGTACATTATATACTCCGTACCGTTGTATAAATGCGCGTTTTCGCTGATTGATTTGTAAAACAAACTAACGGGCATGGATGAATCTGCAGTAGCGGGCTGTACCGCGCCTGGTTGCGCATAAACCTGTGCATAACACAGCAGGACACCACAAAATGCAACCGTAAGATGAAAAGTTTTTTTCATGTATTACAATTAAGTTATGGCCTTACCGTAATGAAAATGGTACTATTGCAATTGAAAGAAGGGGCGGGGGTGAAAACAGCGTTTATAGCAGCAACCTTATCTTTTCAATACAACAGTTAGTTTGATATTGATTTGTCTCGTGTTAAATTTAGCGATTAAAATAGAATGACAAACAAATTCTTTTATATAATGCACTAAACATGCTTATTTTATGCAGGATTTTTATACTTTAGTGCGCTGAAACAAATTAAAATTCGCAGGTATGTCTTCACACGAATTTGAACAGGAAGGAGATTCAAAAAAATTTACGGCTACGGCCTTTTTTGCTTTCGCAGTGGTTTTTGCCTTTGTAATGCTGTTATCGCAGTGCAAAGGGCCCTTTAAGCCTGTCGTACCTTCACAACAGGCTCCCACGGCTGCAGAAAAATAAGCCTGCTACAGCAGTGCCCTGGTAATGTTTTCCCATTCTTCCTCTAAAGAAGTAGCTGGCCTCTTTTTCCCTGCCCGGCTATACCAATAATCGGCATTCCAAATATCGCCTTCTTTGCGGTGCAGGTACGCATGTACCCATGCGGAATTTTTATCATTTTCGCTGTCAATGCTTTTGTGCGCCTTATGCCAGTCGCCTTTGGCGTCATACCATAAAGCGATAATGTAAACAGGCATACCGCCAGGGGGAGTATTACTTTCGGTGCTCTTTATAAATTCATCAAACTGCATACGTATTCTTTTCAGGTATAATAAAGGCAAAGTTATGCCACGCGTGCTTGTTGTGCCAATGTTGCCGGTTGCTGAAAATGTTCCTTTTCATCCAGCGCAAGGCGAAGTTTGGCAAAATGCAGCTTTAAACATTCAAGAAAATTATTAATAGCGGGCGTTTGCCTGCATGTTGCAGCATACCATGTTCTTTTTGACACTTCCGGCGGTAGTTTTATTGCCCGTATATCTTTAGTTTCAAGGTATGGCTGCACAATCCAGTCTGCCAGTACGCTTATGCCCAGGTTAGCGTTTACCAGTTCAATAATAGCATCTGTATAATGTATGCGGTGTATGTGCCTCGGCTTTACCTGGTTTTGCTTCAGCAGGTTTTCAATTACCGGCACACTGCCTGTAGCGGGGTCGTTATAGGCAAAAAATAATTCCTCCCCTTCAAAATCAGTTATTTTAACGCAGCGCTTTTTTGCCAGCGGGTGGTCGTTGGATACTATGGCAAAAAGCTGGTCTTCAAATAATGGGTCGTATTGAATTACAGGGTTGGCCATTTTGTTACGTATAATGGCAATATCAAGCTCGCCTTTAACAAGATATTCCAGCGGCAAATAGGTGGCTGCAGATACAATGTGAATATCAATACCCGGTGAAATTTTTTTGTAGTTCTTTATTATGCCGGGCAGCCAGTGATACGCCGTATAGCACTGGGTAATAATTTTAAGCGTACCGGTTTCACCGTTTTTAAAATGGTTCATATCCGTTTCAAGCACGGTAAGTTCACTAAGTATTTTTTGAGCGCTTTTTAAAAAACGCGCCCCCTCGTTTGACAGGTGTAATTTTTTACCTTTCCGGTAAAATACAGGTATCTCCAATTCCTTTTCAAGTTCTTTTAACTGGTGGCTTAAGGCAGATTGTGTAAGGTGAAGTTTTGCGGCAGCTTTGGTTAATGTGCCTTCCTGCACAATGGTGTTTACAAGGCTAAAATGATGAAGTGCGATATTCATTATCTTTAAAAAAATTAATGTATTTGATAAAATTAATTCATTTTATTCATAATCATTGCAAATGTAGCTTTGCTGCTCAATTGCAGTATATCCAACAAGCATGTTTAATAAATTTTTGGCCTTTGTTTTTTTGTTAACCCTTTCATGCAGCTTTTTTTCGGGCGCTGATGCGCAGGTTCTTACCTTGAAAGACGCAGTGCAAACCGCGCTCGCTAATTATGGCAGCATAAAGGCAAAAACAAATTATATAAGTTCAGCAAAAGCTTTGGCCAAAGAAGCACAGCGCGAAGCGTTACCTGATTTCACTGTCTCGGCCCAGCAGGATTATGGTACCATTAACGGCATTAATGGCCCTGTATCGGCGTTTAAGGCCGGGGCTGTCGCCTCATCAGGGCCGGCGCTTTCTTCCGGTAGCTGGAACGCGGCCTTTGGCGCATTATACTTAGCCAATATCAACTGGGATTTTTATTCGTTTGGCAAAGCAAGGCAAAAGGTTAACGTATATAATTCGCAGGTTACACTGAACGAAAGCGACCTTGCGCAGGAAAAATTTCAGCAGCAGGTACGTGTTGCAGCAGCATACCTTAACCTGCTTGCCGCGCAAAGGCTTACTGTTTCGCAACAAAATAATCTTGACAGGGCCAGTGCATTACGAAATGTTGTTGTAGCCAGGGTAAAGAACGGGCTGAATGCAGGCGTTGACTCATCACTTGCCAATGCGGAGGTGTCTAATGCAAGGATAGCGCTGTTACGCGCCAGAGATTACGAGCATGAGCAGTCAAACCAGTTGGCTATATTAATGGGCGTAACAGATACGGTCTTTGTGCTTGATACGGTATTTATATCCCGCATACCTTCTTCTGTTAACGATACCGTGCAGGCAATACAGCCCACCCACCCGGTGCTGCAATACTACCAAAACCGTATTGCGCTCAGCAACGCTACCGCAGGGTATTACCACACGTTTAATTACCCAACATTCTCCGCTTTTGGCATTGTGCAGGGGCGCGGCTCCGGGTTTGATTATAACTACGGCGCGGCAAACCCCAACGCCTTCACACATAATTATTGGGACGGCATAAATCCTGTACGGGGAAATTATTTAATCGGGGTGGGCGTTACTTGGAACCTTACCAACCCCCTACGGGTGCAGCAGCAAGTACTGGCGCAAAAATTTCAGTCGAAAGGACTGGAGGATGAATATTCGCTGGTGAATGAACAACTTGCCAACCAGCTTAACCTTGCGGCGCAGAAAATGAGAAATGCCCTTGCGGCCTACACCGAGGCGCCGATACAAATTAAGGCGGCAGGCGATGCTTACCTGCAAAAAAATGTACTGTACAAAAATGGGTTGAGCAATATTGTTGATGTAACACAGGCATTGTACGCGCTTAACAGGGCGGAGACTGACAGGGACATTGCATATAACAATGTGTGGGAAGCATTGCTGTTAAAGGCCGCGGCTACAGGGGACTTTGGAATATTTATTAATGAATTTTGATTATAGCCAAAAAAGAAATTTATGGGATTGATACGCAGTGCGCTTAGAAAGCCAATCTCTGTAATGGTGCTGGTGGCAGGGCTGTTTTTCTTTGGCATTAATGCTGTGCGCAGCATTAAGATTGATATTTTTCCAGACCTTGATTTACCCGTTATATATCTCTCACACCCATACGGCGGTTTTTCACCTGACCAGATGGAAGCCTATTTTGGCAAGCAGTATGTAAACCTGCTGCTGTTTGTATCGGGCGTTAAAAGCATTGAAACAAAAAATATACAGGGCCTAACGCTGATAAAGCTCACTTTTTACGAAGGCACCAATATGGCGCAGGCCGCCGCAGAGGTAACCGCCTTCAGCAACCGCGCGCAAACCATTTTTCCACCGGGTAGTAACCCGCCCTTCATTATACGGTTTGACGCATCAACCCTGCCTGTTGGTCAATTGGTGCTGAGCAGTGACAAACGCTCCAATAACGAATTACTTGACCTTGCGAATGTATATGTGCGTTCACAGTTTACATCAATACCGGGCCTTATTGCGCCGGCGCCTTTTGGCGGCAATGTGCGTACCATCGTTATTAAGGTTGACCCGCAGTTGCTGCGTTCGCACAACCTCACCGCAGACCAGGTGGTGGCAGCCATGCGCAATTATAACATTACCTCCCCCGCCGGCAATGTAAGGATTGGCGACTTAAACTATCTTACCCCTGCAAACACGAGCATTAAAAATGTAAAAGATTTTGGGGACATACCCCTGTTTACCGGCAGCGTGCAAAACGTGTACTTAAAAGACGTTGCTACAGTGGAAGACGGCGCGGATGTAACCGTTAGCTATGCGCTGGTAAATGGTAAACGCTCTATTTACCTGCCCATTACCAAATCTGCCGATGCTTCTACATGGGATGTGGTACAAAACTTGAAAAAAGCATTGCCAAGGTTTCAGAATAACCTGCCAGATGATGTAAAATTATCCTATGAATTTGACCAGTCGGTTTATGTAATCAACTCCGTAAAAAGCCTCGTGTCAGAAGGTGTGATAGGCGCTGTACTCACAGGGCTCATGGTATTGCTTTTCCTGGGAGATTTGAGAGGAGCGCTTATCGTAATTCTCACCATACCTACATCGCTTATCTCAGGGGTACTATTTTTATTTCTCTTTCATCAAACCATCAATATCATGACGCTTAGCGGCCTTGCGCTGGCCATTGGTATTTTGGTGGACGAATCAACCGTAACCATTGAAAACATTCACCAGCACCTTGATATGGGCAAACCAAAAGCCCTCGCCATCTGGGATGCCTGTAAGGAAATCGCGTTTCCAAAACTGCTTATCCTGTTTTGTATTCTCGCGGTGTTTGCGCCTGCCTTTACCATGCAGGGTATTACAAGGGCATTATTCCTGCCGCTGTCATTGTCTATCGCTTTTTCCATGATAACTTCTTACCTGCTGGCCCAAACATTTGTGCCAATAATGGCTAACTGGTTAATGAAGGGCCACCATGGTAAAAATGAAACAGATGCGGAGGAATATGCTGCATCGGCCGTTGCAAAAGCCGGCGGTGAACAGGATACCTGGGACCAGAAAAAAATGCTGATTGAAGGAAAAGATGAGTCAAAATTAAGCGGGTTTGAAAAGTTGCGTTTACGTTTCCTGCGCTTTATAGGCAGGCTGTTCCCGTTCAGGGGCGTGGTTACTATTGTGTATGTTATTGTCTCTGTCGGCCTTGTGTTGCTGCTGTTAAACTCTTTGGGCCGCGATGTGCTGCCAAAGGTAAATTCGGGCCAGTTCCAGGTACGGTTGCGGGCGCCCGCAGGCACAAGGCTTGAACGTACGGAAGAAAAAATGCTTACAGCGCTGCATGTGCTTGATGAGTTGGTGGGCAGAAAAAATATCGCGGTCACCTCTGCTATGATAGGCCAGCACCCCGGGCAGTTTTCCACCAGCCCTATTTATCTTTTCATGAGCGGCCCCCAGGAAGGTGTTTTACAAGTGGCATTGAAGGATGATTATAAAGTTGACCTTGATGATTTAAAGGAACGCTTCAGGAAAAAGATGGAACAGGAAGCGCCGGATGTAAAACTTTCCTTTGAACCGATTGAACTTACCGACAAAGTATTGAGCCAGGGTTCACCCACGCCCATAGAGGTGAAACTGATAGGAAAAAATAAAAAGCTGAACGAGGAATATGCTTACAAAGTGATTGATAAGCTTAAGCAAATTAGCTACCTGCGCGATGTACAGATTGACGAGCCGGTACATTACCCTGCCATCAACATTGATATTGACAGGACGCGTGCTGCCCAGTTAGGGGTGAATGTTACAGATATTTCACGCTCACTCACCGCCTCCACCTCATCATCCCGCTTTACAGAAAAAAATGTTTGGCTCGACCAAAAAGCAGGCCTTGCATACCTGGTGCAGGTTGAGATACCGGAAAACCAGATGAACAGTATTAATGACATTGGTGAAATACCCGTACTTAACAATTCCGCCCGCCCGGTGCTGAGTGATGTGGCTACTATAAAACCGGATACCACCAGCGGGCAAAATGATAATATAGGTTCGCTACCGGAGCTTTCAGTTACCGCCAACATTTACAAGCAGGACCTTGGTACTGCCGCTGCAGATGTAAACAGGGCTGTTGCTTCCCTCGGGCAGTTACCGCACGGTTTGTCAGTGGAGGTAAAAGGGCTTACGCAAACACTTACCGAAACATTAGACAGCCTGCAAACAGGGTTGCTTACCGCTATAGTGGTTATATTCCTCATGCTGGCAGCCAACTTCCAGTCGTTCAGGGTGTCGCTGGTGGTATTATCAACGGTACCGGCTGTGTTGATAGGGTCGTTGCTAATCCTAAAACTAACCGGGTCAACGCTTAACCTGCAATCTTATATGGGCATGATTATGTCGGTGGGCGTATCTATCGCAAACGCCGTGCTGCTTATTACCAATGCCGAGCATTTACGCAGGCACAGTGGCAATGCTATTGAGGCAGCCAAAGAAGCCGCTGCGCTGCGCATGCGCCCGATATTAATGACCAGCGTTGCCATGGTAGTAGGTATGGTGCCCATGGCTATAGGCGTGGGTGAAGGCGGAGACCAGGCCGCACCGCTGGGCCGTGCGGTAATTGGCGGGTTGATAGCTTCAACATTTGCAGCATTGTTTATCCTGCCGATGGTTTTTGCCTGGGTGCAGCGTAAAACATCTACAAAATCAGTGTCTCTTGATCCTGAAGACAAAGAAAGTACACACTATATTCCATCATTGTATGAACATAATGACAAATAAGTTTTTTAAAGCAACAACCGCGTTAGCTGTTGCCGTGGCGATGTTTGGCTGCGGCGGGGGAGATGCCGGCGGCGATGCACAAAAAGCCACTGCTGATACAACTGTTGCGCCGGTAAGGGATGCCTTTTTGCTGCAAAAAGGCAAACTGGATGCTGCGCTGCAGCTTCCAGGCGAATTGATTGCCTACCAGCAAGTAGATATTTACGCCAAGGATAACAGCTTTGTGAAAAAATTATACGCGGATGTGGGCTCCGAAGTATCGCAGGGGCAGCTACTGGCAGAGATGGAGGCGCCGGAGTTAAGCTCACAGCTCGCCGCCGCCCAATCAAAACTCAAAGCACAGGAAGCGCTGTATATTGCCAACAAAGCCAACTACGACAGGCTGTATGAAACAAGCCAGACACCCGGCACTATTTCTCAAAACGACCTTGACCAGGCGCTGGCTAAAAAGAACTCGGATTACGCGCAGCTTGAAGCAGCCAAAGCGTCTTACGAAGAAGTAGCCGCTACAAGAAATTACCTGGAAATACGCGCACCCTTTGGCGGCGTAATATCAGCCCGTAATGTAAATACCGGGGCTTATGTAGGGCCGTCAGGCAAAGGCTCGGAATTCCCCATGTTTACCTTGCAGCAACAAAAAAGGCTGCGCCTGGTAGTATCTGTGCCTGAAGCATACACCAATTTTTTGACAACCAACAGCACCATAACATTTAGTGTTCGTGCAATCCCCAACCAAAAGTTTACGGCCAAAGTAACACGCCTTGCCGGTGCACTTGATACCCGCCTGCGTGCAGAGCATGTAGAAATGGATGTGTTTAACGATGATAAGAAATTGCTGCCCGGCATGGTGGCAGAAGTTGATTTACCAACACCTGCCAAAGACAGCACTTTCATCATACCAAAATCTGCCCTCGTAAATTCAACCGAAAGAATCTTTGTGATACGTGTTAATAACAACAAGGTGGAGTGGGTAGATGTTAAACCGGGCCGTGAATCGGATGGGAAGATTGAAGTATATGGCAACCTTAATGTAAATGACACCATTTTGTCAGAGCCTTCTGACGAGATACGCAATGGCGCCGATATTAAAGGGGTACAGGTTAAACACGTCCAATAGCGTTTGGATAAAACTTATTTTCAATCAGCCGGCGGCACCCGCCGGCTTTTTTATGTATCACTGGCCGCGGCTGTTTGCCGCCGGCCGGGCTTTTAAGCAAACAAAACCTGGACTTTTAAGCAAAACAGCCTGTTGATTTACTTCGCAATTTTGTGCCATAAATTTTTAATATGGCAAAAACAAATGATGACAAAACGGTGCTGGTTACCGGTGGTACCGGTTTTGTTGGCATACACTGCATACTGCAACTGCTGCAATACAATGTAAAAACAACGGTACGCTCCCTTAAAAGAAAACAGGAAGTGCTGGACATGCTTAAGGAAGGTGCCATTACTAATACTGAGCGGCTAACCTTTTTTGAGGCCGACCTGGCGCAGGACACAAACTGGGCGCAGGCAGTGCATGGTTGCACCTATGTGCTGCATGTAGCGTCCCCCATTTTTTTGAGGGTGCCCAAAAACGAGGACGAAATGATTAAGCCTGCCGTGGAGGGCACCTTGCGCGTATTAAAGGCCGCGCGGGATGCCGGCGTTAAGCGGGTGGTGGTAACCTCCTCGTTTGGCGCCGTAGGCTACAGCCACCCCGGCGGCAACACAGCTATTACAGAAGAAAGCTGGACAAACCCGGCAGACAGGCACCTGTCCGCATACCTTAAATCTAAAACGCTGGCTGAAAAGGCTGCCTGGGAGTTTATTGAGAAAGAAGGCGGCGGCATGGAACTGGCTGTAATAAACCCGGTGGCTATTTTCGGGCCTTCGCTCGGGCCGGCCCTCTCAAGCGGTGCTGAACTGCTTAAACGCGTAATGGAGGGCTCAATGAAGGCCATACCCAATATACCGATGGGCGTGGTTGATGTACGCGATGTTGCAGATTTGCATATACGCGCCATGACCAGCCCCGCGGCCAAAGGCCAGCGGTTTTTAGCGGTTGCCGGCGGCGTGGTTACCCTGCCCGGGATTGCCATGATAATTAAGGAAAAGCTGGGGTACAAACTGCCGCATTTAACCACTAAAAGGCTGCCCGACTGGCTGGTGCGTATTGCCGCCCTGTTTAACCCGGTGGCAAAAACAGTAGCGCCGCAGCTTGGCCGTAATAAAAACGCCGTTAACAGCAAGGCAAAAACATTACTTGGCTGGCAGCCGCGCCCTAACAGTGAAGCGGTGCTGGCCACGGCGGAATCGTTAATAAAGTACGGGGTGGTAAAGGCGGAATAAAATGTATATTTAAGTATGAAAATTAATGGCATTACCTCCTGCTATATAGGACCGGAAATTTCGCCCGATCAGTTTATAGAGGAACATTTTTTTCTGTACCTCGGTGCAGGTACCATGCATGTGTACGACAGGCACCGGACTTTTACCGTAAAGGCAGGTGATTTTGGCCTTGCAAGAAGAAACCACCTTGCAAAGTATAACAAACTGCCCGACGCCGGCGGCCGCTTTGAAAAAGTGGTGATTGTTTTTGACCAGCCTTTTCTTAAAGCTTTTGCTGCGCAGCACCATTACAGCGCAGTAAAAACGGTAACATCCGGCGGGGTAATTAAACTGCATGCTAACCCGATGGTGGATAATTTCATCCGTTCACTTACGCCGTATTTTAATAACGAGGGGAAAATAAACGACGATTTTTCTAACGTAAAACGCACGGAACTGCTGCTGGTGTTATTAAAAGCCGACCCCGGCCTTGCCGATATATTGTTTGATTTTGGTGAACCCGGTAAAATAGACATTGAAGAATTTATGAACAGGCATTACAGGTATAATGTAACCATACAGCGTTTTGCCTATTTAACCGGCAGGAGCATATCCTCCTTCAAACGGGATTTTGAAAAAACATTTAACGACACACCTTCGCGCTGGCTGGTGCAGAAAAGGCTGGAGGAAGCGTGGTTTCTTATCAATAAAAAAAGTAAAAAGCCCTCTGACATTTATCTCGACCTCGGCTTTGAAAATCTCTCCCATTTTTCCCATGCATTTAAAAAACGGTTTGGCGTTGCGCCGACACAAGCCATGACAAAAAAACCGCCTGTAACCGCCTGAAAAATACGCTACAAAAACAAATCCTGCTGTAATTCTCCGCCGGGCACAACGGAATAGGCGGAAAAATCAGTAATGCCTTCGGCGCGCAATACTTCTTCATCAATAAAATTATTGCCGGTGCATGTTGCGGAAGGTTTGCTTAAAATATAATATGCCGCGTCAGCAATAATATCAGCGGTGCGGCTTCTTTCTACCAGCGCCTGCCCACCCAATAAATTTTTAACTGCCGCCGTAGCAATGGTGGTGCGTGGCCAAAGGCTGTTGGACGCGATGTTGTCCCTTTTAAATTCTTCTGCCCAGCCCAGGGCCAGCATACTCATATTGAATTTGCTTATGGTGTAGGCTACATGGGCGCCCAGCCATTTTGGTTGCAGGCTGATGGGCGGCGAAAGGGTGAGTATATGCGCGTTGGTTGATTTTTTTAAATAAGGCAGACAGTGTTTTGTAACTAAAAATGTACCGCGCACATTTATATCATGTATCAGGTCAAAGCGTTTTGTGGCTGTTTGTTCCGTATTGGTGAGTTGTATGGCAGAGGCATTGTTTATCACTATATCAATACCGCCGAATGTTTCCGCTGCTTTTGTAATGGCTGCAATTATTTGTTCCTCGCTGCGGATATCTGTTTGCACAGCAAGCGCTTTGCCCCCGGCTGCTTCTACCTCTGCCGCGGTAGAATAAATGGTGCCGCCCAAACGCGGGTCTTCTTCAACGCTCTTGGCGGCAATTACAATATTGGCGCCTTCTTTTGCAAGCCTTAATGCAATCGCCTTGCCTATGCCGCGGCTTGCGCCTGTTATAAAAACGGTTTTGTTTGTGAACATAGCAATCAAAGTTTTAACAACCACTCAAAACATACGGTGCAAAACGCAAATTTTTCTTTCTCAATTCCAGCCTAAAAAAGATGTTATCACTTCTTCTGTTTCATGGCAGGCCTTTTCAAGGTTATCATTAATAATCACCCTGTTAAAATGCCCGGTAAATGAAAGCTCGTAGTTCGCCTTGCTCAACCTTGTTTGCAGGCTTTCCAGCGATTCTGTCTGCCTTTTCTCCAGCCTTCTTTTTAATTCTTCAATGGAAGGCGGCTGAATAAAAATTGAGAGACACGTTCCGGGAAATTGTTTTTCCACATGTATCGCGCCCTGTACATCAATATCAAGCACAGGCACGCGCCCGTCACTCCATATTCTCTCCAGCTCACTTTTTAACGTCCCGTAGTATTTGCCTTCATATACCATTTCCCATTCAATAAAGGCATCTTCGCTTATTTTCTGCTGAAAATCTTCCGCCGAAATAAAATAATAATCAACACCGTCTTTTTCACCCTGCCGGGGTTTGCGCGTGGTTGCCGATACGGAAAACGACAGGCGGGGATATTTATCAAGAAGATATTTTGTGATAGATGTTTTGCCCGAGCCTGAAGGGGCAGTTATAATGATAAGCTTTCCTGTAGCCATGTGCAAAGAAAGCAACTTAGCCGTTCACTGCAAATAAATTTAGCCTTTGGCATAATGTGGCTGCCCTTGCTTTTTTATACCTGCCAGGTTACTTTTTGTTCAACAGGCATGCGCCTGCCCTGTTTGGCCGGCTCATCAGTATATCCCATATATAAAAGGCCAATCATCACATCATGCTCACCCAGGCCTGCATACTCTTTCATAGCCGGTTGTAAAACAGCCCCGCCCGTACTCCATAAAACGCTTATGCCAAGCGCTTCAGCGCCCAGCAATATATTTTGCACGGCGGCGGCTGTAGCGCAAATTTCTTCCAGCGCGGTAATGTTGGGGTTGCTGCCCCGCTGCATATATACAAGAATTATGTGCGAGGCATTATTGCCGTTATGCTTTTGTTTTTCGTATTTTCCGCTGTTAAACTTATCAGCAGGTGTTGACGCTTTATATAGTTCCGCGTGCTCGTGGCAAAACCGTGTAACAGCTTCGCCGCTGTACACAATAAACCGCCACGGCTCTGTAAACCCATGTGTCGGCGCCCAGTTGGCCAGTTCCAGCAGGCGCTGTATTGTTTTGTTATCAATCTTTTTACCGTTCAGTACAGCAGGTTTGGTGCTGCGCCTGTTTTTAATAACCTTTTCTACTGTATCAAATTGTTCATTCATAGCATCTTCCCCAACCCCTCCGGGTAAGGAGGTTTTGTTACAACTTATGTTTTATGTAAGCTTTTTATCGCTCTCGCTAATCAACCTCTCCTTACTAATCAACTAACAACCCCTCCTCAATGGCTTCTCTTCTCAATCCTGTCATAAAACCCGCCGAAATTATTTTGCCTTACCCCATCTTCTTTAAAAAATTTACCGGGAAAACCAAGGTCAATCTCACTTGCCTTGTTCAGCTTCACCATGTCGTCTTCCGGTATAACCACATCTACCATCTTTAAGTTATCTTCCAACTGTGCAAGCTTTGTGGCACCCACAATAGGTATGCAGTTAAAGCCCTGCTGGCGTGTCCATTGCAATGCTACGTGGCTGGCTTCCGCGCCAATTTTTTCGGCAACGGCCATCACTTCTTTGGTTATACGTATAGCATCATCATTGCGCCGGTTGCTTTCAGGCTTAATACGCCCCGTACCACCTTTTAAATATTTGCCGGTGAGTGCGCCGCCGGCTAACGGCGCCCAGGGTGTTACCGTCATGCCATAATGATTGGCCATTGGTATAAGGTCGCGCTCGGGGCTGCGCTGCAAAAGGCTGTACTCTACCTGCAGCGCGATAAACTGGCTCCAGCCCATCAGCTCTGCCAAAGTGTTGCCTTTGCTTACTATCCATGCAGGCGTATCGCTTATGGCGGCATAGTTTACCTTGCCCTGCCGCACCAGGTCGTCAATACCGCGCAATACCTCGTCAATAGGCGTAAGATTGTCCCATATATGCAGGTACAGCACATCAATAAAATCCGTTTGTAAACGTTTAAGGCTTGCTTCCACGCTGCGCATCATGTTCTTGCGGTTATTGCCGCTTGCATTGGGGTTAGTGGTATTATCCTTTAACGAATACTTGGTGGCGATAACAAAATAATCGCGGTCATGCTGGCTTACAAACTCACCTATAATCTTTTCACTCGTACCCAGTTTGTAAATATTAGCGGTATCTAAAAAGTTGCCACCGGCATTAGCAAACGCGTCCATAATGGCAAAGCTGGTTTCTTTATCAGCGCCCCAGCCAGCCTCCGTGCCAAAGCCCATGGTGCCAAGACAAAGTTCTGATACCTTCAACCCGCTTCTTCCTAATAATTTGTATTTCATAGTATGTTAGTGTTTTAAATGTTTCCTGTAACTGAACAAACAATACTTCGTTTAACTGTGTAACAGTAAAGTTGCAAAGGTAGGCAAGCAGGCGGTATATGCAGAAAGGTGGTAACAGGTGGTGATAATATTCCGCTTCTCACAAAAAATATCCCATACTGCCTGTCGGCTTATCCCCCTAAATAATTCATAAAACACCCCTCCGGCTTCCCATGTAACTATTTTTTGTTTTACTTAGCGCATGCTGCATTTTGAGAATGTTCAAAAAGACTATGGGGCTTATACGGCGTTAACTATTAACAGCTTTGTGCTTAACGACGGCGTTGTTTGGCTGCGTGGCGAAAACGGCAGCGGTAAAACCACCCTGCTTAAAATGATAGCGGGGCTTTTGCCTTTTAAAGGCGATATTACCATTAACAATGCCTTCAGCATAAAAAAGCAGCGGAGGCAATTTATAAAACTGGTTAACTATGCCGAGACCGAGCCACTGTACCCCGGTTTTTTAACGGCTAAAGAACTGGTAAAGCTTTACTGCCATGCTAAAGATGGCAATATGCAGGAAACAGAAAACTTATTGCAGCAATTGCATGTGTTTGATGCTTATAAAAAGCCTTTGGCCGCGTACTCCAGCGGCATGATTAAAAAGCTGAGCATCGCCCTTGCATTTATCGGCAGCCCAAAATGGATATTGCTTGACGAGCCCCTTGTAACAGTGGATGTGGCTTCAGTAGAAATCATTTGTTCGCTGATAGAACAAAAACACAGCGCGGGAACATCCTTTCTTATCACCTCTCACCAGCCATTTTATTCAGGCGGCGTATCATTTACTTCTTCGCTGCTGGCTGAAGGACAAACTATTAAAAACGCGGCGATTTGAGTAATGTACTTGCCATATTACAAAGAGTGCTTGTTAACTATTTTTACAGGATAAACACCGGCTTTTTTTTACTGGTATTTTTTATAATGTTTGGTATTCCTGTAAATGTGGCTGAGTTTCATCTCAGCCTGGCAGACGGCATTATTAAAAACCCCTCTTTTCTTGCCGTTGTAATGCTGGTGTGGTTTCTATATAATGGCAGGTGTATTGACTATGTTGTTAAACAGCTCAGGCACCCGCAGCAGCAATTTTTGTACTGCCTGCATAATGTACCGTATATACGCTGCTACACCTATCTATTATTTGTGCAGTTAATGGTATACGTACCCGTGCTTTTATACGCAGGGTTTATTGTAGTTGTGGCAGTACGCGGGCAATATTTTATCAGCGCCGCTGAAGTAATACTCTTTAATGCTGCCATTGTTTGTGTAACACCTGTTATATATACAAGGGTATTGCAGCGGCAGCAGTTTGCGCACATTACCCTGCCATCGCTTAAAACACGGCTGGCTAAGCCATTGTTTTCCCTGCCGTTATACCATACCTGGCATAACCGCAAACAAATGCTGTTTATGTCAAAATTATTTTCGTTGTTCCTCTTATACATATTTATAAAACTGTACCACCCTGACCATTACGATATTCGCCCGGTGCTGCTATGCTTTATGGTGGCGGCAGCAGCAAACAGCGCGCTGTTGCTGGAGATGAAAGATTTTGAAGACTGGTTTTTACAAATGCAGCGTAATTTTCCTTTTACTGTTACACGGCGGGCAGGCAAAAGCCTGCTGGCTATTATAGTGTTACTTTTACCGGAATTACTGTTTGTGTGGAAAGGCTACCCGCTGTATTTTTCTGTGAGCGACTACGCCCAAATATTTCTTGTTGGCGTGGGTTTTTTATCATTGTGCTATGCGCTTCTTTTTACCGGCGATACTACCATGGAAGCATTTATGCGTATGGTATTCGCCATCCTGATTGTTTTGTTTTTTATCATCCTGTATAACCCCGGCATTTTATTGGGCATGGCATTGCTTGCGCTGGCATTTGGCTTGTATGCGTCGTATTACTATGATTTTGAGAGGGAGGAATAGAACAGGAATCAGCGGGCATATTTAGGAAGTTTGTTCTTAAGGAACGCTAAATATTGTTCTTAACGAATCCGCATTTTGCCCGGTTGAAATATCAATGTAATAATAAACCGGCTTTGATATATTATCTAAAGTGTCGATTCTAAAAACATGCTGATACTGTATGTTCACCAGGGGCATAGCTATCCGCGAGGCTATTGCAAAAACATGCTCCCCTTTTTTTAGCAGGGGTGAAAAATTATAGCTCTCAGCAAGGTTTGTTTTGTAAGAAATGGCTCTGCCGGGCAGCAGTTGAATAAAACAAGATGTATCTAAAACCGGCTTGATTGCAAAATCGTGGTAATATTCTAGTCCACTTTTATAGCCGCAATATTTTACCGGGCTAAGGCTCTTTGTCGCAAATATGCCAAAGATGTTCTCCCTTATTTCCCCATTTACGGGTAATAATTTTTTGTATAATAGAAATGTGTCTTTTGGTGATAGGTTTTTATAAGCTATCGTGGCAAAAACATTTTTTTCGGATTCCGGGCGTACCGAAATTGACATCCTCAAATAATGATTAGCTTCAATAATGCCTGTTGGCAATTTGCTGTTTGTATTAACGTCGGCACACCCGGCATTGATTATTATTAACATCAGGATGCCTGTAAAGATGTTCAAGGATTTAGCACGGTAAACCCAATGCCTAGTATTTGAAACAAATAAAAAACGGGGTAGCATACCACGAAAATTAGATGCAATTTAAATTGATCATGCAAATAGCCACTTAATATTTACTGCTTAAAATCAAGCGGTTTGATATTTTATCGCAAGCGCAAATTGTTTCAATCCCAACTTTCCCTGCCCTCAATCCCGCATTTTGCCTAAATTTAAGGTGTAATACCGGGTTGCCATGAATAATTATCCCAGCATTTTTAACGATGTTATAGGTCCTGTAATGCGCGGGCCGTCAAGTTCTCACTGCGCGGCTTCATTGCGCATAGGCAGGTTATGCCGCGACCTTGTGGACGGTAACATACAGCATGTGCTGATTGAGTTTGACCCCAACGGTTCCCTCGCCACCACGCATAAAAGCCAGGGCAGCGATATGGGGCTGTTTGGCGGCTTTTTGGGTTGGGAAGCGTATGATGAACGCCTGCCGGAATCGGAGAAATTTATGCACATAGCAGGTATTACCGCGGAGATTGAAATACATGATATTGGCGCTACGCACCCCAATACCTATAAGCTGACCATGAGCAATAAGGTTGAAAGCCGCAGGCTTACGGCTATTTCAACCGGCGGTGGTATGATTGAAGTGATTGAAATTGACGGCGCGCCTGTAGCCATGCAGGGCGATTTTTTTGAAACGCTTGTGTACTGCACATCACCCAATAATATCGTTGAATTTCTGCAAAATGCTTTTGCGTATGATGAAATAACATTGCACAAAGGCGATATTGATTTTATTGAAATAAAAGCGCAGCGGTTTTTGCCGGAAGGGTTGTATAACGAATTAATGGCGATGGATGAGGTGCTGTTTATAAAGCAGCTTTCACCTGTATTGCCGGTTATGTCAAGAAAAGACCTGGAAGTGCCGTTTATAACCTGCGGTGAAATGCTGGCGTATAACGAAAATAAAAACCTGGCCCTGTGGCAGCTTGCTGTTGCGTATGAAAGCGCGCGGGGAAATATTACCGGCGAAGAAGTGTTTGAAAAAATGCGTGCCATTGTGCGCATTATGGCTAATTCCATACAACTCGGCCTGAAAGGCACCCACTATGGTGACCGCATTTTGCCCAGCCAAAGCCCGCTGTTTAAAACACAGATGGAACAAAACAGGCTTATTGGCGGCAATGTAAATAATACGGTGATAATGTATGTAACTGCGATGATGGAAGCCAAAAGCAGCATGGGGGTAATTGTAGCGGCCCCAACAGCGGGAAGTTGCGGCGCTTTGCCCGGCGCTTTAATTGGCACTGCTGATGCTATGGGCCTGCCGGAAGATGATGTGGTGAAAGGCATGCTGGCGGCAGGGTTAACCGGTGTATTTATTACAGCGCATGCCACGTTTGCCGCAGAAGTAGGCGGTTGTATGGCCGAAACAGGTTCTGGTGGTGGTATGGCGGCTGCAGCATTGGTGGGCATGGCGGGTGGTAGCTTAGAGCAGTCCCTGGGCGCTGCATCGCTGGCGTTGCAAAATTCACTGGGGCTTATTTGCGACCCCATAGGCAACAGGGTTGAAGCGCCCTGTTTGGGCAGGAATGTTATGGCGGCAAGCAACGCTTTGTCCTGCGCCAACATGGCTCTATCGGGTTATAAATATCTAATCCCGCTGGACGAGGTGATTGAAACCATGCAGGCCGTGGGCAACGAAATACACCACACCCTGCGCTGCACCAATCTTGGCGGCCTTTCCATTACAAAAGCAGCGAAGGAAATTGAGGCGAACCTTGAGCAACCGGCGGCTTTTTTTAAAGTGTGTTGAAGCTTAGGCGGCCTTCTTTCTGAAATAGGCCATCAGCATGGTAACAGAAGTGTATAACACCACGCCTATTACCACCCAGCGCAATGTTTCAATATTCAGGCTTTTTACTATAAACGCGGCAATCAGTACACCAACTATACCGGGTATTGCCATGCCAACCGCGGCTTTGCGGTTGTATGCGCCCTCTTTTATAAACTTAACAGAGGCCGGTGGCATCAAAAAAGCGCATGAGCCCATCATGATGGGAAAAGCAACCTTGGGTGATAAGCCCAGCGCAAATACCAGCGCCATACAGGGTGCATACAACCCAATGCCCGCAGTCATCAAAGCGCCCAAAATAAAATTTACTATACCCGCTATGGCAAGTTTTACCCCGTATAACCCAATGGCGGTGCCGCTGCCCTGTATCCATTGCATTTTATTGGCAAACATAAAACAGGCCGTAACAAACAAAGCTATGCCCATGGTAAGCCGCACTTTCCGTTCAGAAAACTTAGCCACTATGCCGGCGCCAATTACAGCGCCTATGGTAGCAGCCACCAGCATTACGATAAGTGTTACCGGGTCAACAATTATAATGTGTATAAATATGGCTGCTTCGGCAAGCGTTGCCAGGGTGTTGGCAACATTTAGTGTACCCGGCATGTGCTTGTCTTCTGTCTGTTTTGTAAACCGCAGCAAAGCTGTTTGCGGGGCAAAAGCGCCTATGCCCAGCGTATCAAAAAAATTTACTACAAAACCAATAATACCCGTTTTAACCCAGCTCACTTTTTCAAGGCTGTTACGGTGGCGGCTAAAGTCATTAAACAGGTAATAGCAAAACCACACTCCCAGTATGCCAAGTACACACCAAATAAATATTATCATAGCAGTTATATGTTAGCACGTAATATACAATATAATCCATTTACGCCTGGCAACTGTTCGGCAAAATACACTTTGTGTTGCCGCTTAAAATAAAGGTTGGCCTGCAACATCAAAATGTGGGCTGGTTTATTTATTTTGCCTGTACACAATTATACCATGACTAAAATAACTAAACTAACTGCAGTATTTGCAACAGGTATTTTTTTATTTGTTGCTTTAGGTATGGCAACCCCATCCTTTGCCAATAAAAATTATTATGGCAAAGGGCCTGTTACCGACTCAACAAAAAAAGACTCATTCAAGTACCAGCAGTACAAAAACCTGCCCTTAAAACCACAGCGCACTATTTCATTTAATACCGCTGAAGGCACATGGACTTCGCTCGATGTTAGTCCTGATGGTAAAACAATCGCTTTTGACATGATGGGCGATATTTATACCATGCCTATTACCGGCGGCGAGGCCACGGCGGTTACTAAGGGCCTCGCATTTGATTCCCACCCACGGTTTAGCCCTGATGGTAAAAAGCTGCTGTTCAGCTCAGACCGCAGTGGCTGTGAAAACGTTTGGTGGATTGATTTTGAGAAGAAAGACACTGTACAGGTTACAAAAGAAACAGATCAGAATGTGCCTATGGCCTGCTGGACACCTGACGGCGATTATATTGTTTATTCAAAAGGCAAACTGAACGTGCAGTTGTACATGGTGTACAAAAAAGGCGGCGGCGGTACCCAGTTAATTGACGGTTTTCCCAATTTAAAAACCATAGACCCTGCTGTAAGCCCGGATGGAAGGTTTATCTATTTCAGCAGCAGGACAGGCCCGTGGAATTACAATGCCGCCTTGCCGCAATACCAGTTGGGTATGTTTGACAGGAACAACGGTAAGGTTACCATCATTACTTCACGCTATGGCTCCGCATTTACACCGGTGCTGTCAAAAGACGGCAAATGGCTGGTGTATGGCAGCCGCTTTGAAGATAAAACCGGGCTGGTATTGCGCAACCTTGAAACAGGTGATGAAAAATGGCTGGCATACCCCGTTCAGCGTGATGACCAGGAATCTATCGCAACCATGGGCGTACTGCCCGGCATGGCATTTACGCCGGACAGCAAGGCAGTAGTTGCTTCCTACGGTGGCAAAATTCACATGATACCTATTGACGGGAGCAGCCCAACCGAGATACCTTTTACAGTAAACATGCAACTGGAGCTTGGGCCGGCACTGCAATTCAAATATCCCGTAAAAGACACGGCTTACAGCCTTGCCACGCAAATAAGGGACGCGGCGCCTTCTCCCGACGGCAAGATGCTGGCATTTACGGTGCTTGACCGCCTTTATGTAATGGATTACCCCAACGGTACACCCAAACGCCTTACCACGAATGATTTTACAGAAGCAGAGCCTGCGTGGAGCCCCGATGGCAAGAGCCTGGCGTTTGTAACATGGTCGGCACAGGGTGGCGCACTGTATACGGTAAATGTAACGGGCAAAGCTAACCCGCAAAAGCTGACTACAGAGTCTGCGTTTTACCACGACGTAGTATTTGATACTAAGGGAGAACGCATCGTATTTCTCCGTACACCGGAAGAGAAATATAAGGCCTCGTTTGAACCGGGTTATGACAACGCGGAAGACGTTATCTGCTGGCTGCCCGCCAATGGCGGCGATGTTACAGTAGTTGACAGGGCTATTGGCAAGTATAACCCGCACTTTGTAGAAGGCGAAGACCGTATTTATTTTGATAAAGACGGCGGTAATGTAGTATCAATTAAATGGGATGGAACAGACGAAAAAGCAGTTGCCCATTTTACCGGCATAACCACTTATGGCATAAGTATAATGAAAGATGGCAAAGTAACGGTGGATAACTGCCTGATGAGCGAAGCGGATGCAGGCGCCGCCGAAGTAAGCCAGCCTTCGCCTGCAGCACAAATAACCATGAGCCCCAAAGGCAACCGTGCCCTGGTGCTTATAAATAATGAAATATACGTAGCTACAGTGCCCAAAACAGGTAAGGTAGTGAATGTATCGCTGGCCAATGCCGACAATGCGCAATGGCCCGCCCGTAAACTGACTAAGCTGGGCGGCGAATTTCCTTTTTGGGAGGGTGACGGAAAGAAAGTACACTGGAGCCTGGGTAATGCGCATTTTGTTTACGACGTAGATGCGGCAGAAGCGTTTGATGACAGCGTTAAGACTGCAAAAAAGCATATTGCCGACTCGCTGGCTTTGGTGAAGGCTGACACGACGAAGAAAGCAACCGATTCATCAACAGCAAAAACAGCAACAGACACTACTGCCAAAAAAACAGCAAAAAAAGATGCTGTGTACGAGGCGGCAGAAACACAGGTAAAAGTGTATTATCCTAAAGACATGCCGGAGGGCAACGTATTGTTAAGTGGTGCGCGTATTATCACTATGGAAGGGGACGAAGTAATTGAAGACGGTGATATTTTGATTGAAAACAACCGCATAAAGGCAGTGGGTAAAAAAGGAAGCCTTACTATACCACGTGGCACCAAAACGGTTAATGTAAGCGGTAAAACCATAGTGCCGGGGTTTGTTGACACACACTCTCACATGTGGCCGCAATGGACGGTGCATAAAACACAGGTATGGAAGTACGCGGTAAACCTTGCCTATGGTGTTACCACCACGCGCGACCCGCAAACATCCACTACTGATGTGCTTACATACGGTGACGAAGTAGAAGCCGGCAAAGTATTTGGCCCGCGCATATACTCAACAGGGCCTGGTGTTGGCTATTGGGATTATAATATTAAAGATTCTGCGCAGGCAGAAGATATATTAAGCCAGTACAGCAAATACTATCACACAAAGTACATTAAAATGTACCTTACCGGCAACAGGCAGCAGCGTGAATGGATAATAATGGCAGCACGCAACCAGCAGTTAATGCCAACTACTGAAGGCGGCTTAAATATAAAACTTAATATCACCAACCTGCTGGATGGTTATCCCGGCCATGAACATGCTATACCTGTTTATCCCCTGTATGGTGATTTAATAAAAACACTGGCCCAGTCGCATATATGCGTTACCCCCACGCTGCTGGTATCATACGGCGGCCCTTTTGCTGAAAATTATTTCTGGGAAACAGAAAACCCCTACCACGATGCCAAAGTGCAATACTTCTTTCCTTATGAAGAAGTGGCAGGCAAAACAAGGCGTGTAAAAGCCGGCTGGTTTATGCCTGAAGAGCAGGTATTTCCCAAACACGCCAAAACAATGAAAGCGCTTGTTGAAGCAGGTGGCCTTGCGGGCATTGGCAGTCATGGGGAGTTTAACGGCATTGGCTACCATTGGGAAATGTGGGCCATGGCTTCAGGCGGCATGAAGCCTTTTGATGTGCTGCGGGTTGCCACCATATTAGGCGCCACGGGGCTTGGGCTTGACAATGACCTGGGCAGTATTAAGGCAGGCAAATTAGCCGACCTTGTAATATTGGATAAAAACCCGCTGGAAAATATACGTAATACCAATACCGTTAAGTATGTAATGAAAAACGGCAGGTTGTATGACGGTAATACCTGCAACGAAGTAATTACAGGTAACCGTGTGCTTGACAGGAGTGAATGGCTGTACACAAAACCGGTTAACAATACCGGCGTAGCGGAATAATAATTGAAGTAAGTATAAGATTTTAAAGCAGGATTTCGGGGCGATATTCTCCCGAAATCCTGCTTTTTTATGGCTGGTTACGATGTTAACTCTTCCACCTTTGTAAATGCCTTTTGGCCGGGTTTAAGCAACTGGTAAATTTTCTGCACGATGTCTTCAATATTTACATCATCCCTGTTGGCAAAAATCACTATTAAAAAATTTTGCGAAGGGATGGAAAAAGTAAACGTCCTGAAGCCGCTGTTATCACCGCTGTGGTACACTTTTACGGGCAGTGTGCCTGCATCTACAAACCAGCCGAAACCATACCCTAACTGTTTGGCGGCATCAATAGTAAATTCTATACTCCTCGCCTTGTTCACTATGTCTTTTGAAAAAACCCTTCCGCGTTGCAGTGTAATAAACCATTGCATATAATCATCCACTGAAGTATAAATGCCACCGTCGCCCTCGGTAGAAAAAAATATATGCTCTTCTGCCTGGCTTTTCTTAAAACTGCTTGTGGCGCTGTCAAACGTGTAGCCTGTAGCTGGCGAAAATATGCTGGTATGCTCATTCCAAACAACGGTATGCTGCATACCGGCAGGTTTAAAAATATGTTGCTCCATATAATCATCATAACCCATGCCGCTGGCTTTTTCAATGATTAACCCCAGTAAACAAAAAGCGGTATTGCTGTACCTGAAATGTGTACCGGGGGCAAAATAGGTAGAGTCAATATTTTGTATTGCCCTGAACACATCAATATTGTGTGCATGCTGCAGGTTTTTAGTATCGGCATAATCATAATGGTCAATAATGCCGGAGCTATGCGTAAGTAATTCGCGGATGGTTATTTTATTGCCGGTGTTTTTGTTTAAGGCAGGAAGGTATTTACCGATATTATCTTCTAACGAAAGTTTGCCCTTTTCGGCTAATTGGAAAACCGCCATAGCAGTAAACTGTTTGGTAAGAGACGCAATATTGAAATTAACGGAAGCCGTAAGTGGTTGCTTTGTGGCTATATCCCTTACGCCATAGCTGTTGGTAAAAACCGACCTGCCGTTAATAATGCCAACGCTTATGCCCGGCTCATGCGGGTTGAATGTGGCTGAAAGCAGGGAATCTATTTGGTTAAAGGCCTGTGCTCCGGCAAAAGTGCTGCTTGCAAAAAGGAATATTGAAAGAAGGAACATTTTCATTTGATGAAGATATTGCAAAAGAAAGATTTCTCATCTCTCTGTTCTTCCTGCGTGAAAACATAATCAAATGAAACTACCACTTTTTAAATATTACAAATACTGCCAGTATAATCAATCCAAAACCCACAAAATGGTTCCAGGCCAGCCGTTCGTTCTTAAAAAAAATAGTGGTGAATATTACAAATATGGTAAGTGTAACAGCTTCCTGTATGGTTTTTAGCTGTACCAAATTAAAAGGGCCGCCGTATTCATCGGAGCCTGCGCGGTTGGCCGGTACCTGGAAGAGGTATTCAAAAAAAGCCATACCCCAGCTAATTAAAATTATAGCAAACAACCCAAGGTTTTTGCCCCAGCTAAAATCTTTAAACTTTAAATGCCCGTACCAGGCAAATGTCATAAACGTATTGGAAATAAGTAAAAAGCTAATGGTTTTTAGTGCCCGCATAGATTTGTTTTATGGATAAAAATAAACGAAAAGGTGCACAACTTGTTCAGGAGACTACAGGTTAGTGGTTTGCCTCTAAAGTGTTACTTTCACCCGTAATAATTCCCCTGCCATGAAAAAGATTGCGTTGCTGCTTATTACCGCCTGTGCTTGTATGCAAAATTTTGCGCAGCCCGTTGCTGATGATATTCTGCATGAAAGATGGAAAGCATATTGGGTTGACGTGCCCGGCACACCCGCGCACGGTTATGGCATATATCATTTTCGTAAAACATTTCAACTGGCTGATAAGCCCGCGCATTTTGTGGTACATGTATCGGCAGATAACCGTTACAAATTATATGTAAATGGTGTGCAGGTATCATTCGGTCCTGCGCGTGGCGATGTATATAACTGGAATTTTGAAACGGTTGATATAGCCCCCCAATTACAGCAGGGCAGTAATACTATTGCAGCTATTGTATGGAATTTTGGGGATGAAAGGCAGGAAGCGCAGATTACGTATCAAACAGCATTTATACTGCAGGGCGACACAAAAGAAGAAAACATAGTAAACACCAATAAAACATGGAAATGCGTTGAAGACAAAGCCTACAGCCCTTTGCAGCCGGAATTAATTTACACTTACTATGCGGCTGGCCCGACAGAAAAAATTGATTATAACCTGTACCCTTCAGGGTGGGAGCAAACAGGTTTTGATGACACTAAATGGCAGCAGGCACAACAAATGTGGCAGGGGTTGCCCAAAGGCGTATTTAATTATACCCTTGGCTGGATGCTGGTGCCGCGCCCCATACCGCCCATGGAATTAACCTTACAGCGGCTGCACGCAGTCAGGGTTTCGCATGGTATCAACGTTGGCAACAACTTTTTGCAGGGCAAAAGTTTTACTGTGCCTGCCAACACAAAAGTAACCCTGCTGCTCGACCAGTCTTTTCTTACCACGGCTTTCCCGGTACTAAAATTCAGCAAGGGTAAAAATGCCTCAATAAGTTTGAGTTATGCAGAAGCATTGTATATTGATGAAGGCAGTAAAAACTGGCGTAATGAACACCAGAAAGGTAACAGGAACGAGGTGGAAGGCAAGCGTTTTGTCGGCACGAAAGATGAAATTATTTGCAGCGGCAGTGATAATGAAACATTTACATCGCTGGCATTTCGCACGTACCGGTACATTAACATGCAAATTGAAACAAAAGACGAGCCTGTAACGATAAATGATTTTTATGGCATGTATACAGGCTACCCTTTTATGTATAACGCGGGTTTTAACAGCGACAGCGCCGTCTTAAATAAAATCCTGGAAGTAGGCTGGCGCACCGCCCGCCTTGATGCGCAGGAAACCTATATGGACTGCCCTTATTACGAGCAGTTGCAGTATGTAGGCGACACACGTATACAGGCGCTGGTGAGTTTGTATAACAGCGGCGACGACAGGTTGCCCCGTAACGCTATCAGTCAAATATATAATTCACTCATGCCTGAAGGTATAACGCTAAGCCGTTATCCTACCGCTAACCCGCAGGAGATACCCACGTTTTCGTTGATATGGATTGGCATGCTGCATGATTACTGGATGTACCACGGTGATACGGCGTTCATCCAAAAAAATCTTCGCGCGTCAAGAATGGTGCTTAGTTTTTTTCATGACAGGCAAACTGCCGGTGGCAGCCTGCATAATGTGCCGTATTGGATATTCAGCGATTGGTGCAATGGTAAGGGATGGCATGATGGCATTGCGCCCATTGGTAAAGACGGTTCATCAGCCATGCTTGACCTGCAGTTGCTGATGGCTTATGAAATGGCGGAAGACATGGAAAAACAAGTTGGCTTGCAGGAACTGGCGGCTATGTACGAAGCCGAAATTTCAAAATTGAAACAAAGTATTGTGGCTAATTACTGGGACGAAAACAAGGGGTTATTTGCCGACACGAAGGACAAAGACTGTTACAGCCAGCATACCAGCGCGCTGGCCATATTAACCGGCATTAAAACGGGCAGCGAGGCTAAAGCGCTGGCGCAAAAGATAATGAACGATACTACCCTCAGCAAGGCTTCAGTGTATTTCAGGTATTACCTGTACCGCGCGTATAACGAAGCCGGGCTGGGCGATAAATACACCCAGCTTTTGGGAATATGGAAGAAAAACCTTGAAATGGGAATGACTACCTGGGCGGAGATTGATGATATTAACCGCACCCGCAGCGATTGTCACGCATGGGGCAGCAGCCCTAACATTGAATTATACAGGATAGTATTGGGAATAGACAGCGACGCACCTGGCTTTGATAAAGTGAAGATTGAGCCGCACCTGGGTGATTTAAAAAATGCGTCAGGTTATATACCGCATCCCAAAGGCAGGATTGCAACTTCTTACGCCTTCAACAATACCACAGGCAAATGGAGCGTTACTATAAACCTGCCGGCAGGCGTTACGGGTACATTTATATGGAAAGGAAAACATTACCCGCTTGCCGCCGGGGAAACAAAAATGACGCTGGAATAAAGGCTTTCACGATAGCAAAATGGTAACACAAATATTGGCATTTTTTGTGCAACTTTATGGTGTACTATTAATCAACATGTTATGCAGTCAGCAGGGCCGATAAAAGTCATCATTACCGGTGTTACCGGTATGGTGGGCGAGGGGGTGATGCATGAGTGCCTGCAAAATGCAGGCATAGCAGAAGTGCTGATAATAAACAGGAAACCCAGCGGCTTTAGCCACCCAAAACTGAAGGAAATCATTCACAAAGATTTTTTTAATATTACCGCCGTTGAGCAGCAACTTGCCGGGTATGATGCCTGTTTCTTTTGCCTGGGTGTAACATCAGTAGGTAAAAAAGAGGCGGAGTATTATGACCTTACTTATACCCTAACCATCACCTTTGCAGAAGCCCTGTACAAAGTAAACAGCAATATGGTGTTTTGCTATATCTCCGGCGCCGGCACTGACAGTTCAGAAAAAGGCAGGATAATGTGGGCGCGCGTTAAGGGCAAAACTGAAAACGATTTATTTAAAATGCCTTTTAAAAAAGTATATGCGTTCAGGCCGGGCTACCTGCATCCAACAAAGGGGTTGCAGAATACACATGGCTTTTATAAGTATATTTCCTGGATGTACCCCATTTTAAAACTTATCGCGCCAAATACCGGCAGTACATTAAAGCAGTTAGGCCTTGCTATGATATATGTGGCAATATATGGATATGATAAGCAGTTGATAGAAGTAAGCGACATTCATAAGCTGGGGACACAAAATCAGCCTGCATAACAGGCTGGCCGGTAAAGAAACCACGCCCTGGCTGCATACTGCGGCATATAGCCTGAATGGCACTCAACCCGCTGTTAGGGTAAGTTCAATTTTACTACCTCGTTAACTGTGCCTACTTTAGCAAAAACCTTATACTATGTATATAGCCAATGCAAGCCGTTACGCCAATATGCAATACCGCCGTTGTGGCAAAAGCGGTTTAAAGCTTCCCGCAGTGTCGCTGGGCCTGTGGCATAATTTCGGCCATGTAGATGTGCTGGAAAACTGCCGCAGCATTTTGCGCCTTGCTTTTGACAACGGTATAACGCATTTTGACCTTGCCAATAATTATGGGCCGCCGCCGGGCAGCGCCGAAGAAAATTTTGGCCGCCTGTTACGGGAAGATTTTAAAAGCTACCGCGACCAGTTAATAATAAGCAGCAAAGCCGGCTACTATATGTGGGAAGGGCCTTACGGCGAATGGGGCAGTAAAAAATACCTCGTAAGCAGTCTTGACCAAAGCCTGCAACGAATGGGGCTTGACTATGTGGATATTTTTTACCACCACCGGCCCGACCCTGATACGCCGCTGGAAGAAACCATGGCGGCGCTTGATTTAATTGTGCGGCAGGGCAAGGCGTTGTACGTTGGCATAAGTAATTACCAGGCTGATGAGGCGGCGGGAGCGATTAAAATATTGAAAGATTTGGGCACACCCTGCCTTATACACCAGCCAAAGTACAGCATGTTTGTGCGCTGGGTGGAAGAAGGTTTGCTGGATGTGCTGGGTAATGAAGGAGTGGGCTGCATACCATTTTCACCGCTGGCACAGGGGCTGCTTACCAATAAATACCTGCACGGCATTCCGGCAGACAGCCGTGCGGCAAAACCGCATGGGTTTTTACAGGAAGAAGAGGTAAGCGAAGAAAAGGTGGATAAAATACGGCAGTTAAACCAACTGGCGCAGGAACGTGGCCAAACACTGGCGCAGATGGCACTTGCATGGGTGCTGAAAGATGACAGGATAACCAGTGTATTGATTGGCGTAAGCAAAACGCAGCAATTAACTGACTGCCTCGGCAGCCTTGATAACCTCGCTTTCAGTGAAGAAGAATTGGAAAGGATTGAGGCGATTTTAAAATAAGTACGCTTGAGAAAATATGAAACCGGCTTGAAAGGAGTAGCCGGTCATTTTTACTTATGTCATAGATGAAAAGCAGGTTCCTTAAAAGGCTTCAACAAGGTACTAAGTATATGAAACGGGCCGGCATCATGCAATTGTTAGAAATTTTTGCCTGATTTTTAGAAATTATGAGCGACTTTTGCAGCCGAAAAAAATAACAGGAATAATAAATGCCTAACGCACAACAACAAGCCATTTTACTTTTAGCTGATGGCACTGTCTTTTACGGCAAGGCCTTCGGGAAGACCGGCACCACTACCGGGGAAATTTGTTTTAACACCGGCATGACGGGTTACCAGGAAGTATTTACTGACCCAAGCTACTTTGGCCAGGTATTGATTATGAACAGTGTTCATATAGGTAACTATGGTGTAAACCAGGTAGATATGGAAAGCGGCAGTGTTAAAATACGCGGGCTTATAGGCAGGAACCTGGAAGAAAAATTTTCGCGCTATAAGGCAACGGGTTCGCTGGACGAATACCTGAAGGCTAATAATATAGTGGCTATTGAGGATGTAGATACCCGTGCGCTGGTTACACATGTGCGTACCAAAGGCGCTATGAACTGTATTATTTCATCAGAAATACTGGATGTAGCCGAATTGCAAAAATTGCTGGATGCGGTACCCAATATGGACGGCCTTGAGCTAGCCAGCCAGGTGAGTACCGATAAGGAATACGAAATGGGTGATATAAACAGTCCTCTCAAAGTGGCGGTACTTGATTATGGTGTAAAGCGTAACATTCTCAGCAGCCTTGTTGAGCGCGGGGCGCATGTAAGGGTTCACCCGGCAAAAACACCGTTAAGCAGGCTGAAAGAGTTTAATCCTGACGGTTACTTTATCAGCAACGGCCCGGGCGACCCGGCGGCCATGCCTTATGCTGTTGAAACACTGAAAGATATTTTACAGGAAGATAAACCGGTATTTGGCATTTGCCTTGGCCACCAATTACTGGCCCTGGCTAACGGCATACCTACTTTTAAAATGCACCATGGCCACAGGGGGCTTAACCACCCTGTAAAAAATATTGTAAACGGCATTTGCGAAATAACCACCCAAAACCACGGTTTTGGTGTTGACCCGGAGGCAGTAAGAAACCACCCCGGTGTGGAGATTACGCATGTAAACCTTAACGATAACAGCATTGAGGGCATAAGGCTTAAAGGTAAGCCAGCCTTTAGTGTGCAGTATCATCCTGAATCAACACCGGGTCCATTCGACAGCCGCTACCTGTTTGATGAGTTTGTGGGAATGATGAAGAAGTAGGGGTGGCGCAATTAGCAGGGGCGCGGTAAACGGCGGCAGATTTAAGGGATGGGTAAGGCAAATAGTCAATTAGTAACTGCATAACGCCCTAACAGGCAATAGCAAATGAAAATAGCTATCATAAACGGGCCAAACCTTAATTTATTAGGCACACGTGAGCCATCAGTATATGGCTCGCAAACCTTTGAGCAGTACTTTGAAACGCTGAAAGGCCTGTTTCCCGCGGTTGAATTTCATTATTGCCAAAGTAATGTTGAGGGCGAGCTGATTAACGAACTGCAGCGGGTAGGTTTTGACTACGATGGCATAATATTAAACCCGGGAGGTTATACGCATACTTCCGTAGCCCTGGGTGATGCTATCGCTGCTATAACAACTCCGGTGATTGAAGTACATATAAGTAACGTACAGGCAAGGGAAGATTTCAGGAAAATATCGCATGTGTCTGCCAAATGCCGCGGCACTATAAGCGGGTTAGGCTTGAAGGGCTATGCGCTTGCAACACAGTATTTTACAGACTATAAAGCTTAATTAGCCGATTTTGACATTTTTGTTCGTACCCGGTAAACATCTTGCGGCGATATTTGTCAATATCTCATTAAACAACGCCTCATAAAAATACGTATCTCCATATTCGCGGTTTTGGTAATGGCGGGTTTTGGGTTACATGCGCAGAGTAATACCGCATCCGACACCCTTCCTCCCCAAAAAGATATTGTGGACGTGCTTAAAAAAGCAGTTCATATACATCCAAAAAAGGACACTGCAGAACCTGTTAAAAAGCTAAACTTTTCCCTCTTTCCCGCGGTAGGTTATACGCTGCAAACAAGGCTGGCGGCAATTTTAGCCGGTAACGTAGCCTTTTTTTCAGATGGTGAGCCGGATTCTGTTGCCAGGGTATCTACTATCACTTCCAGTATAGCTTTTACGCAAAATAGCCAGGTGGTATTGCCTGTACAATCTAATATTTGGACAAAGGACGACAAATATAACCTGGTAGGTGACTGGCGTATATCAAAATACCCGCAGGACACATACGGGCTGGGTGGCAATAATTCGCTGGACAGCGCTGATAAGATAGACTATTCCTACCTGCGTGTTTACCAAATGGTGCTCCGCCGCTTTAGTGGTAATTTTTACGCCGGTGTTGGTTATAACCTTGATTACCACTGGGACATAGAAGAAAATGGCTATGATGATGGGCGGGAGAGCGATTATGCCAAATATAAGCCTGTGGAAAAAACAATATCGTCAGGTGTATCGCTTGATTTATTATATGATAGTCGTGATAACCCCATCTACCCTTCTCGCGGGGCGTATGCAAACATTGTGTACCGCACCAATTATAAGTTTTTGGGCAGCGACGATAACTGGCAATCCCTGTTAATTGATGCGAGGAAATATTTTAAGTTCCCGTCACATTCAAACAATGTACTCGCTTTTTGGACATACGATTGGCTGGTACTGGCCGGCACCCCGCCATATCTCGACCTTCCCTCCACCGCCTGGGATACTTACACCAATACAGGGCGCGGTTATATACAGGGCAGGTTCAGGAGCAGGCAAATGCTTTACCTTGAAACCGAGTACCGCTATGGTATTACCCGTAGCGGGCTGCTGGGGGGTGTAGTGTTTGTTAACGCGCAAAGCTTTTCAGAATGGCCTGGCAATTATACGTTTAAATATGTGCAGCCTGCCGCCGGCTTTGGCTTGCGCGTAAAACTTAACAGGATAAGCAAAACCAATATTGATATAGATTATGGTTTTGGCCTGCACAACAGCCACGGGCTGTTTATTAACATAGCGGAGGTGTTTTAACCTGCCCGCGGCAATTAAACGGCACAATCTTCGTTATAACATTATCATACCTTTATACAAATATTGCCTATGCGGTGGTTTTTAATAATTGGTTTATTGTTAAGTACACAGGCGTACAGCCAGTGCAAAACCTATATAATAGGTATAAAGCATGATACGCTTAACTGCACTGATTACAGTAACCTTAAACAGGGCAAATGGGTGGTAAACGTACCTGCCAAATATGGTAACCCCGGGTATAGCGAAGAGGGTGTTTTTTTGAACGATAAGAAAGAGGGAATGTGGAGAAGGTACAGTATACACGGCGATATACTGGCTATTGAAAACTACAAGTGGGGGGTAAAGGATGGTATTTGCGATTATTACACTTTAATGGGCCTGGAACACGAGGAAAGCTGGAGGGCCACCAACCCCGATAACCCCTATGATACCATACAGGTGCCCAGCCTCGACGACCCGGATAAAATTTACCTGCGGGTAATTAAAATTGACGCAAGTACCGTTGAGCACGGAACCTGGACTTTTTATGACCCCCAAACGGGCCTGGTTACAAAACAGGTAACCTACGTACTTGGCCAACAGGTTGACCCAATTACCAATAAACCCATTGGCCCGGCTAAAAATGCTGTCAATCCTTACGCAGGCCGCATACCCGTTCAGCTTGCACGAAGAGATTCCTCTCTCGCTAAAAAAGACGATAAAGTACCACCCGAAGTAAAGGCATACGAAAAGAAAAATGCCGGCAAAAAAAGCATTAAGGTGCGTGACGGCCAAACCGGTAACTAACCCGGTTACAGGGCTGCAGGTAGTTAAAAATCAAATTCAATAATATCCCTGTCCTTTAGTAATTCTGCTATAAGCGCTTCATGGTTTTGTACAGCCCCCTGCACCAGCCAGTTGCCCGTAATTAAACTTTCTTTTTTGCTTTGCCTGCCGCGCAATGGCTTTAGATGGTGCTTTTTAAACAGCGCCTCGTATTTGTGTAAAGTCTCTGCCTGGTACGCGCAAACAATGCGGTAATTACGCAACTGGTTTACTTCGCCAATAGCATCCTGCACATATATTAGCATTATTAGCACTACAAGTATAATAGCAGTTATAATAAAAGCTGTTAAATAATTGCCGGCCCCTGCTTCCATGCCAAGGGCAGCAACCACCCATATTGTAGTGGCAGTGGTAATACCTGTTACCCGGTTGGCATCTTTAAATATTACGCCAGCGCCAATAAAACCTATACCGGTAATAATATTAGCGGCTATCCGGTCAATATTGTCAGGTGCGCCAAGATTAAGTGAAACAAGGGTGAATACGCAGGAGCCTGTGCAAACTAAAATCATGGTGCGGAGCCCGGCGGATTTGGAACGGTATTCCCGCTCTGCGCCAATAACCGCGCCTATCAGTAGCGCCACAAGCACTCGTTCAATGTCAGTTGAAAGCCATGTACCCATAAGCAATCGTTTGTTACGCTAAATGTAGGTATTACCTTTTATTGCGCCGATGAAAAATAGTCATGGAAGAAGAGCAACTGGTATTTTATAGAGTTGCTCCAGTACTCCCAGCTATGGCCGCCGGGGCGCTCAATATAATCATGCGGAATATGTAACTGAACCATTTTTTCATGCAGTGCATGGTTTATTTTATAAAAAAAGTCTTCTGTGCCGCAGTCAAAAATAATGTGCAGCGGGTATGCCGGCTTGTTTTCAATAATATGGCTTACGGAATATTTAAGCCAGTTGTCTGCATGAGTAACAGTATCGCCAATTCTCCTGTCAATGTCAAATTTGCCCCTTGAATCATTCAGGTCAACACCACCACTCATGCTGCCGCAGGCGCCAAATGTTTCCGCATGACGCAGGCCCAAAAACAACCCGCCGTGGCCGCCCATGCTCAAGCCGGTAATGGCCCGCCCGGTTCTGTCAGCAATTGTGTGATAATGTGCATCAATGTAAGCAGGTACTTCTTTGGCAATGTATGTTTCATACCGCATGGTACTGTCAACAGGGCTGTCAAAATACCAACTGCTGAACGCACCGTCCGGGCAAACTATTATAATATTGTACTCATCGGCATAATGCTGTATTGCGGGCACCTTCGTAATCCAGTCACTGTAATTGCCGCTATAGCCATGCAGTAAATATAATACAGGTAAGCGGGCGCTATTTTGGGCGTAGGCATCAGGCTCTATTACTACACATTTTATATCTTTTTGCATGGCCATGCTGCGAATATTAACGGTATCAACTATTCCTGCAAAAGCAGCAAGGTGTACAAATAATAACAGCACCAATATCACCAGCTTTCCTTTCATACTGTAAATTTTACCGCATAAAAATAAGATTTTGACAAATAGCCTGGTTAATATACTTTTGATATCAAAACAATATCAAAACGATTTTTATGGAAAAGAACATAACACCAGTGCCCGGGTTTCTTGCCCTGCTGCTGGCGCTTGTAAGTATGGTTGCCGGTATATATTTATTTGCCACGGGCATTAACGGCAAAAGTGAGCCGCCTTCACCCATATTTTGGCTGGGAATTGTGTTGTTTATTACAGCTATATTCCTGTTCAAAGGGCTTACGGTTATTAACCCAAACCAATCAGTAGTATGCACTTTTTTTGGTAAATATGTAGGTACAGCCAAAGAAAACGGCTTACGTTTTGTAAACCCGCTGTATGGTAAAACACGCCTCTCCTTAAGGGTAAATAACTTTGAAAGCAACAAGCTGAAAGTAAATGATAAAATGGGTAACCCCATTGAAATTGCGGCTGTAATTGTATGGCAGGTGCAGGATACCTACAAAGCCACTTTTGAAGTAAGCAATTATGCCGAGTATGTGAAAATACAAAGCGAATCAGCAGTAAGGCACCTTGCCACTACCTGCCCCTATGACCAGATGGAGGATGTAACCGCTGATATAACCTTGCGTGACGGCGGCGAAAAGGTAACCGCTTTACTCGAGAATGAATTGAACGACCGCCTTGCGAGGTCTGGCATTATTATAAAGGAGGCCCGCATAAGCCACCTTGCATACGCCGCCGAAATTGCAGGCGCCATGCTGCAGCGCCAGCAGGCTACCGCTATTGTTGCTGCCAGGTTTAAAATAGTAGAAGGCGCTGTGGGCATGGTTGAACTGGCGCTTGAAATGCTGAGTAAAAAAGATATAGTGCAACTTGATGAAGAAAAAAAGGCATCGATGGTAAGCAACCTGATGGTAGTATTATGTGGTGAAAAGGCCGCTACCCCTGTATTGAACACGGGCACATTATATCAATAGTGGCGCGTAAATATTAAATCTATTAGCTCGTATATAAATGCTTTGGTTTTGAAGAAGAGTTTTGTTTTGCGGATTGACGAAGAAACGTATAAAGCCCTTGAGAAATGGGCTAATGATGAATTTCGCAGCGTTAACGGGCAAATAGAGTGGATATTGAACCAAAAGCTGAAAGAAGCAGGCAGGCTGAAAGCTGCCGGGGACAAAAATACCGCGGGCAATAAAAAGTGAACTCTTGCTGTAAGGCGGTATTAGTTGTGCCCGATAAGAAGTGTAATGGTATAAGCGTTGCCGTCAAGAGGTGTGCCGCCCTTATTGTGATAATGTATATGGTTAAACTTGCCTTCAAGCCCGATATAGCCGGTGGAATTAAAAAAGTAATTCATGCTAAAGCCGGCATTAAGGTTTAACGACGCTATCTCAAAAGGCTTAAGGTAATCATTTGAGTTGTTGTTATCGTTACTGGCTATATCAAAAGAATCATACCCTGCGCCTGCCTTAACGCCCAGTTCAAAGTGCAGGGTATGGTATAAATATCTTGTGTACTCCAAACCTGCATAACCGCCGGTAAAAAAATGCCTGTTGTATAAGGAATCACTTCTTAGTACCACGTAATCCTGCGGTGTACGCCCAAGGCGGATACTAAGGTTAAGGTCAACCTGGTTAAGCTTGTTTCGCCACCCAAGCACAAGGCCTACCGACGGGTGCACGCCGAGTATTGATGCATTACCCACAGGCACCCACATGCCCACATCGTACGCAATATTGCCGCCGGGGTGGTTTCGCCACCTGGTTTCCCTCTTAGTTATAAGAGAATCAAGCGCAGGATATTTGCTGCGGTTTGCCCGTATGGTAGCAACAGGGCTTTCCACTTTACCGGCAATTACATTGCACAGAAACGTTTCGGTACTGTCCAATTGTTTTGATTGGGGCAAAAGGCGCGCCCAAACGGCATCAAATAAAAACAACCTGTCATCGTACGGTATATCTTCCAGGCGGCTGCCGGGTTCATCGCTTACAGCCGGTGTTATTGCCTGCGATTGCCGTACAAAAAAGGCATACATCTGTAATGAATCCAAAAAATGTTCACTGTTTAAAAGGGCTGTATCTAACCTGTTTAGCTGAATATTTACCAGCAACCTTGTAGCGAAAACATAGGGGTGGTTGGTAGCTTTAGCCGTTACATTAATGTAAGCAAGTATACTGTCGTACTCGCCTCTTTTATACAAGTCGGGCAGGCGGCTTGCTGCTTCCCCAAGGTACCATTGCTGGTGGTTTTGAAAATAAGAATATGGAGGCTGGCGCTGCGCAAAAATTGTTGTGCACAACAGGAATGAAAGGGCAAGCAGGGCAGTGGCTTTCATACAACAAGTTTACTTAGTATTACGGCTTGTTGTAAAATTCTATGCGTTACATATTTCTTAAAGTGTATTACATAGCCCCTTCTACCTTAAAAACCCAGGCAAATTGCAGCTTATTGCCTGCGGGCAGCGCCGGTGGTTGTATGCTAAGCATATTTTTTTTGAACGACGATTTAACGCTGCCGCTAAAGCCCAGCAGTGTTACCGAAACCGGCTTTTTAATACCTGCCACATCAAGCGGCTGTGAAGGATAAGTGGTGCAAAGCACATAAAGGTCTTTACCTTTAGCTGTGTAATAAACATCAGCCTGTTTAGTAGCGGGTGCGCCGGCCCATTGCGTAGTGGCATAAATGGCATCGCCGTTTATAGCCAGCCAGTCACCTATATCTTTAAGGCGCTGCTGCATAATTACAGGTATGCGGCCATCAGCGGTGGGGCCGATATCAAGCAGCAGGTTACCACCGCGTGATACTTTTTCTATGAGTACTTTTACCAGCTCATCCGAGGTTTGGTAATCAGCCAAATCTTCATTCCGGTTATACCCGAATGATTCGCCTATGCCGCGGCATTCTTCCCACGGGTGTTCAATTACTTTATCCTTTAAATTATTAGTGCCTTCAAGGTCATATTCGGTAGTGTAAAAGCCACCGTGCTTGCTTCTTGTATCACTCCCCCAACGGTCGTTCACCACTACATTATCTTTTACAGGTGAGTCATTATACAGCCAGCTTAAAAACTGCTCGCTTTTCCATTGTGCAGCCGTATGCTCCCACTCACCATCTGTCCACAAAATATCTGGGTGGTACCTTGTAACCAGGTCTTTCATCTGCGGTATCATGTGGTCGTCCACGTAAGCGTTAAGGTTTGTTTTATACAAGGGGTTAAACCATTCGTACAGCGAGTAATAAAAACCCATGTGCAGCCCTGCTTTTTTTACTGCATCACTAAGTTCTCCCGCAAGGTCGCGGTGCGGGCCAACATCAACGGCATTCCAGTTCCATGATTGTTTGCTCGGCCATAGGGTAAAGCCTTCATGGTGCTTGGAGGTAAGCACAACATATTTGGCCCCGGATGATTTTATAATATCCGCCCATTGTGCAGGGTTGAACATACTTGCAGTAAAACTGTTTGCAAAATCCTGGTATTTAAAACCGGGCCCGTATGTTTTATCATGAAAGTTTTTAAACATATCATGCACCTTTTTGCCGCCTGCGCTGGTATCCATCAGCCTGTACCAATACCATTCGGCATAGCGGTCATATACACCGGCGCCATCTTTTGCAGTAGGCCCCCATGCCGGCACCGAGTACACCCCCCAATGTATAAAAATGCCAAACTTGGCATCGGTAAACCACTGCGGTATGGGCCGTGCATCAAGCGATTGCCAGTCGGGTGTATATGTTTGTGAGAATGATAATTTGAGAAGAAGCATTGATAAAATGAGAAGGCAAACTTTTTTCATGAGACAACAGGTTGCAGTGAGAGATTTTGTGTACGGGGTGAAAGCTACAAAAAATAGTTAAGCGCGCAGGCATGGGTATTAGTATACCGCTAAATCATTAAACCGGCGAAAAGCCTGTACCATTTGCCTGCCAGAATTTAGTAAAGAGAAATTTTTTCGCAAGTGTTTTCTATTTCATTCGTTTCATTGTAATAGTGTCATGTGCGCCTTCTTCCTCAGGCATAAACTTGAAAATATCTCCTTTTAGTTCTATAATTTTTAGCTTTATTGAGCCGGCATTGTTCCGGGGGGAAACAATCATATATTTTTCGTCGGCGCTGAATTTATATACGGCGGTATCCTTAACGCCCGCAGGGTGGCCGTTGGTAAACGACTGGGATAAAACTGTACTGTCTTTGTCAAAGGTAACCCTGTCTTCACTCAGGGAATCCATTGCCCCCCGCTCTATCCATGTGCCTGCAATTACTTGTTGCGGCCCTGCGGGCTTACAGGCAAAGAAAATAATGGATAGCAGGGCTGAGCATAACAAGAGTTTTATGGCTGAGGTTTGCATGGTAATTGTTTAAGTTGGGAATAAAGGCGGTAAGCTATTATCTTTTACCTAAACCACGAAATTTATTAGCAGTAATGTAAAAACAAACGCCACCGTGCTGGTGGCGCTGTTCTCCTGTATGTGGTTTCTCGTTGGTTTTTCCTTTCTCTTTTATTTTTGGGTGGCGTGCTCCATCGGGGTTACTGTACCCTGGCTTGAGCCACGTGCCGCCTGCCTTGCCTTAAAAATAGCGATTTTACTTGGCTCATCCATTTTTGGCCATGTGTTGTTGCTTTCATTAATATCAGCCGTTTCACGCATCGGGTCAAGCAATATGCCCGTAACTTCTTTATCTTTCAAAAATACCTTGGTTACATGCTGCTCGTTTTTGCGCCATATTTGTGCGGGTATCCTGTCAACTTCTTTGGTTCCATCAGTAAATGTCCATTGAATTATAATAGGCATTACCAGGCCACCCTTGTTGCTGAAAGATACTTCGTACAAATATTTGCCTGTGTACCTGGCTTTTTCCGCTTCATCAAGGCTGTCAAAAGCAAAAGCAGCCGGTTTGAATTTGTAAATTGAATCATACGGCTCAATACCACGGTCGTACTTCCAGTAAAAATCACGCAGGGTGGTATCAACATCAGTTAAAAAATGGATGTTCTTATCATCACGGTTGCGCACTTTGGATATGTCGTCAAAGGCCGGTACCAGCGGCCGGGTCAGCCCTGCTTCGCGGTTACCGCCGCCCCTTGCTCCACCAAAACGGCCGCCAAGTGCTCTCGGCTGCGCGTTGGCATCTACCACAAAACCTTTTACGCTGTCTACTGATATATCCACAGGGTCTGTGCCGTAAAACCACCCTCTCCAAAACCAATCCAGGTCTTCAGCGCTGGCATCTTCCATGGTACGGAAAAAGTCAGCGGGGGTTGGGTGTTTAAATGCCCAGCGGCGCGCATATTCTTTAAAGGCATAGTCAAACAGGTCGCGGCCCATAATGGTTTCACGCAATATATTCAGCGCGGTTGATGGTTTTGAATAAGCATTCGGCCCAAACTGCACAATGTTTTCGCTGTTCGTCATAATAGGCTCCAACTGGTCTTTGGGCATCTTCATATACTCCGCAATCGTCCAGGCCGGGCCTCGGCGGGTGGGAAATTTATTGTCAAACAATTCTTCTGTCAAATACTCGCAAAAAGTATTCAGGCCTTCGTCCATCCATGTCCACTGGCGCTCATCGCTGTTTACAATCATGGGGAAGAAGTTATGCCCCACTTCATGAATAATCACTCCCACCATACCGTTCTTGGTAGCTTCGCTGTAAGTGCCATCTTTTTCCGTACGGCCGTTGTTAAAACAAATCATAGGGTATTCCATACCGTTGGCTGCTTCAACACTTTGCGCAACCGGGTAAGGGAACGGGAAGGTGAAATGAGAATATGTTCTGACTGTATGGGCTACCACTTTGGTGGAATATTTAGACCATAATGCATAGGACTCCTTGCTGTAGTAGCTCATGCACATAATCTTTTTGCCTTCAACATAGGTAGGCATAGCATCCCATACAAATTTGCGGGATGATGTCCAGGCAAAATCGCGTACCATATCAGCCTTAAATATCCATGTTTTGGTTGAGGTGCTTTTATGCTTTTCCGCTTCTTTGGCTTCGTCCAATGAGTAAATAATCACGGGCTCTTTGGCGGTTTGTGCCTGCGTCCACCGGGCAAAATGCTTTGCATCAAGTACCTGCTGGTAGTTTTGGCATTGTCCTGTTGCGCCAACAACGTGGTCTGCCGGTACAGTTATGGCCACTTTAAAATTGCCGAAGGTAAGGGCAAACTCCCCGCGGCCTGTAAACTGGTGGTTTTGCCAGCCCTGGAAATCGCTGTACACGCAAAGGCGGGGATACCACTGCGCCATGGTGAACAGCATATTGCCATCTTCGGGAAACATTTCATAACCACCGCGGCCACCATATTTCATACGGTCGCTTATTTTATAATTCCAGTCAATATGAAAAATAAATTGCTGGCCTGGTTTTAATGTTGCCGGCAACTCAATACGCATCATGGTTTTGTTGATGGTATATTGCAGCGGTTTGCCCGCAGCGTCAGTAATTTTTTCAATGTTATCTCCATAGCCATTGTCGGTTTTGGCAGCCTCCATCTGGTCGAGCATGTTTGTATTAACAGCGCCGCCAATGGTTGATGCATCCTGGTAGTTGGCATTGCGCAGGGTGTTATGCTCGTTTTCATCCAGTTGCAGCCACAGGTAAGTAAGCGGGTCCGGGCTGTTATTGTAATAGGTAATTGTTTCGCTGCCGGTAAGTTTTGTGTTGGCTTCGTCAAGGCTGCACTTAATATCATAATCTGCCCTTTGCTGCCAGTATTTGGGGCCGGGCGCGCCGCTTGCTGTACGGTATTCGTTGGGCGTAGGTAAAATTGTGCCCAACTGTTCAAACTTGTTACCGTGGTTTGAGCCCGGGTTGTTTTGAATGTCCTGTGCCTTAGCCGTGTATAGTGTTATCGTGGCTGCGGCACACATAAGCAGTTTTCTCATGTGAATTATCATTTTTTATGGGGAAACGTTCAATAGCCATTTGCAGGGCAAGGGCGGCAATGCCGCCGCTTACAAAAAGAATATATTCGCGACGGTTAATTTTTATAACCCGTACCAGTATAAAAGAAATTACCAGTATAACTGACACAATTATTAACTGCCCTACCTCCAGCCCCAGGTTGAAGGCAAAAAGCTGGGTTATTATGCTGGTATCTCTCCCAAGCATACTTTTTAACAGGCTGCTGAAACCTAAACCGTGTATTAACCCGAAAAAAAGCGCGTAAAAATAAATGACCGGGTATTTAGTATTGAAGTTGAAATCTCTTACAAAACAGTTATTAAGCGCTGTAATGATAATGGTGATGGCAATTAAGAATTCCGTCCAGTTCCTGGGAATATCAATAATATTAAGTGTGCTGAGAGCAAGTGTAATGGAGTGCCCGATAGTAAAGGCGGTTACAAGTACCAGTAATTTTTTCCAGTCAGTCCATAAATAGCGCAAACAAAGGGCTGTAATAAACAGGATGTGGTCAATACCATTCAGGTCAGTAATGTGTTGAATCCCCATCGGGAAGAACATCCTGAAATTTCCCATGTGCAATTAGCAGCTATTTTAACCTTTTAGTTCGGTAGTATTACAAAAAGTGTTAAATTAAAGCAGACTTTTGCAGGAGAAAAAAAATATCGGTGAATGGCGAATATGTTGTATAAATGGCTGTTTGTTGCCGCACTTGGGCTGGTTCATCCCTTTTTTGTGAGCATGACGGAATTTAATTATAACGGTAAGGATAAAGACCTTGAAATAAGCGTACGCATATTTACCGACGATTTTGAAAACACCATACGTAAGTACCACCCAGGTGTTAAGATAGACATTTTGCATCCCGCCAACCAGGAGCAGATGAACCAGTTTGTAAGTGATTATATTCAAAAGCATCTTCAACTGCAGCTAAATGGCAAACCTGTTACATTGAGTTTTGTAGGCTATGAGCAGCAAAGCGAAAGTATATGGAGCTATTTTGAAGTGAAGAATGTTACCGGTGTACAAAAGCTTGATGTTACCAATAACCTGCTGCACGACTATAACACTAACCAGATAAACATGATGCACATAAAGGTTGGCGACAAAGAAGAAAGCTATAAGCTGGATTATCCCGACAGTAAAACGACATTTAATTTTTAAAAGGCGGCCCGACTGGTAATTAAAATAATAAACCACAACATTGCTGCCCTAATACAAAGCTTAGAAGACTTCTACCATCCAGGTTCTTTCAAATGTTTCCTTTGCAGCAAGGGCATTAATGCCCTCTTTATCCTGCAGCTCACCGCTGGCATCAACGCTGTCAGCTATGCCGCACCAGGGTTCAATACACACAAAATCGGCATCTTTTGCATTCCATATACCCATGTAGGGAAAGCCATTAAAAGTAACAGTTAGCCCATGCGGGGTTGCGCCGCTTTTTATGCTTATGGCATTGCTTTGCAGGTGCTTAAACACAAGAGCATCCTGGTAAAATAATTGTTTGGTTAACGGCAAAATATTGGTATTGTTAAGCAGCGGCTGCGTGTATGTTTCAATTTGCCCCCCGGGCGAAAGCGGCCATCGGCCGGCGTTTTCAGCATGGCTAAACTCAAGGTAATAATCTGTAAATGTTGTGCCTGCCACTACGGGAGCTTTAAATGCCGGGTGCCCGCCTACTGAGAAAAACATAGTTTCATCGCCGGTATTTATTACAGTATAGGTAACATGCAGGCTATTTTGCTGCAACGTGTAAGTAACAGTGAAACTGAAATGGAAGGGATAGTGTTGCAGGGTGATTTCGCTGTCGGTAAGGGTGAAAGCAATACTGTCTTTTTGCTGGCTGGTAACAACAAACTCTGATTCCCGGGCAAAGCCGTGCCTGTTTAGGGTATAAGTACTGCCGCTAAAACTGTATTGGTTGTTTTTTAAACCACCTACTACCGGGAAGAGCACCGGGCTCGATTTGGACCAAAAGGCAGGGTCTGCGCCCCACATGTGTTCAATGCCGGTATTTTTGTTAAGCAGGCTTTGCAGTTCCGCCCCTTTGGTACTAATGGCAACAGAAAGATGACTGTTTTGTATGGTGTATATCATAAATCCGTAACCCCGGGAGGGGATTTATATTTGAGAAAATATCCTTTATCAAATAACTGCGCATCTGCAGTCCTGCCCTTATTCCTCTGTCTCTTTAATGGCTTCATCAGGCGCGTTCATCAGCATATTGCTCAGTCTTTTCAGCGGGTTGCGGTGCATTTCTGCATACCCGTTACGGCGGCGGTAAATATCAATACATTCAAAGGTTGCTACCATAAACGATGATGCATCAGCCTTGCCTTTGCCCGCAATATCAAAGGCAGTGCCATGGTCAGGGCTGGTGCGTATTGCCGGCAGCCCGGCGGTATAATTCACTCCTTCACCAATTGCCAACGACTTGAACGGAATAAGGCCCTGGTCGTGGTACATGGCCAATACGGCATCAAACTTCTGGTAACTGCCACGTGCAAAAAAAGCATCGGCGCTGTAAGGGCCAAAAGCCATCACATCTTTATACTTTACCTCTTTAATAGCGGGTTTAATAATTGTTTCTTCTTCATCGCCAATCAACCCTTCGTCGCCTGCGTGGGGATTAAGCCCGAGTACCGCAATGCGCGGTTTTGCGATGCCAAAATCTTTTTGCAGGCTTGTATTTAATATCAGCAGCTTGCTTACAATATTTTCTTTGGTAATATATTTCTTTATATCTGCTACCGGCACATGCTCTGTTACCAATGCCACGCGCAGGTTTTCGGCAACCATCAGCATCACTACATCCGGCACGTTAAACTGTTCTTTTAAATAAGGTGTATGGCCGCTGTGTTTAAATTGGTCGCTTTGTATATTTTTTTTGTGGATTGGCGCAGTAATAAGCCCCTGTATATTTCCTGCTTTTAAGGCTTCCACGCCCTGCTGCAGAGATATAAGCGCGTATTGCCCCGCGGTGTCACTAAGGGTGCCGGGGTTAATGGCAACTTCTTCCTCCCAGCAGTTAAATATGTTTACCTGTTTGGGGTTAAGCCGGTTAAAATCTTTCACGGCCTGGTACACAAAATTTATATCCGGTAATGATTTACGGTAAAAGTTTATGCATTTGTTACTGGCAAAAACCACGGGTACACACATGTCCAGTATGCGGTTATCGCTGAGCGTTTTTATTATCAGCTCAATGCCAATGCCGTTAAGGTCGCCGCAGGTAAAGCCAATCACAGGTTTTTGAAGTTCGTTGCTCATTAAAACAAATTTGGCGGTAAAAGTAAGTTAAAAAGGTCATTAAGTCATTGGTCATTAGGTCAGTAAACAGCGTAGTGCCCCGGGAATTACTGAATGTTTATTATCCTGGTTGGCCAATGACTTAATGGCCAATGACTTATTTTTGTATTTGCAATGCAGTACACGCTAAAAAAGTCATTAGGCCAGCATTTTTTAAAGGATGAGAACATTTGCCGCAAAATTGTAGCTGCATTGCAGGAACACCCGTTTGAACAACTTGCCGAAATCGGCCCCGGCGGTGGCGCCCTTACTAAATACCTGCTGCAAATACCCGGCATTAATTTTAAGGCCATTGAGCTGGACGAGGAAAAAGTGCAATACCTGCAGCACACTTACCCTGGAATACAGGGTAAGATAATTCATGAAGACTTTTTGCGTACCACGGTACCCTTTTCAGGAACATTTACGGTGGTGGGCAATTTTCCCTATAACATTTCAAGCCAGATATTATTTAAAATACTCGACTGGTATGAACAGGTGCCCGTTGTTATCGGTATGTTTCAAAAAGAAGTGGCACAACGTATTGCCAGCAAGCCGGGCAGCAAAGTGTACGGTATTTTGAGCGTATTAATACAGGCATATTATACCGTTGAATACCTGTTTGACGTACCGCAGGGCTGTTTTAACCCGCCGCCTAAAGTAATGAGCGGCGTTATAAGGCTTACATTAAAGGAGGAGAGCCTTACTGTAAAAAGCAGGCAGCTTTTTTTCACGCTTGTAAAAACCGCTTTTAACCAGCGCCGTAAAATGTTGCGCAATGCCGTGCGGGGATTATTTGAAGAGGAAGTGTTGAAAGAAGAAATATTCGATAAACGTGCAGAACAGCTAAGCATTAACGATTTTGCAGCGCTTACGTTCAGGATGAAACAAGTGTTATAATTAAAGAATGATGAGCAACAAAGCATTAATAACCGCCAAAGTACATAACTATCTTATTGAAACCTTGCAGCAAAAGGGGTATGAAGTAATGTATATGCCGGCCATTACTTACGATGAGCTGGCGGCAACGATACACGATATAAAAGGCCTTATAATTACAACCCGGCTTAAAATTGATAAGCATATTTTGGATAAAGCGGCGCAGTTGGTATGGATTGGCCGCCTTGGCAGCGGTATGGAATTGATTGACGTGCCGTATGCCGAAAGCAAGGGTATTTATTGCGTAAGCAGCCCTGAAGGTAACCGCAATGCCGTGGCAGAACATTCGCTGGGGCTGCTGCTTAACCTTATGAATAAAATAAGCAGCAGTTTTGATGAGGTAAAACATGGTGAATGGATACGTGATGCCAACAGGGGTACTGAACTTACCGGTAAAACAGTAGGCATCATCGGCTATGGTAACACGGGTTCGGCATTTGCAAAGCTGCTTGCTCCGTTTGATGTTACAGTGCTTGCTCATGATAAATATGTGCATGGTTTTGCGAAAGGGTATGTAAGGGAAGCTGAACTTGAACAAATTGCCCGTTATGCTGATGCAGTAAGCCTGCATTTGCCGTTAACGGAAGAAACTTTTCATTATGCAGGCGACGCTTTTTTTCAATCATTTAAAAAAAAGCCATATTTTTTAACGGCATGCCGGGGCAAGGTAACAGACACCGCGGCTTTAATACGCGCATTGCAGGCAGGCAATATAACCGCTGCGGGGGTGGATGTATTAGAAAATGAAAAGCTTAATACCTTTTCAGCCGAAGAAAAACAGCAGCTTGACTGGTTATGCAGCCAGCCCAATGTAATTGTTACGCCGCATATAGCCGGTTACAGCCATGAGGCATTTTATAAAATGGCAAAGGTTACTTTGGATAAACTGGATAAAGCAGCCAAACTATAATAATGGCGAAACACAAATAGGCGTGGCCATGACTTTACATTTTACAAGCACGTTCACATTGTATATTAATACACATTCGTAGTTTTGACGCTGCGCAAATAAACAATAGTAATGCTTGAAACGCTTAAATCATGGGATAGATGGCTGTTCCTGAAGATAAACACCGAATGGACAAACGGCTTTCTCAACCATGTATATCCCTGGTGGCGTGACGCGGTTACATGGACACCTTTGTATTTTTTCCTGCTGGTATTTATTCTTATAAATTTCGGCTGGAAAGCATGGCCCTGGATATTAACCCTTATACTTACCGTAATTATTACAGACCAGGGAAGTAATATTATTAAAGACCTTGTAGCACGGCCACGCCCCTGCAATGATATTGACCTTGCACCTTACATGCGCCTGCTGCTAAACCGCTGCCCTTCCAGTTTTAGCTTTACATCAAATCATGCTGCTAATCATTTTGGTGCAGCATTTGTGCTATACTACACACTTAAACCCTATGTTAAAAAATGGGGGTATTTATTTTTTGTATGGGCAGCTACCATTGCTTATGGCCAGGTATATGTGGGGGTACATTACCCGCTTGATATTTTGTGCGGCACTATTTTCGGCGCACTCGCTGGCAGCTTAACGGCTTACACTTTTAATAAATTTATCGGGCTGCCGGGTAACGGGCTGGTGAAAGAATGATAATAGCTTGAATTTATATGATGCAGGTTACCAATTTAATACAAAATTATCCACGTAAATATTCGCGCTCCGTCAATAAACCTGATATTTGTTAGTTTTACGTGTTATAATATGACGGCAATATTCATAATTCTTGCGCTTATTTTGTTGAACGGGGTTTTTGCAATGGTTGAGATTGCCCTTGTGTCAGTGCGCAAGGCAAGGCTTGAAGCGCAGGCAAACCGTGGCGACTTGCGGGCCAGGGAAGCGCTTAAACTTGCAAACCACCCGGATAAATTTATTTCCACCACCCAAATAGGGCTTACCCTTATAGGTATTCTTGACGGTATTTTTTCTGACAATCTTAAAGACAGCCTGCAGGAATTTTTGAACCGCTACAGTTTTTTACAGCACTACAGCAATATTATCGCTACAATTATTGTAGTTATCATCATAGCTTATTTTACCCTTGTGCTGGGGGAATTACTGCCTAAAAGAATTGGCCTGAGCAAGCCTGAAAGTATCTCTAAAAGCCTGGCTGCACCAATGCGCTTTATCAGCATGCTTAATACCCCTTTTATATGGCTGCTCACTAAATCAACCAACGCGCTGGTGAACATTTTTCGCATCCGCAATAACGAAAGCCAGGTTACGGAAGATGAAATAAAAGCCATTATAAGCGAAGGTACTGAACAGGGCACCATTGAAGAAGCCGAGCAGGAAATTATAGAGCGCGTTTTTCATTTGGGTGATAGAAATATAACCTCGCTTATGACGCACCGCAGCGACATTGTATGGCTGAATGTTAACCATACCGTGGCACAGATAAAAGAATTTACAGATGAACAGGTGCACAGCGTATACCCCGTATGTGAAGAGAATATTGACAGTATAAAAGGGGTAGTTACATTGAAAGATATTTTCAGGGAGAAACCCGGCGTTGTGCTTAAAAATATTATGAAGCCCGGCTTATATGTGCCCGAAAATATCTCTGCCTACCATTTGCTGGAAAGGTTTAAGGAAAGTAAAACCCATTTTGCCTTTATAGTAAATGAGTATGGCGACATGGAGGGCATAGTTACCCTGAATGATATTTTAGAGGCGATTGTAGGAGATATATCTGAGCCGCATGAAGTTGACTATGAAATTGTGAAGAGAGATGATGGCAGTTACTTGATAGATGCACAGGTGCCTTTTTATGATTTTCTCACTTACTTTGAAAAAACCGAGTGGCTGGAAGAAGATGATGACCAGCCCTATGATACCCTTGCCGGTTTTATTTTGCACCACATGGAACGTATACCTGCTACAGGCGATAAAATGCACTGGCGCAATTTTGATTTTGAAATTGTGGATATGGATAACCACCGCATTGACAAGGTACTTGTTACTGTGCAACCCGAGCCTGGCGATACACTGGAAGAAGATGTATAAGTGTAAGATGTGATGACAATCATTTTACCCGCCAAGGCTATATTCTATATTTGCAAAGGTTAATTAATTCATCATCCCCGCAATCATTTTCAGGACGATACATAGACGAAGCAAAACCGTGCAGCCAGTGTATCGAAAGCGTACATTTTTACGATACCCTGGTTTATAAGCTATTGAATTTCATTGCAATACCGTTCTGGCATTTATTTGGGTGGTTAACGCTGAACAGCGGTTATTATTATAACTTAACTATATGCTTAAAAATTACCTCCTGGTTGCCCTGCGTAACCTGAAAAGAAACAAAGGGTTTTTTGCGTTAAACTTCACAGGCCTGTATATAAGCGTGGTAGCCTGCGTACTTATAGCACTTATTATATTGCATGAAACGAGCTTTGACAAGCGTGAAGACTCCGCGCTAAGTATATACCGCGTAGTAAATCATTCAACATCTGCCACCGGCCAGTCATATAGCGCCGTAACACAGTACCCGCTGGCAACAGCTATGCGCGCTGCCATGCCCGACGAAAAGTTAATATCACAAATTCATTTTCAGAAAGACGATATTATTTCCTTTGGGGATAAGAAGTTTAAAGAGCTGAAGGTAGTTTTTGCAGATTCAGTGTTTCCTAAATTATTCCCCGTAACAGTAACACAGGGAAGCATTGCAAGGGCTTTCAGTGAGCCGGGTTACGCAGTGCTGACAGAAAAAACAGCACAAAAATATTTTGGCAACAGTAATGCAGTAGGGCAGCGGATAAAGCTTGACAATTTTATGGACCTTACGGTTGCAGCGGTAATTGCCAACCCTCCTTCCAATACGCATTTACCTTACAATATGCTGGTGTCTTATAAATCAATGGACCCGCGTCTTATAGGCGGTTTCCCGCTTGACCAATGGGGGCTTAACTCTGACGGGTTTACCTATATAGGGTTAAAAAACAGCAATATGGTAAAGCATACTGAAACTGTTTTAGCCTCTATTGCTGATAAATACCTCAATCAAAATAAAAACAATCATTCTTTTACAAAATATAAGCTGCAGCCGTTGTCAGATATTCACTTTAACCAGCTATATTCCGGCAACCCTAATTATACCGTTAATTACACTTATTTATATTTATTAGCCGCTATCGGGCTGTTTCTTATACTGGCTGCATGTATCAATTACACCAATCTTTCTACCGCCCTCGCCATAAAAAAGTCAAAAGAAGTAGGTGTGCGTAAAACAATGGGAGCTACAAGAGGGCACCTTATCAAACAATTCCTCGCAGAAACTTTTTTACTCACAGCTATAGTTATTGTTGCGGCCGCCTTTTCGGTAAGGCTGTTTCTTCCCGCACTCAATACTTTTCTTGACAAGAATATACCGCTTAACTGGCTTACTTATAAAAGCGGTGTGCTGTTGGCAAGCTTGTGGGTGGCTATATCTCTTTTTTCGGGATTGTACCCTGCATTCGTGCTATCCGGCTTTAAGCCGGTTGCCGCTTTAAAAAGCAAAATATCCGCGCCCAAAGCTTCGGTTGTTAATCTCAGGAGGGGGCTCGTTGTTTTTCAATTTCTTACTGCCCAAATTTTAATCATCGGCGCAATAGTAGTGGCAAAGCAAATGGCATTTATCCGTTCAACGCCATTGGGCTTTAACAAGGAGCAGGTGGTAGACATCAGCCTGCCTGAAAATAAACCGGCGCAGTTACAGGCATTAAAAAGCCAGTTATTGAATATTCCCGGCATTAGCGATGTAAGCCTCTCTTTAGGCGCGCCGGTAGCAGACAACCAGGCAAATACAGGTTTTAATACAAAAGAAAAATATGCAAGCAGCCAGTTAGACGTTGCGGTAAAATCTGTAGACAAACAATATTTAAAAACATATGGCCTGAACCTTGTAACCGGGCGCTGGTTTAATGAAAACGACGAATTAAAGATTGGATCTGAAGTGCCGGATTCATTAAAACAGTATGCCTGTGTGCTGAATGAAACAGCCGTTAAAGCGTTGGGGTACAGCAATCCGCAAGAGGCAATTGGCAAATATGTTACGTTTGGGTTTAACGAAATTACTATGCCTGTAATAGGTGTTGTAAAAGACTATCATGTCTCCTCGCTCCACGACCCTGTTAAGTCTGTGATGATGGTTGAGCTGCCCTTCTTCTATTATAACGCAGGTATAAAATTGTCTGCCGGGTATTCGACAAAAGTGCTGTCGGATATTGAAAAGGCCTGGACATCTGTATATCCCAATTCATTATTTGAAAGTAATTTCCTGGATGAGCATGTAGCCAGCCTGTACAAAGATGAAAAGCGTACCCAGCAAATGTTTAATATTTTCACTTTCCTTTCCATTGTTATAAATGTGCTGGGTCTTGTTGGCCTGCTATCGTTTATGATTGAACAAAAAACGAAGGAGATTGGCATACGTAAGGTGCTTGGTGCAAGCATCAGTAATATTTCCTTCATACTGTCAAAAGATTTTTTACTGCTGATACTGGTAGCCTTTTTAATTGCAGCACCTGTTGCATGGTTTATTATGCACAAATGGTTGCAGAATTTTGCTTATCGCACCAATATTACCTGGTGGATATTTGCAGTGTCAGCATTGGCAGCAATAATAGTAACCTGTGCAGCCGTAGGCTTTCAAACCATAAAAGCGGCGCTGGCAAATCCTATAAAAGCATTAAGGAGCGAATAACACTACAACTTCTGCCTTGTGTATTTTATAAAGCAATTCGAAAAAATCATTTTTTACGCTTTTACGGTTATACCGTTAATGGCTTTTGCGCAGGTACCGTACGGGAATAATCCAGGCGCGGGGAAATATTTTAATGTTGGCGATGCCAATATTTATTATGAAGAATATGGCAGCGGCAAGCCTATGGTGTTATTGCACGGTGGAATATTTGGATATATTGATGAGTACAGTGAGTTGATACCGGTATTAAGCAAGCATTACCATGTAATAGCTATTGCTACCCGCGGGCATGGTAAATCGGAATTAGGCAGTAAGCCGTTTTCCTACAAGCTTTTTGCGGAAGACGCCTGTAAAGTGATAAAACATGTTACCAGCGACAGCGTATTGGTGGTAGGATTTAGTGACGGCGCTGACCTTGCCTATTACCTTGCTGCAGCACACCCGGAGACCGTAAAAAAACTGGTAGCTATTGGTGGTAATTTTGGGGCAATTGATTTTACTGGGGACGATAAGAAATTCAACGACAGCTTGAATGCAGCATGGTTTGCGAAGAATATGGGCCAGTTTGTTACCGAGCGAAAAAAATTAATGCCCGAACCGGATCGTTTTGACGAATTTGTAAATAAACTGGCAGATGTTTGGCGGGACAGCGTATATGTTACACCGCAAACAATTAAGGCCATACAATGCCCTACGCTGGTTGCAGCCGGACAATACGACGGTTGCCCTATTGAGCACTACATAGCGTTATACAGGATGCTGCAAAAAGGAGAAGTTGCCATTATTCCCGGTTGCGACCACCTGGTATTATACCGCAAACCAGCATTAATGGCAGATATAATCATCTCGTTTTTAAACAACTGATTTGCTTTAAATAAATCACTTTCTAATCGTTACGTGGCTGTAACAATTTGGCTATTAAACCTGTCCATCCTGTTTGATGGCTGGCACCCACACCCCTGCCTGTATCACCATGAAAATATTCGTGAAAGAGTATATAATCTTTAAAATGCTCTTCATGCTGCAGGTTGCCATAGGCGGCAAGTACAGGGCGGTTACCATTTTCATCCACCAGGAACAATTTGCTTAAGCGGCTGGTAATAAAAGCAGCTATTTCGTTAAGGGTTAAATATTCCCCGCTGCCGGTAGGGCATTCCACCTTAAAATCATCGCCATAGTAGTAGTGAAAGCGCCGCAAGCTTTCCACTATTAAAAAATTGGCAGGCATCCATATTGGCCCGCGCCAGTTACTGTTGCCGCCAAACAACCCCGTGGTACTTTCGCCGGGGGTATATGTAACGCTGAATTTATGGCCGTCCACCCATACTTCATAGGGGTGGTCTTTATGGTATTTTGACAATGCCCGTACGCCATAATCACTTAAAAATTCGTTTTCATCCAGCATCCTCACCAATAATTTTTTCATTCGGTGGCCACGCAATAAACTCAGCAGGTGTGTTTCGTCACCGCTTTTTTCCTGCCAGCGGGATACAAGGCTGGCAAGGTCTGGCCTGTTGTCTAAAAACCATTTCAGCCGCGCAGCAAAAGTGGGTACAGCTTCAAGTATATCGTGGCTTAATACTTCCACTGCAAACAGTGGCGAAAGACCGACAAGGCTGCGTACTTTCAGTTTTTCATTTTTGCCGCCGGGTAATTTAAGCACATCGTAAAAAAAGCTATCGGTGTCATCCCAAAGCCCGTTGTTATCTTCACCCATACTGGCCATGGCGCTGGCTATGTAAAGAAAGTGTTCAAAAAACTTTGTGGCCATATCCTGGTAAACCGGGTTATAACAAGCCAGTTCAAGCGAAATGCGCATCATGTTTAATGCATACATCGCCATCCAGCTTGTTCCGTCAGCCTGCTCTATGTACCCGCCGGTGGGCAACGGCGCGCTCCGGTCAAACACGCCAATATTATCCAGCCCCAAAAAGCCGCCTTCAAAAATGTTATTACCGCCGGCATCCTTACGGTTTACCCACCAGGTAAAATTTATCAGCAGTTTGTGGTATATGGATTCAAGAAAAGTAATATCACCTTCACCGTCTTTCAGTTTCTTTTCTATCTCGTAAATACGCCAGGTGGCCCATGCATGCACGGGTGGGTTAACATCGCCAAAAGCCCATTCGTAGGCCGGTAACTGGCCGTTGGGATGAATGTACCATTCCTTAGTAAGCAGCGATAATTGGTTTTTAGCAAAAGCAACATCAATCATTGCAAACGCCAGGCAATGAAATGAGAGGTCCCACGCCGCATACCAGGGATATTCCCATTTATCGGGCATTGAAATAATGTCATTATTATGCAGGTGCTGCCATGCATGGTTACGGCCATCTTTTCGTTCGGGCGGGGGCGCTGGCTGTGCAGGGTCGCCGTCAAGCCATTGCTGGATGTCGTAATAATAAAACTGCTTGCTCCACAACATTCCTGCAAACGCCTGCCGCTGCACAAGCTTTTCATCATCAGATTCCATATCTTTTTGCAGCGTGTTATAAAAATCATTGGCTTCATTTTGCCGCGCCTCAAAAATGTCATCGAAATCAGCAAAAGGCTGCCGGTTACTATTTTTTTCAAAACGCAATTTTATAACAACGCTTCCGTCGGCTTGTACCGTTACATCATAATCTGCAGCTACCCTTGTGCCGCGTGCATAAATATTTATTGCATTTTCGTCGCCATACATCAGGTAATCATTAATGCCGTCTTTTACATGGGGGCATGTATTTTCTGAGCCGTACAGCCGCTGATTATTCGTCTCGTTTTCACAAAAAAGCAAGGTTGTTTTTGTTTCAAGATGAAGGGTATAATTGCCCAGGGATGTGTGATCAACCAGGATATCTCCATCATTGGTTGACATTAATGAAGGCCTGTATTCATTGTAACCCCAGTTCCATGTATTTCTAAACCACATCGTAGGCAATACATGCAATGATGCATCTTCCGGGCCGCGGTTAAAAACGGTTATTTTTACCAGCAAGTCATCTTTATCCGCCTTCGCGTACTCAGTAAAAACATCAAAGTATTTATTTTCATTAAAAATACCTGTATCTGCAATTTCAAATTCCGGGTCAAGTTTTGTACGTCTTTTATTTTCGGTTACCAGCCAGTTGTAGGGGTACGCTGCCTGCGGGTACTTGTACAGCATTTTCATATAGGAATGCGTGGGCGTATTATCCAGGTAATAATACAACTCCTTTACATCCTCGCCGTGGTTACCTTCGTTGCCATTTAACCCAAAATACCTTTCTTTAATAATAGGGTCTTTCTTATTCCATAAAGCAATCGCAAAACAAAGTAGCTGCTTTTCATCACAAATACCGGCTATACCTTCCTCACCCCAGCGCCAGGCTTTACTGCGGGCCATGTCGTGCGTGGTGTATTCCCATGCATCCCCGTCTTTACTATAGTCTTCTCTAACTGTTCCCCACTGCCGGTCGCTTACATAAGGCCCCCATTTTTTCCAGCCTTTTTCTTCCAGGCGTTGTTGTTCTATGCTCATGCCAATAAAGATAATTTTATAGTGACTAATATGATATAAATAAATGTTTATATTTATCTTACAATGTAATGTAACAACCGGCATGCCACCTTCCCCGCTGGTTCAGCAACCAACTTTTTTTAAAAATTCACGCGCTGCGCTGAAAGGAAAATAAAAACGCCCCGTATATACTGCAAAACCAACTAAAATCAACAACTATGGCTTCCAAAATTATACTTTGGGTATTACGGCTGCTTGCCGTTGCAATTATGGGTATGACGCTGTTTTTCAAGTTTAGCGCAGACCCGCAATCAGTAAAATTATTTACCATACTGGGCATGGAACCGTGGGGCAGAATTGGCATAGGCGTAATGGAATTAATTGCCTGCATTCTTATACTTATCCCGCGCACAACGCCCTTTGGCGCCCTGTTAGGCCTGGGGTTAATGGCCGGTGCCATATTTTTTCATTTAACCAAACTGGGGATAAATTTCGACGGAGACCCGTGGTTATTTATTTACGCCGTAATAACTTTTGTTTGCTGCGCCGTACTGGTTATTTTTTATCTCGGCGATATTTTACAGCTTGTGGGCATTAAACGGGCAAGGGTAAGTTAACCACTAAATAAAAAGAATTTACAAAGACGAGTGTATGAAAATTAAGCACGCTATACAAAACATTTTTGTTCAGCTAAGCGAATCGCTGAAAGCGTTAAGCCCGGAAGAATATGTGCATCCAAGCCGGGTTTTATTCAACGCAACTATAGGCCAGCATGTAAGGCATATTATTGAACTGTTTATTGAACTGGAAAAAGGTTACACAAGTGGTGTTGTTAATTATGAAAACCGCAAACGCGATCACCGTATTGAGACAAATAAAGACTTTGCCTGCGAATTATTGCACGCAATTTACGCATCGGTTGAAAGGCCTGATAAATATCTTTTGCTGGAAGCTAATTACGACGAGGATTCAAAAGAAATGCTTACCATCCAGTCAAATTACTACCGCGAAGTAGTATATAATCTTGAACATACCGTGCACCACATGGCACTGATACGCGTTGGTATAAACGAGGTGTCAAACCTGCAGTTGCCTGAAGGCTTTGGTGTAGCATCATCCACCATAAAATACCGCCGAGTATGTGCACAGTAACATTTGTACCCGCAAAAACCGGTTGTTTTATCGCATCTAACAGGGATGAAAAACATATACGCAGGGCTGCCCTGCCACCACAATGGTATAAGCATAACTGCAGGATAATGTATCCTAAAGATACTGATGCCGGTGGCACCTGGATAGCCATGAAAGACAATGGTGATGCCGCTGTATTATTAAACGGGGCATTTATAAAGCATGAAGCAAAACCACCTTACCGCAAAAGCAGGGGCTTGATTTTTTTGGACATTGTTGAGGAAGATGCGCCGGTTGAGGCTTTTAAAATAATACCACTTAATAACATTGAACCGTTTACACTCGTATTTTTTGTCAACAACACATTGTATGAGTGCCGCTGGGATGGTAACAGGAAGTACTTACGCCGCCTGCAGGGCAACATGCCGCATATCTGGTCGTCCGCAACATTGTATGATGATGAAGTAATAGAAAAAAGAAGGCGCTGGTTTGATGAATGGCTGCGGGAAAATCCGCTGCCGGGCAAAAGCGACATTATACACTTTCACCGGTTTGGCGGCGATGGTGATGCACAAAACGATATTCGCATGAGCCGTGGTAATATGTACTGTACTGTAAGTATAACAGTAATGGAAATTACCGGTGCAGGTAACAGCATGCATTATTTCGATCTTAAAAATAACAAGTCTTTCACCCCGCAAATTGATGCACGCAGCTTAGCGGCTGTATAATTTTTACAATGAATTTTTTTAAAAAGCTCTTATACCACCCCTTCTTTATCAAATTACTGCATTGGGAATACTGGTCGTTTAATACTGTTTACGGGCCTATATATATATTTTGGGTATTGCTCTGCATAAGAACACGGTCCTTCTTTTTTTTCAGCGCTTCTAATCCCTCCATAAAAAATGGCGGTTTTTTGCTGGAAAGCAAAATGGAGATTTATAACATTATGCCGCAGGAGTATTACCCGCCTACTATGTTTTTTAAAGCTGGAATGAAAGAGCAGGATTTGCTTTGGCATTTGCAGCAGCGCAAACCCGTGTACCCTGTAATTGGCAAACCTGATATAGGCGGCCGCGGCAAGGGAGTGAAAAAATTATTTTCCGCACGGGAGGTACTTGACTATGCTAATGACAGCCAGGTTGATTTTTTGCTGCAGGAGTTTGTGCCATACAAGTACGAGGTAGGCATATTTTATTACCGCTTTCCCAATGAAGATAAGGGACATATATCAGGCATTGTGAGCAAAGAGTTTTTAACTGTTGAAGGAGATGGTATTTCAACCACTGAAGAACTGCTGCATAAAAACAAACGGTTTATTTTACAATTGCAGGTACTGAAAGCAACTTTCGGCGAAGCTTTAAATGAGGTATTGCCAAAAGGTGAAAAGAAAATATTAGTGCCTTACGGAAACCACGCACGCGGCGCGAAGTTTATTGATGTGAGTTACCTGGCAGATAATAAGCTTACTGCAATGATTGATACTGTTTGTAAAAAAATACCGCACTTATATTTTGGAAGATTAGATATAATGTATAACGATTGGGATGAAATGAAAGAGGGCCGCGGCTTTGCTATTGTTGAGGTAAACGGCGCAGGCAGCGAGCCTACCCATATTTATGACCCCGGCCATTCCATATTTTTCGCCTGGAAAGAAATTATACGGCACTGGAGAATTTTAAATAAAATAAGCAGGCAAAACCATAAGTTGCTTAAGTTACCTTATATGCGGTTTAAAGATGGCTTACAGATGTTTAAAGAAAATGCCGCGTATGAAAAGATATTTAAAGAGGTGAAATAAAAATTAATAATCCCATTCCTGCATACGTTTAATCCTGTCTTCTAATTTTTCCGAGGAAAGGTTATACCTGCTTAAGCCATCCACCACTATAGGGAAAGACAGCGGTGTTAAACGGTCAGGCACAGTTATAATAATGCTACTTTGCCGTATGCGTTCAAGTGCATTGCGCAACCGCACTTCTTCCATCTGCTGGTCAAATACTTCCTGGTAGGCCTGCCGTAATAAAATATTGTTGGGGTCATGCTCGCTGAACACTTTAAACAGCAACGAAGCAGACGCCTGCAGGTGCCTTGCTTTTTTATATTCTCCCGGGTACCCCTGGAATATAAGGCCGCCGATGGTAGCAATATCCCTGAATTTACGCATCGCCATTTCAACGCTGTTAACACTGCGCAGCATATCATCCATCAAATTCTCCGCTGTAAAAAGGTCATAAACATTCGTATCATCCACCGGTATCGGCTTGTCGCTTAACAATTCAAATCCGTAATCATTCATCGCGATTGAAAAAGTGATAGGGGTTATTTTGCTGATGCGGAAACCCATTAACGAACTCATCGCCTCGTGTACCTGCCTGCCCTCAAATGGGTACACTAGCAAATGATATCCGTCGCTGTCTTCAATATGTTCAATTAATAATTCATTTGCTTTTGGTATGTGCGATAATTCAGCCTGCAGGTCAAACAATACAGACAGGCTCTTTAATTCAGCTTCGTCATACTGTTTCGCAACAATTTTGTCAAAAGTTAAGCGCAGCACCCGGCCAAGATTAGCGGTAAGGCTCATCCTGCCGCCCATCCAGCTTGGCACAATTGATTTTTTTGAATTCGATTTTCTTACATAAGCCGTCATGTCTTTTATCGTCACCAGCTCAACATTGCGGCCGGCAAGCGTAAACACATCACCGGGCTCAAGCCGGCTTATAAAGTACTCTTCAATCACGCCAATATAGCCACCGCTCATAAATTTTACCTTCATCATCACATCACTTACAATGGTGCCAATATGCAGGCGGTGGCGCATGGCCATCCTGCGGCTTTTCATGCGGTACAACCCGTTCTCCGCCTCTACTTTTTTGTAATCATCATACGATTGCAGGGCAGTACCGCCAGTGGTAATGTATTGTAAAACCTCGTGCCATTCTTTTAATGTTATGTCGCTGAAACAGTAAGTGCTTTTTACTTCTGCAAAAATTTCTTCTTCCCTGAAACCCTCACCAATAGCCAATGTGCACAGGTATTGAATAAGCACATCAAAACACAACATCATCGGTTCACGGCCTTCAATAAGGCCGTCTTTAATTGCCTGTTTCAAGGCGGCGGCCTCAACCAGTTCTAATGAATGTGTGGGAAGAAAATATATTTTACTTATTTCGCCGGGGCCGTGACCGCTTCGCCCCGCGCGTTGTAAAAACCTTGATACGCCTTTTGGTGAGCCAACCTGTATCACTGTATCAACAGGGCGAAAGTCAACGCCCAAATCAAGGCTTGCCGTGCATACTACCGCCTTTAATGTATGTGTGTGCAAAGCCTCCTCCACCCATACCCGCAACTCCTGTTCAATGCTGCCATGATGTAAGGCGATTGCCCCGGCAAACTGCGGGGCAATATCCAGCAGCTTTTGATACCAGCGCTCACTCATGCCGCGGGTATTAATAAAAATAAGCGTGGTAGTGCTCTGCTCTATAATCGGCACTATCCTTTCAGCCAGCTTAATACCAAGGTGCCCGGCCCATGGATATTTTTCTATCTCCTCGGGAATAACAGAAAGAACATCTATACGCTTATCAAGATTGGCGCGTACGATAACTGCCCCATCTCCAACTGCGTCTCCCTTCTGTTGGGAGATTTTAGTGGATAATATGGGCGATAATAAAACTTCTTTTGCTATTTCTAAATTGCCGATGGTAGCGCTGATGCCCCAAATGAGTGGTTTGTTATTACCAGGCGCCTCCCGGTTAATGTTAACCAGCCTGCTCACTGCCAGTTCTGTCTGCACGCCACGTTTGCTGCCCAGCAACTCGTGCCATTCATCCACCGCTATAATGCGCAATGATTTAAACAACCCCGTGTAACCTTTTTGCGCTAACAGCAAATGCAGGCTTTCCGGTGTAATAATAAGCACTTCGGGCATGTTACGTTTTTGCCGCTGTCTTTCATTTACATCGGTATCACCGTTGCGTATGCCCACCTGCCACTGCATGCCTAACTGAAATATCACTTCTTCCATGGCACGGCCAATATCCTTAGCCAAAGCGCGCAATGGTGTTACCCATAACAATTGCAGGCCGTTATTTTTTTTGGATTGATAGGCAGAAGGATGCTTATTAATAAACTGTATAACACTACCTAAAAAAACAGAGAATGTTTTGCCGCAGCCGGTTGGCGCATTTACCAGCCCGCTGCGCCCTTCAATTATGTGCTGCCATGTTTCTTCCTGGAACTGGAATGCGTGAAAGCCTTTGCCTGCAAGCCATTGATGAATTGTTTTGTACCCTATGGTTTTATGAAGATTCAAGTTGTTATTGCTGGTTCGGCGATTTTGGGATGTTGTGATATGAAGTAAACACTACAACGTTTTTAAATACTCAATCAATGCTTTTCTTGCATCATCACTTAAAGCATCACCAAAAGTGTGGCCGTAATTGCCATAACCCGGCAATGTGGTGTTATACACTTTTTTGTTGCCGGCTGATTGTTTCTCCTCGTACTTCCACCCAATATTATCATAATCATATTCCGGGTGCTTAAAATCACGTTGCCAGTAAACAGGCCGCAGTTTACTGTTTAACAGGGCCTCAAGCGTGGGTACAGAGCCGTTATGCAGGTATGGTGCAGTAACCCATATACCATCCAGCGGCGGCGCTATGTAACCATCGTATGACTCAAGCCTGGCTGCATGTTTTCCTTTTGCGTACCAGCTTTTATTAAACCAGTTAACAAACTGCGGGTTTTGATAGTTGCTTTTATACAGCATCGAATCTGTTTGTACAATGCTTTCCGGTATAAGCAGGTTGGGATAGCTGCTTTCACTGCCGTAATCGCCATGGCACCTGGCGCAGGTAACAATAAAAATTTCCTTACCTGTTGCGGCAAGCTGGCTGTTAACAGGATAAGGATATTTGGGTGGCTTAATAGATTTTATATAAGCAAACACATCGCCAAAGTGTGATGACACTTCTTTTGCTTCTGTAGTATCTTTCACCGTTAACAGGTTGCTTAGCATTAAAAATGTAGCAAAGTCGCCGCGGCCGAAGCCGTTGTAAAACATAGCATTTTTCTTCTTAAGCATCCACCATGCAGGCACATCGGTGGGTATCACTTCACTGGGAATGTTAAGCGTTGCGCTGTCACTCCATTCAAGCGATTCCGGGTTTCGGTGTGCCGCAAGTACCGCCGCCAGCCGGTCTGCCGGGTTAACACCACGTACTTCTGTTTGCAAGTAAGGCCCTACTGTTTTCAGGGAACGTATTGCAGGCTCGGCAGCCAGGTATTGCATGGGTGAAAACAACTTCATTACACCGGTTACAGCTTTAAGATACCCGCTGTTGGTTTGCATTGACATGGAAAAATCTGCCATGGAATTACCAAGCCCTATAATCAGTTTACCGTCAAACACCTGCGCGTGGCACTGCAGGCAGTTTGGCACAACAATGTCAACGCCGTCCGGCGCCTTCACCATAGTAAAATCATATTCTATTTTTGCATTTCTCCCGCTCCTGCCAAGCTGGTTCGAGGTATCTTTGCCAACCAACAGCTTATATAACCCAAAGGGCAGGCCGCTCCGTATGTAATCCCCGTTAATTAAATAATCGTATCCCGCTTGTGCATTGCCGGTGCGCTGTTCGCTCGGCGGAATATATTGGGGTGATTCCGCATTATCTGCCTGTGTTTTTTTTCCAATAGCTGCAACACTTATGAATATGCTAAAGCCCACAGCCGCAAACACTATCCACTTTTTCTTATTCATAGCAACGGCAATTTCGGAATAAAATAGTTAAAAATCTTAGCAGCGTTACTGCTTTTCTTTATTTGGTAAATCGCCAACCAGCAGTTCTTAGTTAACAGCCTTTATACTTCCCCCTACCATTTTTACAAAATATAATTTTTTATTCTCGAGAAAATCAGGCACGAAAGAAGTTGATTTTAAACGAACAGGCTGAAAATTATACACTGTTGATATTTTGAAAGAAGTATCAGACAGGTGGCTGAAGAGGCTGTCGTGGTATCGCAGCAACAAATGCGTGAAATGATACACCTGGTCAAAGCCCTTAAACATCATATCGGTGGGCCTGCCATTAAATTTAGAACGGTATTCATCCGATAAGCCTGCAATAAGTTTATCACTCCTGTTATAATTATAGGGGGTAGAAAATACGATGTTTACATTCTTGCAATCTTCATCATACAACCCATCCATATCGTCCCATGTAGGCATGCCCACTACGGTGAATACCTTAGCGGCGCCTGAATTGTTGATGGTTTTTAACAGCCTTGTACCAAAATCAACATTAAGGCTGCCACATACAATTACGCTTTCGCTGTTACTGTCAATTTTTGATAACAGGTCGGCATCAGTAAAATTATCGGGTAGTTCAACATAAGTATATTGAAGCGGGTAAGACCTGGCTTTCATCGCGTCAAAATAATTTTTAATACGCTGTTCCATACCGCCTTTTTTGGTAATATAATACACTTTATCACCAATGTAATTGTGCTGCACATAGTTGTAAATGCCTTGTACATGCGTTTTTAAAGTGGAGTTTACAATGGCAAAATATGGATTACCGCTTACACCGGCATCATTAGGATAAGTTCCCGAGATAAACGGTATGTTGTGGCTGAAAGCAAATGCTGCCAACTGCTGCTGTTCCAGTGCGCCTGAAAGGTAGGCAATGATGAGAGAAAAATTTTTATCATCCATTTCAGCCTCAAGCATCGTAGTGTTCTCGTAACTTTTTCTTGTGTCATATACCCAAACTTCAACAGGAACATTTTCTTTCTGCAGTGAGTCCACCGCCATCATAGCCCCGTTATAAAAATCAAGGCCGGGTAAAACATAGTTGGGTAAAATATTTCCGCCGGTGTAATCGGTGCCGGTAAACACTGAGTCAATATAGATGGGTGCAAGAACCGCGATGCGTAATGGCTGCACTGTACCGGTTGTGGTGGTTATCAATTGCGTACTGTCTGTTTGGGCAATTGCTCTGCAACAGGTGAGTAAAATAATAAGGCACATCATTAAACATTCACGAAATCTATTTACCATAAGAACGAATTGGTGAAGGATAAAGGTACAAATATGATGCCTATAAGCATTACTGCAACAACTGCGGCGCAGGTATTTAACAACTTATATAATGAATGATTGTATACAGCGCTAACCGCAGTTATTAGTACGAGCAGGCGGTTTGACATAGTACTACAGGCACTGCAAGAAATGCAGGTCTTCAGCTTTTTAAGGCCTGCGCCGTGTTATAAGCCTGTAATTATACTATTCCCACTCAATGGTAGCGGGTGGCTTGCTGCTTATATCGTACACAACACGGTTAATGCCGCGCACCTGGTTTATGATGCCAGAAGACACGTGCGCCAAAAATTCGTAGGGAAGATGTGCCCAATCCGCTGTCATACCATCAACAGAAGTAACCGCGCGAAGTGCAACTGTAAATTCATACGTTCTTTCATCCCCCATTACACCAACGCTTTTTACAGGCAGCAGTATAGCGCCTGCCTGCCAAACGGTTGAGTACAGGTTAAACTGCTTTAACGCCTGTATATAAAAATCATCGGCATCCTGCAGCAGTTTTACTTTGTCCTCTGTTATATCACCCAGTATGCGTATCGCCAAACCCGGGCCCGGAAATGGATGGCGGTTTATCATGTCAGCCGGTATACCCAATTCAATGCCCACTTTTCTTACTTCATCTTTAAACAAAAAACGCAGGGGCTCTACAAGTCCTAAATGCATCTTTTCAGGCAGGCCGCCAACATTGTGGTGTGATTTTATGGTTTGGGATGGGCCGTGTACGCTAACACTTTCAATAACATCAGGATAAATAGTGCCCTGTCCCAAAAATTGCACACCCTGCACTTTTGCCGCTTCTTCCTGGAAGACGTCAATAAATAATTTACCTATCGTTTTCCGCTTTGCTTCGGGGTCTGTCTTTCCTTTCAATTCACCATAAAAAAGTTGTTTGGCGTCAATACCCTTAACGTTAAGGCCAAGTTTATTGTATGTTGACAATACCTGCTCAAATTCGTTTTTCCGCAATACGCCGTTATCCACAAAAATGCCATGCAGCCTGCTGCCGATGGCTTTACTTATCAGTGTGGCGGCAACAGTACTGTCAACGCCACCACTTAAAGCCATAATAACGTGGGCGTCACCAATTTGCTGCTTAAGCTGTTCTATTGTTTCGTGAATGAAAGAAGAGGGTGTCCAATCCTGTTTGCAGCCGCAAATGTTTACCAGGAAATTTTTAATTATTTTTTTGCCTTCGGTAGAGTGGTACACTTCCGGGTGAAACTGTATGCCATACAGTTCTTTACCGTCGCCACTATTCTTTTTAAAGGCTGCAACGGGTATGCTTTCGGTAACCGCCAGCAGTTCAAAGCCTTCCGGCAGCTTGGTAATAGTGTCGCTGTGGCTCATCCAAACCTGGGAATGTTCTGCTACATCCTGCAACAGTAAATCATCCCCTATCTTTTTTTCAAGTTTGGCCCGGCCATATTCCCGTTTGTTGGATTTTTCCACCTTTCCGCCAAATTCCTTCGCAGTAAGCTGGGCGCCGTAGCAAACACCCAATACCGGCAGGTTTGTTACCATTGCATGTATGTCTACTGCAGGGGCATTTTCCTCGTTAACACTAAAGGGGCTGCCGCTTAAAATAATACCCTTAAGGCCTTTAAGGTCAAAAGGTCTGTTATAAGGTGTTATTTCGCAATAAACGTTGGCCTCTCTTACGGCGCGTGCAATTAACTGTGTGTACTGGCTTCCAAAATCGAGAATAAGAATCTTTTCTGTCATAGTGAAGAGGTGAGGGAAATGCGGGCCGCACTCCCCGGGTGCAATTGAAATTGCACGCAAAAATACAATATTTTCAACAGTATCAGCAATGCGGGTGCGCTATTTTAACCGCCGGCGTTTTTAATACCGTTGGCGTATGAAATAACACGGGGCAAAAAGTTTTTATTAATTTTAATCACTCAAAATGAAATTTCATGAGAAAAGTAATTGCTGCGGCACTGGTAGTTGCTGCGTTTGCACTGCCTGCATGCGACTTTATTAATATAGACACCATACATGGTAACGGTAACCTTACTACAGAAACACGTAATGTTTCATCTGCTTCGGATATTGAATCGCATGGTTTTTTTGATGTAGAGATTGTGCATGGCTCATCGCCTTCGGTAAAAATAGAGGCTGATGAAAACCTGATTCCCTATATACTCACAGAAAACGAAGACGGGAAACTGGTTATTCATACCAAAGACCACGTTGGTCTTAGCAGCAACAATAAAATAAAGGTATACGTTACGACAGACAGGGTGGACGGAATAGCATTGAGCGGCAGCGGCAATGTTACCAGTGATGCCAAGCTTGACGGAAGCAACCATTTAAGGCTTTCTATTTCCGGCAGCGGGGATATGACACTTGATATTAATACGCCGTATGTTGAATCAAGTATTTCCGGCAGCGGTAATATTAATTTAAGCGGGGAAACAAAAGATTCAAAAATTACTATTACCGGTAACGGCGACTATAAAGCTTCTGATTTACAGGCTGAAAATGCGGAAGTACACATTACAGGCAGCGGTAGCGTTAATGTAGCAACTTCTGTTAAACTTACCGTGCGTATTACCGGCAGCGGTGATGTGTATTACAAAGGCAGCCCTGCTATTGAGCAGCACATTACTGGCAGCGGTACTATAAAACAGATGTAGCAAAATAAAGGGTATTAACCTGCAAATAAATTTATACCTGTAAGGCCGGGGCATGAAAGCGCCGGCTTTTTACTTGCCGGTATTTATGGAAAGCGCCTCTTTTTGCATCTAAACATAAACCAATGCTATGTTTAAAAGCTACCTCAAAATTGCTTTGCGCAATATTGTGCGCCATAAGGCGTACTCATTCGTTAATATACTCGGCCTTTCTTTAGGTATTTGCGCATGTATTGCTATTTATACTATTGCTGATTATGAGTTAAGCTTTGACACCTTTCATCCCGGCGGGGAGCGCATTTACCGCATTATGGCGAATGTGACTGAAAAAACGGGCGAAAAATTCCACTTTGCAAGGGTACCGCAACCTGTTATAACAACAGGCCGCAATGACTTAACAGGCCTGGAAAATATAGCGGGATATATTCCATACTATGCAACCATAACAGTGCCGGGCAACGATGGCCGGGTGAAGACTTTTAGCGGCAACGTTGCCGGTTCGGGCAATGCAGGTACCATTATAGCCGAGCCGCAATACTTCAATTTATTTTCATATACATGGCTGGCTGGCAACAAAGCAACAGCTTTACAGGCGCCATACAGCGTTGTGCTTACTAAAAGCCGGGCATTACAATATTTTGGCAAAATACCTTTAAGCGGGGTTATCGGCAAACAGGTTGTGTATAATGATTCAGTTACAGCCGTAGTTACCGGCATTGTAAAGGACTGGACGGAGAAGACCGATTTGGGGTATACTGATTTTATTTCTTTCAGTTCACTTAACAGCGGGTATTTAAAAAATAATATTACCACCGGCTCATGGAAGGAGCATGATATGGATGCATGGGTATTTGTGAAACTTGCCCGCGGCACCACACCCACACGGCTGAACGCTGAATTGGCCGGACTGGTTAATAAATATGCAGGTAACCAAATAAACCTCTCGCTATGGCTGGAACCTTTAAATGACATACATTTTAATGCGGACGTAATTGAAAACCCTATAAGAACCGCAAACCTGCCAACCCTTTATATATTAATGGCGGTTGCATTGTTTATCCTGGCACTCGGCATCATTAATTTCATTAACCTTTCTACTGCCCAATCTATACAACGTGCAAAAGAAACCGGCATCCGCAAGGTGTTAGGCAGCAGCAAAAAAGGCCTTATTGCCCTGTTTCTTGTTGAAACATTTATGCTAACTCTCGTGGCGGTAATTCTTTCTGCGGCACTGGCTAAGCCTGTGCTTGCCGCATTTAAGTCATTTATACCGGGTGGTATCTCATTTCATTTATTCAGCTCTTCCACCCTCATATTCCTGGCTGTAATTATTTTCATTACCCCGCTGCTCGCGGGGCTTTATCCCGCAAAAGTATTATCCTCTTATTCACCGGTCATAAGCCTTAAAGCCACCGGCACACAAAAAGGAAGTGAAAGATGGCTAATGAGAAAAACGCTTACCGTGTTTCAATTCACTATATCCCTGTTATTTGTAACCGGCAGTATTATTATTACCAAACAGCTTAATTATACCCGCAGCAAATACCCGGGCTTTTCATCAAACGCAATACTTACCGTTGATGCACCACGGGGTGACAGCGCGTATAAGATTCGCGCATTGGCAGAAAAATTTAAGCAGGTAGCCGGTATAGAAAGAGTAGCGCTGCAATGGATACCACCAATGACCAGCAACAGCAGGGGTATGCAGGTTAAATTGAAAAATAACGATGTGAAAGAAATGCAGGTTACACAGGTGGACGGAAACGAAGATTATATACCGCTTTACGAAGTGAAGCTTTTAGCGGGCAGGAACCTGCGGCATGCCGACACAGTAAATGAATTTGTAATTAACGAAAGCATGCTGCATTTAATGGGCAAAAAAAATCCCGCTGATGCATTGGGCGAGACAATATACTGGAATAATATCGCCTACCCTGTTGTAGGAGTTGTGGCTGATTTTCATACGAAATCGCTGCACGACCCGATAACACCGGCGTGTATCATCAACAGGCAGGACAGGGAAGGCTCTTTTGCAATAAAACTGGCATCAAAGGGGCAGGATGCAGGCGAAGTGCAGAAAACAATAAGCCGGGCGGCTGAAGCCTGGAAAGAAATTTATCCCAATGCCACATTCGCCTATAAATTTTATGATGAAACGCTGGATGCATTGTATGAAAAAGACCGGCAAACCGCAACGCTTATGAAAACTTCGATGGCTGTAACCATTTTTATTTCATGCATCGGCCTTTTCGGGCTTGCTTTATTTACCACCCGCAGAAGGGCAAAAGAAATTGGTATACGAAAAGTGCTGGGCGCAAGTATTACACAAATCAGCGCCATGCTTACAAAAGATTTTGCTGCACTTATAATTATAGCGTTGTTAATAGCCTCTCCTTTGGCGTGGTATGTTATGCACCTTTGGCTGCAGGGCTTTGCTTACCATATAACCATTAATACCTGGGTTTTTGTTATGTCAGGTATAATAGCCATTGGCATTATGCTGGTTACCGTAGGTTACCAGTCAATAAAAGCTGCTATAGCTAACCCTGTGAATGCGCTGCGAAGCGAATAGCACATTCCGCTTATTTTACCAGCCTGTACACAGGGTAGCGGTTGTGTGCAGGCTCGTAATATGGCGAATGTTTATATACAAAATTCAACTGCGCGGATGAGGATGCAGCAAATTTCGGGTCTGTTTTTTTCTTATCCTCAAGCTGCTGTTTTAATTCGGGATGGTGTTTTATGTATTCGCCGGCAACATCCTCCCACCGGTAATCGCTGTAACCCTCTTTTTCCTGCAAAATGGCATCAAAAAAATTCCAGCTAAAATAACTATCATCACTTAACGGCTCCAGTGTTTCCACTATATAGCGGTCTTGTGGCTGGCCGGTGTATATAATATAATCTCCCTTTAAGAACTGTATTGTTTGTGTTTGCGTGCTTAACTTAACATCATAGTTGCGGTGATGTTTTTCATACGCACGCGGCATGCTTTTATAATCGTCTATATGGTAGCATTCTACCTCAATCATTGTGTCAGCGGTAAGCCGTTTCATTTGCACGCCGTTAAGCTTTAACAGGTCAATGGCATACCACCAACCCTGCGGTATTATGTAGGCTTTAGGTTTTTCCACGGTAGCCGCTGGAACATACGTGTTATAAAATTTCACCGGCTTGTCATAAGGCTTTGCATGGTCGTAATACATGCGCTGCATGCCTGTAACGTCGCTGGTTTTGTAGGCCGGTTCATACCCCTTAAATTCAATCATATCATAGCGCGTGGTATCAGGTTTCCAGCTTACTACAAATTGCTTTTGCGCCTCCAATGCTTTAATGGTATTCTGCCGCTTTGTGATAATATCGTTGGCATGGGCCGATGCCTGCTCCATCATTGTTTGCATCAGGTAATAAGTACTCCAAACCCTGTCGGCAAAAGGCTTAAGCATGTGTGTTTCGCTGATGAATGAAATTGTTTCAAAAAGCGCTGCATACCCGCTGCTGTAACGCGGCGATTCATAAAATGCTTCCCATCCTTTTTGCGGGTCATTACCCTCTACGTTTACATACGGTATCATTGGCCAGTTTTTTTGCACCATTCCCCTGTAAAGGGCAGAATCAAAAACATCGTGGGCAAAATCGCCTATTTCGCCCTGCAGCTTGTTGTGCTGGGTTGATATTAATGTCATGGTATATTGGTAATCGGCGCCGTCACTTACGTGGTTATCGCAGAAAATATCCGGGTTAAGCCACTGGTAAATCTTTTCAAAAGCGCGGGCATTTTTACTGTCTGCTTTAATAAAGTCCCTGTTCAGGTCCAGGTTTTGGGCATTGCCCCTAAAACCATAGCTCTCCGGGCCATTTTGATTAACGCGTGAAAAACTGTTCCTGTTAAGACTGCCGCCAATATTGTACAGGGGAATGACAGCAATGGCCACGTTTGGAGGTGTTTTTATCTTGCCGCTTGCCAGGTCGCGTAAAAACATCATGCTTGCATCAACCCCGTCAGGCTCCCCTGGGTGAATACCATTATTTATCAGTATCACTACTTTTTTTTGCCTGTGCCAAACTGCAGGGTCAAACTGCCTGTCGGGGCTGTACAGCACAACATTAAGCGGGTAACCGGCGTCGGTAGTATCGCCTGTTTTCATCAATAATGTACTATATTGAGCATCAAGTGTTTTGTAGTATTTTATGCATTCCTGGTAGGTCGCTGTTTGTTTTCCCCCGCTTTTTTCGAAGGAAGTAGGCATGTTTTGGGCATGTAAAATATAAACTGTAAAAAGAAGTGTTGTTAATATAGATTTTTTCATTAATTTGTTTTTGAAATATCTACAAAGTAATGGAAAACACGTATAGAATCCTACTGGCAGAAGACGAACCTAAGTTAAGCCAGGTTATACAGGACGAGTTAACCAGGCAGGGCTACCAGACAGATGTAGCCTATGACGGTTCAATTGCGGAGAAGCTATTTAAGCAGCACCCGTACTCGCTGGTTTTGCTTGATATTAACCTGCCGTACAAAAACGGGCTTGCCCTTTGCAAGGAATTCAGGGAGATAAACAAAAACGTACCCATAATAATGCTTACAGCATTAGGGGAAATTAATGATAAGATAGATGCATTTAACCTTGGGGCTGATGACTACATTGTAAAGCCCTTTCATTTTGATGAATTGATAGCCCGTATAAAAGTTTTTATAAAGAGAACCGATTCAGGGCAGGAAACCGGCGAAAAAATTGTTATTGCCGATATGGAAATTGATATGAGCAATAAAACAGTTAACCGCGCTGGCAAAAATATAAACCTTACGGCCAAGGAGTTTGCACTGCTTGTGTTGTTAAGCCGCAACAAAGGCAAGGTAATTGCCAAGCAGGATATACTTGAAAAAGTGTGGGACCTGAGTTTTGACACGGGCACCAATACCATTGAAGTTTACATTAGCTTTTTACGAAATAAAATTGATAAGCCCTTTGAAACAAAGCTCATTCACACAAAACCAGGTTTCGGGTATTATGTGCGTGAAGCACCCCTGTCATGAACTTACGGTTAAAATTTGTTGTACTGCATACTTTACTGGTATCTGTTATACTGGTAATTGCAATGACCATCGTTTACATAATTTATTCCAACACAAGGAATGATGATTTAGGCAAAAGGCTTTGGGTGCAGGCCATTTCAAGGTACAAGGCATTTGACGACGATTATGCCATATCAGCAGAAGAAAATGATGTACTGAATAATTCGCCACAAAGCACTGTAAATGAACTGCATATAACAGTGCTTGATAAAACCGGCAAAATCTTATACGAGGAGCCTAAGTTCCCGTTATTCTCCCTCTCTCCATCAACACTTGCTGACATCTATATCCAGGGGCATTATTTTTACCGGCAGGACACGTTTGCCTGTTTTGGCTTTTATGTAAAAAACACTGACCGTTACGTGATTGCCAGCAGTAATGATAAGTACGGCCTTTCACGTATGGCTAAGCTCAGGTTCATAATGCTTTTGGTAGGCGTAGGGGCGGTTGCAGCAGTTTCCACCTTTTCATTTTTATATGTTATGAAAACAACCAAACCTTTGGTTGAATTAAGCCTGCAGATGCGCAAAATTTCGGAAGATAACCTGCGTGACCGTTTTAAGGTGGGAAAAGGGAATATACGCAGGAACGAAATAATGCAGATAAGCGCCAATTTCAACAGCATGCTCGACAGGCTGGAAAAAGCGTTCGACATGCAAAAAAGCTTTACGCACCATGCTTCGCACGAACTGCGCACACCGCTTGCCAGCATGCTTGCCCAAACTGAAATAGCCTTACGAAAAAATCTCAGCCTCGAGGAGGCAAAAGATGTACTGACTTCACTAAAAGAAGACCAGCAGGAATTGATAGAGCTTACCAACTCGTTGCTGTTGCTGTCGCAATACGAAAAAATCACCTATTCATCTGACTGGCCAATGGTAAGGGTTGACGAGTTATTATATGATACCATAAGTGCTGTAAAACGCATGTTTACCGGCATTTCCGTAAGCCTTGAGTTTTTACAGATGCCTGAAAATGAAATAAATTTATCTATCAGCGGCAACTATACATTACTTCGCTCGGCGTTTCGTAACCTTATTAAAAACGCGTTTCAATATTCTGAGGACAAGAATGTTTCAATTGCCATTAAAGCAGATGATAAAACTATTGAAGTGTACTTTGACAACAAAGGTAAAACGCTGAATATTAAGGATAAAGACCGGCTATTTATACCTTTTTTCAGGGGCGAAAACGCCATAAGGAAAAGAGGTTTTGGCCTCGGCCTTTCAATAGTAAAACGCATAGTGCAATTACACCAGGGCATCATTAGTTACGAAGCCGTTGATGATAAAATAAACCGTTTTATCGTCAGGTTTAAAAAAGCATGATGACAGACAGAATGATTTACCTCCAGTAACACTAATTATCCTTCTTCCAGTAGCGCACATAATCCACCTCGTACTTAATGGGAAAGTGAGAAGCAGACGGGTCGCCGCCGTTTTGGCCAAGCGCAAGGTTCAGCAGCAGGAACATAGGTTTGCCGGTAAACGGATTAGTACTGTCTGCATTTATGGTTTCAGCCATATAAGTAACATTCAGCAATTCGCCGTCAAGAAAAAGAGCGATTGAATCTTTATTCCAGTCCATACGCCAAACGTGAAACTTATGCACCCAATCGGCGTCTGCAGCCGTAAAATGCGCCAGTGGGTTGCGCTGTGTATTCCATTTAGCCACAAAGCGTTTTTCCGTTCCCCAGGCAACATTGGCAAGTATAGTAGGCAACCCATTAACCCGGTAAAACTCCATCATATCCACTTCGCCATTTAAAGGCCATGGGCCTTTTGTGCCAAGTGTCCAAATGGCAGGCCAGGCACCGAGGGCTGTATCAATACGCGCCCTTACTTCAAACCTGCCGTAGCCAAACTGCTGCAGGCCTTTGGTGGTAATGCAGGCAGAGGTGTATTCGGCAAATTGCCTGGCCCTGCGCCAGTCACTGCTGCCGGCGGTGTAACGCGGGTTTGGTACTTTTTCCCTGCGGCCCTCAATAAGCAAAACACCGTTATTGCATGTGGCATTTGCCGGTTGGTACCACTGCAGCTCTTCATTTCTAACAAAGCCTTTTTCATAATTCCAGTTGCTGCTGTCGGGTCGCCCGTCGTTGTTAAATTCATCGTGCCATGCAAGTGTGTAACCGGGCATAGCAGTTATGGTTGTTGCAGGTTTATAGGCATCTGTTGTTTGGCAAAAAGCCCCAAAAGGCAATAACAGTGTTATAAGTGTGTTGCGCAGGTGCATAGGTTTTGGTATTTGTGGTAAAAATAACTTATTAGTGTTTGGCGGGGAGTGAACACGCTCTTGAAAGGCCACAAAAAAACCATCCCGCTGCGTACAGGGGATGGTTAAATAGTTTATGAAGAAGTGGTAATACTATGCTTTTACCGCAGCTTTTTTAGCCAGCTTGCTTTTTATGTTGGCTGCTTTATTTTTATGGATGATGCCGCGTTTTGCCAGCTTATCAACCATAGAAATAACAGAAGGCAGCTTGTCAGCCTGTGCTTTTTCATCCTTCAATTCTTTCAGGTCGCGTATGGCGTTACGGGTAGTTTTACCATAGTAACGGTTTTTGTCCCTGCGCGCTGCTGCTTGCCTCGCATCCTTCTTTGTAGCTGAATGGTTTGCCATTAAATTCTTTTTTGGGACGGCAAAGGTAGGGCTATATCTTTAAAAACTGAAATTTTACCGTTAAAAATTTTTACCCGGTCTTGCTTTAACAGCCTGCATCATATTTTTTTGACACTAATTTTAGTTGTAATAAACGATATTTGCACTCATTTCTTACATAAACAGAAGAAATTGCTCCCGGCCATGAAGGATTTTTCATACATCACGAGCTCACACCCGGCATTTATCGAAAATTTATACCAGGATTTTTTAAAAAACCCGGAAAGTGTTGATACAGAATTAAAAAAGTTTTTTGAGGGTTTTGACTTTGCGGTTTCTACCCACGCCGCCAATGGTAACGGCAGCGCAAACGGCACATTAGCGGCAACTGCTCCACCACCAGATGCCGCTAAGGACTGGATGCGCGAAATACGGGTGTACCGCCTTATACTCGGCTACCGCAACAAAGGGCATTTAATTGCGCTAACCAACCCTATACGCCAGCGTAAAGACAGGGGCGCTAACCTTGACCTCAGTTTTTTTGGCCTGGGCGAGGAAGACATGGACAAAATCTTTAACGCGGGTAATTTAATAGGGCTTGGGCCAACAACATTAAGAAATATCCTTACACACCTTAAAAACTGCTACGCCTCGCATGTGGGTATTGAATTTAAATACGTAAGCGATCAGAAAAAAATAGACTGGCTGACTAATGAAATGGAACGGAAGTTTACCAACCAGCTGTCCATAGAGAAAAAGAAACGCATACTTGAAAAACTCAACCAGGGTGTAATATTCGAAAAGTTCCTCCATACAAAATATATCGGCCAGAAGAGGTTTTCACTGGAAGGTGGCGAAACCACTATTGCCGCGCTGGATGAAATCATCAATGTGGCTGCAGAGCATGATGTACACGAGGTAGTGATAGGTATGGCACACAGGGGCAGGCTGAATGTGCTGGCCAACATAATGGGTAAAACGTACTCCCAGATTTTCAGCGAATTTGAAGGCACTGCCAAGCTTGACCAAACCATGGGCAGCGGTGATGTTAAATACCACATGGGCTACGGCAGCGAGGTTACCACAACCGGCGGCAAAACGGTGCATCTTAAGCTGATGCCCAACCCATCGCACCTGGAAGCGGTTGACCCTGTGGTTGTGGGCTTTGCCAGGGCCAAAGCTGATATATTATACAACAGCGATTACGATAAAATACTGCCCATACTGATACACGGCGATGCCTCACTGGCAGGGCAGGGCATAGTATATGAAGTGCTGCAAATGAGCGACTTAAAGGGATACCTTACCGGCGGCACCATGCATTTTGTAATAAACAACCAGATAGGCTTTACCACCGATTTTGACGATGCCCGCAGCTCTGATTACTGCACTTCGCTTGCATCAGCGGTACACGCACCGGTATTGCATGTAAACGGTGATGACCCTGAAGCTGTTATTAAGTGCGTGCAGATTGCCACGCGGTACAGGCAGAACTTTAATAGCGATATTTTTATTGACATGGTATGCTACCGCAGGCACGGCCACAACGAAGGGGACGACCCCAAGTTTACACAGCCGCACCTGTACGCATTGATTGATAAGCACCCCAACCCAAGGGAAGTGTACACCAGCTATCTTTTGGCAAACGGCGAGGCTGACGCAAAGGAACTGGCGAAGAGTATGGAAAAGAAGTTTTGGGGTGATTTGCAGGAAAGGCTGGACGAGGTAAAACAAAACCCGCTGCCGTACAATTACCAGCAACCGGAGCTGGTATGGAAAAGCCTGCGCAAAGCCACTAACGAAGATTTTGACCACTCACCCATTACAGCGATAAGCGAGGCCAACTTTAAAAAGGTATTTGACGCTATAATGACCTGGCCGGAAAACTTTACACCGTTAAAGAAGGTAGAAAAGATTATACTGGACAAGGTTAAACTTTATAACAACGAGAACAAGGTTGATTGGGCTACCGGCGAATTGATGGCTTACGGAAGCCTTTTGCTTGATGGGAGCGATGTACGTATGAGCGGCCAGGATGTGCAGAGAGGTACGTTCAGCCACCGCCACGCGGTGCTGAGGGACGAGAATACAGACGAAAGCTATAACCGTTTAAGCAGGATAGATGGCGCAACAGGTAAGTTCAGGATATTTAATTCGCTGCTGAGTGAGTATGGTGTGCTGGGCTTTGAATACGGGTATGCAATGGCTAACCCAAATGCCCTTGTTTTATGGGAGGCGCAGTTCGGTGACTTTTGCAACGGCGCCCAAACAATGATTGACCAGTTTATTACCGCCGGTGAACAAAAATGGAACCGCATGAACGGTATAACCATGTTACTGCCGCACGGGTATGAAGGCCAGGGCCCTGAACACAGCAGCGCAAGAATGGAACGCTTCCTGCAAATGTGTGCTGAATTGAACATCGTAGTAACCAATATAACAACAGCGGCTAATTTTTTCCATGCGTTAAGAAGGCAACTTGCATGGCCGTTCCGCAAGCCCATGGTTGACTTTTCGCCAAAGGCAAACCTGCGCCACCCGGGCAGTTACAGCCCTGTAAGTGAGTTTACCAGCGGCGGTTTTAGAGAAGTGATTGACGATAATTTTGCGGATACTGCCGGTGTTAAAAAAGTACTGTTCTGCAGCGGTAAGATTTATTTTGACCTGGCTGAAAAACAACTAAAGGATGGCAGGAAAGATGTAGCAGTTGTTCGCCTTGAACAGATATATCCCCTACCTGTAAAACAACTGGAAGAGCTGTATAAAAAATATGGCCGGTCTGTATGGTTTTGGGTGCAGGAAGAGCCGCTGAACATGGGTGCAGCATCGTTCCTGCAAATGAACCTGAAGCAAATTAACTTTGGGGTTATCAGCCGCAATGCCAGTGCAGCAACAGCAACTGGTTATGCAAAGGTGCATAAGCAGGAGCAGGACGAAATTGTAGAAACTGCCTTTAGTATTTAATAACGCCTTTATTCAGCGTTTATAAAAGAAAAACGATATTTGGACATAAAACAGGGTTGTTAAAAGATATTATATGATTGAGATTAAAGTTCCATCGGTTGGCGAATCTATCAATGAAGTGACGTTATTAAAATGGACGAAGAAAGACGGTGAGTATGTAGACAGGGATGAAGTATTAGCTGAACTGGAAAGCGAGAAGGCAACATTTGAAGTAAATGCCGAGCAGGCAGGTATATTAACCAGGATTGCAAAAGAAGGCGACACACTGCAAATCGGGTCGGTATTGGCCAATATTGATGAAACTGCCGAAAAGCCTTCAGCCGCGCCAAAGCCGGAACCTGCCAAAGCTGAAACAAAGGCAACGGTAGCCCCTGCTGCGCAACCGCAGCCTTCACAAGCGCCTGTAATTTCTGTTCCCAATGATGTTAAAGCAACACCTGTTGCCTCTGCTATAATAGCTGATAAGAAGGTGGATGTGGCTTCCATATCCCCCACAGGGGCAGGCGGAAAGATATTAAAGCACGACGTGCTGGAGGCTTTATCTCATCCCGGCAAAAAAGCATTTGCAGGCCAGGAACTATTTACACGCAACGAGCGCAGGGAGCGCATGAGCAACCTGCGTAAAACAATCAGCCGCAGGCTGGTTGAATCAAAAAACACTACGGCCATGCTTACCACTTTTAACGAAGTGGATATGGGCCGTATAATGGATATAAGAAAAGCTCACAAGGATAAGTTTAAAGAAGCGCACGGCGTTAACCTTGGCTTTATGAGTTTCTTCGCCAAGGCCTGCGCGGTAGCATTGAGTGAGTGGCCTGCCGTAAACGCTTACATTGACGGTGATGAACTGGTGTACCATGACTATGCCGACATAAGCATAGCCGTAAGTACGCCGCGCGGTTTAACAGTACCCGTTATGCGCAACGTTGAAAGTATGAGCATGGCGGATATTGAGAAGAAAGTGATTGAGCTGGCCGGCAAAGCGAGGGACAGCAAGCTTACCACGGAAGACCTTACAGGCGGCACTTTTACCATAACCAATGGCGGCGTGTTTGGCAGCCTGATGAGTACACCTATCATCAACCTGCCGCAAAGCGCTATTTTGGGCATGCACAAAATACAGGAGCGCCCCATGGCTGTTAACGGGCAGGTAGTAGTACGCCCGATGATGTACCTTGCCTTAAGCTACGACCACCGTATTATTGACGGCCGCGAAAGCGTAAGCTTTTTGGTTAGGGTGAAGGAATTGCTCGAAAACCCTGAACTACTGTTGTTTGGCAAAGACCCGGTGAAGACGCTGCTGGAACTGTAAAGCCGATCAGTAAGGAAAAGAACTTATTTTTATACAGGCAGTTGGGTAACTAACTGCCTTTTTGTTTACGTGCTATGCGCTTTGTATCATACTTTAATACGGCATTGCTTATTATACAATCGTACGATGGCAGCATCCCGCTTTCATCATACCTTAGGCAATACTTCCTGCAGCATAAAAAGCATGGCTCGAAGGACAGGAAATATATCTCCCATCTTTGTTATTGCTACTACCGCCTGGGGCACGCGTTAAAGGACATACCCGTTGAACGTCGCTTAAAGGCCACACTCTTTCTTTGTTCCGCTGATATTAGCGAATGGGGTATTTTGTTTGAGGGCCCATGGCTCAATAACCACTCATTCTTATTAAGTGACAGGGTTGCCTTTATTAAAACGGTTTACCAGTCGTTCATACCCTCGCAAATATTTCCGTGGCAGTCAATGCTGAGCGAAGGAATAGATGCTGACGCATTCGCGTTATCCCACCTCGTGCAGCCTGACCTGTTTTTGCGCGCGCGTCCGGGTAATATTGATGCAGTTACCCGCAAGCTGCAACAACACAGCATTCCCTATAAACTGCCTGCTGCCAATACCATCGCACTGCCCAACGCTGTAAAAGCCGATACGATTATTGACTTAAACAAAGAAGCAGTCGTGCAGGACTACTCCTCGCAGCAAATACAATATTTCTTCTCCATCCTTCAACACAAACCCAAAAGCGCACTAACCGTTTGGGATTGTTGCGCTGCCAGTGGCGGTAAGTCAATACTGGCATATGATAACATTGATAACATCCAGCTTACGGTATCAGATGTCCGCCCTTCTATCATCCATAACCTGCAGCAACGCTTTGCTGATGCAGGCATCACCAAATACAAGAGCTTTGTGGCTGATTTAACTATGCCTTCCACGGCCACTTCTAGCTCCCAATACGGGCTTGTTATTTGTGATGCGCCCTGCAGCGGCAGTGGTACATGGAGCAGGACTCCTGAACAGTTATACTTCTTTACCCAGGAGAAAATCGCTTATTACAGCGCCCTGCAGCAAAAAATTGTCAGCCGGGTAATTTCTCAACTGCAAAAAGACGGCTACCTGCTGTACATCACCTGCTCAGTTTTCAGGCAGGAGAACGAAGACATGGTGAACCTTGTAAAGCAGCAATACGGTTTAGCCCTTGTTGAACAATGCCTGCTTGCCGGTTACACGCATAAAGCCGATACTATGTTTGCTGCGCTATTTATAAATCAAGGAGCCGCCTGAAGGCAGCTCCGTAATTCTTAACATGCACAAAGAGAAAAGCTGTATTCTCTAACTAACTATTATGACTTGCGGAAGAATATATCCCCGCTGATGGATGCAAGGTCAATGCTTTTACCGCCGCCGTTTAGCGATACATCTATATTGTTGCCGCCAACGCGTTTTGTTTTTTTATCATCCAGCCCCAGGTCAACATTGCTGTACATAGTGCCTGAAATAGTGCTCATTTTCACATAAGCTTTTGTATCGGGCGTAACAGCAAAGTCAACAAAACCGCTTATGGTGTGCGCCTTTACATCGGCAGTTTTGCCGCTGATGGTAATATCGCCGTTAATAGTCTCTACTGAAATGTTGGCATTTTCCGGCACATACACTTCCGCGTATATTTTACTTTCATAACCGCAACTGCAGTTACAATCGCGGTTATAGTTGCCGTGATAGTTATTGGGAAACTTTGCCTTTACATCAAAGTTGCCGCCGGCATCATCAAAAGTCCACACATAATCATCGTTGTTTTTGTTATCATTTATATCAACGGTAGCTTTTATGTATGCTTCGTTTTTATTCCAGGTAATTATTTTTATGGAGTCGGCTATCTGTATATTCAGCGTTACTTTTCCGTCGGCTGAAATGGTGGCGTGTTTTTCCACCACCTTTTGTGCCTGCAGGCTGCTCAGGCCTATGCAAAGCACCGCCAGCAGTATAATATGTTTCATATCTATTAGTTTTTGCGTTATAAATTTGGGGAGAGGAAGCTGCCGGTTGTAAGCAGCCTGCCCTTCACTTCATCATTGCCCGCCCTTTCGCAGGTATACGTTGCCGCTTACGGTGGTTAAGGTTAATGCTGCGCCGCCGCCGCCAAGCTGTGCCTTTATACTGTTGCCGCCTACACGCCTCATATTGCCTTTGTCGGGCTGAAGGTCAAAGTCGGAATAAATGCCGCCTGATACAGTGCGCAACTCAACATTCGCTGCCGCAGTTGATGCCAGTGTAACATCAATATCACCGCTTACTGACGCAATGGATACCGGCCTGTCTTTGGCAAGGTTGCCCAGCTTAAGGTCAATGCTGCCGCTGATGGTAGAGAGCACTACCGGGCCGGTGCAGTTCTTTAAGTCAATACCCTGGCAATTGCTTACTTCTATCTCACCCGTCATATTTGAGATGGAGATGTCGCCGCTCCTGCCGCAGTCTGAATGAATTTTCAGTGCCAGGTTATTGGGCACTTTAATTTTATATTCTTCCCTTTCAGTTATCGGCAGCAGGCATTGCAGCGTAATGTTGTTGCCATTTTTTTCAACGTAAACACCAATGCCTGTATTATCCTGCCCGGCCGCGAAAATCGGTTTTAAACCTTTGGCTTTTTCAGGCGGGTGGGTAAAACGGTCTGAGGTGGAGGTAACAATTATTTCAGTGCCGTTGTAGCCTTCTACGGGCAGGTCCCCCATAAAATCGTTAAGGGTAATCTTGCCGTCTTTCGTATTTGCCACGGTAAGCTTGTACTCCTGCGCTTTTAAAAGGTTTGTTGATAATACCAGGGCGATTACCGCCATTATACACTTAAAAGTTTTCATTTGTTTTTGTTTGAAGAGATTGATTGTGATTGATTGTTAAAATTAGCAGGGTAAAGCCGGCATTTACCTGCAAGTGGTTACTATATTGAATTCAATAATTATTTTTGTCCGCCTGCTTCCGCCATATTTTTAGCTACGGCATTGCAGCATCATTAAAAGGGCGATGGGCGAATTATTTTACATTTCCTTTAATCCTTTTTCAGCTATCACTTTTACCTGCTGCAGGGTTTTACCGTTGGAAATAATATCCTGTATAGGTTTAATAGCCTTTGTTTCTTTTTTAGCTGCCAGCATGTTAATCAGCCCTATTTGTATAATGGGGTCTGTTTGCCTCGGCAGCGACAGCACGAGTGAATCAAGCACCGCTTTATTGGCAGAAAATTTATCAAGCGAGTACAACGCTGCAAGCCTCACATTTACATTCTTGTCGTTATTCAGCGCATTAAGCAGTGCATTTACTACCTGCTGGTTATACGTGGTAAAACCATCCGCGTAATTAACCGCTTCAATACGCTGGCTGGGGCTTTCGTCATCCAGCATATTTATCATCAGTTTTTGCTTTAAATCCTGCACATCTTTTTGGAGCGCGAGCACCTGGGGCTGGGCTGAACCGTCGTTATGCAGTCTTATTTTATCCCCTATCAGCATGCCAACGCCTAATATAATTACTGCGGCAGCGGCGCGCCACAACAGGGTATTTACCTGTATGGAAATTATCTTTTTACCGGCGGGTGCTTTTGGCACTTCGGGTATCACCAGGCTATTTGCCTCATTGTGAAGCATTTCCCTGAAGTTTGCCCTTAATGCCGGTGATGGCATCTTCATTTCCGTTACAGCAATATCATCCTGTATTGCCTGCAACTCCTGCACTTCCTTAGCGCATGCAGGGCAGGTTTGCAAATGGTTTTCAATTTGCTCACGCGTGCTGTCATCCAGCGTGCCATCCAGGTAGTCAATTAAAAACAATTGAATATCATTGCATCTCATACACTTGCCTTATTGTTTAAAATATATCGTTCTAAGGTGTTTCATTGCCCTGTGTACCTGCACTTTTATAGCAGCCACAGAAATATTTTTCACCCGCGAAATTTCTTCGTATTTCAGCCCGTGGTAACGGCTTAGTACAAGTATCTCCCGTTCATCAGGGTTAAGCTTTGCCAGCGCTTTATCAAGGTTTTCAAAATCATCTTCGCTGTATATATCGCTTGCGCCGGGTATATTGTCATGGTCTTCATCCACCGCCCTGAAATGCTCCCCCATCCGTTTATTCTCCCTGCAAAAATCAATATGTACATTGCGCGCCACCTGGTAAATCCAGCTTTTAAAGCTGCCGTCATTGTGTTTATATGAATGCCGGTACTTAATAATCCTGTAAAAGAGCGTTTGCGTTAAATCCTCGCTTACCGCCTTATCAAATGTCAGCTTCAAAAAGAAATTGTATAGCCGCACGTTATACCTGTCAAATAACTCAGTTAGTTCTGACAGGTAGCCGTCTTTTACCCTAAGCATTATTTTCTCGTCAGACAATTCGGCCACCAACATTCAATATTAGCGTTTGTATATAGATTACCATAGAAAGGTAAAATGGTTACAGCGGCAGGTAAAATATTTTTATAGCGGCCACTCATTTTTAGCACGGCGGGGAGGAAACCCCGGGGGAAAAAGGAGGACACCCCGGGGGAAAAAGGAGGACACAGGAGGACAGGGGAGGAATGCCATTTTTTCATTATTAATTGATTATCAAATAATTAAAGTAAAAATTAAGGCTTTTTTTTAAATTTTTCTCCAAAAGTTTACCCATGAAAAATGGCCGCCCGGCCAGCCCATTAGGATGAGGCAAAAAAATATTGTCGCCCCTCCTGCACACTCAACCGCCCGCAAAATCTATTAATCTTTTCAAAGAACGCGGCCCGCCAATAGCATGGCCTTGCTTATAAATAGCAAACCAGCGGTTTTGTCCGCGGTTTTTTGATATTTTTTTTACCGGTATTTTTATCATGCTAACGTTACCTAAAATCACGGTAATTATCCTAAAGGAAGTCGTAACAACTTTTTTAAAAATGTCTTGCCTGTTTTATTTTTAATGCCTGGTATTACCAAGCAAATGCTGCATAACGGTGTTATTTTTAAGTATGAACGAAAAATTAAACCATCTCTTTCCTTTGAAGCTGCTGGTCAGCCTTCTGCCGGGTGAAGTTGCGTGGGAAAAATATGCGCATTGTTTTATAAGGATGGAAGCGCCTGCTAAAACTATTTTGCTGAAGGAGGGAGAAGTTTCAAAAAAAGCATATATGATCGAGCAGGGGTGCGTCCGCGCCTGGTTTAACAATGCCGGTAAGGACGTTACCGCTCAATTTTTTTTTGAAAATAGTACTGTATCATCGCTGGAAAGTTTTAAAAAGAATATTCCCAGCCTTGTTACCATAGAAACATTAGAGCCCTGTATTTTATGGTATGTGCACAAGCCTGATTTTGAAAAGATTATTGACGAAATAGGCAATGTACCGGCATTGAGAAAAGGGTTTATGGATGTGGTGTTCAACCGTACCTTTCACTACATGAAGCATTTTCTTTCCTTTATCAAAGATTCCCCAAAGCAGCGTTATCTCAATCTTGTAAATGAGAACCCGCAAATAATTCTTCGCGTGCCACAGCACTATATAGCCTCTTATCTGGGTATAAGCAGCGTTCATTTAAGCCGTATTAAAAACGCGATAGCAAGAGAAAACAAAAAACGCAGCATTTGATAACAAATGTTATCGTTAGCCGGCAGGGGCGTTTCTACCTTTGCATGAAATACAAGAATATGAAGGCGGCAGTTATTTACAATGCAGGGGAAAGCGTGCAGTACGCGGATGTTGCAGAGCCGGTTGTAAAAAACAACGATGAAATTTTAATTACCGTGAAAGCCGCGGCCATAAAACATTTTGATAAAGGCGTAGCAAGCGGCAGGCATTATTCAAGTACAGAAAAATCAGCGGCAAGAATTATAGGCGGCGATGGTGTTGGCATATTGCCCGGCGGCACAAGGGTTTTTGCCGTGGGCGAGGGTATGGTTGCCGAGAAAGCCATAATTGAGAAAGACAGGATGGTTGTGCTGCCGGTTGGTATAGATGACGTAACAGCAGCGGCTTTGCCAAACGCGGTGGCGGGTTCGGCCATGGCAATAAAATTCAGGGCGGCGTTGCAGCAGGGCGAAAATGTTTTAATAAATGGTGCAACCGGCTTTACAGGCAGGATGGCGGTGCAACTTGCAAAACACTACGGCGCTAAAAAAGTGATGGCTACGGGCAGAAATCAGCAGTCGCTGGCGGAATTGCTGCAATTAGGGGCTGATGAAATTATATCCACGCAGCAAAAGGACGAACAGTTTATTGCTGCCATACAGGCGCAACATGCTGCTGCCCCCATTGATGTGGTGATTGATTATTTGTGGGGACACACGGCTGAGCTGGTTCTCTCATCACTAAAGGGGAAAGGCGGCTTTACCCATAAAACGCGCTTTGTATCCGTCGGCAGCGTTACGGGCGATACCATCCGTTTATCTGCGGAAAACCTGCGAAGCGCCGATATACAATTGTGCGGCTCCGGCCTGGGAAGCTGGACTAAACAGGAAATACGGCAGCTCTTTACTGAAATTCTGCCCGAAATATTTACCCTCGCAGCAGCGGGTAACATAAAAATTGAAACAGAAACGGTGGAGTTAAAAGATATAGAAACCATTTGGCAAATTAGCCTGGCCGGCGGAAAAAGGCTCGTAGTAAAAATATAACGCCGCCATTTTTTAGTGCGCCCTTACGCATTGGCAGCCTGCCCAATTTGTTAACATACATTCCACGGCAAAACCGGTAAAATCTCCGGCATATTTATGAACTTGCCGCCAATACCTGCAAGTACCTATACATGCGCCAGCCAGAGAAAAAATCCCCGCTAAAAGAAGTAGCCGCCGTGTTTTCCAGGCTTGGCATTATTGGTTTTGGCGGGCCAGCCGTGCACATTGCTTTGATGGAGGAAGAAGTGGTGCGCAAACGGCAGTGGATGACCCACGAACATTTTATTGACCTTATTGGCGCAACCAATTTAATACCCGGCCCCAACAGCACCGAAATGGCCCTGCACTGCGGGCACGAGAGAGCGGGCTGGAAAGGGTTGCTGGTAGCAGGCGCGTGTTTTATTCTTCCCGCCGTTTTTATAACCGCCGCCTTTGCCTGGGCATACAACAGGTATGGCGCATTGCCGCAACTGCAGCCGTTTATGTATGGCATAAAACCGGCCATTATCGGCATTATTGTTTCGCTGATGATTACGCTGGGCAAAAAATCTGTAAAAACTGTTGAATTAGGCGTTATAGGCGTGGCAGTGGCGGTACTGGCACTAGCAGGTATAAGTGAAATTTACCTGCTGTTTGGCGCCGGGCTGCTGGGTATTATTATTTACCTGTTTAAAACAAAAAAACACAGCGCGTATGCCCTGCTGCCGCTGGCTTTTGTGCCGCAACTGCCTGCAACAATTACATACCAGGGCTGGAAAGTTTTCTGGATATTTTTAAAAATAGGTTCCATATTATATGGCAGCGGTTATGTATTGTTCGCTTTTTTAAACGACGCGCTGGTAAAAAAAGGCATGTTGTCAAAGCAGGTGCTGGTTGATGCCATTGCCGTAGGGCAGTTTACCCCCGGCCCGGTATTTTCGTCCGCCACCTTTATTGGCTGGCAAATGGGCGGCGCAGTCCCGGCCATTGCTGCAACCGCCGGTATTTTCCTGCCTTCGTTCCTGTTTGTAGGGCTGCTTAACCCGTTGGTGGCACGGCTGCGAAAGTCAGCAGTCATGTCCGCCTTTCTCGACACGGTTAACGTAGCCGCCATCGCCCTTATACTGTCTGTTTGTACAGAACTGGCAAAGGCCTCCGTTACAGATTGGAAGACCATCACTATTGCCGTTATTGGCTTTACGGTTTCCCTCGCCTTTAAAAAACTAAACACTGCCTTTATCATCCTCGGAGGGGCTTTGCTGGGATATTTGTTGTATGTGGTGTAGGGTGACGATAATGACTCATAGGAGTTTTTGTTATTTTCCGAAAGAAAACCGATAAACAAACTTTCAGAAGAGAGGCGTAGTGCAGTGTCTCTCAGGATATTGTGGTGATGTATGAGAGTTTTTTAACGGATTCTTGCCAACTCATTTCTAAAAAAGGGCCCGATAACATAAGAATGAATAAAGACGGGCATATCGTGATATCTCCCTGCAGATATGATAGTTACACTACTCATAGTCAATGGAAGGCCAATATCCTCAAGATGACGTTCCCAATGCCTTTTGATATAAGTAGACATATCCAATTTAAATTCCTGATGTTCTAAAGCCTTATTGATTAAGCCATAGTATTTTATAGAGTTTTCAAACTTCCTATCAATGGTGCGTATTGACTGAATATGATTAAAAAATAAAACAAAATATAACTCCGTTGAGTCATTAGCAGTATTGTACATTTTTTTTAGGTCTGCACGAATTAGCTCAGAATATCCTTTTTCATAGCTTGGAGCGGAATGCGCTTTAAATTCAATCATATATTTCACTGTATTCTTAAAATCAGTTATAGCAATATCAGCCCGAGATTTTGAATTTTGTGCTCGCCACTCCCTGTTCACAAGCAAATCTTTTCCCATTTGACTGTATAAACTAAAAGCAATTCGATCACGCAGGGGATTTTCAACTTTACTTGTAACAGCGAGATAAGCCAGTTCGTCTACATGAAATGTCTTTTCAATTCCGCTAATAATAGCCAATAGCTTATCCTTAAAATTCATTTTATCAAGCATCTGATGTTGGTAAGTTTTATAAGAAGAAAGGTTTAAAATTGTGAGAAAGGAATTGTGGGAGTAATTCTGTTAAGTTATCTTCCTCAAAATATGTCCTTTTTCAGTTAATTTACTAGCGATGGTAGTTGGAATTATAATGAAATAGGAAATTTTATCAGTCGCCTAATTCCATTTGCCCGGCATTATCTGGCCTAATTACTGAAAGGACTTTTATGACTTCAAATTCTGTTCTTTGCTCTTCAAAATTGGGAGAATAACTATGCGTCGTCCGCAATGTTACCATTAAAGCATCCTCTGGTTTTATATCAATGTTTCTATTATGAAATTCTTCAAGCCACGTTTTATCTAACATTTTGGCAGTCAAATGTCGCTTCCCTTGCAAAAATTCCCATTTTGTTTGATCACTTAGCATGTCGATTTTTTAATTTTTAAAATTTCCGTAGTGTCATTTGTCAATGTGCGTTGACCAAGTTCAGTCAAAATTTTTGCTTTATCAACAAATACTCCTTTAGCGAGATACGCATTTCCCGCGTTAGATCTATATTCCAACAATTCCTTCTCTTTTAAACTATAAACTTCTTTTGTTATGTCATCCACGGCATTTAAAATAATGTAGTTATTTATTTGTGTAACTATTAATTTATAATTCTCACCGATCAATTTTATTTCATTATTTACTTTGTCTGAGACTTTTTGTAATTGAGATGATGAAATAATTTCTTTTTCATCAGCAAGCAGTTTAATTAGCCAATATTTAATTTTTATTAGGAAATAACCAATTACTTTTTTTAGTTCTAACTCTTTCAAAATGTCATCAGGAATGGCTTTCAGCAATTGATTGAGCCTTGTTTTTAATGACCCGAATTCGACATTCTCCAAACCATATTCACAAATTAAATTTGGAGATATATTGCGTATGACTCGTTTATAAAAGTCATTTAAGGCTTGATATACCTTAGCCATTTGGCTAAATGCTTCGATAGCATTTTTGCTATTTTTAAAAAGAAGATTTATTTCGAATAATAGATTGTCGGACTCTGAAGATTGAGATGGCATATTCTAAGAATTAAATGGGGAAGCAACCAAGAAATAACAATGTAAGATTGTAAAAAAAATTGGCAATTGAAAGACCTATTTCTGAGCATCGCTTCAATTTGTTTAAAGTCATACAAGATCGTCCTCTTTTACCCGCGGTTTTTTGACGATTATAAGTAAAAACGAGGCTTTTGACTGAAATTCGGGATAATCAGTAGATCTACAATCTTCGATAAAATCGTCGCAAATTTTATTTGGAGCTAGATTTTTAGAGTACGTTTCATAAATGATGCAGGGAGTGGTTGTTAATTGTATTTTTTTTCGTGATGCTTGATAATGGCGAAAAGCTCTATAATGGTTTTGTATAGTTAAAAATTTTGCATTCATCTGCCATCCTCTTATTTTTGCAGCCCTTACGGGGAATTAGCTCAGTTGGCTAGAGCGCTTGCATGGCATGCAAGAGGCCACCGGTTCGAATCCGGTATTCTCCACAGCTTTTAAAAGGTTCGCAGTAATGCGGGCCTTTTTCGTTTAAGGCAGTTGGCTACGGGCGTCCCGATTGCATCGGGAAGGCCACCGGTTTCGCCCCTCTTTTCCTTCCCTCGGAAAGACCTTTGGTATTTGCCAACGGAAAACGGCAGGGGTGGTGTTATCCGGAGTGTTGTAATGAAAGAGTATTTCTCCGCAACACGGCATAAAAAAGCCTCCCGGCTAAAAAACCGGGAGGCTTTTGATGAGTGACCCCGCTGAGGCTCGAACTCAGGGCCCACAGATTAAGAGTCTGTTGCTCTACCAACTGAGCTACGGAGTCAATTAATGGGGTGCAAAAATAAGGTAAACTGCCATAATATGCTACATTTTTATGGTTAGCTTATATTTGCCGCGTATGAGCCAAAAGCCTGTTATTCACACCCTGCTGTCGCCGCGCCTGTTAGACCTGTATGATGTTGCCAACGGTATAGTGGTTATTATTGATGTGTTCCGCGCCACCTCAACCATTACCACGGCTTTGCACAATGGCGCGGAAAAAGTAATACCTGTTGCCAGCGTGGAAGAATGCATGGCAATAGGTGAAAAACTACAGGCTATTACCGCCGGTGAGCGGGATGGCAAGGTTATACCGGGCCTGCAGTATGGCAACAGCCCTGCCGAATACCCGAGGGACTTTATTGAAGGTAAAACGCTGGTGTTAACCACTACCAATGGCACCAGGCTGTTGCACATGGCGCTGGACAACGGCGCCGACGAGGTAATAACAGGCTCGTTCCCAAATTTGTCGGCAGTATGTAACCACCTGGTGCAGCAAAACAAAAACGTAATATTGGGTTGCTCGGCGTGGAAAGACCGGTTTAACCTGGAAGATACCCTTTTTGCAGGGGCGGTAATAAGCCAAATAAAAGACCATTTTACCGTACACTGCGACAGCAGCCTGATGGCCGAAGATATGTACACCCTGCACAGAGACGATATGTACAGCTTTATACGTAAAACCACGCACTGGCACAGGCTTGCCAGTTACGGGCTGGAAAAAGACCTTGAGTATTGTGTTACAAAAGATATTGCCAATGTATTACCCCTTTACAGGGAAGGGGCGCTGGTAAAAGGTTGATTTACTGCACGGCAAAACGGACTATAACACTATTGTTGATTTGGTACAAATCATCCCCGGACTTTATACCGGGGTAACTGCCCATACCGGGATAAATAGTTGTATGCCAGCCAGGTACATCGCTTGCAACAAACCTTGACAAAGGCGGGTAGGCTACTCAACCCCCCGTTTCTTTCGGCGCTTCTTTTACGGAGAGTACTCCTCCCAGGGTAAGTTTGCCTAAAGCGGCAATGCCTGATGCTTTTTGTTTCGCTTTGGCCATAAGTTTTTGCAGCAGCCTTTGCTGGTATGCCTCTTCATCCATCGCTTTTCGCCATATCAGCCGCCCGTAAAATGATGCATCGGCCTCAACCAGTTGGTACAATACGCGTACTGAATCTAACGAGGACGTTAAAACCCGCAGCGAATAATCATTGCCCCTGGTATAGTCATCGGTAGCATAGGCTTCGCCAACATCCTGCGGCAAAACAGAAAACCCTTTACCTGACAGCACCGTTTTTAACGAATCCAGCATTTTTGCTGCCAGCATACCTTTTCGGCGTGTAGATTCTTCGTAACCACCGGGTTTTGACAGGGCCGCACTGTCAGAATAGTCAAAAGAAGAAATGTTTGGCATAATGGTGTACACAAACTGGTTGGGCTTAACCCATGCGGTGTCGCTAACGATCACTTCAATAAATTTATCCTGGCAGCGGGCAGCGGGCGGTGGTGGCCGTAGCAAGAAAGGGCAGCAATAAAATGTATTTGAGTTTCATGGTAAGGGGTTTAGTCAATTTCCTCTTTCCGCAGGCTGTAGTTTACCAAATATACGCCCGCAATAGTTATGAGTGAGCCTATTAATAAATTAATGGTTAACGCCTCATGCAAAAACTCGGCGCCGGCCAGCATAGCCACAATGGGGTTGATATATGCGTATATAGAGGCAACAGCAGGCGGTAGATGCTTGAGCGAGTAGATAAAAGCAATAAAAGTAATGATGGAACCCACCACGGCAAGAAAACTTAAATCGCCCCAAACGGCAAGTGGCACTTGACTAATGGGTTCATTATTGCCGGTAATTGCCGCCAGTAAAAATATCATGATGCTGCCCAGAAACATCTGCCACCCCATAGCATAATAAGGGTTCATGTCAAGCTTGTTGCGCAGTATAAGCAGGCTGCCAAGGCTCCAGCCTAATACACCCACAAAACAAATAACCACGCCAAACATATAGCCCGGCGGGTGCGTGCCAAAGGCATCCTCGTACAATACAAACACTACGCCCACAATACCTGTAAGCAGGCCGGCAAAGGTAAGCTTGTTGCCGTCGTGCTTTTTAAATATGGCGAGGTCTAACAGTATCATGCAAATAGGGTAAAGCGCGCTTATCAGCGCACCCAGCCCGCCGGATATATAATGTACGCTCCAGGTGCCCATACCATTGTTAAGAAAAAACATAAAAAAGCCCACCATCAGCAGCCATTTAAACTGCGGCCACGTAGGCAGTTTAGCGCCCTTTAGCAGAAAAAAAATAAGTATCAGGCTGCCGGACATACACTGCCGCATATAAGACACCTGTAAGCCCGGTATTTTTTGGGCGGCATAACGGCTGCCTACCCATGTTGTGCCCCAAACAATGCTGGTTACCGCAAGGCAGAAGTAAGCGATTTTTTTATGACGGGTATTATTGCTCAATGATGATTTTATTCCGGGGTATTTCAAAATGCCATGAAGGTACGTGCGCCTGAACAATACGCGTTGCTATTGATAAATAAGTGATTTTATTATTACGCATCGTTTTATATCCTACTGAAATAAAAGGGGAACTTGAAAAAACATCCTTAACACTGTGACGTAAAAAGCATTTGTAAGTCAGTGGCTGAATATGATATTTTGGATCGTTGTAATATGTTGTGAAAACATAATAAACAGAATCGGTGCCAATTAAACGAACCAAACGCTTTACAGTAATTATATCCACCTTATCACCTAATATCTTCAGCCCGCTATTTTTTGTTACGCTTACCAATTCACTGCTTTTATTACGGGTCACATCATACGCCAATATTGTGTCAGAGTCATTATTAAAATAGAATGTTTTTAACGAGTCGGGGCGATAAATTTCTCTATTAATGATAATATTATTTGAATCCACAAATTCTCTTGCAAAAAAGCCATCCTTACCTAAATAAGCAACTGTTTTAACTGCGACAGGTTTTTTACCCGGCGCCCGGGAGTCATCGCCAGTTTGATATGTATTCTGAAACTCTACAAAACCCTCAAAATACTTTACCTCGCTTTCCGTTTTTTGCTCAGGCTGCTTACAGGAAAACAGGGTTGATAACAGTAATATAACGGTCAGGTATTTCACATCATCAATGCTTAAAGTGCCGCAGGCCGGTAATTACCATGGCAAGGTTGTGCTGCACACAGTATTCAACGCTGTCTTTATCGCGTATGCTGCCGCCGGGCTGAATAATAGCTGTAATGCCCTCTGCATGCACCATTTGCACGCTGTCATTAAACGGGAAAAAGGCATCGCTGGCCATAACAGCTCCTGCCAGGTCAACATTAAACTGTTTGGCTTTATCAATACTCTGGCGCACGCTGTCAATACGGCTGGTTTGCCCGCATCCTTTGCCTACCAGTTGTTTGTTCTTCACCAAAACAATAGCATTACTTTTTAAATGCTTGCATACTATATTGGCAAAAATCAAATCTGCTTTTTCTTCCGCTGTGGTTTCCCTGCCCCCTACTTCCTTCCATTCGCTGTAGTTGCCGGTGTCAATATCCTGCACCAGGGTGCCGCCGAGTACGGATTTAAACAAATGCTTTTGCATTTTGCGGTTAGGGTTTAACTGCAGCAAAATCCTGTTCTTCCTGCCTTTTAGTATGGCCATTGCGTCATCGTCAAACGAAGGCGCTATCAGCACTTCAAAAAATATTTCGGCAATGGCTTCGGCAGTGGCTTTATCAACCGCAGTGTTGCAAACAAGCACGCCGCCAAAGGCGCTTTCAGGGTCGCCTGCAAGGCCCGCATCCCAGCACTCCTTTACGGTTGGCCTGCTGGCAATACCGCAAACATTGGTGTGTTTAATAACAGCAAAGGTGGCATCGCCCGGTGTGAACGGAAACTCATTAATCAGTTGTATGGCGGCATCTACATCTACCAGGTTATTGTAGCTAAGTTCCTTACCGTGCAGTTGGGTAACTGTTTCATTCAAGTCGCCGTAAAACACTGCATGCTGGTGCGGGTTTTCACCATAGCGCAGGCTTTGCTGTGTATTAAGCGGGTAAATAATAGTGCCGTTAAAATAGTTGTTTATGGCGATATCATAATTCATCACCACTTCAAAAGCTTTGGCAGCATATTCCTTACGCTGCTCAATGGTTGTGTGGCCGTTTTGCGTTTTCAGCAATTCTACCAACCCGGCATAACTGTGCTTGGCGGCAATTACCACAAGGTCTTTAAAATTTTTGGCTGCAGCGCGTATCATGCTGGGCCCGCCAATATCAATCTTCTCTATTATCAGTTTTTCTTCACTGGTATTTTTAAGGGTTTCTTCAAAGGGGTAAAGGTCAACAATCACCAGGTCAATCTCCGGTATGTTGTACTGTTTCATTTCCTCCATATCCTGCTCATTATCCCTACGCCCAAGTATGCCGCCGAATACTGACGGATGCAGCGTTTTTACACGCCCACCCAAAATGGAGGGGTACGTGGTAAGGCTTTCCACCGGCACACAGGTAATGCCAAGGTCTTCAATAAACTTTTGTGTACCGCCTGTTGAATAAATAGTTACACCCAGCTTATCAAGCTCAGCTACAACGGGTTCCAGTCCATCCTTGTAAAAAACAGAAATAAGTGCAGATTGAATTTTCTTTTGCATGAGGTTATACCCTTTAGGTCTACAAATTCAGTTCAAACGCGCCCTGCTCAGGCACCGAATGAAAGCGCAAATGTAGGCTGTCGCAGGCTTTTTTCCATCGGCGTATTTTCCACAGGGGGTTACTGCCGTCAAAAACAAGCTGTTTAAATGTAAAGGCGTGGGTTACGTCTGCAATGGAATACTTTGGATTTTTGGTGAGGATAACTATGTCGGCCACCACCTTTGCAGTTGTGTCATTAAACGTAAAGGTGTTGTCCAGCACCACTATTTTTGTGTGGTTAACCACCATACAGGTGTTGGTAATGTTTGGGTGGAAAGAAGTATCTTCCACCGGCAATACGCCATTTATTATGCGTGACGGCTTGAGGTTATACCGCAGCAAAGGCCCATCCTGCAGCAAGCTGCTGTCACCAATAAAATGAAACCTGTTACCCTGCATAATGTCAATAGCTGTTTGGTGCGGCACATTATACACCACCAATTTTTGTGTTCGGCAAACCTGCATATACCGTACACCTGTGTACCCCAAAAGGGCGGCAAGCATAAGCATAGCCGTTGTAAAGCCCCGCGAAGCTTTGTGCAGCAGCCAGTAACAAACGGCCAAAATAAAGGCGTATAATAAAATGGTTTGCAGTGTGTCCGCATAAATATTATCCCAAACAGCAAAAGGCAGGTTGTTCATCCGTGAGATAAATTCATCCAGCGCCCAAATCAGCCAGCCCACTGCAATACCAATGTATTTAGCCATTACAGGAATGAAGGAGAGAGCTACCAACAACAGTTCGCCATACAATACGATGCCTGAGAGTGGTACCGCTACAAAATTGGCCAGCAGGAACAGGTTGGCAAAGCGGTGGAAGTAAAACAAAATAACGGGCAGCGTAAGTATTTGCGCAGCTATGGTAACAGCAGTAGCGCCCCATACGGCAGCCAGCAATTTATTTTTAATATAAAACCAATTGTGTACCGGCCTGTAAAAAGCCACAATGCTTACTACGGCGGAATACGACAGCATGAAACCAGCATCCCATAAATAAAAGGGATTATATACCAGCAGGCAAAATGCAGAAGCAGCCAGGGTATTATACGTATTGGCCCTTTTATTTAGCGCTTTGCCGATTATGATGAAACTGAACATTACTGCCGCCCTTGTAATTGACGGCACTCCACCGGCAATAAAGCTGAACAGCCACAGCACAATTAATATTACTACCGGCTGCACAATATTGGTGATTTTGCCGGAGGGAAACAGCCCGAATATGCTGATGAGCAGCCCATATATCATGGCAAGGTGTAACCCGCTTATGGCGATAATATGTACCACGCCTGTATTGGTATAAGCCTGCACAAGGTCGGGATCAAGCTTATCCCGGTAACCTATTAAAAGGGCCTGCGCAACCGCCTGCTCCTTCTCTCCCGGTATTGTTTTTTGCAGCAGGGCAATAGTACTGTCACGGATATTATACAGTGCATTTTGCAGGCTATTGCCATTATCTTTCCAGAGTGTGCTGTACTGGCCGGGGTACACAAACGATTGAAAGGCTATACCATGAAATAAGCAGTATTGCGCATAATCAAACGCGCCGGGGTTGCCGCTGTTTTTAATGCCTTCTAACGGCGCATATAAAAGAATTTGCGAGCCATAATGCAGGCGTGGTTTTATTTTGCCTTTGTAAAAATACAGCAGCACATCGCCCGCAGCCTTTTGCCACCGGCTGCCTTGCTGTATGGCGGTAATGGTAGCCAACGCTTTCCACGAGCCGGGCTTTTCTACAAGCGGCTCATCAATGGTGACTAACACCGTTTGTTTAGGCTGGTATATATTGCCGGCCCACTGCGGGTTATACCGCGCATCTTTGGCATATATAACAATACCCCCGGCAATCACAATAAGGGCAAGTATTATAACACCCCGCAGCCATTGCACTGTAAACAATGCAACAGCAGGAATGAGCGCAAACAAAAGCAACAGCAGGCTAATGCATGTAAATAACACTAATAGCCACGCTATTGAAAGCTGCACAAACCACTGCAGCAATATGCCTGCGATAAAACATACCAACAGCCGTACAAAAGGGTAACGTTTAAGGCGCATGGTGTCAAAAGACATTCAGCCAAAATTTTAGCTTTAAAAATAAAATAAAAAGCCGGGCGGAGGTTAACACTAACAGCAGAATTAGAAAAACACAGTACAGTTAGTGCATATTTGTTTACACTTTATAGCCACAACCAATTATATACAATTTCGATGGGGTGTGCGGCCGCCAGTTTTTTCTGCACCAAAAAAACATTGCAAAAGCAAGGGTACTTTATCCCTAAATACTGTCTTTTACTGGCTTTACCTCTGTGCTGTCACTGGCTGGTAAAACATTTGCCGGTTGAAAACCAGGTTGCTTTTTGTCTTTCTTTTTCCTGTTGTGTTTTTTCCTGTCGCCTGTTTTTTCAGTATGGCCAAAATCTCCTTCTTTTGCTTTATCTTTTTTGTGTTTCTTTATTTTTTTCAATTTTAAAGGCGCCTGGAACTGGAGAGGAGGCGGCAACTTGATGTGCCAGCCGCTGCATTTATTAGCAACCTGGTTTGCCCGCAACTCTGCCAATGTATTTGCACAATGCTGAACGTGGCCCTGTACCAACGGTGTGCAGCACCATGTAACGGGGATGTTTATTTTCTTCTTTATTACTTTAACAGTGCCTGCGTCAAAAGGCCGTTCTATAGTGTACCCGATAATGTGGTCGTCAATAAACCACACTTTTATAGTACGTATGGCCTCACCGTATACCCCGTTGTGCATCTGCTGAAATTCATCCCTGAAAAGCAGTACGCCTTTCGGCTGCAGCCTGCTGAATTCTATCTCCATCTCAACCGGCATATCAAGCTGTTTGAATGTAATAATGCTATCGGGGTTAGCCGTATTATCGCTTATTTCTGCGGAGGTAGTATCAGTTACATTGCCAGTAACATTTGCGGAAACAACATTTGCCTTTGCAATTTGGGCTGATGCTGTAAAGGGTTTGCATTGCAGGAACATACAGATAGCGCCTGCAGCTATTAGTAATAACAATCGTTTTGGGTTTGCCGGTAATGGTTTCATTCGCAGTATGGTTACTGATTAACGGCTTTGCCACAGGATGGGGTGGATTAAGGGCTTTTACAAAAATTAAGATACATATTTTTTGGGAGAACACAACTATTTTTTAGGTAATACGTTGCGCAACACAGGCAAATGGTACAGCAAAACACATAATACAAGCAATTACTCAGTAAATACCATAAACAAATTAAGCTACTTAAAAACAGGCTAACAGTTTTGGCGTATACATTAAAAGACTGAATATGGTTTTTAGCCAGCATGGTTTTATGGGCATTATATCATGCACCCGTATGGTAACGCCATAAATGCCCCGCTCGTATTGATGTACAAAATTATAAACGCCTTCTTTTTTTTCAAAGGAGCGGATTAACCTTAGCTTATTGCTGCCCACTACCGCATCTACAATAACGGACTGCATAAAGTTGCGCTGTATTGTAATTATGCCCAGCTTTGCAAATGCTGCTTCGGCTGCATGTATATCGTCAACCGCATACCAGGCAGTTGCCAGCTTTTCCGCAGTGTTTATATGCGTGGTATTTTGTTTAGTATCCTTCCAGTTTTTATCTGCATATTCAATAAAAAACAGCGATGGGAAGGAGTCGGTTAATTCCACTGTTGTCCAAACCGGGTTTACAGATTTTTTACAATCAATATTATGCCTCTGTAGCCAGGCAGCCGTATTAGCAGCATTGTTTACCGCTATAGCTATAGCCGTTGCACCCTGCCGCACCTGTAAAAAATTATAGTAAAATTTACCAATAGCATAGCTTGTATCTTCAGGTGTAACAAATTCAAGATAACTGCCGTTTTCAAACTTGGTAAAACAGTTATAAATGCCCTCGTGATGCCTCCCTTCTTTAATTGTAAATCCCAGGGTGTCTTTAAGCAGCCGCTTTACAGCGTCTATATCTTTCACCGCAATGGGTATATGGTCAATACGCAGGGTAACCGGCCTATCCGCTTGCGAAAAGCATAATAAAGGCAATAATACTGCAAAAACAAACCAGGCTTTTGGCATGTTTAAAAATAACGGTTTGCTTCCGGATTTTGCAGGCAAAATTATATGCTGTCTTTGGGTTGTTTTTCAGTGGTGCTGTCGGTTGCCGGGGTGTCATATTGCTCAAACCCATGCTTGCCCTTTTTTTTCCTCGCCGGTAATGTACCGGTCTTTTGTGCATGCCCAAACTCTCCCACTTCGGGGGCGGGCCTTGTATTCTTCCTGTCGTAATGTACTGTCGGCTTTGGGTTAAGCCCGTACGCATCCGGTAATTTTACAAACCAGCCTGTGCATTTATTGGCTGCCTGTGCAGCGCGTAATTCAGCCAGGCTTGTAACGCAATGTTGTTCGTGCCCTGCAACAGATGGGTTACAGCACCAGGTAACGGGTATGTTTATTTTACTTTTGCGCAACTTAACGCTCCCGGCATCAAAAGGCCTTTCAATAATGTAGCCAATTATGTGGTCGTCAATATACCATACTTTAATGGTACGCTCAGCCTCGCCGTAAACGCCGTCATGCATCTGCTGAAACTCATCCCTGAAAAGCAGCGCCTGCGCCGGTTGCAGTTTGCTGAACTCAAGGGCCATTTCAACCGGCATATCAAGCTGGTCAAAAGTGGTAATACTATCCGGGTAAACGGGTAAACCTTTATTTATTTGAATGCTGGAAGAATCCTTATTGCGGGTTTGGCAAAATGTTACAAAAGGCATTATTAACAGCAATGCTATGCCCGCAGGCATTGTACATGCCCGGCATATATATAACATGCGCTGCATTTCCGGAAACATAAAATTGCTTTTAATTGTACCATGTTTGCTTTAAGGGGTTTTCAAAGGCAGCGTAATCAAATTTATTTATTGCGTAAAATACAATATTGTTTGTCACACACACATTTTTTTAAACAATAATTTTAGGTTAAGGGAAGCAATGAAGTGGCGATGAAATAAAATGACGCAATTGCGTTAGTTTTTGCTTCCCGTTCCGGGTGAGGTAATATTATCACAGCAAAACACCCGGACTTTGCTGTGATAATATTTAGCTTGCAATTATCCTATTCACTTCTTAAACTTTTCACCGGGTTCATAGTGGCGGCTTTTATACTTTGATAGCTTACAGTAAGCAGTGTTATAAGCAGAGCACCTGCTGCTGTAACAGCGAATACCCACCAGCTGATATTTGTATGATACGCATAGTTTAGCAGCCACTTATTCATTACAGCGTACGAAACGGGTATGGCTATTAATAATGCTATGGTTACCAACGCTATAAATTGACTGCTCATCAATCTCCATAAATTAAACGATGAAGCCCCCAGCACTTTACGCACCCCAATTTCCTTTGTACGCTGCTCGGCCATAAAAGATGCAAGCCCAAATAAACCGAGGCAGCAAATAAAAACAGATAGTAACGTAAACACTGCTGCAAGGTTACCAAGGCGTTTTTCATCGGAAAATTTGGCTGCATATTCATCATCTGCAAACTTGTACTCAAACGGGCCACCAGGGTTTATCTGCTTAAATACTTTTTCAAGTTTAGCCAATGCTGTATGCATATTCATTTCGGGTTTTATGCGAATGGTTATGGCATTAACCCAATCGTACCGCAGCTCGAAAATGGTTGCCTGTACGGGTTTATATGGCGATTCCATTACCATATCGTCTACAACCCCGGTTATTACATGGCTTTTGCCAAGCCAGGTGATGGTTTTACCTATGGGGTTTTTAAACCCTGTAAGTTGCGCAGCCGTTTTATTCAAAATAATGGAACCCGAATCAGCCACGAAGCTGCGCGAAAAATCCCTGCCGGCAATAACATGCCAGCCGATAGTATGGCCAAAATCGTGTGTAACACCTACGTCTGCAATTTGCGGAACAAGGCCAACTCTCTTGCCGCTCCAGTCGTACCCCGTTCCGGTATTGGCTGTTTCTGTAGTACGTATAGACGATTGGGCCATATCAATAGCAGCGCCTGATGCAATTAACGCATCCCGAAAACGGTTGTATGGCATATCGTATAACTCGGGGGTGTTCATTGTAACCGTTATAAGCCCCTGCCGGGTATAGCCTACCGGGCGGTTTTTTGCATATTGTATTTGAGTATATACTATAATAGTGCACGTAATTAAAGCGGCCGATATAGTAAACTGTACCACTACCAACACTTTGCGTGGCATTGATGCAAAACGACCGGCTTTAAAGCTGCCTTTTAAAACCTTTACCGGCTTAAATGAGGATAAATAAAGTGCAGGGTAACAACCTGCTGTAATACCGGTAAAAAAAGCAAAGCAGGCAATAGCCAGCCAAAATAAAGCACTTGCAGCGGGAAAATGTATTTGCTTTTGTGTTAAACTGTTAAACCCAGGCAGCACCAGGTAAACCAGCACCATAGCCAAGACCGCGGCTATTAAAGCCATCGCCAGTGATTCACTTAAAAACTGTGCAACCAGTTGCCTGCGCAGTGAGCCTACGGCTTTGCGTATGCCCACCTCCCTGGCCCGCTTCTCACTTCTTGCCGTGCTGAGGTTCATAAAATTTATACACGCAAGTAACAATACAAATAAGCCAATTGTGCCAAACATCCACAGGTAACTTATCCGCCCCCCGCTAACTGCGCCATTTTTAAACTCGCTATACAAGTGCCATTTATCCATCGCATGTAAAAACACCGCCTCGTTATGGGCTTTTATATGCGGCAGTGCAATGTTTTTTATTATTTTATTTACTGCGTCTATGTCAACATTATTATTTAATTCAACATATAATTTCCAGTAACGGTTATCCCATTGTGTTTGCGCGTCGTTAACCCAGCCCATGAAACTTACAGCCTTGCTCCATGGCAAAAACATACTTATGTTGTTAAATGTGGTGTTCTGTGGCAGGTCTTCATACACACCGGCTATACGCATAGCCATCATATTATCTACCTTCACTGTTTTATTTATGGGGTCGGTGTTGCCGAATAAAGCTACTGCAAGAGAATGTGCAATGAGTATTGCCGATGGGTCATTCAGCACATCACGCCTGCCACGTAACATACGCAGTGTAAGTATTTCAGGCAAATCAGGCTGCGCCCATACGCCCGTTTGAGACAATTTTTTATCGCCTACTGCAACGGAGTGTAAAAAAGGAGGGTGCATAACAGCTACATACTTAAAATCAGCGGCAAATTTTGTACGCAGCTCATTGGCCAGTGGTATAGCTATGGCATCGCTGGTGGTTATTTCATTATTGATGTTTACATTATCCATCACCTGCGCAATACGCTTATGGTTGGTATGGTAATGATCAAACGACAATTCATCCCATACCCAAAGCCCTATCATTATTGCAACCGCCATACCTGCCGATAAGCCGGCAATATTTATAAATGAATGCACCTTATTTTTTGTAAGGCTGCGTATAGCTGTTTTAAAATAGTTTTTAAACATCGTTCTATGTATTAATTTTCTATACTCTTCATAAGCATATTTCACCGTTTCAAGCCTTATTCGCAAAGTTCCGCCTGCGGGGATAGCGATGTAAAGTAAAGCAGTTTATTCACTCCTTAAACTTTTTACCGGGTTCATCAACGCCGCTTTTAAACTTTGGTAGCTTACAGTTAACAAGGTAATAAACAGCGCCCCGGCACACGCAATAATAAATACAGAGGCAGAAAGGCCCGTACGGTATTCATACTGCTGTAACCAACCATCCATAAAGTAAGCAGCAACAGGTACTGCTACCAGGCATGATATTACAACCAGCACCACAAATTCCCTGCTCATAAGGCCCCACAGGTTAAAAGCAGTAGCCCCTAATACCTTGCGTATGCCTATTTCTTTTGTACGTTGTTCAGCGATGAAGGACGCCAGCCCGAACAGCCCCAGGCATGAAATAAAAATAGCCAGCGCGGAAAATATGCCCGACAGCCTGCCTATAAGCACTTCCTGGTTAAATTTTTCAGCATAGCTCTCATCAGCAAAATGATATATAAACGGGTATGACGGATTGTATTTGTTAAAGATAGCTGAGAGTTTTGCAAGCGCATCGCTGGTATTTGCTGTTGGGGTTAGCCTGTACATTACGCTGTTTGACCATCCGGGCGTGTATGTAAAAAATGTGGGGACAGGTTGTGCAAACGGGTCACCCATCAACGCGTCTTTCACTACGCCTATTACCCGCACGGCGCGCCCACCGTTCCAGTGAATTACTTCATTCAAAGGTTTTTTAAAACGCAGGCGTTTAACCGCAGCCTCATTCAGTATTACTTCTGTAGAATCGTATGTTAAGGATGGTGTAAAGTCCCTGCCCTGCAGCAAATGCATACCCAGCGTTTCAAAATAATCTTTGGTTATACCAATAGTACCCACACCAAGCGTTTCCCCGGGGTTCTTGCCCTTCCAATCATCAACACCCGTCCATGAATAAATAGCCGTAGCAGGCGAGGTTGATTTTGTTACGCTGCTAACCAACCCGGTTTGCAGTATATCGTTTTTAAGGGCTGCGTAGTTATGGTCAATATCACTGCTGGCATCAGTCATTATAAGCCTGTTGGCATCAAAACCTGTTGGCCTGTTTTTGGCATATTGTATTTGCCGGTACACTACTGCAGTGCCGATTATTAAAGAGATAGAGCAACTAAACTGAGCTACCACAAGTACCTTACGGGGCAGGCTTGCATTTTTGCCTGCTTTCATAACGCCCTTAAGCACTTTTACCGGCCGGAAAGATGACAGGTAAAACGCCGGGCGGCTGCCTGCAACCAGACCTGTAAGTGTTGCATAAGCCAGCATAATACCCCAAAAGCCGGCGTTGCCCCACGGTACATGTACGCTGCTTTGAGTAAGCGTGTTAAACGCAGGCAATGCTGTAGCTACCAAAAACAATGCTATGGCTAACGACATAAATGTAATAAGCACCGCTTCAACCAGGAACTGCATAATAATATGCACGCGCAGCGACCCTGCCACTTTGCGTATACCTACTTCTTTTGCACGTTTTTCAGAACGCGCCGTAGCAAGGTTTACAAAGTTTATACAAGCTATAAATAATACCAGTATGCCAATAACGCCGAACATGCGCACGTAATCAATAAAGCCTGCCTCTTCACCGTTTTTATAATCGCCGTATAAGTGTAAACGTTCGTAAGGCTGTAACCAGGGCTGCAGTTTGTTTGTTTTGTAAACATCAGGATTGTATTTTGCTTCAAGTTGTTTAAGCGCAGGCGCAACCTGTCCCTCTGTAACGCCGGGTGCAAGGCCCACAAAGGTTTGTATCGGGTCAAAGTTCCAGTTGGTAATGTTATCTCTTATCCATTGTTGTGTTTGCACATACAGGCTAAAGGGCATAATATAGTTAAACTTCATGCTGCTGTTAGCCGGTACATCTGCTATAAGGCCGGTAACCGTTACGTTAAACTGGTTATCAATACGCAAAGTTTTATTAAGGGGATTTTCCCTGCCAAATAATGCAGTGGCGGTTGATTGTGTTAGTACAATTGAACCGGGGTTTTTCAGCATATTATCCGCGTTACCCTGCAGCAGGGGGAATTGAAATATTTTAAAGAAATCTTCCCCGGCAAAATTGCCTCTTGTGTATAGCTTTTTATCTCCTGCAACAAGGCTATGGCTGCCAATAAATGTGGCCTGTACCGCATATTTAATACCCGGTATGTCTTTCTTCATAACCTCTGCCATAGGGAGCGGCGTGGCTATGCCTGCATTTTTTTCACCATTATCTTCGCTTCTTATCACTGTTTGAAAAGCGCGTTCATGCCCCGGCAGAAATTTATCAAATGAACGCTGGTATTGCACCCATAGTCCAATAAGCAATGCAACGGCCATGCCCATGGCAAGGCCGAATATATTTAGTGCGCTGTGAGCCTTATTGTTCATAATAGTGCGCCACGCCGTTTTAAAATAATTTTTAAACATATAATTTAATTGATGGTTTATTGTTCATGGCTCAAGGCACATGGTTGTTGCGGTTCACCCGCTTAGTTAGCGCTGCCGGTTCTCCTTTCACTCCCCTTACTCTGTTCTTAAACTTTTTACCGGGTTCATAGTGGCGGCTTTTATACTTTGATAGCTTACTGCCAGCAATGTTATAAGCAAAGCCCCGGCCGCTGTAAAAACAAATATCCACCAGCTTATATTAGTGCGGTATTCATAATTAAGCAGCCACTTGTTCATAGCGGTGTAAGAAACAGGTATCGCTATTAATAATGCTACCGTTACCAATAGTATAAATTGACTGCTCATTAATCGCCATAAATTAAACGATGAAGCTCCCAGTACTTTACGCACCCCAATTTCCTTAGTGCGCTGTTCAGCCATAAAAGACGCCATGCCCGAAAGGCCAAGGCAACTGATGAAAATAGCAAGACTGGCAAAAATTGCTGCGAGGTTACCAATGCGCTCCTCGCTGTTAAATTTAAGGCTGTACTTATTATCTGTAAAAGCATAACTGAATGGTACTGCAGGTGAATATTTTTTACATACCGCTTCTATTTTTCCAATGGCTTCATGTGTACTAACCAGCGGGTTTATCCTGATGAGTATATCATCAAAGCCGTCGCGGCTCAGGTAAAAAATGGTTTGCCGTGCGGGCTCGTAAGGCGAGCTCATCACCATATCTTTAGTAACACCAATTACTGTATGCGCTCTTCCGGCAAATGTTACTATTTCTCCCAGGGGTTGTTTAAGCCCCATGTATTTAACCGCCGCTTCATTTAATATTACCGCTTCCGAATCAGCTTTAAGCGCTGCGTTAAAATCTCTGCCGGCAAGCACCTGCCAGCCCGCAGTTTTACCGTAGCTGCTGGATACACGTATGTTAGCAAAATCATAAGTGGTGTTGGGGTCTTTCTCTTTCCAGTCAAGATCGCCGCGGTTGTTTTCTAAACCAGTCATGGGGCTTGAAGATTCCGTCATATCCGTAATAACACCGGCAGAAAGCAGTTCCTGTCTTACTGCCGCAAAATGATTATGGAGGTCGAGTGTGCTAACCTGTATATTAATAAGCCCTTCACGCGAGTAGCCAACCGGCCTGTTTTTGGCATACTGTATTTGTTTAAATACTACAATGGTGCCCGCAATTAATATAACCGAAACAGCAAACTGTACTACAACTAATACCTTACGCGGCATAGCGGAAAAACGTCCTGCTTTAAAAGTACCTTTTAATACCTTAACAGGCTTAAATGATGAGAGGTACAATGCCGGGTATATACCCGCAATAATGCCTGTAAATAAAGTAAAAACGATACAGGCAAGCCAAAAGAATATATTACCCCACGGTAATATCATGGGCTTTGCAGCAATTGTATTAAAATATGGCAATACAAGTGATACAAGTGCAATAGAAAGAAAACATGCCAATACTGCCGTTAGCAGCGACTCACAAAAAAACTGGCTTATTAACTGCGCCCGCAATGACCCTACGGCTTTGCGGATGCCAACCTCTTTTGCACGCTTTTCGCTTCGGGCGGTACTAAGGTTCATAAAATTAATACAGGCCAGCAGCAGCACAAATGCGCCAATAATGCCAAACAACCAAACGTATTCAATAGCTCCGCCGGTATTAACGCCATTTTTAAACTCGCTGTACAAGTGCCATTTGTTCATAGGGTGCAGTATAATAGCGGGTTTGTATTTAGCATCATCAGCGTTAACATTTTTAAGTTTAATGTCCCTTATTTTGGCAGAAACATTTTTTATATCCGCATTGTCATTCAGTTCAACAAACATCTGGAAAGAGTTATCGCCCCAGTTATCAGCAGAGCTTTTACCCAATCGTGCGAAGCAACATAATACTCCCATGGCGCTATAAAATCAAGGCCATGCAGGGTAGTGTTTTCAGGCAGGTCCTGGTACACACCAGTAACAGCAAGGCTGGCATTGTTATCAAGCTTTAGCAGTTGCCCCATTGGGTTTGCATTGCCAAACATCGCTTTAGCTACAGCCTGTGAAATAAATATGGATGAAATATCTTTTAACCCGGCAATATTTCCTTTAACCATTTGCAGCGTGAACATGCTGGGTGCATCTGCATCCATAAAATTACCTTTGAACGATATTTTCTTATCCCCCGAAGACAGCACATGTTCAGTAAGCCATGATGCAAGCACCACATGTTTAAAATCTGTACCGGCTGTCTTTAGCAATGCGGGTTTTAATGGCAACGGCACGGAATGGCTGGTGTTAATTTCACCGTTATTGGTTTTCTGTTCCATTACCTGCGCTATGCGGTTATAGTTTTGATGATAATGGTCGAAGGATAATTCATTCCATATCCAAAGCCCTATTATCATTGCTACTGCCATGCCTACCGATAAGCCGGTAATGTTTATAACTGAATGCGCCTTATTTTTTGTAAGGCTACGTAAAGCTGTTTTTAAATAACTTTTAAACATATCATTTTATTGAACATTTATAATTAATGTCACATGGTTGTTACTGCCTGTGTACCCCAAACTATTGCTGCCGCTCCGCTTTTAACTTCTTTCTTCATTCCGTTCTTAAACTTTTTACCGGGTTCATCATTGCTGTCTTTATTGCCTGGTAACTTATGGTTACTAATGCTATCGATACTGCAGAAACAGCGGCCAGGGCAAATACCCACCAGCTAATGCTAACGTGGTAGGCATAGTTTTGCAGCCAGCTATGCATTGCCCACCATGCAACAGGGAAAGCTATTAATGAAGAGAGTGCAACCAATTGTAAAAATTCTTTTGATAACAAACCTGTTATAGTTGATATACTTGCACCCAGCACCTTACGTATGCCGATTTCTTTGGTGCGGCGCTCAGCCGTATAGGCTGACAAGCCGAATAACCCAAGGCAGGAGATAATAACAGCCAATGCGGCAAATATTCTAGAAAGCTCGCCAATGAGCATTTCGGAAGAAAAAATGTTGTTGAACTGGTCGTCTAAAAAATTATATTCGAAAGGATATGCAGGGTTAAAGGTTTTCATAACCGCGCCTATTTTTGCCAGGGCATTGTTAGTATGGGTTTGCGGGTTTATGCGTACATATAAAAGGTTAGCCTGTTCTGGCGAGCAGGTAAAAACAACAGGGTCCGGTGTGCCGTACATGTCACCATAAATAAAGTCTTTAACCACACCCACCACGGTAAGCTTATAGTTTCCGCCTGTTATTACTTTACCCAATGCGCTTCCTTTACCCATCAGGCGGGCGAAAGACTCTGTGACCAGAATATTAGTGCTGTCAGTGTTCTCATTCAAAAACTCCCTTCCTTCAATTAATTTCATCCCTGCCGTTGCAATAAAACCCGGGCTTATTGACCTATAAGATACCAGTACATCAAGGTTAGGGTTTTTACCCTGCCAGCTTAAATTTTTTATAGAGCCGTTATCACCCATATACAACGTGTTCATACTGTTTAGCGCTACATTTTGCACAACACCGGTATTTAACAAACCGTGTTTTATAGCATCATAATTTTTAATCATATCGCCGCGTATGGGCATGGTTAAAAGGTTAGTACGGTCATAACCAATATCGCGGTTTTTTATATGTTGTATTTGCTGGTAAATTATTATAGTACTGATGATAAGCACTATTGATATGGTAAACTGCAGCACTACCAGGCCTTTACGGACAAAGGATGCGCTACCTGACTTTATTTTAAGGCCTTTAAACACATAAATAGGGTTAAAAGAAGACAGGTATAAAGCAGGATAGCTGCCTGAAAGAAGACCTGAAACAATGGCAATGCCGGCCAATATGCCCAAATGCAGCGGGTTGTTAAGACCAAGCGTAAGGTGTTTATCAACAAGCGTGTTAAAAGCAGGCAGTGCAGTAGCAATAATTACCCCACCCAAAATAACTGCAAGAAATGCCATGCACAACGCCTCGCCTATAAACTGTGTAACCAGCAATCCCTTGCCCGCCCCCATTACTTTACGTACCCCTACTTCCTTAGCACGTTTTTCACTGCGGGCTGTGGCAAGGTTCATAAAATTTATACACGCTATTACCAGTATTATCCATGCAATAGCAGTAAACATTTTCACGTACTCAATTCTGCCGCCTGCAGGTTTGCCATCAACAAACTTGTTGCGCAGCCGCCAATCCTTCATCGGAAAGAGGAACATTCTTGTATTGGATGCAGCTTCATTTTTTTGAACAAAACCGTAAAGCTGTTTATTTATGGCAGCTATATCAGCAGTTGGCGTTAACTCAACGTATGTGTTAATACTGTTGGCGCGCCAGCTAGTAAGCCAGGGGTTCTGTTTAAAAAAAATATCAAAAGGCGCCAGCCAGTCAAAGCGGAAAGATGAGTTTTCAGGCATTTCTCTTACAACGCCTGTTACTACATAGTTCTGGTTGTTATCTGCCTTTAAAACTTTACCTACCGCATTTTTGCTGCCAAAGAACTGGTTAGCCATTTTCTCCGTTATTACTACGGAATATAAATCCTTAAAGGCCTGTGTCGGGCTGCCTTCTATAAAATTAAAAGTGAACATGCTGAACAGTGAGGAGTCAATATAATAACCACTTTCATACACCGATTTATCGCCCAGTGCAAAAAGGGTTTTCGCACCCCAGCTTACCCGCCCTGCATTGGCTACACCCGGTACCTGGGCTTTTATTGCTTGCGCTGCAGGCCCAGGGGTAGCATTACTGTTAACACCCGTAAATGTGAAAATCTTCCCGCCAAAGTCCTGGTTATTGGCAATGGCGTAAAGCCTGTCTTTCTTATTATTTACATTATCAAAATTCACTTCATCTTCCACCCACAAAAAAATAAGCCCTGCACAGGCAATGCCTATGCCCAGCCCGAAAATGTTTAAAAAGCTGTAGGTTTTGCTTTTTAACAAAGTGCGGATGGTTGTTTTAAAAAAATTTTTGAGCATATAGTCGGTTTAAAGTTTTTTGTTTTTCTATGCTGTATGTTTAGTACGCCGTGTTTCCCGGCGTTTCATTAAACGTCTTCTTTTTACTGTTCTCTTTTGACTTAAGGCCTTACTGACTCTTTCTTTATTCTGCCCTTATCGCCTTCACCGGGTTCATCATTGCTGTTTTTATTGCCTGGTAACTTATGGTTACTAATGCTATCAATACTGCAGAAACAGCGGCAAGGGCAAAAACCCACCAGCTAATGCTAACGCGGTAGGCATAGGTTTGCAGCCAGTTGTGCATTGCCCACCATGCAAAGGGGAAGGCAATAAATGAGGATAACAGTACTAATTGTATAAATTCTTTTGATAACAGCGCAGTAATGCCTGTAACATTTGCGCCAAGCACTTTGCGAATGCCTATTTCTTTTGTTTTTCTTTCAGCTGTATATGCTGACAGGCCAAATAACCCAAGACATGAAATAATAATAGCAAGCGTTGCAAATATGCGCGACAGTTGCCCTATAAGCATTTCGCTGCTGAAAAGGTTATTAAATTCATCATCCACAAATGAATATTCAAATGGATACCCAGGGTTATATCTTTTCATTATGGCCTCCAGCCTGGCCAGCGCCTGGCTGTTTTGTACCCCCGGTTTTATACGTACGTACATAAGCGATGCATTTGCTGGTGCACATCCGAATATTACAGGGTCAGGGCTGCCGTACATATCGTCGTACACATAATCTTTAACAACGCCAATTACAGTAAGCCTGTACCCGTTGCCGCTTATCACCGTGCCTAAAGGGCTGCCCTTACCCATTAACTTTGCGAAAGATTCAGTAATCAAAATATTATTGCTGTCTGCTTTCACATCCGTAAAATCGTGGCCTTCCTTCATGTGCATGCCTGCTGTAGCAATAAAACCCGGGCTTACCTGCCTGAAAGATACCAGCACATCAAGGTTAGGGTTTTTGCCAGGCCATGAAAGGATTTTAATTGACCCGTTATTGCCCCTGTACAAAGTGTTCATGCTGTTAAGGGCAGCATTTTCAACAACACCGCTGGCTAACAGCCCTTGCTTAATGGCATCGTAATTTTTAACCATATCTCCACGTACCGGTATGGTTAAAAGATGGGTGCGGTCGTAACCCATATCCCTGCTTTTTATATGCTGTATTTGTTGGTAAATAATAATGGTGCTTATAATAAGCACAATAGAAGCAGTAAACTGCAGTACCACCAGCCCTTTACGCACTATTGATGCTCCGCCGCTTTTAAGCTTAATACCTTTAAACACATAGATTGGATTAAAGGATGATAAGTACAGGGCGGGGTAACTGCCTGCAACAAGGCCGGATATTAATGTTATACCAACCAGCAGGGCTATATGCAGGGGATTGGCAAGGCCGGGCGTAAGCTGCTTTTGAACAAGGGTGTTGAACAAGGGAAGCACCAATATTATTATAATAACACTTAAAACGGCCGCAATAACGGCCATACAAACTGCCTCGCCTATAAACTGCGCTACAAGCAAGCCTTTTACAGCGCCCATTACTTTGCGTACACCTACTTCTTTCGCACGTTTTTCACTGCGCGCGGTGGCAAGGTTCATAAAGTTTATACAGGCTATCAGTAATATTATCCACGCAATAGCGCTAAACATGTGTATGTATTCAATACGCCCGCCCGATTGCTTTCCGTCAGTAAATTCACTGCGCAGTCGCCAATCATTCATGCTGAATAAAAATAAGTGCGCAGTAGCTGTTGCCTGCTTTTTTTGTATAAACCCGTATAACTGTTTATTTACAGCGGCAACGTTTGCAGAAGGCGATAGCTCAACAAAAGTATTTATGCTGTTGGCGCCCCAGCCTGTTAACCACTGGTGCTGCTTAAAAAATATTTCGAAAGATGCTACCCAGTCAAAGCGCAGCGATGAGTTTTCCGGCATTTCTTTTATAACACCGCTAACTGTATAATTCTGGTCGTTGTCTGCCTTTAAGGTTTTGCCAATTACATTTTTTTCATCACCAAAAAAATGCTTTGCCATTTTTTCGGTTATAACTATTGAATATAATTGGTTAAATGCTGTTTTGGGGCTGCCTTCAACAAAGTTGAAAGTAAGCATGTTAAATAAGGATGAGTCAATATAAAAGCCGCTTTCGTACACTGACTTGTCAGCTAATGTAAAAAGGCTGCGGGTGTTCCAGCTTACACGGCCGGCATTTACTATCCCGGGAATTTCAGTCTTTACTGCATCTGCCAGCAGGCCCGGTGTAGCATTGCTGCTAACGCCGGTAAACGTGAATATTTTGCCACCAAAATCCTGGTTATTGGCGAGGGCATATATCCTGTCTTTTTTCACATGAACAGAATCGTAATTCACCTCATCTTCCACCCACAAAAAAATAAGCCCCGCACAGGCAATACCTGTTGCCAGCCCGAAAATGTTTAAAAAACTATAGGTTTTGTTTTTTAGTAAAGTGCGGATGGTTGTTTTAAAAAAATTTTTGAGCATATACGGGTGTTTTGTGTTCAGTGTTTTGCTGGTGAATATTAAGCATTGATAGTGAACATTAACTTACTTAATTAATTCAAGTTGCCAGTTAATTGGTGAGTTTATTAAGCGTAAAAGCTAAAATAAACATCACCAGTTTTATCAGGAACCCTTTAAAGGTTACTGCATGTATTTTTCTTAAGAACAAAGCCTTTATTTCGCTAAAG
>DASZPM010000025.1:0-3550 GCA_035550215.1 Chitinophagaceae bacterium | reverse complement strand
CGGTCATCATTATATGGACAGCGGTGGCGGCTTTCTTAAAACCACAGGCGGCGGTATTGGCCCAGGCGCCCGGGTCTCTAAAACCGCCTGTGTCTGCCGAGTTGAGGGCAAAAGGCGCGTGGCTTAAAAGAAGTATGGAAGCAAAAAGGTATTACGAGTACCCGGAGTTAAGGCTGGCCAATCTTGCTGAGAAACTCGGGCTTACGACACACGAGCTATCAAAGATCATCAACACAGTACTTAAAAAGAATTTTAATGATTTCATTAATGAATACCGTGTTCGTGAGGTAGCGCGTAAAATGCAGGATACTGCTTATGATAACATAACCCTGATGGGCATCGCCTACGAATCGGGATTTAATTCTCAAACAACATTCACAAGAATTTTAAAGCAGGTAACCGGGAAAAGCCCCACGGAATTTAAAAATGAACTGAAAAAAGATTATCCATCTTATAACATGGATAACCCGGCACATTTTACAGCGGTAATTTCAAACCATCAAACCACACCTAAGTGGGCTGAAGTGAAATTAAACCGCCGTTTTATGCTTAGAAACTACTTAAAAATCGCCTGGCGTAACCTTGCCAGGAACAAAACATCCTCTTTTATCAATATCGGGGGCCTTGCAGTGGGCATGGCCGTAGCCATGCTCATAGGGCTGTGGATATGGGACGAACTTACGTATGACCATTACCATAAAAACCACGACAGGCTTGCGCAGGTAATGACCACTTCTGATAGAAATGGCGGAGAACTAACTACAGGGCCCTGGGTTGCTGCGCCGCTTGGCAATGAACTGCGCGCTAAATATGGCAGCGATTTTAAAGATGTTGCAATGGCATCACCGAACCAGAGCCGTGTGCTTACCCTGGGCGACAAAAAGATTACTGCGAAGGGTATGTGGGTGGAGGCAAACCTTCCTTCCATGCTTACGCTAAAAATGCTGAAAGGAGATATTAACGGGTTAAAAGATCCTACTTCCATTTTACTAAGTGCTTCCGTTGCACAATCTCTTTTTGGCGATGCTTACCCGATCAACAAGGTGCTGCGGGTTGATAACCAGGCCAACTATAAAGTTACCGGTGTATATGAAGACCTGCCGCATAATACCACGCTGAATGAAGCCAAAATACTTTTACCATGGGATAAGTATGTGAATATGATTGACTGGGTGAAAGAAGCGATGAAGGACTGGGACAACCGTTCTTTTAATTGTTATGTGCAATTGAGCGATCATGTTGATTTTAATAAAGCAACAGCCAGGATAAAGCTGGCATCTATGCAGCACCTCAACGCAGCCAGCGATGGTAAAGAAGAACTGCTGCTGCAGCCCATGAACAACTGGCGTCTTTACAGCGAATTTAAGAATGGCAAAGTTACCGGCGGCAGGATAAAGTTTGTAAACCTGTTTGCTACTATCGGCATTTTTGTGTTACTGCTCGCCTGCATAAACTTCATGAACCTTTCTACCGCACGCAGTAAGAAGCGCAGTAAAGAAGTGGGCATCCGTAAAACAGTTGGTTCATTAAAAAGCCAGTTGGTAAGCCAGTTTTTAATTGAGGCTATGTTGATTGCGGGCATTTCATTTTTATGCTGCCTCCTGTTTGCGCAGTTATTATTGCCGCTGTTTAATACGCTTTCAGATAAGCAAATGACATTGCCTTTCAGCAATGTTTTCTTCTGGATATTGAGCATCGGCTTTACTATCATCACAGGATTGCTTGCAGGCTGTTACCCCGCATTTTACCTGTCACATTTTGACGCAGTAAAAGTTTTAAAGGGCACTTACCGGGTTGGCAGGTTTGCATCGCTGCCCCGCAAAGTGCTGGTGGTAGTACAGTTCAGCGTTTCCATTATATTAGTTATCGGCACAATCACTGTATATAAACAAATACAGTTTGCCAAAAACCGCCCTGTTGGTTACAACCGCGAAAGCTTAATTGCTGTGTATATGACAACCCCCGACCTCTATGGGCATTACGAAGCTATGCGTAACGACCTGCTTGCAACAAATGTTGTAGAGAACATGGCAGAATCAGGCAGCCCTGTAACAAATGTGTGGACAACTCAAAACGACTATAGCTGGCAAGGTATGAACCCTGCAATGCAGCCATCATTCGGCACCATCAGCGTAACACCTGATTACGGTAAAACCATCAACTGGCAGGTGGTGGAAGGGCGTGACCTTTCAAGGAAATTTTCTGATTTCAATTCTGTCATTCTCAATGAAGCCGCTGTAAAGCTAACCGGTATAAAAAATATTGTAGGCAAAACCATTAAAAAAAATGATAAGAATTTAGCCGTTGTGGGTGTTGTAAAAGATATGGTGATGGAATCGCCGTATGCATCCGTAACACCAACCATTTTTTTAGTGGACACCGGCTGGGTTAACGTAATATATATACGCATGAAGGCAGGCAGGCCCGTGCAGGATGCTTTAACCAAAATAGCAAAGGTGTTTGAAAAATATAACCCGGCTGCGCCTTTTGATTATACATTTACTGACGAAGAATATGCTCAAAAATTTTCTAATGAGCAGCGTATTGGTAACCTTGCGGCCTTCTTCGCAGTGCTTGCTATCTTCATTTCTTGTATTGGTTTGTTTGGTATGGCATCGTTTATGGCAGAGCAAAGGATAAAAGAAATTGGTGTAAGAAAAGTATTAGGCGCATCTGTTTTTGGTTTGTGGCGCTTGCTGTCGGGAGATTTTACGATTCTTGTAATTATCTCGCTTTTTGTAGCAATACCGGCAGGGTGGTGGGCCATGTACAATTGGCTGCAAAATTATACATACCGTACAAGTCTGTCATGGTGGGTGTTTGCCATTGCTGGCCTGGGCGCGTTGCTGATAACTTTGCTTACGGTAAGCTACCAAAGCATTAAAGCGGCCCTTGCCAACCCGGTAAACAGTTTAAGGAGTGAATAAATAACATTTGCATACATATACATTCCATATCAGCCTGTACGACCTATTTTTCTTTGGGATGATATTCGTCGGGCTAACTTTTGCCCTGCTGTTAGGCTTTGTAAAAACCATCAACCGCGGGGCCAACCGTTTTCTTGCCCTTGCGCTGCTGACAATCATCCTGTGGATGGCGCGGATATTGGCTATTGATTTAATGCCCGGCAGTCGCCTGCCTGTTCAATTTTTGCTGGCCCTTGGGCCGTTGCTCTATTTTTACGTGCTTAAAATAACCAGGCCGAAGTATAAGTTTAGGTGGAAAGATTTGCTGCATTTTGTGCCATTGATAACGGAGCAGGCTTTGCTGCCCTTTCAGCAACTGAACCCGGTATTGCAACTGCTGGTATTTATTTCCATCATCACCTACTTGTACCTGTCTTATAAACTCATACTACATTTTTACAGCCGGCAGCCAATTGTTATGATGGACCGTTCGCGGCTGGAGTTCCGGTGGCTGCGCCGCCTGCTGGCAGCTACCGCTTTGCTATGGATATTATGGATAGGCAGTGCTGCTGTGGATTATTTCGGTTATCACAACCAACTGGGCTTGCAAATTTACTATCCCTTTTATATCTTTTTCGCGGTCA
>DASZPM010000024.1:0-2550 GCA_035550215.1 Chitinophagaceae bacterium | reverse complement strand
ATCCAGGTCTGCATAGGCAGCGCCATTGCTGAAGCCAGGCTGGGCCAAACCCCACTCTTTTGCTTTATTGGTAAAGGTTAAATTACCATTATTGCTGAATGCATAATTAGCTATCGCATGCGAGGGGATTAAATCAATCAGCTTTTTAAAATCAGCTTTACCGGTGGTAACCTGTTCTGCAATAAATTGCTGGTTGGATATGTTTTGTATATAGTCCTCATTAGTTAAGTCCTGGAAAATGCCATTGGCTACAAAAATGTCTTTATATCCATCATTGTCAAGGTCGGTTATAAGCGCCCCCCAGCTCCAGTCCGTTGCTGATACCCCGGCATAACGGCCTATCTCGCTAAAACTGTTGTTCCCGTTATTTAACTGGAGCATGTTGCGGGTAAATTGATAATAATAATCAGTTTTAAGGTCTTCCTGGTATTTATTCCAATCCTCGAATGTTGTTTTTGTTTTAAGGGAGGCATTGTCTTCGGGCAGCATTTCTGTAACAAAAAGGTCAGGTGTGCCATCGTTGTTTATGTCTGCCATATCTGCGCCCATAGAGGCATTGCTTATGCTCATCATTTCATCTTCCAGGCATTCCCTGAATGTGCCATCGTGATTATTAATGTACAGGTAATCACGCTCAAAAAAATCGTTGGACACATAGATGTCCTGCCACCCGTCATTGTTTACATCACCAACTGTTACCCCGAGGCCGAAACCAATTATACTGTTGTAAATGCCAGCCTGCGCAGTAACATCCGTAAAATGGCCACCATCGTTGCGGTACAATTTATCTCCCCCCAGCGAATCGCGCACACCCCGTTCATTTTTCATCGGGTCAAAACTGCCGATGGCTTTGAATGAATTGTTCAGCAGGAACATATCAAGATCACCATCATGGTCATAATCAAAAAACGCCGCGTGTGTTGAAAGGCCTTTGTCATCAAGCCCGTATTGGTGGGCTTCTTCGGTAAAAGTTAAATTGCCATTGTTGATATATAGTTCATTGCTCCTGTTATCGCCCTTAATGTCACCGCTGTTACATACATAAATATCCAGCAACCCGTCGCCGTTAACGTCAGCCATGCTTACCCCGGTGGACCACTTACCTTTTTTGCCGATGCCGGCTTTATCTGTTATGTCCTCAAATACAAAATTGCCTTTATTCAAATACAACCTGTTAGGCTGCATGTTGGCAGTAAAGAAAATATCCGGCAGGCCATCATTGTTTATATCGCCTATGGCGACGCCACCCCCGTTATAGAAATTGCGATAAGTATAAATATTGAAGTCTTTATTATAAAACAGGTTGTTGGAAAAATGGATATTGGTTTGTGTTGAATCCATCATTGTAAAAAGCGTATTCGTAGAGACCTTTTTGCTGTTGCATGCAGAAAGCAACAGGCTTAGTAATAAAGTGACTATAATATTTCCTTTATTTTTTATCTGCATCTTTTTTTTCTATTTGCTGTTCAACAATCAAATCTGTAAAAATTGCCTTAACGGTGCCATCATTTAATATGCCAATGGTTATCCTTCGGTTGCCATCCACTTTTGCATAAACAGTAGGCCTGTTTTTTTCAGAAATAGCTATGAAAGGATTTCCACCCGGGTACTGCTTTTGATACAGTTGCAAAACATCATTTAATAAACTATCTGAATACAGCCCTTTGTTCCATGGCGCCCAGGCGCTGTATTGATAAAGCACCCGCATGCGAAAGATTTTATCATCAAAAAAATCAGGATAAAAATTCATAGATGCCTCATGCTTTAATTCGCCGTTATCCAGCTTATGTAACACATATTGGTTATTAAGGCCATCTGTGAATATCCCTTTTTTACTCATTTGCCAGCAGTACGAAAAAAATTGTTTGCTTTTCATACCAAAGTATAACCCAAAAAATATTGAATCAACCCTCCTGCTGCTGGCCAACTCTTTTTTTTCCAATTTTTCATATTGCTTTGCTCCTTGTTGCTGGCAGCTACATACTATAACAATAATAAATAAATACAAAAAACACTTTGCCATAGCTAAAATTCTACTATTTGAATGTGATCATTATTTTTCGCAATAACAGCAATACTTTTTTTGCTTCCTTTTACCAGGCATATATCCCTTACCGCGCCGCTAATAAAAATGCCGCTTAATTGTGTTGGTATTGTATTAAAAGTTCCGTTGCCGTTGCCTTTCAACAAAACGCCATAACTGGCATCATAAATACCCACTTCAGGTTTGCTCTCATAAAAATTACCCCCCATAAGTATGTCCTCTTTGCCATCCTTATCAAAGTCACCCACCGTTATGCCATACATAGGCGATAACTGCGCCTCCCGCGGTAATGCCTTTCTTTCAAAACCGCCCTTGCCATTGTTGATAAACACACTGCTTTCCATGGTATATACCTCCAGCTTTATGGCATTTTGTAACTGTTCCGCGGTAAAGATGTCTTCCACTGTTTGGTCTTTATAACTTTCATAGGTCATATACTTCTTTTTCAGGTAGGGGAGGGCAGCCACCAGGTCATGCTTTAATACCATAGGGTAACTGCTGTCACC
>DASZPM010000023.1:0-44545 GCA_035550215.1 Chitinophagaceae bacterium | reverse complement strand
ATCCAGGTCTGCATAGGCAGCGCCATTGCTGAAGCCAGGCTGGGCCAAACCCCACTCTTTTGCTTTATTGGTAAAGGTTAAATTACCATTATTGCTGAATGCATAATTAGCTATCGCATGCGAGGGGATTAAATCAATCAGTTGTGTCATAACATTTTTTTGCCCATCCAGTATTTTATGTCTTATCACATCACGGCTGGCTGTGTACTGAAAATAATCCTGGTCGGTAATATCTTTATTTATGCCATTGGCTACAAAAATGTCTTTATGGCCATCGTTATCAAGGTCTGTTATCAATGCACCCCAGCTCCAGTCTGTTGCTGATACCCCGGCATAACGGCTTATTTCACTAAAATAGGGATGTGCACTGCTGCTGTCGCGGGCTACATTAACAATACCCCTGTTTAGCTGCAATACATTTCGTGTAAATTGCCTGTAATATCCTTGCTTAACATCCATCTTATATTTATTCCAATCATCGAATGTTGTTTTTGTTTTAATACGGGCGTTATCTTCCGGCAGCATATCTGTAACAAATATCTCGGGGTTGCCGTCATTGTTTATATCAGCAATATCAGCTCCCATGGAGCTCATGCTTATTTCGTTCATGTATCTTTCAAGACATTCTTCAAATGTGCCGTCATGTTTATTTATATACAGATAATCGCGCTCGAAAAAATCATTAGAAACATACATATCAGGCCAACCATCATTATTAATGTCTGCTATGGTTACGCCTAAGCCAAACCCTATTATACTGCTGTAAATACCTGCCTTCTGCGTTACGTCAACAAAGTGGCCATCGTCATTCCGGTAAAGTTTATTACCGCCCAAAGAATCCATCACTGTACGTTCATCTTTCATCACCTCATAATTACCAACAGAGCGGATGGAATTATTCAGCAGGTAACAGTCCAAATCACCATCAAGATCGTAATCGAAAAAAACAGCATGCGTTGAAAGACCCCGATTGTCAAGTCCATATTTTTTTGCCTCGTCGGTAAATGTCAGGTTGCCGTTATTAATATACAGTGCATTGCTCCGTTCCCTTCCTCCTAAATTGCCTGACTTGCAAACGTAAATATCCAGCAGGCCATCCCCGTTAACATCTGCCATAGTTACCCCCGTACTCCATACGCTGTCTGAGCCAATGCCTGCCTTACGGGTAATGTCTTCAAATACAAAATTGCCTTTGTTTAAATAGAGCTTATTTGAATGCTGGTTACTGCAAAAAAAAATATCAGGCAGCCCATCATTATTTATATCGCCAACGGCCACACCACCCCCATTGTAAAAATTGCGGAAAGTGTAGGGATTAAATTCTTCTGTGTATGAAATATTATTTGCAAAATCAATACCCGTTTGAGAGGAGGGGAGAAGCGTGAACAAACTACCTGTATTGCCGCTATTGGTGCAACCATAAAAGCCGGTAACAAAAAATGCCAATATAGCCGTGCAAAATAATTTAATCATAACACCGTGATAAGCAGTTAAGCCAAAAAACCTTAATGGTAATAACCGGGACTTTTATGAAAGATACAGTTTATACAACTCCTTTTTAAAAATATGATCATTCAATATTTTAGCAGTTACAGGCTTCAATTAAGGAAAACAGGCGAACTCGTTCGCCTGCATTCCTTAGACAAGGATTGATTGAGATAACTGCTTGTCTGTTATCTATGACTAAAACTGCTTGCGCTTATTGATAACCTGGGTTTTGTTTGAGATTATGGTTGGCATCAATCTGCGTATTTGGTATGGGGAAAATATTCAGATGATTAATTCCATTCGGCCCTAACTGGTCAGCGGGGTCAGCATTATGAAACAGGTATGCATCATTATAAGTGCCAAACCGTATCATATCCTGTCTTTTCCATGCTTCACCAAACATTTCACGGCTGCGTTCTGCAAGGAATGATTTTGCATCAAGGCTTGGCAATGGGCTTACACCACCATGCTGAACACGAATCTGGTTAATGATTGCCATTGTTACAGGATCTGACCAATTATTATTCTGCCTGGCTACTGCTTCGGCCTTTGTTAATAATATGTCTGCATACCTAAAAATCGCAAAATCGTTGTCAAGGTTAGAAGTCATGCCGCTGTAAAACTGCCATTTACCTATTCTCGCCCCGGATTGGCGCCAGGCTTGCGGCTCAAGCTGATTGATATAAGGCGTAAATGTTAGCGGAGGGCCATCCGGGTCAGTTGCATCAGCGCCTCCATCCAGTAACCGGTTTCCTTTTGAATCATACTGTGGGCCAACAATAAAGTTTGCCTGTGCCCTTTTGTCAATTGTGCCTGTTATAGGTGTGCCTTTGGGGTCAAGCCCTACTACCGTACCCTGGGGGCCGGGGTTTTGAGCCGGGTCAATATAAGAGTTGTAAAATTCAGATACGGTAGCAAAACCATTCCATGGCTGGGCATTGATATTATAGGTACCCTGGTTAAGATAACTCAGGGTCATCATACCCATGTTGAATCCGCCAAAGTGTACGTGGTCGAATGGTATGGCAAAAATAAATTCAGGAGAAGCCTGGTTGTTTGGCACAAAATTGTCAACGTAGTTTGCCGCCAACGAGTACTTGCCTGAATTGATAATTTCATCACAAGCTGCAATGGCTTTATCGTAATGTGCAGTGCCTGTATAAACTTTGGCGTTCAGGTAAAGTTTGGCAAGGCATGCATACGCTGTATAATAGTTAACACGGCCGTAGGTTGATGCATCGTTGGGGCCGGTTTTGGGCAGCAACGGAGCGTTCTCTGTTAATTCTTTCTCAATAAAATCATATACCTCCTGCCGGGTAGCGTTGGTTGGTGGTTTGGTATCAGCGTAATCAATACTCAAAGGTACATTGCCGTACCAGTCAAGCAACCAATAATAATACACTGCACGCAATACTTTTAATTCTGCTATATACGCTTTTGCCTGGTCTGAATTAAGCGACGCCAGCGTTGCAATAAGGCGGTTACAGGTGGAAACACCTGTGTAACAAAAGCTCCATCCATTGCCCGGTGTCGGGTCGGTTGAGTTATACGTATGCGTTTTTAAGCGTACCCAGTGGCCGCCATCACCCCAGTCTGCGCCACGTGTAGGCACTACCATTTCATCTGTAGTAACCTCGTTCAATGGAATGTAATGGTTATTGCCACCAATGCCTGCAAGATTTGAATAAGCGGCGCCGACAAGTGAACTAAGCTCAAGGTTGGTAGTACCAAATTGATCACCGGTAACCCTGTCATACAAATATTGATTCTCGTCCAGCTTTGTACATGATGCACCCGTAATAAGTAACCCGGCCAACAATATTTTTGTTAATGATTTATTTTTCATACTATAAAACTATTAGATGAATAAAATTTAATGTGTTAGAAGCCAATGTTTACACCAAGGGTAACAGAACGTGTTAGCACCCATGTTGCCCTCCTGTCTATACCAGGAGCAAGAATGTTGCCCCCGTCATTATACCTTACTTCAGGGTCAGCCCCTGTATACCCGGTTATGGTGAAAAGATTGTGGCCGGACAGGAAAGCTTTGATGCTCCTGATGCCTGCTTTATTTGCTTTGTTGATGTTGAATGTATATCCCAGTGTGGCATTATCCAGCTTAACAAAATCTCCTTTCTCAACATAAAGACTGCTGAAAATTTGATTATCCTTCAGGCTGGGGTTAAAATATTTGGTGTAAACAGCATTGTAATTTGATATTACGTTGGGGTTTTCATAAAAAGCCCTGAATGTATTGATGATATCATGCCCAAAAGAGCCGCGAAGGAATATATTTAAATCCCAGTTTTTATAAGTAAACGTGTTTGTCCAACCGGCTTCAAACTTAGGTAACCCGTTACCGATAATTCTTTTGTAGTTAGGATCTTTTATTTCATCTGCAGCTATTACGCCTTTGCCGGTGCCATCATCAAAAAGAAAGTGCCCGTCTTTATCATATCCTACAAAAACAGCATTATAAAAATTACCAATGTCATCACCCTTTGCGGTGCGTGTAATTTGGGTTGCTTCCTGGCCAGGTGAACCGAGATTAGTTTGACCAATGTATGTGCCCACCTGCGGATCTAAAGACTGCAGCTTAATATGGAAAGTGGAGAAATTTATGCCCGTGTTCCATGTCAGGTCTTTTTTGCGAATAACGTCATATCCCAAAGCAATTTCAACACCATTACTTTTCAAATCGCCAACATTTAAATAAGTGGTTGAAACAAGGGCCGGCGGAGCAGGAACGTTTGCAAGGTAAATAAGGTCTTTTGTTAAACGGGTATAATAATCAATAGTGCCGGTTAACCTGGTGTCAAAGCCAACAAAATCAACCCCCAAATCAAACTCTCCTTTTCTTTCCCATTTCAGGTCGGGGTTTTGGTTAATCTTGGGAGCATAGGTTTGTATCCAGTTGCCGTTGATTAAATAGTTGCCGCTGCCCTGGTAGGTGTTTAAAGACAGGTAAGGGCCGGGAGGCAGAGAACCTGTTATACCATAACTTCCTCTAAGTTTTAATGAGCTGAAACTTGGTATATTAATTATCCTGTTAAGGTCAACACCTGCGCTTACTGATGGGAAATAACCCCAGTGATTATTAGCACCAAATTCGGTTGAGCCTTCTCTTCTTAATATCGCCTGTAAAAATGCAAGGTTTTTATAGTTAAGGTTTACCCGGCCAAAAAATGCTATTAGCCTGCTGCCGTTTTTATAACTGCTTTCGTAACCAAGCGCGTTAGTAAAGTCCTGCGCTGTAGAGAAGTCTTGCCCGGAAAGATCTGTTATAAAATTACCGCCCCCTAAAGCATAGCCTTCGTAATGGAAATCCTGGTATGAATAACCGGCTATTGCCGTAAAGTCGAGATTATTAAATTTTCTTTGGTATGATAGGGTATTTTCATACAACTGTGTAACAGATTCATCATCCTGTTTATAAGAATAACCATGGCGGCCTATACCTGTATAACCGTTAAAAAAGCCACGGTCAATAAACGCATTACTGGGTGTGTACTGCTGCTGGTAATTGCTTGATGTTTGCTGAGCATACCTGGTTAAAAATTTCAACCCTCTTATTAATTCATATTCGCCCGAAATAGAGAAATTGTATCTTTTAAGGTCTCCCTGGTTGGTGTTCTGTTCAAGCACTGCCACCGGGTTTGAATATTCAGTAGAGTTTACTTCAAAATATCCGCCGCCGGCCAAATCATATAAGGGGTCTTTGCTGTGTACCGGCGATGTTGGGTTATATATAACTGCATATTCAAAGGCATTATCAAACCCAAAATTTGACTTTTTGCGCACTGCGCTTAATTCAAGGTTGAACACCAGTTTATCATTCAGGGCTTTGTGGGTGAGCGCAACCCTGCCATTGTATTGTTCATAGCCGGTGTTGATGGCTATGCCTTCTGTATTTCTGTAAGTTAATGATGCGTTATAGGTTGTTTTGGAGGAACCGCCTGAAAAAGAAAGGTTGTGGGTATGAGAAATCCCGGTGCGGGTAATTTCGGCATACCAATCCGTAGTTGAGCCGTAATCAGTGCCAATACCGGTTTGTTTTATTAATGCCCGAAATTGCGACGCGTCCATATGCTTGGTATAACGCGCTCCATCTTCGGCGGTTACCGTACCGCTGTAATTAACCTGCGATGTATTCGGTGCTCCCTTTTTCGTTGTAATGATGATTACCCCTGCCGAACCACGTGTACCGTATATAGCTGCTGAAGAACCGTCTTTTAATACGGAAATGCTTGCTATATCATTGGGGTCTACCGTATTGAGGTCCGCGCCCACCTGGCCATCGAGCACCACAAGGGGGGAAGTATTCGCCCCGAGGGTAGAAAGTCCCCTCAAACGAATATCAAAGCCTCCGTTGGGGTTGCCGCCCGCCCGGCTGATTGATAAGCCTGCAACTTTGCCCTGCAGCAACTGGGCCACGTCATTAATATTACCTTTATTAAATTGGTCAGCATTTACTGTGGCAACTGCGCTGGTAACTTCTCTCTTCTTCTGCGTACCATAACCAACCACAACTACATCGGCCAGCCGGTCAGCAGATTCAGTCAATTTAACTTCCATCACAAGCTGGTCGCCAACTGTGACTTCCTGGGTCAGGTAGCCTACAGAAGAAAAAATAAGGACCGAACTGTTACCGGGTACTGAAATAGTGAAATTTCCGTCAACATCTGAGGTTGTACCCATATTAGTGCCTTTTACTTGGATGCTGACGCTGGAAAGTGGGGTATTGGCCTGGGAAAGAACTTTGCCCGAAACTTTTTTGTTCTGCGCCAAAAGGCTTAACGGAGCGAAAAGAACAAGCAATATCGGGAAGATAATTCCCATCCGGAGTTTTTTACTCTTCATATAGCAATCATTTGGTTTATGACTTATTTGATAAGGATAAACCAAAATTATCAGGAGCTTTTGGAATTGACGGTAGCCTTATGATTACGATTAGGTATTCATTTGTAAACATTTTTTTAACAAATAATGCCTTCCTTTTTTTATAAACTATTGATTTACAAACAAATTTGATGGCGAAGACTTCAGGCATCGCTTTTTCGGCCTAATGGCTCCCTGTGACTACTTTCAGAATTGGTGAATTTAAAATTTACCTGTTCGGAAACGCAAAATCGTATTATTTTACAGAAACAGGTACCCGTTACGCCAGCTTTTGTGTAGCGGGGCGAAATAAAAAAGGGGGTAGTACCGCGCTTGAAAATAGACTTATTTGTCAATCGGCATGCGGTATAGCGAGTTATTACTGGTGATGTAAAGGCTTCTTCCGTCTTTTCCTAAAACTATTGTAGCAGGCCGTTCAGGCACGTGTATTACTTTTACTTGCCGTCCTGTTTTATCAAAAACATATACCTGCCCGTCAGCAATGTAAACATTCCCCTTATCATCAACGGCGCTGCTGAATTCTCCCTTTTCGGCAAAAGGCGCAAGATTACTCACCAGGCCATCGTTAGCTACATCTACCCGTACGGTCGTTTTCTCATATTCATTCGTTACATACATGGGTTTACCCGGGGAACCTTCTGACAGGCAGGCGGCGCGGGCAAGGTCGTACACTACAGGTATAATTGTTACGCCGTCCGGCGCTGCAAAACATTCTTCGGGCTGGTTAACTGTTACCGTATTAAAATCATGTCCATCCCGCCAGCGGTGGGCCGGGTAAAGCGCTTTAGCCACATGCTGAATGTTCCCCATGGCTTTTGTTGACAGCAACTGGATAGTTTCATCAGGGTTTGCCGGGTTGATGGAGTAAACCCAGGTAGCGAACCCTGAATTTCCCCAGCCGCTGAAAGAGGTGCCCGAAGCATCCGGCGGGTTAACAAACACTTCCGGCTTGCCATCTTTTAAATAGCCCTTTTTAGGTACATATTTAAAAACTACCAGCAGGTTATCTTTTGTATCGCAGGCAAGGGATAGGGGTTCCCAATGGTAATCAGCCAGCAGGCTAAGGCTTTTAGACACTATGTCCCATTTATAAATACGCCTCAACCTGCTGTCACAAAAATAAATATTGCCTTTGCTGTCCCGGCATGCCCCTTCGGCAAATTCAAAACCTGTAGCCAGTTGCCTTGCGCCATCACTATTGGTTAGGGCGTTTTGCATGCCGTGTAACGGGTTATGTATATACAGGCGGTTGAATTCCCATGGACGTACGGTTGTATTTGTATTTACATCATACAGCGGGTTGGTGGTGGTATATTTTATCTGGCTGTAATTGTGCACATTTAAAAATTCGATATTTGAAGAACTCCAATTTCTTATTGAATACGGGTATGGCTTTATAATGCGTATAACCCTGAACATATAGAGGTTGGCAAATACCATGTTATGGCAGTTCTCTAATTCAAGCGGCTGGCATTCCGTGCCTTCGCGGCTTTCTTCCTCCAATTGCAGGGCATACACCTTCCAGTTGGCAACGTTGTTAAACCTTACTTCGTTGCGCACATGATGCTCTACCGACATGGCATAAATACGGCCCGGTACATTTGTGTTACTTACATACGTACCGGCAGAAGCATACGTATTGGCTGTCCATATATCCGTAAAAGTGCCTGTGCCGTTATTGGTTATCCACAGGCTCCAGTATTGGGTATCCCATGCCGGGTCGGCAGCATTGCCGAATTTATATGCCCGTAAATCCCTTGCTGAATCGGCGGTATTGTTCCATATTCGGTTCATACTGCCATGACCACCGATAAATTTTACATCATTCATGTATGAGCCCCGCCCTGCCATCCATTTACAGGCTAAAGCCCTTGGGTTATCAGCGCCGGTACTAAGGCCAATGCCGCTAACAATATTAACGCCGCCTGTGCTTGTTTCAAGCAAAGGTTCAGGGTCGCCAAAACTTCCAAAAGCCTCCGTATTGTCATCAAGCAAAAATTGTGTTCCAATGGGGGTGAGGCCCAGCAACATAGTGTGCGCTTTTAGCCTGATTGTTTCAGTTACGCGGTACCAGCCCTGCGGTACGTAAATATTATCATATTTATTGATGGCATCCTGTATAACTTTAGTGTCATCCGTTACTCCATCACCTTTAGCGCCAAGTGTTTTCAGGTTTACCCATGTATTGATTGGCGGCAACGCCGGTATATCCTTTTCTGCAGCAGCAGGCATCGCTGTTAACGGCTGCATTTGCTGTATGGTGTTAATCGCGGGCTCCGCATGCAGGCTGTCCATTTGCAAACCATGCATATAGTTTATCACCCTGTATATGGCAGCAGGCGCATTGGCCTGCTTTCCGCTTTGCCTGTATTTTACAAAAACGGGTACATTACTGCAGGCAATATTGCGCAGGCTTAATTGGTTGCTTGCGTTGTTCTCAACACTTATGGTTATAGCCGGGCCGCTTATATTTTCAAACCTGCAATCCTCCATAAAAAGCTCTTCATGAAAGTTGGGCATCACATCAATAACAGCAGGCGTATTTTTTACCTGCATCCGCACAATGGTAAGGCCTGCTTCACGGCTGCGTATGGCTGCCAAACGTTGCCCTTCAAAATAGGTGTCAATCATCATAAACTGCCAGCCGGGAGATGGCTTGGTGGTGTAAATACCATAATCGCCACCAAAAAAGCGCACGTCTTCCATCTCGTTGCCTACATCAAACATCCCTGCTTTACCGTTGCCGGTATTAATATCAACATGAGCTATAAAACTGTGCTGCGCGTAATGCGTGCGCAGCGCTACGGCAAAAGGGTTGCCGTCTTCTATAGCAAGATTCACATTGCTGAGGGCGCTGTAAAAAGTGCCGGCGCCGGCATCGTTTACGGGCTTGCCCGGTTGGGGTATACTACTGGTAAACCAAAACATATATTTGGCCTGTCCTTTATCTGTACTGTCTGCCTGCTGAAAGCCAGGTGAATTTTTACCGAGTATTATTACCGGGCGCTTGTGGCCGTAACCTATCAGCCGTATGCCCTGCGGTATGTATATAGTTTTGGTGATGAGATACTTTCCTTCGGGAATAAACAGGATACCGAAATTGTGGGTTGTTTTGAGGTTGTTTATACTTTGCTGTAAAGCATCCGAAACATCTGCGCTTCCATCGCTGGCAATGGTAAATTCACCGTTAACAAAATACATGGCTTCTGAATCGGTTAATTTTTCCTGGTAAAAGGATGTGCCGTGCGAAGGGCTGTCAAAATTGCTAACTGTGTTTTGAGAGGCAGCAATTATATGAGCAAAAAATATAGCAGCAACAAGGCCCAAACCGTTTTTCATATATGACAGCTTTGTTATGAAAGAAAAGCGACAGTACTGTTTGTAAATTGAATGGCTAATATAAACGTATATGTTTATGCAGGCAATTTTATATATGCTTATTAGGCGTATGCGCTGCAAAACGGTGTAAAGCAGGTAATAATAAACACTATGCAACCGTCTTGCTATTTTATTTCGATGATATATGCGCTATTCGTTATTACCAGGGTAACCTGCCTGGCATTATGCAATTGCTGAACAGGCGTAACGCCTTTTGTAATATCGTACACATTTATTTGGTCTTGATTATTACCAAACTTAATTTGTACGTCGTCGCTGCCATTTAACCGCTCACCCCAAACTATTAACGCATAACTGCCATTGCTTTTCTGTAACAGCAGGTCGTGCACGGTGGAAGGTTGCGCCGGAATAGCATATTGTAAAGAGCCTGCGTTTTTAATGGCCGCATTATCAGCGAGGATAGTTGTAAGATTATGCAGGTACACCGCAGCCTTACGTGCTTTGTAGTCTTTTGTATAAAACCCAAACTGCTGGTTGCCCTGTTCATCGCTCCTGTCGCGCAGCAGGTAAACAGCCGTATAACTCCAGCCACGTGCAAACTGGGCCAGGTACATATTAACCAGCAGCCTGGCATGTTCCTCTTCCGTTACACCGTCACCAATTGTTAATCCTGTCTCAGTTGTAACGCGGGGTAAATTTTGCAAAGCATTATCGGAATATCCCGCAAACTTTTTACCCCATGTTTTGCCATAATTACCATACAGGCCGTCAACCCTTGTGTCGGCGCCGGGGGATGCAGCTATCCACGTTTGGTTATCGTGCAAACCTTTCCAGGAGGGATGTGTAATATAATTATGACAGTTGGCATAATCTGCAAAGCGTGTACCAGCGGGCATCAGGCAATGAGCATTACCGGGGATGGCGAGGTATTGCAGCCCTGCATTGTCTGTTTCCGCCCCGTTCTCGCTAAGACTGAAAACAGGATAACTTTTTAAAATATCATCAGCCTTAACAGATGTATACAGGTCATGTTGAAGCCTTGCCACCGGTAGCCAGGAAACATTTTTTCCGCCGCTTTCTCCCTTATAAGTTATACCCCAGTTATTAGGTTCATTTGGCCCTTCAAAAGCCAGCAGGCAATTACTTGCTGCAAGTTGCCGGCCGCCTGCAAGCAACCGTGGTATATCAGTGCCACCGCTTAATAAACCGTAGCTGAATTTTACCCCGCAGTTGTTATGCAGTGTAACCAGGTCTTGTACGGGTATGTCACCTTCGTAACCTGTACGTAACCACCTTATCCCGGTATAATTGATTGCCTGTGTTGTTTTTTCCAGCGTTTCACTACGTGTTGATATGGCTGAGTTTGCTCCAATGCTATTAAGAAAATCAACAGCCCTCTTTGCAATTACTGTGGATATTTCAGCTTGTTTGTTTACAACATGCTTTGGCTTATTAAATGCCGGCAATACCGATAAAGTAAATAATACCGCTGCAAAAAGCTTTACTCGTGTATACATGCTTAATAAAGTTGGTGTTGTTACAAATACAACTTTGTATTAACCGTGAAAAGGCTGCAGCAAAGAGAAGTTAGTTTAGCCAATAAACAATTTACTTTTCGGTAAATACGACAGGCACTTAATAACAAGGTAGGTACTGAAAAATGTTGTAACAGCAATAAGCGGAACCTTTATAGCGGCTGATGCAAAATGCGGATCAATAAAGGGAAATATTGTTCTGAGCAGCATAATGTGCGCCAGGTACATGCCATAACTTTTTGCCGAAATATCTGTGATAAATTTTGTGACACCGGTTGAACTGCTGGTATGAATATTTTTAACCATAATAAAAATACCGGCTGTTATCATGGCAACATTTATACTTTCGAAACCCCAGGTAACTTCAACATTCATAACAACATTTTCTGTGGGCAGCCTGTGTAAAAAGCCGTACGCGGTAATTGCATACCCTGCTATAATAAGTAATATGCCTGCTGTATAATTCCATGCCGCCGGTTGCATATAAAAGCGCTTTATGTAATTGGCAAGAATAACATACCCCAAAAAGCCGGAAAAGTAGTATAACAGCGGTGTATGGTTCCAGTAACATTCACCCAATATTTCAGGAAATATAAGATGTATATAAGGCACTGATAAGGCAATACCCCATAAAACCAGGTATAGCTGCATATTAGCGCGGCTGGCCGTTTGCACCCATTGGGATATTAACGGTGCAAAAAGATATATGCCTATAAGCATATATACAAACCACAGGTGGCCAATTTCAGTGCCAAAATTTACCGGAATCTTCAGTATATTCTTCAATGCTTCAGTAAATGTTGACTGGCCTGTTAAATAAAAGTAAACGGCATATAATGCGCACCAGATAATGAAAGGGATGGCAACCCTTGTTAACCTTTTTTTGAAAAACTGCCGTGTATCGCTGATGGGGAAAAGAAAGAAACCTGAAATCATTACAAACAATGGTACGCACGAACGGAAAAGCGAGTTAAGCCAACCCACCCATTGCGCGTTTGCCGTGTGTAATACTTCACCCTGCGGGCCTATGTAGTAAAATTCACCAGTATGTATTTGAACAACCATGTAACAGGCAATAACACGCAAAAGGTCAAGCCCGAAGTTTCGTTTGGTAGCAGCGTTAGTCATGATTGCGAATATATATCATTATACTGCAACTTTTTTTTGAAAGAGCATGCTAAACGTTGATGGACAGCTTTTTTGAATTACCGGGTGTTACTTTATCTCTTCTAACGGCGTAAGTGTTAACGGGCCTGCCAACCCTGATGGCATAGGCTTCCATTCTGAAGCATCAAATAAGTCGTTTTTCCTGTTTTCTTTTTTACGGGCAGGCATGTTGATGTTATAAAATATTTTCCACGGTAATCCAAGCCTGTCCATGTAGCTTATGCGGTTGGCCATTAGGTTTGCAACAACAATATCAAGCCTGTTGCCAGCAAGTAAATCTTTTCTTTCAATAACAACTCTGTATATTGGGCCAGTAAGTGTAGCAATGCTCCTGCCATTCAAAAAAACTTCTGCGGTTTCATGTACAGCGCCTAAATTAAGCAGCCAGCTTCCGGCATTACTTGCCGGCATGGGAAATGTTATACCGTATTGGGCTGTTCCCGAGAAATTTTTAACGTCATCTCCTGCAAAATTTGTCCAGTAATCCAGGGCGTCAATAGTTGTATCATGCGGAAGCGCAGGCCCTCCGCTAATAAACTTAAGGGCCCACTTACCTGTTATTGCTATTGGTGTGCCGGCAGCTTGCCTGTAGGGATATATTTCGCCTGGCTGTTTGCTGTTATATGCCTGCAGTATAACAGATTCATGTGGCTGCAGTTGCAGAAAAACATCGCTTTTTTGAGAAGCCGGGTGTGTTTTCCACCTGGCTTTGCCTGCTGTCGCCGTCATAGGGCTAAAGAGTGCAAAGTCTGCTGCTATTGTATTAATTGTTGCCCATCCCTCATATTGCTTATCGCTCGTGTTTGCTATAAAATATAATGAACCCATTCCATTCTTTTTGCGGTAAAATTGCAGGCCGCTGTCAACCATGCTTTCTTTCCTTACTGTTGTTATGGACAAGAGGTCTTCAAAATTGTCGCTATAATAAAAAGCTCCTTTCCCAACAATAGTCTTTTGAACGCTTTTCAATGCTTTGTCCTGCGAAAAATGTAACTGGCTGAACAAATTTTTGAAACGCTTTCTTCTTTCATTAAGATTATAAAGGCCGGGCACATTAGCGGGTAGCTGTTTGTAAAAAAGTATGGAAACGCCTTCCGCAGCAAGTTGCAGCAGTTTCTCAAAACTCTTGGCCGGTATGTATTTGTTGGCAGGCAGCAGTATTGTATTATAAGTGTTGCCACCTGTTATAATATGATTTTTAGTAACAGTGAATAGCTGTAATTGCCGGTCAGAAAAAAAATCGAAAGTGTAGCCTTTTTGCAGTAACATTTTTGACAGGTATTCAAAATCAGTTCCTTCAAAATTGTTTTCCATACCGTCAAAATGCTGTAATAAAGCATTGCCTTTTTGTGTATAACGGTCAACAATGGGGTAGTATAACAATATATCATTATCCGGGTGTGCACTTTGCAGGAAGGATTGAACCCTTGCCACATAGGCGTTTAGCGCGTGAAAATGTTGCCATTGCGGGTTTGTTGGCTGAAAATGAACCGCAGCATAAAACAGCCAGCCGGGCCACGGCGCACCGGGTGGTGAATAAGCTGTGCCATGGTAGAAAATATGGTTTACACCGCCTAAAAAATACTTGTCCAAAGCCTGTTTTACATCGCCGAGCGACGAAAGAAAATGTTCATTTAACCAGGTTGCGGATTCAGAAGAAACGAGTTTTTTACCGGTAACATTTGCTGCTGATGTGGCAAATTTAAACCGTAGTATGTCTGTACCTTCTGTTTCCGGTATATCCACTGCGCTGTAAAGGTCAAGCGTGTTGGCGGGTGAACCGTGGGATTGATTGCGTACCATCATGTTCTTGCGGAACGCCCATTGTTTCCACTGTTTTGTAAAGTTTTCCAGCAGCATATCATCTATTACACTACGGTAATCATACAGTACCCTGCTGCCGGTATCTGTCACAGTTTCGTTTAAAAGCGCAGGCAAATATTCTTTTAGGTCGTAACCTTTTCTCTTTTTAAATTCCTCAAACAATTGTGGTGTCCAGTTGGCCTGGCCGCGGGCATCATCTACCTCGTAGCTGTCGTTAAAAAAAGCCCGCAGGTAACTAACATTATTCCCTTTAAACGCCCTGTCGAAATGATGTAAATAATTATTTACTGCTGGTGCAGAAAAGTGGTCAATGGCATACCCTTCACCACCGGGTGCAGCCCTTTCAACCATTTTGCCATGCAACCCCGGGAACAGCGCATAAAGCCGCCAGGAACCCTGCGGCGCAGTCCAGTGAAGTATGCCCTTCGCATCTACTTTATTTGTGAGGTCAAGCATTGTTCCGCCCGCAGCGGGATATGCAGCCAGGAACTGTAACGGCAAATTGCCTGCGAATTGAATTTGATCGAGCGCTAACTGCTGCAGGTTTTTGTTGGTGTACAGCGGCTGCAACACGGTATCCGCATTAACCTGCCTGTTGTTTGCTGTACGCACCAATGAATGCTGGTAGTAAAGCACAGGCTCGTTTAACTGCTGACCGGCCTGCAGTAAATATGTTTTATAATACATTGTTTTGCTTGCATCGCTGTCACTAACCCAGGGGCCGCCAAACGGCCAGCCGGTAGCATTTGCAAGGTCAACTCCTAACCCAAGGCTTTTTGCCTGCTGTAAGGTGTAATCAAAAAGGTTCATCCAACGCGGCGACAGGAAGGTTATAAAGCTGTCTTCATACCCTTTTACCCCATAAATGGGCGTTATTTCAACGCCACCCAAGCCTGCTTCCGCATATTGTTGCAGGTTATAATCAAGGCCGGCTTTTGTAACAGCGCTGCCCTGCCACCACCAGCGTGTCCATGGTTTATTTTCCTGTGTTACAGGTGGCCATTTTACTTGTGCAATACATGTCAATGGCAGCAGCAAAAATGTTATTAACAACTTCATATAATAAAGATAGCTAATGCGAAGGAAGGGTATTATCAAAATATAAAGGATAAGAAACTTGGCCGGTAAATACCTGCTTTACATCTTCGCCGGGTTGGAAGCTATGCGAATATTCGTTAATATTTACTACTATTGAGGCTGCAAACCTCCATTAAACCATGCTGACAAGAAATTTTATTATTGCTCTTACTGCTTTAACACTTATTGTTTCCTCAAGCAGTTGTCATACGGGCGAACAGGCTGATAAGAATGGTATTAGTACAGATTCGGCTGCCATAACCGCCGGCGCCGAGATTTTTCATCAAAACTGCAGCGGTTGCCACAATTTCAGGCAAAATGGAATTGGGCCGCAACTAAGCGGGGTGACGGATGTAGTATCGAAGGAATGGTTAATGCGGTTTATAAAAAACTCAGAGGAGGTAATAGCATCAGGTGACAAGTATGCTAACGAATTGTTTACGGCTTACAAAAAGGCGGTGATGCCTTCCTTTGATACCCTGGGAGATGACCAGCTAAACGCTGTTATCGCATTCATTAACTCTCACAAGGCAACAGGCCAAACAAGCAAAAAAGACGATGGGGCGCTGGCCAATCCCTACCCCATGCCTATCGCGGTTTCCGGGCTTACTGTTAATATTCAGCCTGTTGCACAATTTCCGCCAACAGCCAGTAAACCTCCGTTAGCGAGAATTACCAAACTCGGGTTTCAGCCTGTTACGGGCACTTTATTTGTTAACGACCTGCAGGGAAAGTTATATAAGATGAAGGGAAACAAGCCCATGGTTTATTTAGATATAGCCAAGTTAAGGCCAAAATTCATAAATCAACCCGGGCTTGCTACCGGGCTTGGCAGCTTTGCATTTCATCCGGATTTTGCAACCAACGGAATTTTTTATACCAGCCATTCAGAGGCCCGCGGTTCAACCAGGGCAGACTTTAACTATGCTGATACCATTAAAGTAGCCATGCAATGGGTGCTTACAGAATGGAAAACAAACGATCCTAACGCTGACACCTTTACCGGCACAAGCAGGGAAGTGCTCAGGATAAATGTTGTCACCGGCATCCATGGTATGCAGGAAATCACCTTTAACCCGCTGGCAAAACCTGGTGATAAAGACTATGGCTTGTTATACATCGGCATGGGGGATGGCGGATGCGTGGAAGAAGGACACGGATTCCTGGCGCACAGTAAGGAAAAAATATGGGGCACCGTTTTACGGATAGACCCTATGGGCCATAACAGCGCAAACGGCCGGTACGGGATACCTGCCGGTAACCCTTTTGTCCAAAATAGCAATTCCAAGACGGTAAAGGAAATATACGCTTACGGTTTTAGAAACCCGGAAAGGATTACCTGGAACAAGCAGGGGGATATGCTTGTGTTTAATATCGGGCAGGCAAGTATTGAATCAGTTAACCTGGTAAAGCCCGGGAATGATTACGGCTGGCCGATACGCGAAGGGCATTTTGTTTCGGCCGGTATAAATGGCAACGTGGGCAGTGTTTACCCGCTTCCTGCCAACGACAGCATTTATCATATCACTTATCCTGTGGCTGAATATGACCATGATGAAGGCAATGCTATTTGCGGCGGTTATGAATATTGGGGTAACACAATACCCGCTTTAAAAGGTAAATTTTTATTTGGTGACATTCCCACCGGCAGGTTGTTTTATACGAATATTGCCGACATGAAGCAGGGAAAGCTGGCAACAATAAAAGAATGGAAAATTACCCTGGGCAATAAGCCCGTTACGTTGAAAGAAATATGCGGAAGCGGCAGGGTAGACCTTCATTTTGGACGGGACATGGAAGGCGAATTATATATTCTGACTAAAGCAGACGGCAAAATATATAAGCTCACCGGTGCAACGGAAAGTAAATAAATACCGGGGAATGTAAGATTCATTATACTAATCGTCGGATTTTCCTACTAACTTCCATGTATAGGTATTACCATCTTTAACAATACTAAAATAATCATAGGTACCGTTAGCCCTGTCTCCTGCGGCATCAAGGGCGTCAGCGCCAATAATGCCGCTGTAAGAGTTCGCCTCTTCAACAAAAAGCGTTTTTAGTTTATCAAAGTCATCTGTACTGCCACCGCTTGCTTCAAGGGTGTACGCTATTGTCCACATAGCATCGTAAGCCGCCAGCGCAAATGCATCAGGGTCAGTGCCAGTCTTGGTTTTTATGCGGTCTGCCACTGGCTGCCACTGTGCTTGTGTTGCTGCAGGCAATCCGAATGAAGGGGCAAAAAATCCCGTTTTAATTACAAAGTCTGCTACAGCAGCATCGCTTATAAAGGCATTACTTAAAACAGCGCCATCACCTCCAAACCATTTTACACTGCTTAACACCGGGTCGGCTGCTGCAAGCTTAAAAATTTCTGTGCCTTCGTCGAACGATGCAATATAAACACCCACTTTATCTGCCCCATGGGCTGCAATTAACGTATTAACCTGGGCTTTTATAGACGCGACAACACTTGTATAATCGGTTAAAGAAGTGGAATAAGGTGTGATGGCAGCCACTTCGCCGCCTTTAGCAATAAAAGCAGCCCCGGTAGATGTTTGCAGGCCTTTGTTTCCGGCGTCATCGCGGGCTGCGGTAACCAACCCCAAGAAGCCTTTTTTGGCAATAGTTGCAGCCATTGCTGCCCCTTCAATCTTATCAGGCGGGCAGAAGCGGAAAATATTATCGTTAGCAATAGCAAGGCTGCCTGCCGTACTGCTTTGACTTACCACGATAATTTTTGTGGTATCGCTGATAGGCTTTATGGCAGCCAGTTCAGCACTGGATTGCGGCCCTATAACGAAACTTACTTTATCGTTTTTGGCTTTAATAAAAAGCGTTTTGGCGAGGTCGGTTTCAAGCTTCGTGTCAGAAATTGACACCGCTAACCTGAAGTTTGCATTTTTGCCGGCAAGGTAAGTGTTGATGTCACCGGCTGCCAGCTCTAACGCTGCCTGCGACGTTATACCCAGCGTTGACCAGTTTCCTGTTAATGAAAAAAGCCCCGTTACATTGATTGTTTTTTGGGAAGATGTATCGTTCTTTTTGCAGGCTTGTAACATTGTCATCGTAGTAACCACTACCATAACCGGGATAAAAAATCTCTTCAACATAATCTGGTAAGATTTTAGAAACAACAGGCAACATACGTAAATATTAATGTAAAATGGCATTTTGGAGTTCAGCGGCATTAATATTATTTTTCGTCTGACTGCACACGTGTGTTAAGTTTCCTTTTAAAGTGAGGCCCTTGCTGTATAAAAAATATAATCCTAAATTGTTTTAATGATTCAATTATACATACGGCGGAATTTCACCCAAATGGAAACGAAAGCTAGCACTCGATTTAGCCACCGGGTTTTACCCGAAGAATTATTTAATGACCACCCTTACTTTTTCGTTTACACCAAACTTACCGCATTCAATCACAAGTAAACCATTTTTCTCATTAGTAAAATAATATTGCGACGACGAAAGTGGCTGGTTGTTGATAACAATGGATGAAGGTTGTTTTGTTGTATGCACCTGCAGCACATAATTGCGCTGGTGCAGCATGTTTGCATAACATCCTTTTATCGCATCAATATCAATTATGGTTGATGCTGCTGTTTGATGGCAACTAATACCTGTTATGGCAAATTTTCCTTCTTTATATGCTCTTGTCTTCCCATCGTCTTCATATAGCTGGTAGGCGGTTTTGCCTGAAGGATAAATATCCAGCGTCAATGTATCCAGCGGCTTTTCCCCATCATAATTCATCACAGGATACATCGGGATAATTGCGCCGGCCTTTACAAAAAGGGGCAGTTTATTCAACGGCGCATCATAATTATTCAGCCATTGTTTTCCAGTATATATCCTGCCATCCCAGTAATCTATCCAGGCGCCTTGCGGTAAATAAATGCTGTCCCGCTTTGCCCCTGGTTTCCACACTGGCGCAACTAAGAAAGACTGGCCTAATAAAAATTCATATTGTGTGCTTGTGCCCCAGGTTGTTGAATCGTTTTGGTTTTCAAGTATCAACCCCCGTACCGCAGGCACGCCGGTTGTATAGGCCTCATGCATTAAAGAATACATATAAGGTGTTAAACGCATCTTTAATTGCAGATATTTGCGGTTGATGCTGGTATAAGGCTCTCCATAAATATAAGGCTGTTTATCTTTCTTTGCCCAACCACTCATCACCATAAATACCGGTGTAAAACATTTCCATTGCATGTCTCTTACGTATGTTGAATCGCTGCCGCCGAATATACCATCCACATCCCCTGTTGCACAATTAAATGCAGATAAGCCAGAACCAATAACCGTTGGAATATGAAAGCGTATATATTCCCAGTTGCCTTTTTGGTCGCCGCTCCAAACCGTACTGTACCGTTGCGTGCCTGCCCAGCCCATCACACTCCACACAAAACCGCGTGAGTTGGAATTAGCTTCAATGCCATTATAGGCAGCGCGGCAGGCATCTAACGCATATTTATAACCCGGGCCAACCCAGGCAACATCCAGCTTGCACAACCGCGTACCGTAAGTGCCAACCTCTGTTGCAATTCTATCAACGCCATTTTCTGTCCATAAACCCGTATAAAAACCACGTTTATGCAATTCTTCTACAGTGGAGTCTAATTTTACATAACCACAGCCATAGCCATCGTTGGGCAATATCCATCCGTGGGGCATATTATTTTCAACATATTTATCAGCCACTTTCCATATAACATCAGGTGTTGTTTGCGCTTTCTTATCGCGGCCGGGTTTGTTGTAACAATTGGCATCGCCCAAACTTAACTGCCAGCGTGCAGGCATAAAAGGCCGGCCGGAAATTTGCGTATAATCATTTAAAATATTTTTGAGGGAACTGTCAACAAAATAGAAGCAATCAAAACGGTTTTCATTATGCGATAACCGCATATTTTCTGTAAAATCGTACAGGCCAATATCAAACGTATTGCGCAAAGCGCCGTAGCCATTTGTACTCATATAAAACGGTGCAGGATTAGCTCTGCCACCATCATCCCAGCCACCACCTTTTTCTATCCTTATTATATGATCGCGGTGTGAGAAATAGCCGTTCTGCATTCCGCAGCCATAAAAATACTCCTTGTCGCCCCGGCTTAAATATTGTGTTGTTTTTGTGCCGAAGCTTAAAGGCTGTTGTTCTTTGAAGATAAGTTTGCCTGATGCACTGTATAAAGAAAACAGCACAGGATTTTTTTGTATAATAAGCTTGCATGAGTCTGTAGTAAGCGCAATGGACAGGGCATCCTCTTTTACCGATAGATTAATTTTGTCTTTTTTATAGTTGATCACGATGTCTGAACCGGCAGGATTGCTGAATTCCCCGGCAGGTGCCAGCCATACCCTGAAAATATTTGACTTGTAAAAAACGGCTCTTACTTTTGTAACACCACTGGTAAGTTCAATGCCATTATCAATTTTCTTCCATGTATCTAATTTGCCCAGCGATGTACTATCCTGGCTAATAACTTGTGTTAGCGTATCATTTGAATTGTTTTCATCCCCCTCAACATGGGTTATAAAAATAAGTTTGTGCAAAGGTTTTGCTGCGAGGTTAACATGCAAAAACGTGATCGGCCTTTCCTCACCTGTGCGCATAGGGTTAGTTGAAGCATCTTCCAAGACAGGCTGGAGGGGTGTGCCGTCAAGACTGGCGTTGATGTGTATTTTTTGATTGATTTCCTGCGAGCCGTAGTTCTTTATATTTATCGTTAGCTTGTCGTTAGTTAAAAACATATTGCCACTTTCACTTTGTGAAGTAAGCCTTGCAATACCCAGGTCTTTTGCGTATGCTTCACTTAAAGAAATGTCATCCACCATCCAATACCAGCCCATCATACCTTTCCAGTAAAATCTTAAAAACACCTTTGACTGGTTGGCCGCCCATTTTGAAATATCTATTTCTTCTCTAAGCGGTGTGGGCATATCCGTAGCACTTTTTATATTATGGCGTAAATCCCATTCCTGCCAATGAATACTATCAATGCTTACGCCAACAAATAAGCCCGCCGTATCATTTATATGATAATCCCACCAGCGGAATGTTTGCTGGAACTTTAAAATAACAGAATGATGACCGGAACAATCTATTGGCCTGGAAATTATATACCCGTCTGGCCATTTCTTATCTTTTACCCAGCTTTCTACGTCCTCGTCAGTAAAATACCCGGCGTCGAACTGTAAATGATACCCGCGGCTTGATGACGCAATTGGGGGTGCCTGTTGCTGGTATTGATAGGAGCCGGGGTAAGGCTGATTGGTTACAATCCATTGCGGGTCCCAATTGCCGACTTTTGGCAGGTACCACCCCTCCGGTAATTTTCCTGAGGAAAAATCTTCTGTATAAAATACCTTGTTTTGCGCCGATACAGCTATTGATATTGCTATACAGTAAATAAAAACAGCAAATCTTTTTAACACGTAATTTCTTTGCATGTCGTAATTATAATAACGGTTTATGCAGGTCAATGAATGGCGGGAACCGGTTACACGTTTTCATTAAACTTCTGCCTAGCCATCTATTGATTAACATTTTTTTGCTGCCAAAAGTAGGCGATGCAACTATATTACTGCACTAAATATTTTTTGCAGATAGATTACAAAAGAATATTTGGGCATTATTCCGCTAAGTGCCGGTGATAACCGAAGCAACTTATTTTGTATTAAAATGCCTGGCAAAATAATGCCTGTTGGAGGTTTTGATGACCTCGACTGGTTGTTTATTAACTGGCAACCAAATAATAAATGATGATTAATTAAGAGGGTGATTTTACGATACTAATGCATTATCCAACTCAAATATTTTTAGTTGCACGAGCCTAATTTGGAACAACAGTTACTATCACCCTTTTATATCGTGTTAGGGGTGGCGTGCCCTTATCTGTAACCTTCAGTATAAAATGTATAGTAACCGTGCTGTCAACTTTGGGCGCGGTAACCGGTACATCATAAAGGTTGGCTGCATAGGGTGCAAAGCTTACGTGCCCTTTATACGTGCCCGCTTCAGGATACTGGAACCACAGGTAGCTGATAGAGTCACCGTCCGGGTCTGTCGTTCCTGCTGCGCTCAAATGAAATTGCTCCCCGGACTTTACAGTAAGGTGATCAGCATGCGCGAGCATTGGTACAGGGGGGTGATTACATTCCTTATAACTTTTTGTAGCCCATTGCATACGCGCGGCAAAATCATTCTGAAAGTCCGTACGCCAACGCCATATTGTTGCAAAGTTGCTGCCATACTTGTTTTTATCAATAGGAGACACAACTGAATCAACGGCATTGGTCCATATAGGCCTTGTTTCTGGCTCATCCTTTGGCCAGTTGTCACGATGGAACCTGCCCGTGTTAGAGTCTTCAAACGGCGGCAGGTAAAGCTCATAACGGCCACCCCAGCCACCAAAATTGGGGTTTTGCGGGTCGTTCAGCCCATTGCTTATAAGGTTTAAAAAACTGGGCGTATCGCCCTCCATACCGTAGGCCACATCGGGGTAGGCGGCACCCAGCGGGCCATGACCCTGCTGTATGTTTTTTGCTAGCCAGTCGGCAGAAACAACTTCTGTATTTGAACCTGGCATGCCAAACGACATTCCCAGCCATGTAGCCTTGCCGTAGTTGTAACCGGGTGTTACAACAAAAAATATAGAGGGAAATGTTTTTCTAATCCATGGCCCACTATCGTCCTGGTCTGATATTGTGTAAACTCTTACCTTCTTATACATTTTTTCAGCCTCTGCCTCAGGCAATGTGTTTTTTATTTTCCAGAGCGCCTGTGCTAAAGTATTGGGGCCGCCCCATACAGCAAACCATACGGGTCGGTCATCATTTTTTTTAAGAACGTTAACTATCCAGTCTGAACCTTCTGAATCATGGCCTGCGCCAACGCCTTCCATGCCATACACTGCGAGGCCTTTTTTTACTTTTGCCTTTAATACATCCGCAGCCGGGTAGCCAGCTTCATGCTTTAACAGGTTGGGCTGTACTTTGGCATAGGCGTCCAATATTTTTAAGATACTTTCTGGTGCAACCCTCGCTTTTTGATGGATGGAAGTAGTGGCGATAAGCCCTTCGACATCCCACTGGTTACAGTAGGTGAGAAAACGTATCATCGACTGCGAATCATCTGGGTCGGCTTCAATATCTGTCAGCACAACTACTCTTAGTTTCTTATTTACCTGCGCCAGGGCCATGCCCGGCAAAACAAACAGCAGCACTATGGCCGCAATTAATACAGTTGTTTTTTTCATGTTATTATAACTTATGTACCGGGCCTCTGTGCGCATTTGTGCTTTGGTTGCGTCGCACACTTCAACTGCGGTATGGTTGGCTAAGCAAATATTTTATTATAAAGCGTTATTGTTTTCGCTGGTTAAACAGGTAAAGTTTCGCATAAAAATCTTCCAGTATAAGCCTCGTATCCAATTGCGTATATACCCGTATATTACCTGCTTTTGAATTTGGCTCATATTGCCCAAGGCTGTTAATAACAGGCCGGGTATGTAATACATAAAAACTTGATGATGGGTCTGCATCAAACGATGATTGCAGGGCAGTTAACAACACCAGCGGGCTATCACCGGTTATATAAACTTCTCCTAAATTAAAATTATACTTTATGCCTGTTTTCATTACCCGTTCAAGCGCGTCGGTAAGGTATTCTCCTATTTTGCCCTGTGTTTTAACCTTTGTTATAAGCGAAGAATAGGGCATTATAACCTGGCGGTATGTATTTCGCGGCACCTGCCAAACAGGTATAGAGGAATGATTAAATATAACTTGCCCTGCCTTTAAGTCAATTGCCAAATTATATTCAAGTGAAGTGCCACCAGGCAGTGGGGCCGCAAGTTCAGGGTATTCCGGTCCGCCTATCCAGATTAACGTTAGCCTGCCTGCAATTTTTGGCTCCATTAGGTATGCACTGGCCAGGTCAGTAAGTCCTGCGCCGCATACAACATACAAAGGTAACTTGGTATCATTACGCATGGCTTCCGTAACTATAGCGCTTGCGGCCTCAGAAGGCTGTGCCGTGCTGTCGTTATTCAGCGGCATATTTGACCCCTGGTACACATTAAACGGTTTACCAAGATTCATAATGCCAAGTACTTCTTCAATTTTCAATTTGGCATGTGTTGCGGTTTGTTTTGAAGTATCCCAGCCATCTCCCGGCCTTAAGTGCGAGCCTATAATACCCCGTATATCCACAGACGGTGATAAAAGGTGATGTACCAGCTCAAACAACCCATCCGGGTCGCCGCCGAAGTCATTGTCTATTATTATGCGCATCCTTGGCTTTACAAGGTCTTCAGGATATATGCCGTAAGGCTTTTCCTGCGCGGTGCCCGTTTGTGCAAAAGCGTTAGCGCCTTTTAAACAAAACATAAGCGCAATAATGATGATGTGTTTTTTCATCATAAAAATTTATTTTAATGCTGTTGCCGGTTATCGGTAATTATTTTCTTCCATTCGCTGTAAAACACCTGTATCTTTTCATTGACGGACGGGCTAAATATGTTTCTTGCAGTATTCAGCAATGCCAACTCATCAAGTGTCTTAAAAATACCGTATTCCAAACCGGCAAGGTATGCTGCACCCATTGCGGAAACATCTGTCATACCAATGTTTACTACAGCTTTACCTAAAAGGTCTGCAAGAAACTGCAGTACAAATTTGTTATTACTCATGCCCCCATCAATCATTAATTGCTGCAACTGTATGCCTGTATCAGCTTCCATAGCAGATATAACATCCATTATTTGATATGGAATACTTTCTAGCGCGGCGCGTACAATATGGCTTTTACCTGTACTAAAAGTTAACCCGGTGATGGAGGCCTTTCTTTCCATATCCCAGTGCGGTGCGCCAAGCCCACTGAAGGCAGGTACAAGATAAACACCGCTATTATCCGCAATGCTGGTGGCTATTAACTCAGTTTGCCGGCTATCACTAAAAAGGCCAAGCTCATTCTTCAGCCATTCTATTGTTGCACTGCAGGTAACAATAACACCTTCCAGTGCGTAGCACACCGCACCTGTTGTACTCCAGCATACCGTACTCACCATACCGTTATCAGAATGTTTTACGGTGTTGCCCACATTCATCAATACTGAGCAACCGGTGCCCATAGTGGCTTTGGCTTCACCCGCGTGGTAACATCCTTCTCCAAAAGCTGCCGCATGTGAATCGCCTATCATTGCCGATATGCCTACCGGTGTTTTAAGCAAACCGTTAAAATTGGTCTCCCCAAAGTAGTGGGATGATGGCATGCATGCCGGCAGGTTTAGGTTTTGAAGATTAAACAAAGCCAGCAATTCTTCATCCCACGAAAGTTTTGCAAGATTGAAGAACATCGTTCTTGATGCATTTGTATAATCTGTATAATAATATTTTCCCCCTGATAGTTTGTATAACAGCCAGGTGTCAACTGTGCCGAAATACGCTTCGCCTGCATCAACAGCAGCCTTTACATAGCTCACATTCTCGTAAAGCCACATTACTTTTGTGCCTGAAAAATAAGGGTCAATAATTAAACCTGTTTTATGCTTTATGGTTTCTGAATAACCCTGCTGTGTGAGCCTTTCGCAAATATCAACAGAACGCTTGCATTGCCACAATATGGCATTATACAGGGGCATCCCATTCTTGTCCCAAATAACAAATGTCTCTCGCTGGTTTGATATGCCGCAGGTTACTATTTCTGTTTCATTGCCACCATTCTCTTTAAATTCCTTCAGGCATGCGGAAACTGAAGCAAGCACATTATTATATATTTCACCGGGCACCTGCTCGGCAAAGCTGCCGGTATAATATGAGGTTAACGGCACAGACGCTCTGGCAATAACATTACTCTTGCTGTCAAATACTATTGTTTTAGTACTGCTGGTGCCCTGGTCAATAGCGAGTATGTATTGTGCCATCTATTCGCTTTTAGTATTTGCTTTGTCAATAATAACAGCGGCTAATATCACCAGACCTTTAACCACCTGCTGCCAAAAGGGTGATACATTCAGGAGCACCAACCCATTGTTTAGCACACCTATGATAACCGCGCCAAGCACTGTGCCCAGTATAGTGCCGCGGCCACCTGAAAGTGAGGTGCCGCCTATTACCACTGCTGCAATAGAATCCAACTCGTAACCTGTACCTGCATTGGGCTGTGCTGCATCCAGCCGGGATGTAACAATCAGCCCGCCGGCAGCAGCCAGTGCACCTGCAATACTATAAACCGCTATTTTTATTTTGTTGATATTAATGCCCGAGAGACTGGCCGCGCGCTCATTACCGCCTATGGCATATATATACTTGCCGAGGACAGTTTTGTTGGTAATGACAACAGCCGCCAGCACTATAATAAGCGAAACCCATACCGGCAAGGGAACCCCGAGAAACCACCCTGTGCCGAGGTGTGCAAATTTACTGTCAAGCCCGGTGATGGGGAAGCCTTTGGTCCAGAGCATAGTGAGGCCCCTTGCGACGGTAAGCATTGCAAGCGTGGCAACAAACGGGGGCACTTTAAATTTTGTGATGGCCCAGCCATTAAATAACCCCAGTACAGCCCCGGCAGCAAGCCCCGCAATACATGCACCAAAAATGGTGAAGCCTATATATAAGTTGGATGATGGCAACTCAATACCATTCTTCAGCAAGCCTGCGGTAATAGCCCCGCATAGTGCCAACACTGAACCGACTGATAAATCAATGCCGGCGGTAAGTACTACCAGCGTCATACCTGTTGATATAATAATGTTTACAGATATTTGCCGCATTACATTCCATACATTGGTTACTGTCAGAAACTTATCCGACAAGAAACTTAAAATAACGCAAAGTATAAAAAGCGCAATTAAAGGTTGAAGCTTTGCCATGCGCTGACGGTAGTGCTGTATGTTTTTTGCTGCCTGCATCAGTTAATTTGTTTTAGGGATAGCTGCTGTTAGTAATTTATCTTCAGTTGCATTCTGTATGCTAATATCAGCAGTAATACATCCGTCACTCATTACCAATATTCTGTCTGCTATGGCTAATAGTTCAGGCATTTCGGACGAAACAACCAAAATGCCCATTTGGCCCGAAGCCAGCTGGCTGATGAGTTTATAAATTTCTGTTTTTGCGTGTATGTCAATGCCGCGGGTGGGTTCATCAAGCATTAGTACATAGGGGTTGGTGGCCATCCATTTTGCCAGTACAATTTTTTGCTGGTTGCCGCCGCTCAGGGTTTTAACCTGCTGCTTTTGTGATGAAGTTTTAATCCGCAGGTTGTTTATATATTCTTCTGCCAGGGAAGAAGCTTTGTTACCATTCACCATGCCCGCTGTTAGCAGTTGGTGCAGGGTGGTAATGCTGATGTTCTCTTTTACATCCAGGCTCAACACCAACCCGTCTTTTTTCCTGTCTTCAGGCACCAATGCTATGCCAGCCTTAACTGCTGCCGCCGGTGACGTGATTGAACACTCTTTTTTGTTAATTAATATTTTACCTGTTGCACGGCCGGCATGCAGCCCGAAAATGGTTTCAAGTAATTCAGTTCTCCCGGCGCCCATCAGCCCAAATATGCCTAACACTTCACCCTTATGCAATTTGAATGAAATATTTTTTAGCAGTTTGGCGGTTTGGCGGTTGTTTTTAAATAATGTCAACCCTTCAATGGAAAGTAATTCCCCGGATTTTTCCACATTCGTTTTTTGCCTGCCTGTGGTAATTTCGCGCCCAACCATTTTTTGTATAAGCACATCATGGCTTACATCTTTCATATTCCCGCTTTCAATAAACCTGCCATCTCTTAAAACAACGTATGTATCAGCAATAGTGAACAGTTCGTCCAGCTTATGAGAAATGTACACTATTATCCTTCCTTCCTTTTTCAGGTCTTCTATTATCCCGAACAACACTTTTACTTCTTTATCTCCAATGGCAGAAGTGGGTTCATCCATAATTATTACTTCTGCATTATGCAAAAGGGCTTTGGCAATTTCAACCATTTGTTGCTGCCCTACTTTGAGGCTTTCCACTTGGGCATCAGGGCTAACATCAAGTTTAAGCCGGCCGAGTAGTTGCAAAGTCCTGGAGCGCATTTGCTTTTTATCAAGCAGGCCAAGCGGGGAGAGGGTTTCACAACCTAAAAAAATGTTCTCAGTTACAGTCAGTCCGGGTACAAGGTTAAGTTCCTGGTGAATTATGGCAATACCTTTCGCCTGTGCATCCCGGGTATTTTTAAAACGGACGATATTGCCATTATGTATGATGTTGCCTTCATAATCAGTGTACACGCCTGATAATATTTTCATCAGGGTAGACTTGCCGGCGCCGTTCTCACCGATAAGCGCAGTAACTTTCCCACCCTGTAATTCAAGGCTCACGCAATCAAGTGCTGTAACACCCGGGAACTTTTTTGATATGTTATCTGCAACAAGCAAGGGCGTGTAATATTTTATTTTTGAGGCAATATGTTTATAGCAACAGGTATAATTTCCACCTGCGCAAGGCTTAAATGCTCTTTGTTAAGTTCAACCGCACCGGTAAAGGCAATGCTGTTGCCCACTTTTACATTTTTAAGTAATGGCAAAACCTTTGCACGGATAATTTTATTTATTTCTGCTGAAACATTGTTAAAGTCCATTGTGTTGCTGAAATCGTTAATATTTATCAGTCCTGTGGCATCCCTAACAGCGTTACCAAATATGTATTCGGTAGCTATTTTAATGGGTTGGTTGTTCAGCCCTGTTATTGACAGGCTTATATCATCTGCATCAATTGAAGTAACCTTTCCTGTACCATGCACCAAAAAATACCGGATATTGCCGATGCCAAGCGCATGGGAATAGTTATCAAAAGCTTTTACAGGGGTTGCTGCAAGCATCGGTATAAGCGAATCAACTTCAACTGCTTTGCCGAGGCCGGGCATTAATTTTGTTTCCCAAAATTTTTGAGCGTATGATGCCGCATTGAATGTTAAGGCAGCCTGTGCAGCTTTTACCTCGTCTAGTTTTTTAAAATAAACTGAGTTATAAGCCACCAGCAACAGGACAGCTATTGTAATAAGATACCTGGTTATTTTTTTGCGCATCATTGGTCTTTTTTACCATAGCCTGTATATTCACTCACATTTTCCTGGGTAACAAGTTCAACGGCCACAGGCATCTTTTTTGGAAAATCGCGTTTACCCTTAAAGTATTCGTCTGCATATATGGCTGCTGTTTTTGCCATTACTTTTGGAAACTGCATGCCGGTAGCAACAATCTTTTTGCTTTGTATAGATTCAATTACATCCTCTGCGCCATCAAACCCAAAAACTTTTATGTTGTCGGCTTTTCCTGCTGCTGCCAGCGCCTGGTAAGCGCCTGCAGCCATAGCGTCGTTGCCGCAAAAAACGGCGTTAATATCAGGATGCGCCTGCAGGATGGATTCCATTACTTCCATGGCTTTATTGCGGTCAAAATCAGCGCTTTGCTGTGCTACCATGGTAAGGCCGGGATAAAAATCAACAACACTGTGAAAACCTTTAGACCTGTTCCATGTATTATTGTCTCCAACAAGGCCAAGTATCTCTGCATATTTTCCTTGCCTGTTCATCTTTTCAACGAAATATTTTCCTATAGATACGCAACCCGAATAATTGTCTGAGAGTATTTGCGAGGTAGCAGCATTAACTGAGTTCACCTCCCTGTCCATGCAGAATACCGGTACACCTGCGGCCTTTGCTTCCAACGCATTTGCTACTGAGCCATCAGCATCTGTGGGATTAAATAGTATGGCATTGTAACCTGCACTTATGGCATTCTCAAAGTTGTCCGTTTCAGTGGCTGTATTGTTTTGAGAGTCGAATATTTTTGTTTCATATCCTAATGCCTGCGCCTGCGCGGCCGCTGTTTGCGCCAGCACTACAAACCATGGGTTATTAAGCGTGGAAACAATAACAGCCACTTTTTTGGGTTTACTGCTGGTTGTGTTGCTTTTACACCCGCTTAACAGCAATGCCAGCAGCATTGTATAAGTTGTAGTTCTTAATATGGCAAACAAAAATTTCATTAGCTAATGCGTCTACCTGTTGTTTAATAGGCTTACAGCCTGTTGTGCAATACCCGTATTTGAAATACCATAATGCCCGAATATTTCAGTTTGAGAGCCTGTAACAGTATATTCATCCGGTATGCCCATAATTTTAAAAGGCACAAATAATTTATTCTGCAGAAGAAATGAAGCGCATGCTTCACCTAACCCGCCATATACGCTGTGCTCTTCTATTGTTATAATAGCGTTGCATCGCCTGGCTGTTGATTCAATCAATGCTGTATCCAGGGGTTTGATGGTATGCATGCTGATAACCGTAGCTGAAATGTTATGTTCTTCCTCAAGAATTTCAGCAGCCTGCAAAGCAGGATACACAGTTTCGCCTGTAGCCACCAATGCAATATCAATACCTTCTTTTATTACCCGCCCCTTGCCAATTTCAAAAGGAGTATTAGCGGGCAGGGCGGGCATGGCTTTTTTGCCAAACCGTAAATACACCGGGTGGGCCATTGCCGCCGCTTGCTTAACAGCTTCCCCTGTTTCAAAGTTGTCGGCTGGCGCAACAATGGTAATGTTATTAATTGCGCGCAATACCGCAAAATCATGCAGGCTGTGATGGGTACTGCCCAATGCCCCATAACTTACACCTGCGCTGATACCTACAAGCTTAACAGGGCTATCAGAGTATGCTACATCATTTTTTATTTGCTCAAGCGCGCGTGCCGTAAGGAAACATGCCGGCGATACTGCAAAAACCTTTTTACCCGCTGAAGCGAGGCCGGCTGCCACGCCTACAAGGTTTTGTTCAGCAATACCGACTTCTATTATTTGTGCCGGAAATTTTTTGCTATAGTTCACTAATTTGCCTGACCCACGTGAATCGCTTGTAACCACAACTATATCCCTGTCCGTTGTTGCAATCTCCTCAAGCGTTTGCGCAAAAACGTCCTGGTTTGCCCTGCCTGCCTGTGTTTTATGTTCAGTTTCTGCTACCATTTTAATTGTTTAATCTATATAGCCGCTATTGTGGCGTCAAGCTCTGAAATAGCCTGCGCGTATTGTTCTTGCGTGGGCACACCATGATGCCATTTTATTTCATCTTCCATATAGCTCACCCCTTTGCCTTTAGTTGTGTGGGCAATTACAAGGCTTGGCTTTCCCGGGGCAAAGGGCAAAAAATCAAACACCTCTGTCAACGCTTTAATGTTGTGACCGTCTACATGCTTCACTGCCCAGCCAAAACTTTCAAATTTTGTATCAATAGGGTCTGTATTGCACACATCAGCAGTTTTGCCGGTAATTTGCAATTTGTTGTAATCAATTATTGCGCACAGGTTATCAAGTTTATAATGTGCTGCTGTTAATGCAGCCTCCCAGTTGGAGCCTTCCGGTAACTCGCCATCACCCAGTAATGTAAATACACGAAAACTGCGGTTATCCAGTTTTGCTGCAAGTGCCGTACCCACGCTTAGTGATAAGCCGTGCCCTAAAGCGCCGGTATTTTGTTCAACGCCTGCTACCTTTTTAGTTGGGTGACCAATGTATTGTGATTTATACCTGCACAATGTTTCCAAATCTGATTCCGGGAAAAAACCTTTATCTGCCAGTACAACGTACAATGCCTCAACGGTATGCCCCTTGCTTTGTATGTAACGATCCCGGTCGGGCGAGCCAAAATTTTTCGGGTCAACATTAAGCACATGATTGTACAATACATTTAATATGTCAATGCATGAAAGGCTGCCGCCCGTGTGCCCGGCTTTTGCACCGTATATGTACTTTAAAATTCTTTTACGGTACTCGATTGATTTTATCGTTAATGCTCTTTCTTCCACAATTATTCAGCTTGGTTAAAAATATTTACCTGCCAGCCCATATAATTTTCAAATGCTTCCTGCAGGATGGCAGACGTGTTTGACGCATTCATTACAACATGGTGCTCAAACCCGTTCCTGCATACAAACTTCATCAACCCCTGCAGGTTGTTTATTTTGGCCACGGCCCTTGTGCCAAAAGTATTCAGCGGGTCATTAGTAAGTGTACCCTCACCTACGTAAGCCTTAATTATCCCCTTTGAATCATCAGTACTTAAGCGCCCATAAGTAAGGGGCATTGCAGGGGTGCGTCCGGCTAATGCGCCATACGTGTTTTCTTCACCTACCGATGTGCCAATGATAGGTGCCGTGCTTATTTCAATATCCGGCAGAAAGGATTTTGCCCAGTTTCCGCAATGAAACAGCACACATTTATTCTCATCATCCGCATAGTTGTTATTCCAGTCAACAAGTGCACTGGGGGATGCTGATGCCAATTGCATGGCATACATCGTTAGCGTGCCTGTAACATCTACCTCGCAGGCACTGGGCAGCATGTTCTCGCTCATCATGCTCATGCTGGTGCATACATTGCAGCCATAGTTTTGCTGCAAAGATGTCCAGCACTGTATGGCGGTTGCATCAAGCGCATGTTCCTGCATAAAATCGTTCAGCACGGCATCAAGTTTTGCAATTTGTACAAGCCTGTCATCCGGTGTGCGGCCGGTTGAAGAATAGCTTCGTATTTTTTCGAGGCGCTCTTTTACCACGGCATCATCTTTCCTTAGTTTGTTGGCATTGCCCAAAATGGCCGACAGGTCAACGGTAACAACTGATATACCATTGCGTTGAAGTATTTTTTCACTATACCGCACCGTATTAAAGCCCCCGGGCCTGGCACCTACCGCGCCAATACGTACATTACGCATACCTTTAACCACCCGGCATACGGCTGCAAAATCAACCAGGTCTTTATGAAAGCTTTCATCAAGCGGGTGTACCACGTGCTTGGTGGTGAGCGAGTATTTTATGCCAAACTGGTAAAGATTGTTGCACACGGAAATTTTGCCGCACCATGCGTCGCGCCTGTTTACTACGTCCATTTTGTTTAAATCGTCGGGATAAGCCTGTACCAGTACTGGAACGTTTAGCTTTGAAAGCTTCAAGGTTTCTGCAATACCCTTCTCATCACCAAAATTGGGCAATACTACCAGCACACCCATAATATCATCTGCATGTTTCCTGAACAGGGCTGCACATTTCTGTGCTTCACTAAAAGTTTCAACACCGCCCAGTTTTGTATCGGTTTCATCCAGCATTACCGGCGTTATTCCCGCTTTTTCAAAAGCAGTTGATAAATCTGACCTGCATTCACCCACCAATTTATCAGGAAAGAAGTCCCGGTTGCCAATGATGACCCCGAGGGTTATATTGCTTTTATTACTTTTCATTGTTGTTGCTTGCGATAATAAGTTCAATTTCGTTGTCGTAAAAAACCTCCTTGTGTTTATCCTCAATGCCGGGGTCTGTTATTATATAATCAATCAGTGATAATGCACCCAGGCTTGCCAGCGCTGTTTTGCCGATTTTGGTTGAATCAGCCACCAGGTAGCGTGTTTCAGCCGCTTCTATCATTGCCTTTTTTACCACCAGGTCGCTTATACTAGGGTAGGTAAGACCTGATTTTAACGATATGCCCGCTGTTGCCAAAAAAAGTTTCTGCACGTTAAGCCCTTTAAAAAAATCAGCCGCTTTTTGACCAGTGAGCGAAAGGGTAGGAGGTTTGAACTCTCCGCCCGTTACAATCACCTCTATGCCGGGTTCCGCCCCAAGCATTAAAGCAATATTCAGGGCATTGGTTATTACGGTAAGGTTTTTCATGCCCTTTAGCTTTTTTGCCACTTCAGTGGTTGTAGAACCTGAATCTAAAATAATCGTATCGCCGCTCTCTATAAACTCCAGGCATTTTGCCGCAATCATTTCCTTTTTGTCAAGGTTATCCTGGTGTGTTAAAGAAAAGGTTTGCACCTGGTCTTTAATATTCTTCAGGTATGCCCCGCCGTGTTCGCGGATTATTAAACCATCTTTTTCAAGCTTTTCAAGGTCCTGCCTTATTGTTACCTCTGTTACTTTAAAAAGCCTTGCCAGGTCAAATACTTTCGCAGAGCCATCTTCCTGTAACAGTTCTAAAATCTTATCCCTTCGGTGTGTTGGAAGCATATTTCGGTTTTCTTCAAAAATCAGCATTTTTGCGCATAAAAAGAAAATGATAAAAAATAATGCAAATATTTGAATGCCTCCATTGTTATTTAAAGCACATGGGTGCAAATTCGCTCAAGTACAATCGCCAGGCCGTCCATTCATGGTTGCTGTCGCTTTCCCGGTAAGTATATTTAAGCCCCGCCTCATCATACAACGCCTTTAGTTTTACAACGCTTTGGTATAAAAAATCTGCTTTGCCAATAGCTATCAAATACACTTTAGGGTTACTGTTTTTCACAGCTTCAAGTTGTTTTATATGCGCTTCCCTGCTGTAAGTATTATCCCCCTGCGGTAGTGCTGATGAAAAAAGCCCCATACTCATTACGCAGATATATTTAAACATTGTGGGATTGGCGTTGGTAATATTCTGCGTTTGATAACCACCCATTGAAAAACCAGCTACTGCGCGATGAGCCGCATCCGCAGCCACCCTGTAATTGCTTTCAATGTACGGTATAACATCTTTCACCAGGCTTTCTTCAAATTTTTTATTGGCCATACCGCCAATACCGCCGGCACCTTCAACCGGTTGTGCAAACGGGCGGTCCAACGGGGCTGCGGGTGTAAGCGGGTTGCCGTTCGTCATCACCACTATCATTGGTTCAGCTTTACCTGCTGCAATCAGGTTGTCGAGTATATAATTTGCCCTTCCACGGTTGCTCCAGCATTCTTCATCGCCGCCGGCGCCGTGCAAAAGGTATAACACCGGGTATTTCTTTTTATCTTTCTCATAACCGGGTGGTGTATAAACAAACATTCTCCGCTGCGAACCCAGGGTTGGCGAGGGGTACCACACCGCCGTTAATTGCCCGTGCGGTACAGGCTTTGCGTCATATATATCTGCCAAAACGCCGGGCACCATCAGGCGGTTTTCCACGTTAACGCCGTCACGGGTAACAAGGTTGCTGCCGGGCTCAATGGTGGCAATTCCGTCTATAAAATACCTGTATTCATACATGCCGGATGGGAGAGGGCCAATTTTAACTTCAAACATCGAATCGTTTTTCTTCTCCATCGGTACCCCAAAATTGTATTTGCTCGGGGGCCACGTGCCGAATACTGACACGGCCTGCGCTTTCGGCGCTTTCAGGCGGAATATAACTGAGTTGTCGGGCTGGATTTCTGGCGGATATACAGGGTTAGATGCTCTTTGAGCGCCCGCAAAAAGGGGTAGTGTGGTACATAATAGTAAAAACAATCGTATTTTTTTGTTCAAAATAATCATATTATTTCGATTTTTGCTGCAATAATACAAATAAATGAAAATAAACAAAAATAAATATAAAATAAACGAAAGTAAAAATAAGATATTTAGTATTATTGCTTTGTTTTAGCACTTGAGCAATTCAGGAAAGGGTGCCTGCATATTAAAAGTTGGAGTTAAGCAAAATGGTGAAGTGCAAAATTTTTTACATTAATAATAAAAAAAGTATTTATGAGCTTACCTAAACTGCGCCGGGCATTGGCCATTGTTGCACATATTTTGTTTGTTGTTTTTACAGCCGCATGTCAAAACAAGGTAATACCGTTGTATAGCAATACCCCGCCGGGCTCTGAAGGCTGGATGCAGAAGGAGCGTGAGATGATTTTTCCCGGCAGCAGCATTACATTGGTGCAAAATGTAGTAAACCCAACCCTGCGTGTTTTTGTACCGCCGAAAGAAAAGGCCAACGGTACAGCTATTGTGCTTGAGCCCGGTGGCGGGTGGGAAACAATTGTGGAAGGACTGGAAGGGATGCCGGTTGCAGACTCCCTTAATGCCCACGGCATTACTGTTTTTATGTTACGGTACAGGCTGCTTAAAACAATTGACAATTTTTTGTATACCAGCGACAAAAAATCTGGCCTGGACCCTAAAACCCGGCTACAGGATTATGACACGAAACTTAAGCAACTGGATTTGGATGATGCAAAAGCTGCCATGAAGTATGTGCGTGCACATGCGGCAGAATACAACATCCAGCCCAATAAAATAGGGTTTATGGGTTTTTCCGCCGGGGCATTCAACACTACTGTGCTTGCCACTGAGTACGATTCTGCATCGAGGCCTGATTTTGTAGTGCCGGTTTACGGTGCCATTGAAAACCCTGTGGTACCGGGGGATGCGCCTCCGTTATTTATAGTACATGCGGCAGACGATAAAGTGGTATCGCCGGAGAGGTCGTTACACTTTTACGAAGCATGGCTTAAAGCCGGCAAACAAGCAGAAATACACATATTTTCAGAAGGCGGCCATGGTTTTGGGGTTACCCGGAAAGGGGTACGTACAGATAATTGGATTGCATTATTTTTTGAATGGCTGCAAAGCGAAAAAATAATCTGATATTGTTTTATTTCTTTCAGAGTGCAGTAAACTGCGCAAATTCCTATGCGATACTGCCCCTACTTTTCGTGTTGCCCTGGCTTAAACGATAACAACGCAAAAAACAATTGATAATATGAAAAGGATGAAAACAATATTTTTAGTAACTATCGCTTTACTTATTGGGTTACGCTCAAAAACACAGCCCGGCAAAGGCGATCATAAAAGTAATGATAGCAGTGTTATTACCATCAACCTGAAGGGAATGAAATATACCGGCAGCGTAGATGAACGTTATCAATCCTATAATGTAGAGATGGCAGAGGTTGTTGGCGGCGACTTTTGGAGACCTTATAAAACAATGGACAGCCTGCCATCATTAACATCACTTGATATGGCCAAAAGGTCCACGTCATTGTTCAGAAAGCTGCCTCCGATAAACCTTGCCGACAAAAGGTTGGTGAACTTAGCCAAAGCACTTGCCCCGGCTTATGTACGTGTGAGCGGCTCATGGGCCAATACTGTTTACTTCCAGGACAATGACAGCCTCGAAACAAAAGCCCCGCAGGGCTTTGTAAATACATTAACCAGGGGCCAGTGGAAAGGGGTGATTGATTTTATAAAGGCTACGGATTCTAAACTGGTTACATCGTTTGCTGTTTCAAAAGGAGTAAGAGACACCAATGAAGTCTGGACTACGGCGGAGGCGCAGAAGATTGTAAATTATACCAAAAGTATTGGCGGAGAAATTGCAGGCGCTGAACTTTTTAATGAGCCCACAATACCTTTTGTAGCCGGTGTGGCTTATAATGGCGGCAACTTTGCTAAAGATGAAGCTGTCTTCAGGCAATGGGCAAAAAGAGAAGTTCCGGGTATGCTGCTTATCGGCCCCGGGTCAACAGCTGAAGGGCTTCCGGCTGTACCATTAGCCGGACTATTGAAGAATTTTATATCAACAGATACATTAATGTCCGCCACACCCAGGCCGGTGTTTGATGTTTTTTCTTATCATTATTATGGCGCCGTGTCTATGCGGCTGCTGCGTGATAATAGCCCGCTTTCAATTAAACCGGAGAATGCACTTAATGCCGCATGGCTGCAAAGAACAAATGACGTAGCTGACTATTACATAAGGCTAAGAGATAAATATAACCCGGGCAAACCTATATGGATTACAGAAACTGCAGAAGCATCAGCGGGTGGTGATCCTTTTGCTGCTACCTATTTAGATTGCTTTCGTTATTTATACCAGCTTGGCTCATTGGCTGAAAAAGGAATACAGGTGGTTATGCATAACACACTAGCAGCAAGTGAATACAGCCTAATTGACCAGGACACACATTTGCCTAAACCTAATTATTGGGCTGCGTTATTATGGGCTAAATTAATGGGCACAAAAGTATACACAACAGCAGAAGGTACCCGGGGTGTTTATGTGTTTGCGCATGACATGAAACGGCATAAAGGCGGCATAACAATTTTAGTACTCAATACTAATAAAAACTCAGCTGCAATTAATATCCCTTCTGCCGGTATTCAATACACTTTAACCTCGGATAAATTACAAAGCGAAACTGTGTTTCTAAACGGGCAAGAGTTAAAATTAGGTGACGATGATTCATTACCAATTATAAAAGGCAGGGAAATAATTGCGGGAACAACAGTATTGCCACCTGTAAGTATCACCTTTATAACATTTGAAAATGCAGGGAAATAGAAAAAGGATTACAAATCCCCAGCGGGCCCTGCAAAGTCTGAAGAGCAAAATTCTTTTCTCGGCAGAGTGACGTTGTGAGCACCTTTTCCGCCGGAGTATTTTAGGGGCATCTCTGAAGCTCGTCCAATTATAGGTCGGCAAAAGTGAGGAATAATTAGCCAATCATACGCCTGGGTCTTGCTAAAAAATACAGGTGTTTTGTTATTTGTAGCCCCACCGCAACCGTCAGCCCCGTCTGGCGGTATCAAACTATTTGTCTGTTGGGATAATACCCTTTCTTCATTTTGAAAAACGGTGAAGCTTACAGCCTATTATTGTTTATCTTAAATTTGTGTCAAAGGCAACCAATAACTTATTCTCTGATGGAAAAGGCTGCAAAAACACGTTTATATGTTTTAATTGTTGTCATACTAGTTTTTACTAACAGCGTTGGGGGGCAAACCTTTACACCACAACTAATTAACTTGCCGGGGTCATTTAACCGGGATTTACTGAATGCCACCAGGGATAGTGATGGATTTATTTGGTTTACCAATAACGAAGGGCTGTGGAGATTTGATGGCACCGACGTTAAGTTATTTAATTACAGAAAGCTTAAGCTGCAACAGAATGCCGCTGCCACTAATTTGTATTGTTACAGGCAGTTTATTTTTTTTAATTCTGGAACGGCAATGCACATATACAACAGGATTACCGGCCGGTGTGATGTTTATGACCTCGGGGATGGCGCTTTTAATATAGACACAACCAACCCTGCAAAACTATTTTGTATTAGCACTAACGGCCAGGCCTGGACATTTTCAGGCAATTACGGGCTGCAAAAGGCCTTTAATGTAACTACGTTTGACGGGTGGCAAAAGGGTATGATGGTGCAGCATACGCTTGTTGACAGCGATGGCGCCGTATATATATGTGTACGCGACAGGGTTGGCATTTTGAAAGGTAAAAGTATAATATGGGGGCCTGCGCTTAATGTGCCTATGGGCAAAACAAAATACCCTTTTGTAACAGTGTATTCAGCTGCTCTTACATCTCAATACCTTGGTGTTCACTATTACAATGGGCAGGTAATTATTTATGATAAGCATACCCTGCGGCCATTGTACAATAATTTTGGCAATGCAGTGGCGTATTGTTTTGCTATTAATAACAGGTTGGTATTTATTCCGCATGACAGCTTCAGCGCCGCAGGTTTGCCCAAATCGCCACTGTTCACGCTAACCCAGTGCCTTTCGCCTGATTTCCTTGGAGTAAAATCGCTGGTTTACACGGCGGCAAATAATAATGTGCTGGCAGCCACCGGCGCCGGGCTTATACAATTAACACCTCAATACGGCCAGGACAACCCTCCCGCCGATAATTCAAAGATTCTGTCTTTCTTTCACAATAAAAGTGTCCGCAGTATATGCCGTGTTAACAAGGTGTTGTACGTAGGTACCTACAATGGTTTTTTTGCCTGTACGCCGGACTCAATACATAAAATAACCACGCTTGATATTTACACTATAAAACCGTTAAATGATTCCATGCTGATTTGTAGTACAGAGGGTGGTGTTGGAATAGGTTTTTACAATGAAATAACTAAACAGTATATTCCTGTCAGCACGCAGGAACCGGTAAGTACTATATACGTTTACACTCTTTACAAATATGGTAAAGATTGGCTGGCTGGTGCAGGCAACCAGCTTAAGGTTTTACAACAGCAAAATGGCATATGGAGTTTACGAGACTTGTTATTTGACAGCGTATTAGGTATAGTGCGCGACATACAACGTATTAATAATACAACTTACATTGCATGCCAGTCGGGCGTGTTTATATTGCAAGCTGGCAATAAATTAAAAAAAATATATCCTGCGCAGGGCGCATTGCGTGTTTATACCATACTTGATGAGGGCGATGGGATATGGCTGGGCACACATGGTGAGGGCCTTGTAAAAATTGATTATAACGGCAAGGTATTGCAGCAACTGGGCTTTAACGACGGGCTTGCCAACAACTTTGTATACTCGCTGGTTAAAATGCAAAACCTGGTAGTGGCGGGTACAGGCAGCGGGGTAAGCGTTTTTAATAATACCGGCAATGGAATGCAACCCCTGCCGGTGGTACGCAACGAAAAATTGTACGGCGTTACTGACGGTGAATGTAACCACTCCGCATTTTTTTATGATTCAACCGGGCAGCAGGTAATTTTAGGCGGTGTAAACGGCCTTGTTTTTGTTAATTACAGCAACTACATCAACAAGAATTTAAACCAAAACAGGCTGATTTTATCTTATTTAAAAACCGGCAGCTACGAAACCAATTCTTCAGAAGCTAACCTTTTTGCCTCTCAGGAAAGCAAAATAATATTACAACCTGAAGATAAAAATATTACCTTAAAATTTGCCGTACCCGATATAACCGGGCCAATAAATGGCCTTTTCAGGATAAGTGGCTTTGACAATAAATGGCAAAGAATAAGTACAAACCAGGAGGTAAACCTGTATGCCCTGCCCCCGGGCACTTATATATTGCAGGCACGGCTGCCTACTGCTGTAAACGAAAGCGAATGGTTTAGTAAAACTATTATAGTTAAACCCACCTTTTACCAAACAATATGGTTTAAACTATTGGTGGGTGCAGGCTGTCTCGGCATCATCTACCTTATATGGCGCTCAAAAGTAAAAAAGATAGAACGTGAACTGCAACTTCGCTCCATGATAGCCAGTGACCTGCACGATGATATTGGTTCAACACTTAACAGCATTTCTGTTTACACAGAAGTAGCCACTCAACAGTTGCAGCGCGACACAGTAAAAACAAAAAACCTGCTGGATAATATGGGGGTGGCATCCCGGGGGATGATTGACAGGATGAATGATATTGTGTGGGCAATAAACCCAAAGAATGACGATTTTGAGAACGTGTTGGAAAGAATGAGATTTTTTGCCGGCGAATTGTTAAGCGGCAAAAATATACTGCTTGAATTTGAGGTGGATGAAAAAGTAAAAAGAACCAGGTTTAGCATGCAGGAGCGTAAGAACATTTACCTGATTTATAAGGAGGCTGTTAATAATGCTTACAAATATTCAGGCGGCAACAGCGTGCGGGTACAAATACAAAAAGAAGGGTACAATTTTACCATGGTGATTGAAGACAACGGGGGGGGCTTTAAAACTGAGCGTAAAAATGGTGGTGGAAACGGGTTGGCAAATATGAGAAACCGGGCTACAGAGATTGGTGGCAGGCTTAACATTACCAGCAGCTTGGAAAAAGGTACTACCATTCAATTGGTTCTAAAAAAGCTATAATAATTTTATTTAACTACCCGAACGGGTAGTGGCAGGTAAAATAAATAACTTGACTTTTAACCTGATGGAAAAAGAGATAAGGGTTGCATTGTTTGAAGATAATTATATGCTGCGCGATGGTTATTACCAGCTGATAAACGGTTCGCCGGGTTTAACATGCGTGGGCGCGTTTGACAACGCAGGCGATATTATCTTCAAAATATCCGGTTGCAGACCGGATGTAATATTAATGGATATAGACATGCCGGTTATAAATGGCATACAGGCTACCAGGCTGGTGAAAGAACATTTTCCTGAAATTTCGATAGTAATACAAACGGTTTTTGAAGATGAAGACAAAATATTTGAGTCTATACATTCAGGCGCCAATGGCTACATCTTAAAAAAATCGCCCCCTTTAAAAATTCTTGAAGCCATCAGCGAAGCCTACCAGGGCGGCGCTCCCATTACACCCAGTATAGCCAGCAAAACGCTTAAACTCTTCAGGCAAACGTCTGCTAACCACCAGTTAAAATCCTCAGCACAGCTGAATGACCGGCAAAGGGAAATACTGCAATTAATTGTAAGTGGCTTGAGTTATAAGCTTATAGCTGATAGCCTTTCAGTGTCAGTTGAAACAGTAAAATACCATGTTAAAAACATTTACAGCATACTGCATGTGCACTCACGCGCAGAGTTAATGGCAAGAAGATAACCACGCTTTTGCCAGGCCTTTTGCGGCAACAAAACTACCCTTTCGGGTAGTGGCAGTTTTAGGTGTATGCATAACCTTTACAGAGTCACCCTTCTGTAATCATTAGTTAGCGCCAAAACTTTGTTATGCAATCATTTTTACTGCGTGTTATTAAAATTGTTTTTACCGTATCCGCGTTTATGCTTCCTGCTGCTGCCCTGGCTCAACCAGGCGTACCAACCGTAAGCGGTAATTTGTCAATATGCAGCGGGTCTTCCGCTACACTCACGGCAAGCGGCGATGCGGGGGCAACATTTGCATGGTACAGCGATGCCGCGGGCGTTAACCTTATAGCTGCTACAGCCACTTATGTAACCCCTGTATTAACATCTAAGGCTACATATTACGTTCAGCAAATAGTTAATAATACCAGCGGTGCCATTTACCAGGTGGTGGTAACCGTAAACAGCAACCCATCTGTTAGCGCAGGCAATAATATCATAACATGCCCCGGCACTGGCGTAACGCTTACAGCTTCCGGCGCGGATACCTACAGCTGGCAACCGGGCAACTTGTCAGGGGCATCAATTTCAGTAACACCCGGCAGCACTACTACCTACACGGTAACCGGCACCGTTACCGCAACAGGTTGCAGCAGCACCGGCCAGGTGTCGGTAACAGTGGCCAATGTATCATCTTCCTCCTCTCAAACAATTTGCGCCGGGCAAACTGCTACACTTTCAGCATCGGGCGCAGACAATTATACATGGCAGCCTGGTAACTTAAGTGGGTCTTCCATACAGGTTTCGCCAACATCTACAACCACATATACCGTTACAGGCCAGAATAACGCAGGCTGCAGTACTACCGCCCAAACCACGGTAACTGTAAACCCGTTGCCAAATGTTAGTGCAGGCAGTGATGTTTTAATAACGGCAGGCACTACCAAAACATTAACAGCCACCGGTGCGGACAGCTACCAATGGTCAACTGGTGATAATACCGCCACCATTACAGTTACGCCGCAGTATAACACCGTTTACAGTGTTACCGGTACAAACAGCAGCACAGGGTGTTCCAACGTATCTAATGTTACGGTTTCGCTGGTTACAACGCCTTCCATCACCGGCAGTGTGCAGGTGTGCAGCGGCAGCGCCACAACAATAACTGCTTCCGGCTTGCCGGGTGCTAGCTTTGCCTGGTACAGTGATGCGGCAGGTACAAACCTTATTTCCTCATCTTCATCTATAACAACCCCAAACCTTACCGCGAATACGGATTATTATGTTAACCAAACATACAACGGCGTTACCGGCCCGTTACTTGATTTAACAGTTCTGGTAGCTGCGATACCCTCTGCAAGCACCCCTTTTAACCTTGCCGCAAGCCCGGCGGTAATTTGCCAGGGGCAAAGCAGTGTGCTATCGGGCAGTGTAGACGGGGCAACCGGGCAATACCTTTACTGGTATGATGCGGCCACCGGGGGTAAACTGCTGGCCGGGGGCCCTGGCGGCGCCGGATATACCGTTTCGCCGAACGATACTACCACTTATTACGCGCAATCACAGCCGCAGATAGACTCCCTGGTGTTTAATTATACAGGCAGTGTGCAAACATTTACGATACCGGCGGGAGTGACGAGTATAAATATAGATGCGCGTGGGGCGGCCGGGGGGTTAAGTTATAATTGCAGCGACAAGCAGGGCAGCCCTGGCCGGGGGGGCCGGGTGCAGGCTACGCTCAGCGTTACGCCGGGCGAGGTGCTTTCCATATATGTGGGCCAGCAGGGCTACGCCGGCTATAGCTGTTACGGTTACAGCGGGGGGTATAATGGCGGGGGAGGAATTGATACCAGGGACACCTATTCACAGCAAGGCTCCGGCGGCGGTGCAACCGATATACGCATAAGCGGGCAGGCGCTGGTAAACCGTGTGCTGGTTGCGGGCGGCGGCGGCGGTACCGGGGCGGTGCCTGGCGGTGGCGGTGGTGGCTTGGTTGGCGGTGCCGGTGGAAGCGGTACCAATACCCTTTCCGGCTATATAAGCAACAATGGGGGCGGCGGTGGAACACAGGCAGGCGGCGGTGCGGGGGCTTCGTGGGGCTCAGCGACTTCGGGAAGCGGCTCATTGGGCCAGGG
>DASZPM010000022.1:0-24678 GCA_035550215.1 Chitinophagaceae bacterium | reverse complement strand
AAAAGCCCGCGAAATACAGACCGAGCGGTATAAAGAAACGCCGGGCATGTATGCCAATGCGCAAATGAGCAGCAAGCAGTTGCGTGAAATATGCGTAATAAACAGTGCAGGCGAAGCCCTTTTGAAACGTGCCATGGAACGGTTGAATTTAAGTGCCCGCGCCTATGACCGCATACTAAAAGTAAGCCGCACCATTGCTGACCTTGCCGGCAGCGCCGATATTAAAGCTGAGCACCTTGCCGAAGCGATACAATACCGCAGCCTAGATAGAGAAGGCTGGGCGGGATAAGTGAATTTTATGCGATAATAGTTATTAGAAAACCAGGCTGTTGAATTTTTAATTAACAGCAATGCATGCCATACCGCAGGGTTTCATACCAACGCCAAATGGCTTCAATGAAAACCCTGCGGGGAAAGGAAAAAATAGACGATAATGGAAAATTTTTCGAGAATATTCATTAAGACCTTTGCCATTTTCTTATTGTTGCTCACTTTATTATTGGCTTGTAGAAATTCAACAAGAGTTAATAGTAAAATTCTTTCCAATTTTGATTCCACTTTAGGGAATAAGGAGGTTGTAATTCATATAGATACCTTTATTGAAAGTAAGGATAATTATTTCAGAATTATTCATTTCGATAGCTTATACCAAGTCGTATTGGAGCAATTAATAGATAGTAGCTGGAAAAGGATACTAAAATTTGACTTAAATTTTCCCGAAAGCTACAATTACAAAGATGATGTCGATGGTGATGGATTTCGGGATATAATTGTACATAGAAAATGGTCATCGGATGTGTACTTTTTTAATCCAAAGAATAAGTCATTTCTTACTACAGCACTAGAAGATTATCCCAATTCCTGGTTCCTTATTAATAATAAAGCAAATATTTATTGTGGGATGGATATTGGCATGGGCGAACAGGGATCTTCTGAACTATATACGTTTGAGGATCATAAGCCATATTATCTTTATAAAATCGTGTTTAATCCATATAAAAACGATCTTGAAACGTTGGGTGATATTATTTTTTATAAATGTTTGAATGGTAATGCTAATGATACTGTAAAAGTAATAGGAAGAGCCGTTCCTATTTTGAAGTCGATTGACGAATTCGATTACAAGGAGTTTTGGCTTTCAAAATATAGAGCCTTTTTAGAAGATGACAAATTTGACCTGAATAAATTAATAAAATAAGTTCTTTGTTATAGATTTGTAGCAGTCAATAATAGCTGCTTTAACTAATGCGGTCAACTAACAGCATATCAGCATCGCAAGTAGTTTTCTTTACTTCTCCGCAGAGTGTCCTTAATTAGCTTTGTGCGGAAGCTATGGCGCGCAGCGGCATGGTTAGCACAAATGCAGTAAGTTGTCATAGCTGGTTGTAACAGTGTCCAAATGGTTGCAGTATAACCAGCCCACCGCTACTCGCTTCTCAGGCTCTTTACCGGGTTGGCATTTGCCGTGCTTATGGTGCGTGTACTTAAAACCGCAAGGGCTATAATTAAAAGCAGTACGCCGCTTATCCCAAATACCCACCAGCTAAGTGCTGTGTGATAAGGATAAGTTTGCAGCCATTTATACGTGGCCACCCACGCCAACGGAACAGCAATAACAAACGCAACTACAATAAGCGCCACAAAATCTTTGCTCAGCAGCAGCACTATTTGCTGCACAGTTGCGCCCAGCACTTTACGCACCCCTATTTCTTTGGTACGCTGGTTGGTGGTATAAATAGCAAGGCCCAGCAAACCAAGGCAGCTTATAAATATTGCCAGGCCGGTTGCCCACGTCAGCAGGGTGGAAGTGCTCTGTTCGGCCTGGTAAAATTTAGCAAGGGTTTCATCAAAAAAAGCATAATCAAAATCATTGTCCGGGTACACCTCTTTCCATGCGGCTTCCATCTTGTTTAAAGCCGTTTTCCATGCTTCCCCGTCATCACCCTTCGGTTTAAGCAATACATGCACCGTATGGTAGTTACGCGGGTATGTTTCGTATGCCAAAGGCTGTATGGCCGAGTGGAGGCTTTTGGTGTGTATATCCGCCATCACCCCTATTACTGGCAGGCTTTTATCACCACGTTTTATAAACCTGCCTACCAGGTTGGCGGGGTTGGTAAAACCTAACTGTTGCGCAAATGTATTGTTTACCAGCAAAGCCCCGGCAGTATCAGCCTGCCGCAGGTAACGCCCGGCAAGCAGTTTCATATTATACAGGGCAAAATAGGCGGAGTCACCATTTTTTGATTCAGCCGTGGCCTGTACGTCTTTCTTCCCGTCAATGTAATGAAATAATGAGGCGCTTATGCCGAAAGATGCAGGCGCCGGGCCGCTTAATACGGCTGTTTGTATTTCAGGTATCTCCTGCACCTTTTGCAAAAACACGGGGCGCTTACTTTGTGCCGCATCGTATGGTGTTTCAATGTTTATAATGGCATCTTTTCTGTAGCCCATGTCAGCATTCAGCGCGTAATGTATTTGTTTGCCTACCACAATAGTGCCTATTATAAAAAACTGGGCTATTACAAACTGCGCCACGGTAAGGCTTTTACGTAATAACGCACGGCGGCTGTTGGCGCCGCCTGCTTTAACCACCTGGTTTTTTAATACTTCCACCGGGTTAAAACGCGACAAAACAAATGCAGGATATAAACCTGAAAAAAGGCTTACGGAAATTACCAGCAATACCATAAAAACAATTACATGCGGCTGCATAATCATATTAAAGCCCACTCCTTCCGGTATATATGATGCGAAGGTTTTTAACAGCAGCGGGGTTACTGCTACGGATATAGCTGTTGCAGCAAGCGTAAGCAAAAATGTTTCTGCAAGAAACTGGAAAACCAGTTGCTTTTTTGTACCTCCCATGGTTTTACGTATGCCAATTTCCTTTGCCCTTTGCGTGGCCTGTGCAGTGGTAAGGTTAATAAAGTTTATACAACCCAGCAGCAGTAAAAAAGCAGCAACGGCCAATAAACCGTACATCACCCCTTCCTGGCTTTGGCGCTCGTTAAAATTATCATATTCGGCATCAAAATGTATGGCAGACAGCGCCTGCAACGGGTGCAGTAATTGCAGGTTTCCTTTGTTTGAGTTGTTATCCTGCAAGGCTTGTATTTGCTTTTGCACAATATTGCTGTTAGCGCCGCGGCTTAACCGGATAAAAAACTGCGACTGGCTGCTGGCGCCTCCCCACATACTCCAGTTAAAGTCATTCTTAAGATTGCTGGCCGGTATAGTGCCCAGCGAAATAAATTCTTTAAAAGTAAGGTCGCTTGTTTCAGTGTTGTCCTGTACTATACCCGCCACGGCAACCTTTACTGAATCATTATAGGTTATTGTTTGGCCTGCTATTTTGCTGTAGTCCAGCGTGCCAAAATATTGCCTGGCGCGGCTTTCTGTCAATACTACTTTAAAAGGCTGTTGCAGGGCGGCAGCGCTGCCGCTTACCCATTTGTACGGAAACAGTTTAAAGTAATTATCATCAGCAAAAATTATCTTATCCTGCCCTTTGTAAATTACAGGTGCCGTTTTTCCGGGCATGGTAACATTGGCCCAATACAACTCAAAGTTCGCAGAGGCTTCTATACCGGTAATATCCTTTTGCACCGCTGATGCCAGCGGAACGGGCGCACCGGACAGCTTAAACGGGTTACCCGGGAACATCATATTAGTGACCACGCGGTACACGCGGTCGCGGCCCGGTTCAAACTTATCAAAGCCAAATTCAAAACTTACAATCATATATATCACCAGTGATGCGCTGATACCTATGGTAAGCCCTGATACATTGATAAGCGAGAATGATTTATTTCTCGCAAAATTTCTGAAAGCAGTTTTAAAATAATTCTTAAACATAACCGGGTAGTTTTTTATGCTTGTTATTTTATGTTCCTTGTTACGGGTTGCCTGTTGCCGGTGTTTACTATTAATTGTTTTGTTACCAGCTTCAGTAGTTCTTCCCGCCATCGTTGCGTCGCACACTTCGGCCTTACGTCAATGCCCATGCATTTTATGCATATTTATCATCCTTCAGAATCTTCTGTACAATTTTCCCTGCAAAAATAAAGGTGGCAACAAGGCTTTATTCAGCCTTTATTGCTTTTACAGGGTTTGCTACCGCCGCTTTTATTGTTTGCACGCTTAATGTAAGTACAGCAAGCGCAATCATGGCTGCGCCACTTACAACAAACACCCACCAGCTTATCGCGGTTTTGTAGGCAAACCCTTCCAGCCACTTGTGAGCGGCCCACCACGCAAGTGGTGCGGCTATTACAAATGCCAAACCAACAAGTACCACAAAATCTTTTGACAAGATAGAAACAATATTGGCAACTGATGCCCCCAATACCTTTCTTATCCCAATTTCTTTATAACGTGTTTCTGTCGTATAAATTACCAGTCCCAATAAACCCAGGCAACTTATTAAAATTGTAAGGCCCGTTGACCAGGCGAGTAACCGGGCAGTATTGGTTTCTTCAGTGTAAAATTTCGCAATGGTTTCGTCAAAAAAACTATACGAAAAATCTTCATCCGGGAATATTGATTTATATGCGGTTTCAATGCCAGCAATAGTTTTCGTCCACCCGGAAGACTGCGGTTGCAGGGCTATATGAAAAAAGTTACCACTGCCATAACGAAAAACAATAGGGTCAATCAATGCATGCGTATCGTGTTCATGAAAATCGCGCATAACGCCGGTGATGGTATATTTATCATTCCCCCAATAAATTTGCCGGTTTACCGCCCCTGCAGGGTTTTGAAAGCCAATCTCCCTTGCGTATTCCTCGTTAATAAGGCATTCCCTCGCACTGTCGTTCGGCGCTACGTTACGGCCGGCTACCAGTTTAACCTGGTAAACTTTTAAATAATTTTCATCGCCCCAGCGCACCTGTACATTCTCTTTTACTTCTTTCTTACCGTCAGTGTATTTAATATTTCCAAAAGCCGCCCCCGGTGTTGCAGGCGCCAAAAAACCACAACTTGCTAACTGTATACCGGGAATGGAACGAAGTTTATTTATAAGCGCGGCTGAATTTGTCTTGTTCAACGTATCGCTATGCAAATGCGGGGTGGTAAAATTAAGTACAGCATCTTTTCTAAAGCCCATATCTGAGTTTATGGAATAGCTTATCTGTTTGCTTACAATAATAGTTGCGATAACAAAAAACTGCGCTATTACAAATTGCGAAACAGTAAGTGTTTTGCGCACCCGTACACTGCGGGTTTGGGCGCTGCTTTTGTGGGCCTGGTTTTTTAGTGCCATTACAGGGTTATAACCCGCCAGTATAAGCGCAGGATATAAGCCCGCCAGGAAACTTACAGTTATTACCAGCGCGGCAAGGAAGAAACCCGTATTAACATTATATAACATAGATGTGCTAAGGCCGGGCGGCGTAAAATCACTGAACATGCGCAGTAACAACGGTGTAAACACTACGGATAACAAAGTAGCGAATAAAGTAACCAGGAATGTTTCGCTTAAAAATTGCAGCACAAGCTGCTTTTTTTTGCTGCCCATGGTCTTTCGTATGCCCACTTCTTTAGCCCTGCGCGCAGCATGCGCAGTAGTAAGGTTTATAAAATTAATGCACCCCAGCAACAATAAAAACGCAGCAATAGCCAGCAGGCCATACATGGTGGAACGGAGAGCTACCCGCTGCCGAAAATCCTGGTAAAGGCCGTTAAAATGCACATCACTCAACGGCTGAAGTTTAAGTGTCATACTATTGGCGGCATCTTTGGCAGCATTCTTATTATATTTTCTAAAAAGTGCGTTCATTTGCTGTTCGGCAGTTGCAGCATTTGTGCCTTTTGCCAACTGAACCCACAAGGTGGAATAGGCCATCCAGTCGTCCCATACATTCATCATAAAGCTCTTCTGTAGCTGGGTTTTAGCTATTGTTGGCAGGGATATAAACTCGTCCGCGCTGAAAGTGGAGTTTGCATGCAGGTCATTCACAACGCCTGTTACCGTTGTTGTTAAATCATCATTGTATGTCACCAGTTTTCCCACAACTTCATCATAAGGCAGCCCCGGGAAATATTGCAATGCCTTAGACGCAGTTAATACTGTTGAAAATGGCTGCTGCATAGCTTTTTGTGATGAGCCTGCAAGCCATGTATAGTTACGCAATTGCAGGTATTGTGCATTGGTAAAAACAATGCCGGGTTGTTTTTTAAATACTACCGGCTTAGCAGCGCCAGTCCTTACAATACTTACTTTTGCATCTCCATCACCCTGGAAGGTAAAGAGCGGCATTGTTTTTTCTATGCCCGTCATTTCATTCTGCACAGCGCTTCCCAAAGGCGCAGGCAAAGCGGCACTGTGCCCCTCGTCGCCATTAAATTTCATATCCATTACTACACGGTACACCCTGTCACCATTTTTAATGTCCGTGTCGTAACTCATTTCATAATAAACAACCAGGAAAATAACCAAAGAGGCGCTGATGCCAATGGCAAGGCCAAGCACATTAATAGCAGAGAAAACACGGTTTCTCCAAAAATTTCTAAGAGAAACAATAAAATAATTTTTAAACATAACATTACAGTTTATAGTTTACAATGTGCAACCTATAGTTTTCTCTCAATGTATAGTAAATAGAAAAATGCCAATATATAACTCTGCAAACGCTGTATTTATCCCTGCAAACCCACCTGGCCCCCGCATTCCAAAACAGCTTTCACGCTCGTCTATTCGCTCCGCAAACTCTTTACAGGGTTCGCAACTGCCGCCTTTATTGCCTGGTAACTTATAGTTGCAACCGCAACAATAACAGCACCGGCTGCGGCAACTGCAAACATCCACCAGGCTATGTCAACACGGTATGCAAAACCCTGCAGCCAGCTATGCATTGCCCACCATGCCAGCGGCGATGCAATAATTATTGCAATTAATACAAGCTGAATAAACTCTTTTGACAGCAATATGGCTATACCCGGAACGGTTGCCCCGAGTACTTTGCGTATGCCAACTTCTTTGGTGCGCTGCGTCGCCATAAATGCAGTTAACCCAAACAGGCCAAGGCTTGCAATAATGATGGTAAATACGGTAAATACACTGAATATCTTATGCATTTTGTCTTCTGCCTTGTACATAGCATCATAGGCATCATCCATAAAATAATATTCAAAAGGCTTTTGGCGATCGTATTTATCGTAGGCGGTTTTTATCATTTGTATTACAGAGGCTTCATTGGCGTTTGGCTGCAGTTTAATAAAAATACAGCCACCCACTCTTCCCCATGCCGAAGCGGTATCATTATTATCATGGCTTACAAACAGGCTAAGCGCTTCAATTTTATTTTGCAGCGATGCGAAGTTGAAATTCTTTACAACGCCGGCCACTTCAAACTGGCTGTCAATATTTTGGTGCAGCGGATTATTGCCAAGCCCTAATTTTTCAACAGCAGCCTCGTTTAAAACAGCCATGCCCTTTTTATTGTAAAACAGGGAATCATCAGGCCTTACTTTCCATTGCAATCCAAGCAGCGAAATAAAATTTTCATCTACTGAAAACACCGGTAACGTAACCGGCTGCTGCCCTCCTTTGGGCGTAACCATAAATATGTCGTAGCCCTTATACATTGGATAATGCGCTGTGCCAACCTGCTTAACTGCAGCAATAGACTGAACATCTTTTTTAAAGGCCCCGTAATGTTTGCCCATGCTGGTAGCAAACGGCACCATCAATACGTTCTGCCTGTTTATGCCTGTGTTAAAATGCTTAAAAAAATACATCTGCCTGTCAATCACAATACCGCATATAATGAGGCCTACCGAAATGGTGAATTGAAACACAGTGAAGAATTTTCTAACGCTCAGCGCACCTGTTTGTTTTGCCAGTCGGCCATACAGTACCTTAATAGGCTTATACGCGGATAATAATATAGAAGGGTATGTGGCCGCCAGGATTATAGTTACAATATACAACGCAAAGAATGAAAACAATATACCGCTGTTCTGTAAAAATGAAGCATCTACATCTATCCCAAGGAAATTAAAAAATGGCGGCTGTATTATTAAACATAAAAAATAAGCCAGCGCAAATGATATTGAAGTGTACAGGCAGGACTCAATAAAAAACTGGACAGCTATTGATTTTCGGTTGGCGCCCATTGTTTTCCTGACACCAATTTCTTTTGCCCGCCCGGCTGACCGTGCGGTTGCCAGGCTCATGTAATTAATTAACGCCAGCAACAATATTAACCCGGCTACCAAAGGGAAAAGCGAAAGGTATTTTATGTTTGATTCGCTTGTTTCATTAAAGTCAAGATGCGTTTTTGTAAGCGCCGTAACTATAAACGCGGTGTTGCCCTGGTCATCTTTACTGCCTGTTTGGGCGAGTTTATTAATGCCTGCAGCCAGTTGGTTAATATCGTTTTTATGCTTTAAAAGAAAATAGGTGGTAAATGCCCCTGCGTCAATGTTATCAGATTTTAAATTGCCTTTTTCTTCGTCAATGCCATTAATACTTGCCATAGAGGCAACAAAATCAAAATCAATGCTTGAATTAGACGGCACTTTACCTGCTACGCCGGTGACAGTAAAGTTATATTTATTGTTATATACAATGGTTTTACCAATAGGGTTATCATTGCCAAAATATTTGTTTGCTGCTTTTGCTGAAAGCACTACGGTAAATGGTTTATCTAAAAGAGATTTCCTGTCTCCTTGCTGCAAAGTGAAAGAGAAAAAACTAAAAAAATCCTTATCAGCAAAATAAAATTTATCCTCTGTAAACTTCAGCGACTCTGATGCCGGGTTTTGCACCAGCGTGTTTTTACCTTTGTGTTCCAGGCGAACGAAATCTTCAACCGCCGGTACACCCTGTTTAACCATAGGGCCGGCAACATAAGACACTGCGGGTATAAAAATTGAATCATTACCAAATTTTAATTTAGACTGTACCCAGCAAATTCTGTCGGCATTTTTATGAAAGCTGTCGTAACTGTTTTCATGTTCAAAATACACCATGATAAGCATACAAACCGATAGTCCTATGGCAAGGCCAACAATATTTATTGCGGAAAATACAGGGTTTTTTACAAGGTTTCTCCACGCCGTTTTACAGTGATTTTTAAACATATTATTTTTTTTATTTCAATCAGCGCTACATAATACCAAGGAGCTGATGTCATTCCGTTCTTAAGCTCTTTACAGGGTTAGCCAATGCCGCTTTTATGGCATGGAAGCTTATTGTGCACAACGCCACCAGTAATGCCAGCACGCCTGATGCAATAAACACCCACCACTCGATATTTATTCGGTAAGCAAAAGCCTGCAACCACGTGTTCATTGCCCACCATGCTACCGGGAAGGAGACAATGGCTGCCAAACCAACAAGCTTCAAAAAGTCGGCAGATAACAGCGTAACAACACTTTGCACACTTGCACCCAGTACTTTGCGCACACCAATTTCCTTTGTGCGCCTTTCTGCCGTATAAATGCTCAAGCCAAATAAGCCAAGGCAGGCAACCAATATGGAAAAGAAAGTAAACACACCAAACACCGAACCCATCCGTTCATCGGCGCGGTATAATGCTTCATAGTCTTTATCAAGAAAAGAATATTCAAAAGGCACACCGGGAAGAAATTCTTTCCATTTATTTTCAATGTTTTTCATTAAAGCAGGCATCTCTGTTGTACGCGCGCTGATAATTGCATAGGAGGTATTTAGCTGGTTTGTTTTTGATGATACATGAAATAAGGCAAAGGGGGTAACCACATTGCGCAGTGATTGCACATTAAAATCTTTTACAACACCAATCACTTTAAATTGCTGCCCGTCGCCACCGGGGTAAGTTATGTATTTGCCAAGCGGATGCTTCCACCCCACCTGTTTCACCGTTGTTTCATTTACAATTACAGAAGTCGAATCGTTAAAGTCCTTTGAGAAATTGCGGCCGCTGAGCAATTGCATTTTGAGGGATGGAATAAAATACTCATCAGTTACCAGCGATGTCAGCGTAATATCTTTAGAAAGATGTTCAGTTGGGTCTGACGGGACAGGGATGTAAAAATCAGTAAACCCGTAAAATGCAACACCGGGCACATCTGATGTTATACTTGCATTTGCCACACCCGGCATAGAAGTTAATTGCTGCCTGAAAGTTTCTTCCTGGCTGTTATGCATTTTTTCCATGTTGGGTAAGATGACAACATTATCTTTTTTTAACCCAAGGTCTTTATTCTGTGCAAAGCGCAATTGCTGAAATACAATAATGGTACAGATAATAAGCGCGATTGATACGCCAAATTGAAAAACTACCAGTCCGTTTCGCATAAGCTGGTTAGCGCCTTTTTTAAAAAGGCCCACCCCTTTTAATACCGAAACGGGATTAAACGAGGTTAAATAAAACGCCGGGTAGCTGCCTGCCAAAAGGCCGGTAACAAGGGTAAGTAATAGTATAAATAACCATATACCGTTATGAAAAATACTGGCAAAAGCAACTGTTTTCCCGCTAAGCTGGTTGAAGGCCGGAATAAGCGTTACAACCAATAACAAAGCAATAATTGCAGAAATAAAGCTGTATAACATTGCTTCGGCAAGAAACTGTCTCATCAACTGTACCCGCATTGAGCCAAGCACCTTGCGTATGCCTACTTCCTTGGCCCTTTTAGCCGACTGTGCCGTTGAGAGGTTCATAAAATTTACACATGCAAGCACAATAATGAAAAAGGCAATGGCTGCAAATATGTACACATATTTTATATCGCCCAGTGTAATGTAAGAAGTGCCGATGTTTGCTGAATGCAGGTGAACATCAGTAAAAGGCTGCAGGTGAAAATCCCATTTGCCGCCCTTTTTAATAAGTTCATCAAGTGGCTGGCCAATACGTTTAAACGCAGCAGCAGCCTGCACACGCACCATGGCAGGAAATTTTTTATCAAGCGCTGCAACTGCTGCAGGTAAGTCTTTTATATTATCATTCAGCAGCACGTAGGTATTCACCTGCCCCCAAACCCAGCTCCAGGTAAACTGCTTAACCATCGGGCAATCAATCATGGGAATCAGCATATCAAACCTGAATGTTGATTGTTCCGGTGGGTTTTTTAGCACTGCGGTAACGGTAAAGGGCTCTTTATACTGGTCTAACAACAGTGTTTTGCCAATGGCATTATCATTGCCAAAATACCGTTTAGCCATCTCCTGCGTTATTACAACTGAGTGACCTTTTTGCAGGCACTCTGCCGCATTCCCCTGCACCAGTGCGTAATCAAACACTTGCAGGTAATTTGAATCTACCCCGAATATTCTTCTCTCTGTAAAATGATTTTGCGTTTTATTACCGGCAACTTCATTGCTTACAACCTGCGCGCCAAGGGCATACATACGGGTATACGCTTTTATTTCAGGAAACTCTTTTTTCATTGCAATGCCTACCGGCGGGGGTGTGCCCGATGTATAAAATTGCTGGCCGCCAAAATTAGCATCAAGGTTTACCTGGTAAACATGGTCAACGTTACCAAAAAATTTATCGTACGAAAGTTCGTCAGTAATGTATAGCGCAATTAATATAACGCAGGCCATACCAATGGCCAGCCCGCTTATATTAATGGTACTGTTTATCTTATTACGTAATATATTTCTCCACGCAATAGTAAAATAGTTTTTAAGCATAATAACAGTCTTATATGTTTTACGTTTAACAGTCAATGCCCGGGCTGCCGGTTCATTCCTCACCTTCGTTGTGTCACACTCTTGTGCGCCTTTTCCTTCTTTCAGCAACCGGCAAAAATGAATGGCCCGGTAAAAGCTTATTCTGCCCGTAAGCTTTCCGCAGGGTTTGCCATTGCTGCTTTAATAGCCTTGAAGCTTATGGTAGCAAAAGCCATAAGCAACGCCCCTATACCCACTACTGCAAAAACCCACCACTCAATATTTATGCGGTAGGCAAAGTTTTGCAGCCAGTTGTTCATAAGCCATGCGCTTACCGGCGACGCAATAACAACCGCCAGCAAAACGAGCTTCAAAAAATCAACTGACAGTAACGATGTTATATTAAATACAGTTGCCCCTATAACTTTTCTTATACCTATTTCTTTTACGCGTTGCTCAGCCGTAAAAGTGGTTAGCCCGAACAGTCCCAAGCATGCCAGGAAAACAGCCAGGTAACTGAAAAAGGTAACCAGTTGTTGCAGCTTCTGCTCACTCTTATACTGGGCATCAAGCAAATTATCTACCCAGTCAAATTGCAAAACTTTCGACGGGTAAAATTTTTGCCAAAGGGTATGGTATTTTTCCATAAAAGCCTTGTCTGCTCCATGCCTTACCCTCACCAGCATATAACCATATTGTACACCGCCTGCTGCACGCACAATACAAGGTTTCATCTTCTCTTTCAACGATTCATTATTAAAATCTTTCAGTATTCCCACAGGTATGCCCTGCACACCTTTAACAGGTTTATTTAATTCATGTATGCCAAGCAGTTTTGCGGTATAGGCAGTTATTAATACGGGCTGTGTTTTTTGTACTTCTTCCATCTTGGTAAAGTCTTTTTCCATCAGCGAATCCGTATTGGGCATATCGGTTGCAAAAGCCGGGTTAAGGTAACGGCCCTGCTGTAACTGTAATTTTAGTGTAGCGGCGAGGTCAATGTCACCGGATATATACCACTCTTTTATTTTGGTTTTGGGGTCCTTTGGGTCTTCCACCTCTGCAGACATTGAGCCGCCGCCAAGAGAGGGAGCCCATCCTGCTAAACTTACACTCTGCACTTCGGGCAACTGCAGTACTGCCTGTTTAAATGCATCACCTTTAGTTTCCCACGAGGTAAAATCAGTTTTAAAAAGGTTATTTTTATCAAAACCCAAATCCTTATTAGTTAAAAAGTGAAGCTGGTTTTGCACAATAACCGCGGAAATGAGTATTACGATTGAAATAACAAACTGTACGGTTACAAGGCTTTTACGTAAAAATCCAACGCCTGCACTGTTAGCAAGCTTATTTTTAAGTACAATAGCCGGCTTTGGGCGGGATAATACGAAAGCAGGATACAACCCCGTAAACAGGCTTACAAGCAGCATTATACCGCTTGCCACACCCAGCAACAACAGGTTGTGTGTAAGGCTAAGCGCGAGTTTACGCGCAAGAAAGGTTTCCACCGAGGGAATAAACAGGTTATACAATAACAAAGACAACAGGAATGCGATACAAAAAAACAACAGTGATTCAAATAAGAACTGGCCTACCAGTTGTTTCTTATCTGCTCCCAATACTTTTCTAATGCCTGTTTCTCTAACGCGTTTTAAGGCACGCGCCGTAGTAAGGTTGATAAAATTTATACAGGCTATCAATAATAGCAGGATGGCAACACCTGAGAAAATATAAACGTTTTGTATGCTGCCCCTGGCCACAGATTCTGCAAATTCAGTTGAACGAAGGTACACATCAGTTATTGGCTGAAAGCTGTAAGAGTAGGTAGCCTTTTTGCCCACAAAATCATTGGCATACCAGTTATTTACCTTGTTTGTAAACGCCTGCATGTTTGTACCGGGCCGCAATAAAAGATATTGCTGGTAGAAGCTACCATATTCCTGTTTATACAACTCGTTATCTGTTGGCCTGAATTCATGTATCAGCATTGCATCCGCGTACAAATGCGTGTTGGAGGGAATATCGTTTATAACACCAGTAATAAGGTATTGTTTCGTGTCGCCAAACGAGGGAAGGTTTTTAACGATTTTACCCACAGGGTCAGTATTGGAAAAATATTGCTGTTTAAATTTTTTCGTTATTACAAGGTTTGAATAGCCTTTTACAAATTGCCGCGGAGCTCCTTCTGTAACAGTAAAATCGAGCACTGCCCACACGGAAGGCTCAGCAGATAATATATTCATTTTCACCCCATCTTTATCTGCGCCAACCTGCAACCGTTCTTCACGTACAGACATGCGGCAGTAATCGCGTACTTCGGGGAAATTTCTTTTAAGTGCAGGGCCTAAGCCTGTAAATGAAGACGGGAAGCGCTCCTCTCCTCCTTTTGTATTATTGTTAATGCTGATTATGCGGTATATATCTTTTGCATTTTTCCATTGCTTATCATACGATAAGTCATTTATCACTACTGTTGCAACAAGCAAGCAGGCAGTAAGGCCAATGGTTAAACCTGCGATATTTATGCCTGAATACAACCTGTTGCGCAACAGGTTTCTTACAGATGTACGCAAATAATTTTTAAACATATATAAAGGGGGTGTTTTCTGTTTTATGTTTCCCGTTTTACTTAATAAACTTATGCTATTCAGTTCTTAAACTTTTTACAGGGTTGGCTAAAGCAGCTTTTATTGCCCTGAAGCTTACCGTAAATAATGTTATTAGTAAGGCTCCTGCGCCTGACGCGGCAAATATCCACCACGACAGGCTTGCACGATATGTATAATGCTGCAGCCAGTTGTGCATAAAATAATATGATAAAGGCACTGCCACTATAAACGAAATAACCACCAGCGTTACAAATTCTTTTGAAAGCAGGCCCCATAAATTGAATACTGAAGCGCCAAGCACTTTACGCACGCCAATTTCTTTTGTACGTTGTTCTGCAACAAAAGAAGCTAGTCCAAACAAACCGAGGCATGAAATAATTACTGCAAGTATTGCAAAAAAGCTGGCCAGCTTACCAACGCGCTCTTCATCACTGAATTTTTTTGCATACTCCTCGTCAATAAAGTGATATTCAAATGGCTGCTCAGGATTGAAGTTCTTAAAAGTCCGGCCTATTTTGTCCACGGCAGTCGCTGCTACCGCGCCGGGCTTTATTTTAATAAGTACTGCATAGCCGCCGCTGGTGTCAAGGGAATATACCGTTGGACGTGCGTCATCGTAAGGCGACTGCATTACCATATTGTCCACCACCCCTACCACTTTAAACGGCGTACCAAACCATGTGATGTTTTGACCCACCGGCTGTTTTAACTGCATAAAATTTACCGCAGCTTCATTTAAAATCACCGCAGCGGAATCTGAGGGGTAATCACGCGAAAAATCGCGGCCTTCTTTTATCGTCCACCCTATTGTCTTACCATAATCGTACGATGCCCGCGAGGTATTAAAATCAACTGAAAGGTTGGGATCTTTACCCTGCCAGCTAATACCGCTGGTACTACCATTAATACCTGTTGTAGGGCTGCCTGCTTCCGTAATTCCCGCAATAGTACCTGATTGAAGCAGATCATTTTTTATAGCGTCAAAATGTTTATGTACAGCATCGGTTATCACCGGCACAAACACCAGCCCATCACGGTTATAACCTACCGGCCTGTTTTTGGCGAACTGCACCTGGTTATATACCACCACCGTTGCCACAATAAGGCTTATTGAAATGGTAAACTGCAGCACTACAAGCGCCTTACGAGGAATGGCGGCAAGGCGGCCGGCTTTAAAAGTACCTTTCAGCACTTTTACCGGCCTGAATGATGAAAGATACAATGCAGGGTAGCTGCCGGACAGCAGTGCCGTAACAAGTGTAAACGCTGCGCAAAGCACCCAAAAATATATATTACCCCACGGAATGCTCATTTGCTTGTTGGCAACACCATTAAAAAACGGAAGCGCAAGCTGCACCAGCAAGACGGACAAAGCAAAAGCCAGCAAAACTGTAAGCAATGATTCATTAAAGAATTGAAATATTAACTGGCTGCGTAAAGAGCCTACTGTTTTACGAATGCCTACTTCCTTAGCGCGCTTTTCGCTGCGGGCTGTGCTAAGGTTCATAAAGTTTATGCAGGCAAGTAATAAAACGAAACCGCCGATAATGCCAAACATCCATACATATTGAATTGCGCCGCCAGTGTTTACACCGTTTTTATACTCAGCATATAAATGCCATTTACTCATCGGTTCAATAAACAGCGCGGGTTTCTTTTTTTGAAGCTGGGGATTTACTTTTTTCAATTTCGCATCCCGTATACTGGCGTTAACGCCTGCAATATTTGCATGGTCATTTAACTGCGCATACAATGTTACAAAATTTGGGCGCCAGGGGTCTTCCATATTTTTCGGTCCATAAGGCTGGTTATAGTACATGTCCCAGGTGGCAATAAAATCAAGGTCTGCAAAGGATGAGTTTCGTGGAAAATCAGCATATACGCCACTAACCTTAACTGTAAACTGGTTATCTATTTTCAGCACTTTATTAAGCGGGTCATCGTTACCAAAATATCCTTTTGCCGCAGAAGCAGATATCAGCACCGTAGTCGGGTCAGTAAGCTTGCTGCTTCCGTTAACCATTTGCAATGTAAATATTGCCGGCATTTCCTTCTCAAAAAAACCACCTTGCTTGGTCAGCTTTTTGTCGTTAAAGGCAAGCATGTGGTCACCCATATCTACGCCCATCGCCAGGTGTTTAAAGTTATTACCGTAATTTCTGCGCAATTCATCGGCAAGGGGGTATGGCACACTTTTCCACGTTTGCACCTCACCGTTGTTGGTTACATTTTGAATTACTTTCGCAATAGTGTCGTAGTTGTTAAAGTTTTTGTCATACGATAGCTCGTCGTACATCCACATACCTATTAATATAGTCACCGCCATGCCTATTGACAGGCCAGCGATATTAATAAAGGAGTGTGCCTTATTCTTTATAAGGTTTCTAAATGCAGTAGTTAAATAGTTTTTAAACATATATTTAATGTTCTTCGTTTTAAATTTTGAGCCGGGCATTTTAGTTTACTGCTTTTCCGTACAAGCAATCGCTGCATTAAACCTATTCCGTTCTCAAGCTTTTTACCGGGTTTGCCACTGCGGCTTTTATGGCCTGGTAGCTAATTGTGGCAAGTGCGATTATTATAGCCAGCAACCCGGCAACAGCAAACACCCACCACTCAACATTAATACGATAAGCAAAATCCTGCAGCCACTGGTGCATAATATAATATGCCACTGGCGATGCTATAATAAAAGCAACCATTACCAGCTTTACAAAATCTTTGCTCAGCAGCAACACAATATTGCTTACAGATGCACCCAATACCTTGCGCACGCCTATTTCTTTTGTACGCTGCATAGTAGCAAACAGCGATAAGCCCAGCAGCCCAAGACAAGCTATAGCAATGGCGAAACCGGCAAATATGCCGAAGGCCTTGCCGAACAACTGGTCGCTGGCATATTGCTGGTTAAATCTTTCGTCTAAAAAAAAGTAATCAAACAAGTTACCGGGAAAATATTGTGCATATTTTGTCTTTATGACGGCAATGGTATTGGCCACATTTTGGGGGGTTACTTTTATTGATATCGGGTTATATGTACCGTATGTTGGCAGTACTACAGTTGGCTCCAGCGGGTACCGCAATGATTTTTGGTGAACATTATTTATGATGCCTATCACTGTCCAATTGCCACCGAACAATGACACTTCTTTCCCTACAGCATCATGGTTGCTTTTAAACCCAAGCAGTTTTACAGCAGCTTCATTTATAAGCATGTTATGCAGTTTCCTGAAATCAGCGTTATAATCAAGGGGCGTAAAGTTTCTTCCGTCCAGCAGTTTAACCCCATATACATGCAGGTAATCTTCGTCAGCACCCATATTTCTTACTGTATAGTGGTTGCCGCTATTATCATCTGTTCTGTGTACATTAAATGCCCGCCCGAGCTCGTTACCCGCAACGCGGCTTGTAGTAGTGGCACCTAATACACCCGGTATTTGCAGTACTGCATGTTTAAAACTTTTTTCCCTTTCCATAAACGATGAATCAAAATCCATCAGCATAGGGGGTTTTAGCATAAGCATCTGGTCAATATTCATTCCCAAATCCTGCTTGTTCATAAACCGAATTTGCCTGTACACAACAAATGACCCGATGATTAAACCAACAGTTATGGCGAATTGCCCCACAACCAGCACCTTGCGCAGTATAATCCCTCTTTTTGATGCGCTGAATTTACCCTTTAGCACCAGGATTGGTTTGAATGAGGAAAGCACAAATGCGGGATAAAAACCGGATACGAAAATGCCCGCAAGCATAAGCGCCAGCAAACCAGCAGTAACACTATAGCCACCAAGGCTTTTTTGAAAGAGATAAGTATAGGATAGTTTGTGGCCAATAAGTGTGTTAAATGCCGGCTGCAGTACAAACATCAATATTACACCCAACAACAGCGCAATAACGTTAATTAGAAACGATTCTGTTAAAAACTGCCGCACCAGCTGGCTTTTTGTTGCGCCGGTTACTTTGCGCACACCTACTTCTCTTGCTCTTTCGGCTGAGCGTGCGGTAGAGAGGTTTATATAATTAACCCAGGCAATAACTATAATAAACACGGCGATAATCAGCAGCCCCCATACAACAGTCGCACTGCCTGTATTGCCTATTTCGTATTCAAAATCAGAATAAAGATGCGCTTTGGCCAACGGCTGCAGGTAAAACTTTTCTACGCTGCCGGACACTTTATTACCCTGGAAATATTTTTGACTGAACGCGTCAAACTTGGCCTGCAGCGCTTTATAGTCTGTGCCGTGCCTGAGCTGTATGTAATGCCAGAAGTCGGAATCGGTAAAATCGTAATCTGCCTGTTTATAAGGATATTTTCCCGAGTACAATGTTACATACGACAAAAGGATATCAAATTGCAGGTGAGAGTTTTCAGGCACATCCTTACAAATGCCTGTAATTTTATAGGGCATTGAATCGCGCCCTAACACAACAGCTTTACCAATAACAGACGAGAAATCATCATGCACGCCAAAATAGCGGTTTGCCGCTGTTTGCGTAAGTATAACAGTAAAAGGTTCCTTTAAAGCAGTGTTCTCATCTCCTCTTATTAAGGGATATGAGAACATGGCTAAAAATGAGTTATCTACGGCGGTTACCTGCTGGTCGCCAAACTTTTTATTCTCATAGCTCACAATGGTGTTGCCATAGGGCTCCACTCTTGCGTGGTTTATCACTTCGGGGTAATCATCCTGCATGGCTTTGCTGATGCCTGAATAAGTTATAGTACCATGCTGCACCAGTTTACCATTTTGGTAGCGGTCGTTGTACACGCGATATATGTCGCTTACATTTTTATTAAACTGGTCGTAGCTCAATTCAAAATTTACGTATTGAAGTATCAGAAGGCACGCTGCCATGCCGATTGACAAACCGATAATGTTGATGAAGGAAAAGACTTTATTCTTCCTTATGTTACGCCACGCTGTGGTAAGATAGCTTTTTAGCATAAAAGTTGGTATTTAACGGTTTGTATTGATAATATTTTAGCACCACTATTTTTATATAAATTTTATTTTCTTTATTCAGTACGCAGGCTATTGGCCGGGTTTGACATCGCCGTTTTAATGGCCTGTGTACCCACTGAAACTGCAGCAATAACCAGGGCAATTATACCCGCGATAATGAATATACCGTACCCCAGGCTTACCCTGTAGGCAAACCCCTGCAGCCATGTATGCATTGCCCACCAGGCTAAGGGTGAAGCTATAATAACAGCCACCACAACAAGCACTAAAAATTCCTTTGTAAGTAACACAGTAACCTGGCTTACCGAAGCACCTAATATTTTGCGAATACCTATTTCTTTTGTACGCCTTTCAGCAGTGAAAGTTGCCAGGCCAAACAGCCCCAAAGCACAAATAACAATAGCAACAAATGAAAAAATGAACAGCAATTGAGACGTTTTCACATCGCTTTTGTACAGGTTATTAAAACTGTCATCCAAAAAATTATAGGAAAATGGTTTTTTGGGTACAAAATTTTTCCATACGCCTGCAATCCTGCTTAATGCCGTGGGTATTTTGCCATTGCTTAATTTCACAAAAAAATAGTTATCACTTCCCTGGTTATTGTACAGTATCATCGGCCCTATTTTTTCATGCATGCTTTTATAGTGAAAATCTTTCACAACCCCTATAACAATACCTGTATCGCCGCGATAAAACAGTTGCTGCCCGATAACAGGCTTGTGCATGTTAAATTCTTTTTCTGCAGTTTCATTAATGATGAAGTTTGAATAGTCCTGCTTGCCCGGCCTGAACCACCGGCCACTTTTTAATTGAAGCCCCATTACCTTTTGAAAGTCCGGGTCAACGCTCAGCCTGTTTATTTGCGGTTTATAAGCTGTATCGCGCCCCAGCCAATCTGCACCCCCCGATGAGTTTCCAATGTCAACAATTTCTTCGCTGCCTGTTGTAACGCCGGTAACACCCGGCTGCTGCTGCAATTGCTGTTTAATGGTTTCAAAATAAGCAGGCACGGCATCTCCAGGCAGCTTTGAATAATTCTCGTATGGTATTGTTAGTGATACAACCTGCGATATATTATAACCGGGATTTGTTGATTGTATAAAACGTATTTGCCGGTATATAACTATGGTTGCAACAATTAAAACAACAGAAAGGCTAAACTGGAAAATAACCAGTGCTTTACGTATGCTGCCTGTGCCCATTTTTAAAATGGTTTTACCGCGAAGCACGTTTAACGGCTTAAACGAAGAAAGAAGCAGTGCGGGATAAACGCCGTTTAAAACGGTGGCGAGTAAAAGTGTTCCGCCTAGTATCTGCCACATTGTTACAGAGGTTAGCGGCAGTTGAAAATTTTTGCCGGTTAATGCGTCAAAAACAGGCAACAAAATTTGCATGATGCTGAGTGTAACAACAATAGCCGCGGCGCTTATAATAAGCGATTCTGCAATAAATTGTGCAATCAAATGCACTTTACCCGCCCCCACTATTTTTCTTACGCTTATTTCTTTAGCGCGAACGCTTGCCCTTGCAGTGGTAAGGTTTACATAGTTAATACAGGCTATAACCAGCAACAGTAATCCAAGCAGTCCAAAAATATAGGTAGTTGTTTTATTGCCATGTGGTAATGAACTGCTGATTCCGTCCTCAAAATACAGGCTCTTTAGCGGCACAAGGCTAATCGTCATATCGTTACTGCCGCTGCTCTTTGCCACAACAGCGGTCATCTTCGCTTCAACCGCAGGTATTGAGGCCCCGGGTGCCACCTGCGCAAAGTCAATAAAATTCAGATTGTTCCAGTCATTGGCGTATCGCCTGGCCCTGCCGCGCAATTTTGCATCCATTTGTAAAAAAATATCAAACTGGAAACTGGAATTAAGAAGGTTATCTTTTACCACGCCCGCTACGGTATAATTAACGGTATCTATTTTAATAACCTGCCCCGCTGCGGGCGCTTCGCCAAAAAATTTTTTAGCCTTTGATTCTGTCAGTACCAGGCTATACGGGTTTTGCTTAAATGCTACAGGGCTGCCCTGCACAAAAGTGTATTTAAAAACAGTAAACCAGTTTTTGTCAACCCAGGCGCTGGTCTTTTCGTCAAACAATTTATTGTCAACGTTAAAAACAAAACCGCCCCAATTATTGGGCTGCAGGGCAACGGCATGCTGTATTTCAGGTACTGCAGCTTCTACAGCGGCAGCCATAGGCACGGCTGACCGTTCAAACTTGTTGTTTTCATTGTTATAATGTGATATGCCGGTTATACGGTAAATATTACCGGGCTCGTAACTATCAAACGTAAGTTCATTTTGCACCCACAAAAAAATAAACACCGCCGCCGTCATGCCTATTGACAGCCCAAAAAGATTGATAAAACTTGTTGCCTTGTTGTTTAACAGGCTGCGAAAAGCAGTCTTAAAATAGTTTTTTATCACGTGTTTTATGTTTTAAATTACCGGTTGCCCCGTAACAAACGCATATTTTTGTTCCCTGCGTAATATTTCTTTTCACCATCTGTTGCGTCGCACACTTCAGCAGTATAACCTTATTCCCCCCGCTCCCGCATCACTCCATTCCGGGTTCAAGGCCACAACAACAGAACGTGATTATTCCGTTCTCAGGTTCTTTACCGGGTTTGTTAGTGCTGCACGTATAGCCTGGAAACTAATAGTTGCCAGGGCTATAAACAACGCTGCAAAAGTTGTTATTACAAATACCAGCCAGCTAATGTTTATACGGTACGCAAAGTTCTGCAGCCATGTATGCATGGCCAGCCATGCAATAGGAGATGCAATAACAATGGCCACACCAACAAGTATTAAAAAATCTTTTGAAAGCAATGCTACAATATTTGTTACGCTGGCCCCCAGTACTTTACGAACACCAATTTCTTTTATACGCTGCTCAGCGCTGAACGTAGCAAGGCCAAACAGGCCAAGGCATGAAATGAGTATAGCTATCGCGGTAAAATAACCGACAATAGATGAGAGGCGGGTTTCCGCTTCATAATTTTTTTGAAAGTCTTCGTCAAGAAAGCTGTATTCAAAAGGTTCGTTCGGATTTAGTTTGTGCCATGTATTCCTAACAGTTGCAAGTACCTGGCCTATATCTCCATCCTTTGCATGTACAATGGCATAATTATACCCGCCTGCCGCATTTAGCTGAAAACCATAAGGTGCAATAGGCAGGTGCAAATCTTCAAAATGAAAATCTTTCACCACACCAACAATCTTATAGTTATATTTTGTTCCGTTAAAGTCAAAGAAGGTTTTTTTACCAATGGCATCATTCGCTGATCGGAAACCTATTTGGTTCACCGCAGTTTCGTTTAATATTATTGTTTCACTGGTATCACCGGGAAAATCTTTTGAGAAAAGACGGCCCGCGGCCGCTTTTATACCAAGTGTTTTTAAAAAATCATAATCTACATAATTCATACGCACGCGCTTTGCATCGTTCATGCTCTCCCCCTCTTTATACAAAAGATTATCGCTAAGGTTGCCAATGCCCGGGTAATAAGACGAAGCGCCTACTTCTTTTACAGCGCTAACGCTGCTCAATTCCCCCCTAAATGAATTATAAATATTTTTTGCTGTTTGGCTGCGCAGGGGTATTACAATCTGCCTGTCTTTATCAAAACCGAGATCGGCGGAACGCAGGTAATGCATTTGGTTGGCGATTACCACCGATGCGACAATGAGTATGACAGAAATGGTGAATTGGAAAATAACCAACCCCTTTCTTAACGATACAGCCGCGAGCGAATTGGTGAACCTGCCCTTTAAAACTTTCACCGGTTTAAATGATGACAGGTAAAAAGCAGGATAGCTGCCGGCCAATAAACCTGCTATGAACGAAAGGCCGAGGAATACGGCAATTATCCCGATATTATCAGAAAATGATAATGAAAGCTGTTTACCCGAAACGGCGTTGAATGCCGGCAAAAGTAATTCGGTTAAAGCAAGGGCAACGGCAAAAGCCGCGAGGCTCATAACAAGAGACTCCCCAAGAAACTGGCGTATTAAACTATTGCGCTCTGCACCCAGTACCTTTCTAATCCCCACCTCGGCAGACCGTTTTGACGAACGCGCAGTTGAGAGGTTCATAAAATTTATGCAGGCAATCAGCAGGGTAAATAAAGCGATAGAGCCCAAAATATATAAGTATTTAGCGCTACCGGGTGGTGTAACATTGTTGTCAACACCTGTAAATAAATGAATTTTCGGCACCGGTACCAGGAATTGCTTTTTTGAAAAACCCATTGCTTTAAGGTCTTTACCGGCATATTTATCAAGAAATGCAGGAAAACGAGCCTCAATATTTTTTGGGTTGCTGCCCGGCTTCAATTGCACGTAAGTATAATACATGTTATTGGTAGCGAGGTTTGACCCAACATTTTTAATATACTGCTCAACATTGCCGCCCAACATACCCAAAAAAAACCTGCCGTTAATGTGAGAAGGTTTATTCATTGGCCGGAATACCCCGGTTACGATACAATCATGATCGCCATTGGTACTGCTGCTAACATGTACCATTTTATTAATAGCAGGTTGATTGCCAAAGAATTTGTGCGCAATTTCTTCTGACAATACGATTGTATTAGGATTTGTGAGCGCGGTTGCAGGGTTACCTTCAACAAAATTGTAGGTAAACATGCGGAAGAAAGTAGAATCCGCCAGGTATCCATCGGGCTCATAAAAACTTTTTGTTTGCCCGCTGGCGTCATTGCGGTATTGAAGAAGTGTTTTACTGTCAGAAAATAACCCGGCGAGCCGTGTAGTCTGCACTATTTCCGGAAATTCGTGTTGCATTGTTTGCCCCATTGCCGCAGGCGTATTGGGCAGCGACATTTCTTTCCCCTGTAAAATAAACGTAGTGCCTACCTGGTATAGCTCATCTTTTTTCTGCTGGTACGCATCGTAATTCAATTCATTCAATATATACAATGTTATCAGCATACAGCAGGCAAGGCCTACCGATAAACCAACTATATTGATAATAGAAAAAACCTTGTTGTTCCTAAATTTTCTCCAGGCAATTTTGAAATATGTTTTTATCATGAGCCGTTGCGTTTAGAAGAGAAATAATCAAATGAGGCATGACTTGCCATTTGTGCTGCACAACGCTTATGCCACTATACAACAGCCTGTTTATTAATCAATTATGCGCATATCCATACTTAAGGTGTACGAAAACGTACACTTTATGTACGAAAGTGAACGTAAATAGAAGTGTGGTTAATTTTGAGTAGTCATTACTCCCTTCTCAATGCCGTAACGGGATTATTTACCGCTGCTTTTATTGACTGGTAAGCCACCGTAAGCAACGCTATAACAATAACCAGGGTGCCCGCAAACAGGAATATCCATGCATTTATAGCTATGCGGTACGGGTAATTTTCAAGCCACTTCTGCATCGCCCACCATGCACCGGGTACGGCTATAACTGCGGAGAGTAACACCAGTTTCAAAAAATCATTACTCAGCTT
>DASZPM010000021.1:0-107086 GCA_035550215.1 Chitinophagaceae bacterium | reverse complement strand
TTAAAATATCATCGATAATACAGTAAATCCCTATAATTTTATCCTCTGTGAGCATTGATAATTGAGTTTTGTGTGTGGTAACTCAAAATTATCTTTTATTAATGCTCTCTTTTACTTTACATAACTAACAACTTGGGTTATATAAGTGCTTTGTATTGCAGTTTCGCTCACTTTGCCATATACTTCAGCAAGCTTTCCGACAGCAGCATCCGCCCATTTTCTGCAGCCAACCAATTGCAGTTTCCAGGCAGTATTTTGAATTACAGGTATATCGCCTTCATTTCTTGCAATCCCGGATAACAAGGCGTTCCTGTCCATGAATTGTACAGGCGACCATTTTATGGGTTCAATCTTCTCTCCATATTTAGCTATCAACTCATTTTGGAAATTAAACCCAGAGCTTTGCGGTATGTAGCCTGGCACAACTACCTCGGTCATGCCATTAGCTGTATCAGGTGCCGCGGTTATTTTTACAAATGGTTCTTCGGAATACATTTTATACGGTATTCCAATAAAACCCGCAGTTTCGTAAACCTTAAATCTATAAGTTGCACCATATATTAGATTGGCAATTGGGTCATCGGTAACTTTTCCTAAAAAATCCTTAATAGGTATTTGAATGAAGCTTTGAATGGCCGAATCATTGATTGACTGAACGATGATGTTAGGGCCGTCATCACCTCTCTTGCTAAAATAATTAACTACGATGCCTTTCACGGTTAAGGGCGTGCCAAACGGTTTCCCTAACTCACCCATAAGTATAAACTTACTCCTGATGCTTTGAAATGGTATATTAATTTTTACATCCTGGGCAAAGCAAGTATTTGCCACCAGGGAAAGTAAATAGAGGGGTATTATTTTTTTCATAACTGATATATCGCCGTGTTTGCTATTCAAAAGGTCTATACTCTTTACAAAAGTGGTATTATTGGCTATTTTCCCTCATATACCTTTCCCTCAACGCACTTTTCAAAAACTTGCCAACAGATGTTTTGGGTATAGCCTCGATAAAAGCATAGCCATCCGGCAGCCAGAATTTTATAAACTGGCCGGAAAGGAATTCATTAAGTTCTTCGGCGGTAACCGTTTTGCCTTGCTTCAGCACCACGTAAGCAAAAGGCCTTTCCCACCATTTTTCATGCGGTGCGGCAATTACAGCGGCTTCCAGCACGCAGGGGTGGCCCATAAGGGTATTTTCCAAGGCTACGGAACTTATCCATTCGCCGCCTGATTTAATAACATCTTTACTGCGGTCTTTTATCTCCACAAAACCATCTTCATCAATGGCAACAATATCACCTGTTTTAAGCCACCCATCAGGCGTGAATTTTTCCTGCGAATGCTCATCACGATAATACGCTGACACTACCCATGGGCCGCGTACTTCCAGTTCACCCATTGTTTCCCCGTCCCACGGTACCAGTCCAAACTCATTTCTTGCGCGTACCTCAACAAACGGTGCAGGCTGGCCCTGCTTCAGGGCTGCTTTATACTGCTCTTCTTTGCTGGCTTTTTCAAGTTTGCTGGTCAATACAGAGGTGCATCCAAGCGGCGACATTTCCGTCATGCCCCATGAGTGCAGCACTTTAATGCCGTAACGTTCATCAAAGGCTTTAAGCAATACCTGCGGCACCGCTGAGCCGCCCACTACTATGGTGCGCAGGTACAATTTGTGCATGCCCGGCTCTGCATCCAGTTTGTGCAAAACGCTCATCATTACGGTGGGCACGCCCGCTGTTACTGTCACCTTCTCCTTTTCAAAAAGCTCCAGCAAATTTTCAGCATCAAGGTAAGGGCCGGGAAACACCTGTATTGCGCCGGTAAACGTGCAATTGTACGGAAAGCCCCATGCGCTGGCATGAAACATGGGAACCACGGGCAGCATTACATCCCGCTCCTCCAGGCCAAGCCCTACACAGGCTGCCACAAAAGCCATAGCATGCAGCATGATGGAACGGTGAGAATATAATATGCCCTTGGGCTTGCCTGTTGTGCCGGAGGTGTAGCACATAAACGCTGCCGCATACTCGTCTTCTTCAAAGGGTTCAAACAATGTTTCATCACCGCCGGCCACCACATCTTCATAATTTAAATACCCCTCAGCAACAGGAGTGGCGGATTTTTGTATTACAATTACATGGGAAACATTTATAACCGGCCTGAATTTTTCAAACAAGGGCAGCAGCACTTCATCCACAATAATTATTTTGTCTTCCGCGTGGTTAACAATGTAGCCGAGGTCATCCGCGCTAAAACGCAGGTTAAGCGGGTGCACAACCGCACCCATGCAAGGCACTGCGAAATAAGCCTCCAGGTGCTGGTAATGGTTCCAGCTTAATGTAGCTACCCTGTCCCCTCTCCCAATGCCAAGCTGCTGCAGGGCTACGGCTAATTTTTTTGCCCGCGTGGCAAAGTCACGGTAAGTATATCGATGAATGCTTTTATCCGGCAGGCGGGTAACAATTTCTTTACTTCCAAATAAAGCTTCCGCCCTTCGCAAAATAGTGGGCAGGGCAAGCTGGTAGTCCATCATTAAACCTTTCATGGCTTGTGGTAATTGTGCTAATCGTTAAATAATTTACACGCGAAAGTTAATAAAAAAACAGGTTTGGTACGGCGTAGTTCAACCATACGCGAATATGCATCAAGTGTTCATTTTATTATCGCTTTTCTATCGCGGAAATTAATCTAAATAAACAATATATTTCCTGTTTCGTCATAACTTACCAGCCAATCAAATATAACCTCATGAGAAAGTATGTACTGGCCTTTTTGCTGGGAATGAGTATTTGCAGCCTGCACGCGCAAACCACAAACAGCACGTCAGCAAGCTATGACCCGCATGACCTTTTTACGCAAAGCTTTGTAATGCCCGCAGGTAATGAATTCAGGTCGGCAAAAGGCATTCCGGGCCCGGCTTACTGGCAAAACAGCGCCAGTTACCTGGTACACGCCACTTTTAATGAGCAGGATACTTCTATTACCGGGGATGTTACCATCACTTACACCAATAACAGCCCCGACGAACTGGAATACCTGTGGCTGCAACTGGACCAAAATATTTTTAAATCTTCTTCAAGGGCCGTTGCGGCAACAAAATACCCCGGCGATTATTTTGAAATACTTGGAGCAAAAAACGGCGGGTATCATTTACAGGATGTGGTAGTAACACAGGGTGGTAACAGTTACCAGGTTACCCCCATAATTACAGATACAAGAATGCAGCTTCGCCTGGCAAAACCCATGCTTGCCAAAGGGGATAAAATATCCATCAAAATAAATTTTAGTTTCAATATACCGCTGGATGGCGCGGGGCGATTTGGCAGGCAATACACTAAAAACGGTGTGGTGTACCAAATAGGCCAGTGGTACCCGCGCATGTGTGTTTATGATGAGGTTGAGGGCTGGAATACTTTGCCTTATATGGGGCTTGGCGAGTTTTATTGTGATTATGGCGACTATGATTACTACATAACCGCGCCTGCGGAGATGATTATTTATGGCTCGGGAGACTTGCAAAATCCATCAGAGGTACTTACTGCCACGGAAATAAAAAGGCTGGCCGAAGCGGCTGAAAGTGATAAAACGGTTACCATTATAAGCGCTGATGAAGCCGGCAAAGCCAGCACCCGCCCTGCCGGCAGCGGAAACCTTACCTGGCATTTTACCATGAAACATGCCCGTGATGTGGCATGGTGTGCAGCAAAGGCATTGATATGGGATGCAGCAAAGATAAATCTGCCATGGGGCCGTAAAGCCCTCGCCATGTCTTGCTACCCTGTAGAAAGCAAAGGCGATACTGCATGGACAAGGTCAACAGAATACCTGAAAGCCAGCATAGAAATATATTCCAAAAACTTTTTTGAATACCCGTGGAATGTAGCTGTCAGCAGCGCCGGCATTACACCGGGTATGGAATACCCCGGGGTGATATTTAACAACTACACTGAAACAAAGGCCCGTTTATGGTTTTTGATTGCGCATGAAATAGGGCACAACTGGTTCCCGATGATTGTAGGCAGTAATGAAAGAAGGTACATGTGGCAGGATGAAGGGTTTAATACTTACATCAATTACATAGCCACAGATGCTTTTAATAACGGCGAGTATGTAAATGCACCGGCCTATTTTGACAAAGGCTTTTTCGCGTCGCGCGATTATAAGCAGTTTATGCAGTACAAAGACCCGTTAATGACGTTGTCTGACGCGATGACGGAAGAGCAGCATTACCAGTTTTATGGCAAAACGGCGTATGGCTTAAACCTGCTTCGCACTGTTGTGGTAGGTAAAGAACGTTTTGATTACGCCTTCAGGCAATATACCCATGCGTGGGCTTTTAAACATCCTACCCCTTACGACTTCTTTCATTGCATTAACAACGCCGCCGGTGAAGACCTGGGCTGGTTCTGGAAGGAATGGTTTTTTACTACGTGGAAACTCGACCAGGCGGTAACAGGGGTAACGTATGTTGATAATGACCCTTCAAAAGGCGCGTTAATTACTATTGAAAACAAAGGCAAAATGATTATGCCGGTTATTGTAAAAATAACGCAAAGCAACGGCAGTACGGAAACAGTGCAACTGCCGGTTGAAATATGGCGCCGTGGCGGCACATGGACGTTTAAATATGCTTCTGCAGGTAAAATTGATAAGGTTGTGCTTGACCCGGAATGTGTGTTGCCTGACATGGACAGGAGTAATAATGAATGGCATAAATAACCGGGTAAACAAGGCTTAGCACCTCATGAAAGTTGCATAACGTTAATGTTTAAGAACATGATGTACATGCCTGCACATGTTATGCAGCATAAAAAACAGAAGGTTTATATTTGTTTGAATACGATTGTTCATCGCTTTATTTTATTGCGTTATGATGAAAATAGCCCGCCTGCCATCAATCATTGTTGTAGCAGCTTTCTTTAGTATAAACGCCGCCGCGCAGGTAGCAGAACCCGTTCACATATTAAAGCCGGTAAACCTTAGCGATGTAAGGATTGAAGACAGCTTTTGGTCGCCCAGATACCGCGTGTGGACAACCGTAACAGTGTATGATGTGTTTAATAAACTGGAAGGCAATTATGTACCCGACCGGCAGGATTTGCAGGAAGAAAAAGCGCAGATGGGAAGAACACGCAATGCGCTGCTTAATTTTGATATGGTTGCACAGGGCAAAAAGAATACCGGCCTGCATGATGGCCCGCCATGGTACGACGGCCTGTTGCACGAAACAATATCCGGCGCGTCCGACTTACTGATTCAGCATCCTGACCCCGCCCTTGAAAAAAAGATAGATGGCTATATTACCCGCATTGCAGCCGCGCAGGCCGCAGACCCCGACGGTTACATTGATACTTACACTACATTAACTCGGCCGGGTAAACGCTGGGGCACAAACGGTGGTGATGATAAATGGCAGCACGATATGTATAACGCGGGTATGCTTACACAGGCAGCCGTGCATTATTACAGGGCAACCGGCAAAGCAAGCCTGCTTGCGGTGGCCGTAAAAATGGCTAACCTTATGTGCCGGGTCATGGGCCCTTCGCCCAGGAAAAACCTTATACCGGGCCATGGGGGGCCGGAAGAGGCCATGATTGAATTGTACCGGCTGTTTAAGCAGCAGCCTGCACTAAAAACGCAGGTTGCAGCGCCCGTTAACGAGCAGGATTATTTAGCGCTCGCCCGCTTTTGGATAGAACAGCGCGGTAATTACGGTACGCCGGGCACCGCATGGGCAAGGCGCAGCGATAGCTCCTATAACCAGGACCAGGCGCCTGTATTTGAGCAGCAAACCATTGAAGGCCACGCCGTGCGGGCAACCCTGCTCGCCACCGGTGTTACAGCTATGGCTATTGAAAACGATAACACCCGATATATTGCCACGGCAAACCACTACTGGGATAATATGGCCGGCAAAAAAATGTTTATCACCGGAGGCGAAGGAGCTATAGCAGATGGTGAGCGTTTTGGGCCGGATTATTTTTTACCTGAGTCAGCCTATCTCGAAACATGTGCGGCTATCGGAGCAGGTTTTTTCAGCGGGGAGATGAATGAACTGGAAGCTGATGGAAAATATATGGATGGGCTGGAGCGTGTGCTGTACAACAACTTCCTGTCGGGCATTTCACTTAGTGGCGACCATTATCATTATGAAAACCCTTTGTCTGCCAACAATCACCCACGTTGGGAATGGCATAGCTGCCCCTGTTGCCCGCCCATGATACTTAAAATGGCAGGCGCGCTGCCGCAATATATTTACAGCACCGGTGATGACGGGCTGTATGTAAATTTATTTATCGGCAGTGTGGCCACTATTCACCTGGAAGGCAATACCGTACAGGTAAAACAGGTAACCGGTTATCCATGGAAAGGGGATGTCTCGCTGCAGGTTAACCCTCAACGTCCCGGCAATTTTACGGTACATGTGCGTATACCGGGCTGGGCCACCGGCAAAGAAAATCCTTATGGCTTATACAACACTGCCGTTAACGGCCAGGTAACCTTAACGGTTAACGGGCAGCCCGTAGTTGTGAAACCCGTTAATGGCTATGCTGTTATTACAAGGGACTGGAAAAAAGGCGATGTTATAATGTTACACCTGCCTGTGCAGCCGAGGGTTGTTACTGCAGCAGCGCAGGTACAAAACCTGCGGGGTAAAATTGCACTTGAAGCAGGACCGCTTGTGTACGCGCTTGAACAGGCTGACAACGCCAATCTCCAACAGTATATTTTGCAACAACATGGCAAATTATCCGCCAACTGGAATGCTGATTTGCTTGATGGCATAAATACAATTAAAGGCACTGCTGAAAACGGTGATAAAAAAGTAAGCTTTACCGCGATACCATTTTACAGCGTGGGTAACCGCAATGCGGCTGATGCTTACCAGGTGTGGTTTCCCGCTGATTAATTACTGTTCACGAAAAGATTATGGTTTTAATAACCAGCCATCAAATTTCGACGCCGTTTGGCACGAACGTTCCAACCGTTCGTAACACATACTCTGCCATTCTTCCCGGCGCAAGTCCCGCTGTTCCCTGATTTATATACACCTTATTTCGTAGCGTATATATCTTTACGCCATCAAATCAAACAGAGACGGGTTCTCAAGGCTATGAGCAACAAATATCTCCAACATATCTTCACCCTTTGCAGGTTACGGGAAAATCCCCCACGGCAATCTCAGCCGGTAATATAACACGCACAGTAAAAGTTGTCACAACATTAAGCCTGTCGTTAGCCGGGTATCGCGTGTGTCCGCGCTGACAGTAAAAACTTTCAATCATTAACTGAAATGAAACTGGTAACTATCGTAATGATAGCTGTCCTTACTATCATACCTGTATTGCGCTATAAAAGCAATACGTTAAATAACCGCGCTAAAAAAACGCAGTTGCCTGCAAAACAAACAGGAAAAAAAAGAGCCAATGGCTGCTCCTTCGGTGAAATGAGCCTTAAGTTCCTTTTGTTCTGATAAAATTTCCGCTGATTAAATATAAACGGTTTAAGCATAAGCAGGCTTATGCAGGGCAGCGCTATGCAATCATTAAAATTTAAAATAAAACAACCATGGCAAGTTTAGGTAAAAAAATACTCTCAGCTTTTGTGGAAGTAACAGACGATAAACAACCTGTTGCAAAAGCTGAAGAAGTACAGCAAACATCCGCACCGGTACAAAGACAAAGCTTTACATCAATGCCTGTGGCATCTGCGAAGTTTATGGAGTACTTCGACAAGCTGTTCAGCGAAGCGAACATTCCCGGGCCGGATTACTACGAGTTTTCTAAAATGACCGCGGCCATGCAGGCCATAGCGGATGAAAAAGCGAGGTTCAGCGCAGCGTATGCAGGGTTAAGCATACAGGGGCTTGACAAACAAAAGTTATTGTCAACCGCTGCGCAATACCTGCAGTTGCTTGACAATGACGCAGCCAGCTTTAACGCTAGTGTTGATGCCGCGCTGCGGGAAAAAGTAACCGCAAAGCAAATGGAAATTGAAGCAAAGCAGCAACAGATAAACGAGCTGACAACGCAAATAAACAGCCTGCATAACCTGGTAGCAGCTTTACATACCGAGATAACCGAAAGTGAAGAGAAGATTGAAAGCAATACCGGTGGTTATAAAGCCGCGCTTGGTATAATGAAGAACAGGATTAGCAGCGATATAGAAAAGATAAAACAACATATAGCATAACAAAAAATAAACCATTTAAATCTACTAACAATGACAAACTTAATTCAACAAACAAAAAAGCCGGGCTGGTTCTCTGAGCCAAAGAACATAGCCACCACCATCATCGCAGTTTCACTGTTTGCAGGCATTACTTATGGCTTTGTAACATTTATTTTACCCTGGCTTATAAAAGTTACCTGGAGCCTTGTTAACCTTATTATCGGCGGCGTTGTGCTGGGTTTCATACTTATGATACTCACCAACAAAAAGTTCTGGAGGGCATTAAAGTATTTCTCTGCGTTTATTGCCGATTATACCATTGGCGTTGCGATTGAATTAAACCCCTTCAACATTCTTAAAGCCAAGATAGAACAGGGATATGAAGACAGGGAAACATTATACAAGCAGGCTGCACGGTTAAAAGGAAAGCAAAGCGAGCTTACTGAAAAACTTTCTGCAAAAGAAAAAGAGTTGCAGCTAAATGCGCAGAAAGTAAAAATTCTGCAGCAGGAAAAAGGCAACACCAGGCAGGTTGATTTATACGCTAACAACGTACTGCGCTGCCGCGAATACATTGATAATGTTACCCCCATTGTGGGCGACTTAAACAAGCTCATCTCCTTTGCAGACATGGCGTATGAAGAAAGCGGCATAATGCTGGAAGATGCGAAGCTTGACCTTGAAGCCAAGAAGGATTTATATTATTCAGTTACCACCGGGCTGTCTGCTGTAACCAGCGCCATGAAAGCCTTTAAGGGTGATGAAGATTTAAACCGTGATGCCGAACAGGCATTGGCAGTACTTAAAGAAACCATTGGTGAAAAGATTGGCCACATTAAATCTGCCATTGATGTAACCCAGCGCTTTATGGATGATAAGGTACTGGAAGATAAAGCCAGGAGCGCACAGGCAGTAGAGCTTATAAACAAGTTTAACAACAACGACTTTAACTACACCAACACCGCGCTTGATAAAAACAAAGACAATGGCCGGTTAAAAGGGGTAAACATTACCGACAGGTACAGGGGATTGTTAGACTGATAATTTTTTAGCATACCGCAATAACACAACGATACAAAAATTTACCGCAAAGCGCCACTGTTCAGTAAAGTCTTAACAGTACAAGGGTGCGACGCAACGGGTGTTGAACAGGGCATCAACAGCCGGGTTATAAACTCTTGCCCCAACAAAACAACAAACAATATTTTTTAAACAATTTAAATATTACAACTATGTCACTCAAATTAAAACCCGCAGGAAAATTACTCGTTATAGCAGCCGTAGTAGCTGCAGGTATTGTAAGCGTTAGATGGTACCAGGCAAGGCCTAAAGATGTTTCGCAGGCCGTTGAAGTAGGTAAAGTAACTTTACCTGACGCCCCCGGGGCATCATTAAGTACCAACGCAGTTTTTTTGCCTTTGCCTTCAGATGAAAGCATTATAAATGGCGGTACGCAAATTACGTGGGAACGTATGGCCTGGAACAGCCAGTTCTCCGGTATGTATGCCAACGGCGGCGTACATACAACAAAAGGTTCTTTATTTGACAAAGCGCGCCTTGAAGTTACTTACATTCGCCAGGATGACTGTAACAAGCAGATGGCAGACCTTGCAAAGTTTGCAGGCGAGTATAAGGATAACCCCAATACACCGGCAGTACTCATCACTTTTATGGGTGACGGTATGCCCGCCTTTATGACATCACTGTCAAAAGAGCTGGAACCATTAGGCCCTGAATACCAGCCGGTAATTATTCCCGTAGCACATGGTAAATCTTTTGGTGAAGACCAGGTAATGGCGCCCCCTGCCTGGAAGCAGGACCCACACAATGCAATTGGTAAATGTGTGGCCGGTGTACTGCGTGACGGCGATGTAAACATTTTACTGAAGTGGGCCGGCGATAATGGGTTAAAGGTAAACCCTGATGAAACTACGTATGATGCAGGCGCCATAAACCTTATTGCTGCAAACGACTTTCTTGATGCGCCTAACAAGTACATTACCGGTTACAGTGAAAAAAGAAAGATTGTAGTAAATGGCAAAACAACCGGCGAAGATACCACTGTTACTGTTGATGCTGTAGCTACATGGACACCCGGCGACGTAAACGTTGCTACAAAAAAAGGTGGCCTTGTTACCATAGCCAACACAAGGCAGTATGCATCGCAAATGCCTAACCAGACCATTGCTATTAAAAAGTGGGCGAATGACCACAGGACAGATATTGAAAACATGATCATCGCGCTGGCACAGGCCGGCGACCAGGTACGTTCCTTTAAAGAAGCTAAAGCATTTGCTGCTAAAGTAAGCGCCGAAGTTTACCAGGAACAAAATGCAGATTACTGGCTGAAATACTTTAACGGTGTGGAAGAAAAAGACATACAGGGGCTGGAAGTAAACCTTGGCGGCAGCGCCGTATTTAACCTGGCCGATATGGCTAATACCTATGGCCTTGGCAAAGATAAAGTTGACCGCTATAAAGCAGTGTATAACACCTTTGGCAGTCTTATGGTAAAAATGTACCCATCCATTATGCCTGCTTTTATGCCTTATGAAAAAGCTGTTGACAAAAGCTTTTTACTGAGCGTAATTGCCAACCACCCGGAACTGATGCAGGGCAGGGCCATTGAAACAAAGTATGCGCAGGATATAACCAGCGAAGTATCGTCAAAATCTTATAGCATAGAGTTTGAGACAGGCTCCGCCAATATTAAACCCGCTTCTTACAAAATGCTGGATGAAATATTTGAATCTGCAGTGGTTGCCGAAGGCTTAAAGCTGGGCGTATACGGGCATACTGACAATAGCGGTTCAGACGATGTGAACATTCCTTTAAGCGAACAACGCGCCGCTGCTGTTAAAGCATACCTGCTAAACAAAGGTTTAAAAAGCGAACGCATCGAAACAAAAGGGTACGGCGCATCAAAGCCTGTAGCTGACAACAGCACTGCCGAAGGCAGGAGCAAAAACAGGCGCGTGGAAATTGTGCTGGGTGAGTAACAAATTCACTTACAAATCATTATTTAAAAAATACTACTATGACCATATTCAAACCTTTTGCCGCTGTAAATAAAAAAACATTTGCAATACTTGTTGCAGTGCAAGCAGCAGTTACCCTGGTTATATGGCAAACAGTATCAAACGGTTTAATTCCTAAACCGGGCAATGTGGCAGCCGCTTTTATGCGGCTGCTCTCTGCCAAACTGTTTTGGGATAACTTATTGGTAAGCCTCGGGCTTACCCTAAAGGCAATGCTTTATTCAATTATCATTACACTGGTGCTGGCTTATATATCTGTAATACCTTTTTTTAAAAGCATCGCGCAGTTTGCGGTAAAATGCCGCTACTTAACATTAACAGGGTTAATCTTCATTTTCACACTGCTTACAAAAGATGGCAGTGAATTAAAGTTGTCATTGCTGGTGTTTGGCATCGTACCATTCTTTGTAACATCCTTTCTATCAGTTATTGTAAACATTGAGGCGAGGGAATACAACCTGTGTAAAACGCTTGGCTATACTAACTGGCAAACATTGTACGAAGTAATAATAATAGGCAAGGCAGACCAGGTGTTTGAAATACTCCGCCAAAACTTTGCTATCTCGTGGTTGATGATTACGATGGTGGAAGGCCTTAGCATGAGCGAAGGCGGTATTGGTACCTTACTTATTAAGTACAATAAGTACAACGACATTACAGTTGTAGTGGCCCTGCAGTTTGTAATTTTCTTAACAGGCTTGTGCTTCGACTGGCTGCTGGGTATTATAAGGCAATGGCTGTTTCCCTATACCAGGCATAAATAACAACAGTTTAAACAGCAAAAAACCTACAACTATGACATTTTGCACTAAAACAAAAACCTTATTGCAGGTTGAAAATATACACCTGCAATATGATGATAAAATTATTTTACGCGATATTAACTTTTGCATTAAAGACATCGTGCGCCCGGGCATGGCACAGGGGCAGGTGGTATCATTAATTGGCCGCAGCGGTATTGGCAAAACACAACTGTTTAAAATATTATCAGGCCTGCAGCAACCTGCATCCGGCCACGTATGGATTAATAAGCAGCAGGAGGTAAAGGCCGGTGATATGGGAGTGGTTTTCCAGGATTATTATTTGTTTGAATGGAGAACAATACAACAGTCGTTATTAATGGCCGCGAAGCAAAACCCTCAACTGAAGGGCAGGGAGAAAGATGCGATTGATAATTACGCCCTTGATTTTAATTTGAAAGAGCACCTGCATAAATACCCGCAACAATTATCTGGCGGGCAAAGACAGCGTGTTAGCATTATACAGCAGTTGCTCAAAGGGTCTGACTTCCTGTTATTAGACGAGCCGTTTTCAGGCCTTGATGTTTGTATGCTGGACAAGGTAACCGAGTTATTATTACAGGTGTCTGTTTCAGACGAATTGAAAACTTTAATTATCGTGTCGCATGATATTGGCGCAGCGGTAGCTATTTCAGACACCGTGTTTATACTGGGTGATGAGCCCGGCAAACCCGGTGCCACCATTAAAAAAGAAATTGATTTAATTGAACGCGGCCTTGCATGGCACGATGATGTTAAACATACACCCGCTTTTGCGGAAACTATTGAAGAAATAAAAGCATGTTTATAACAAGGCACGGTAAGCAGCAATCAATACACGCATTACCACCGTATACCCGGGCAAAATAAAGCCGCCAATAAAATAATGGCGGCTTTATAACATTGCAGCAACAATTGTTTTACTTATTGCCCGTCGCCGGCAATATCCTCTTTTGAGTATTCCAGTATGTCGCCCGGCTGGCAATCCAGCGCTTTGCAAATAGCTTCCAGCGTGCTGAAGCGCACAGCCTTTGCTTTACCCGTTTTAAGTATTGACAGGTTAGCCAGCGTTAAATCAACCTTTGCCGAAAGTTCGTTCAGCGACATTTTTCTTTTGGCCATCATTACATCAAGGTTTACAATAATCGGCATAGCTTATACGGTTAATTCGTTTTCAGATTGTATTTCAATTCCCCTTTTAAAAATGTGCGCAATTACAAAAAGTATTACGCCCATAAACAGCCATACATCGGCGCCGGCAAGCCGCAAGTGCTCAACACCCGGCATAACAACACCTTTACCGGCCAGCCAGTCAGCATAGTTACTGCCCCACCACGACATTGCCCCGATGATAAAAGCCACGTACGAGAGGTTAAATATAAACCGCCCCACCGTTTTGTTAAAAGGCTGTGCCATATTAAGCTTATCGCCGTGCAACAGTTTTACAATAAGGTAAAACAGCCAGCACCGCAGCACTGCCACAATACTCATGGCCAGCGTAACTGCCAGGAAATAGCCATGATCGTAACTGTAAAGGCTTGAAAAATTAATGCCCGGCCAAAAATGCGCGGCATCTACCGGGTTAATTACCAGCGTGTAAAAGGCATTAAACATAAAACCGCCTGCCTCCACGCAAACACCAACAAATATTATCCATGAAAGGATATACAAAAAATTAAGCACCTGCTTTGAAGTGATAACCATAGTATTGTTTTTTAAATGATATTGCAAATATCGGTAAATATTTATTGAAAAACAATAAATATTTACCGATATTTTATTAATTTTTTTTGCTGGCTGGTTGTCAATTAGTTAGAAACAATAAAAAACATGCAGGCGGGCAGTATCAGTGGGTAATACATTTAATCGTGGTATTATTACGCCGTGGCGGCAGGGTGCATTTGCCCTGCGGCACCTGGTATTTTGCGTTGGGTAAATTACTTTACGGCCTGTGTTGCATTAACGCTTACGGTAATAGTTTTGCCCGGCGCTACCGCCACGTCAGTGTACACAACTGTCTCTCCACCCGGCAGCGTCATGTGCTTCGACTCAACCATTTTGCCGGCAGCAACCAACGCAGGTGAATTACTACGAAATGCCGCCCGCCATCTCACCGTTTTCTGCGCGTGGTTGGTGAATATGGTAAGCGTATCGCCCACATGTGTTACTGATACTGTTGTGCCGAGTACCGGCACATGCTGTATGGTGCATGTATTGGCAGTATTGCCTTTGTATAATGTAAGTATGCTGTTATTTCTTGCATCGGGCGCAATACCCATCAGCCCTTCGGTTATACCTCGTATAACGCCAAAAGATACCTCGGGATACTCCCTTCTTTTTGTTGCGGGGTCGGTAAGGTGCAGTATATACCGGTAACCGTCTGCGTAATATCCTTCCCTGTAAAGTATTACGGGAAAATAAGATTGATTCTCCACATTCCAGTCGTTCAAAAGCAGGTGCTGTATCGTTTTTCTTTTACGCACGCTGTCTTTCAGTGCGTCAAACCAAAGTAAGAAGGTCTCTCCTTCCGACTTCCCGAAGCCGCCCTGTTTTGTATAATAAGTGTTATACAGCCCTGCCTTATCATCCCACCAGCGGCGGTCAATCTCCTGCCTGTACTGTGCTGCTTTTGCCTGCCATAGCTGCGCGCCATGTGTATCGCCCCGCCATTGCAGTATGCCTGCATAGGCTTCTAGGCCACGGTAAATGGCAGCTACAAGGTCAACACCCATTTTAATGCCGGGCACCCCTTCTGAATAGGACGGCAGCCCCCTGCACCGCTGAAAGGCATCCGCTTCATTAAAATTTTTTGGAGCATACGGGTAAGCCGGTCTTGAGAGCAGCGAGTCCGGTTGCAATACCCATGTTTTAATATAATCATTTACCGTCCTGTCAAAAAAATTACGGAAAACCGGGTCTTGTATATAGCGCGTTTCGCCTGTCCACAGGTACAATTGCCAGCAGGCCTGCATCACATCAAAATTGGCATTAAGGTTATACCAAAAGGCCGTATCGTTGCGATAATCTTCGGGTGCAGGCTTACCGTATTTATTCATCTCCCAATAAGAGCACCAGTCTTTACTTTCCGAAATATTTTTGGCGAACAGGTAAAGCATGTTACGATTGGCCGCGCTCAACCCAAGTATTTCCCCGCCAATGCACTGATGCGACACGTCGCGCATGCAAAAAGCAGAACGCGGCGGCAGCGCAGACTCATACCACGCCCCCACAGCATCGCCCGGTTTACCTTTATACCGCAAGGCCATTGCCTTCGCGCGGTTAAAAGCTTCCTGCAAAGCGGTATCGGACGAGAAGAACGTAACACCTGCATTAGTTTGTGAAAACCCTGTGATGGATAAAATAGCTGCAATAAAAGCCAGTAGTTGCTTTTTCATTGGCACTGCATGTAATTTAATGGCCGCGAAATTAATGCCTGTGGTGATATGGTGATGAGGAGAGGATCTTATTTTCAAAATAGCTTCTCCAGTACCAAACAATTTGGGCCCTCACGCATCCCCGCCTGAATATCACCACCCGGAATGACAAACGTCATTCTCTTCGTGTCCGGCGATTAATAATTTTACAGGCGGATTATTAACCTTTCATAATTAACAGCAATGAAACATTCATTTGCCAAACGAACCATTGCATGTGCAGCGTTTTATACGGGTTGCCTGCTAAACACCCCCGGCACAGCACAATCAGTGTTATTTGATTTTGATAATGCCCCGCAATATACAAGCCTGCCCATAAGCCTTACCGTAAACAGCATTACAGCCCATTTTTCAGCCACCGGCCAGGGATTTTCCATACAGGATGCAGGAGTGCTTGGGTTTACACCGCAGGGATTCTCCGGGCGGGTCATCTATCCCAACAGTATTTATCTTGCAGACCTGCTGGTAAAGTTCGACACCCCACTAACTGATTTTTCCATCATATACTCTTGCCAGGAATTGGGTTGTGATGATGCAGCCACTATGCGTGTTACGGCATATATGAACGGCAGCCCGGTAGGTACCAGCACACAGGTTGCAAGAAACCCCGGCACATGGCCTACGGACACCTTGAAATGCAGCTTTACCCAGGGCTTTGACAGCGTGGTGGTACACTACGATAAAAAGCCGCCTACCTGCCAGGATTATGGAGTAATTTTTATGGCAGATAATATGCGCGTAACCGCAAAAGCCCTGCTGCCTGTAAGCCTTGTTTATTTTACCTGTGAAGCATCTAAAAACACAGCGATACTGCGATGGAAAGCTGCCGAGGAAATTAACCTTGCAGAATATGTTGTTGAATACGCAGATAACAATGGTAACTTCAGGGATGTTGTAAATATACCTCCGCTGGGAGTTAATAGTAATTACAGCTTTGTTCACCATAACGTGAATAACATGGGGTATTACAGGCTAAAAATGATAAACATTGACGGTTCAGTCCAGTATTCTGACATTAAAAAACTGGTATTCAACATAGCACCGCTCGTAACCATTGGCCCGAATCCTGCATCAGCATACATTACCATACATGGAGGTAATGCCATTGATATAAAAACTGTACAGCTACTTTCAGTAAAAGGTGAGATTGTAAAAACTATCCGGGGGTATAACAGTGAACAAAAAATTATAGTGAGCGGCCTGGCAAAAGGTACATATATAGTAAGGGCTTTCTCGGCAAAGGGTGAAGTAGTGATAGAAAAGTTATTTTTAAAAATATGACGGGCTTTCTATGGATTTGCAGTTCCTTCCCCCTTTCGTTTACCGGAAAAAATAACCGCAACCGGCGTTTTGCCGCCGCCGTGGTAAAGCCTGCTTTAAAAGCAATACATAATTGCCGTAATTTTGGCGATTGAAAATAATTGCGGAACAGGTTTTGGGCGGGAACGGGCACAAAGCATACATTAATCCCAACATCCCGAAACCAGCAATTGACTGAAAGGAACAGCAGCATGACAGAATCACCTATTGCAGAAGTAAAACCTAAAAAGCCCGACTGGCTGCGCGTAAAGCTACCCATCGGCGAAAATTATAAGCATGTTCGCGGGCTGGTGGATACCCACAAGCTGCATACCATTTGCGAAAGCGGCAACTGCCCCAACATGGGCGAATGCTGGGGCGCGGGCACAGCTACTTTTATGATTTTGGGTAATGTTTGCACCCGCAGTTGCGGCTTTTGCGCCGTGGCCACAGGCAGGCCCGACGCTGTTGACTGGGATGAACCGCAGCGCGTTGCCGAAGCCATATTTTTAATGAAAGTAAAGCACGCGGTTATTACCAGTGTTGACAGGGATGAATTGAAGGATGGCGGCAGCATTATTTGGTATAACACCATTAAAGCCGTTAAGGCGCTTAACCCCGGCACCACGCTGGAAACATTGATACCGGACTTTAAAGGCCAAACAGAAAATATACAACGGGTTATTGACGCCGCGCCTGAAGTGGTAAGCCACAACGTGGAAACGGTAGAACGCCTTACCCGGCAGGTACGCATACAGGCTAAATACCGTCGCAGTATTGACGTGCTGCGCCAGCTAAAGCAGGGCGGCATGCGTACCAAAACCGGCATAATGCTGGGCCTTGGGGAGAAAAAGGAAGAAGTGATACAAACGCTGGAAGACCTTGCCGCCGCCAACGTTGATATTGTTACGCTTGGCCAGTATTTACAACCTACCAAAAAACATTTGCCCGTACAGCGTTTTGTACACCCCGACGAGTTTGCCGAACTGCGGGAAATAGGCTATACCCTTGGCTTTGACTACATGGAAAGTGGCCCGCTGGTACGCTCATCCTACCACAGCGAAAAACACGTTTTTGAAGGCTACGGCAGGGGCAAATGGATGGAGGAGGAGGCAACGCGGTAGGGGTATTCCATCTGTCCAACATTGTGAGGGCTTTTATTGGATTTTGAAGCAATTGCCCCACCCCGGATCAATCTCTTGCAAGTAAGCCGGATAGCCACAGCACATACCAACACACAAGGCCACCTAATGCGTCTCGCTATGACGGAGAAGGAGCATTGATTACCTGCCGCCGGCCGTGAAAGCCGCCTCGACGCGCGGTGCGGCCTCCGAAAAACGGCGTTAAGAAAATTTGTGAGACGGGCGTTGAGCAATGAAATCCATGTACTGTTGCCTAGTAATATTGCTGGCTCAAAAGTCGCACGGGTGCTGGGATATATTCAAAAGTTAGAACTATTTCATTGTAGCCTGGTAGCCTGGCGAGGAAATTTTTAGCCTGTTTTTCGGCAGCCTTGACCTTTTGGTTCTTTTGGGTCAAGCCAAAAGAACATACAACAATAGCAATAGCATGCAACAGTTTTTATCATCTTCTTCTTTCTTTCCTTGAAAAAGAAAGAAGCAAAGAAATTCAAGGCCGACCCGACCGTCATCGCAAAGGCTTTTACTGGATTTGATGAGATTGCCAAAGCCCGAGGCAATCTCGTGCAGGTCGGGAAGATGGGCACGGAGAAGGAAGTTACCCTTTAAACATTCCTTTGCGCAGGCCATCCTGCCGCAGCAGCATGCCCGCCAGTACTATCACCCACAGCAGGAATACACCTATATTAACGCGTTCCCAAACGCCGGTCCATGGGGTGGGCAGGTTGGCCTGCACATTGGCAGCGCCCATGCCAGTTAAGATGCCAAATACAAATAACAACGCTATGGTAATAAGTGAATAGTAACGGAATTTTCTACCAAGGGCAGCGGCACCAAAGCCCATAGCGGCAACCATAAGCGCCACGGTAACAGCGGTAAAAACAAGGTGCATGGTATCTGTAAGCGTTTTACCACCGGCAGCCAGCACTTCGCGCTGGTGCATGGGCGGCCACGCAAACCCGGTTAACGCGTACACCAGCAAAAAAATACCTGATGCCCGCAGGGGCTTATTATACCGGGCTGATAGTAAAATACCGCATGCAAACGCCGCAAACAGCATATTGTAAAAAACAGCCATAATTACCCATAAGGGCCGAGTTGCTGTACCAATGGCCGACAGTTCACTTACCGTTTGCGAAAATGAACTGTACCCCGGCAACCGGGCGGCAGCTATTGTACACATGCACACATACAGTATTGAAGAAAGTACACCGCAAACAAGTAAGCTTTTTCGCAACATAACAAGGGTTTGCAGTTGTAAAGTAACGCAGGTGCGGGGGCGAGGCTGATGATTTGCATCACCCCGCGGTATGATTATAAACCTATGTAGTTACGGGTTCCACCAGTAGGTAAACTTAAGCACCAGTTGCCGGCTTTTTACAAAAACGGGGCCTATGTAGTAGTTGTCTGTGTACACCACAAAAAGGTCGCTTGCGGGCTTATACCGCCACTGAAAGCGGGTGTTGAAGTTGATGTTTTTGGTTTGCTGGTTATACTGCATGTACGCAGTAAGAAACAGCGTGTTTGTCATGGTAACATCAACTTTGGGGCCTACCAGTAAAAAATGAGTATCACCCCAGGGCTGTCCTAATTTTAAATCGTTATATGTTGCCGCCAAATCAATATTTACAATCGGCTGTATGCGGTAACCAACGTCGCCGGAGAAAGACCATAGCTTTCCATGGTCATAATAACCGCCAATACGGGTTGAAAATGAATAGGTAAAAGTATGCTGCGGGGCTGAAACAATATCAAAACCCACTGTGTTCCACTGGCTGCGAAAGCCTTTGGGTAATGAATCCTTGCCAAGGTTTGTCGGGTCGAACGGAGATAACAACTGTACGTAATCATTCAGGAAAACAGCATTAAACGTGCTCCTGTTCCTGAAAGTAATTAGGTAGGCAATTGAGTTTTCGTTATCAGTACGGTGAAACTTTGTATCAAAATAGTACGTGGAGCTTAACTGCGGGCCATGGCTTAACACCGGCCCCCCTTTCGGAAAAAAGAAACGGTTAAGCGTAGGGTTTATTTTTATATAGTTGTTACGCGGCACGTACCCTACCTCGGCATTGTAATTATTGCCTACATACTCATGCTCCCACCCCACCTGCCATTTGCGTACGCTGTATAAAAGGTTGGCTGCATTAACAAAGCCATTGCCTTTGTTACCGGGGCTGAAAGACTGGATAAATATTGTTTTGCCCGTCCAGATGTTGTTGGATGGCGCGAGATTATACTCCAGCCCTATATTTCGGTTGTAACTTGAAAACGTGTTATTCACCGTGTCTTTGGAGGGATGATAGTTAATAGCCGTTTTATCAATATAAAAAAGTTCGATGTTCGATTTTTTAAACAGCTTTCTCTGCAAAGCAACAACAGCAAAATTCTCGGCGGGCTGGTAAACATCGGTGGTTTTGTCTGTTTCCATATCCATCACCCCTACCCTCCAGTTTTTGTCAATCTTCCCGCTAAGCCTTGCGCCAACACCTATGGGAGCATTCAATCCTATGCGGCGGGAAAAGAAGGGCCGTATATTGGCGTAGCCCAGGTTAGAAAACAGGTCGGCATTCTCCAGGAAAAACTGCCTTTTTTCAGGAAAGAACAGTTCAAACCGGCTCAGGTTGGTAACCTGTTTATCCACATCCACCTGGGAGAAATCGGGATGCACAGTAAGGTCAAGGTTCATGGACGAGGAGAGCGTTATTTTAGCATCCGCGCCAACATTGTTTTTAAATGCAGCGGGCGAATGTGCCACATAGTCTTTTGTAAGGCCTGTTAACAAGTACGGAATGATGGAGATATTATGGCCGGCTTCTGGTAATGGTGCATCCCATACCAGTGAGCCAGTGTATGATAGTGATGCAGTGGGGAACTGCCGCGGAATGGGTGTCCAGCTTGATTTTTCAGTGGTTTTAAGGTCGTTTCGGCTAAAGTTAATGCCCCATTCTTTTATACCCTTTTTATAGCGGATGGTTTTAAAGGGTATGGCAAGCTCAAGCACGTATTTGTACCCGTCATTTTTTACAGCCGATACCCATTTATTATCCCAGTTAAGGTCAACCTTGCCCCCGTCATACATTGTTCCGTCCCACTGCGCCCCGGCAGCATTCGCCCCAAAGGAGAAACCGGTGGTTTCATCGCCAAAAGTATCCATAAACACTAAAAAGTTATCATTCTTCTGGAAGTTAAAATCCCTGCGGAGCGACTCAACCATGTTAGGCCCTGATATTTCTTTATAGCATATCGCCAGCAGGTAAAGGTTCTGGTTATCGTAGGCCATACGCACATCGGTGCTCACATTGGCGCAGCTTGTATCCATTGGCAGCACCATGTAAAAGTCAGAGGCAGACTGGGCGTCTTTCCACGCCTTTTCATTGGCGATACCGTCAATTTTTATAGGGGATGTTGCGCGGTGTATGTAATACTTAAATGATTCATTTTTCTTTTGCGCGAACAAACAGCACGGTACAGCAAGGCACAACAATAAAAGGCAAATACAATTTTTCAATGCAATAATGTTTTGGCTATAATATCATAAAAATGCAGGCACAAATTAAGTATATAAACCCACTTATTTGCTTATTGCGTTAAAAATACGCATTGGCAAATACCCGCACGGTAAATTAAGTGCACCTGTACAATATAAAAAATGTTACAGGCTAATAAAAAACTTAGTAGTTGCACGCAAAAAAAATATTGCACAAACCGGCTGCCGTATTATGACGCTTTGCGTTTATTATTATCTTTCGTTTTAATGAACGATTATTCCCCTCGCAGGCGGCGCATACATATAGGTGCAATATTTTTCTTTTATGGCTTATCTTATGCAAGCTGGGCTTCACGCATACCCTCCATACAGCAAAACCTTCACCTTAGCGAGGCAGCGCTGGGCGCGGTATTGCTCGGCATGCCTGCGGGCTCGTTTATTACTGTGCCTTTTACGGGCTATCTTATTGCTAAAAAAGGCAGCCGTAAAGTGGTAATAGCTTCCTCTTTGCTGTACACAGCCACCCTCGCCGCCATCGGGCTTTCGCATACGGTGGCACAACTGGTAATATCGTTGTTTCTATTCGGCTCTTTCGGCAACATGCTTAATATATCTGTGAACACGCAGGCCATTGGCGTGGAGGCGATTTACGGCAGGCGCATCCTTTCCTCCTTTCATGCCCTGTGGAGCACGGCGGGTATTGCGGGCGCAGCCATTGGTACATATATGCTTGGCCGCGGGGTAAGTACCGCTGCACACCTGGGTGGCATAAGCGCCTGGGGCTTTATAAGCATGCTTATTTGCCTGCCCTATTTACTGCATGAAGATATTAATGCTGATAAAAAGCGGCGCGTTTTTGTGCTGCCGGGCAAGGGCATGATAATATTGGGCCTTATTGCTTTCTGCTCAATGATGTGCCAGGGCGCAATGTTTGACTGGAGTGGCGTATACTTTAAAAAGGTGATGACCGTAAACAAGGAATGGATTGGCGCCGGTTACACGGCCTTTACGGTTAGCATGGCCCTGGTGCGCTTTGTTACAGATAAAATAACCCATCATTCGGGGCTTAAAAAAATACTGTTTTACAGCGGTATAATAACGGCTGCCGGCCTGCTGCTGTGTGTATGCATGCCTTACCTTGTGCCTGCCATAATTGGCTGCATGCTTGCCGGCATCGGCGTGTCCCCGGCGGTGCCGCTGGTATTTAGTGCGGCCGGTAAAACAAAAGGCATGTCGCCGGGAGTTGCTATTGCGGCAGTATCAACACTTGGTTTTATCGGCCTGCTTATAGGGCCTGTGCTGATAGGTTTTATTGCCGGGGCCACCAGTCTTAAAGTGTCGTTTGTTGTTATTGCCGTAATAGGGTTAATATTTTCCGCATTGTCTTTAAAGATTAAGGAGGAATGAATCAATGCGCGTTCGGCCCCCGCCCCCGGGAGACAATATTGAACCCCATCCGGGGTTCATTACCGATACAGGCTTCTCCACCCCGGACTTTTATCCGGGGCTAATCAAATTCAATCCCTTTGGGATTGTAAGAGTCGTGCGCAATATGCTACAACCTTACAATATTGTAAATATCAATGGGCGGGTCAAAGTCCTGCTCGTCTTCAGGGGAGTTGTAAATATCCATCACTACTTTCATACCGCTCACCACCCTGCCAAATGCCGCGTAACCCTGCCCGTCGGGGTTATTACTGCCGCCGTAATCAAAACCGTGCTGGTCTCCTATACAAATAAAAAATTCCGTACTGGCGGTGCCGGGCGCTCCGCGCGCGAATGAAACGGTGCCGTCAGTATGCGTAATTTTTGTCTGCTGTGTTGTTTCGTGTGGCACACCGGGTAATGAAGCGGAGAGTTTATATTTTGTCTTCCATAAGCCGCCCTGTATAAGGCGTGATTTATCGCTGCCCGCCGCCTGGTTGGATGAGCTTAGTATGCGGTAAAACGAAGTGTTTTTGTAGTAGCCGGAATCAACATTGCGCAAAAATGCAGCAACGCTTTTTGGCGCCTGTGCGGGGAACAGTTCCACCTCAATATCCCCCTTAGCTGTTTCTATACGCACATGCGGATTTTTATACTGGTGTGAAGAACAGGAAAAGAAAACAATTAAAAAACTTACCAAAACAAGCCGGTAAAACATACTGAATATATTTATGAGGAAAGGTACATTATTACGCCGTAAATGGTTTACGGTTTGGCGGCAAGGCAATCTTTCAATATTTTCACCACCAGTTAATTAATTGTATGAGAAAATTTATTGTTGCTGTTCTCGCACTGGCGCTAACCTGTACGGCATATTCGCAAAATATTCCTTCTCCGGAGCAATTTTTAGGGTATAAAGTGGGTACGCGGTTTACCCCTCACTGGAAACTGCTGGCCTATTTTAAGGCAGTTGCTGACGCTGCCCCAAGCATGGTAAAACTTCAGCCATACGGCCAAACCTATGAAGGACGTGACCTGGAAGTGGCCTTTATTGCGCTGCCCGAAAACCTGCAAAAACTGGATGCGATACGCCTCAACAACCTGCGCATGGCAGGGATGGCAAGAGATAAAATGGCCCCTGTTACCGATGGTGCACCGGCAATAGTATGGCTGAGCTATAATGTACACGGCAACGAGCCTGCCTCGTCAGAAGCGGCTATGCTTACATTGTTTGCCCTTGTTGACCCTGCCAATACCACCACAAAAGAATACCTGAAAAATACAGTAGTAGTTATTGACCCCTGTATTAACCCCGATGGCAGGGACAGGTATGTAAACTGGTACAATACCACTGTTGGCGCCACCTATAACCCTGACATACAGGCAAGGGAACATGCAGAGCCATGGCCGCAGGGAAGAACAAACCACTACAATTTTGACCTTAACCGCGACTGGGCCTGGCAAACACAAAAAGAATCGCAGGAAAGGTTGAAACTGTATAACCAGTGGATGCCGCAGGTACACGTTGATTTTCACGAGCAGGGCTATAATGCTCCCTACTACTTTGCCCCGGCTGCCGAGCCTTACCACCAGGTAATAACACAGTGGCAAAGGGATTTCCAGGTAATGATTGGCAAAAACAACGCAAAGTATTTTGACAGCAACGGCTGGCTGTATTTTACCAAAGAGGAATTTGATTTGTTTTACCCTTCTTACGGCGACACCTACCCTATTTACAGCGGCAGTATAGGCATGACGTTTGAACAGGGTGGCATTGGCGCGGGACTTGGTGTTAAAACAAGGGATGATGACACTTTAACGCTGGTTGAACGGGCATTGCACCATTATACCACCGGAATGTCAACCATTGAAACAGCTTCAAAAAATGCCGCGAAGCTGGTTACGGAGTATAAAAAGTTTTTTGATGATAACCGCAGCGGTGTTGGTTTTGATTATAAAACCTATGTGTTGACCGCCAAAGACCCCGCCAAGCTGCAGGCAGTGGCTGAACTGATGCAAAAAAACAGCATTGAGTACGGAACAACTACCACCAAAAGCTTTCGGGGTATAAATTATGCTACCGGCAAGGAGGAGGCCTATAGCGACGAAGGTTATCAACTGGCGGTTACTACCAACCAGCCAAAAGGCAAACTGGTAAGGGTGTTGTTTGAGCCTAAAGGATATTTAAGCGATTCAAACACTTACGATATTACGGCCTGGAGCATACCGTACGTGTACGGTGTAGATGCTTACGAAGTGAAGGACAAGCTGGATATAGGCCCTTACAACACTGTACCAGGAATAAACGAGGTACAATCACCATACGGCTTACTAATTCCCTACTCCTCGTTAAATGATGCAGAATTATTAGGCTACCTGCTGCAGAAAAAAATAAAGGTGCGCTACTCATTAAAACCATTTACTTACAACGGCAAAAATTATGGCCCGGGAACGCTGATTGTTTTGAAGGGGAATAACGAGCCGGACTGGAACGCAGTAACCAATGAAGCATGTAAAAAATTTACTGTGCAAGCCGACGAAGTAACCAGCGGTTTTATGGAAAAAGGGGCCGATTTTGGCTCATCCGACGTGCGCTTTATACATGCGCCAAAAGTTGCGCTGCTTACCGGCAAGGGAGTATCCTCTTCTTCTGCCGGCGAAGTATGGAGCTTTTTTGACCAAACCCTGCATTACCCGATAACCCTGCTGAATGCTGAAAGTTTTGGTTACACAAACCTCTCAGACTATAACGTGATAATAATCCCCGACGGCAATTACTCTGCCCTTGACAATAAAAACGGTATGCAAAAATTGGAAGACTTTGTAAAAAGCGGCGGCAAGGTTGTGGCCATGGAAAGCGGTGTGAACGAAATAGCATCAGGAGATTTTGGGCTGAAACCTAAAGATGATGGCTCACCAGACGACGACAAAAGCAAAAGCGACAGCGATTACACCATGCTGAAAAAATTTGGTGACAGGGAAAAAGAAGATATTACCACCACCGTGCCCGGCGCGATATATAAAGTGGAGCTTGACAATACCCACCCGCTGGCGTTTGGCTACCCCACTATGTATTACACATTAAAACAGGATAACAAAATATACCAGTTTATGAAAGAAGGGTGGAATGTGGGCGTAATAAAACAGGCTGCCTATACCTCCGGGTTTGTGGGGAGCAAGGTAAAGCCATCCCTTAAAAACGGAACAATAATAGGGGCAACGGAATATGGCCGTGGCGATGTTGTGTTTTTTGCTGACGACGTTTTATTCAGGCTTTTTTGGCAAAACGGCAAGCTAATGTTTGCCAATGCTGTGTTTTTAGTAGGGCAATAACAACCTTAATAAATCAGCCGGGCAATTTTTCCATTGGCGCCGGCAAGAAAAACAGCGCTGCCATGTTTAGCTTTTTGACATACATGAAAACTTTGTAAAGAAATAAGCTGCCAGTTATTACCTTGGTCTTTACTTATATCCACGCCGCTTGTACCGCAGGTAATCAACCGCTTTTTAGACAGAAATGCTACACAACTGCGGTAGCCGTGCGGCGGTGTTTTTGGCCGAGTGAAACTAAAATTCCTGTCGGTAACATTAAATAATACGCAATTGTCATGGCTGATGGTATCGTGGGCAAAGTCGCCGCCCACTACCACGGCATGGTTGTGCATCACGGCAATGGAGTTTGCGCCCTGTGATGCAGAGCCCTGCAGCAAGGGCAATTCTGTAAGGCCATTATCGGTAACCAGGCGGGAACGGGTACCACCGGTTACAATCAACACACCGTTGGTACTCATGGCAGCATCAGTAACCAACTTAATATTGGTGCCGCTTGAAGCAAAAAAAGCCTCTCCGTCCTGTAACTTTATGTTACTCTTAAGGGGGTCGGCTTTATGCCAGGTATCTCCGCCATCTTTGGTATAGGCAATAAATGCGTAGCTGTTTAAAGGGTCGCCGACCACTACCCCTCTCCTCCCCTGGAAATCCATCGCGTCTAAAAACATGCCTTTGGCAGTGTCAATAAAAACGGGCAGCCAGCTTTTACCGCCGTCAGTTGTCCGCAGTATTACGCCGGGTTCATCAACCCCCATTATCACGGCAGTATTTTCATCAAAGGCCTCTATATCGCGGAAGTCGCGCTTTTCAAAACCCTGTACGGTAAGCCATTCAAAGTTCTTTCCACCATCAATGCTGCGCACAACCGTACCATTGCTGCCGCTTGCCCAAACAACATCATCATTCACCACGCTTAAACCGCGCAGGCTTACTTTGTGGCCACTATCCAATATGGTTATTACAGGCTGTTGCGCAGAAACAACAAAGGTGATGAGGATTAAAAAAAGGGTAACGAGTGTTTTTAAAGAGTTCATACAGCGGCAAGTTTACCCATAAATATATGTAAAAGAACCAATACACATCCCATCACCCTTTTACAATAAAGCCGGTTTTTATTTTTAGTTCCTCTATTACGTTGTAGATGATGGGGCACCTGCCGTAGTGCATGAAGGTGGCAAACAGCCGGTTGTTGAAGCCTTTATTGTGCAGGCCGGGAAAATTACGGCATTCGGCAAAGCGGTGTTCATATATGCTGCAACTGGTACCTTTTAAAAAATAGCAGGGAATGGTATTGATTATCATCTTTCCTCCCTCGCTGGTTTCAATGTATTTCGCCTTAAGTTCTTCCTCGGGCATTTTTAAATAACCGGAAAGGTCCACCACTTCGGCAGGGGTTATATTAACCATCAGCGATTTACAGCAGTTACCGCATTGGGTGCAGTCAATCTGCGGGGCTATTTCGGCGTTAAGGGAGTTAACAAGCGCATCAACTTCCCCGGCATCCCGGTTAAGCAATACTTCCTTAAAAGCCAGGTTTTCCTCTTCCTTGTCAAGTTCCTCTTGGGCAAGTTTTGCCAGGTTTATTTCAGGTATCAAGGGTGCAAGGTAACAATTAGCCGGAAATACCGATGGAATATGCTTTAGGCAGAATTGAAAAACTAAGGGTCAATAACCAACAATACCTTATCATCCATGTACGGGCCACCGGGGTGGTGGGCGCTATAGTCAAGGTTTATCCAGTATTCTCCGTTGTTTTCATGGTAAAACAAACCTCCAATGCGCTGGGTATTAAACAGTTGTATTATAGCCTGCTGCATAATATCAAAATCCTTTTTGTTACCCACATACATTTCGGGGTACATGTGGCCCGGCACAATCACCAGGCGGCAGCGTGCGCCTATACTCATCATGCAGCTCGCCATTAAAATGCTGTGGTCATCACAATCGCCGCCAAGGCCGTTCAGAATGGTCTCGCGCGGGGTAGCATAGTATTCATCCCGTTGCGAATCCGGCACATACTTAAAATTGGCATTGATGTATTTAAAAAGCGACAGGTATCTTACCAGTGTGCCGTATTTAGCATTATACTCGTCAAAATATTGCAGCGAATGCTGCACAGAAAAGTTACGTACTACGGAATCGCGGAACTGTATTTTTTCTTTCACTTCCCGCGACGTGCGGTCATAAATGTTTTCAAATAAATGCGGATTAAGGCTAAGCTGGTCTGTTTGTTTATGTTCGCGCACTACCCAGTTGTTATTAACCGTTGCGGCATAGTCCGTCAGGAGGTTTTTAAAAGTGTAACGATTGTTAAACTGGTTGTAAAGCAAAATAATAAAACAAAGCGCCAGTAACGGAACTATAAGCTGGCGAAGTATGTGGTACAGCAGCCAAACCACACCAAATGAAAGGCCGAGCGCAATAATAAGGTCAACATTCCAACTGCCAATTATAACAGGCGGAATGAAGCGGCAAATAAATGGCGCGAGTGGCAGCATTATAAGCATACACGCCAACTTGGTTAGAATGTTACTGGTTGCGGTGTAGTGTTGTTTCTGTAAAACGGCCATATCTTAAAGCTAAAACGCCCTTTTTGCTATTAAGTTTTAATAATGTTAAATTATTTGTGCATAAAAAATAATCGTGCCGGTTTTATCCACATCAGGCGTTAATGTGCAAAAGCCCGTTAAAACCAGCCCCATATAAGTTAAATTTGCACTGTATTATTGTGTTGTTTGACTTAACTATTATAACGTGGTTTAATACATTTTTTGTGTATTAGCTTAAAATTTGGTTTATGGCCGAAGCAAAAGAGAAAAATTTATTTGATTATAACGAGGATAGTATAAAAAGCCTTGACTGGCGTGAACATATTCGCCTGCGGCCGGGGATGTATATTGGCAAGCTGGGCGATGGCTCCGCACCGGACGATGGCATTTATGTACTTATTAAAGAGGTACTGGATAACTGTATTGATGAGCACATGATGGGTTTTGGCAAACAGGTAGAAATTACTATTACCGACAGAACTGTAACGGTGCGCGATTATGGCCGGGGCATACCGCTGGGCAAAGTAGTAGATGTGGTAAGCAAGATAAATACGGGAGCAAAATACGACAGCAAGGCCTTTCAAAAAAGCGTTGGCCTTAATGGCGTGGGTACAAAAGCGGTAAATGCGTTGAGCAATTATTTTAAAGTAGAGAGTTTTAGGGAAGGGAGAACAAAGGTGGCTGAATTTGAAAAGGGCGTTTTGGTAAAAGACCATAAAGAGGCTAAATCTGATGAACAAAACGGAACGCTGGTAACGTTTATACCGGATGACAGTGTTTTCCGCAATTTTCATTTCATTCACGAATACTTAGATAACCTTTTGTGGAATTACTGTTATCTTAACGCGGGCCTGGTTATATACCTTAATAATAAAAAATATGTAAGCCGCAATGGCCTGCTTGACCTGCTGGGCAGAAAAACGAATGAAGATGAAGTGCGTTACCCCATTATTCATTTAAAGGGCGATGACATAGAAGTGGCCATCACCCATAATAATGACTATGGCGAAGACATATTCTCGTTTGTAAACGGGCAGTACACCACGCAGGGCGGTACACACCAGCAGGCATTTCGCGAAGGTTTTGTAAAAACAATACGGGATTTTTTTAAGAAGGACTACGAGGCTGCCGATATACGGCAAAGTATTGTAGCAGCCGTGGCCGTGCGTGTGCAGGAGCCGGTGTTTGAAAGCCAGACCAAAACAAAGCTTGGCTCACAATACGTGCATGAAGGCGGCGCAAGCCTGAAGAATTTTGTGGGAGATTTTTTGGCAAAAGAGCTGGATAATTACCTGCACCGTAACCCGCAAACTGCAGATGCTATTAAGAAGAGAATTGAACAAAGCGAACGTGAACGCAAGGAACTGGCAGGCATTAAGAAACTAGCTAACGAACGCGCCAAAAAAGCCAACCTGCATAACAAAAAGTTACGTGATTGCCGGTACCATTATAACGAAGAACCCTCTGGTAAAGACAAAGAGGCTTTATTGGAGAAACACAACAGTTCTACCATTTTTATTACAGAAGGTGACAGCGCCAGCGGCAGTATAACCAAAAGCAGGGATGTGGAAACACAGGCAGTTTTCAGCCTGCGCGGCAAGCCGCTAAACTGCTTTGGCCTGACCAAAAAGGTGGTGTATGAAAATGAAGAATTTAACCTGCTGCAACATGCTTTGAATATTGAAGACGGGCTTGAGGGGCTGCGCTACAACAACATTGTAATTGCCACCGATGCAGACGTGGACGGGATGCACATACGTTTGCTGATGATGACATTCTTCCTCCAGTTCTTCCCCGACCTAGTAAAGCAAAACCACGTGTATATTCTTGAAACACCATTGTTTCGCGTACGCAATAAACAGGAAACCATTTATTGTTATGACGAAAAAGAAAAACAGGCGGCCATAAAAAAATTAGGGGGTAAACCCGAGATAACCAGGTTTAAAGGATTGGGAGAAATATCGCCCGAAGAATTTGGGAAATTCATCGGCAACGACATTCGCCTGCAACCTGTTATTTTAGAGCAGGGTGAACATATACAAAGCCTGCTTGAATACTTTATGGGAAAAAACACTATGGAAAGGCAGGAATTTATTATAGCAAATTTGAAAATTGAACTGGATTTGGTGGAGGAGGTTGTGGCATAATTCCAAATTAATAATTAAGAATTAATAATTAATAAAACCAAATCTCTTAATTATGAAACAGGAAAATATAATTGCTGACAAATCTTTCAAATTTGTATTACGGATTATTAAGCTTTTTCTTTACTTAAAAAATAAAAAGGTTGAAAGAGATTTATGTTTGCAACTCTTAAATAGCGGTACTTCAATTGGAGCAAATATTGAGGAAGCTGTCGGGGGCTCTTCAAAAAAGGATTTTATACACAAATTAGAAATTCCTTACAGGGAGGCGCGTGAAACGAGATACTGGTTACGCTTACTCAAGGAATCTGAAATGTTAGAAGAAAAAATAGCAGTTTCTCTTATAAAAGACTGTGAGGAGATATTAAAAATTTTAACTGCAATTTTCAATTCCGCGAAAAAGGGTTGGAATGATGACTTTATTTAAAATTATTAATTACTAATTATTAATTGTTGCAATGATTCACGTAGTTTTTCAGTACAATGATATAGAAACAATACAAAAAGCCATAGAACTTGATGCTTCACTCACCGGGGAGATTGTTTACATAAAAGATGAATTGGCCGTTGGGCCTTTAGGCGATATTTATGCGCCTGAAGGTTACCAGGCACGCAGGGACTGGTTGAAAGAAGTGATGGAATTTTCCCCCTATATTGACCAACTTGATATAACAGATGATAGACTGGCAGTGCATAACCTGTTGAAGAAGCTTGACGACAATGACAGTGAAACTGTATGGATTTGGGTGGCGCAAAACCAGCATGATGTATGCGGTTACTATTGGTTAATGAGCCAGCTAAAAGCTTACCAGGGCAGGATATTCATTTTATTTCTTAATAACCTTCCGTTTATTAATGAAAAGGGGGGCATCTTCTACCCTGCTAACCTGTTTGAGATTCTTCCAAAAGAAATAATAAAAGCTAAAAGGCTAAACCGCCCGGTAACACTGAGCGAGTTTGAAATAGACCCCGATGAATGGAAAAAAATATGCGCTGAAAGCGGCGGTGTAAGAATACTGGAAGGCGGTAAAAAAATTGTAAGCAAAGATGTAAGCTACTATGATAAAGACATTTTACAGGCCATAACCAGCGAGCCGCAAAAGCTGTCAAAGGTGTTTGCAACAATGTTTGGTAAAATGAAACTACGTTCAGGCGATGCGTTTTCAGCATGGCGCATGCGCGAAATGGCAAAAGAAGGGCTATTGCAAATACAGGGCGACTGGAGTAAAGGCTGGAAGGAAATTACATTGCAGCTTGCCGGTGCGCCTGCAACTGTTATTGAAACAAGCGAAAGTGCATGAAAACACTGATTCAATTGGAAGAACTCGCGATGTTCCTGCTCAGCATTTACTTATTCAGCAGGCTGTCGTTTGCATGGTGGTGGTACCCCTCGCTCATATTATTACCTGACATAAGTATGCTGGGTTATATTTTTGGTAATAAGGCGGGCGCCGTTGCCTATAATTTTGTGCATCACAAAGCTATTGCTATTGCAGTGTATATAGCCGGTGTATATACCGGTAACGAAGTTTTGCAGTTAACAGGCTTAATATTATTCGGCCATTCCAGCATGGACAGGATGATGGGATACGGCCTGAAAACATTTAAAGGCTTTAAATTTACGCACCTTGGAGAATTGAATAATGATAAACATACAACGCATACACCACGTAGCCATTCTAACTGACAAATACGAACTGAGCAAACGTTTTTATACAGAGATACTTGGTTTTACCATAACTGCCGAAACATACCGTGAAGAAAGGCAATCATACAAGCTTGACCTTGCTATTAACGGCCAATACCTAATTGAGTTATTTTCATTCCCGGAGTACCGCGAGAGGGCTTCTTTCCCGGAGGCAAAGGGCTTGCGGCATCTCGCTTTCGCGGTAACCGATGTTGAAGCATCTGCATTATATTTGAAAAGTAAAAATGTAGATGTGCAGGAAGTAAGGGTTGATGAATTAACAGGTAAAAAATTTGTATTTTTTTACGATCCCAATAACCAACCGCTAGAGTTGTATGAAGTGTAAGGAAAAATAAATGTATGGCTAATACTTATACGCCAATTTACATACAGGTTGTTTTTGCAGTAAAGGACAGGCATCATGGGTTAATAAAACGAAGCAGTACCATAAACAAATGGCAAAAGAAAAAAAAGAATTAGACTTAACAAACGAATCAGGCGTACAGGGCCAATACCGTAACTGGTTTTTAGATTATGCATCGTATGTGATACTTGAGCGTGCGGTGCCCGCTGTTGAAGATGGTTTAAAGCCTGTGCAGCGGCGCATACTGCATGCCATGAAGGAGATGGATGATGGCCGCTTTAACAAGGTTGCCAATATTATCGGGCAAAGCATGCAATACCATCCGCATGGCGATGCGAGCATTGGTGATGCGCTGGTAAATATGGGGCAGAAAGACCTGTTGATTGAAACGCAGGGTAACTGGGGCGATGTGCGTACAGGTGATGAAGCGGCTGCCCCTAGGTATATTGAAGCGCGCCTGTCAAAACTGGCACTTGAAATTGCCTTTAATAACAAAACTACAGAATGGCAGCTTAGCTATGATGGCCGCAAACAGGAACCGGTAACGCTGCCTATGAAGTTTCCGCTGCTGCTTGCCCAGGGTGCTGAAGGAATTGCAGTGGGGTTATCAACTAAAATTTTACCCCACAATTTCAATGAAATATGCGACGCGTCAATAAAATACCTGCGGGGGAAAAAGTTTGAACTGTACCCCGATTTTCAAACCGGCGGTATGGTTGATGTAAGCAATTATAACGACGGCAAACGCGGAGGTAAAGTAAGGGTAAGATGCTACATTGAGGAACTGGATAAAAAAAGCCTTGTTATACGCGATGTACCTTTTGGCGTAACCGTAACGCAACTGTGCGACAGCATAGTAAAAGCTAACGACCAGGGCAAGATAAAAATTAAAAAGGTTTCAGAGTATACCAGCAAAAATGTAGAGGTAGTGATTGACCTGGCGCCGGGTATATCACCTGACATCACCATAGACGCCTTGTATGCATTTACTGATTGCGAGGTAAGCATTTCGCCTAACGCCTGTGTTATCGTTGATGAAAAGCCGCAATTTCTTGCTGTGCATGATTTACTGAAGCTGTCAGTGGATAATACGAAGATGCTGCTGCAACGCGAGTTACAGATAAAGCTTGCTGAACTGGAGGATAAATGGCACTACACTTCACTGGAGAAAATATTTTTTGAAGAAAAAATCTATAAAGAATTAGAACAGCGCCACGAAACATGGGAAAAAGTGATTGAAGCAATTGATGTTGCATTCAACCCCTTTAAAAAAAGGTTGAAACGTGAAATAACACGCGAAGACATCTTAAAACTAACAGAGAAACCTGTACGAAGAATTTATAAGCTTGATATAGATGAACTGAATGCGCAGATTAAAGACATTGAAGCCAATATAGGCCAGGTGAATTATGACCTTGAACACCTTACAGACTTTGCAGTAGCCTATTTTGAAAACCTGCTTAAAAAATTTGGCAGGGGCCGGGAACGCAAAACAGAAATAAAACTGTTTGATACCATCCAGGCAAAGCAGGTGGTTATTGCAAATACAAAACTGTACATCAACAAGGCTGAAGGTTTTATTGGCACAGGTTTAAAGAAAGATGAGTTTTTATGCGAGTGTTCAGACCTGGATGATATTATCGCCTTTACAAAACGCGGTATAATGAAAGTGGTGCGCGTGTCAGACAAAACGTTCATCGGCAAAGACATTCTGCATGCTGCCATTTTTCAAAAGAATGACGACCGGATGACGTATAATATGATGTATGTTGACGGTGAAAGTGGCGTAAGCTATGCGAAGCGCTTTAATGTTACGGGCATTACGCGCGATAAAGAGTACGACCTCACCAAAGGCAGCGATAAATCAAAAGTGCATTACCTGAGTGCAAATCCTAATGGTGAAGCGGAAGTGGTAAGAATACTGCTAAGCCCCAGCAGTTCTGCACGCATAAAAGAATTTGATTATTATTTTGAGCAGCTTGACATAAAGGGCCGTAGCAGCATGGGTAACCAGGTTACCAAACACTCTGTCCGTTCCGTTAAACTTAAGGAAAAGGGAAAGTCAACCCTTGCCGGCAGAAAGTTGTGGTTTGATGATAAATTCGGCAGGCTTAACACAGATGAAAAAGGGCAATACTTAGGCAGCTTTGAAGATGAAAAGTTATTGGTGATGTATAATGATGGAAATTATGAAATAACCGATACCGAACTAACCCAGCGTTTTGATGCAGATAAAATAATACTCATTGAAAAGTTTGACCCCGAAAAGATAATTTCCGCTGTATATCTTGATGCCGACAAAAGCCAGTATAATGTTAAGCGCTTTAAAATTGAAACCACTACGCTTAATAACAAATTCATGTTTATTAAGGAAGGGGAAGGTAACAGGCTTGAGCAGGTTACAACCGATACAGAGCCCATTTTAAAAGTGCAAACCGGCAGAGGCCAGCAGGTACGCAGCGCTAAATTTAAAATAGCAAAAATGGTGGAAGTAATGGGCTGGAAAGCGGTTGGCGCAAAGCTGATGGATTACAGCAAATCTATTGAGATGGAATGGGAAAGAAAAGAAGAAAGCCCCCAGCAAAATTTGTTTGACCAGGAATAAATAATACTGTCAGCACATTTGTTAATCGTTAATTAACCTGTAACTTAAAGCATGGTAGTAAATAAATTGTTGATTTGAACTTTAATTGACGAATAAATGCAAAATCACTTAAAGCATATTCTTTTTTTTATACTAGCAGTTGCAGGCAGCAGGCTAACAGCGCAGCCAAAACATTATACTACAGCGAACGCTCATTCCCATAACGATTACGAGCAGCCAGTGCCTTTTTACACAGCGTATAATGCCATGTTTGGAAGTATAGAAGCAGATATTTTTTTAGTAAAAGGGCAATTGTTGGTAGCACACAGTTTTGAAGAATTAAAGAAAAACCGCAGCCTCGAAGATTATTACATAAAACCCCTGCTCACGTTTGTGCAAAAGAATAATGGTTACCCTTTTGCAGATACGTCCCGCAGGCTGCAGATGATGATTGATGTAAAAACTGGTGCGGTTAATACGCTTGATTCACTGGAAGCACTGCTGAAAAGATACCCGCAGGTTATAAACAATAGCCATATACATTGGGCTATAAGCGGCAACAGGCCAAAAGATAGTACCTGGCAGCAATGCCCTGCTTTTATATGGTTTGACGGCGTTTTGTCAAAGGATTATAATACCGAGGCTTTACAGAAAATTATAATGATGAGCGACGACTTTAAAAGCTATTCGCAATGGAATGGTGAAGGTGAAATACCGGCAGCAGATTTGGAAAAGATAAAACGGGCAATAACGAAATCACATACCGTTAACAAAAAAGTCCGCTTTTGGGATGCCCCGGATACCCCCGCAGCATGGAAACAATTTATGCAGTTAGGCGTTGACTATATTAACACTGATAAAATTGAGGAACTGGCAAATTTTTTAAATAGCAAATAAGCAAACGTTAATTCCGTAAATCTCTTCTCATCCCTGTAAACAAAAACTTAATAAAGGCTGTTAAACAGGTTTATTAGTTTTACAGTATAAAACAAAAACTTATGACAACACAAGAGATTGCTGCACGCCTTGCAGAACTTTGCCGCAATGGTGAATTTGAAACCGCTTACAAAGAATTATTTTCGGAAGACGCATGTAGTATTGAGCCCGAAGCAATGGGTGGATTTGAAAAAGAAACCAAAGGCCTTGATGCCATGTTTAAAAAAGCAGAACAATTCGGGCAAATGGTTGAAGCCATACATGGCATTGAAGTAAGCGAACCGTTAGTAGCCGGGAACAGTATTGCGTTAAAACTTACGCTTGACTCGACAATGAAAGGCCGTGAGCGTCAAACAATGACTGAAATTTGCCTGTATAAGGTTAAAGACGGCAAAATAATTTCAGAAGAATTTTTTATGTAACGGAACCAACTTCCGAAAGTTCAGCGGCAGGTGCATTCAGGGCTTACCTGCATCTCCGCTGAATTTTTATAATATCAATACATCATCTCAACCATCAGGCTTTTGGGCCCGTTTACAAAATAAACAGGCTGCGGCGGGTAACTTTGCTCATTGTCTTTAATATGCCTGTACATGTGCAGAAAACGTTCTTCCATTTCTTCACTGTCATTTTCCGCTGCAGGGCAAAGCAGGTGAAAAACATCCAGGGCAGTGAATTCAGTTTTCCGCGAATTAATAAATGACATATAGCCTTTCAACTCGCGCACCCGTATGTTAATCACACAAATAAACTGGTAAATATTGGTTATTACCAATACCTGCTGAGGGCGTATATCACCCGGCCTGTAAATTTTTTTACGAAAAAGCCCTTGAATAGCGAGAATGTTGCTTTGTATCGTGGCAAGATCAGTGGTAGTTCCTCCCGCCATACCCGGCAAAGAAGTATCAACGGTTAGTTTAAGTTCGTTCATAAACAGTACGGATTAAGATAAAAATAAGCTTAAAAAAGCAAATTGCATAATAAAATTTTCATCGCATGCAAATTCGCCGGGTTGCAAAATTGATACCCGGCGTTTTCAAGCTCTTGTTACCATGTTACACCTTAGGCTGCCATCCCTTTTCATATTCCCTGCCCCACAATTTTTCGGCATCCTTGTCGTGCAATATTTTGCCGCCGTTATTTACATCGCAATATATTGCCCGCCCTACACGCTGTGATATATTACCCAGGTGGCATAATAATACACTTTTGTGCCCTTCGGCAATTTCGCTGTTCAGCGGGGTGCCATTACGTACTGCATCCACAAAATTGTGAAAGTGGTAACTGTCTAAATTTTCGCCCGGCCCTAATGGGTTAATTGTGTTGGCCTCTTCTCCTTTAGGGCTTTCTTTTACCAGCTTATTCGCTGTATCAAATATTTTGTAATCATCCGCGCCGTTATTTACAAAGGTGCCTTTATCACCATAAATAATAAAACCGCGCCCGCTGCCTTCGCCCGGGTAATTGTTGCAGCTTCTGCCCTCCCAGCTAATACTTTTGCTGCCATCAAATTCGTAGGTAATTACCTGTGTATCGGTTGTTTGCCAATCATCATGCGCCGTGTACCGGCCCCCGGCAGAAACTATCCTGCTGGCATAGTCAACCCCCAAAGCCCACCGCATGCAATCTATTTCATGTGTGCCGTTGTTGCATGCCTCACCAGTGCCCCAGTTCCAGAACCAATGCCAGTTATAGGGTACAATATTGTCGCGCAGGTTTTCCCGTGGCGCAGGCCCCTGCCACAAATCCCAGTCAAGCGTTGCCGGTACGGGTATAACCTTACCCACGCCAATCGGCTTGCGGTTATTGGCATACCAGCCCCGGGCAAAATAAGCGTTGCCAATTATGCCATCATGCACCTCTTTCATAATCGTCACCAGGTTTGGCATGCTGCGCCGCTGGTTGCCCATTTGCACGTGGCGGTTATACTTCCGCGCGGCCTTTATCAGCATTTCCCCTTCTTCAGGGTTATGGCCGCAGGGCTTTTCCACATACACATGCTTTCCTGCCGCGCAGGCAAGTATAGCGGCAGGCGTATGCCAGTGGTCGGGCGTGGCAATTGTTATCGCGTCAATATCTTTATTATCCAGTATTGTCCTGAAATCTTTAATAGCCCCGGGCCTTTTACCAGTCAGCTTCTCAACAAGGTTTAAACCTTTTGCTCTCGCATTATCTTCAACATCGCATATATAAGCAATTTCCAGGTTGGCAATTTTAGTAAGTGCGTGTATATGCTCCAGCCCGCGGCCATTGGTGCCCATTATGGCGACAACTATTTTATCGTTCGCGGCTACATGTCTTCCAAACAGGGGAAATGCAAGGCCCGCACCGGCGGCAGCAAGCGAAGCCTGCTTAATAAATGTTCTTCTTTGCAGTTTTTTTTCCATGACAAGATGTTTTATATAGCTGGTGGTTAATTAACCGGTAACACTTTTAAACGAACTTATTTACTAGCCCAATTATTGCAGAGGTATTGCAGGTGATGAAGGCAACCGTTTGTAATCAAAGGTATGAAAAGACAGGTAAGGGGCGAAAACAGCCCGCGCAGGAGGTAATAATAATTTGCGTAGCAGCTTGCTTAAGTATGTGCTTTGAATAAAACTATTTATTTTCATTGATTAAAATACGGTAAATGCGGCGATACTCGCAACAGACAAGAATGCTTTTGGCAGTTGACTGCATAGTGGCAGGCTACGACGGGCAGGACTTAAAATTGCTGGTTATACAACGTTCCTTTGAACCTTTTAAAGGCCAGTGGAGCCTGGTGGGAGGTTTTATACAGGAAAATGAAAGCGCAGAAGATGCTGCCTCAAGAATATTAAAAAACCTTACCGGCCTTGATGGCCTGTACATGGAGCAACTGCATACGTTTACAGCCCCCTTAAGAGATACCGCTGAACGAACTGCGTCGGTTGCCTTTTTTTCGCTTATTGATATTCAAAAATACAGGCAGCAGTTAAGCGAAGATTATCACCCCGCGTGGTTTAATATAAATGAGGTGCCGCACCTTATATTTGACCACAACGAAATGGTGGAACTGGCAAAAGAAAAGTTGCGGTATAAAGCCGCATTACACCCGCTTGTTTTTGAGTTACTGCCCGCCAAGTTTACTTTGCCCCAATTGCAAAACCTGTATGAATGCCTGTACGACAAGAAATTTGATAAGGGTAATTTTACACGAAAAGTGCTCTCAACAAAGCTGCTCATAAAAATGAAGGATAAAGAAAAAGTTTCCTCCAAAAAAGGCGCTTATTACTACAGGGTTGACGCAAAGAAGTACAACGCCGATTTTCATTCATTTTTAAATTTTGTATCAGTCCCCTCCCTCCTTAAAGGCCGGAACAAGGCGAAGGGAAAATAAATTTTTCCCGGCCATTAAAATTGACATTTTTACCGCTTCAGTTTATTTTTACCAATAATAAATAAACTTGCCATGCCTGTAATACAAAAACTACGCTTTGCAGCTTATTTAATTTTACTGTGCTTTTTTACAGCATGTCGCCCCGACCCTTCAACAACAGCAGCTGCCGGAAGGTGTTATTACATAAGCAATGCCGGCAGCGATGCCAATGAGGGTACACAGGCAGCCCCTTTTAAAACGCTTGGTAAGTTAACCCATACGCACCTGCAACCGGGTGACACCGTTTACCTGCAGGGTGGCCAAACATTTGACGGCACGCTGTTTATTGATTCGGCAGCAGGTACGCATGAAAACCCGGTAGTAATTACATCTTCCGGTAACGGCAGGGCTGTTATAAACGGCGGCGACAGCAATGCTATTGCGCTGTATAAATGCAACTTTATAAAGCTGGTAAATATACATTGCCAGGGGGCAGGCCGCAAAACAGGCAATGTTAAAGACGGCATTGCGTTAAACACCTGCAGCAACATTTGGCTGAACGACATAGACGTAAGCGGTTTCCAAAAATCAGGTGTGTTGGTGTATGATTGCGACATTGTTTACATTGACCATTTGCAGGCGCATGATAACGGCTTTGCAGGTATTGCAGTATCGGGTGACTATGGCAAACATAATTGCAGTAACATACACATAACCCACAGCGATGCATTCAATAATCCCGGCGACCCAACCAATCTCACTAATCACAGCGGTAATGGTATTATTGCAGGCTATTGCAAAAAAGTTACTATTGAATACTGTACCGCAACGAATAATGGTTGGGACATGCCCCGCACCGGCAACGGGCCGGTGGGTATTTGGTGTTTTGAGGCTGACAGCGTTACCATACAGCATTGCATATCTTACGCCAACAAAACATCCAAAGGTGGCGGCGACGGCGGGGGGTATGACCTTGACGGGGGCGTCACGAACTCTGTAATACAATACTGCCTTTCCTATAACAACCAGGGTAGTGGTTTCGGCATTTTTCAATACGCCGGGGCAGGCAACTGGCACGATAATATAATACGGTATAACATCAGTGAAAATGATGGCGCTGTTTCACCCGCACAGGCCGGTGTATTTATCTGGAACAGTTCGCGCGACACCAATCAATTCAAAAACTGCCTGTTTTATAATAACGTAATATATAATGTAAAAGTGGCTGCTATAAGTTATGACAAAGAAAGCGAACATGCCGGTTTCAGCTTTTACAATAATATTTTTGTTGGGGCTGATAATTTAATAACCGGCAAAATGGATGGCGATACGTTTACCGGCAACGACTGGTGGAGTCTGCATGGCGGGTTTGATATTGGCAGCAACACTAGTTTTATTGCCTGGGCGCGGCAAAACATGCAGGAACAATACAATGGAAAGTTGGTTGGCTGTAATGCAAAACCGCTGTTCAGCAACCCTGGTAATACATCAACCGTTTTGCCGGGCAACCTGGCAGCATTTAATAACTACCAACTACCTGCAGGCGATAGTTTGCGCAGTAAGGGTGTTAACCTGCAGGCAATATTCGGCATAAACAACGGCGGCAAAACCTTTAATGGCAATAATGCGCCCGCTATTGGCATGGGTGCAAGTTTTTAGCAGATTATTTTAAATTTTCTGCCAGCGCTTTTACCTGTGCTAAAATAGGGTTCCAGCCCTCACCATTGTTATAAGTGTCTATGTAACGCTTCTCCCCTTCCGCTACGGTAGAAAAATCTCCCTGTGAAACAGTCAGCGTAGTTATTCCATCATTTTCTGAAAGTGCATAAGTAACAGCCAGGTAATTTTCGGGTATATCAGGTATAGCAGTGTTGTTCGGGTCAATTACAGTATATACCAATAATTTCGGGGGCTCAATTATCACAATATTTCCTTTCACAAAAACCATCTCGTTGCCCGCGTAAACGCCCCGCCATAATAACGGGCTGCCAACTTTCCAGTCGCTGACTGTTTCACAGCCAAACATATATTTTTTGGTCTGTTCGGGGTTTACCAGCAGGTCCCAAACCTTTTCCGCAGGCGCATGAATCTCTATGCTGTTTTCTACAATTAACGGAGTGCTCATAATGACTGGTTTAACGTGTTATTAATATGCAGCAATATTAGCCTGTTTATTAAAAACAATATTGCACTTTACGGATTATTTCTAACCGAATAAGGAGTAAAGCCAAACTTCTTTTTGAAAGCGTTATTAAAATGCTGCGGAGTGGCATAGCCAAGGTCCGCGGCTATTTCGGCAGCCGTTTTGCCTGTATCTCTCAGGTATTGGTGTGCCAAATGCAGGCGTTGTTCCGCTAAATAGCCAAACACCGTGGTATTAAATGTTTCTTTAAAACCACGTTTTAACTTATACTCATTAAGGCCAACAGCTTTAGCTATTTCTGAAAGGTTGGGCGGGCAATGCAGCCGGTCATTTACCAGGTCTCTCACCGCAATAATCTTTTCTTTATCGCTTTTATTTTTAATAAAAAGTTCTTTTTGATTAGCAGCTTTATATGACTCTGCACAAAGAACAAGCAGTTCAATACTTTTTGATAAAAGGAATAAATTTTTTAACTCTCCCGCATAGCTGCAATGTATTACCTGTTGTATCACCTGTTGAATAGCAGGACTGATGGCACCCCAATTTTCGCTCAGCATAACATTTTTTCCTGCCATAATACTTTCAGCAAAAGCCTGCAGTGGTTCGCCCGCGTTTCGGGTGAATTGTATAAAAAGTTCAGGAGGGAATTGAATGCCAAATGTTTCCAGTTCAAGCGTTTTATTTTCCACCACAATATCAAACCCTTTTGAATACATAATATTATGATGGCTGCCTGCAAGGTCATACGCCCTGCCTAATTGCTTATAAGAAAATTTGTAATCACCCTTCAGGCCAAAATGCAACCTAACCACATCATTGTTGCTGCTGCCTGAAAAACTGCTAAAACCATTGCAAACAGATACCGCGTGGCCGATTTTAATATCGCCACACTGCCATGTAGTGGAAGTGCGTATGCCGTTTTCAAATTGCTGCTGCAGCTTTTGTTCCATAATAATAATGTTTTGTGTTAAAACATTAAAGCACTTCTTTATCATTAAAGATATGCGAAGGCTCAAAATACCATACGCCTGCCGTTTGCCCTTTATTCAAAATGCCTGTTACTGATTTAATGTCAACGCCAGCCGGTACATTAAGCGCAAACTGGTGATTTTTGATGTTTTCATACGTGCATCCCATTTCCAGCGCCGGGGCTATGCCTGCGCAAAATGTTTCGTAAGTTGAATCATCACCAAGAATTATCCTGAAGGTTGAATTGCCCGACCGCTGTCTTACACTTTTAAAAATAAGCCAGTTTCTTTCGGTATCGTGCCAGGCAAAAACTACATCAAGATAGCTGATATTATCCGCAAAAAAAGGCGGGTTTTCTACCCGGTATAAATTGTCGCCAAGGGGCGTAGCCCAAATTGTTTCAGCTTTAAAAGAATACCAATCGTTTTCCGGTAACATTATTTTTACCTGCACCATATTTTCTCCCGCAGTGTTCATATATTAAGTGCATAAAAATAGCAATTAACACGGTATTATCGCCGGGGGTAAAATACAGGCAATAAAAAGGCGCGCTGTAAAGCGCGCCGCTTAAAGAGACAATAGTTTGTTTATAAAAGTGCATACTCTTTGGCCTGTTCTGCCATTTCAATTATTTCTTCCGGCATTTGATGAACGCCGAAGCGTTCGCCGCCCATCATCAATATCATTGTTTGAACGGTGCCATTGTAATTTATGCGCCGTATGGAAGAAATATTATTAGCGTTAATAATTACGCTGCTGTCTTCGTTTTCCTCTATGGTGTCAAGTTTAATAAATTGTGCTTTCATAACTTACATTTTTTGTTTAATACTTATAAAATGTACAAAACCGTGCCACAAAATAAATAAGTTATTAAAGGAATGTGAAAGAAGCTTAAGCCCGCTTTCGGCTATTGACAATGAAATACCGCTTATAGATATACAGGTAATATGCCGATGCAACAACACCCCCGGCCAAACCCGCCACCAACAGGAATATAGGCAATATATCGTTGTTGTCCAGCGCCGATTGATTAAAGAATAATGACGAAATAAACAGTGCCGCGGAGGGCAGGCAAATCTTCCAGTAAAGCGACAGCGCTTTTTTATCATTTTGGTTATGCGATAAAAGCAGGTTTAAAACGGCGCTGATTAATTGCCATATAGAAAGAATTGGCAATACTAAAAAAGCAAAAATATTAAGTGAACGTTCAGCTATCGAAAACCATATAAGGCAAAATATAAAGAGCGCTACTATAACCAATTGCAGGGCAAAGTCAATCTTCCTGATCATGGCAGTTTTTTTATGCAACTTCCTTTTTTCCCGCTATAATAAAAATACGTGCCGCACGGTATTTTGTTGTACTTTACTTATCAGTTAATTGCACAACAAAACATTTTACCACCTAAACACTTTGTGTATGTTGTTAAAGTATTTAGCATTTTTGGCCCTTGTAACAGGCATCAGCACCCAGGGTATAAGCCAAAAATTTACGGATGCACTGCAGAAAAAAGACACTGTTTTAGCAGCCAGCCTGCTTAAAAAGGGCTATGACATTAATAGTCTTAATGATAATAGCAGTTCTGCATTGCTTGATGCCTGCCGTGAGCCCCAGGCAGATACAAATATTGTTGGCTTTTTGCTGAGGCATGGCGCAAAAGTGGATTATCCAGTTACAAAAATGGGCCGTACCCCGTTAATTGTGGCTTGTGCATATTATGGTGATGTTGCCCTATGCCGTATGCTGATAAACTGGGGCGCTGATGTAAACGCGGTTACCAAAGATGGCGTTACCGCTTTAATGAAAGCTGCGGACATTGATAAGTCGGATGTTGTGGCCTACCTGTTAAGCAAAGGTGCTAATGCCACACTTAGGGATGCAAAGGGCAGAACCGCACTGGATTATGCAAAGGCCTCCACTGTAGATAATTTTTTGATAAAGATGATGCCCACCTGTAAAGTGGATAAAGATGCAACCATTGCCTTGCTTACAAATACACAGTAATAATTTACCGGAGCCTGTCTTCAATATCCAGTCCAAACTCCTTTGCCGTTTCTTTAGCAATTTCATACCCCGCATCTGCATGGCGTATAACGCCAATGCCCGGGTCGTTGCGCAATACCCTGCTTAAACGTTTTGCTGCCTCTTCAGTACCGTCGGCAACTATTACCATGCCTGCATGTATGCTATACCCCATGCCCACACCACCGCCGTGGTGCAGGCTTACCCAACTTGCGCCGCCGGCCGTGCTTAAAAGCGCATTAAGTAAAGGCCAGTCAGCAACTGCGTCACTTCCATCCATCATCGCTTCGGTCTCCCTGTTGGGGCTGGCAACGCTGCCTGTATCCAAATGGTCGCGCCCTATAACTATTGGGGCCTTTACTTTACCTGTTTTCACCAGTTCATTAAAAGCAAGCCCTGCTTTCTCCCTCTCACCCTGCCCCAGCCAGCATATACGCGCAGGCAGCCCCTGGAAGGCAATACGCTCCTTTGCAAGTTTTAGCCATCGCTGAAGACTTTCATTTTGGGGAAACATACTGGCAATCACTTCATCGGTAACAGCAATATCAGCGGGGTCACCGCTTAATGCTGCCCACCTGAACGGCCCTTTGCCTTCGCAAAACAAAGGCCTTATGTAGGCGGGTACAAAACCCGGAAAATCAAACGCGTTTTTTAATCCTCTCTCCTGCGCCCTCGCACGAATGTTATTACCATAGTCAAATGTAACCGCACCGCGCTTTTGCAGTTGCAGCATCAACTCCACGTGCAGCTTCATACTGTCATAGCTGCGCTTAATATACTCCGCGGGGTTATCGGCCCGCAGCACATTGGCCTGCTCATTACTTAACGTGTGGGGCACATAGCCAATCAAAGGGTCGTGGGCGCTTGTTTGGTCAGTCAGCACATCAACAGGTATATTCCGCTCAATAAGTCTTTGCAATAACAGCACAGCATTACATAATACGCCTATACTTGTTGCCTCGCCGTTAGCTTTTGCTGTTAATGCTTTATCAATCGCTTCGTCAATGTCAATGCACTTTACATCAAGGTATTTTGTTTCAATGCGCTTGTCAATGCGCCATTCTTCCACTTCTGCAACCAATGCAACCCCTTCATTCATAGTTACAGCAAGCGGCTGTGCACCGCCCATACCGCCAAGACCGGCAGTAACACACAGCGTGCCTTTTAATGACCCGCCAAAATGTTTATTGGCAACAGCAGAAAATGTTTCATAAGTGCCCTGTACAATACCCTGGCTGCCTATATATATCCAGCTACCAGCGGTCATCTGCCCGTACATCATTAAACCCTTTTTCTCCAGTTCATCAAAATGCTCCCATGTGGCCCATTTAGGCACAAGCTGACTGTTACTTATCAGTACGCGCGGGGCATTGCTATGCGTTTTTAATATGCCCACCGGCTTGCCGCTTTGTATTAACAGCGTTTCATCGTTTTCCAATATTTTCAGCGCAGTAATAATATTATGCAGCGCCTCGTGGTTGCGCGCCGCTTTACCGCGGCCGCCATACACTATCAAATCTTCAGGTTTCTCCGCTACAGCAGGGTCTAAGTTATTCAGCAGCATCCGCAGCGCCGCTTCCTGTACCCAGCCCTTGCAATTAAGCTGTGTACCCGTAGGTGTTTTGGGGATAGATGATGTGTGTACCATGATGAATAAAATATTTGATAAAAAGAATACTTCAAGAAGGAAATTCCGCTCTAAATAAATAGCTACAAATCCTTTAATATTTCCAAAAACTTATCAGCAGACACAACGTTTATTTTGGGAAATTCTATTCTCGCTGCTTCATTGAAATGATTGTCGTTTGTTACAAGATAATCTGCACTTTCCGCCAGGTACGCATCAGTAAATTTATTGTCATCAGGATCACCTGAAATTAGTTGCCAGCGATAGTAAACCGAGGGTGTTACCACATTTTTCGCAGCAATCAACGCATCTTCAATGTATTTAGCGATACCCTGTTTTGATTGTTGCCCACTAATTTCGATATACTCAAAGAATATGGCGGAAGTTACAACAAGGGTAATTTTATCAAAAAGCCATGCTTCAAAAATAGGCCTGTATTTTGACTTAGAAGGAATGGATACAAGCAAAATATTAGTGTCAATTACTACTTTCATTTACTATAAGATGTGCGTAAGTGAGTATTAGTCCATTCCGCAATCTTTTCATCGCCCCATTCGTTTTCCGCAAATAACTTATCCATTTCACCTGTGGCTTTTTTGGCAAAATAATGTTTTGCGAAATCTCTTATCGCCTCCCAATCAGCATCAGGAATACTTGCGCTGAACATTTTCAGCAAATCTTGCTGCGCTTTTGTAAACTTTCCTGCCTGCATAATTTCACTCGTATCCATAACTCAATTTTTACTAAAGTTACAAAATCATTTCCCATTCCCTTACAAACTCCACCGCAGCTATCATATCATCGTGCAACACCCGGTCTGCTTCGTTAAAACTTACTTTCTCCCGAAAGGCTCCGTGCAACTCCTCTAATACAGGGGATGATTTTAACGGCCTCCTGAAATCAAGCGCCTGCGCCGCGCTTAATAATTCAATTCCCAAAACGCGTTCTACATTATTAATTACCCGCAGGCACTTGGTGGCGGCGTTTGCACCCATGCTTACGTGGTCTTCCTGGTTATTGGAAGAAGAAATTGAATCCACTGACGCGGGCGTACACAATTGCTTATTCTCACTCACAATACCTGCCGCCGTATATTGCGGAATCATAAACCCGCTGTTAAGGCCGGCTTCCTTAACAAGAAACATCGGCAGGTCCCGCTGGCCACTGATGAGTTGGTAGATTCTCCTTTCACTTATATTAGCTAATTCACTCATGGCAATAGCCAAAAAATCAAGGTTAAGCGCAAGCGGCTGCCCGTGAAAATTACCACCGCTTACTATAAGGTCATCCTCCGGGAATATATTGGGATTATCTGTTACTGAATTAATCTCTGTCAAAAAAACATTCAATACATTCTCAAATACATCTTTTGTAGCGCCATGCACCTGTGGCACGCAACGGAAAGAATAAGGGTCCTGCACCTGCTTTTTTGCCTGCGCCAATATTTCACTGCCATTCAAATATTCCGTGATAGTTTTTGCCGTTTGCACCTGGCCTTTGTGCGGGCGTATGGCCTGTATTTTCGGGTGAAGCTGGTCAATAATGCAATCAAAAGCGTCAAATGAAAGCGCCGTAACCAGGTCGGCTATTTTTAGTAGCTGCTCCGCTTTTTGCAGGCAATACATACCATAAGCGCTCATAAATTGTGTACCGTTAATCAGGGCCAGGCCTTCTTTGCTTTGCAGGCTTATGGGCTGCCAGCCAAAATGCTGTAAGGCATCCACCGCAGGCTTGCGCACCCAGTTGCCGCCTGTTGTTTTCATATATACCTCCCCCAATCCAATCAGCGGAAGGCTCAGGTGGCTTAACGGGGCAAGGTCCCCCGAAGCGCCCAGCGAACCCTGTGTATAAACAACCGGCAATACGTCTCTATTATACATAGCCACCAGCCGCTCCACTGTTTCACGCTGCACACCGCTGTTGCCATAACTGAGTGATTTTACTTTGAGCATCAGCATCAGCTTAATAATATCTTTCGGCACTTCGTCCCCCATGCCGCAGGCGTGGGACACCAGCAGGTTATACTGCAATTTTTCTACCTGCGCTGCATCTATTTTTACGTTTTGTAAAAAACCAAAGCCAGTGTTGATGCCGTAATACAGGGCGTTGTTTTCGTTCATCTTGTCATCAAGATATTTCCGGCAGCGGTCAATGTTGTTGCAGGCGTCCTCTGTTACAACAAGTTCCTGGTTTTGCTTCAGCAGTTGCTTTACCTGTTCAAAGCCGGTCCAGTCGTTACTTATGGGCATATATCCCGGGGTCATAGCAAACAATCGTTTTATAAATGGTCTTCAATACGTTTAAATAGCGATTTCTCACTCATCCGTTCTTCTACCTGTGTAAGGGCAGTTAATATTTCCTGGCTTTCCGAGGGCCCGCCACCCAACTCCTGCATGGCAACATGTAATGCCTGCCAAACGGGTAATATTTTTTGCAACAGCTTTTCGCCCTTCGGGGTAAAAGCAACTGCTTTATGCCTGGCGTCTTTTTTTGAAACGGTTGATTTTATATATCCTTTCTCCTGCAGGTTGCTAACCATTTGGCTGGCCGCCGAATGCGTAATGCCCAGTTGGTTGGATATCTGCCTGATAGAAACCTCTCCTTCTTTTGAAAGAATATAAAAAACGGGAAACCATGACGCATCAAAAGGAATTTTATTTGCTTTGTAAACGCTGTTTACATCGCTTAAAAAAGTTTCGCTAAGCCTGCGCAGCCTGCTGCCAAATACAAGAAAACCAAGTTGTTGATAAAAGTTCATAAATTGTATAAGCGCTTACATAATTCGAAGATAATTATTCTCACCAACCCCCCAAATATTTTTTTACTATTACTTAATACCGTCGTTTTAAAGTTTGGCACGTAATTGGAATATTGTAAGGAAAACCATTTTGTTGTGAAAAAGTTTGTAATAGAAAAAAAAGATTATGCACCCCTTATGCTGCTGGCGGTTAGTGCGGGTTTAATGACAATTAGTATTGTTTTGAAGAGTATGCTGGTTATAGCCGGCGCTACAGGCTTGGTATTTGCCTGGTTTTTATGTATTGATAAGCTGATTGCTGCCTCACGGCTTTCCTTAATTTACAAGTTAATTTTAGCCGGCATTGTGATAGGGTTGCCAATAGCTATTACGGCCTATATGGGATAAGATTTAGCCTTACTTATTTCCTGTTACCTTCCTTTCAGTTTTTTAATAATCATGCTGGCGGCCATTCTGCCTGTTTCAGCCGCACCGTTCATAAATCCCTGGGAAGCGATGCTGCAATGCTCCCCCGCAAAATGAATATTATCCACCGGTGCAAACTGCGCACCCTGCATGGTGGTATATTGCCCTGCTTTGTAAGACATATAACTGCCTTTGGCAAAAGGATAATTTGGCCAGTTCCAGTATTGCAGCTTTTGGTTAAACTGCGCTTTCGTGCCGGGGTATATTTCGTCAAGCTGCGCCACACTTTGTTGTTTCATTTGGTTGTAATCCTTACCCGCGTCAATACCCGCTTTGCCACCCGGCGCAATGGTAAATACACCCGCACCAGTATTGTTATTTTGCATTTGTGTGCTGTCGTAGCCATTCATCAGGCCGTTATCGCTAAATGTGTACCCGGCATATCCCTGTTTTCTCCACACACGGTCATTTACGCCAACAAAAATTTTAGAATTACTGCCATAGCCAAGATTTTTAATGGCATTCATCTTCCAGGCAGGCAACTGCACTTTTATATCAACATCCCGCAATACGGTAAAGGGCAGGGCTAATAGTACAATGTCTGCCACTACATCCGTCATTTTATTAGCACCGGTGCTAAAACCAAGCACATACTGCCCATTGTGTTTTTGTTGCAGGGAAGTAAGCTTAAAATCTGTATGTAACTGCGCTTTAAGCTGGTTGCTTAAAGCGACGCAAATTTTTTCATTGCCGCCAACTACGGAAAACCGCTCATCGCTGGTGCCGTATGGGGCAAACTCACCCTTTTCGTTTGGCGCAATAAGTGTAAGAAAGTTCAGGGCTGATTGCTCATTGGCATCCATACCATATTCAGCGGTGTACCCGTAGTATATGAATGATTTAAACCAGCCGCTAATGCCAAGCTTTTCAATATACTGCATCACTGTAATATTGTCCAGGGCCGTATCAGCAGGCGAATGTTTAGCGTATGTAATATTCTCAGAGAGTGAGGCAATATCTTTTTGTATCTGCGGCGCCACAGGGTGCATTATATCCAGTATATCCTTTACTTCGTAATGCTTTTTATTAAAATAATACGAATATTCTTTCAATGGTATTTCAGATGGCGCCTTACGGTCTAACACGGGCAGGTTGAAATGTTTTACAAGGTTTAGCATTTCAGTATGGTCTGTATCTATAAATTCACCGCCCATCTCTGTCCATAAGCCCCTGCCCATAACATCTGCCACCGAAAAAATTCTGCCGCCTATACGCCCGCTTGCTTCATATACTTTGGGGTCAAAACCTGCCTGCTTTAATATATATGCAGCATGTAACCCCGCCATGCCACCGCCCACTATGGCTATAGCCGGCTGTGTTTTTTTATTGGCAGTGCTACACGCCTGGTATAAACCTGCAGCGCCGATTACAGCGCCAGCCTTTACCATGCCGCTTACAAAACCCCGGCGGGTTATTGTATTAGCCTCCTGTTCTTCCACAAAAGACGGTAAGTCTTTTATATTTTTTTTATGTGCATCAGCGGAAAAAAGAAAGGCTTTTTTTAATTGAGAGAGAGAAGATAGTTTAATAGTGTGCCTGCGGCTAAAACGCATAAAAGGTTGTTTCGTGAGGGTTATAGAAATAATACACATTTATTACTATAACCGTAATATGCGTAAGTTAGTGAGATTGTGACAGATTATTAAAAACTACACTAACTCTCTTTTCATCAGCCAGTCTTTCTGGGCATCGGCGCCTAACAAAAAGGGATGCTCGCCAAAAATTGTAAAGCCCTGTTTAGTATAAAATGCCTGGGCGCTTTTGTTCTCTTCCCAAACGCCAAGCCATATTACTTCATATTGTTGCTGCTGCGCAATCGCCGCCGCGTAATCAATAAGCTTTTTACCAATTTTCATCCCTTTAAAAGCAGGCAACACATATATTCTTTCTATTTCAATGTGCCTTCTGCCTGCAAGTTCAGCGGGTTCTTCTTCGGTACGCAACTTTATATAACCTACCGGTTCGTTGCCGTTATATGCCATAAAAAATTGCATCCGGGTATTATTAAGCTCCTGCAAAAGTTGCTGCACCGTATAACGCTCTTCAATAAATAACTGCATATTGGCGGGCGTATTGTACACGCCATAGGTGTCAGTAAACGTAATAATGCTTAATTGTTGCAGTTGTAATACATCTCCGGGCCTTGCTGGCCTGATGTCAATAAAAATATCGTCCATAATCAGCGCTGGTCTGGGGGTATAGTGCAGGGTGGCTGGCCTTTTTGGGGGCCTCCGCCATCGTCTTTTCTTTTACAAATAGGGGGCAGCATCTTATAACTGTCTTCATTGGCCTTTACGGTGTCGGCATCATAGCCCGCATTGGCAATAGCAGTACGTAAATAATCAAGGGTAAACCTGTCGGGTGAATATTGTATACGTACCGAGCCATTGTACATATTTATTTTTACCTGCAATATTCCGCCGTCACCAGATGCGCCGGTTTCTTTGGTAAGGTAATCTTCCAGCCTTTCTTTACATACCCAGCATTTCATTTGCGGTACGCTTATAGTTGCCCATACAGGCTTTTGCGCCGTTACCTGCGATTTTGCTGATAATATAAAAGTGATAAAAAAAACAACCAGTGATAATCTTTTCATAACATCCGGTAATTAATAGTTAAACGCCCTGCCATGTAGAGGGGGACTCTCTCCATTGCAATAAAGTTTTTTCAATTTCAGGGGAAATATTGCCTTTTTCCAAAGCTAAACTAATCAATGCAGAATAATTTGTTAAGGAATGATATGGTACACCTGCCGCAGCAAATGCATCATCCGCAACGGCAAAGCCGTATGTAAAGATGGATACCATGCCCACTACCTCAACACCGGCTGCCTTTAATACATCTACCACCTGCAGGCTGCTTTTGCCTGTTGATATCAGGTCTTCCACCACCAGCACTTTTTGTCCCTTTTCATAATAACCCTCAATTTGGTTACCCAGCCCGTGCTCTTTAGGTTTAGGACGAACGTAGATATATGGCAGCTTTAACTGGTCTGCAGCCATTGCCCCCCAGGCTATGCCTGCCGTAGCAACCCCGGCCAGCATGTCAGCGTTGGGAAATTTCTCAAATATTACGTTGCATAACTCACTTTTAATAAAATCGCGTACATAGGGAAATGACAATACCCTGCGGTTATCGCAATAAATGGGGCTTTTCCAGCCACTTGCCCAGGTAAATGGTTGTTGCGGGCTTAGCTTAACAGCACCTGCATGTAACAGCTTTTCAGCAACAGCTTTTTCGTTTGACAGCATATTTTATAAATAAGATGATATGCGCGAAAGTAATTATTGTAATTAACTTATAATAAATTGCATTTTATGTTCCTGCATTTACAGGGCCGAAAATAATACATTATGGAAAAAATAATTGCCGCAGGGGGATTGATAAGTAACGGAAATAATGAATTGCTAATGATATTCCGCAGGGGGAAATGGGACCTGCCGAAGGGCAAATTAGATGAAGGAGAACGTATTGAGGATTGCGCCCTGCGCGAAGTGAAAGAAGAGACGGGGCTAAAAGAAGTGACCCTCGGGAAATTTATAGGTATTACTGAACATGAATATTTTAATACTTACACCAACCACGATGTAATTAAAGAAACACATTGGTATGCTATGTCAGCCGCCCGGGAGCAAAAGTTAATACCGCAAACCACGGAGGATATTGAAGAAATAGAATGGGTAAGGAAGGAAATACTGGAAATTTATCTTAATAACAGTTACCCGAATATTGTTGATATAGTAAATAAATACCTGCAGCAATAAATGAAAAAGACAGTTGCAAATAAAACCAAAAGAGCCTGTGATTGAAGAACAATCACAGGCTCTTTGTATATCAAAATTTGTCTTCTACTTATTATTTGCCGGTTGCTGCGGCGGAGGCGGCGGGTTACCGGGCTGCTGTCCTGGCTGGCCAGGCTGACCGGGAGGCGCCATCATAGCAGGCATATTTTCCGGGTGCGGCTCGCCATGGTGACAGGTAACACAGGTAACTACATGAATAGTGTCAGGCATAGTTGACCCCATGAAATTAAAGTAGTTAGCGTTGATTTCTGATGCCATCTTCATCATGTGGCGGGCGATGTTTTTTTCCGGTTTATCGTCGCTTGCAAAATCGGGCCAACGCTGGGTAGTATCTTTTGACCGTGCATGGCAAAAATCGCAATGTACGCCCAATGACCGGGTGAAAAAGTGCATCACATGTTCAAGGCTGTCTTTACTTATATCTTTTGGTAAAACCTGCAGGTTCTTAAAGCCCTGCTGCTTTTCACCGGGATCATGTGCCGCAATGCTAACGGCAACGCAAGCCACCATAAATAAAAAAATGGTGATTTTCTTCCTGTTGTCTCTTACCATGGCTGAAAATTGGTTAAATTAAAAATTAGTTAATGGTCTTCTCTTATTGAGTGATGAAATTGCGGCAATTTGGCGAACTGGCAAAATTTTTCGTCGCATAATATGTTGGTTTTGTCGACAAATAGCCAGAAAACAATTAAACATGGCTTCATTTAGCCACTCATAAAAAACAAAAGAGGCTGTTTAACAGTAAAACATCCTCTTTCCAAAAAATGTCTTCACAAACCACTGTCAAGCTCAGGCTTCTTCCGCCATTATGTTGTTATGGCTTGTTTTTGCTGAAGCAATAAGTTTTAAAACACGCTGTTTTACATCGTTACTAAGCCCTTCAGATTGATTTTGAATAATATTTTCAAGTTCATCTAACTCGCCGGACGCTTTACCAATAAGGCGTAAAAAGCGGTTTTTTATTTTACCTGTGGCGTCTGCTATTTTCCGGCGGGTTTCACCACCTGATGCCGGGGCGGTAAGCAGTGCAACTGCTGCGCCGGCAACAATGCCCGATGCAACAGCAATTAAAAGTTTTTGTGTGCTCATACTATTTATCATTTAGGTTAATCAACGGCTGTTAATATCGCCCAATAATCTTGCCAAATGACCATCTGTCAGCAGTTAAATTCAAAAAAATACCATAGTGGCGTGGTATATTTTATTCATCGTCAGCCGGGTAATGTATTCCCGCAATTTGCCGGATTGTATCAAGTGTTTCTATAAGGTCTATGGAATCCTGGTGGCTCATTACAGGGCTTTCAGTAAGGCCCTTCCGCAGGCATTCACCGGCATGCCGCGCCTCATATTGGTAGCCCCACCCCGCGGCATCTTTCTCAACATGTATTCTCTGTGTTTTATTATCACCCCATGGCGTGTAGTCAACAACCGCTGATAACTCGTGAAAACGACCGCTAAGTCTTATTCTCCCTTTTGTACCGTATATATCAGCATCTGTAGCAGTGTCGGTGTCGTTTGTGGAAAATAGCTGGGCCAATGCGCCATCATCGTATTTAAATAACATAGCGCACTGCAGGTCAACGCCGGTTGAAGCCGGGCTCATAGTAGCCTCTATGGCGCCGGGCCGTCCCAATAAACTTAAGGTTATAAAAACCGGGTAAATACCAATATCCATCACGGTACCGCCACCCAGTGCAGGGTCAAAAAGACGCGGAGAGACAGGTTCTTTTGGCCTGAAACCAAAATCAGCCCTTATGCTTCTTATGTCGCCCACTATACCTTCTTTCAGCATTTCCAGCACTTTATTGTACTGGGGCAGAAACTTTGTCCACAGGGCTTCCATTAAAAACACCCTCTTAGCACGGGCGACATTTATCATTTCTTTTACCTGCCGGCTATTCATGGCAAAAGGCTTTTCGCATAAAACAGCCTTACCGGCATTTAAACAAAGCAATGTGTTTTCGTAATGAAAATTATGGGTGGTTGCCACGTATATAATATCTACTTCGGCGTCTGCCACAAGTTCTTCATAACTGCCATAACTGCGTTCAGCATTAAACTTTTCAGCAAAAGCCGCTGCCCTTTCTTTATTGCCTGAACCAACAGCAACCAATAGTGCATCCTGCACCAGTAAAAGATCTGAAGCAAATTTCGCCGCTATGCGGCCTGCGCCTAAAATTCCCCAGCGTATTACCTGAGCCATGTATAATATTTTGGTACAAGGTAAACACACGGCTGATTGATTGCAAAAAAAAGTCCGTCAAATTTGACGGATTTTTTTTAGTTTGAAGAACTTAGTTCCAAAGTACAGCGCGCCTGCCCTGCGAACTCTTTTTCATTCTTTGAATATGCCAGAGGTTCGCGGCCGCAAATATATTTTTAGAAGTTGCTTTGCTAATATCAACGTTTGTTGCCACTGTTTCTTTCACCTGGCCTGTCAGGTTCTTCAAGTCGTCGTTGTCCATGTCCAATACGGAATGGGTAACATTACTGTTCATAAATCATCCTTTTTTGTCTGTTAATAAAACTCTTCGCGGCAAACAATAAAGCCTGTGAGGCACGTTAGGTAAGATATTTCAAGTGGAAGCAATTGCCTGTAAAAAATTGGTACCGATTTATCAATTGCGGTGCAAATGTACAACCTATTATGTTACCGGCAAAATGATGCAGCAATTATTGGGCTAACCGGCAGTATGTGATGATAGGTGGCAGGCATACAAGATATTGTAAACAAGCACGTTACGGGAGCTATAACAGCGCTGATACATTTGCATTTTGTTAACAGTACCCAGGCCTTTTTACTGCACATAAAACACTCAAATCACGAAAAAAATTATCTTTACTGCCTGATGAATACAGAGCTTTCAACCGATACAAAAAATATATTAGGCCTTCAATTACCAACAGACCCGCGCTGGGTTAACCTTGCAGGCATTAGCCTGGAAGATATTTTAACAGACCACGCTTACTGTGAGCAAAAGGCAGCAGTATCCTGTATATCATTAATACAAAAAAACCCGGGCAGGGAAAAACTGGTAACGGAACTATCTCCCATTGTAACTGAAGAATGGGGGCACTTCCGCCTGGTGCTGCAGGAACTGCAGAAAAGGAAATTGCATTTAGGCAGGCAGCGTAAAGATGAATATGTAAATAAGCTGCTTGCCTTTCAACAAAAAGGAGGGCATGAAGAAGACAGGTTTTTAGACCAGCTTTTAACGATGGCTTTAATTGAGGCGCGCAGTTGCGAACGCTTTAAAAGATTGAGTGAAGGATTAAATGACGGGTACCTGCGCAATTTTTACCGCCGCTTTATGGAAAGCGAGGCAGGGCATTATACTTTATTTATTGAGCTTGCAGAAACATATATTGACAAAGTAAAAGTACGAAAACGCTGGGCAGAATGGCTGGCATACGAAGCCGACGTAATAAAGAACTTAGAAGTAAGAGGCGACAGGATGCATTGACAATGGCAGGTTGAATGATTTTAACTTCAAGGGTAATTTTTTCACTTATTTGTATTTTGTTTTTTACAGGAAGAATTTATTCCCGATATTTGCACCGTGAAAAAAATAACATCATATAGTAGTTCGTATAACTGGTATAAGTACCGGGCGAACGTTTTATGATGTAAATGAACAAAAGATAATAACATTACAATATTAAAACCCGTTTTGCTCGATGCAGAACGGGTTTTTTGTTTTGTGCATTTTGCCGGTGCGGGGCTCACTGTTGGTAAGTGACACTTGTCTGTAAAACAGGTTCTTTATTGATACGCAGGTTCGATTCCTGCCGCACCGACTAAAAGGAGAGCAGGCAAATATTGGTTTGTTGCGGCAGTGTGCTAAACTGTTTCGTGTAACAGCGGTAAGGGTTCGATTCCTTTGCTCTCCGCATTTAATCAAGAAATAGCGCTAAAGATTCGGCACTATAAATTAACTGCCGAAATACTCAATTTCTTTATCGAAATTGAGGTACGGGTATTGCTGCTGTAACAGGAGTATCTTTTCAAGCTGGGCTGAAAGAAATTTTTTATGGGCTGCAGAGTTTGGGTTGAATGCTTTATGATTTTTGGCAATAACAATTTTTCTTATTTCTTCCATTAAGGCTGAAGCATCCAGGCTTAAACAATTTTCGGCAAACTTTTCCAGCACAAATTGTGTTGCTGCATAATTAGGATGGGCAAGGTCAATATCATAAAAGCGGTAATCACGCAGTACATCTATCACCAGCTCATACGCAGGAAAATAATATAACTTATCAAACTTGTTTACTACATGGTGTACCGCTTCAATAAGCCGCGCCTTGCTGCGGTTATTTTCCACAACACCGTCACGCAGGTGCCTTACGGGGCTGATGGTAAATATTATTTTAAGGCGGGGGTTAAACTGCCATAAGCGGTGTAATGTTCCGTCTAAGGCGGTTATTATCTCTTCAATGGTTAACAGGTATTTATTAAATGTTTGCGCCGGCGCTTTGTGACAATTAGCAACCCCATCCCCTTCCTTATTACCTGCTGTAAAAAGGTTATCGCCTGCGGCCAGTTTATAAATAAAAGACGACCCTAACGTAACAATCAGCCAATCGGCATCTTTCAAAAATTCATGTGCAGCATGCAGGGATTGATTAATATCCTGCAAACAATCATTTTTGTCCGGGTTTGAAAACCTGCTATGGTGCTGCCAGCTATGCCAGGCCTCGTTAAAATAAAAAATATCATTTTCATCAAAGCGCCTGTCTTCAATATAACTCACCAGGCTTTTACAAACACTAACAGGGTCAAACAAAATACCGTTGGGGTTTTGCAGTGTATTAAACTTCACTTCTGCAAGATGGTTGCCAATATGTTCAGTAAAGCAGGAGCCAACAAGCATTATCTTATCCCGGTAGGTTACGGGCGATGAAAGTGGCTTTATATTAATTGAAGTGAGCAGTTGCATAACGTTCCAGTTCCTTTTCTGTATCTTTCTTTACACAAATATATTGTTGGCTATTTTTACACACTCCGCCAGCGCTTCCGTGTCAATTGCAGGCATCATTTGCAGTTCGCTGAAAAAGTCTATCATATATAAAGAGTCCATGTTGCCCACCAATTCGTCCTGCGCCATAGGACAACCTCCAATGCCATTGATAGCGCCATCAAAACGCCTGCAGCCGGCGTTTGTAGCAGCCTGCAATTTTTCCCGCCTGTGCTGGGCCGAAGAATGCAGGTGTACGCCAAATTCAACACCCGGGTAATTTGGTACTAAAGCATTTAATGCAGTACTTATTTGTTCAGCCGTTGCCAGGCCTATTGTATCGGCCAACGAAATGATTTTTATATTTCTTTCCACCATTTCACCGGCCCAATGTAATAATATTTCATCGCTGTATTCATCACCGTAAGGGTTTCCAAAACCCATGCTCAGGTAAACAACCATTTCCTTACCGCATTTTTCGCAGAGTTCCTGTATCTCCTCTACCCTGTTTACCGCTTCTGCTATACCGCTGTTGGCATTACGTTGCTGAAAGGTGGGAGATATTGAAAATGGAAAGCCCAAATAATGTATTGAATCGTATAATACTGCATCTTCAGCACCACGCACATTAGCGACTATTGCCAACAGTTTTGTTGTACTGCGTGTTTCAAGCCGGCTTATTACCTCTTTTGTATCAGCCATTTGCGGGATGGCTTTTGGCGATACAAAACTTCCAAAATCAATAGTATCAAAACCTACGCGCAACAGGGCATTTATATAATTAATCTTTTCCTGTGTAGGTATAAAATGCGGCCAACCCTGCATGGCATCACGCGGGCATTCCACCAATTTTATTAAAGTATGCGGTTGCATAAGCATGCAAAGGTAGGCAAAGCCCCGCTATGCCGTATTGCTGTTAAAAGCGTGTGCTTAGTGTACGCCCGGCTTTTTGGGCATTACGGCTTTAGGTTGTTGCGGCGGTGGCGGAACATTGCCGGGCTGATTGTTGTTAGGCTGTTGCTGCGGAAATTGGCTTTCCGGCGTCATATCCTGCGGCTTAAGGTTACGCGGAATAGTATCCCCATACTGGTCGGCGCTGCCGTTACCTACATCATGCCCTTCCGCGCCAAGGTTTTCAGGTATGCTGTTTATCCAGTCCTGGTTAAAGTCGTTGTTCATTATATCCGGCTTAACAAAAGTTGATTTTGTATCAAGTGCAAGATTTTTATCAGCAGATGCCTTGGCGTAAAAGTATGCCCATATTGGCAAAGCCAATGATGAACCCTGCCCTATATCAGTACTGTTGAAGCGGATAAACCTGTCGTCGCACCCTGTCCAAACACCGCACAGCAGTTGGGGCGTATACCCCATAAACCATGCGTCGCTGTTATCATTGGTGGTACCGGTTTTACCGGCAATTTCACCGTCTACGCCATAATTCCAAATACGGCGGCCTGTGCCAAACTGCACTACACCCTCCATCATATTGATAATAGAATATGCAGTAACATCGCTGATTACCTCTTTACGCTGCGGCACGTTTGTTTGCAGCGTATTACCGTTTTTATCTTCAATGCGGGTTATATACATGGGCTTTACATTAAAACCCCTGCCGGGAAACATGCTGTAGGCCTGCATCATTTCATACAACGATATTTCAGAACTCCCGATACATATAGAAGGGTAATCAGGTATATCCGTTGTTACACTGCAGTCTTTCAGGAACTGTATAAATTTCTTAGCGCTTTTATCGCCGTCGCCCATTTGCTTCATAATATACGCAGTTGCACAGTTGCGCGATAATGCCAGCGCTTCACTCATAGGTATTGTGGCGCCTGTGCAGGTTGTTGAAGTGGCGGGTACATTACCATAACCGGTAAAGTTTTGCTGCACATCTTCCACCATACTATTGGGCGTAAAACCTGCCTTTTCAATAGCAAGGCTGTACAAAAGCGGTTTAATAGTACTGCCCACCTGCCGCTTGGTATTGATGTTTACATGGTCGAATTTGAAGGTCTTAAAATCAATGCCGCCAACCCATGCTTTTACCTCGCCGCTCAGCGGGTCCATAGCCATAAAACCCGCCTGCAGCATCTGCCGGCAATATTTTATTGAATCATAGGGCGTCATCACCGTATCTGTTGAGCGCGCACTATTCCACGCAAAAACCTTCATGTGTGTTTTTTCAAAGAAGCTTTTGCGAATATCTTCATCACTAACACCTTCTTTTTTCATATTATGCCACCGCTCACTCTGGTGCATGGCAGCGGTAAGCACATTACCATACTTCTTCCAAACACTGCCCGTTTTTATATTGCTTTGCTGGTTGAGTATTTTCTGCATATATGCCATGTGCTTTGCCACAGCTTCCTCGGCATATAGCTGCATGCGGGGGTTGATGGTAGTATATATTTTCAGCCCGTCACGGTAGAGGTCATACGAAGTGCCATCGCTTTTTTTATGTTCCTTGCACCATTTTTTTAATTCTTCGCCCAACACCATCCGGAAATAAGGCGCCAGGCCTGCTGTTTCATCCAGCTTCCTGTACATGCTTACATCATTTGGGATTCTTTTAATGGAATCAGCAACGGGTTTGGTAAGGTAGCCGCTGTTTTCCATCATAGTTAGCACCAAATTTCGGCGGTCAAGCGCCAATTTTGGGTTGCGCCGCGGGTTATATAAAGTAGGTGCGTTAACCATGCCAACCAGCATGGCTGCTTCCTGGATGTTCACCCGGTCAGGCTCCTTTTGAAAAAAGGTTTTTGAAGCGTTGCGGATGCCATATACATTATCGCTGAAAGCAACCGTGTTTAAATATACCGTGATTATCTCGTCTTTAGTAAAGTTGCGTTCAAGCTTTACGGCTATAATCGCTTCTTTTATTTTTTGAATGCTGCGTAAAAAAACATTGCGGGTATCCCAATCTTCTGTAAAAAGGTTTTTAGCCGCCTGCATGGTTATAGTGCTGGCGCCGCCATGTGTACCAAGCGCAAGAATGGCGGTAAGCAGGCGGTGCGGGTCAATGCCGCTGTGCTCATAAAACCTTTTATCTTCAGTAGCAACAAGGGCCTGTATTATATACTGGCTTATGTCCTTATAATTCACATTTAGCCTGTCCTCGAGATAATATTTACCCATTATGGTACCGTCATCTGCGTATACCTGGCTGGCCAGTGAAGCAGTGGGGTTTTGCAATTCCTCAATAGACGGCATTTTGCCGAACAGGCCCCAGTCGGCGAAAAGAATAAGAAGTACAAAAAGAGTAAGCCCTAAGAAAAATGCCCGCCAAATGTATTTTTTTGCTTTTTTCATGCAGTTTTAGCTAGTTAAAGTGCCTAAAAACACAGACACGAATGTAGGCAAGAATCACACCGTTTTTTACTAAACGCAGATTGTTTATGAAAATTTTGTCGTGAAGCTCAGTTTTATAACCCGAAAAAAGGAGATAAAGGCTAATATCCAGCGTTTTATTGTTTTTGCGCCTGTAACCAGGCATCATATAAACCGGCATAAATTAAGAGGGTGATTTTGGTGCCGGGGTTTTTATTACCTGCGGTGGCTTCGGAAAGGTGTATTTTAATGCCATTTTCGCTAACCCTGCTCAGCGCGTAAATTCTTTTTTCAATCAGCTCCATCCCAAGGCTGTTATGGCCACCTAATCCTTTCAGCGCCTTACTGTTGGCAATTCCTATACCGTTATCAGTAATTATAATCTGCAAAAAACCGTTTTTTTCTTTAATATCCACTACAATTTCACCTTCAATAGCCGAGGGCATTATGCCGTGCAACAATGCGTTTTCCAAAAATGGCTGCAACATCATGGTGGGTATCATCCATTCGTCAATATCGGCATTTTCATCAATATCCACCCGGTAGGTAAACCGCCCGCTAAAACGCATCTGTTCCAGCCGCATGTATATTTTTATATTTTCAAGCTCCTCTTCCAGCGTAATAAATGATTTTTGAGAAGCCTCAAAGTTTTTACGTATCAGCGATGCAAAATCACTCAGGTAGCGGTTAGCATTTTTCCTGTCCTGCAGGTTTATATAATGCTGAATACTGTTAAGCGCGTTAAAAATAAAATGCGGGTTTATTAAAGAAGTAAAGGCTTGCTGCTCAAGCGCTGCTGTTTGAATTACTGCTATTTCACCAGCCAGCTTCATTTCTCTTCTTTTCTTTAACCACCTGTTTAAATAATACAACGTTAGCAATTGTAACAGCACGGCTGCTAATATCCAAAACCAAACCGTCTTCCAGAATGGCGTGGCGATATTAAATTCGATTGATAATATTTTGTTGCTGATATTGCCGTTTACATCAATTGCCCTTACCTGTACGGTATGGCTGCCGCTGTTAAGCTGCAGTGCAAGAATGTTCTGGTCAAGCGTAACCCAGTTGCTGTTTTTGTCTACCGTGTACTGTAAGTTTTTAAGATGGCCCCCCAGTTCAATACCAGCCAGTTGCATTTGAATATTACGCTGGTTATATGGCAGGCTGTAAGATGAAGCAATTATCGTATCCCGCTGGTTGATGCTCATACGCACCAGTTGCACAGGAATATTAAATTGGGGGAGCGAAATGCCTGCAGGTATAACACTTACACCGTCAGCCGTGGCAGCATATACCGTGTCATTATGATACGTCATTTCATTAACTACGTTGTTGGTGAGGCCGTCATTTACTGAAATGTTCTGAATAGAATACTGTATGCCGTAGCCGTTAAGCGCATACTTAATAATGCTAACACCGGATGATGTGCCCACCCACAATTGCCCGGGGCGGCCCGTGGCAACACAACGCGTATCATTTGCTATAAGGCCCGCCAACGTTGTAATATGAAAAGCAACGCTGTCATGCCTCAAACCCACAATGCCGTTACCTGCGGTAGCCACCCACAGCACACTGTCAGGTGAAATGCATAAACCGGTTACCCTTTCTGAAAAAAGGCTGCTGCCGCGCAGGTGCCAGTATTTATTGATGTTATAATTATAGCAATACAAACCATCAGTAGAGCCCCAGTAAACCACATTGTTCGCAGCAGCAGTTATGGCGGTCACCCTTACGTTACGGTTGGCGAGGACTGCTGTTTTTTCAGTAATCGTATTCAACTCCCTTAAACTGCTGCTTAAGCCCACAATAATAATGCTGTCATTAAGCTGTGCTGCCGTTTTACCAAATACAAAGATGTTCCCTTCAGTTATAACCCGTTTATAATTTACGAAGATGCCGTTTTCTGAAAATGTAAATATCTTATTATGAGATATTATTATTTTTCGCTGCCTGTTTAACAGTGAGTCGTGGTGAGCCACTGTATGAACAATTGTTTTACCATTGGCCGCTTCAATCACCTGCCCGGTAAAATTGCCTGCCAGTACTTTCCCATTTGGGTCGCATGTAACACTTAAAAAATCAGTACTGGTAAAGCCGGCTGGTATTTTTATACGGCTTATACCTGTATTTTTATACAACAGCAGCCCTTTGTCAACCGTTGGCACCCAAAGGTTGTGATTACTATCCATGAAAAAGGAAGTTGCGAGATAATTGCCGGCCAGGATAAACTGCAGTTGCAGGGTTTTGGTATCATATACATATACTTTGCCGGTATAGCTGAACACAGCAACCCACTTGCCTGTAAACCCATAAAAGAAAAAGGTCTCCGGAACAGACACAGAATCCACCGTAAAACGTAAAGGCTCCGTATGAATATTACTGATTTTAAAAAACATGCGCCGCGCAGCGTAAAAAGAGTAAAAATCATTACCATTTACCGCCGGAATTGGAAAATCCACGGATGTATTTCGATTGAATATAATGCTGTCAGTGTTCTTGTTATTTTTAACCACATACAAGTAAGCCAGCGATTTACGGTTAGGGGTATCTATTACCCGGCTGCCATACCTTACCTGGGCGCCCCCTGGCTGCTGGTTTACTAAAAAAAGATCGTTAACCGGGCTTACCGCTTTTATAACGAGCTTTTTATTTTTTAATACAAATGAGCCATTCTGGTTGTTATACATAATACCGCCGGAGTTAAGCGGGAACATGCTCGTCATGGTTGTTGAACGGATAACCTTCGAAAGAGTTGAATCCTCAGTAAGGTCAAAGAATTTATTTTTCTCCTCGTCAAAGCAGGCCGGGCTTTGCTTAAAGCAATTTACCCAAATACGACCATCGTTTTCTTTAATAACTTCCAGCACTTCGTTATCGGGCAAGCCGTCTTTTGTTGTAAACACCTGGAAATGACGACCGTCAAACCTGGCCAGGCCGGCGTCAGTGGCTACCCACAAAAAGCCCTTGTTATCCTCTACACACCGGTAAATATAATTACTGGGCAGGCCATCCCGCACAGTAAATACCGTGTACCCTGCCTGCCGCTGCGCCCGGCAGTAAGCTGCTAAAAAAAAAAGTGATATAACAAGGGTAAACCGCATACCTTAAAGTTAACTGTTATCTTAACGCTACCACGTTTAAGTATTTATTTACCGAACATAAGGCTTGCATTGCGCATTTTGGCAAGAAAGAAATCAAGCTGCCGGCGGCTTATGCTCCACTGGTTTCCATCGGACATTTTTACTACGCCGCCATCGGCAGTGGAATACTCCTTTATATAACTGATGTTTACAATATACGATTTATGTATCCTCACAAACTGGTTTTCATCCAGTAATTCCTCAAATTCTTTCAACGTTTTGCTTATCACCTGTTTTTGCATGTTTTTCATGTGAATTATGGTATAGTTACTGTCTGCCTGTAACGAAACAATATCATCCACTTCAATAAAATTAATGCTGCCTAATTGTGGCAGGGCTATTTTTTTTGGCGGCGTCTTCTTGTTTATCGCATGCAAAAGATGCCGTACAAGCAGTTGATTTTGTTCTGCGGCGGCAGGACTTGACAACAGGCGTTTTACTTTTTCGACAGCTTTTTGCAGTTCGTCGATACTAACAGGTTTTAAAATATAATCCACAGCGCTGGCCTTGATAGCCTGCAAAGCAAACTCGTTATGCGCTGTAACAAAAACAACCTTAAAATTTTGCGCAGCAATACTTGAAAGCAACTGGAAACCGTTTTCACCGGGCATGTTTATATCAAGAAAAACAACATCCGCAGAATTTTGCTGAAGCCATTCCCTGGCCTGCTGGGCGTTTTTTGCTAATCCCGCCACTTCCACATCTTCACAGTCATTCTGCAGCATAAATTGCAGTATATTCAAATTATGGTCTTCATCATCTACCAGCAAGGCTCTTAACGGCATAGAAGCATTAATTTCGTATTTAAAAGTAAGGCAAAGAAGCAAAAGACACCGGTATATTGTGTAATATACCGTTTCTGCTGTGCGCTGTTACAAAAGAATGAGCCAACGGCAGCATAACAAAAACCCGCACAAAATTATATTACTGCTATGAATTATACCCGAATGCAGATAGAGGTGGAATCACCGGAAAGCCTTGGTTATGACGCAATAGAGTGCAACCTTGCAGAAAGTTCTGTAAGGGATGTGCAGTTTAAGAATATAGGAATTAACCTTAACAACGTTGTTATTTGTTATGGCGACCATGCCGGCAAGCCAGCCCTGAGGGCGCTGATTGCCAGGGAATATTTTGGCATATCTCCCGAGGACGTGTTGTTAACCGTTGGAGCGGCGGGAGCGCTGTTTATTATACAGTCCGCGCTGTTAACCGCCGATGACCACATAATTGTAGTGCGGCCCAACTATGCAACCAACATTGAAACACCGCGGGCTATTGGCTGTGATATTACCTTTATTGATTTGAAATTTGAAGAAGATTATTTGCTTGATGCTGAGGCTGTGATTGAAGCGCTGCATGCAAATACAAAGCTTATCAGCATAACCACGCCCCATAACCCAACGGGCACTGTAATAGCGGAAGAACAGTTAAAAAGGTTATGCAAGCTTGCGGAAGAAAACAACTGTTACCTGCTGGTTGATGAAACCTACCGGGAACTGTCATTTAATGCACCGCCACCGCTGGCAGCAACTATCAGCAAAAAAGCCATCAGCGTATCTTCTGTTTCAAAAGCAAACGGAATACCCGGCATACGCCTTGGCTGGTTAATAACACGGGATGAAGAGTTGCAATACCGCTTTTTAGCCGCTAAAGAACAAATACATATTTGTAACTCCGTAATAGATGAAGAAATATGCTATCAATACCTGCTGAAGAAAGAAGAATTTTTGCCGGCGATAAAAAATGAAGTAGCGTGGTGCTTTGGCGTGCTGCAACAATGGCTTGAAAATCACTCATACCTTAATTGGGTAAAGCCGGCAGGAGGTGTTGTTTGTTTTCCGGGGTTTAAAGAAGCTGTGCAACCAGATATTGAAAAATTTTATTCAATACTTCTTCAAAAATATAAAACATATGTTGGGCCGGGGCACTGGTTTGAACAAAGCAAAAGAAATTTCAGGCTGGGGTTTGGCTGGGAAACAAGAGCAGCGTTTGAAAAGGGCCTGGCAAATATTGATAAGGCAATTGAAGAAAGCCTGGGGTAGCAGCTACGGGTGTATGTTACACACCAACAGGCACGTACCCTATAAGGCTGTGCCTGCTGTCACAAAACTTATTTGTTTTGCTCTGCATGGTGGAAAATGAAGCGTATAAAAATTCATGGTAATTAACAATTGCTAACCAGTACAACATATTTATAGCCGGGCTTTAATTGAGCGCCGTTAATAATAAAGTGCGCAATTTTGTGTAATAACTGTTTCATAAATTTAGTTTTTAAATTTTTAAAAATGCTTTTATTGTAATTATACATTGCTTGATAAAACAACATATTCAACACCTTCTTCCAGGTCGCTGCCGTTAACAAGAAAGTAAACGATTTTGTGTAATAACTGTTTCATATATTTATTTTGTTTTTGTTTAATATAAGATGATAGCCGGAACCGAAGGTTTAATGCAGTTTTAGCGGTGTTGCAGGGATTAACATATTGTTTAACTAACGCTATAGCCAAAAAATAACACTATACCCGGCATCACTCCGTAAAACTCCCTACATTCGCCTTTCTAAAATATTCACCACCCTTACCTTCAGGGGCAAAAAACAATAGATTATGCAGGCGTGGAAAGACTACCAGCAACAAAACAAACAGCGTTTTTTAGATGAATTGCTCGACCTGCTGCGCATACCCAGCGTGAGTGCGAGAAGCGAGCATAAGAGCGATATGATTGCCTGCGCGGAGGCGGTAAAGCAACACCTGCTTAAGGCTGGTGCTGAAAAAGCGGAGATTTATGAAACCCCCGGCCACCCTGTAGTGTACGGAGAAAAAATAATTGACTCTTCAAAACCGACTGTTTTAGTATACGGGCATTATGACGTTCAGCCACCGGACCCGCTTAACCTGTGGAACAGCCCGCCTTTTGAACCAATTATTAAAGATGGCAAAATTTACGCACGCGGCGCCTGCGACGACAAAGGCCAGTTTTTTATGCATGTAAAGGCGCTGGAAACCTTAACCGAAACGGGTACGCTGCCCGTAAATATCAAATTTATTATTGAAGGTGAAGAAGAAATAGGTTCCAAAAATTTAGGCGATTTTCTTAAAACACATAAAAACCTGCTGACTGCAGATGTAGTGCTTATTAGCGATACCGCTATGCTTAGCATGGAAAACCCGAGTATTGATGTTGGCGTGCGCGGGCTTACATACATTGAGGTGGAAGTTACCGGCCCCAACCGCGACCTGCACAGCGGCGTATATGGCGGCGCCGTGGCAAACCCCATTACCATTTTGGCGCACATGATTACCAGCCTGCATGATGAAAATAACCATATAACTATACCGGGCTTTTATGATGATGTAGTTGTGGCTACACCTGCTGAAAGAGCAGCCATGGCCAAGGCGCCGTATAACGAGGAGGAATATAAGGCAGATTTGGGTGTAAAGGAACTGTGGGGCGAAAAAGGATACACCACCAATGAAAGGACCGGTATAAGGCCGACGCTGGAATTGAATGGTATTTGGGGCGGTTACACCGGCGAAGGGGCAAAAACCGTACTGCCTTCAAAGGCCTTTGCAAAAATTTCATGCCGGCTGGTACCCAACCAAAAAAGCGAGGTGATAGAAAAATTGCTGATTGACCACCTGGTTTCTATTGCGCCACCGTATGTTACCATAAAAGCATTTTCCCATCACGGCGGCGACCCCTATCTCACCCCGATGGACAGTATAGAATATAAGGCGGCAGCAAAGGCAATTGACACGAGCTTTGGCAAAGCGCCGATACCGGTACGCGGCGGCGGCAGCATACCCATTACAGCATTATTTGAAAGTGTACTTGGGTGCAAAACAGTTTTCCTGGGCTTTGGCCTGGATAGTGACAACCTGCATAGCCCGAATGAAAAATACGACCTGTTTAATTTTTACAAAGGCATTGAAACCATCCCTTATTTTCACCAGTTTTATGCTGAAATGAAAGCGTAAGACCCACCAACATTTATGAAAAAAACAAGCAAAAAATCAATCCTTCCTGTTATTGCATTAATTTTTACGCTATTGGGCTCCTTCTCTGTTTCCAGTGCACAGGAATGGATTAAGTACGCGTCTGCAGAGATGAACTTCAAAGCACAATTCCCCCTGAAACCGGTTGAACAACAGCAAAGCACACCCACTGCCGCAGGCCCGATAAAAATGAACATGGTGATGGTTGACCTCTCTCAAAACGCTGAAGCAAGCAATATGCTTTATATGATTAACTACAGTGCTTTGCCTGACTCGATAAGCTCCGATCACCAGGAAAAAATGGATGCCTTTTTCGACGGCGCTGTTAAAGGCATGGCTAAAAATGTTAACGGTTCGCTTGTTTCATCAAAAAGAATGGAATACAAGGGCTTTCCCGGTGACGACGCTAAAATTGACCTGCAGGGGCAAGGTATCATTACAGCCCGCGCCATACTTATACATAACAGGTTTTACATTTTAATGGTTATTTCGGGCGCAGGCAAGGATACAAACCCTGACGTAACAAAGTTTTTTGACTCTTTTGAAAGTGAGTGAAGATGAGCGATACCAAAGAAAAGCTGAGGATTGATAAATACCTGTGGGCCATACGCCTGTTTAAAACCCGCACACAGGCTGCAGAAGCCTGCGACAGCGGAAAGGTAAAATGGAACGGCAACAACATAAAACCATCCAAAGCTGTGAATATTGGTGAGGAGTACGAGGTTAAAACCGAAGCCAAAAAGTGGGTGGTAAAAGTAAGCGGCCTGCTTGACCAACGGGTACAATACAGCGAGGCTATTAAATACTATCTTGACCTGACGCCGGCAGAGGAAATAGAACGCACGAAATTTATTGCCGAAAGTTTTCATACCGGCAAGCGGCTTAGCAAAATTGGCAGGCCATCCAAAAAACAACGGCGGAACCTGGAAGATTTTATGGATTTATAATAACTAAAACTATTGCCGCATGAAAACCGCTTTAACTGTTATAGCCCTCCTGTTATTTGTAGGTATTCATGCGCAGAGCGACTCAATCTACGCCGAATCCAGCGTACAAATCAGGCCGATATTTCCCGTGGGCCTTCTGTATGGACATTTTTCTTAAAAAAATATAACTTGCAACCGGTTAACGACTCAACTACCAACACGGCGGTTATTATGCTAGTAGTCACCAAAAATGGCACCCTGCCTGATGCCAGGATTACAAATAGCGGTAATATAGATGCAACCCTTACCCGCCGGTTAAAAAAGGCATTGAGCGCTATGCCCGATTGGGTACCTGCCATTGTAAATGGAATGAAGGTAAGTTGCCGCACAACCTTACTAATCCGGTCGGCTGACTAAAGGTTTAATTGCACCTTTATCTACCGCAAACATTTATCTTGCCTAAAATCTTAAACAGCAGGTTTATGACCATTGACATTATTACCGTTTTGCCTGAACTTTTGGACAGCCCGCTGAACCACAGTATAATGAAACGGGCCCAGGAGAAAGGTTTGCTTACTGTACGTACCCACAACCTGCGGCAATGGGCGCTTAATAAATACGGCCAGGTAGACGATTACCAGTATGGCGGGGGGGCAGGTATGGTAATGATGTGCGAGCCCCTGGCGAATGCGATTGAAGCATTGCAGAAAGAAACGGCGTACGACGAAATAATTTACATGACCCCTGACGGCACACAGTTTAACCAAAAAACAGCCAACCAGCTATCCCTTCGCCAAAACCTGCTTATTATATGCGGCCACTATAAAGGTATTGATCAGCGCATACGGGATAATTTTGTAACGATGGAGATTTCTGTTGGCGATTATGTTCTCAGCGGGGGCGAATTGGCCGCCGCTATAATTGTTGACGCCATCGGGAGGTTATTACCCGGGGTCCTGAACGACGAAACCTCCGCGTTGTTCGATTCATTCCAGGACGGGCTGCTGGCCCCGCCCGTATATACCCGCCCCGCCGATTTCAGGGGGTGGAAGGTGCCCGATGAGTTACTTTCCGGCGACCCGAAAATTATTGAACAATGGCGCCAGCAAAAATCAGAGGAACGTACAAGGCAGAAAAGACCCGGACTTATGGAAGATTAAAATCAAATTATAGCCACTTTAAAAAGGTTTAAAAATGCTCATAAAGGGCATTTAGTGTCCGATTGGGATATTCTAAAGTCCTATTTTTATCTTTCGTCAATTTTTTGTTGTGTTATTTTGACATGTCAAATAATTAAGGGCTACTCCGTTTTAAAATCCAATCTGAATCCTTTGAATTACCGACCTCCAGCATTACCCTGTTTGGAAACCGGAATTTGAATGGCAATCTACCATCAAATCCTGCGCAGCCGCAGGATTTTTTATTTATATATATCTCCCAAACTTTCAAATAATTACCCCGCGGGCTATCTTTATATAAAAATATTCTATGGCTGCCGCATTTATCATACAGGGTTACTTTGTTGACGTTTGGAAGGAGGAGGTGTATCCTGCCGAAATAAGCATCGAAAAAGGTAAAATTCTTTCCATAAAAAAAATCCCGGTTCCGCACGGCCAGTCATTTGATTATATACTCCCGGGTTTTATTGACAGCCACGTGCACATTGAAAGCAGTATGCTTATACCCTCTGAGTTTGCAAGGCTTGCCGTGGTGCATGGAACTGTGGCCACCGTTAGCGACCCGCATGAAATAGCCAATGTTTGCGGTGTAGAAGGCGTTGAATATATGATTGAGAATGGCAAAAAAGTGCCATTCAAATTCAACTTTGGCGCCCCAAGCTGCGTGCCCGCCACAACATTTGAAACCGCCGGCGCAACGCTGGACAGCAATGATGTTAAAAAACTGCTGGAAAGCGCCGACATTAAGTACCTGAGCGAAATGATGAATTTTCCAGGAGTGCTTTTTAATGACCCGGAAGTAATGAAAAAAATTTCGGCTGCAAAATCGCTTAACAAACCTGTTGATGGGCATGCCCCCGGTTTAATGGGCGACAAAGCCAAACAGTATATTGACGCAGGCATAAGTACAGACCATGAATGTTTTACCAAGGCCGAGGCGCTTGATAAATTAGGTTATGGCATGAAAATAATCATAAGGGAAGGGAGTGCCGCCAAAAACTTTGATGAGCTGATCAGCCTTCTGGAAGACTATCCCGACAGGATAATGTTTTGCAGTGACGACAAGCACCCAGATAGCCTTGTAGCAGGCCATATAAACCAACTATGTAAAAGAGCAGCAGCCAGGAACATTGATACCTTTAAAATACTTAAGGCAGCCTGCGTAAATCCCGTACTTCATTACAAACTGGACGTAGGGTTGCTGCGGGAGGGAGACGCTGCCGACTTTATCATCGTAAACAACCTGCACGATTTCAACGTTTGGCAAACCTACATTAACGGTAACCTTGTTGCCCAAAACGGTACATCATTTATTGAATCTGTGCCTGAAGAAGCCATTAATCAATTCAATTGCGACCCTATTACTGTTGCAGACATAGAGGTTCTTTACAAAGGCGCCAGGGAAATGCCTGTAATAGAAGCACTGGACGGGCAATTGATAACCAACCGGCTAACAACGGATGTTATCGTAACAAACGGCCAAATAATCAGTAACGAAGAAGCCGATATTTTGAAAATCGTGGTTATTAACCGTTACCATAATGCTGCGGTGGCCAAAGCCTTCATCAAAAATTTCGGCCTGAAGAGCGGCGCCATTGCATCCTCTGTAGCGCACGACAGCCATAATATAATTGCCGTTGGCGTTGAGGATGATAATATTGTTAAAGCCGTTAACCTGGTTATACAGGAAAAAGGCGGCATAAGCTGCGTAAGCGATGCTGAAGCTAAATACCTGGCTTTGCCCGTGGGCGGCCTTATGAGCACGCATGACGGTTATAAAGTGGCAGATGCCTATACGCAGCTTGATTCAATGGCAAAAGACTTAGGTTGTACGCTTTCATCACCATTTATGACGCTTAGTTTTATGGCATTGCTGGTAATACCGCATCTTAAACTAAGTGATTTGGGCCTTTTTGACGGAGATGCCTTTGCGTTTGTTGAGTAATTTATTTCTTAGCAGTATCAATAATGGCAGTGGCGCTCATTATACTTAAAGCAATGCTGTCGGTTTCTTTAGGCAGCTTATAATGTGCTCTGTAACTGGCTGTAGCGCCCGGTGCAATTACATCATCCACTATGTCCTCATGCTCCTCTACCCTTTTACCATCTTTATCAAAACAAAGCATTTTTACACGTACATCCTTATAACTGCAAACACTGGCAAGGTTTGTAACCTTACCTTTAACAATTGTTTGCCTGCCCAGCCCAAAAAGGTTTCTTTTATCATACTCGGTAATAGTTAAAAAGCCGGTTGGGTTTTCTTTCTCCTTATCTGCAAGCGATTGCTTTGTTTGCTGGTAAGCCTTATCGCCTGCCTTATCCTTTCCTTTGCAGGCTGCAAATGCAACAATTAAAGCCAGTAGCCAAAATATGCGCATAATATTGGTGGTATTTTATTTTTTATGAGCTAACGGGATGCTTCAGCAATTTTACGCAACTTCTTTCATAATCATTCACGAAACGGTTAAAATTATATTTGATAAATGGTGGTAAAAAAATGAAAAATTTGTTCCCATATCCAATGTTTTTATTCACTGATAAAAATCAACCCGGTTACTAAGCGCCATCACCCCTACCCTGTTTTCTACCGCCTATTTTAGCGGGAAGATAACAGGCCAAAAATGAAGTTAATTCCATATATCATTTTACTTATGGGCGCAACCGGCGGTTATGCAATAACGGGCGGCACTATTTGCAGCGCCCAGGCAAAAAAAAACGCCATTACAGAAAAAATATATAATAAAGCGGCTGTAAATCAATTTCATTCACTTACAGGTGCTTCGCTATACTGGTTTACCAACGCCGGCGATGAGGCGTTCAGGCAATCTTTAATTACCTTAATTGACACATGCAGTTTATATGGTCTCAATCCGGCCAATTACCACCAGCAGTTCCTAAAGGCGCACGTTAATCCAGGCAAAGCTGATTCTGCCGCCTTAATGACCATAGACGACATATTTACTGACGCTGCGCTGGGTGTATGCCGGGACATTTACGCAGGAGACATTACGGGCTATCTTTCATACGACGAGTTAACGCCCCAATACACAGAGAGTACATGGGCTTTTATTGCGGGGGGCTTATCAAAAGTAAAAAACAGCGCGGCTTTAAAACAGTTCGCCGACTCTTTGCAACCTCAATTTGAACAGTACCGCACCATTAAGGCTGACCTGGCGCTGGCATATAAATACAAAGCCGCCGATAAGATTAAAAAACTGGTCTCAGAAATAAACTACCTGCGCTGGATAGCTCATTTTAAGTTTAAGAGATTCATTCTTGTAAATATCCCGTCAGCAACGCTTGACTATTACAGCAATGACAGCGCCCTTTTAACCATGAAAGTTGTTACCGGCAAACCATCTACCCGTACACCAAGGTTTGCGGCTTATTGTAACCAGGTTATTTTATATCCCTACTGGAATGTACCAACGAAAATAGCGTTGTATGAACTGTTGCCTCAATTTAAAAAAAGCCCGGGACTGGTAGATGGTATGAATATGCAGGTAGTTGACGCGGATGGCAGAATTATCAACCACCATAATCTTAACTGGTCAGCCTATAATGCAGGCAATTTCCCCTACCAGTTCAGGCAGTCAACCGGCTGTGACAATGCTTTGGGTGTTATTAAATTTAACCTTACCGACCCGTACAGCGTTTACATGCACGACACCAATAATAAAATGGCGTTCCTGCTTAATTCACGCTATTTAAGCCATGGATGTATAAGGGTGGAAAAGCCTATGGAATTAGCCAATAGCATTCTTCCCCAACCCATTGACAGCAGCTTTGTGCAATCCTGCCTTAAAGATCAAAAGCCTACCATTCTCCAGGTTAACGACCCTGTACCGGTGCTGGTAGTGTACCTTATAACAAACCCCGACCATCCAAATGACGCCCCATTTTACAAAGACATCTATAAACTTTTTAAATAATCAACCGGGCATATTATCTATCATATATTTCCATAGCTGCAGGCAGGCAGTTGGCTATTGCCTGTATACCACATACCGTAACAGTAATTAATAAAGCGTCTTTAACTTCTGCGCGTGTAGCACCTAAGCTCTTTGCCATAGGAACATGATAGTACACTGCAGTATTATCGCCCATGGCAGCTTTAATGCCAATATATAATAAGTGCTTTGTCTTTTCATCAAGCCCGTTTGTTGCTCTTAAAGCTTCTACCAGGTTGTTAAATGCGGCTGAAACCCCGGGGGCTTCTTGAGCGAATACTGTTAAAGGGTTTTGCTTCTGTTCCACATGATATGTTTTACACAATAAAAATAGAAACGGGTGTGGCGATACCTTTACCAGCACTGGCTAACGGTGATAAAGTATTGCTGCAGCACCCTCATATTTACCTAACACCCCATTACCTGTAAACTCAATGTCTCCCCCACACTCAAGAACTTTCTGCATAAGGTCGTCTACTGCATCTTTGAAATAAAAAGAATCGGACGAACCTGCCTGTTCTTGAATAGCATCATCACCCTCTCCCCGCCATACCGGAAAATTAAAATCCTTTTCCACTATTAGCAACCGGATGTTTTTATTATTTCCTTCTGCCCACAGGTTGTTAATACCGCATACGAGTACGCCTTTGCCTGCCGCCTCCTCCAGCAAATGCAAAAAATATTTTTCGCGCTGCTGCTGTAAAACCGGCAAATAGCTGTTTACAGTTTCCAGTATCTCATTTTCACGTACATCAAAAAAATTGCCATGAATAAATTGGACTATCTTGTCTGCATGATGGGTTATCTTTTTAAAATGCCCTAGCACCCTTTTGGCGCCTAATACAAAAACAGGATAGTTGTATTGTTTAATTATACCTGACAGGCCAATATCAATGTGATGCAAAAATTTATTGAGCATTATTTCTTTGTGCCCCGGCGGATCAGAAAAATTACCTGTTCTTTCGGGCATATCGGTTTTGTAAGCGAAAACATTGTCGGCAACAGGTATTTTTACGCTTTTGAATGTTTTGCCAAAAGCATAATAAATTCTCGCAAATTCTCCGCTCAATAATAATACAAGCACAGCCTGGTTAGCCTTTTTATTATAAATCAAATCCCGTATTTCAAAAGATTCGTTTATTACAATTCGTTCTTCAACCGGGATATCAAGGTAAAAAACTTCTTCTTTTACGGGCGAAACAAAAATGGCCAGGCTTTTTTTACAAAGCGTGTAATCTATATTACTTATTACGTCTTTTAGCCGGTTAATAGCAAGACTTGCCCTTTCCCCCGGATAGTTATCAAACAATTGCTTCTTCACTTTGTCCAAAGCAAATTTTAGAGCGAGCTTTGTTTCATGCTCAAGAGACTTAATTACATTTAGAGGAAGTATAATTGAAACTGCCGGCATGTGGTTACCGGTTTCTATTACCTGCTTTTCCTTTTCATCAATAATTACCTGCATAGCATTATTATTATTTTAATAAATTTCTTTTTATATATGTGCAATAAATATGGGAAGGTTAAGGGTTTTAAGCACCAATAAAGATGTACTGGGCCTAACTGCGAGGGACAAAGCGCCCCGCCCAAAGCTGCCTAAAACAACAAATTTGTTACGCTTTTGGAGTAAGAAACCGAACATTTCATCAGAGGGATTTCCTTTTAAGCTTTCTTCATGCACATAAGGATAATGTACTTCAAGCCATTGCTTTATTTTATTACCGGGTATACCTGCATTTCCTTCCGTAATATGCAGCATAGTTATTTTAGTACTGCTTAATTCAGGAAACAGGTAAGTAAACTGTTTTATTGCATATACGCCTGACCTGCTTCCATCATAGGCAAATATTATTTCATCAATTTCATCAAAACTTTCAGGAACAATTATAACGGGGCATTCTGCATTTGTCAATAAATCTCTAACAAACCTTGTTGGTGTACCCTCTTGCTTTGACTGGTCAAAACAAGTATCCGGGCCCACAAGTATAACATCAGCAAACCTGCTTTCCATGGCAATTTTTTCACTTACCCGCCCTCTAAAAATCTCAATCTCAAAGGTTACATCTCTTTTAACACAGGCACTTTCAAACAACGCCTTGTTCTGTGATATTTTTTTTCTATCTGTCACAGTCTCCTCTTCTTCCGCGGTAATTGTTTCTACATACGGTAGCGCGAAAGGCGTTTTTAATGCTGCTGCATTATCATGTATTGCTTCTTTAAGGAACACGCCGGTTAATTTTGAACATGTTAATCCTGCTATATACGCCGCAAAGTCAATACTGCGGGTGTTTAGTTCAAGGGCGTTAACTGCCAGTACTATCCTTTGCATATTTTTTATTTATGTGCAATAAACACCGGAACTCCACTTAGTTCTATCACTTCCTCAGAAAAGCTTTTTTTCAGGAGGGCTGAAATTCCCGAACGTGAAAAGGAACCGGTTACTAACATAGCGTCCTGGTCGCCTGACATCCACAAGCTGAAAAATTCTTTTGCATTAAATGACAACCTGGAAATTGTTAGCCCGGGAAAATGGCGTGACGCGAATTCTTCAATATCCGCAAGGTCAGGTATCTCCTCTGCCTTGTCAGTTACGTATACCAATTGCGCCTCAAGATTACACCATGACGGGAATACATAGGCGAACTGTTTGATGGCGTACACAGATTCTTCGCTGCCATCATATGAAAGAACTATTTTTGCCGGCTGTTTATAATCTTCGGGCACCAGTAATACCGGGCATTCGGCCTCATGTAATACTGTTTTTGTATAACTGTTTGGCTGCTTTTCAGCAAGGTTGCTGTAAAACAATTGAGAACTTAACAGCATCAAATCTGCAAAGCGGGTCTCCTTTTTTAAGGCAGGAAAAATATCCGGTTGCATGTCTGTATGCACCCTGTATTCAATGCCGTGCTTTTCGCACAGGCTTTTAAAAAGGTTAATATTCCTGTCTGTCATTATTTTTTCTTCCTCCATTATTGTTGTTGTTAAGCCACCGGTTACATCAATGGAATACCGCAATAAGCCGGAATACTGAACGGAACTAAGAAAAATACCTGTGAGTAAACATGATTCGTCAACATATTTATCTTTCACCAGGTCAAATGCGCCCTGCGGAAAATGGCCGCCATCGCAAACAAGCAATATCTTTTGCATAATTCAACAATCTTTAATGTAATAAATAAGGCTGCTTAGTAAAAAGCGACCGGTTTGATGTTTCTAAGCACGCATCAAACACCAGCCCAACAAGCAGCCTTAACATTCATTACCTGTAATTGTAACTTTTAGTTAACGGCAATTGCCTTACCGGTAATTTTGCCAGCACCTTGTTTTTTGGGTACTTTTAATTTCAAAACGCCGCCATCGTATGCTGCAGTTATCTTGTCTTCATCAACATCATCTGGTAATGTAAGGCTGCGCGAAAAAGATGAATAATTATATTCTCTTCGTGTATAATTTTCGTCAACAGTTTCTTCATTTTCCTTTTCTGACTCGGCGCTTATCGTCAGGATGTTACCAGTAACTTCAATATAAAAATCTGCCTTTTTAAGACCCGGTGCAGCTACATTTATATCGTAACCATCCGTATTTTCAATAACATTAACTGCAGGAATAGTCAGCTTCTTTTGCAGTTTGTTATCAACCCAGTCTCCCCAGGGTTTAAAAAAGTCATCAATAAATGATGGGAAAAAATCATTCTTTTTTACAACTGTTTGTGTTGACATATAAACCTCCGTTTTTAGAATTGTTAACATAACAAAAGTATTTACTGTGTACAGCAGCATTAAGAACTATAGTCAAATGATTCAATGATTGTCGTCAGTGGCCGCGGGGCAGGTGATGATTATCATTTGCCGGCATAGCGTTAATCATATTCTGCGGCAAGGCTTTTTCTTTACTTGCACATTTAGTAAAATTTTTGTTGACATGAATAAAATTATTGCCGCTTTTGACGGGTTTAAAATTTCAGCAGGCACTATTAATTACGCAGTTTACCTTGCAAAACATTACAATGCCCACCTGGCTGGTGTTTTTCTTGACGACACAACATATACAAGCTACGGCTATAAGGATATTATTGAAAAGCCCACTGATGCCGCCCGCCTGAAAACGCTGGATGACACAGATAAAAAAATGAGAGACGAAGCTGTTCATATATTTACCGGCAGGTGCCATAAAGAAGGTATTAATTTTTCGCTTCACCGGGACAGGAATACCGCGCTTGACGAACTTTTGCATGAGTCAGTTTATGCAGACCTTGTTATTATAGATAAGGGTGAAACCTTTTCCCGCGCCGGTGGCAACGCACCCTCTTCTTTTATGCGAAACCTGCTGGCAGAGGTTCAGTGCCCTGTACTGGTTGTGCCGGATGAATACAAAGAGCCCGGCAAGGTTATTTTCCTGTTTGATGGTGAACCTTCCTCGGTATATGCTGTTAAAATGTTTACTTATATTTTGGCGCCGTACAAACAATTGCCTCTCGAGGTACTGTCTGTAAAAGGAGAGGAAGAATCGCTGCACGTACCGGATAATAAACTGGTAAAAGAATTTTTAAATAAGCATTTTCAGCAAGCCGCGTACACAGTATTGAAAGGCCTGCCCGAGGAGCGGATTGTTGCCCACCTGGCACAACAGCAAACAGAGCCGCTTATTGTGTTAGGCGCTTACCGCCGTGGCAAGGTGTCAAGGTGGTTCAGGCCCAGCATGGCCGATGTACTTATACAGCATACAAAATCTGCATTGTTTATTGCGCATAATAAATAACAAGTAAAAATGTTACTGGATATTAACGACGAAAAAACCATAGGCGATTTACAGGACAGGTTCAGTGAATGTTTTCCAAACTTGAAAATTGAGTTTTATAAAAATGCACATAGCTGGCATGGCCGCTCCCTGCCCAAGCAGGAAATCGCGCCCGGTAAAAAGCTGAAAGATATTCGCCGCAAACACGAAAACAGCCTTTTTCAAATCAAATCAACCAGTAAAACCGGCGATATTGAAGCCGAACTTAAAAAACGTTTCGGCCTGTTTGCCCAGGTTTATTACAACACAAATAATACATGGACAGAAACTACCGGAACAGATGACCTCACACTAAAACAACTTATGCTGATGGCAAAAGGTGTAACCACCCGGTAAGCATGTGTATACCTTTTTTACTGCGGTTATTTTTCACTCCATCACTAATACGGCGGCGCCTTTAACATCGCCGCTCCGCAAGGCATTCAGCGCTTCATTCGCTTCATTCAGCTTATACAGTTGTATTTGCGTACGTACCGGTATTTGCGGCGCCAATTGTAAAAAATTGTCGCCGTCCGCGCGCGTAAGGTTTGCGACAGAGCGCAGCACTCTTTCTTCCCACAAAATATCATAGCTAAACGATGGTATATCGCTCATGTGAATGCCCCCGCAAACAACTTCGCCGCCCTTGTCAACATCCTGTAACGCTTTTGGAACCAAAGCGCCCACCGGGGCGAAAATAATTGCCGCGTCCAGTTTTACAGGCGGGGTTTGTGCTGAGCCGCCTGCCCATACGGCGCCGCATTGTAATGCAAACTGCTGTGCGTCAACATCTCCGTCTCTTGTAAAAGCATATACATTTTTGTGCTGGTGTAAAGCCACCTGTATTAAAATATGCGCGGCTGCCCCAAAACCATAAATGCCGATGTTTACAGCGCCGGGCTTTATCATACTGTAGGAGCGGTACCCTATAAGGCCCGCGCATAATAACGGTGCGCCCGAAGCGTTGGCATACGCAAGCGGAAGTTTAAAGCAATACTTTTCATTCGCCACCGTGTATTCCGCGTAACCGCCATCAATCGTGTAGCCTGTGAAACCGGCGTTTTCACACAGGTTTTCCTGCCCCTGCAAACAATATTTGCAATGGCCGCAGGTGTAACCAAGCCACGGAATGCCAATCAAATCGCCTGTTTGTAATGCCCTAACATTTTTACCGGTTTTAACTACCAGGCCAACAATTTCATGGCCGGGTATTAACGGCAGTTTTGCATGCAATAATTCACCATCAACCACGTGCAAATCTGTACGGCAAATACCGCATGCAATAACCTTTACAAGCACTTCGTCATCAGCCGGTATTGGCACAGGCAGCGTTGTGTAAACAAGCGGTGCGTGTGCCGCGTTCAGTACCATAGCCTGCATTGTTGCCGGTAAGTTCATGTGCGTTATTTGTAATTGTTATAGTAATAATTTTTTTAATTCCAGCTAATCCATGCCCTGGCATGCCCCTGTAAATTTCTTCTTAATCAATATTCAAATAATGATAATCATCATGTTTATTGGTGACATAAGTCACAATTAAACCTTTACAACGTACCTACATTTGTTATTGCAATCATTAAATAAGAAACAGAGCATACATAGAGCGGTTTAAAATTTTGGTGTTTTTCTCATTATTTTTTCAGCAGTTAGTGGTTTAAAAGCCTCCTGATTCCTCAGGAGGCTTTCTCTTTTGCACCCCCATCGTATCACGTATCAAATTCCCTATTTCCTGCATTCCAAATAACCTGTGTCAAAAAAGGAGGAAAGCAAAAACATCTAAAAAATTAATTATCAATATTTTACATAGAAAGCAGCTTCAATTTTTTCCGCGTTCACGCCTGTTTTTTTACTGCCGTTACCGCCCCGCTCTCTCTTTGCTTAATTTTCCAACTCCGGTCTTCCCGGCTTTCTTAGTTCCCATTTTCCGGGCTTCCCGACTTCCGGTCTTCCCGTCTTTCGGACTTCCGGATTTCCCCTCTTTCGGACTTCCGGATTTCCCGTCTTTCAGACATCCCGACTTTCCGTCTTTCGGACTTCCGGTCTTCCGGACTTCCCGTCTTTTGGACTTCCGGTCTTTCAGACTTCCCGACTTCCGGTCTTCCTCACCATACGCTATACGGGTTCATCTTCTCCGGCTTTGGTGGCCCCGGCGCTGCATTGGCCGGCGCCTTGTTCAGGCTTATAAACCCATTATTTACTACCGCAGGGCTTTGCGTTCCGGCAGGCTGCCCCTGTTGCTGTTTTCCGGTTTCGCGTTCCCCAATCACTGCCTTGTCCAATGTTGCTCCGGCTTCCTTACCTTCCGTCGGGCTTATGGGTTTTGCGCCTTCACTGTTTTTCTTCCCGCCGTCTTGCAGGCTTTCCGCGTTATCATGGTTAAGGTTAAGCGTAACCTTCCAGCCTGTTTCCTCGCGCGCCTGTTTTGGGTCAATACCATGGTTAACCTTCAGGTCAAAAATAAGGCCGCGGGTATTGCCCTCGCCGTTTACCAGCGCATGCATTTTCCGGCACATCACCATGTAACGGATGTTTTTAAATATTACCCTGTAGTTTTTATTTTTCTCAAATTTCTCCAGGTCATCCTCCCCTATCCCGGCAAACAGGCAAAACCCTTCAAGGGTGTAAATAATTTTTCGCGGCACCTGCACCAGTTTATCGCGGTAACGCACGGTTTCAATATTATCATCGCACTGGCGGCGATATTCCTCAAATTTTGCCTGCACATCAGCAGGCTGCATTTTGTACGGCATACAACAAAAGTTTTATACCAGTAAATAGCAAAACCGCTGTTTTGTCCGCTGTTTTTTGAAAGTTTTTTTAGTTGATGAAACCGTGGGAAGAATATGTGCTCATCACCCGTGCAGATGAAATGAAAAATACTTACTGTTCCGAAGGAATATTTGATTGGCAGCCTATGAATGAGGGTGTGTTACAGCCTTACGTAGGAAGGCATAGTGAATACGCCGACAAAAGAGAAACATTTTAAGAAGCTATAGAGGCTGTAAGCATGAGTGAATATTATAAGCTGATACATGCAGCAACGTTTTATCCGTTAAAAAAGAATAGTAGCATTGGCTTTGGTCAGAGCTGTCTTAGCAGCATCCATAGGCTACAGGCAGAATAGTCCCGGTTATTTTCTTTTCGGTAGAAATACTTGCCAACACATAAGCCCTGCACGGAGATGGTGGAGACATAAAAATGCAGTATTAAACCCTGTACACCATATATATTAATCACCCATAACTGAGCGGTCGCTTTTTGCGTTAATAAATAAACTTTTCATTTTTGCCGTGTCGCAATACTGTTGTAAAATATTGTCCCTTGCATATAGATCCATTATTAACCTGAGCATCGCCTTTTCACTTACATGAAATCCATCAATAAATTCTCCCGGCCCGGCGTTAAGTGTTGCCGCATCAGTATAATCGGCAAAGGTAAAACCGTATTTGTTAAACAATGGTTTCAGCACACCGGCAAGTTTCCCCATATAGCTGTACCGGTCGCCCAATTTCATTAAAGTATCAACTATTATATGCGGGTAAGCAGGTAAAAAACCAATAACATGAATATTTCGTTCGGCGCAGGTTTTTAAAATATTATCCAACAAGGCCACCGCCCTCATGTTAATATCAGTGGCGTACTCAAACCGGCCCATACCGCTGCTTATGCGCTTATAGGTATCCTTAAACCCATAATCTTCATCAGCGGTGGGGTTGCTAAGCAACTTCCCGTAACGGTAACTGCCATCAGTCCTGAAGCCTTCATTATTCATTAGTGCATTTAACCCAATACCATTGCCGGTAATCAGTTTTCCCGGCAGTATTTTTCTTTTAAAATAGTCGGCATAAATACCGGTAAAATTATATTTAATCAAAGAACGCAGGTCTGCTCCTTCTTCCTCTAAATCGCAGCTACCCTTCATAACTACACTGTCCCAGGCAGCATTAAAAAAATACTGATCAAGCCCGAGTATCAAAATTTTTGGGTTATACCCGGCAGGAAGATTATTTAACAGGCATAAAGCATCTGCTATGTTTGCAACGAAGCCACCCGCATTGTATACGGATTTTGTATTAAAAAAATCACCCCGCAACTGCATTACCCGCGAACTGCCCGCAATTAAAATGGCCGGTTTTATTTTTTTAATTCCCCCGAGTTTATATGTTTTTACAGGATAAGAATATGCCAACCCTACAAGCCCATTTCTTTCGCATTGCTTTGAATATAGTTGCCCCGGCTGCATTGTTTCCCCGCTTTTTATCACCGTAAACGCCGGAACAAAAAATAAAATTAACAGTGGCAGCAAAAAAACACTAAGCCTTAATAAAAAGGGTTTCATTATTCAAAATTGAAAATAAATAAATGATTGCTGGGCTGACCCAAGAAAAAATATGCCAATTACTATTGCGTAATAAGTTGCCCACCGTATAACAGGGCTTTTAACATTTTCAAAATATAAAATATGCGGCTTGTCTCTCTGTAGCCATTCGGCAATAAAAAGCAGAGCAATAAGTAAAAGATATTTTGGGCTGAAATATGCTGAACGTGACATAATTGACGGTGAAAACATACGTCCTATATACAGGAAGGCATCGTGAATAGAAGCCGACCGGAAAAAAATCCACGCAAATGTTGTAAGGCTGAAAGTAAAAACAATGCCTGTAAGCTCCCTAAATGATGGCAATAACCTGTTGTGCGCCGCAACATCAAGATGGCCCCTGTTCTTGTTGGAAAGTAACAAGGGTAAAAAATAAACTGCATTAAGCGCCCCCCAAAAAATAAAAGTCCAGTTGGGGCCATGCCAAAAACCGCTGACAATAAATATAATAAAAACATTTCTAACTTTTTGCCAGGCACTGCCCTTGCTGCCACCTATAGGTATATACAAATAATCGCGGAACCATGTAGATAAAGAAATATGCCATTTTCTCCAGAACTCGGCAATATCCCTGGATAGATAAGGGCAGTTAAAGTTGCGCATAAGGTCAAACCCAAAAAGCCGGGCAGAGCCTATAGCAATGTCACTATAGCCTGAAAAATCGCAATATATCTGTATGCAAAAGTAAAATGCGCCTAAAACCAGCGAACTGGCCGGAAGATGCTTATAATTAGTGAATATTGCATTTACAAGCGTCGCACAACCGTCGGCAATAATTATTTTTTTGGCAAAGCCACCCAGCATCTGCCGCAATCCATCTTTCGCTTTTGAAAAATCAAAAATTCTTGGAACAGCATATTGCGGCAACATATGTGAGGCCCGTTCAATAGGGCCGGCCACCAGTTGCGGAAAAAAACTAACAAAAGCAAAAAACTGCAGGATGTCTTTTGTGGCAGGCATTTTTTTCCTGTACACGTCAATGGTATAACTCATTGTTTGAAACGTGTAAAAGCTGATGCCCACAGGCAGTACTATATTTAACGTCCGCGGCTCAATATGCACCCCAACAGAGCCAAAGGCGTTAACAAAAGTGTCGGCAAAAAAATTAAAATACTTGAAAAAAGCCAATATGCTCAGATTAACACAAATGCTGATAGATATAATGTATTTTCGGCCTCGCGCGGTTATAGCATTGCTTAACCATATTCCAACAAAATAATCGGTGAAAGAAGCAAAAGCGAGCAGAATTAAAAACCGCCAGTCCCACCAGCCGTAAAAAATAAAACTCACAACTATTAACAGTAAATTTTGAAGTCTCAAATTGTTATTAAACACAAACCAATACAGAAAAAAAACAATTGGCAGGAAAACAAGGAATTCAATAGAGTTAAAAAGCATTTAGCCGATGATAACAGAGTCTAGAAAATTGAATAAACGAAATTAACAACTTCGGTCCATCACTGCCTTAAATACATATTAAAAAGATTATTTTATTACTGTTCCGCAGGAACATTTGGCTGTTAGCCAGTAAATGAAGCTGCTTTACCGCTGGGGTTACCCGTTAAAATGGTAATTGCATGTTTTCCGGGCCTTTCAATATTTCGGGCAGGAATTGCCTAATTTCGAATGGTTGAATACCTATACACTGCATATTACCCTGTACGACCTGTTTTTCTTCGGGATGATATTCGTCGGGCTAACTTTTGCCCTGCTGCTGGCGTTTGTAAAAACCGTTAACCGCAGCGCAAACCGGTTTCTTGCCCTCGCCCTTGTTACCATGGTATTATGGATGGTACGGGTGCTGGCTATTGATATAATGCCGGGCGCTTACCTGCCTTACCGTAACAGGCTGCCCATGCAGTTTTTGCTGGCGCTGGGGCCGCTGATGTATTTTTATGTGCTTAAAATAACCAGGCCGAAGTATAGGTTCAGGTGGAAGGATTTGCTGCATTTCAGCCCGCTGCTGCTGGAACAGGTTATGCTGCCCTTTCAGCAATTTAACCCGGTATTACAACTGCTGGTATTTATTTCTTTAATAACCTACCTGTACCGGTGTAATAAACTAATTGAACGTTTTTACGGCAGGCTGCCACTCGTTTTGATGGACCGTTCGCGACTTGAATTCCGGTGGCTTCGCCGCCTGCTGGCTTTTACGGCTTTATTATGGTGCCTGTGGATGGTTTGTGGCGTTATTAATTATTTTGTGTACGGCAACCGGTTAGGCGCAAATGTTTATTACCCCTTTTATATTTTTTTTGCGATAATAAGCATTTGGACAGCAGCGGCAGCTTTTTTAAAACCGCAAGCAGCATCAATCGCACAAAAGGTTTCACTTGTTAAGCCTCCGGTACCGGCAGAACTTAGGGCAAAAGGCATGTTGGTTAAAAGGGCCATGGCAGCTAACCTGTATTACCAGGACCCGGAGTTGAGCCTAAACTCGCTCGCTGAAAAACTCGGTATACACCCGCACGAATTATCAAAAGTCATCAATACGGTATTCAAAAAAAACTTTAACGACTTTGTGAATGAATATCGCGTCACCGATATAATATCCAAATTGCAAAACCCGGCCTATAATAACATAACCCTGCTGGGCATTGCTTATGAGGCTGGTTTTAACTCAAAAGCAACTTTTAACCGCACATTTAAGCAAATAACCGGTAATAGCCCGGCTGAATTTAAAAGCAGCCGGCAAAATAATGTCTCAACTTATCATTTGAGGCCATTGTCATATTCCGCGGCGGTAATTTCAAACCATCAAACCACACCTAAGTGGGACGATGTGAAATTAAACCGCAATTTTATGATCAGCAATTATTTGAAGATGGCATGGCGCACCATCAGCAGAAACAAAGTGTATACCGCCATCAATATCCTTGGCCTGTCAGTGGGTATTTGTGCCTGTTTGGTTATTTACCTGGTAACCAGTTTTGAATTAAGCTTTGATACCTTTCACCCGGATAAAGAACGTATATACAGGATAGTGTCATCCTCGGTGGACGAACAGGGTGAAAAGAGCGACCGAGCCTTTGTCATCAGCGCGTTACCCATGACCCTGCGTAACGAGGTAAGCGGTTTTGAGGATGTTACCGGTTTTTACAACTATTTTGCAAAGGTCACCATACCGGGCGCCAATAACACGGCAAAAAAATTTGTTGCACCAAAGCAGGGGGAGGAAACATCTCCCGTCATAGTGGCGGAACCCGGATATTTTAAGATATTTCAATATAAGTGGCTGCAGGGAGACCCGTCCACGGCTTTAAATGAGCCATTTAAAGTGGTGCTTTCCAGGGAGGAAGTGTATAAATATTTCGGTACTGCACCTTTGCAGGATGTTATGGGGAAACAAGTAATTTACAATGATTCTTTACGGTTAACCATATCCGGCATTGTAGAGGACTGGAATAAGCATACGGATTTTGCTTTTAAGGATTTTATTTCATTCGCCACTGTTCAATATAGTTTTTTGCAGGATGATATAGACCTGCACAGTTGGGGCATGTGGGATTTTAATTCTCAAGGCTATGTAAAACTGGCTAAGGGGGTAACGCCTGCCCAGGTTGAAAAACAGTTTCCGCAATTTATTAAGGCGCATATTAAAACCGGTGGGGCAAAATTACACTTACTGTTACAACCCTTGTCAGATGTCCACTTCAACAACCGTTACGAGGATGCATATTCCCGGCAAGCGCATTTACCTACACTCTATGGCCTGGTAGCCATAGCAGTCTTTATATTACTGGTAGCTGCCATTAACTTTATCAATCTTTCCACAGCGCAGTCGTTGCGCAGGGCAAAAGAAGTTGGGGTGCGTAAAGTATTAGGCAGCAGTAAAACCAATTTAACAATCCAGTTTTTAATTGAAACGTGTATCATTACCACTGTCGCGGTAATTATCGCTGTTGCTGCGGTTACCCCTGTCATGTCAATCTTTCAATCCGTTATACCACAAGGCGTAGCTTTACATGTATTCAGCATGCCGGTGCTTCTTTTTTTGGGTGCTGCACTCATCATTACTTCCCTGGTAGCCGGTTTTTATCCCGCGCGGGTGATATCGTCATACCAGCCTGCATTAAGTTTAAAGGGACAGGGGATAGCGCAGCTTAACCACAAAAGCTATCTTAGAAAGACGCTTATCGTATTCCAGTTTACCGTATCGCTCGTATTTATTATAGGCACATTGATAGTTACCAGGCAAAATCATTTCCTGTTGAATAAGGACATGGGCTTTAACAAAGATGCTATCGTTACGGTACATACCGACCGGAGTAATACTATTGACCAGCTCAATGCGTTTTGTGATGAGTTACGGGCAATACCCAATGTGCAAATGGTTAGCCGGCACCAGCAAACGCCGGCAGCGCAAAGGCATGGCGGTACCATTATTGACTACAAGGGTGCAGGGGGTGCCACGGTGGATGCATCATTTGACTTCTGCGACAATCATTATGTGCCCCTTTTTGGTTTAAAAATAATAGCAGGGCGTAATCTCTCCCCTTCCGATACTTTAAAAGAATACCTGGTTAATGAAACTTGCGCCAGGGCGCTGGGATTTAAAACACCGGGGGATGCTATTGGCAAAATGGTTGAAATAGGCATGCCAAATTCCAAACGGCAAATAGTTGGCGTGGTAAAAGATTTTAATTCAAAATCGCTGCATGAAGTTATAACGCCATTCTTTATGACCTCTATAAAGAATAATGAAAGAGCTGTTAGTATAAAGTTAGCCACGGCACAAGGCATAGACAATTTTAAAGAAACCATAGCGCAGGTAGAAAGAGCGTGGAAAAAGGTATATCCCAATAACAAATTCGAATACGCTTTTTTCGATCAAACAATTGCTAAGTTTTATGATAAAGAACAGAAAACCGCACAGTTGATGAACACTGCCATGCTGATAGCCATATTTATTTCATGCATGGGGTTGTTTGGTCTTGCAATTTTTACCGCGCAGCAACGCGTAAAAGAAATAGGGATACGCAAAGTACTGGGTGCAAGCACCGCAAGCATAGTGTCTATGTTAAGCAGGCACTTTTTAATACTGGTTATTATCTCGCTGGCCATCGCGTCACCCATTGCTTATTACTTTATGCACGGGTGGCTGCAGGGTTTTGCTTATCGTATCAATATCAGCCCCTGGACATTCCTTTTATCAGGGTTAGCAGCGATACTTATTGCTTTTGTTACCATCAGCTTCCACGCCATTAAAGCAGCGGTAGCCAACCCGGTGAAAAGCCTGAGAAGTGAGTGATGCTATGGCACATTTGTGATTGCAAATTTTACTTGCCCGCCGGTCTGCGCTCGGACACGGTAGAACGACTGGTTCAGCGGCAAAACCGTACAGTGTTATGTTCGTTTTTATTACAACCATCTTAACATCAAAGCTTTAACTTATTGCTTTGCAGTCTTTTGAAAATTTGGAATAAGGATTGCCTAATTTCGAATGGTTGAATGTCTATACACTGCATATTACCCTGTACGATGTTTTCTTTTTTGCAATGATAATTGTAGGGATAACTTTTGCCCTGCTGTTAGCATTTGTAAAAACTGTAAACCGCACTGCCAACCGTTTTCTTGCACTTGCCCTTGTTACCATGGTATTATGGATGGTGCGGGTGCTGGCCATTGATATAATGCCGGGTGCTTACCTGCCTTACCGCAACAGGCTGCCCATGCAGTTTTTGCTGGCACTGGGGCCGCTGATGTATTTTTATGTGCTTAAGATAACCCGCACGAAGTATAGGTTCAGGTGGAAGGATTTGCTGCATTTCAGCCCGCTGCTGCTGGAACAGGTAATACTGCATTACCCGCAATTTAATCCTGTGCTGCAGTTGATTACATTTATTTCAATCTTAACCTACTTATACCAGTGTAATAAACTGATACAGGATTTTTATCACAGCCTTCAGCCGGTACTGATGGACCGGTCACTTGTTGAGTTTAAGTGGTTGCGCCGGCTGCTAAGTGCAACCGCGTTGCTGTGGATATTTTGGTTTGTTTACGCGGCAGTTGATTATGCCCGTTACGGCAATCAAGCCGGCTTACATGTTTATTACCCGTTTTATATCTTTTTCGCAATGATAATGATATGGACGGCTGCCGCAGCTTTTTTAAAACCACAAGCGGCAGCAATGGCACAAACGGCTGCACCCGTAAGGGCCCCCGTACCGGCTGAACTTAGGGCAAAAGGCACCTTGGTTAAAAGGGCCATGGCAGCTAACCTGTATTACCAGGACCCGGAAATAAGCCTAAACTCGCTCGCTGAAAAGCTCGGTATGCACCCGCACGAATTATCAAAAGTCATCAATACTGTATTCAAAAAAAACTTTAACGACTTTGTGAATGAATACCGGGTACGTGATGCCGTGACGAAAATGCAGGAGCCGGCCTATGATAACATTACCCTGCTGGGCATTGCCTATGAGGCAGGGTTCAACTCCAAGGCAACTTTTATACGGGCGTTTAAACAGGTTACGGGGAAAAACCCGGCAGAATACAAGCAAGAACTGGAAAAACAGGTTTCAACTTATCATTTGCAACCCCGCACTGGCCCCGCCGCGGTAATTTCAAGCCATCAAACCACGCACACGTGGGCTGGTATTAAATTAAACCGCAAGTATATGTTTAAAAATTATTTCAAAACAGCCTGGCGCAGCCTCGTCCGTAATAAAATATATAGCCTCGTTAATGTGCTGGGTTTATCGTTGGGTGTTTGTGCCTGCCTGGTCATTTTTCTTATCACCCGGTACGAGTTTAGCTTTGATACCTTTCACCCGGATGGTGATCGCATCTTTTGCGTGGACTTTACAGCGGGTGGCAACCATTTGAATTTGGCACCCACACCTATGGCTGCCGCTATGCGCCGGGAAATGAGCGGCCTGGAAACCGTGGCCGCCTTTATAATATACAATGCCAGCGCAACGGTACCAGGCAGCCCGGGCGAAAAGCAGAAGGCCTTTGATGACGCCGGCAGCATGGCTCTTGCAGAGCCGGGATACTTTAACGTATTTCCGCACAAGTGGATAGCCGGCAATGCCGCAACCGCTCTTAACATGCCCCATACGGTGGTGTTAACTGCAGAAAAAGCGAAGGAATATTTTGGCGATGTTGAACCGGGCAAGGTTATCGGGCGTACCATTTATTACCAGGATTCGCTGATGGCCACAGTAACAGGGGTAGTTGCCGATTGGGCGGGTAACAGCGATTTTAGTTTTAGCCAATGGGTTTCTTACGCTACCATTCCCACCAGTTTTTTAAAGAGCAAGTCCGCGGTGGACGACTGGGGCTCATTTGCTACCCAAAGCCAGGCTATTATAAAACTGGCAAAAGGCGTAAAGCCTTCGCAAATTGATGCGCAATTTACCGGCTTTGCCAAACGGCACTACGGCCCAAACGCAGCTTTCTCTTTCCGTTTAAAACCGCTGTCAGGCATTCACTTTCATACGGAATACGGCGGACGGGGCAGAAAAGCGAGCCTGCCGGTTTTGTACACGCTTATGGCTGCGGCAGGGTTTATCCTGGCGCTCGCCATCATCAATTTCATCAACTTGTCCACCGCGCAGTCCATGCAAAGGGCAAGGGAAATCGGTGTACGCAAAGTGCTTGGCGGCAGCAAGGCAGGCATTTCAGTACAATTTTTTACAGAAACCCTGTTGCTAACGGTAGCAGCAGTGGTTGTTGCGGTAATATTGGTAAGGCCGGTTTTCAGCCTGGCCGCTGATATTATACCGGAGGGCGTCGGTTTCCGGTTTGACGGCGCTACGCTTTTGTTTTTGTTGTTAGTAATCACTGTCACCACCCTTCTCGCGGGGTTTTACCCGGCCAGGGTACTGGGCAGCTACCGGCCCACGGTTACCCTAAAAGGGGCCAATGCGGTATCAGGTGGCGAAAAGGGCACGCTGCGCAAAGCGCTTATCGTATTCCAGTTTACCATTTCGCTGTTGTTTATCATAGCGTCGCTTATTATCGGCTCGCAACTGCGGTATGTGCTGCAGGCAGACCTTGGGTTTAAAACAGATGCGGTTATAACGCTTGGTTTTCCGCGGGGCTACCCACCGCAAAGCAGGATAAATAAAACAGTTGTGCTGATGGATAAGCTGCGGCAACGGCCCGGCGTAGTGCAGGTAATACGGGAAGGAAGGCCGCCGATGGGCGGCGATATGACCCATTCAGGGTTTAGTGGTGGTGCGCTGAAGGGCAAAGAAGAGAACCCGATTGACATATCCATTCATAGTGGCGACGCAGATTACCTGCCTTTTTATGGGATGAAGCTGTTAGCCGGCCGGAATATACTGCCGGGCGACAGTGCCAGGGAACTGCTGATAAGCGAGGCCTGTGCCCATGCGCTTGGTTTTGCCGATGTAAGCAAAGCCCTTGGCCGGGAGGTGGTTGTTGGCCCCGGTGAATCATATCCTGTAGCCGGTGTAGTCGCCAATTTTTATGAGAACTCTTTTCGTGAGGCTACCTGGCCTGTAGTCATAAAGAACGACCCTTCCTGGGAGAAGCTTGTTGCGGTTAAAATTGCAGCCAAAAGCATGACCGCTGGCGATATAAAGACGCTCATCGGCAATATTGAGAAAGACTGGAAATCCGTGTTCCCGAGCGCGCCGTTTACTTATTCTTTCCTGGACGAGAGCATCGCTAAGTTGTATGCAGACGACCTTCGTACCGGGTGGCTGGCAAACGCGGCCATGGGTATCACGGTTTTTATCTCTTGTTTAGGCCTGCTTGGCCTTGCAATTTTTTCTACACAAAAAAGAACACGCGAAATTGGCATCCGAAAGGTATTGGGGGCAACTGTAGCAGGTATTATAGCCATGCTTTGTAAAGATATTGTACGGTTAATCCTCGTCGCTTTGCTGATTGCCAGCCCGGTAGCCTGGTATCTTATGCATAACTGGCTGCAGGGCTTTGCCTACCGTACAACGCTTAGCGGCTGGGTGTTTGTTGCAGCAGGGGCTGCCGCTATTGCCATAGCGCTGCTTACCGTGGGTTTCCAGGCAATAAGGGCGGCAAGGGCCAACCCGGTAAAATCACTGCGCACCGAATAATCCTTACCGGGAAGGGCATTTTATAATATTCCTGTGGATGGCATAATAAAGCCGTGCTAAAAAATCCACGGAACAATTACTAACATCCTCAACCAGCAAAATATATTACCGGCAAATACTGCCTGCCGGTAATATATCATTACTCTGTTCTTAAACTTTTTACAGGGTTTGTTAAGGCAACTTTTATTGTTTGAGAGCTTACTGTAATAAACGCTATTAGTATGGCGATGAAGCCTGCCATTATAAATACAGTCCAGCCGATGGCAACCCTGTACGCAAAATCGCTAAGCCACTTATTCATTGCCAGCCACGCCACGGGCGCTGCTATAATTATTGCAATAAGCACAAGCTGTATAAAGTCTTTTGCCAGTAAACCAATTATCCTTGGTACGCTTGCCCCTATTACTTTACGAATACCTATTTCCCTTGTTCTTACCTGTGCTGTATAGGCGGCGAGGCCAAACAACCCCAGGCACGAAATCAGGATAGCGATGGCGGCGAAATAATTAAACATCTCGCCTTCCCGCTGTTCCCCTGTGTACAGGCTGTTAAATGTATCATCTAAAAACGCGTAACTGAACGGGAACCGGCCGTTATATTCTTTAAAAAATTTTTCAGCGGCATTAATAGCTTTTTGCGCATCGCCGGGGGTTGTTTTTATATACATTGTTTCACCACCATGCTTATCGTGCAGGAATACTGCCGGGCCTATTTTTTCTTTCATTGATGTAAAATGAAAATCCTTAACCACACCGGCGATAGTTCCATTTACAGGCCCCATTCTAAAACGTTTGCCGATAGGGTTTTTAAGGTCCAATTCTTTTACCGCCGTTTCGTTTAAAATAAAATGCGTATTGTCTGTTGAGTCCCCCGTAAAACCCTGCCCGCGTACCAACTGCATTTTGAAAAAAGACATAAAGTTGGCATCTATCACCATGGGGTGCACTATAGCCACCTGGTTGGGGGCTTTCCCTTCCCAATCGTTGTTGCCCACCATGTCGGTATTGTTTATAATATTTTTGGTTGACCGCGTAATATCCAGTATCCCCGGCTGCTTCAGCAGTTCTGCTTTGGCGGCGTCATAATGGCGTGCCATCTTTTGCATGTTAAAGGCAATAATATTGTTTTTGTCGTAGCCTAATTCTTTTGACCTTATGTAGCTTAACTGGTTTGCAATAACGAAGGTGCCAATAATAAGGATTATGGCGAGAGAAAACTGGAGCACCACCAGCACTTTGCGGAATAGCGCAGTGCCCATACCGGCAGCTATTTTGCCCCTGAGTACCTGTAAAGGTTTAAAGGAAGATAGCAGCATGGCCGGGTAAATGCTGGATGCTGCCAATGTAAACGTAATGGTGGCAAATAGTATGAGCCAGGTATGATAATCCAAAAGATTGAATGAAAGCTCCTTGCCGGATATCTGGTTAAATACAGGCATCAATAAAAAAATAATTCCAAGGCATAAAACGGCTGCGGCAGCAAAAAGAATAGTTGTTTCTATTACAAACTGCAGAAACAGGTTACGGGCCGATGCACCGAATATTTTTCGCATGCTGATTTCGCCGGCCCTTAACATAGAGCGGGCGGTTGAAAGGTTTACGTAATTGATGCATGCAATGGTGAGAATCAATAATGCCACGGCAATAAATATCCGTACCGTTTGTATGCCTGCGTCGTGACCGTCCGGGCTGTATAAATGCATTTTATTTAAAGGCCACAATACATATTCCCCATCGGTATTTGAAGGGCTGTATTTCAGGTGAATGCTTAGAATTTGTTTGCATAGTTGCCCCGGCAATACACCGGGTTTTAAAAGCAAATATGTTTCATAGGCATAATTGGTGAAGTTGGTTGTCATGTCAAAAAAAGTACCCCGTTTATGGCTCTCATCAAAACCCATTGGCATAATCATATCATAATCCATACTCGAGTTCGCAGGGAAATCTTTTATAACGCCGCTTACAGTAAGCAATACATTTAGGTCTGTTTTTATTACTTTGCCCAGGGGGTCTTTATTGCCAAAAAATTTCCGCGCGGTTTTTTCGGTAATTACCACTGAGTTGTTGTTAGCAAAAGGCTTTGCGGGGTTGCCTTCAATAAACGGAAAGTCAAACATGGTAAAAAACGACGGGTCGGCTAATATGGCATGTTCTCCCGTAAATACGTTTTCACCATATTGGTATAAAGTGGCGTAAGTATTTTCAGTAATACGCGCCTGTTCAATAACACCCGGTAACTGTTGTTTTGCAAGCGGGCCTATCGGCGCCACTTCCTGTTTCCACAACTGTTTACTTGCGCCGGTGCCACCAAATATTTCCAGCCTGTAAATATTATCCACATTTTTATGAAAGCGGTCGAAGCTTAATTCGTTTTGCACCCATGTAAGAATTATTATGCCAACCGACAGGCCAACGGTTAGGCCGCCCAAATTGAGAAAAGAATATAATTTGTTTTTAAGCAGGTTTCTCCAGGCTGTTTTGATATAATTTTTGAGCATAGCGAATATGTTTTTAATACGTTATAATTTAACCCCGGCTGTACGCAAAGTGTAACACCCGGTTTCGCAAACAGTTATTAAATAGTGCCATATCATTATGTGTCATCACACAACAGGTATGGCACTATTACAGGTTAAATAACCCCTGCAGCACAGGCATAACAGTTACACGGCGGCCTGTTTAATGCCTGCCAATGATGAACAATAAATTAAACGGGAAAACCAAGGGTTATCTGGTGGTGAATTCTATCAAACCGTTACGGCATTTTTCACCATGCTCGGCAACAGCAGCATCACCTTTCCAGGTGTTTACATTGGTAACTTTTAAGGGGTCGAGGTTTTTTATGTTCTCCCGTGATGTTTCCACGCCGTTCACATAGTAAACAACAGGCGGCGGGTTGCTGATGATTTTTTTTGCCTGCCCGATTGCATAACCCGGCAGCACCCTGCCAAGTATAACAACCGGTACTTTGTCTCTTTCGTGTTTTGCCGGGTCTTCAACGCCCATAATTTTAATTGTCCGGATTTGGTCTGTACTGTCCCCGGCATCCCACAAAGAGTCTTCCATGGCCCGTCCGAATTTTACCGCCTTAATTTGCAGTGTGTCGGCTCTTTTTTCTCTTATTAATATAAGCCGTAAAGCCTTCGTGGAATCGCGCTTACCTATACCGGGCGCTCCTTCGTCAAGCACCAGGTCTTTTGCCTTTGCAGCGCCTGACTGGGCATTACTCACCCTGACCGAGAACACTGCCAGGACCAACATGGCAAACGGCACCGCCATTACCCTTCGAGCATAAGAGTAAGGCGTGTGCTTTGATGTGGCAATCATAATTAACCTCCTTTTTATAGATGAATGAAAAAATGCGTGAGATGGGTTTAAATACCGGCCTTCATTATGTGCCTGTAACAGCATCAGCGCGAAAGATTCTGTATCGCCTTCTTCAATACAGCCGGAGTCTGCAATAAATTCATGTATCAGTGCAAGCTCCATTTGCATTAACCAGTAAAAAGGGTTTATCCAGCAAATGCAAACCATTATTTGCGCGAACAGTTTATCATACGTGTGCTTTTGCGTGATATGTGTTAACTCGTGCCGCAATATTTTTTTTCCGCTTTCATCATCAAATTCCATCCCGCTCTTCCAGAACAGGTTTGACAGGAAAGAAAATGGTGCCTGCTTAACGTTTGTTTCCACCAGGGTAAACCCATTCATGCGCGTATTTATATGCCTTCGCTTTAAGTCATATATCCAAACAATTTTAGAAACAATTATGGCAAACAATACTGCGCTTACAAGTGCCGCAAATAAAAAAAATATTGCCTGCGTGGAGATATGCCCTGGCGGGGGGGCAACACTATCGTGATTGATAACTATCAGCATATTTGTGAGCGGCGTATTTGCAGTGCTGTGAATACTGAACCAATTAAAATTAATAAGGGGCAAAACCATGCTGATTAGCATAGCTGCAAGCAGGTAAAACCTGTTGTAGGAATGAAATTTTTTGTTACGCAAAGCAACATGATAATACAGGTACAGTAACCCGCTTATAATAACCTGTTTTATAATGTATGTAGCAACTATGTTCATAACCTACTTTTTGTTTTTCTTTAATTGCTGCAGTAATAGTTCAAGTTCTTTAACCGACAGCTTATCTTCATCCACCAAAAAAGAAATTACATTACTGAACGAGCCTTCAAAGTACCCTTTGGCTACATTGGTAAGCGTATTTTTTGAGTATTCGTCCTTTGATACCGCCGGGTGATAACGGTGTATCCTGCCCAAACTTTCAATGGTAACAAAACCTTTGTCAACAAGTGTTTTTAAAATAGTGGCCACCGTGTTTTTGTGCGGTTGGGGCTGGGGCATATTGTCCACTATTTCCATCAGTAACCCGTTTTCCAATTGCCAAAGCGTTTTCATTACCTGTTCTTCTGCCTTTGTAAGTGTTTTCATTCAAAACTATATTTATAGTTCAAATATAAAACTATATTTATAGTTTAACCAAATTTATTTTTAGAAAGAAGCGTATGTTGTGGAGAAATTAACAACTGTGCTATGCTAACGACCCTTGCCTGGCAGCTTTATAAAATGGCTTGCTTTATACTCCCCGGTTGGCGTAAACCCCAGTTTTTCATAAAAGGCTGAAGCGCCTACGCTGTCGGTAAATAAGCGCAGCACAATAAAATGCTGCGCGGCCTGTTCCATTATTTTTTTTATTAGTAAAGTGGCGTAACCGGCGCGGCGATAGCGCTCTTTAATGTACAGGTGCCGTACCCGGCCCACTCCCTGGGTACGGCTGTAAGGGTCTATATTCAGGCCGCCTATACCTATCAATTCTTTTTCAGCAAACAAACCCCATAACATTTCGCCGGGCTTATTAAACCTGTTTGCCCCGCTACGCCAGTCGTCAATGGTTCTTTGCAAAAAATAATAACCGTTACGTGTAGCTTCCCCGGCCAGGGAAAACAATGCCCCAATATTTCCGTCCGTAATTTCAACAAGTTCGTATTTTTTTTCCAATGGCATAGTCAAAAATAAAGTACGCCGGGCATATAAATGCCGCCAATAACAATTTGGATTAATGGCCTGAAAATCAGCGTTGTAAAACAACCCGGTAAGCCCTTTTTACTGCACCAAGGCGAGGCCACGCCAAAAATTTTTAAAAATAAATTTTGCGAAGCCAATCGGTTGCGCATATATTTGCAACCGATTGGCTTCGTATTTAAAATAACATTATGAGACGCGACATTTTCCAGGCTATTGCAGACCCTACCCGGCGGGCGATACTCGTGCTCATCGCTGTGCAGGCAATGACGCCAAACGCTATTGCAACACACTTCAACATTACCCGCCAGTCTATATCCAAACACCTGCGCATTCTGAACGAGTGCGACCTGCTGGCACAAAAGCAGGACGGCAGGGAAATTTATTATGAACTAAAAATTGATAAAATGAACGAGGTTGATGCCTGGCTGGACCAGTTTAGAAAAATAATGGAACAACAGTTCCTGCAACTTGACGATGTATTAAACACACTAAAAAATAACAACAAATGAACATGCTATTTGACTTTACCATTAACAAAGAGACAAAGACCATTCACATTACGCGCGAATTTGCCGCCGGCCCCGACCTTGTTTGGGATGCCTTTACCAAAGCTGAGATATTAGACAAATGGGTAGCCCCTAAGCCCATGCGCCTTCAAACAAAAGAGATGGATTTTAGGGAAGGCGGCCGATGGCTGTATGGTATGATAATAAATGACACGCCGCCTTCACGCTTCAGCCTGGCTGAATTTATTAAGATAACGCCCAAAACGAGCTTTACTACCCGGAATAGTTTTGTAGATGAAAACTGTAACGCTATCAGCAGCGCATCTTCCATCACCACAAATACTTTTAAGGAAGGCGGTGCGGGAACCATAGTGCATATTGAAAAAGTAATGAGTAGCCTTGAAGCCCTTGAAATGATGGCCACTAACGGGTTTGTACAGGGTACTGAAGCGGGCATGAAAAACCTGGATGAATATTTCAGCAATATTGCTGCAACCAAATAATTGTAACGCTGCTAACACCGGCGAACCGCTGGCGTTAGTGGTAGTAACTGCTGAAAAACCATAAACCAAAATTAAAATGAAAGGGATTATTCTTTTCGCCGCCATCATTTTACAATTGGCTGCAACACAAACAGCATATTCGCAGCGTGCCTATGGCCCAAGGCAACATTTTGCCCCGCTGGGTGATTTTCTCCTTGAAAATGGCAAGCTTATCCATGATTGTAAAATAGGTTACCGCACGTATGGCAAACTAAATGCAACACAGAGTAACGCAGTTATATACCCAACAGCCGGCGCTACTACAACAGGGCTGATGGAATTATTTGGTATAGGCGAAGATGTAGACACCACCAGGTTTTACCTTATATTAATAGACGCTTTGGGCAACGGCACATCATCTTCGCCCAGTAACAGCACCAGCCAGCCAAAAGCCTTATTCCCGCAGTTTACTATAAGGGATATGGTATATACCCAGTATAAATTGCTTACTGAGCAGTTGGGCATTCACCATTTAGCGGCCGTGATAGGCAACTCAATGGCCGGGTGCCAGGCCTTACAATGGGCGGTGAGCTTTCCTAATTTTATGGATAAAGTAATCTCTATTGAGGGAACGCCAAAAGCCACCACGTATGACTTATTGTGGATGGATACTTATATACAAGCAGTAAAAAGCGACCCTGCTTATAAAAATGGTAATTATACAGTTAACCCCGCTATACCGCTGGCTGCACGCCTGAGCCAGCTATTAATTACCACTCCCGCAACGGTGAACAAAACGGTAACAACAGATAGTTTTCCAAAATGGCTTGCCTCGGTTGACAGAAATACCTTTATTGATTGCAATGATTTCCTGTTACAGGTAAAAGCAGTGATGATGCAGGATATTAGCGCAAGGGTTGGTGGAACACTGGAAGACGCCGCTAAATTGATAAAAGCAAAACTGCTGATTATTGCTAATAAACAGGATAATTTAATTAACCAAAGTCTGTCCATAAAATTCGCCGGCATGGCCAATGCGCAATTAATTGTGATGGACAGCGATTTAGGCCACTTGGTTTTTAACGAGAAAATTGTTGTTGACGCAGAACGAAAGTTCTTATCGGAATAATTGTTACCTCATTTGCTTACAGTAATGCATTTACCGTTGAAAACAAGCATCGGTTAAGCATGTCTTTTGCCTGCATAAAAAAATACGCACTAAACCACCAACAAATAACTTTTAAAACAATATTGTATGCGCAAATTAATAATGAAAATGTCACAGTCTGCCGATGGCTTTGTTGGCACTGAAAATGAAGATGGTAGCTGGATGTTCAAAAGCTCCACCGAAGATTCAAGAGCATGGGCGCTCCAGCCAAGCCTTGATGCCGGCCTGATAATTATGGGCAGAAAGTCGTTTGAGATGTGGGCGCCTTACTGGCCCACTGCAAACGGCCCTTTTGCTGCGCCGATGAACGAGGTACCCAAGGCCGTGTTCACTCAAAAAGGTTTTACAATAAATCCTCCAAAGCCCGGTGCATCGGCTGCCGAAACCTCCTGGTACAGTGCGCAGGTGTTCAATGGTAACCTTGCGGAAAACATCAGGCAACTGAAACAGCAGCCCGGCAAACACATTCTCGCCATTGGCGGCGCAGGTTTTATGCGCAGCCTTATTGCAGCAAACCTTATTGATGAATACTACCTGCCCACCCACCCGGTGGCGTTAGGCGCCGGGCTGCAAATATTCAGTGGTCTTGAAAAACCGATGCACCTTAAGCTGGTAAGCTCAAAAACTTTCAGCGGTGGCATAGTAGGCAATATTTACCAGCCTGCTTAGGCGCTGCCTCCAGGAATTATCGCGCAACAAAAAGCATTAAACTCTACAAACAAAAATCAACAAAAATGGCAAACCTCTATCCTCACATAATGTTCAACGGTAATGCCGGAGAAGCATTTACATTTTACAAATCGGTATTTGGCGGGGAGTTCACAAAATTGATGCGTTACAAAGACATACCGGGCGACGAATACCCCATACCTGAAAACGACGCCAACAGGATAATGCATATTGCCCTGCCCATAAGCAAGAGCAGTTTGTTATTGGGCAGCGACACCATGGAAGTGATGGGAAAGGTAACAGAAAATGACAACAGGAACACCATATCCATCAGCGCGGAAACCCGCGAAGAAGCAGACAAACTATTTAACGGACTTTCAGCAGGCGGCAAAATTGAAATGCCGATTGCTGACGGCCCGATGGGTTCATATTTTGGCATGTTTACTGACAAATATGGCGTACACTGGATGGTAGAATTTACACCAGGAAATAACGGGTAAAAATTTATATTACCCGGGCAAAACAACATACACTTTCGGCGCCGTTTGTATGCCTGCGCCGGCAGGTACCCGCACGTTCTCTCTCCGCTCTGTAAACTCTTTACCGGGTTGGCAAATGCTGCCTTGGCGGCATTGTAGCCAACCTTTCCCGGCAAGCCAACTACAAACTTTTATTCTTACCTGAAACGATATTTTCTTTTAAACGCGCCACACTGGCCGCTATTGGGTAATTTTTATTGCAAGATGGCAATGTGACAAAATTTACCGTTCAGAAAACGGGCAATAGGAATGGATAAAAGTAGAATAAGGCGCAAACCTCCCAAAGTTATTTTACAAAATTTCGTGGCCTTTGTACGGAAATCCCCTAAAAATTTGTCTTATGGTAAAAAAGTATGAAACAACTATTATCTTCCTTAATGCTTTTGTGCTTAGCAACTTTGGTTAGTGCTCAAAACATTCAAAAACAAGATGCTGAAAAAATTGTAAAAACTTATTTTTCCGGGTATGAAAAACAGGACTGGGATATCACGGCAAGCCAGCTTGCCACCGGGTTTACATTTTCAAGCCCTGCAGGCGATGACCATATACCGGTTGCGGTTTATAAAGAGCGCTGTTTCCCAAACAGCAAGTTTTTTAAAAAATTCAATTTTCTTAAAGTAATGGTAGATGGCAATACGGCACTGGTAATGTATGAAATAACAACAACGAATAACAAAATTATCCGTAATGTTGAGTACTGGGCTTTCAGCAATGGCAAAGTAAAATCCATTGAATGTTTTTTCGGCGGCACGGGGGCCGGTTATCCCGCCAACACCCAAAACAAATAAACGATATGGAAAAATTTCTTTTCCTCATCCGGGAAGACCTAAGCAAGCTAAAAAAATGGAGCGAGGAAGAACGGTATAATGGTGTGAGGGAAATGGATGCATGGGTTAAATCGTTTTTAAAAAATGGCCAGTACATTTCCGGCGATGCACTGCAGGTAACAGGCAGCTACGTAACCAAGGGCAGTGTACTGTCTGACGGGCCTTTTATTGAAGCAAAGGAAGGCATAAGCGGGTTTATATCTGTTGAAGCAAAGGATATTCATGAGGCTGTTTCAATCGCCCAAACCTGCCCCATCGTGCAAAGAGGGGATATGGCTATCGAGGTGCGGCCACTTATGGGTGTAAAAGATATAAGGGAGATAGGCGATGGACCAAGAGCAACAGGCAGTTGACAAACTGTACAAGACTCATTTTGGAAAAATGGTAACCGCCATGCTCCAGTTTTCAAGGGACATAGATCTTGAAACGGCTGAAGACCTGGTGCAGGATGCCTTTTATGCAGCGCTTGCTGTATGGAAGGATAATGGCATCCCCGATAACCCGGCCGGCTGGATGTACAGGGTTTGCAGGAACAATGCTATCAATGCGCTTAAAAAGCACAAAACGTTCAAAAACCCTTTTGAAGAAGATGGTGCCATTAACGAAGAAACAGGCGCGGATGAAGGTGTTTTTGACGACAGTAAAATGCAGTTATTGTTTGCATGCGCCCACCCGCGGCTCTCGGCTAAAATGCAGGTAGTGGTTACGCTGAAGTACGTGGTAAACCTGAGGGCGGAATCAATAGCTAAAGCCTTGGGCATGACGGTTGACGGCATTGACAAAACACTTGCGAGGGCAAAGGAACGGATAAGGATGGAGAACATTTTTTTGAAAGCGCCGGCGCCGCTGCAATTAAAAGCAAGGCTGGCTGTGGTGCACAAAATAATCTACCTGGTATTTAACGAAGGCTATAGGGCGGGAAGCGGAAAAGAGATTATACGGCAGGAACTTTGTGAAGAAAGCCTTATAATGATGAAATGTTTACTGGACAACCATATCTGTAACAGCGAAACCACCGCCTTGTATGCGCTGTTATTGTTTAACGCGGCAAGGCTTAACGCAAGGCTTGCACCAGGTGGCGGGTTATTGGACCTTGCAGAACAGGACCGGGGTTTGTGGAACGGCAGCCTTATCGCATTAGGCAGCTATTACCTCCGCCAGGCTGAAACCGGGAACCTTTCCTCCTATCATTACGAGGCAGCAATCGCCTGCCTGCATTGCCATGCAAAAAGTTTTGCAGATACCGATTGGGCAACCATTGAACAATTGTACAGCCGGATATTGCAAAATAATCCCAATCCTTTTATTGAGCTTAATCATGCCATTGCCTTGTATTATGCCTCGCATAAACAAACAGCTTTTGAAGTACTGCACGGGCTGCAAAAAACCTTCCTGGAAAAGTCTTATTTACTGCATGCTGCATTGGGCAAACTGTATTTACTGGAAAATGAACATGACAAAAGCAGCCTGCATTTTACAAAGGCGCTTGACCTCACAAATTTTAAGACAGAAAAAGATTTTGTAAAAAAGCTCCTGGCAAAAAAAATGCCCCTGCCCTGAACATTGTCACCCCCGCCGCAGGCTCTTCACCGGGTTGGCCAGCACTGCCCTGGCTATGGTCAGGCTGTTCGTTTTTTGGGTTGGCAAGCAAAAGCAACCAATGTATTACTTTCCTCCCGCTAAAACTGCATACTTATTTACAGCAATAATGTGATTGCGCCTCTCCAATTATGCCTGTAAACAGGCCAGTGGGCGCTTCATATCTTCATTCGCTTCGTAAACTCTTCACCGGGTTGGCAAGGGCGGCTTTTATTGATTGAAAGCTAACTGTGATTAACGTTACAACCAATGCACCGGCACCTGATGCAGCAAATATCCATACTGACATAGATGTTCTATACTCGTACTGCTGCAACCAGCTATGCAGGTAATACCAGGCTAATGGTATGGCAATAACGCAGGAAATGACTACCAGCAATGCAAATTCCTTCGAAAGCATTTGCCATAACCTGTAGGTTGATGCGCCTAATACCTTGCGTATGCCAATTTCTTTTTTGCGTTGCTCGGCGATAAATGATGCCAGGCCAAACAGCCCAAGACAACTGATAAATATTGCAAGTCCGGCAAAAAAACTGGCCAGCGTGCCTATCCGCACCTCATCCTCAAATTTCTGTGCATATTCCTGGTCGGCAAATTTGTAGTCGAACGGGTCTGCCGGTGCATACTTTTTACAAATAGCTTCTATCGTGCTTATAGCGGTGCTTGTACTTGCTGCGGAGCTTATGCGTATGTTTACAACGCCCGGCCATTTAGTTATATAAAAAACGGTGGGTTTTATGGGTTCATATGGTGATTCAACAATCATGTCTTTTGTTACTCCCAATACGGTGTATTTAGTATCCCCCCAGCTTATAACCTGCCCAATGGGGTTTTTAACGCCCATGTAATTTACCGCCGCCTGGTTTAATACAAGGCCGCTTGAATCTGAAGGAAATGCAGGTGAAAAGTCCCTGCCGCTTATAACTTGCCAGTTCACCGTTTTTCCATATAGCGGCGATACAGCAAAAGTGGCAAACTCATCCGGATGGTTTGGGGTTTTTCCCGGCCAGTCAAAACCACCGGCCGAGCCGCTTCCTTTTGTTACCTGGTTTCCGGATGTTGCAACTTCAGTCACCAGGCGGGTTTGCAAAAGGTCGTTCGTAAAAGCATTGATGTTCTTATTCAGGTCGCCGGTGTACATACGCAGCATAATCAATCCCGCCGGGCCATAACCAACAGGGCGGTTTTTAGCAAACTGCACCTGCCGCAGCACAACCACGGTACCGATTATCATAGCCACTGAAAAGGTGAATTGAACAACAATAAGCACCTTACGCGGCATACCTGATTGCTTGCCTGCCTTAAAAGTGCCCTTTAATACTTTTAATGGACGGAAGGATGAAAGATAAAAAGCGGGATAACTGCCTGCAAGCAACCCGCTTATAACAGCAAAGCCTGTACCCAGCAGCCAAAGCCACGGGTTTAACCATGCAATGGCTATTTGTTTGCCCGTTAGCGAATTAAAATACGGCAGTGATAGTTGTACCAAAACCAATGCTGTAACAAAAGCGAGTATGGCTACCAATAACGACTCACTTAAAAATTGCCATACCAGTTGCCCTCTTGACGAGCCTATTGCCTTTCTTACGCCTACCTCCTTGCCCCGCTTTTCACTTTGCGCTGTGCTCAGGTTCATAAAATTTATGCCTGCCAGCAGCAGCACAAAAATACCGGTAATGCCGAATAGCCACACATACGCAATGTTTCCGCCTGTATTCATGCCGTTCTTAAACTCAGCATATAAATGCCAGCGGCTCATTGGGAAAAGAAATATTTGGGGATTGCCCTCCTTACCTGTATTGCGAAGCTTAATGTCCTTGATTTTTTCTGAAATCGGCCCAATATTTTTTGAATCAGTCACCTGTGCAAAAATTTGGTAGGAGTTGGCGTTCCAGTTGGTCTTATTATCGCTTACATCGTCGTCACTGGCAAATACTTCCCATGGCGCAATAAAGCCCAGGTTATGAAAGCTTGTATTAAGGGGAATATCATGGTAAATGCCTGCCACCTTTAATGGCACTCCGTCAAGCCTCACAATTTTCCCAAGCGGGTCGTCATCACCAAAAACAGCCCTGGATGCCGATTCTGACAACAGCATTGCTGTGGGGTCTTTTAAAGCATCACGGGTGCCTTTGGCCATCTCCAGGGTAAGCATATCAGGGGCTTCCCGTTCCATATAGCTTCCCGGCACAGGTATTGTCTTTCCATTAAAGGCAATAAGGTGCGGGTTTGTCCAGGATGACAGTACAACGTATTTAAAATCGCTGGAATAAGATTGCCTGAGTGTATACGCAACGGGCTGGGGCATGGCTTTTAGCGTATTAACTTCGCCGTTAGCTGTTTGGTTTTGCATTACCCGCACAATACTTTCATAGTTTTCATGGTATTTGTCAAATGAGAGTTCATCCCATATCCACAGGCCGATGAGTATGGCAACGGCCATACCAACAGTAAGCCCGCAAATGTTAATGAATGAAGATACTTTGTTCTTAACAAGATTTCTCCACGCAACCTTTACATAATTTCTAAACATATAATTACGGTTTAATTTCACTTCATTCCACTTAGATGTGGTTTCATGATTTGAAATTACCGCTGCAGGCCGGGACGGGAGGCCCAAATGATAAGGTGGGCCAACTTTTTCAAGGTTATTTTTAAATTCAGCCGCGCTTTTGCCTGTCATTTGCCTGAAAGTGCGATTAAAGGTGGATTTTGAGTTAAACCCGGCATCATAAGCAATACCCAGCAAGGTTATATTATCATATGCAGGGTCCTGCATTTTTGCCACTACATCCTTAACCCTGTATTCATTAATAAAGTCATTGAAGCTTTTTTTGAATACGGTATTGATGACCTTAGATAACTCATGGGAGTGCATGCTGAGTTTTTCAGCAAGGGAATTTAAACTTAACTCCGGGTACTCGTAATACCTTTTTACTTCCATACTTCTTTTAAGCCACGCGCCTTTTGCCCTCAACTCGGCAGACACAGGCGGTTTTAGAGACCCGGGCGCCTGGGCCAATACCGCCGCCTGTGGTTTTAAGAAAGCCGCCACCGCTGTCCATATAATGATGACCG
>DASZPM010000020.1:0-267120 GCA_035550215.1 Chitinophagaceae bacterium | reverse complement strand
TTTAGCGAAATAAAGGCTTTGTTCTTAAGAAAAATACATGCAGTAACCTTTAAAGGGTTCCTGATAAAACTGGTGATGTTTATTTTAGCTTTTACGCTTAATAAACTCACCAATTAACTGGCAACTTGAATTAATTAATATGCCGCGTGTGCATTGTGTACATTTGTTGTATGTTTTATTTAATTAAAACACCCTGGTGGTTAAAAAAAATATATCCTTCACTGGTATGGAACATACCCGCGGAGGAAAAAACTATTTACCTGACCTTTGACGACGGCCCGCACGAAACCGCCACCCCGCTTGTATTACGGCTTTTACAGCAATACCATGCAAAGGCTACTTTTTTTTGTATTGGTGATAACGTGGTTAAAAACCCATCTATCTATAACGATATTTTACAGCAGGGCCATGCAGTGGGCAATCATACCTTCAATCACCTGGATGGCTGGAAAACCGGGGACGAAGCCTACCTGCAAAATATAGCGCAGGCAGCAAAGCATATACGGTCAAACCTTTTCAGGCCACCATACGGAAGAATAAAAAAATTCCAGGCCAAACTGCTTCAGCAGGTGGCAACACCTTTTAGTATTATTATGTGGACAGTATTGAGCGGTGATTTTGACACAGCCATAAGCCCGCAACAGTGCCTGCAAAATGTAGTTAAACACACAGGTGCAGGCAGTATTGTCGTTTTTCACGATAGTGCCAAAGCATACCAGCGGATGGCTTTTGCCCTGCCAAAAGTGCTGGAACATTTCACTGAAAAAGGATATGTTTTTAAGGCCCTGCAAATGGCTGAAAATGAGCAGGAAAGGTGATAAAAAAAGAAAGGCCAAGGTGGAAACCTCAGCCCGTTTTTAATCCGTACCCTATGAAAACTTATCAAAAGTAAGTCTAAATCCTGTTAAAACCAACTTTAATATTCCTTAAATTTTTTAGTGCAGGATGATATTATATACCCGGGAATTGATGGTAACCGTCGCCTTATTATCGCAGTCACCGTTACCATAATCAAGTACCGCCGTTTTATCATTGCGGGTAATAGTTACCTGGCCGGCAACCCGCCAGCGGCAGGTTAATTTGCGTATAACCGGCTGGGTTATATTAGTTGTCCATTGGGCGGTAACCCCGGCAATTTGCGCGGTGCCGCTTGAACTGCCTGTAATACTGAAAACATCATCCAGGGGGTTATGGGGCGTATCCATACCGGCGGTTTGTGTCCAGGTATGGTTCCTGTTAATTTCAATGTAATCGCCTGAAGGGGCGGTAAGCTTGCCGTTGGTAACAGTTGTGGTAAACGACAGGGCAGTCGCAGTACTGGTGTTCTGAATGGAAAAGCTTCCTTCTACTTTCAGGCTGTCAAAATAAAAGCCGTCAAAACTGGTAGTGGCTTTGCTGCCTGCATCTACCAAGTGGCCAGTGTAAACAGTAATAATTTTGCCACGCCGGGTATGTCCGTCCCGGCCGGTACAGCCGCTGCCAAAGTCAATGGTTATGGTTTTTGGGAAAACACCCACGCGTACCGGGTCAATAGTTACGGTATAGCAACGGCCAACGGAATCTTCACCATTTCCAAACTGGCTAACGGTAGTGCCGTTAGCTTGTCCGGGCGAAGCAAAGAAAACTCCCACGCCCGCTCCTATCCCGGCATCATCATTTACGCCAAGTACATTGGCGGCAACGTCGTTATAGATATTGTCGGTTTCATCATCCGCGGTTGCGGATGTTTGCAATGCTGCAACATCCTGCGTGCTTATGCTGTTTGCAGAGGTATCGGTTGACGACTTTTGGCAGGCTGTAAAAATGATTGCTGCACTTAGCAATACAATGCCTGTTGCTGATAAAATTTGTATTGTTTTCATGACGTGGTTTTAAAATTTGGTGATGCTATAACAGACATTTTGTGTTAATGAAAGTTTAACCGGTTGTTAAAAAAATGCTGCTTTTAAATTTTGTAAGCGATTTTTGCTATTCAATTTTTTTTATGAGGATGATAGATTCACACTGCCATTTGTACGGTAATCAATTTAAAAATGATGTTGATGCAGTAATGCAAAGGGCCGCATTGGCAGGGGTGCAAAAATTTTATTTACCGGCTATTGACAGTACGGTTATTGCGGATATGCTTGCTTTTGAAGAGCGTTATAAAGACAGGTGTTTTGCTATGATGGGATTACACCCCTGTTCGGTAGACGGCAATTTTATGGAAGAATTAAGGTTGGCGGAAGAATGGTTGAATAAAAGGCCTTTTGCGGCAATAGGCGAGATAGGGCTTGATTTTTACTGGGACAAAACCTTTACCGCGCAGCAATACGATGCTTTTAATATCCAAATGGGCTGGGCTTTGCAACGGAATATGCCCATTGTAATACATACCCGTAACGCTATGCAGGAAACGATTGACGCTGTAAAACCATTTGCTGCAAAAGGTTTACGCGGCATTTTTCACTGTTTTAGCGGCACTGAAGCTGATGCGCAGGAAATTACCGCCATGGGCTTTTTATTGGGCATTGGCGGCGTAATTACTTACAAGAACAGCGGCCTTGCGGAAGCGGTACAAAACATTGACTTGAAGTACCTGGTGCTGGAAACAGACGCGCCTTACCTTACGCCGGTGCCGTTTCGCGGAAAGCGAAATGAAAGCAGTTACCTGCAGTATATTGTGCAAAAGCTGGCCGATGTTAAAAATATAGCGGCTGAAGAGGTGGCTGAAATAACCAGCGCCAACGCAGAAAAAATATTCAAACAATAATTTTGTAACGATTATTTTTGCAGCCCCGTAAAAGTATACAGAGAGGTGTCCGAGTGGTTGAAGGAGCACGCCTGGAAAGTGTGTATACGTGAAAGCGTATCGAGGGTTCGAATCCCTTCCTCTCTGCAATAAAACGTAATTAACTGCTGTAATAAGGCTATTCGCGTAACGCGGGTAGCCTTTTAATTTTCACTAATCTTATCCCCTCCCGCCAAAAAAATCATTTTCGTTTGTAAAAAAACGTTTCAGCGCTTATCATTATTGTGACAAAAAAATATACCGAAATAACCATGTTCTATAAAGTCAGCAATATTATCTTTGTTACTAAGATAATCAGTTAACAAGATATTTTATGAGAGATATAAATGAGATGAGAAAGTTAACCCAGCAATACGCGTACACTTCCATCCGGATGCATGAAGTGGTGGCACGTAAGGCCGGGCTGCCGGGAACTGACCATAAGTATTTAGGCTTCTTGCTGGTAAAAGGTGAAATGACAGCGGGTGAGCTTTCAAATTTAACAGGCTTAACCACAGGCGCGGTCACAGGTTTAATTGACAGGTTTGAGAAAAAGAAACTGGTGAAAAGGCAATTTGCAAAAGACGACAGGCGCAAGGTTATCATTAAATCAAATACAGAAAATATCATGGCGCTTTTTGCACCCCTGTATAAAGACTTCCGGAATAAATCAGAAAAGCTTAGCGCTTCGTTTTCAGAAGAAGAAATAAAAATCATTGAAAGCTATTTTGCTAAGTCAATTGAAATAATGGCTGAAATAACCGCTAAACTCAACAATAAATAAGTACGCAAAACAAAAGTAAATGAACACAAGCGGCTGCATACTTGGGTTAAGGGATGTTGACAAAACAATGCTTGCAATGGTTGGGGGCAAGGGAGCCAATCTTGGTGAATTGAACAACATTGAAGGAATTACTGTACCGGGTGGATTTTGCATTACCACTGAAGCGTATAAAAGAATTATTGGCCAATCGCCATTACTCAAAAAACTGGTGGAGCGTTTATCCCATTTAAAGGCGGAAGACAGACGGGAGATTGCTGAACTCAGCAGTGAAATCCGCAAGGTTATTGAGGGCATTGCTATACCCGCAGATATTAGTGAACAGGTAACCAGCTTTCTCTCTGGCTCTGGTAAAGGGATTGCATTTGCCATACGCTCCAGCGCCACAGCGGAAGACCTGCCCTCCGCATCTTTCGCAGGGCAACAGGACACCTACCTGAATATTGTTGGAATGGAGGAAATCCTGCATCACATCAGTAAATGCTGGGCTTCTCTTTTTACAGAAAGAGCAGTAACCTACCGCATACAAAACGGCTTTAGCCATCATAAAGTGCAACTCTCTGTAATTGTTCAAAAAATGGTGTTTCCGCAGGTGGCAGGAATTATGTTCACCGCCGACCCTATAAACGGTAACAGGAAAGTTTTGTCTGTGGATGCAAGTTTTGGTCTTGGCGAAGCGCTGGTGTCTGGCCTTGTGAACGCCGACAACTATAAAGTGCGTGATGGCAAGGTTATAGATAAAAAAATATCCGCCAAAAAGCTGGCTGTTTATGCCTTACACCGGGGTGGCACAATACAAAAGGAAGTTGACCCGGCGCTGCAGGAAAAAGCATCGTTGAAAGATGAACAGGTAGTAGAACTTGAAAATATTGGCAGGAAAATAGAAAAGCATTTCGGTAGCCCGCAGGACATTGAATGGTGCCTGGCGGATGATACATTTTATATTGTGCAGAGCAGGCCGGTTACTACTTTATTCCCCGTTCCCGAAACAAACGATGAAGAGAAGCACGTGTACATATCTGTTGGCCACCAGCAAATGATGACTGACCCTATGAAACCATTGGGCTTGTCTTTATGGCAGTTAACAGCCACACGCTACATGGCTAAAGCAGGTGGCAGGTTGTTCGTGGATGTTACGCCTGAACTGGGTTCAGCCACAGGCAGGGAGATGCTTTTACATGCCATGGGGCAGCATGACCCATTGTTAAAAGACGCGCTTGTTACCCTTATTAAACGCGGAGATTTTGTGCCATCGTTGCCAGGGGATAACAAACAAAGCGCCGCGAAGAGTAATAGTGTTGCCACGTCTTCCGAATTTCATTCACAAATGGAAAATGACCCCGCGATTGTTGCCGGGCTGGTTGGCCGCAGTGAAGCCCTGGTGGACGCGTTAAAGCAAAACATCAGGGACAAACAGGGAACAGAATTACTTGATTTCATTATTGAGGATATACAGCAATTAAAAAAGATGATGCGTGTTCCCGAAAATATGGGTGCTATCATGGCAGCCATTAATGCCGCGGCATGGTTGAATGAAAAAATGATGGAGTGGCTGGGTGAAAAAAACGTGGCTGATACACTTACCCAATCTGCACCGGGCAATATCACTTCAGAAATGGGCCTTGCTTTATTGGATGTTGCAGATGTAATACGGCCCTATACCGCAATAATTAATTTTTTAGAACAAACAAAGAATGACGACTTTTTAAATGAACTGGTGAAGTTTAAAGGCGGCCTGGAAACGAGGGAAGCTATTGATGCTTTCCTGGATAAGTATGGTATGCGCTGTCCCGGTGAAATTGATATTACTAAACCCCGCTGGAGCGAGCAACCAACTGCTCTCATACCTATTATTCTTACGAATATCAAAAACTTTGAGCCTGGCGCTGCTAAGCGAAAGTTTGAGGAAGGGTTAAAAGGGGCACTAAACAAAGAGCAGGAATTATTGCAAAGACTGAAGCAATTGCCGGGTGGTGAGCAAAAAGCTGAAGCAGCAAAACGGGCTATAAGCCTGCTGCGCAATTTCATCGGTTATAGGGAGTACCCAAAATACAGCATTGTTAGCCATTCATTCATTTACAAACAGGCCTTACTAAAAGAAGCCGGATGGATGGTACAGGCCAATGTTATTCACGAGAAGGAAGATATATACTACCTCACGTTTGAAGAACTCCGCGAAGCAGTACACACAAATGAAGTTGACTATCGTCTCATCAACTCCCGTAAAGATGAGCATACATTATTTGAAAAGCTAAACCCTCCGCGTGTTATAACATCTGACGGCGAAATAATTACAGGCAAGTATAACAGGGAAAACCTGCCCGCCGCGGCCATTGTGGGGCTGGCTGTTTCATCCGGTATTACGGAGGGGCGGGCACGTGTTATTGTAAATATGAGCGAAGCTAAACTGGAGAAAGGGGATATATTGGTTACAACCTTTACCGACCCCAGTTGGACGCCTTTGTTTGTTTCGATAAAAGGCCTGGTTACAGAGGTTGGCGGCCTGATGACACACGGGGCCGTTATTGCCCGTGAATACGGCTTGCCGGCAGTTGTGGGTGTAGAGAATGCTACCACCCTTATTAAAGACGGGCAGCGCATACGCGTAAACGGAACAGATGGCTATGTTGAAATATTATAAACAGGAGTACATAGTACTTGCATGCTTTGGTTGCTCTATCTTTACCGCGCTATGCAAAAATTTTGTTTCATTGTGTCCACATTAATCGTGGCTGGTTGCGCCCAGAAGCAGCCGGGCGTTGATATGCAGGGCGTATACAATATGACGTCCCAATCTTTTAAGGGTACCAACATTGACACTGCCGACACACAGCAAAAGCAGCTTAAAATTTATACAGACAGCATGGTAATGTACACACACATAAACCCCGCGGACTCTGTTGGCGCTTTTGGCGCAGGGTATTATACAATTGATGGAAATGAGTTGATGGAAGATATAGTGTACAGCGCCGGTGATACTGCTGAAAATGTAAATACTTTTCCCGATACGGTTGGCATTGTAAAAGCGCCTGCAGGGTACACACAGGTAATAGCTACTGCGGCGCAGGGCAAAGACTCTCTTCATTTTACACAGGAATTTGCATCGGTGGGCAACGCAGCAGCTTCGCCGCTGGACGGTGTTTGGAAACAGGTTTCCGCTTATTCCATCGTTGGTAAAGATACCGTGCACTGGAGTGATGTGCAGTATAAAGCATTTTATGCGGGCCAGTTTGCTTACGGCGAATTTGACAAAGGAAGTGGAAAGAATATATCACGTACTTATGTTTCCTGGGGCACTTTTACACTCAACGGCAGCGCCCTCACTGAAACAGTAACAGCCGCAAATACATCCGGGGTAGTTGGTAAAACGTTTAACCTGGATATTATTTTCACAGGCCGTAATTCATTTACACAAACAACCACCAGCGGCAACACTAAAGAAGTAATTGTGTATGAAAGGGTGCACAGGTGATGTAAAAACCCCGAAAGGTTGAAATAGTTTTTTTTTGGTGTGTTCTGTCTATGCTATAGCTGCGGCCTTGTCTTCAGTGCCTTATGTATTATGCCCAGTATCCTCTCCCGTTCTGCACCCACTAATGTTAACCGTGGCGGCCGCACAAACTCCGTTCCAACGCCTGTTTCGCTTTCGCATAGTTTAATATACTGCACGAGTTTGGGATGAATATCCATTTCAAGCAATGGCATAAACCATCGGTAAATAGCAGCAGCTTCGCTGATACGTCCTGCTTTTGTAAGGTTGTAAATAGCCACCGTTTCTTTAGGAAAGGCGCACACAAGCCCCGCCACCCACCCATTAGCGCCTAAAAGCAGTTCTTCCATGGCAATGGTATCAACGCCGCATAAAATACTGAAGCGGTCGCCAAAACGGTTTATCATGCGCGTAACGTTGGTAACGTCGCGGGTTGATTCTTTTACGGCCTGTATGGTGGGGCATTCAGCAAGCTGTTCAAACATGTCAGGGGTAACTTCAATTTTATAATCCACCGGGTTATTATAAATCATTATAGGCAGGGGTGTAGCTGCGGCTATAGTTTTAAAGTAGGTAACTGTTTCCCGGTCATCAGCTTTGTAACGCATAGGCGGCAGCAGCATTAACCCCGCAGCGCCCCATTTTTCCGCGTTCAGCGCTTCCTGCACTGCAACCGTTGTTGAGCCTTCTGCAATATTCAAAATAACAGGCACTTTACCGCTTACTGTCTCTAACGTCGTTTTCACCAATACCTCTTTTTCTGCGGAAGTCAATACGCTGGATTCTCCCAGCGTACCGCCAAGCACAATGCCATGCACACCTGCATCAACCTGTGCCTGTATGCCCTTAATAAACATCTCAATATCTAATTGACCGTCCCCCGTAAACTTGGTGGTAACAGCGGGAAAAACACCCTGCCATTGTACGCTCATAAGTGCTGGTTTTAAAATTTTTGTAATGTATGAAATAAAATGAAACGGCATTAACGACCACCCGCTAATGCAAAATAATAATGAATGTGTATTATAAGCAACAGGCCGGGCAGCGATAAAAAGTTGCAGTGAGTGACACAACGAAGTTCAATTTATATACATTTGCCGGTACAATAACAACCATCATGCAACTATTAGCCGGAAAAGTTTCGATAGTAACAGGTGCAGCCCGTGGCATTGGCGCAGCTATTGCCTTAAAGCTTGCAGAACATGGCAGCCATGTAGCATTTACGTATGTAAGCGACAGCAGCGCCGAAAAAGCTGCAGGTCTTGAAGCCCGGTTGCAGGCGCTTGGCGTAAAAGCAAAAGCCTATAAAAGTAATGCCGGTGATTTTGCGCAATGCGAAACCTTTGTGGCCGATGTGCTGAAAGAATTTGGTACGGTAGATGTTTGTGTTAACAATGCAGGCATAAGCAAGGATAACCTTTTGCTGCGCCTTACGGCCGACCAGTGGGACGAAGTAATGACAACGAACCTGAAAAGTGTATTTAATATGACAAAGCAGGTTATTCGCCCGATGATGAAAGCTAAGGCAGGCAGCATTATTAATATGAGCAGCATAGTGGGTGTTAGCGGTAATGCAGGACAGGCAAGCTATGCAGCCAGCAAGGCGGGTATTATTGGCTTTACAAAATCTGTGGCTAAGGAGCTTGGCAGCCGTAACATACGCTGCAATGCCATAGCCCCGGGCTTTATTGAAACTGACATGACGCATTACCTGAAAGAAGGCAGCGGCGCCGATGAGTTTTTAAAGAAGATTCCGCTGGGGCGTTTTGGCAAAGCGGAAGAAATAGCCGACACTACTTTGTTTTTAGCCAGCAATATGAGCAGCTATATTACAGGCCAGGTATTAAGTGCCTGCGGCGGGTTAAATATATAGCGCTGAAAATGACATATAAACGGGTGTACCGCCGTTACCTTAATAACGAATTTTTTTATATACTGAAATTGATATTGATGCAACAGCCTTACGACAAATTACTGAATGATAACAAAGCATGGGCAGCAGGAATGGTGTCGGATGACCCCGGGTATTTTGAGCGGCTTGCACGTTTGCAAACGCCTAAATTTTTATGGATAGGTTGCAGCGACAGCCGTGTGCCGGCAGATAAAATTACAGGCACGCAACCCGGTGAAATTTTTGTACATCGCAATATTGCCAACCTTGTAATACATACTGATGTTAACCTTTTAAGTGTACTGGAGTTTGCGGTTGAACACCTTAAGGTGGAGCATGTAATTGTTTGCGGCCATTATGGCTGCGGCGGTATTAAGGCTGCCATGACCAACCACGATTACAAACAAGTGCTTAACATGTGGCTGCGCAACATAAAAGACGTGTACCGGCTGTATAAAGATGAACTGGAAGCGATTAATGATGAAGAAGCAAGGACTAACCGCCTTGTTGAATTAAATGTTAAAGAACAACTGATGCACCTGGCAAAAACATCCATCATACAACGGGCATGGAAAAATGATAACCGCCCGCATTTACATGGCTGGGTATATGGCTTAAGCGATGGGATTATAAAGCCGGTTTTTGATATGGATGCCAACTCACCCATTGACCCGCTGTACGAATATGATGATTTATAATTTGCCGTTGGTTTAGAGCACCAGTACAAAGAAAACCGGCAGAATCTTCAATCGAAAACATAGAAGTTTTTAAAACTTCAGGTTTCTTTTTTTAATATACGCGTGCCACAATAAAAAAGCGGCAATTGTTCTGCAGGGCCGCCATGCTTCGGCTATTTGCATCAACGCTTCTTTAGGCGTTTCTGCGGGTAAGCTTTTTACTTCTTTAATACTTTTCATCAACGCAATATCGCCGGGCGGAAAAACATCGTTACGGTGTAATACCATCATCAGTACAACATCCACCGTCCAGTCGCCGATGCCATTTAATTTTTTCATCAGTATTCTTATCTCTTCATTGCCCATTCTCTCCAAATCTTCTATCACAATTTCCTTATTCAATACCGCATGGGCGAGATGCCGGGTATAGATTATTTTTTGCCTGCTAAAGTAACAGGCCTTCATTTCCTCATCGGTAAGCGCCAGCACCTTTCGGGGTTCAATATGCCCTATTTTTTCCTGTAATTTTAAAAAAGCAGCCTTGGCTGAAGCAAGCGAAACCTGCTGCTCCAGTATAATATGCACCAGCGTTGAAAATGTCGCTGCCCTGCTCCAGAAGGGTGGGTAACCATGTTGCATGATGATGGCCCTGAGGTGTTCATCACCGCCAGCAAGTGCATCGCAATACCCCGGTAATGTGGCTTCGGTAAATGTTTGAAACATGGTGAACCCTGGCTAATTTTTTATTGTACGCGTATGTTCATCCAAATAACCCGGCAACTCCAGAATTGGGTATGCCTCATCTTCTGCTTCCTCCGTGTAAGGCTGAATTTCGACATAGCCGATATTTAGTGCAAAATTTTTCTCCCCAAGAATAGTGTCGAGCATTACATACATTGCATTTAACAATGTGTCATCATCGCTTAAATCTTCATGCCCCCTTAAGCAGATGCGCAGCCCAAGCTCTGCGGCTTCCGCACTAAACAATGGAATAAACCACATATTCTCTGTACTCACTTCAATTCCTTCCCACACAATATTAAAATGACCGGCGATAGGTTGTTTGAAAGCGGTAAATTTCCATTCTTTAATACCGGGTGATTTGCTTAATAATTCCTCCACTTTATCAAAATATTCAATGTCGCCATCTGCGGTAATCACTATCTCGGGCGCCTCGTTTGCGTTGCCGCTTATCTGAAAATAAAGGTTCGCGCAATATTTATGCAGTTCTGTTAAAAAGGAGGACATTAATTCTTCTCTTACCTCTTCATCAACTTCGTCTAAGAAAAGATATGCTTTATTATTGGCTTTAAACCAGGTCCAGAAATCTTCTGCGGAATAGGTCATATATTAATCTTTATTTCATCAAAAAGGCTTCCAATGCAAACCCCGCCGCTATGGCTACTACAATGGCTACTATGCCTGGCCGCAGAAAGCTATGGTTTAAAATATTCTTGCCTATTTTAGTAGTGCCCGTTCTGTCAAAGTCAACAGCGGCCAGTAAGGTAGGGTAGCCCGGTAAAACAAAATCGCTGTTTACCGCAGGGAACATGGCAATTAATGCAGGGCTCGCTATGCCCAGCGTTATAGCCAGCGGCATCATGGTTTTGGTGGTACCGGCCTGGCTGAAAATAAATGCGCCCATTATAAAAATAGCAATAGCAAATGTCCACGGGTATTGTTTGGCTATGTCGCCAAAAATATGTGTTATAACATCCTGGTTATTGGCAATAAAAGTGCTGCTCATCCACACCACGCCAAAAACGCAGATACTTGCGGTGCCCATAGCTGTAAACAGGCTTGATTTTGCCACTTCAACCGTTTTTGTTTTTGTTGCAAGAATAATAATAGCAGTAGCAGACAGCGCCAGCAATATAATAACTGTGGGCATTTTTAACGTGGCATCCGCGTTTATCATCATATTGGCCGCCCCTGCATGCGTTATTGGTATAAGGCCGGGAAATATGCCAAACATCACCACCAGCAAAATAGTCATACCGAAAATGAATACCGCGGTTTTCGCTCCCGGCTTTACTGATTTTTTTATACCCGCTTCACCCGCATCCACTGACGCGGCAAACATCGGGTCTTTCATCTTCTCCAAAAACTCCGGGTCTTCATGCAGCTCTTTACCCATCTTCCATACAGAAATGGCGCCGGCTAATACACCAATTAAACATGCCGGTATGCATATTTTCATAATGTCCCCTGCAGCGCCTGCATAAGCCAAAATACCAGCCAATGCAGCAGTACAGGCGCTCATGGGGCTGCCTGTAAGCGCAATGTGCGATGCTATGATGGAAATGCTCATAGGCCTTTCAGGGCGTATTCTTTTTTTTGCAGATACTTCTGCAATGATGGGCAATACGGAATATACTATATGGGAAGTGCCGGCAAAAAGGCACAGGAAGAAAACTGTGAACGGCGCGTATAAGGTAACTCTTGCAGGGTTACTGCGTATAATGCGTTCCGCAATGTTTACTAAGTAATCAAGCCCGCCGGCAGCCTGCATAGCAGCGCCGGTAGTAACAACAGCCATTATTATCAGCATAACATCTAAGGGCGGTTCGGTGGGGTGCATGTGAAAAATAAAGATGAATATCAACAGGCCCACCATGCCCATCACACCAAGGCCAATGCCTTTAAGACGGGAACCAATAAGAATCATCGCCAATAAAATGATAAGCTGCACAACTATCATGGCAAGTAGTTTTGGATTTAAAGAAGGAAATTAATACTTTATTGCAGATTTAAAGAGGAGTAATATAAAACGGCGATTATTTTCCTTTGCTTTTAAATGCTTCAATTGCCTGCCTGCTAAAATCACTTAATATTAATTTGCCGCTGGTGGCTGCACGTTCGTGCAGCAAATCATCCCAATGCTCCGTACCCTGCCAAAACATTTTTTTCATGGCAGCCATAGCTTCGGGGTTTGAGCGTGAAAGCATGCCTGAAAGATTGTCAATCGCCTCATCCATACTCTCTATAGTAGTGTGCAGTTCGGCATACAGCCCCTTTAAATGCGCCCAGCCTGCATCCTGCCATTGCGTTGCATTAATGCCCAGTTGTGAAAAGGCTGATACACCGGTTTTTCTTTCAACTGCCGGCCCTATTACAAACGGACCGATGCCAATAGCCAGTTCACTCAGTTTTATATCTGCACCTTCAACAGCAATGGCATAATCGGCAGCAGCAGCAAGGCCAATGCCGCCACCAACACATTTGCCGTGTACGCGCGCAATAATGAATTTAGGGCATTTGCGCATGGCATTAATTACCTGTGCAAAACCACTGAAAAAAGCAAGGCCTTCGCTCTCGTTCTGTATAGCAATAAGCTCGGTAAATGAGGCGCCCGCGCAAAAGGCTTTATCACCCGCGGCACGCAGTACAATTACATGTACCCCCTTATTATGCCCTGCTTCGGTTATTGCATCGGCCAGTTGGGCCAATAATTTGCCGGGAAGTGAATTGCTTTGGGGGTGAAAAAATTCTATAAAAGCGGCATTATTTCGTATGGCCGTTTTTACATACCCTGTTTGTAGATGCTGGTTTTCCGATGTCATATAGCAACATGCTGCAGTTATTAACAAAATATGTAACGCAGGCAGCTAAGGTAGGCTAATTGGTATAATATTGTCCTGCCGGTATTTTAAATACCACGCTGTGCAGTAACTGGTCCCACTGCTGCCATTCGGCCGGGTGGCTTTTTTGCCATGCCTCGTATTTACCGGCATCTGCCGCTTCGCCAAACAGCCATACATTATAAGCTGCGAAGCCTTTGTTTTCAATTAACTGGCGGTGCAGGTCAAATAACCGGAAGGGATAATTTTTTGCGCTGCCGGAATTAACCCAGTCAACAATAAATTTTGTGCGTATATCTGTTATGGCGGCGATAGTATCCTGGCCAACAGGTTCGGCATCTTTAAGCAAAACATCGGTTATGGCTTTGGCAATGCCTTTACTTCCCTTATTCGCATCAGCCAATGTTGTTCCGGTGAAGAGGTTCTTATACCCATCGTACAGCAGTTGTTTTATTTCAGCAGTGCGGTTGGTATAACTCTCCATATTTACAAATATTTCACCGTACAACAGGCTCCAGAGCAGGCCATTGTTGGATGCATAATATTTAGCCGCATAATAATAATTATTGCTGTTGTTCGGGTCTTGCTGAATCCCCTTTTCCCAGGCGCCTATAGCATCCTTCGGGTTATTGTCCTGCATCAGCAGGTCACCGTATTCACTGTACAAAACACCGCTTTTAGGAAACTTCTGCAAAGCATCTTTGTACATTTTAGCGGCGTCTTTGTATTCAGCAAGGTTCTTATACACCATCCCTAATATCTGGTAACATTGTTCGTCAGCATCAGGGCGTGCAACCAGTGCCTGCCCTATACGAAGCCCGTTCTCAAAATCTCTTTTCAAAACACATATATACGCCTGGTTCTTTAACAATTCAATATCACCGGGTTTTTGTTGTAATGCCAGGTCAAGTGTTTTGTAAGCAGAATCAAAATGAGATGCCTGGGCCTGTTGCATTGCCAGTTTTTGTAAATCGTCAGCAGACTGCGCAAACAACGTTTGGCATGTTACAATGGCCAAGAACAGTAATATAACTCTTTGCATAGGTTTTTTATTCGTATATCAAATTAGTAAGCAACCCATCCCGCAGTTTGGGTTCAAACCAGGTGCTTTTTGGCGGCATTATTTCGCCGCTGTCGGCTATGCTGAACAACTGCTCAATACTAACGGGGTATAAGCTAAACGCTGCCGCCCATTCACCGCTGTCAACCCTTTTCTTTAATTCACCCATTCCCCTTATGCCCCCGATAAAATCTATGTTTTTATCTGTGCGCTGGTCTTGTATGTTTAACAACTTGCCCAGCACATTGTTTTGTAAAATGGTTACATCCAGTACGCCGATGGGGTCATTTGTAAATGTTCCCGGCTTTGCCGTAAGCCTGTACCATTTTTTTGCCATATACAATCCAAAATCGTGCAAGTTTTTTGGTTTATGCGCTTCTTTAACCTGTTCCACCTCAAAATTTTCCTTTAACGCTTCCAAAAACTCACTATTTGAAAGACCGTTGAGCGTTTTTACAACGCGGTTGTAATCCATAATAGCTAATTGGTCAGCAGGGAAGAGGGTAGTAAGAAAGAAATCGGCTTTGGCAGTTTTGTCGCCTGCCAAAGCTTTTCTAACCTTGGCCGCAGATGCAGCCCTGTGATGACCGTCGGCAATATAAGTGCAGGGTACTTCCTGCTCAAAGGCCACTGTTATTTTTTTAGTAACATCACTGTCACTCACAATCCATATTGTGTGCTGTACACCATCATCGGCAATAAAATCATACACCGCTCCTTTCTTTGTCCATGCATCAATTATATCATCTATTGCAGCAACATTCCTGTAGGCCAGGAACACATTGCCCGTTTGGGCGCCGGTGGTTTGAATATGGTCAATACGGTCTTTTTCTTTATCGGGCCGGGTAAGTTCATGTTTCTTTACAAGGCCTTTTTCATAATCGTCAACACTGCTCAGGCAAACCAGCCCGGTTTGGCTGCGGCCATCCATAATAAGGCGGTAAATATAATAGCATTCCCTGTCATCCCGAAAAAGCACGTCACGCTTAATAAAGGCTGTTAAGTTTTGTTTTGCTTTTTCATACACTTCTTCCGAGTGTATATCAATGCCTTCGGGTAAGTCAATTTCGCTTTTGGTAATGTGTAAAAAGGTTGCCGGGTTGCCCTGCGCCTCAATTTTGGCTTCGGCGCTGCTCAATACATCATAAGGTTTGCTCGCAACCTGTTTGGCAAGTTGTGGCTGTGGCCTTAGTGCTTTGAAGGGTTTTATGTTACTCATAAAGTGTAGATTAAAATTAACGCCTCTAAGGCTATTTACTATGAATGTTTATTTGAGAAATCTGTCATTAAATCGCACAAAGCCTGCACGCTGCTGAGGGCAAGGGCATTATACATTGAAACCCTTAACCCGCCAACGCTCCTGTGTCCCTTTATACCAACCATGCCATTTTGCTTGCAGGCAGCTAAAAACTCGTTTTCCAGCGCCTCATCTTTTATGGTAAAGGTTGCATTCATCAGGCTGCGGTCTTCCTGCGCAACGATTGGTGTAAAAATGGGCAGGGAGTCTAAAGTATTATAGAAAAGGTTCGCCCTTTCTTTGCTTCTCTTTTCCATTTCAGCCAGGCCGCCTTCCTTTTTTATCCACCTGAGGGTTAAAAGGGAAACATAAATGGCAAAAACCGGGGGCGTGTTCAGTAATGAATTTGCCTCAATATGCACCCTGTAATCAAGTATGTTTGGAATAGGGCGTTTTACTTTACCCAGTAAATCTTTTTTCACCACTACCAGCGTTACACCAGCGGCGCCCATATTTTTTTGTGCGCCGGCATAAATAAGCCCAAACCTGTTGTAGTTAAGCGGGCGGGAAAAAATATCGCTGCTCATGTCCGCTACCAGCGGCACATCCGTATCGGGTATTTCATGCCATTCTGTGCCTTCAACGGTATTATTGGTAGTGTAATGCAGGTATTTTGTTGCGGGCGGAACTACAAAATTCTTTGGTATGTAAGAGTGCTTTTTATCTTTTGATGACGCAACCACATTTACATTGCCAAAAATCTTCGCCTCCTTTATTGCTTTAGCGCCCCAAATGCCATTGTCGCAATAAGCGGCCGTTTCGTCTTCATCAAGCAGGTTAAGGGGCACCTGCATAAATTGCGTGGTAGCGCCGCCGTGCAAAAACAGCACTTCGTGCTCATCATTCAGTTGCATCAGTTCTTTAACCAGCGATATTGCTTCGGTAAGCACATCATCAAACCATTTGGTACGATGGCCAATTTCAAGTATAGATAAACCGGTATTATTAAAGTTGAGAATGCTTTCAGAAGCCCCTGTCAATACTTCATGCGGAAGTACAGATGGCCCTGAATTAAAATTATGCATCTGCATTGCTTGCCTTTTGAGGTTGCAAAGTAATGCAATTGCCGTGAAAATGGGCTAAATTTAACAAAAAATGCTGTAAATCAAACAGTTGTGAAATATTTACTCTACTTGTGTTACACCACCGGAAACCGCGAATTTCATAGCTTCTGCTGAATTGATATTATTCAGCAATTTTATATTCTTTTTAGGCACGAAATAGGTAATGCCGGTAATGGCGTAAGACAGCGGGATATACACCACAACATGCTCCATCAAATCAAACTGTACCGCATCTTCCTGCATTATAAAGCCAATACGCCAAACATCCGGGCCGTCAACATTTGCTAAAACAGGCTTTGTAAATTTCTTTTTATTGCCTGAAAATGCTTCCAGGAAATCCTTAACAGACGAATAGATAAACTTAACGCCGGGGGTGCGCTCGAGAATGGCATCGAAAAAGTCAATTATTTTACTTACTATAAATGATGAGGATATGCTGCCTATGAGTATTACAAAGGCTATAGCCACAATAAATCCCACACCAGGTATGTGTTTAATTGTATCAGTGCCGGGCTCATGCCAGCCGGGATAGAAATAACTGATTATGTTGGGCAAAATGCTGTCAATAGCATTAAAAAGCCACAGTACCGCGTATATGCTTATACCAGCCGGCACTATTACCACCAGCCCCTGGAAAAAGTATTTTAATAATTGTCTAACAGCAAGGTTAATGGTGTTGCGGCGTTTTAAGTTAGTCATACAATAGTTTTTTTAATAAAATAAGCAGTAGCGTCATTAAATAGTCGCCCAAACATTCAACAGCAAAAAATTTCCTTCCGCAAAGTTGTGAGTTGCCGTTCATCAAAAAAAGTATAAAATATTTTTGGTGGAAACTATAATAACAAAAAAAGTTTCCATAGTTTTGCGGCCAGATTTTACCATTATGGAAGTGAAGGAGAGAATTTTATTAAAGGCTGCCGACCTGTTTATGCGTTACGGCATCCGTTCCGTTACCATGGATGAAATTGCAGGCCAGCTTGGAATTTCAAAAAAAACCATTTACCATTTTTTTGCCGATAAGGACGAAATTGTAGAAGGGGTGATAGATAAGGAAATACAGCAAAACGAATGTAAATGCGATACGTACCTTAAAAGCTCAGAAAATGCTGTGCATGAAGTATTTATATCGTTCGAGGGAACAGAAGAAATGTTTAAGGCAATGAACCCCCTGATGATGTATGACCTGGAAAAACACCATTATAAAGCGCATAAAAAGTTGCGCGACCACATTAATAAATACATGTACCAGGTAATATATGAAAACCTGGAGCGCGGCATAAAAGAAAAGCTGTACAGGCCGGAAATTAATATTGACATTACGGCCAAACACCGTATTGAATCTGCCTTTATTATGTTTAACCAGGACGTTTTTCCGCATGGGCGTTACCTTATAACGGAGGTTTCGCGGGAGCTTGGGCTGTTATACATGTACAGTATTGCAACGCCAAAAGGCATAAAACTTATTGAAAAATATTTACAAGGAGCAAACAGCAATAAAAAAGTAACAGTATGAAGAAAATAAGAATCATAAGCGTAGTCACAATAGCTATAACGGCCCTGTTAAGCAACAGGGTATGGGCGCAGCAACTGCAGGCGTCAACAACGCACGCATTTTCCATTCAGCAATGTATTGATTATGCGCATAACCATAATGTGCAGGTAAAAAATGCATTGATTGATTACCAGATACAGGAGCAGACAAACAGGGGCATTACCGCCGCTGCCTACCCGCAATTAAGCGCAACAGCAGCAACAAACTATTATCCAAAAGTGCCGGTGCAGATTTTTCCCAACTTTATTTCTGCCGCCACTTATGCAGTGTTAGAACAGGAAGGGGTAAAAAATGGTTCAGGCCAGCCTATAACATCGCCCGGCGATTTTGGTTTTATAGCAGCAGCTTTTGGCACAAAATGGAATGCGTCAGGTACCGTAAATCTCTCACAACTATTGTTTGACGGGCAAGTATTTGTCGGGCTGCAGGCGCGTAAAGCATCTCTTGACTATGCAGCAAAAAGCGCAGAAGTAACAGAAGAAAATGTAAAAGTAAATATTTATAAAATTTATTACCAGCTTGCTGTTGGTAAAACACAAATGCAGCAAATAGATGCAAATATTGCTTTGTCTAATAAACTGTTGCACGATACAAAAGCAATGTATGAGAATGGTTTCCAGGAAAAGCTGGATGTTGACAAGGCAACGGTGCAACTCGCAAACCTGCAAACGTTAAAGTTAAAAACCCAAAATAACCTGGATAATGGCTATGCAGGGCTGAAATTTTTATTAGGCATGCCTGAAACAGATTCATTGATTTTAATCCAAGAGGTGACTGAAGACAGTATAAAAAATAATATACTTCAACCTTGGGATTCGTCTTATGCAGATCGTAAAGAGTACCAGGTTTTACAATACGCAAACACGCTTAACCGGTATAATGTTAAACGGTATAAATATACTTATTTGCCTACTGCAAAATTAACAAGCGCATACGGTGAGCAGGCAGCGAGAAATTCATTCAACTTCTTTAGTAAAGGCGATTGGTTTCCAAGCTGGTTTATTGGCCTGAATATTAATATCCCAATATTTGATGGTTTTGAAAAAGCTGCTAATCTTAAAAAAGCGCAATTGCAGTACCAGCAATCACAAAACCAGCTTGACTATTTTAAGATAAGTATAAGTAATGATGTGGTACAGGCGCAAACTTCATTTAAGTCTGCCATTGTAACGCTTGACTACCAAAAGAAAAATATGGACCTTGCCCAACAGGTATATGACCAAACCAAACTTAAATACGAAACGGGCACAGGCTCAAACCTTGAAGTCACAAATGCACAGGCCGACCTTGTAACTGCGCAAACAAACTATGTGAGCGCAATGTATGATGCAGTTGTAGCCAGGGTTGATTACTTAAAAGCAATTGGGAAACTTCAATAATACTAAAACTACAAGATTAAATATAACAATATGAAAAAGAAAGGCACGGCTTTGGTTATTTCCGCAGGTTTGCTTCTGGCTGCTTGCGGTGGCGGGCAACCAAAAGACACACTTGCACAAAAAAAGGAAACATTAGACAGCCTTAAAAAAGTTCAGCAAAAAATAAATGACGATATCGCCAGGCTGCAGGATGATATTGCTAAGCTTGATACTACAGCAACTACACAAAAATCAGCATTGGTGTCAGTAGATACGTTAATCGCCGGCAACTTCACCCACTATATTGATTTGCAGGGTAAGGTAGAAGCGGTTAACATAAGCTATGTTACGCCAAGAAACGGGGGCGGCCAGGTAAAGGCGCTGTACATAACAAAAGGCCAGGAGGTGCATAAAGGCCAGTTATTGTTAAAACTGGATGATGTGCTGCAGCAGCAAAGTTTAAAGGCCGCGCAGCAGCAGGTTGCTTCAGCGCAGGCTTTGGCAGATAATTACGCTGATGTGTATCGCCGCAGGAAAAACCTGTTTGACCAGGGAATAGGAACCGAAGTGCAGCTAAATGCGGATAAAACAGCCATGGACAATTCGCAATCGCAGTTAAAACAGGCGCAGGCGCAGTTGAAGTCTGCGCAGGAACAGCTTGATTTTACGAATGTGTACAGCGATGTTAACGGTGTTGCGGAAGATGTAAACGTACGTGTTGGCGAAATATTTACAGCAAGCGCACCAACGCCACAAATAAAAATCGTGAATACTACCGATTTAAAGGTAACCGCACAGGTGCCGGAGAATTATCTTACTAAGGTAAACGTGGGCGACAATGTTGTTATCAACTTTCCCGATATTAATAAAACTATTACCGCAAAAATTTCCATAGCGGGTAAAGTAATTGACCCCAATTCACGCTCATTCTACATTGAAGTTCATTTACCGGCTGACAAAGACCTGCGTCCAAACCAGATTGCCAATGTTAAAATACAGGACTATACTGCAGCCAATGCATTATCAGTGCCGGTTAATACACTGCAAACAGATGATAAAGGAAAGTTTGTATATGCGGCTGTAAATACCAACGGCAAACTGGTAGCGAAAAAGAAACCAATTACTATAGGGCAGGCCTATGGAGATAAAGTGCAGGTACTTAGTGGCCTTGAAGCCGGGGATAATATAATTACAGAAGGTTTCCAGGGCCTGTACGACGGGCAACCGTTAACCATTGGCAGGTAGTACCGCCATGTTAACCGGGATAATGAAACGATATTAAAGTTGATTAAAAAAATGTTATGATAGGCAGTATTGCAAAATTCGCGGCAGGATACGACGACGAGCATAAGCAATTTAAGCCCACCAGTTGGGCTGTGAAGAATAAAACTTCCATTTACCTGCTGATGGTGTTTCTCAGCGCCATGGGTGTGTACCAGTTTCTTACATTGCCCAAAGAGCAATTTCCTGATATTGTTATACCCTACATTTATGTGCAAACGCCGTATGTAGGCAACTCGCCAAAAGATATTGAAAACCTGGTAACCAAGCCGATTGAAAAACAAATTAAAGGCATAACAGGAGCAAAAATAAATAAGGTTACCAGTACGTCCCAGCAGGATTATTCAGCAATAATTGTAGAATTTGACACAAAGGTAGATAAAGACGTTGCGCTGCAGAAAGTAAAAGACGCGGTTGATAAAGCAAAACAGGATTTGCCAACCGACCTTACAACAGACCCCACCGTGCTGCAGGTTAATTTAAGCGACCAGCCGATAATGTACGTAAATGTAAGCGGTGACTATGATGTGGTGCGCCTGAAAAAGTTTGCCGACGACCTGAAAGATAAACTGGAGGATATAAGCCAGTTAAACCGTGTTGATATGGTGGGTGCGCCTACAAGAGAGTTCCAGATTAATGTGGACAATTTAAGGATGCAAAGCGCCAATATTACTTTTAATGATATTGAAAATGCAGTAAAGGGTGAAAATGCAGATATATCAGGAGGTTTGTTGCAGGTGGGAGATATGAAGCGTACGGTGCAGCTAAAAGGCCAGTTTAAAACAGCAGACGATATATCGCGCGTAGTATTGCGCAACCCTTCCGGCGGCATAGTTTATCTTAAGGATATTGCTACCATTAAAGACACAATTAAAGAAAATGAAAGCTACGCACGGCTTAATGGTAAAAATGTAATCACGCTTAATATCATTAAACGCTCCGGCGAGAATTTGATTGAAACATCTGACACGGTACGCGGTGTTGTTGCAGAAATGAAGCGCACTACCTTTCCCCCCGATCTTAAGATAGATGTAACAGGTGACATGAGTACGCGTACACGCAGTTCTTTCAACGACCTGGTTAACTCTATCGTTATCGGGTTTGTGCTTGTGCTTATCATATTGATGTTTTTTATGGGTGTGGTAAACGCCTTCTTCGTGGCATTAAGTGTTCCGTTAAGTATGTTCGTAGCATTTATTTTCTTACCGGTAGGCGATTTAATAGTTGGCTCGCATATAACGTTAAACTTCATAGTGTTGTTTGCTTTGCTGTTTGGGCTGGGTATAATTGTGGATGATGCTATTGTGGTAATTGAAAACACCCACCGTATTTTTGCCGAGGGCAAAGGAAAAATAACCTCTACCAAGGCAGCCATGATGGCCGCCGGCGAAATATTTGTGCCGGTGTTTGTAGGTACCATCACAACACTTGCCCCCTTCTTCCCGTTGCTGTTTTGGCCTGGGTTGATTGGTAAGTTTATGATATACCTGCCGGCTATGCTCATCTTCACACTTACGGCATCGCTCATAGTGGCCTTTATTATGAACCCGGTATTCGCGGTTGATTTCATGACGCATACCGAGCATGACGAAATAGAGCCCAAAAGTGCCATTTTCAGGAAACCCGCTTTGTGGATTGCTGTTGTTTTTGGTGTACTGCTTGATTTAGGCGGATTTACCTTTCTTGGTAACCTGGTAATATTTATCATCCTGCTTGTTATATTAAACAGGTATGTGATAACCGATCTTATACATGGCTTCCAGCACCGCGCCCTGCCGTGGATAATGAACCATTACGAAAATTTATTAAAATGGGCGGTTAAAGGTTACCGGCCTGTTGGCCTGCTGCTGGGTACTTTCGGCTTGCTCATCGTTTCTTTTATGCTGTTTGGCGCGTCGGCATCAAGTGGCAGAACGCAGGTGGTTTTCTTCCCCAAGGGCGACCCTAACCAAATCTTTGTTTACCTGAAGTTACCCGTAGGCACTGACGTTGATTATACAGACTCGGTAACAAGGGTATTGGAAAAGAAGGTGTACCATGTGCTTGGCATGGATCCAAACGACACGACCAAGAAAAATGACATTGTTGAGAGCATAATAACAAACGTAGCCATAGGCGCCAATGACCCGCAAAGCGGCGACCAGAGTACACACCCTGAGTTGGGCAGGATACAGGTTTCGTTTGTTGAATATGCAAAAAGGCATGGCATTGCAACCGCGCCCTATATGGATAGCATACGCGCTGTAGCCAAAGGTATTCCCGGCGCGCAAATAGCGGTTGACCAGGAAGCAAGCGGCCCGCAAACCGACCCGCCTGTTAATATTGAAGTATCAACCAATACAGATGACTTTGACGGGCTGATTAAAACGGCTGTTAACCTTAAAAACTTCCTCGATTCAGCACAGGTGCCGGGTGTGGAAGAGTTGAAGATGGATATTGACCTTACCAACCCTGAAGTATCACTTACTGTTGACAGGGAACGTGCAAATATTGAAGGGGTTTCCTCTGCTCAGATAGGCCAGGAAATTCGTACAGCATTATTTGGGAAAGAAATAAGCAAGATTAAGGAAGGAAAAGATGAATATAAAATTCAGTTGCGTAATGACGCTGTACAGCGAAAGAGCCTGGATGAACTGCTGAATATGAAAATAACATTCAGGGATATTGCCGGCGGTGGGGCTATAAAAAATGTTCCTATCATCAACCTTGTAAAAGTTGATTTTACCAACACACTTGGCAGTATAAAACATAAAAACCAAAAAAGGGTTATTACGCTGCGGTCAAATGTATTAAACGGTTATACGCCGACAGCCGTTAACCAGGTAATAGCAAGGGATATAACCGGCTTTAAAGGAAAAGCAGACGACGTGAGCATTGCCCAAACCGGTGAAGGCGAACAGCAGGCAGAAACAGTGGCTTTTTTAGGTAAAGCCCTTTTTATAGCCCTTGGTCTAATATTACTGTTCCTTGTGTTGCAGTTTAATTCAATCAGCAAATCAATTATCATATTAACAGAAATTATCTTCAGTGTAATTGGGGTGTTGCTTGGCTTTACCATAACAGGCATGACAGTTTCGGCTGTAATGACAGGCATGGGTATAGTTGGGCTGGCAGGTATAGTTGTGAAAAACGGGATATTGGTAATTGAGTTTGCGGACGAGCTGCGCAGCCGTGGTTTAAAAACAAGGGATGCTGTTATACAGGCCGGCAAAACGCGTATAATACCCGTATTGCTTACGGCACTCGCGGCTATACTGGGCCTTATACCGCTGGCAATTGGGTTTAACATCAACTTTGTTACCATGTTTTCTGAACTTAACCCGCATATATTTTTCGGCGGGGACAACGCCGTGTTCTGGAAGCCGCTTTCGTGGACGATTATATTCGGCCTTGCTTTCGCTTTCTTTATGACCCTTGTAATTGTACCGAGCATGTACCTGATAGCAGAGCGGCTGAGAAGGCCCATGCGCAGGCATTTTGGCGGCAAATGGGTATCATTTATGGGCATACCGCCGCTAACATTCATCTTCCTGCTTATTATGCTGCCATACACATTAATATGGCGCAGGATTGAGAAAGCACGCAGGAGAAGAAAGCTGGCAAATGACCCCAATGCGAGCGAGACCTTTATAGGAAGCTGGTTTTAAAATGCTTACAGTTGGTTTTGGTTAATATTCCCGTGGTGACGGGATGAACAAGCCGTCCTGAATCTTCAGGACGGCTTAATTTTTTTTGATGCACAGGCGGCTGTTGTTAAGAAACAAATTGCCCCTTTGCCTGCATAAGTAAGCTTTGTGATGGATTATCACCACGCAATCGCGATAATGAAACTACGCATTCATTACCAGGCTGCAGCCCCAGGCCCATTACACCGTAATCATTAATGTTTCCTTTCCTGGTTGATATATCACTCATGGTAATGCCGGCAATAAAATTACTACTGCCACGTATTGCAGCAAGGAATTTCAGGAGAGAATCAGCCTTGTACCTGTTACGTGGTTTGTAATAGGCAAACTGTGGTAAGCCAACAGGCTTTGCAATTTCAACAGAAACTGGTAAGTAGCCCGGATCTTTGGTGAAGAATAGTTTTTCTTCATCCGTTTTTAACAGCAACTGGCTGTAAACATCAGTTGAAAAAGAATCATTCACGTTTCTTGGTTCAACATGAAATTTTGCAACCATTCTTGTAATCACAAATGCTTCATCGGCAATTTTAGCAGCGGGTTGGCTTTCTGCCAAAAATGGCAGGCAGGTTATAAGGGCGAAAAAAGCTTTTTCATGTACGCAGAGTAATGCGTAAATTAAGGAAGGATAAGTGAGATAAAAAATTAAATTTGGCTGAAGCTAGTATTGCAATAACCTTTCAATGTAATCGTGCAACCTTGCCTTCGCCATAAAATTCTTTTCAAGCTCAGTGTTGAAGGGAATGGGGGTATCTAGTGAGGCGCACCGCATAAGCGGTGCATCAAGCATTGCAAAGCAATGTTCCGCTATCCATGCGGCAATTTCACCGCCAATGCCGCCTGTAAGGGTGTCTTCATGCAGTATCAATACTTTGCCCGTTTGTTGCACAGCCGCCCTGATGGCTGAAAAATCAAGCGGTAACAGCGTGCGCAGGTCTACAATATGAAAACTGGTATCGTGGCGTTGCCCGGCATATTGCAATGCCCAGTGTACGCCGCTGCCATAAGTTATAATGCTTATATCATCACCCTCGTTAACAATTTTTGCTTTACCTATCTCTGTTTCATAATAGCCTTCCGGTACATTGCCGCTTACACTCCGGTACAAAGCCTTATGCTCAAAATACATTACGGGGTTGGGGTCGTTAATGGCAGCAATCAGCAAACCCTTCGCATCTTCGGGTGTAGAAGGATACACTACTTTAAGCCCCGGCGTATGTACAAACCATGCCTCGTTACTTTGTGAGTGAAAAGGCCCGGCGCCAACACCCCCGCCCGCAGGCATACGAATAACCACATCGGCATTTTGCCCCCAGCGGTAATGAATTTTAGCAAGGTTGTTTACAATTTGGTTAAAGCCTGCGGTAACAAAATCGGCAAACTGCATTTCCATCACACTCTTAAAACCTTCAAGGCTAAGCCCAAGTGCGCTGCCCACAATAGCGCTTTCACATAGCGGTGTATTGCGCACACGTTCTTTTCCAAATTCCTGCACAAACCCTTCTGTTATTTTAAAAGCGCCGCCATATTCAGCAATATCCTGCCCCATTAGTATAAGATTGTGGTGCTGCTGCATTGATTGGTACATCCCCTCTTTAATAGCATCAATCATCCGCAGTTCCCTATTCCCGGCGCCATCTTTTAGCAATGCAGGCTGACGGTATAATTTTGGTGCATAAACATCTCTCATTTCTTCTTCTGCATCCGGCAACAGCATTGCAGCCTGGTATGCCTCCTGTAATTCGCCTTCTATATGCAGTTTTGTTTCTTCTTTTATTTTTTCAATCAGTTCACGGGTTAATACTTCCTGTTTTATAAGGTATGCTTCAAAATTTTTTATGGGGTCTTTCTCTGCCCATTCTTCAAACAATTCTTTAGGCACATATTTAGTGCCGCTGGCTTCCTCATGCCCGCGCATACGAAAAGTCATACACTCCACCAGGTAAGGCTTTTGTTCATTTATGCAATACTCGCGAACGCCCTTTATGGTGTCTATTACAGTAAGAATATTGTTGCCGTCAACCTGCACGCCTTCCATGCCATAGCCTTTGGCTTTATCTACAAGGCTTTCACAACGGTACTGTTCATTTACGGGAGTGCTCAATCCATAGCCATTATTTTCAATCACAAATATTACCGGCAAATCCCACACAGCAGCTACGTTAAGCGCTTCGTGAAAATCGCCTTCGCTTGTTCCGCCATCGCCGGAGAATGCAAGCGACACTTTTTTCCCCTCACGCAATTTATATGCAAGCGCCACGCCATCAGCAACCGCAAGCTGCGGCCCCAGGTGAGATATCATACCGCATATATGGTGCTCTTTACTGCCAAAGTGAAAGCTGCGCTCCCGGCCATTGCTGTAGCCATCTTTATTGCCCTGCCATTGCATAAACAATTTGCGCAATGGCATGCTGCGCGTAGTAAATACACCAAGGTTGCGGTGTAAAGGCATAATCCATTCATCCTGTTCAAGTGCGTAAGCGCAGCCAACAGCTATTGCTTCCTGCCCTATGCCGCTAAACCATTTGCTTATTTTGCCCTGCCTTAATAACACCAGCATTTTCTCCTCAATCATGCGTGGCAGTAAAAGCTTTTTATATATGGCTAAAAGTTCGTGGTTACTCGTGTACTTCCTGTTAAAAATCATGCCCACAAAATAAATTTATTACGCTAAGATAACTTATAAAAACTACAGCCAACCGTAAATATGCACGCCCTGTAAGCCACTGTGTGCAAGGCACACAAAAGCATCTCAAAAAAATATTTTAAAAATAGTTTTCAAAAAATTTGTTAGTGATAAAAAAAGAATTTTACTTTTGCACCGCAAACAAATTTTAAAACAGTATATGCTACGCATACAATTACATATCGCAAATAAAGGCTGGTTTAGTCCGCTGGTGGACTATACTAACCGCGGGGCATATAATGCTGTACATAAGTAAATAAAAACTTACTATACAAAGCAAAGGCCCCGCATAAAAGCGGGGTTTTTTGTTGCATATACAGTAAAACTAAATGGGCAGAATACAACAAGTAAAACATACAGGTAACGTGCAGCAATGCAAAGCGAAGACTAATATTCGCATTGGCAGAGATATGCTTGTACTGTATCCCGACATACAACCGTGGCGTGCTAAAACGTAATGCTGGCAAAGGTTTCAGCAAAGCAAAAGCCCCGCGGTAAATAAAACCACGGGGCTTTTTTAATGAGCTAAACAGCGGGAGTAATTATGTTAGTTGTTCTTTTTACTGCAGTGATTATTATCAGGATAATAATCGCGGCAATACAGGAAACAGGTAAACCAAAACGGCAGAAGCAAAATGTTGCCGGTATTACAAAACGGAGGTACGCGATGAGAAAAACAGTATTTAAAAGGCGCATAAAAAATAGGGGCCAATTGTTTAACGGCCATTTTGTGGATGTTAAAGCATTTTATGCAGCGTATTTTAAACGCGTGCCGTGTGTAAGTTTTATTGGTGAAATAGATATATCCAACGCGTATGCAGCTATTAAGGATTGTTGCGCGGAAGACATACTGGAAACTTACCAGCACAGTTATTACGATCATAATGAAAAGCAAACTTTCTTCAATAACACCATCATCGTGTTAAGAAAAGAAAGAATGATAGAAATAAGCGGTAACTATTGCCAGTTGCTGCATACGCCCGGCGGCTACGATTGGTCAAGATGGCTGATGAAAAAACTGGCAGTTTTCAGAACACCGTCAAATTCGCCACAGCCAACGGCAAACACAAGAATACTGGGCTTTGCCGGTGCTGAAGAATTAAATTAATAAGGCTTGCGTGTTACAGCGCGGGCCTTAATCAACAAAATCCTCAAAAAAGAAATGGAGGTAACCATGCGTTTTAATTTTTTAAGGGGTACAAAAAATGAAACCCTGAATTACGAAGGAGCAAAAGCATTTACGCTAACACCGCAACTGGAGTTATACACTGCTGTAGCCACCGCTGCATTAAGTGATAACTTTTATGAAAATGCGGATGCAAGGCTTAAACGCTTGCAGGAACTGGTTGCAAAAAACGATGCTGTGTTTACCGCTAAACTGGCTGTTTACGCACGGGAACAAATGTACCTGCGTAGTGTGCCACTGGTGCTTGCAGTTGAACTTGCCAAACAACACAACGGGGACGGCCTTGTTGCCGCCTTAACAGAAAGGGTGGTACAGCGTGCAGATGAAATTGCAGAATTGCTTAGCTATTACGCGTTAAGCAATGCGCGTACTAATGTAAAGCAATTAAACAGGCTTAGCAAACAGTTGCAAAAAGGTTTGGCTGCAGCTTTCAACAAGTTTGATGAATACCAGTTTGCCAAATATAACCGGGATGCTAATGTTACATTAAAAGATGCATTGTTCTTGGTGCACCCAAAAGCAAAAGACAAAAACCAGCAGGAGTTGTTTGACAAAATTGTAAACGACACATTGCAAACCCCGTACACATGGGAAACAGCATTAAGTGCACTGGGCCAGCAATTGTATGACACTGCAGCATTAAAACAGGAAGCGGTTAAAGACAAATGGGAAGAATTAATTGCAAGTAACAAGCTTGGATATATGGCTTTGCTGAGGAACCTGAGAAATATTCTTGAAGCCGGTGTGAACGCTGACATGCTGAATAAAGCATGCAGCTACCTGGCAAACGAAAAGGCCGTTGCTAACAGTAAACAATTGCCATTCAGGTTCCTCGCCGCCTACAGAGAATTAGCCATGGTGCAAAACGGGCATGTAAGTCGGGTGATGGACGCACTTGAAAAAGCGGTGTTTCAAAGCGCTGCTAATATTGAAGGCTTCAATAACAACACCAGCGTGCTGATAGCGGTGGATATGAGCGGAAGTATGCAGGTACCTGTAAGCGCTAAAAGCACCATGCAGCGGTACGAGGTTGGTTTAATACTGGCAATGCTGCTGCAAAGCAGGTGTGCCAATGTTATAACAGGCATATTTGGCCAAACATACAGGCAGGTGCAGTTGCCACACACCAACATATTAAGCAACACTAACCAGTTGGCAAAAATGATTGGGGATGTAGGGCACAGCACCAACGGTTACCTGGTAATTGCAGATTTGCTTAACCGCAAAAAAGTGGTTGACAAGGTAATGTTGTTTACCGATATGCAGTTGTGGAATGATAACAGCACAACTTCTATTGCAGAATTGTGGAAGCAATATAAAAAGTTTGCTATACATGCTAAGCTATACCTGTTTGACCTGGCGGGTTATGGTAACACACCGCTGAATGTGCTGAGAGATGATGTGTATTTGATAAGCGGTTGGAGCGATAAAATTTTTGCAGTGCTTAGCGCTGTGGAAAAAGGAAGCAATGCAGTTGAAATGATTGAAGCGGTACAATTGTAACAGGATATTTTGTGCTAAGGAGGAGGAGTAAAGCATCCCCGTGTAAAAGCGGGGAGCTTTTAAAAAAGTGATTTAAGTGGATTTATTAATATGGTTTGATCAACTATAGTTTGGATGCAGCAGCGGTGCTGCCGTGTACCGCTGCTTTTAAAAAAGTTCTTTGAGTAAACATAAATAAGGATGTCGTTAGAATGAGATACTTCGGTGACGTGTGGCAAGGGTCTTGCGAAAGCAGGAAGGGGTGCGAATCCCCAAAGGAACGCCACATCTTATTCACCCGTTACTCCTTACAATATAAAGGTGTCGTAGGTAAGAGTTACTTCGTGGTTATCATGAGTTCGAATCTCATCATATCCGGCGGCTGTAAAAAAGCATTGGGTATGAGAAGCTTTTACTGGCATGTTACCCTTTATTTACCTGGCTTGTAGCCCAACCGGAAGAGGCGGCAGACTTAGAATCTGTATAGTGCGGGTTCGAATCCCATCAAGCCAACCACGACCACGATTAAACTGATTTATTTGATTTTCCTGGTTGGTGTGGATGTATCAGGTTAATCAGAAAAAATCAGGTCGAGATCCTAGTCATAGAAGTATTTCAATTGGCAGAAGGCCCGCCCTGGAAGCGGGAGGGTGCAAGTTCGATGCTTGCCTTCTATACAACCATAACCACGATTCTACTGATTTATCGGATTCGCCTGGATAATGCAGATCAACATGGGAATAAGATAAATCAGGAGTGATCCTGGTTCAACCCTCAACACGTTAGCGTGTCGTAAAACAGTGTTACTTCAAACCAGTTACGTTTAAACCGTACACTGTTTGGCTGTTACCGCTAATATTGGTTTGTAGCTCAACAGGCAGAGCACCGGACTTTTAATCCGGGTTGTGTGAGTTCGATTCTCACCGGGCCAACAGGTTTATTGGTGTCGTAGAAAAGAGATACTTCGGAAGGAATCATTGGGTTGCCGGTTCAAATCCGGCTTTGCTGAAAATTCAGCTTGTAGCTCAACCGGGTTAGAGCAAATGAAAGAAACTCTTTTCGGTTTATTACCCAGGTAACCAAATTGCCGGGTGGTGCAACGGCAAGCACACCGGGATTTGACCCCGGAAATGCTGGTTCAAATCCAGCCCCTGCATCGTGGTTTATGTTGTCTTTAGCTTAACAGGCAAAGCGCCTCACTGTGAATGAGGGGAACAGGGTTCGAGCCCCGGGGACAACCAAACATTGCGGTTTATTTCAATTGGCAGAAAGCCACTCTCATAAGGTGGCAGTTGCAGGTTCGAGTCCTGTGGCCGCAACATAAAACAAGTATTATGCGCACTCGTGTAATGAAATAGTATGAACAGTTTATTACAGGCAGCCCCGGTTGCCGGCAGTAAATTTTTGTATGCGGCTTTACGGCCGCATTGTATAACTATTTCAAAAAAAATTATATGGACAATTTATATAACCAGGCAGACATAAATATAAGCGACCTGTTTGACCGCTATTTGTTTGACGGCAAGCTGTTTTATGTGTACCTGTTCAACAATATGCCCAATGTTTATTACACGGGTGGCATAGATGCCGAAAAGGCTTGTATTGCCTGCAGCGAAAAATATGCATCGTTTATAACAGGTATACACCAGTACAACTTTTATAAAAACAAAAAAAGAACGTTTGAATTTTGCAGCACATTTTTAATATTCAGGAACGACTGCATACTGGAGTTTAACGATACATTTTGCTATATTTTTTACAAGCGCAGCGAAACGGGTTTTGTAAAGGAAGTAGTGAAGCTGCTTTGTAAATACAGGGAAAAGAAAAAAAGGCAGCAGGCCGAAATAAGCATAATAATAAATGGTGAATACGGCCTGGAGTTAAAGGCGATGGAAATAAAAAGAACCAGGCTTAACCTTGACCTTTTTTACGAGGATGACTTTAAAGCGGTGGATGCAACAATACAGGCGCGCCTTAATAAAAAGAATGACAAGGGTATTGTATTGCTGCACGGCCTGCCAGGTACAGGCAAAACAACTTACCTGCGTTACCTGGCGGCAAAGCTTAAAAAACGGGTATTGTTTTTATCGCCTAACGTGGCAGGTAACTTAATGAACCCGGATTTTATTGACATGCTGATTGAAAACCCTAACACCGTGCTTATTATTGAAGATGCGGAGAACATCATTATAGACAGGCGCAACGGTGGTAATTCATCCGTGTCAAACCTGTTAAATATTTCAGATGGGTTGTTGTCAGACTTTTTAAATGTGCAATTGGTTTGCACTTTCAACAGTTCGCTTGCCATGGTTGATGATGCGCTGATGCGTAAAGGCAGGTTGATAGCGCGGTATGAATTTGGTAAGCTGGGTATTGAAAAAGCACAGCGGCTGAGCAACTATTTAAAGTTTGATAGGGTAATTACAAAACCAATGAGCGTTGCTGAAATAGCCAACCAGCACGAACAAACCTACGAACCCAAACAGGTAAATGTGATTGGGTTTAGAAGGCAGGAATTGGAGGTGGCGAGTAACTAAATTTTTGACAAGATTAAATGACATAGTTATGGAAACATTGATATTATACCCGGAATTGGCAGAGTATATTTATGACTACGAATGCAGGTTTGTGACCAAAGATGAAATAACTGCTGCATTGCAAATGCAGGTGCCAAAGGATGTTTCGTTTGAGTTATTAAAACTGAGGGGCACCCCCAATAACTTGACCCTGAACGACAATGTGAAGAATATAATTGCCGGTGGCTTTTATTCTTTCAAAAAGTTTGTAGCATTGCGCATTTACTCGGAACATAAAGATGAGCTTAAGCTTAACCTCTGCCCCAGGTGTTTTAAAGTAGCGCGTACACCGCTGGCAAAGCAGTGCAGGTTTTGTTATTATGACTGGCATTAAGCTGAGGGGTAACGTTACTGCAGCAGAAGTGAGTGACACAAGTAAAGCACCATAGCAGTACATAAGCTGGCACAAAATGAATTTATTAACAACTTTAAAAACCCATTATGGGTTTAGTATATGAAACTACAATTACGCGGGAAGGACATACGTAATATCGGGTACCCGGAAGGGCCGGTAATAAGCGTTGCCATAACCGTTTTGGAAAAACATTATAAACACTCAACGCTTAAGGAAGCGCTGGAGGTATTAAAAAACATACTGGAAGCGCCGCATGATTATGCCAATGACGAAGTATTAGGCAAAATTGCTGTTGCGTTGTTGCCAAAAGCCACCTCGATGGAAGAAGGTTTGGAGGGGGCAGAAGTGTCTCTTAACAACACAGGTGTTGCCTTCAACATTTTTGGAAGTGAGCATATTGAACAAAGCGCACTGCACCAAATGTATGCTGCAGCCAAACTGCCGGTAGCAATAGCAGGCGCACTGATGCCTGACGCACACTCAGGCTATGGGCTGCCGATAGGTGGCGTACTGGCGGTGGAGAATGCCGTTATACCTTACGGTGTTGGTGTAGACATAGGATGCCGTATGTGCCTGAGCATTTTTGACATTGATGTAAAAGACCTGGCCGGTAAAGAAAAATTCTTTACCCGTGAGTTAATTGAAGCTACCCTGTTTGGAAGCGGCGCGCAGTTTACGGTTGCCGAAGAGCACGCAGTGATGGAAAGAAAAGAATTTTTTGAACTGCCATTGCTGAAAGGCCTGCACGGCCGTGCATGGAAGCAGTTAGGCTCTTCAGGCAGCGGCAACCATTTTGCGGAATTTGGGGTGGTGGAACTAAAAGAGAAGGATGCTGTATTGGACGTTGAAGCCGGTACTTACGTAGGCTTGCTTACCCATAGCGGATCCCGTGCGTTAGGTGCTAATATTGCAGCGCATTACACAAAAATAGCAAAGCAAAAACGCCGCCTGCCGCAGGAAGCATCCAACCTTGCGTGGCTTACGCTTGGCGAAGAAGCGGGTATGGAATACTGGCTGGCCATGAACCTTGCAGGCGATTATGCTTCTGCAAACCACCATATTATACACGCCAAAATTGCAAAACAATTGGGCCGCAAACCGGTAAAAATGGTGGAGAACCATCACAATTTTGCCTGGAAGGAAATGTATAATGGAAAAGAAGTGATAGTACACCGTAAAGGTGCTACGCCGGCTGGTAAAGATGTGCTGGGTATTATACCCGGCAGCATGACTGCCCCTGGCTTTATTGTAAAAGGTAAAGGGCAGGAAGCATCTGTAAATTCAGCATCGCATGGCGCGGGGCGTAAAATGAGCCGTACCGCGGCTTTAAAAAGTATTACGCACAGTGCGTTAAAGGATGCCCTGCAAAAGCACGGTGTAACACTTATTGGCGGCGGGCTTGACGAAGCGCCTTTTGCTTACAAGGATATTGAAGTGGTAATGCAGGGCCAGCAAAACCTTGTTGACGTGCTGGGTTCATTCACCCCTAAAATCGTGCGTATGTGCGGCGACAAGCCGAAAATGCACATGAACAAAAAACGCCTGCGCGAAGATGAACAGGTGGCGGAAGGGGAATAACAAGGCAATTACAAAGTACGGGCAGAGAGCCGGAATAACTAAGCTCCTGTTGCTGAAATGCGGCAGGGGCTTTTTATTTAATCAGCCTTCCTTTTTTTCGTCCTGCGGTTTGCCAATCAGCTTCTCAATAAAATACACAATAATAGAAAGCAGTATGCTAAACCACAGTGCAGCCCAGTTATTTTGTACATGAAAGCCTGGCACTATTACTGCTGCCCATTTTATTATGGCAATGTTTATAAGCAATAAAAACAACCCTAAGGTGAGTATGGTTACAGGTATGGTAAGTACTACCAGTATTGGTTTTATAAAGCCGTTCAGCAAAGCCAGTACCAGGGCTAGCATTACAGCCGTCCAGCTACTGTCAATAGATACGCCTGATAACAGGCGGGCAGCTATTAATGCCGCGGCAGCCGTAATTAATATTTTACCTATAAAACGCCCCATAATAATACACCGTATTTAACAAATACAAGGTAGCATTATTTATGCCGTCCCAAAATATTTCAGGAAACTTTGTTTTGCGCAGGTAACCGGGGAAGACTGGAGCGGCCTGTTACAAATTATTAAACCACCGTGAGTTCGTAAAAATCTTCAGGGGTAAAATACTTCACAGCCAGTTGCTGTAACTCTTCCGCGCTAACAGTTCTTATGGTCTCCAGGGCGTTATAAAAATAATCACCCGAGAGGTTGTTCAGTATATAGTTTTTCCACCTTGCCATAATTTGAAAAGGCCCGTCCAAATCACCCAAAATACTGCCCATCATAAAATTGCGCACCAGGTACAGTTCTTCTTCATCAATACGCTCTTCGCGTAATATTTTCATTTCCTTGTATATCTCTTCAACGGTAGCGCTGCAAACATCCCGGCCTGCTTCCGTGCTTATTAACCATGCCCCGTCATGTATATGGTTTTGCAGGTAACTGTGTATGCCGTAGGTGTAGCCCTTATCCTCGCGGATGTTGCTCATTAGCCTGCTGCCGAAATACCCGCCGAAAATATTGTTAAGCACCTGCGCTTTTGTAAAATCGGGGTGGTGCCTGTTAGGGAAGGGCCTGCCAAGGCGTATAGCAGCCTGCACACCATTTGCGTCGTTAATAATGTTATACTTTTTTTCGGCGGCAAGTGCTGGTGTGTAATGCACTTCAGGTAATGGCGCTATATTAAACGGTAATTGGCCGAAAGCGTTATTCAGTTGCTGCTGAATATCGGCAGGCAATTTGCCCGCAACAAACAGCATGCCTTTGCCATGGGTATAAAATTTTTTATAAAAGGTTACCAGTTCCTCCCGCTCCAATGCGTCATAGGCTTCGGCGCTGCTGTATTTTCCGTAAGGGTGGTTTATGCCGAAAAGATATTCATCAATCAACCGGCTGGCCACAAAATCGCATTTTTTAAGGTTTACAGCCAACCGTTGTTTTTGGTTTTGCCTGTAAATAGCCAGTTCATTTTCTGGCAAAATACTGTCGGTCAGCAATTCCGCCATTACGGGCAACAATTGCGGCAGGTGTTTTGAAAGGCTGTGCAGCGTAAGCGTTGCTGTTTCATTATAACACTGCCGGTTTAAATAAGCGCCGTAAAATTCAAAATGCTCGTTTATACCAAACGCGTTTCGCGTAGTTGTGCCATTTTTTAGCAGGTAATTTACCGTGGCCGCAACTATGTTCTTATCCTCGTACCAGTTGCCGGCATAAAAAACCCATTCAACCATAATAACCTCTTCAGCACCGCCATCAATGGTATAAACTTCAACACCGTTATCCAGCGTAAAATGCTGGTAAGGCTTTAGCTGTATATCAAAGTCAACTGCATCATGTATCGGCGGCTCAATGGTTCTGTCAATCATATCCTGTTTTTATTAGGCCGCAAAAATAAACGTAATTATTTTAACCAGCTTTTAATGTTACTGCGCCTTTACTCAACAACCACAATGTTTGCCGGGTTTAGCAGGGGCAGGTTTTTAAAACGTAGTAATACGTTGGCTACCACCACAACATCACGCTGGCAGTAATCTACAATTCTCGGCAGGTTGTTTTCTTCATAATAAACGCTTTGTACCATGCTGCCGTCCATATCTGTTTTTGAGGTTGGTACATCCAGTATTTTAGCCAGCAGGTTAAGGCTTATATAATTCTTATAATCCCCAAATTTCCAGCATTGCATGGTATCAGTCATATTAACCTCCCACGGCTTGGCACCGTGCAAATAAAGGTATTCAGGCAAAGGCACCTGGTTAATAACCATACGCCTGCATATATAAGGAATATCAAATTCTTTTATGTTGTGGCCTGCGTAATTAAATTGTTTTTTGAACTGGAAAAATTTGGTGTTTATTTGTATAAACGATTCAAGCAAAGCCTTTTCATCGTGCCCCGAAATACTTTTAATTTTAAGACAAACCTCACCGTCAGCGTTCTCAAAAAAGTAACCCGTTGATATGCAAATAATTTTACCAAACTCGGCCAGTATACCGGCGCGCAGGGTGTACCCGTCAGCAGGCGAAATTGTTTCTGGCATGGTTTTGGAAAGCTTCTCGTTCCAGAGCAATTTCCAGTCATCTGGCAGGTGCGAAAACGAAGGAAATTGGGGTACGGTTTCTATATCTAATAGAAAAAAGTCCCCTAAAGCTAAAGCGTTAAGCATGGCACAAATTAAAAATTAAAAACCGAAAAAATTCAATTTTGTATGAGTTACAGTAACTATCCGTCTGCTGATAATCCCCAGCAGCAACCACAACAGCCCAGAGATAACCGCAAACTTATTTACGCTATTTTGATAGTGTTACTATTGGGCACATGGGGCTACATCATTTATGATAAAAACCAGTCAAGCCAAAAAATTACCACGCTTGAAACCCAGTACAGCAATGTTGATTCTGCCCGTAATGCAATACAGGCTGACTATAACAGCGCTTTGGCACGTATGGATTCTTTAACAGGCAGCAACACCCAATTAAAAGGCCAGCTTGCCGAAAGGAAGAATGATATTGACAAACTGAAAGGCCAGATTTCGGCTGAACTGAGGAAAAAGAACGCTGACATAAACAAGCTGAGAGAACTTGTTGACCAGTATAAAACGCAGATAGGCGATCTGTTCACACAGGTTGAGCAGCTAAAAGAACAAAACCAGCAGTTAACAGCATCAAACCAGCAGTTGACTACTGAAAAGGATACACTTACCGCCCAGAAGCAGGTGGTTGAACAGAACCTTGCTTCTACCACTGCAGAAAAGCAGCATGTAGAAGACATAGGCAGCACCCTGCACGCATCTGCCATAAACATTACCCCTATTAATGTAAAAGGCAATGGCAAAGAAGTGGAAACAAGCAAAGCAAAAAGGGCAGACTTACTAAGAGTATCTTTTCAGCTTGATGAAAACAGGATTGCGCCCAGCGGTTCAAAAGACCTGTATGTATGCGTAACCGGCCCGGACGGCAAACCTATTACAATGCCTGCTAACGGAAGCGGTTCATTTACCACACGTGATGAAGGCGACAAAGTATTTACCAAAGAAGTTTCTGTAAATTATACCCAGGGCCAGGCAATGCCTGTAAGTTTTGACTGGAAACCTGAAAACGGTAAGTTTATGGAAGGGGATTATAAAATACAAATTTACCAGAACGGCTTTAAAATTGGTGAAGGCACCAAAACATTAAAGAAAGCCGGTTTCCTGGGTTAGTTACTACTTATTAACCATCATAAATATTTCAGTACTTTTCTTTTCTGCACACAAACTCCCGGTTTTCACCGGGAGTCTTTTATTGCAGGTAATCGGGTTATCCTATAACAGGCAATTTCTTTACCATTGTTAATATAGTAGCTATTGCTACAGGTTCATTGGCATCGTCATATACCTCAACATACCATTTTACAATGCCTTTTGCAATGTCATCGGCGTCTCTTTTTTCCTGCCCAATTTTTTCTTTTACGGTAAGTTTTACCCCAATGGTTGTACCTGCATATACCGGTTTTACAAAACGCAGTTCATCAATACCGTAGTTTAAAATTACAGGTCCCTTTTTTGCATCAACAAACAACCCTGCTGCCGCACTTAATATGAAATAACCGTGCGCTACCGGCTTTTCGAAAGGGGTGCCGGCAAGCGCTGTATGATCAGTATGCGCGTAAAAATGGTCCCAGCTAAGGTTAGCAAAATTGGCTATATCCGCTTCAGTTATTGTCCGCTTTGCAGTAATAAGTGTTTCACCAACCTGCAATTCTTCAAAATATTTTCTAAAGGGGTGCACAGTATCTCCTGTTTGTTGCGCCCCGGACTGATAAACATTCCCTGCTGCTGTTATCATGGTTGGAGAACCCTGTACTGCAACGCGCTGCATATAATGCTTTACGCCGCGAACGCCGCCCATTTCTTCGCCTCCGCCTGCGCGCCCGGGCCCGCCATGTACCAGCATAGGCAAGGGCGAACCATGGCCTGTGCTTTCTTTGGCGCATTCATTATTCAGAATCAGTATCCGCCCGTGGTGTGTGCCAGCGCCCAATATATATTGCGTTGCCAGTTTTGTGCTGGCTGTTACAATACTTGAGCATAATGACCCTTTGCCCATTTTTGAGAGATGCACTGCTTCCTCCATAGTTGTATAAGGCATTATAGTGGCAACAGGGCCAAAAGCTTCTGTTTCGTGCACCGCATCGCTGGAAAGCGGGTTTTCATTAAGCAACAGTACCGGGCTGATAAAGGCGCCTTTAACAGCGTCGGCATCTACTACATCAACACTGTCCAAAGAGCCATAAATGATACTTGAAGAAGCCAGCAACTTTTGCACCTGCCGTTTTACTTCTTCCCTTTGTGTAATACCCGCAAGGCTGCCCATGCGTACAGCGCTGTTTAACGGGTTGCCAATAATGGTTTGCGAAAGGGCTTTGCTTAAATTAATATATACATCTTCAACTTTTGAGGCAGGTACAAATATCCTGCGCACTGCCGTGCACTTCTGGCCGGCTTTTGAAGTTATTTCTTTCCTTACTTCTTTAATAAAAATATCCCATTCAGGCATGCCGGGTACGACGTCTTCGCCCAGCACGATACAGTTAAGGGAATCTGCCTCCATTGTAAACGGTACGTTATTAGCTAAAATGTTTGCATTGGATTTTAGCATTAACCCCGTTGAGGCTGAGCCGGTAAAGGTTACTACGTCCTGGTAGTTAACGTGGTTTAATAAATCACCGGCGCTCCCGCATACAAGCTGCAAAGCACCCTCGGGTAAAATATTTGAGTCAATTATTTTTTTGACTACTGCCTCAGTTAAGTAACTGGTGAGTGTTGCCGGTTTTACAACTGCGGGCATACCCGCTAAAAAGTTGACGGCGATTTTTTCCAGCATGCCCCACACCGGGAAATTGAAAGCATTAATATGTACAGCTACCCCCTCTTTCGGTATAAGAAAATGCTGCGCCATAAATGTACCTGCTGCACCAAGCTTATGGCCTTCCCCATCGAGACAAAATGTTTCATCCGGAAATTTGCGCCGAAGCGACGCATAAGAAAATAAATTGCCGATTCCTCCTTCAATATCAACCCAGCTATCTGCTTTGGTTGCGCCGGTTTTATAACTTATTTCATAAAACTCATCCAGGTGTTCACGCAGGTACAGGGCCAGGGCCTTTAGCATAAGGCCGCGCTGGTGAAACGTCATATTGCGCAATGCCGGGTTGCCTTTTTTACGTGCATACGCTAATACTGCACAAAAATCAACTCCTTTGGTAGATGCTGACGCAATCACCTCACCTGTAACAGCGTTATACAAAGCTTGACCATCACCATCGCCATGCACCCAATCCCCGCAAATAAAATTTGAAAGCTTACGCATACAATCGTTTCATTGTTAAGTTGACAAAACTAACAATTGATAGTTGAATCCCGTGTAGAAAGTTACAAGGATAAAAAATTAGATGTGTGCAGATAATAAGTAATTCTATTGCACCGCCCTGCTTAGTGAGATAGTATAAGGTTATTTATTTTTCAATCATCCCCATACATGCCCTGTTAGTTTTTTTGCATTGGCAGTATTACTGAACATCTCCGAGAGTGTGGCTCTGCGCGCGTTAGTTTCCTGTTCTGTAAACGGTTGTTGGTATAACGCTTCAATGCGCTGCCTCATGCCTTCTTCTGTATCTGTCACATGGCACAACGCTTCAAGGCCTGTACCAAAAGCTGTGGGGGAGTTAACAATGCAGTGCCTGCCATTGAATAATGCGTTGAGCAATTTTATTTTTATTCCTGTGTTGCTAAAGGATGGCAGGATATTTATATGCGCTTTTGCTATCATGTCCTGCATGGCCTCAAGCGCGGGATTGGCGACCAGGCAAACGCCCTCGTTGGCATTTACCAGTTTTTGTAACTTTTTTGACGGGTTTTTTCCGGCTATCACTAAAGGTATGGTTAGCCCTGAAAATAATTTTAGCAGCCAGGTAGCTGCTTTTTCATTCATCTCAATACCAAGGTCGCCATGGTAAAGACAATATGTACCCATACCCTGTAAACCCTGTACTTTCCACTCTGGGGGCAAAAACAGCGGCAGGTATTCAGCCGTTACAGCGCCAAGCAGGTCGCGGTATATATCCCTGTCACCAGGGCTTACAGCGCAAAGAACAGCACCGCCTGCGGCTATTTTTTTTTCATAGGCTTTAAGCATCCGGCTTTCAAAATTGTAGTATAATTTATTGGCAATATTATGGCTGGTATTAAAAAGGTTCCTGTAATACATAAACTCAACGTTGTGCAGCCTTACAACTGTTTTCCGGGCGGCAAATCTTTCATCCGTCAACAAGTAAGTACAATGAATGCCTTCCATCAAAATAGGGTAATCATCTTTTAATAAGTTGGTTAGCAGGTCATCATTTTTCCTGCTGCTAACAACGTAAGGCAAATGTGTTGAAAAAGCACTGTACCCCGTATTGCGTGTATAGTACTGTACCGATTCGCAAAATTGTTCCAGCGCCTGCTGCCGCCCTCGGCCATAATCAAAGCAATGTAAATGAATTTTCACCCCCTGTTCCTGCAGCGCAGGCAGCTTGTAAAACAGGTCGTATACACCGCCATAATTAACGGGGTAAGGAACTGTAAGACTTATTATGTGCAGATGTTTTTCCAAATACAATAAGGCTTATGCCGGTTTATTTACCAGCTTACTATAAAACTCAACCAGTTTCTTTTCTTCTTCCTGCCAATGCAGTGTTAAACGCGCCTTCCGGCAGTTGGCGGCAAGCAATGCATATAAAACATCGTCATTAAGCAATTTGTTTAAAGCGGTGGCAATTGTTTTGCTGCCGGTATCATCAATTAGCAGGGCAATATTGTAAATGTCGTTCACCGCTTTATATTCAGGGTACCCAACGCATACCTGCGGAACACCTGCCATTATATAATCAAAAAACCTGTTGCCGAGCGAATGATACTGGTTTAACCCTGTATTTTCAAACAGCGTAACTGCAACGCGGGCGGTTGGAGTAATGGCTTTCAATTCCGCCGGCAATACGTAGCCTTTTAATTCAACTTTGTCCGCAACTTCGTATTGTTTAATAAGCTGCTTAACCTGGTTAAAAAAATTTCCATTGCCGCAGATAATAAGTTTTGCACTAACATCCTGCATAGCAGGTATCAGTGTTTCAAAGCAGCGGCCCTCGTTAACCGCACCCTGGTAAATAATAAACTTATCACCGGCGCCGGCATCAGCAATATCGCCTGTAAATAAGGGAAGGTTTCTAACCACACCATATCGCACCCCATACCTTCTGGCAAATTCACCTGCTATAAAATTGTTTACCGTATAGCCATTCTTAAAACGCGGTACAGCAAACTTTTCAATACGCAGCCATACTTTGTGGATAAACGGGCGTGATATAATCTCTATTTGCTCTGTAAAAAGTTCGTGCGCATCATACACCCTTAATTTGTTGCGAAGAGAAGAAACTGCCAATACCGGCAAGATTGTGTCAAGGTCAATAGCACAGAGAATATCCGTTTTTTGAAACAACAGCCAAAAAAAAAGCCGCAGGTTATATTCCGCATAAAATAAAAAGCCTTTAGTAAAAATGCAGCTAAGCCGTTTTTGAGTGAAGGGCTTTGCCTCAACCGGCACTGAGGTTTTCAGCTTTCTGCCAACCAATAATACACTATAACCGTTGCCGGCAAGCGATGTGCAAATGCGCTGCATGCGCTGGTCATAAGTAAGGTCGTTGGTTACGGCAAGTATAATGCGTGCCAATATTGGTTTATTTGGTAAAGGCCAAAGTTACTTTTTCTTTTTCCGGTATTTCAATTGCACCTCGGCCACGCCCTGGTTAATCATATCAATTTTTGAAGCGGCTTTTTCACTCAGGTCAATAATTCTTCCTTTTGTATATGGCCCGCGGTCAGTAATGGTAACCTTTACTGTTTTACCATTTGACATGTTTTTTACAATAACTACTGTACCAAACGGCAGCGTTTTGTGTGCCGCTGTCAGTTTGTTTTTATTAAATGTTTCGCCGCTGGCCGTTTTTTTCCCGTTGTACTCGTCGCCATAATAAGAGGCCTTTCCATTTTCGGTAATAAATCTTCCGCAGGAAGTAAGCAGCAGGCTGCAGGTTAAAAGAAGTATATAGCAAAACGCATTGCGGTGCATGTGTGATTTATTTGGTACAGGCAAATTTATCTAACCGCACCCGCCTGTTGCAAAACAGTTTTCCACCTATGTGTTTCTGCGTATTCTTTTATAACATTGTTTCGCCCTTCCAGCAGGGTTTTCATATAACGGGTAAGAAAAATATGGTTTGCCAGCCTGCCGATAAAACCATACGGCGATTCAAAATAAAACTCATCAATCATTATAGTACCGTTTTTAATCGGCTTAAAATAATGATGATGCTTCATGCTTTTGAAGTCTCCTTCCAGCATTTCATCTGTAAAAAAGGTATAGGGCGACATTTGGGTAACCTGTACGGTTAGTTTTCTTGTTTTGTAAAGACGTTTTGCCTGCCAGGTTACCGTTTCGCCCTTATTGATAAGCCCCGATAAAGTTCCTCTAACAGCTTTTTCGTTTGTTTGCGCCATGCTCTTCTCATGCAAGGTTATGCTCCTGCTCAGGTCGAAGACAATTTCAATGGGCGCATGGATTACTGTTGTGAGATGTATTTTAGGCATGGCAATCAGCTAAATGGAAATTTTACCACTTTGGCTTTAACAGGAGTATTGCGAATTTCGATGAATATTTCTGTATCAAGGGCTACATTTTCAATGGTTACATACCCCAACCCGATAGCCTTACCTAATGATGGCGCCTGTGTTCCGCTGGTTACTTTGCCAATAATGCTGCCGGCAGCATCTTTAATAACATAATCATGCCTTGGTATACCTCTCTCTATCATTTCAAAGCCAACCAGTTTGCGCTTTACACCTTCTGCCTTTTGCTTTGCTAAAATGTCTTTGGCCGTAAAACTAACTTCCTTATTAAACTTGGTTATCCACCCAAGGCCCCCTTCAAGCGGTGTAGTGGTGTCGTCAATATCGTTGCCATATAAGCAATATCCCATTTCAAGGCGCAATGTATCCCTTGCTCCCAATCCAATCGGCTTCAATCCCTGCGGGCCGCCGGCCTCAAAAATGGCATCCCATATTGCAGAGGCAGCCCCGTCTTTATCTTCAAAATATATCTCCACGCCGCCTGAGCCTGTATAACCGGTTGCGCTTATAAGTACATTGTTTACGCCGGCAAATGTGCCCTTAACAAAAGTGTAATACTTCAGGTTTAAAATATCAATATCAGTTAAGGGCTGCAAAATTTTAGTTGCATTGGGCCCCTGTATAGCCAGCAGGCAGGTTTTATCACTTATGTTATGCATCTCTGCATTGTGGATGTTATGCGCGGTTATCCAGTTCCAGTCTTTTTCTATATTGCTGGCGTTTACCACTATCATGTACGCCTTATTTTGCTCAAGGCAGTAAATTATCAGGTCATCGACAATACCACCCTCATTGTTTGTAAGGCAGCTATATTGCGCTTTGCCATCAGCAAGTTTGGAAGCATCGTTGGTGGTAACACACTGAATTAAATCGAGCGCATATTCTCCTTTTACAATAAATTCTCCCATGTGGCTAACATCAAACACGCCCGCGTTATTGCGAACGGTGCTATGTTCGTCATTAATGCCTGTGTAACTTATAGGCATATTATATCCTGCAAAGGGGGCCATTTTAGCGCCGAGGGCTATATGTTTTTGTGTAAAGGGAGTATTCTTCATTTCCTGTTATTGTTTGCATGTAAGCAATACCGCAAAAGTAAACGATGTATTTTCTAAACAAAATAAAAACAGCATGCCGCGATAACCGGCCGTTTGCCATGTTTATTACCAAGGCAGTAAATAAGCAAGTTGTTTAATTATTCACAAGGTCGGCCAGGGCTGCTTCGTCTTTTATTTCTGACATCCATTTAATTGCGCCGGGCCTGTATTTGCCGGTTTTATCAATAAAAGCATAACCGGGGTACCCGCTAAACGAGAAATAGCTGCTTATTTCATCATCCAGTTTTTCGTCAATCAAAAAATGTATGCCGGGTTGTTGTATTTCTGCCACTTTCGATTTCCATTTGTCCTCTGATGAGCCGTTTAGCGTGCATAAGTACACAAAAACAACGGGCAGGTTTTTTGAAGCCTCCTGCAATTCTTTACTATGCGGCATTTCACCAAGGCAAGGCGCGCACCAGGTAGCCCAGCGGTCAATAATGATAGCTTTGCCGGGAAAGCTTTGCTTAAGCTTTGTCAAAAAGTCGAGCGCTTTTAAAGACGGCGCTTTGTACAAGCTTGCACCAAAAGAGGTTTGGATTATGGGCTTACCAAAGCCTTTCAGCGACTGGTTACTGTTTGTACCCGCCAGTGTCCTGTTTATCTCATTTATCTTTGCCGTTCTTTTATCGGTTTCACTTTTTGCCAGCGCTTTGCACCAGTTCATCTTCATACTGCCAAGTAATTTCTCCAGGGCTTCCTGCTGCTCTTTTATATCAGTGCTTTGCGCCAATTGAAATTTTAAAAAGTCTGCTTTAGCAGGCAAAAATATACTGTCAATCATTTTAATATTTCGTGCAAGGTTCCTGTTAAATGCGTATGCATGTATACGCGCCTTAAGCTGTTTTATCCATTTGGCGCTATTTTCAGGGGTATAGGGGTATTGCCCCTGCAATTTTTCACCTGTTTGCAATGAGTCAATAATTTTTCTTTCATCAACCGTAAGCCCTTGCATAGTTGCTATATCCTTCCAGGTTGTTGGTATATAGGCGCCTGGGCGTGCAGTAAGATACATATATAAGTACCGGTAATAGTCAGTGCTGCTGTTTGAAACCAGGTAGGCTTTATGCCGTTTCACGATGTGCCAAATGCTGTCATCCATTACTTTACCAAAATACATAGTACAAATGCCTGCATAAAAATCGGACATTCTTTCGTTTTCCAGAAGCCATCCGTAAGGAGAAGCGTTGGCGGCTATGTATTCGTCCTCAATTTTTTTCAGGCTGTCAAATAACCTGTTATAGCGGGGAAGCACAGAATCTACCACATGATCGGAAGGGTGCATCATATTATACATATCGCCAGGCACCCTTGCTTTGTTAGCCTTTTGATATAATATATAATTGTTGTAATAAGTGGTTAAAGGGCCATCTTTGCCCAGGTAACGCACTCCATCACCATTAAAATACACTTCCTTTTGCTCTTTAATCTTTTTCATATCCAACTCCACATATAGTCCTTTGTTAGCAAACAGGCACCCGTAAAAATCACCCACACCAAACCAAATTTGCTGGTTGGGTAATGCATAATCAAGCGGAATGGTAAAGCTGCCATCGGGCTTAACTGAAACAATTTTTTTAACCTGTGGCTCCGCAAAAGGGGTAACTAATGTGCAGGTAATTGGAAGACTGTCAAGCTCTGCCGCCGTTACGTTTAACAGTTTGCCGGTTACCACAGGAACACTACCAGCATGGTATACATTATCAAAAGAAGGCTCTTCAGGTGCAACAGCATTTGCAGGCGGGGCCTGGGTATGCGCATTAAGGAAACAAACCAGCAAAAGTAAAAACGCAGCTACTCTCATAAGCATAAGGTTGAAAGCCCAAGGTAAATGAATTTGATATGATGGAATTGTTAAAAAGCACCTGCAAAAATTCACCCTTTCTTAAAAATAAAAACAGCGCCGCGAGGCGCTGCTAACGATTGCTAATGACTGAAAATGAAAATATTTATACGGGCCGGTAAACCAGCGGCTTGTTAGCCAGCATTTTTATACCTGTGTAGGCAAGCGGCAACAGCCATAATGTGTCAGAAACATGTGCCAGCATCTCGTTGCGGGATATGCGGCTTAAGGGAAACATAATTGCGCCTGCACAAATAAGAATTGCTATCCAGGTGTCTGCTGCTCTTAAGCGAAGGATTACCACACCCAATACCAGCATGCTTAAGGGGACCAGCGGCCCGGTTTGAAAAAGCAAAAGATTTGACGCAACCGGGTGCTTTGCCAGGGTATCTAAATATGTTTGGTGTGGTATATTGAAAACATGCGTGAAAAAATCAGCAAACCCAAAATTGGCCCCGGCAAGACAACCAAGTATAGCCACGAGTTGCCCCCATGCCGCATAGCGCGGGTATTTGTGTTTAACCAATGTAAATAAACCCATAAAAGCGGGAATGAGAAATAAACTGTCAAGCGCCACCAAAGTGCCGCCGGTTGCGTTGTAGCGGCCATTGTCCCAAAAGAAAGATGATGCAAACATTATAGAGGGCGCAAGTATTAATGATATACCCCACACTGTTCTTTCTGCAAAAGCGTTTTCTTTCATGGTAAAGCAATTTTTGGTGTAAGGATGTTTTTAGAAAGGGAAGAACCCCCGCCTGAGAACAGAAAAGGGTTCTTATATGCTCCCAACCTAACCGAGTTTATATACTAAACCTTTGTATAAATGCTGTAGGTAATGTAACCCTCATATCGGCTTTTGCCTGTTTGCCCGGCAAGCTGTCTTTTTTATTAACTGCCGGTTTTTTGGCAGGCTGCTCCTGTTTGGGTTGTGTTTCTTTATAATGGTATGTACCTGTTGTGTCTTTTGAACTGCTGTTTGGCTGTACCTGCATGTCATTGTTTTCGTCGTTGTTATTATCGTCATTGTCACGCCTCCTGTCAGTTCTTTCCAAATGGCCATCGCTCTTCATCCTGTATTCAACATTAGTTTCCCAATTGGTAACGTCGTCAAAAAAATCTTCCCGGTAGCGCCAGTCGTTATCCCAGCCAAAGTTTATATCAAAATGGTCGTACCAGCCAACATTATTGCCAATTTCAATTCTTTTGCCTACCGGTACCTGTACTGTAATATATACTACCTGGTTGCGGAATTTTTCTGACGGTGTAATTCTTATGCCTTTGTCAAGTATCAGCGTTGAATCTTTTTGAACAATGCTGTAATTTATTCTTGACGCGGTATTATTTGCCTGCTGCTTGCTGCCGCCGTCTGCCATTTTTGCCATAATAACATGAAACTTGTCATTAGGCGATTTGATTATGCGCAACCTGAAGTTGTTTACAAAAACGGTATCATCGTCAAGGTGTGCAAATGGTTCAAAATGCAGGAAGTTGTGTGAATAATACCAGCGTTCCCTTTCAGGCTGCAAAGTAAGTTTGTCTACTGAAGGGTTTGCCAGTTCCACTTCCTGTTCAGTTATATCATTGTGGTACCTGAAATCCTGCCTCAGTGAAGCCAGCAGGCCAACAAAGCAAAATAACCCTAACAGCCAAAGCGATACAAAGGCAAACCTTATGGTACGTGCATTGCTGCGCATTTTAGCTACCCTGCGTATAATCCAGGTAATAATGCCTACAACAGGTACCCAAATAAACAACAGCAAAGTACCCCAGGCAAAAATGTTCTGCCAGCCGTCGGAAATTATATATTCTTTAAGGGGCAACAAGCCTGTTAAAGCAATACCTGCGCTAAAAAGGCCTACTACTATACCGAACAACACACAGCCCAACACGAAATACACGAATATCTTAACCATAAGGCCTATAACATACCCTATGCCGCTTCCGCCACGCCTTGCTATGCCACCCGCTTCACTGCTGAACTGACGGCCGCGGTTACCAAAATCTTTTCCAAATTGCTGCGCTTTTTCACCTACTTCTTTGCCAAACTTTTCGGCACGGTCTTTAAACCCCTCCATGTCCTGCTTAATGGTGTTCTTAATATTATTAAGATCAACACGCTCACCCTTCATTTCCAGTTTTTCCGCAGTAGTTTGCGCCTCGGGAAATATTATCCATAGAATTATGTATAACAACAGGGTACCGGGGCTAAAAGAGAAGCTAAGGAAGTTGGGGAAATCGAATGCGCCCCAGTTATGCCACCTGAATACGATACTGATAAATGGTATAAGGAAGAGTACCCTCGGTATCCAAACATTTACCCCGAAATACTGGGCAAGGCCGCTGCATACACCCGCAATCAGCTTATTATCCGGGTCGCGAAAAAGCCTTTTTTTGGGTGAGCCAATAACGGCTGACGCTGTGCTGGGTACTGCTACCCATAGTACCAGGTAAGTAATAAAGCCAAAACCAAAGCCAAAGGCGAATATTACAAACAATATGCGTATCACCAGCGGGTCTATTCCAAAATAGTTACCTATTCCTGCGCAAACACCGGCTACTACCTTATGGTTTTCATCCCGGTAAAAGCGGCCGTGCTGTCTTTGCCCGTAGCTGTAATCTGCACCTGAGCCTGCATCAGCAGAAGATGAGGATGATGATTGCTGTTGCTGGCCACCAAGCTGGCTTTGTACTTTAGCTTCATCGTCGTCAAACTGTTCAGGCCTGCCCATGCTGGCTATAATAGCGTTTACATCATCGTCTGTAACACAGGTACTGCCTTTTTTAAGCACTTCGCTAAAGAGCTCACCAATCCGGCCCTCTATGTCGTTTATTATTTCGTCTCTTCCTTCCTCGTTCGCAAAATAGCGCCTGAGGCTGTCGATGTATTGTTTCAATACATCGTAGGCGGTTTCCTCAATGGGTATTACCCTGCCCTGGAAGTTTATGTTAATTACCTTTTTCATGTCTAAAGTATTTATTGGTTAGTTGGGTTCTGTTGTTTTATTTTCCTCTGCCGGTGCAGTTAACGCCTTTACTGCATCAGCAAGTTCATTCCAGGTTCTTTCAAGCTCCCCGTAAAACTTGAGGCCTTCATCTGTCATTACAAAATATTTGCGGGGAGGGCCGCTGTTGCTTTCTACCCAGCGATATGTTAATAAGCCGGCGTTTTTAAGTCTTGTTAGCAAAGGGTATAATGTACCCTCCAGGGTATGCAGGTTGGCTGCCCTCATTTTTTCCACTATATCACTTGGGTAAACTTCCCCCTGGCGAATAATGGATAAAATACAAAACTCCAATACCCCCTTTCGCATCTGGCTTTGTGTGTTCTGAATGTCCATAACCGGAGTTTTAATTAGTCCTGCCCTTGGTACAGATTATATACAAATGGCAGGCGCTGTTTTAAATATGCTTTTTCATTTTATGCTCTTTTGTCTCACGTTTCAAAAATTGCTTCTTTTCACATTGACAACACAAAGATGGGGAAATATTTATTACTATGCAATACATAGTACCAGTTTTTTTACAGTTGCTTGCAGTGAATAATAATAGGTTTTAACATTAATTATTGATAATCAACAACTAACGAACAAAAAGATTTTTTTAAATTTTTTTTGTGAAATGATGGACGGTTAATTACCGTGATGAAGCCAAATGCAGCCGAACAGGGTTGCTTTAAAGCCGGGCAAGCATTTTAAACTATTGATTCTCAACTTATATAAGGCTTATTGAGCCAGCCTTTCCACTGCCAGGCGTAATGTCTCGTCTTTTTTGGCAAAACAAAACCGTATAACCTTATTATCAGTACCATCCTGGTAAAAATTACTTAGGGGTATACCGGCCACACCCTTTTCTTTTACCAGGCGCATAGCGAAATCTTTATCGCTTTCGTTGGAAATGCCCTCAAAACTGTAACATTGAAAGTAACTGCCATGCGATGGTAATGCCCTGAAAGGCGTTTGCGCCATAAGCCCCTGGAAATAATCTCTTTTTTGCTGGAAAAACTTGCCCAGCGACAGGTATGCCTCTTCATTTAACAGGTACTCTGCTAAAGCAGCCTGCACGGGTGCACTGCAGCAAAAGCAATTAAATTGGTGCACCCGCCTGAATTCAGCCGTTAAAGCAGCCGGCGCAATCACGTATCCCATTTTCCAGCCGGTGCAATGGTAAGTTTTACCGAAGGAGAAACACACAAAGCTGCGTTCAAACAGGTCAGGGTAGCGCAGAATGCTCAAATGTTTTTTTCCATCGTATATCAAATGTTCATACACCTCGTCGCTTATAATAAATATGTTGGTGCCCTCTACGGTTTTGCGCAACTCGTTAATATCGTCTTCGCTCAATACAGCCCCACTGGGGTTTTGGGGTGAGTTGATAATAATAGCTTTTGTTTTAGGCGTTATTTTAGCTCTTACCTCGTCCCAGGGTATGCTGTAGTCCGGGTATCGCAGGTTTATGCATACTGGTTTGGCGCCGTTTACTTCAATATTGGGTATATAGCTGTCAAAAGCCGGGTCGAACAGGATTACCTCATCGCCCGCCTCTAAAATAGCCGTAAATGAATTGTAAATGGCGTAAGTGCCGCCAACGGTTATAGTAACATCGGTTTCGCCATTAACATTACATACATATAATTTATTCACCTTTTCCGCAAGGCGCTGCCGCAGCAGCGGCATGCCGTTGGTGTGCGGGTATTGATTATAGCCGTTGCGCATGGCATTATTCACAAGGTCAATCAATTCTTCGCTCATCGTGTAATCCGGAAAACCCTGCCCCAGGTTAATGGCGTTATGCTCCACTGCCAGTTGGCTCATAATGGTAAAAATAGTGGTACCTACTTTGGGCAATTTGGAATGAATAATCATGCGCTTATTTTACAATCGTTCCTGGAATCTGCGAAATACGAACGGGGTACGAATATACGAACGAGATATGGAGTAATGCGTTGAAGTTAGTAATATCTCTGCCTGGTAAGAATTGAATAAAATATACAAATCAGAAATTGTGCATACATTATTCGCTTTTGTAATAATGATAATGGAAATACATGCCTAAAAATATCAGCAGAATAATAGCACATCGCTATCCTTATTTTTTCCGCTAAAATCACATACCCCAAAAAACACCGGCTACTTCTCCTTCACCAGCTTAATCATATCCTTATCGTCACTAATTAAGGCCATTTGTCGCAGAATCCATTGGGTTTTCCAGGCTACAAAGCGGCTTTGCGGCACCACCGTAAACCGCTTGGGGTTGGGCAGGCAGGCAATTATTTCAGCCGCTTCCGTGCGGCTTAAATCTTTCGCATGTTTATGAAAGTACGCTTCAGAAGCAGCTTCAATACCAAATATACCCTTGCCCATTTCAATGGTATTCAGGTACACTTCCAAAATGCGCTTTTTACCCCAAAACCATTCAATCATTTTGGTAAAGTAAAACTCAGGGGCCTTACGTATGTAGCGGTCAAAACCAATGCCCTGCCATAAAAAAACATTCTTGGCACATTGCTGGCTTATGGTGCTTGCGCCGCCGCCGCGTACGCGATTTTTCTTTTTGGGGTCTGTTTTCAGGCTTTTACTTAAATCTACCCAGTCAAACCCGCCATGTACCGCAAAATCCTGGTCTTCGCTGGCCATGGCAGCCCACTTAACGTTGGGAGATATTTCATTCCAGCTAACATAGTCGCGTTTTAAGCCATAGCCGCCTAACACGCTGCCAAGCTGGGTAAGGGTAATGGGGGGCATAACCCAGCGGCAAATAATAATGTACAGCAACGATGAGAGAAACATATACAGCGTAATACGTTTAACCCACCGCCAAATTTTGCCTCTTAAAGATTTTGGTTGCGTAGCCATCAGCCCTGTAAGTTAATGCGAAGATGCGTTAAGCTTAATATAATCAAGATGATATTTTTTCCCCAGCACCGTAATATCACTACGGGTAAGGTTCAGCAGCAAACCGACAGCAAAAACTGCGGCGGCGGTTCCCAGCCGCGGTGCATTTTTTTCGCCAAACAACGGGTCTTTATGGCTGAGGGTATTGATAATATTGAGCAACATATAACCGCCGGCGCCAATTTCTAAAATAGCGCCATTTTTTATGTAAGAAAAACCTTCATCCTGTTTTGGGAAGGCGGTAATTTTATTTATAGGTACGCGTGCAATAGCACCGTAAATAGTGTCCGTGGCAATCATTCCCCAGGCATTTACATAAGCCTGCAGGCGAAAGGTTTTTAAAGAAACTGAATCATTTTGAATAGCTGTTATGTAGCCGGAAAGCCATTCATCCCCGCCAATGCGAAACGAAATGTAACCATCCTTAAAATAGGTATGCAGCGATGTGTGCCTTTTTTTGAGAACGAGAAAATCTGACTGGGCATGCAGGGGTGTTAGTGCCAATGCAATAAAACAGGTGATAATTAGTTTTAGCATGTACCAAATTACAAACAGCTTGTATTTTGTAAAAAGGATTAACAAATGATTAAGGCTGCGTGCCACTGTACTATAAAAAGAACTTGTAGGCAAGCGCACCGGCAAAAATGATAAATATCCCGCCGGAAATCTGGTTAATAATATGAATATTGTGGGGTGTGAGTTTACGCCTGATGCTGTTGGCAAGCAGCACCTTTGCAATATCGCTGGTTAACATTACCAAAAGGCAGGTGGCAAAAACAATAATACGGTATTGAATAGGGTGGGGCTCTGATTTTGAATCAGCAAGCATAGTGGCAGATACAGTAAACCAAAAAAGAAACACACTGGGGTTAAAAGTGTTCATTAAAAACCCGGAAGCGAATATCCAGAACAGCTCTCTCCTCCGGTATATTTTTTCTTTCGGGTCAATCTGGGCTGTAGTGCTTATTTTTTTGAAGAAGATGTTGTAAATGCCCATGCCGCACAAAAATATTATGCCTATGCCGCCGATAATTTTTTCATGGTTCATGGCAGACTGGAAAAGGCTGCTGAACAGGTTGCAAACCAGCACAAGTGTAATATCGCTTAAGGAAACACCCGAAATAAAAAGATAGCCCCCTTTATGGCCATGGCTCATGCTTTGTTTTATGATAGAAAAAACAACTGGCCCAACCGAAATAGCAAGTACTAACGCAAGAGCGAATCCTTTTATTAAAGCTGCAAGCATGCCGGAATATTAGTGCATTAATAACTCAATGTTCACGAAAGTAAGGCATTAACACTATAAATGGCCTTATTAAGTGATTGGTGGTTAACCGGTTAATATTAAAAATAACAGGCAGGGGCGTTACAGGTTCAGTAAAAACAATATTTCTTTTAGCGACCTTCATAAACCAATAACTCAATTAAGAGGAAAAGTTCAAAATCGTGTTGGGATAATACATTTTCCGTTCCTCTTTTCTATTGGCGTTATTCCTGGTTTAATAGTTCACCACCTGTTCAACAATAGTTTCGGGAATTTCCCGCCACTCATATTGCTGGTTACGCAATTGGGGCACAAAGCCGGCTTCTTTTATGGCTGCCTGCATGCTTTTGTAGGTAAACCTGTGCGGTGCGCCGGCCGCGCTAACTACGTTTTCTTCAATCATAATGCTGCCAAAGTCATTGGCGCCGGCATTAAGGCAAATTTGTGCGGTTTGTTTGCCCACCGTTAACCAGCTTGCCTGTATGTTTTTAATATTAGGCAGCATTATACGGCTAAGCGCTATCATGCGTATGTATTCTTCGGGCGTAGTAAGGTTATGCACACCGCGTATGCGTGCCAGCAGCGTATCAACATCCTGGAAGGTCCATGGTATAAAGGCTAAAAAGCCCTTAGCTTCCGCAGGCTTCTTCGCCTGTACTTCCCTTATGCGCACCAGGTGAATAAATCTTTCCTCTATGGTTTCAACGTGCCCAAACATCATCGTAGCGCTGGTAGTAATGTTAAGTTTATGTGCTTCATGCATAACAGCCAGCCATTCATCCGCGCCACATTTGCCCTTGCTTATAAGCCTGCGCACACGGTCAACCAAAATTTCTGCGCCCGCGCCGGGCAGTGAATCAAGTCCCGCTGCCCTTAGCTCTACCAATACATCGTGGTGGCTCATTTTTTCCAGCCTGGCAATATGTGCTACTTCGGGCGGCCCCAATGCATGAAGTTTCAGGCGCGGGTATTCCTGCTTTATTTCCCGAAAGGTTTTTGCATAAAAATCAAGGCCGAGCTGGGGGTGGTGGCCGCCTTGTAACAGCAACTGGTCGCCACCGTATTTAAATGTCTCTTCAATTTTACGGCGGTAAGTGGGCATATCGGTAATATAGGCGTCAGCATGGCCCGGTATGCGGTAAAAGTTGCAAAACTTACAATTGGCTACACAAACGTTAGTAGTATTAACGTTACGGTCTATTTGCCAGGTAACCTTGCCATGCGGCACTTGCTTTTTACGCAGCTCGTCTGCTACAAACATTAATTCGGCTAATGGTGCGCGTTCAAAAAGATGCACACCTTCCTCCACGCTCAAAAATTCAAAGTTCAGGGCCTTTTCGTATAAAGAAGCAATATTCATTATGAGTTTGTTTCAATCAGGCAGCAAAATTACAAACTGGCGGCCATATTAAAGTAATGCAGTTGTGTAGCAGCGGCTACGATTGTATTTCGGTGAAGCTTAAAATTTTACCGGTGGTTTGGTGTATTTAAGTATTAGTCGTAATTTCAAAAATCAGATGATTTAAGCCAATAGACGATTTTAACACCAAAAAGCCGAATTGTGAGAACCAAATTACACCGCTTGCCTTATGTGGCCTCATGCTGCATTATTTTGCTTATCCTGTTAGCAAAACCTTTTGTATTAACCGCCCAGGAAGAGTTTGTAGAGCCACCCGCAAAATATATAACCACGTTGCCGTTTACCGTACTTACCGGCGGGGTTGTTATAGTTAAAGCCAAACTGGATGATTTTAAAGATACCCTGAATTTTGTTTTTGATACCGGAAGCGGCGGTATATCGCTTGATTCAACCACCAGCGCGGATTTGCATTTAAAAGAGGTATTGAGTGATAAGATAGTGCGCGGTATTGCAGGTATTAAAAATGTATCGTTTACGTATGGCCACACACTTCATTTTCCTGGCCTTGACGTAAAAAACCTTGACTTTCACATAAACGATTATGACCTGCTTACCAGCGCCTATGGCCTGCGTATTGATGGTATTATGGGGTATAGCTTTTTGCGCAGGTATATTGTAATGATGGATTATGATACCGCATCGATGAAGATATTTTCGCCCGGCAGACTCAAATACCCTCGTGGTGGCTATATACTTAAGCCTCAATTTTCAACGCTTCCCATGCAACCGCTTACTATACGGGATAATACCACCGTAAATGACCGGTTTTATTTTGATACAGGCGCCGGTTTATGTATGCTGCTGAATGACGATATGGTGCAGGACAGCTCTTTGTTTAAAAGAAAACGGAAAATGTACCCAACACAGGCCGAAGGCCTTGGGGGGAAGAAGCAGGTATATTTAAGCGTACTGAAAGAGGTAAGGTTGGGGCCGTACCGCTTTAGAAATATACCGGTATATATATTTCACGACGAATTTAATGTTACTATGTACCCAACGCTGGGCGGGCTGATAGGCAATGATATTTTACGCAGGTTTAATGTTACGCTTAATTATCCCGCGCAGGAAATATACATAAAGCCAAACAGGCACTATACAGATTCATTTGACTACTCATATACAGGCATGAGTATGTACCTTATTGACGGCGCTATAACTGTGCAGGATATTGTGCATAAATCGCCGGCTGACGAGGCGGGTTTTAAAGAAGGCGATATAGTGATGGCAATAGAGAACAATGTCTCCAACAATATACAAATTTACAAGGCGCTGCTGCAGGGGCCCGGCAACCGGGTAAGGGTGCTTATCATCCGCAAGGGTGAGCCTAAAATTTTGTACCTGCGCATTAAAAGTATATGGTAGCAATTCGGGCACATGGGTATCTTTTTGTAATTTGCGCCCTTTTATGATACAATATAACAGGTTTATTTTAGATAACGGGTTGCGTGTGCTGGTGCATGAAGACACTTCCACCCCCCTGGCCGTGGTAAATGTGCTGTATGATGTTGGCGCGAGGGATGAAGACCCAAACCGTACCGGTTTCGCCCACCTATTTGAGCACCTTATGTTTGGAGGAAGTGTGAATGTGCCGGATTATGACGAGCCCCTGCAAAAAGCCGCGGGTGAAAACAATGCTTACACTACTAACGACCTTACTAATTATTATTGCCAGTTACCCGCGCAAAATATAGAAACGGCTTTTTGGCTGGAGAGCGACCGTATGCTTAGTCTTGCCTTCAGCAAAAAAAGCCTTGATGTGCAGCGTAAGGTGGTATGCGAAGAGTTTAAGGAGCATTACATTAATAAACCCTACGGCGATGCATGGTTTAAGCTTCGCGAGTTGGCGTACACCATACACCCCTATCGCTGGATGACGATAGGCAAGGAGTTAAGCCATGTGGAAAATGCGCAACTGGCGGACGTTAAAAATTTCTTCTTCAAGCATTACCGCCCTGTCAACGCCATACTGGTAGTTACCGGCAATGTAAAAACGAATGACATAAAGACGCTGGCGGAAAAGTGGTTTGGGGATATACCGATGGGGGAAAAATATGTACGCAACCTGCCACAGGAACCAGTACAAACCGCGCCGCGTAAACTTACTGTGTATGGAGATGTGCCGCTTGATGCCTTTTATAAAGCATGGCATATTGATGACAGGCTGGAAAAAGGATATTATGTAACCGAGCTTATTACAGAGATATTAAGCGGCGGGGGCTCTTCGCGCTTATTCCAGGCGCTGGTGAAGGAAAAGCAGTTGTTCAGCCAGGTTGATTGCCACCACATGGGCAGTATTGATAAAGGCCTTGTAGCTATTGAAGGCAAACTGGTAAGCGGGGTAAAAATAGAAGATGCAGAAAATGCGGTGGAGGAAGAACTGGCGAAGCTTAAAGCTGAAATGGTAAGTGTGGCAGAATTGCAGAAAGTGAAAAATAAAACGGAGAGCGCGCTGGCTTTTGAGGATATGAGTATTATGAGCCGTGCCAACAGCCTGGCTTTTTATGAATTGCTCGGCGATGCCAACCTTATAAATGAAGAGCTGGAAAGATACCAGCTAATTACGGCGGAAGAAGTGCTGGAATACAGCCGGCGCATATTTGACGAAAATAACAGCAGTACGCTGCATTATTGCCGCAAAAATTAACACCTGCCTGATTATTTTGCCGGTATAGCAGCGTAGAGCCTGATGGAAAAGTTTTATTGGCTGGCTCAAAATCTTAAATCCCGCTGAAATCAGCAATTTCTGCCTGTTTTCACAATATTACAACGTCAAATTCAGCAAGGCTGTTTATATTGCACCCCTTAAAATGGGCAATTATGGAATATAGTAAAATAATATCAATTACAGGCCTTGGCGGCTTGTACGAATTGGTTGGCAGTAAAACAGACGGGGCAATAGTACGTTCGCTTGATGATAAAGTTGTGCGTTTTATTTCTTCGCGCCAGCATAATTTCTCTCATCTTGAAAGTGTGGAAGTTTTTACAACAGGCCATAACGTAAACCTGGTTGATGTATTTGGCGTGATGGATAAGGCGGGTGAAGCCCTGCCGTCAGAAAAAGACCCAAAAGCAGTTAAAGCCTATTTTGAAAAGGTGTACCCTGAACTTGATTTTGAACGGGTGTATGCCAGCGACATGAAAAAAATTGTTAAGTGGTTTTCTATCCTGAAAAATAATGACGTTGAAATAAAACTGGCAGAGGAAGAAACACCGGAAGAAGCAACAGAGCCCGTTGAAGAAGTGACAACCGCAACAGAAGAGCCGTCAGCGCCCGTTGCTGAAGAAACGCCTGCCGCCAAACCGGCAAAGAAAAAAGCTGCGCCAAAAGCAAAAGAAGCCGCTGCCGAACCTGCAGGGGAAGCCGTTGCCGAAGCGCCAAAAAAGAAAGCTGCAAAAAAGAAAACTGAAGAATAGGTAAAGGCATAAACGGTAAACGGGAAAACTTCAGGTATCCTGCTTATCGTTTCATTATTTATGTTCAAACACAAATAGCTGTACGATGACTAACACCTTATCAGCCGACATACAAAAATTACCCCGTAATTTTCTGCCGCAAGACTTTGCCGTATCCACCTGGGATGCACTGGAACCTTACTTTAAAGACCTGCTTGACAGGGAAATAAACAGTAAAGGTGACCTTGACCAATGGTTGAAAGACATGAGCGAGGTAGAGGCAGCAGTAAGCGAAGATGCTTGCTGGCGGCAGATAAAAATGACCTGCGACACTATCGATAAAAAGCTGGAAGAGGCTTTTGCCTATTTCTTTATGGAAATACAGCCAAAGCTGCAGCCTTACGCGGATAAACTTAACCGCAAGCTGATTGAATGCCCCTTTACTGCTGAACTGGATAAGGATAAATTTTTTACCTACCTGCGTTCTGTACGAAAGAGCATTGACCTCTTCAGGGAGGCAAATATTCCCATAATGTCTGAGCTCAGCGTAATGCAACAGCAATACGGGGCTATTGCCGGGAAAATGACGGTAGAAGTAAACGGGCAGGAATATACTTTGCAGCAGGCCGCTAAATTTTTAGAAAGTCATGACAGGCAATTACGGGAAGAGGTGTACCGTAAAATTCAGGAACGCAGGCTGCTGGATAAAGATGCCATTAATGACCTGTACACACAACTTATTGAACGCAGGGATAAAGTGGCCCAAAATGCAGGCTTTAAAAATTACCGTGATTACAAATTTATAGAACTTGGCAGGTTTGATTATACCAAAGATGATTGTTACCAGTTTCATGAAGCGGTTAAGCTGCATATACTGCCATTAGTGGAGAAAATATATACCGCTAAAAAAGAGAAGCTTGGATTGGATAGCCTGAGGCCGTGGGATACGGAAGCTGAACCAGAGGGCATTGAACCCCTGCGCCCATTTGAAGGCGGCAAAGAATTGCTTGATAAAACAGAACAATGTTTTACCGCATTAAACCCGTTTTTTGCGGCCTGCCTGCGCAAGATGGACGAACTGAAACATTTTGACCTTGACAGCAGGAAAGGTAAAGCCCCCGGGGGATATAACTGCCCGCTGGCAGAAAGCGGTGCACCTTTTATTTTTATGAATGCGGCCGGCCAAATGGGTGACGTTACTACCATGGTGCATGAGGGCGGGCATGCTGTACACTCGTTCCTGGCACATCACCTTGAACTCAGCGCTTTTAAGGAATACCCGATGGAGATTGCCGAGGTAGCCAGTATGGCTATGGAGCTTTTCAGCATGGACCACTGGCAAGCTTTTTTTGATAACGAGGGAGACCTGAAACGTGCCAAGGAGCACCAGCTTGAAAGGGTGATAACTATTTTTCCATGGATAGCCACTATTGATAAATTTCAGCATTGGATATATGAAAACCCTGCGCACACAATTGAGGAAAGAACAGCAAAATGGGTGGAAATTTTAGAAGAGTTTTCACCAAAGACAATTGACTATTCAGGGTTGGAGGAATACCGTAAAATTGGCTGGCAGCGCCAGTTGCACCTGTTTGAAGTTCCATTTTATTATATTGAATACGGTATAGCGCAATTAGGCGCGATAGGATTGTGGATGCAATACAAATTAAACCCTCAAAGGGCGATTAGCAACTATATAAACGCGCTTAGCCTGGGTGGTACTAAAACATTGCCCGAATTGTACGCGGCAGCAGAACTGAAGTTTGATTTTTCACCAGCGCACATACAGGTACTTACAGACTTTGTGAAAGATGAAATGGAGAAACTGTAAACCGGCACAAAAATATCCGCGAAGCCTTGCAAAAAGCAAGGCTTTTTTATTTAGTTGGCAATTTGGTTATGAAATAAAAATGGAGGGTTCTTCCATGCCCTGCATACGGTCATGTTGCAAGGCTAAGATTGCATTTTTATGTTCATTCACTTTTATCCAGTGGATAACCCAGCATACCAGCCCCGCAAAACTCACAAACGGGATAAAAACCCCGGCAATCCAAAGTATTGCCATCGCAATACCTAAGCCGGCCGTTGGCTTTTCAGTTTTGAATACGCCATTTTTCTCATATTCCCTTTTTAATGAAACACCGATTGCTTCAACAATAAAAAATATAAATACTGCATTAAGAACGGGAACCAGCATAACCCAAACACTCCCCGGCTCCATCTTTCGATTTTTGGGTGATATAGCCTTTAAAGTATTTTGCAGTGTAATAAGGTAAAATATTGCGGTAACAATAACTGCCGCTACCAGTATAAGCAGCAGAATTTCCTCGAAACCTAAATTTCCCATAAAGGTTTAGTTTAGATGATTGATGCAGTAAAACTATGCAATTTTTGTTATACCAGTAGCCGTATTATATGCGCCCGGGTTTAGTTAACAGGCTATACAAAAATGGATGTTTCATTAGGGCCGAGTTTCATGTTGTTTGAAATATTTACCAATTCGTTTTTAACCTCGTTTACCTTTATCCAATAAATAATCCAAATTACAAAGCCACCCAGCCCTGCGAAAATATTGAGGACGGGTATTATGCAACAGCACCATAATATAGCAAGGGTAAGGCCAAGGTTGTATGTTGGCTTTTCAGATGTTGCCATGCCATATTTTTCAAACTCCCTTTGAAAGCCGGTACCTATGCCATCTGCTACAAAAAACATCCATATTGCATTAAATACCGGTATTAATAAAAGCCAAACGAGGCCGGGTTCCAATTTCCTGTTTTCCCGCGAAACAGTTTGCAATGCTTTTTGCAGCGTTATTAAATAAAAAATAACCGGCAGAAGGCAAATACCATAAAATATAATTACGACTAAAAGCAGTTCCTGGAAGCCCAAGTTTCCCATAACAAAAGTTTCATTAAATATAAAAACATTTAGCAAATAGTTATTCTGGAAACAAACTTTTATCCAGGCCGGCAATAACCCGTAAAGCATTTTTGTAGTAAAGCTTTTTCAAAATACTATCAGGCAAGCCCATGCCGTACATGCGCCAGAATGCATGGTATTTTTTGTGGTAGGGAAAATACTCATCTTCCGTTTCAAGCACCCGGAAATAGGTGGTGTATTCGCCCGGCACCCAACTGTCTTTGCCAAACATTATCCTGTCCTGGTATTTGGTAAAAAAGGCTTTTGCCATACGTGGCTGCCTGCCAATTTCGGCAATTACGGCGCCAAACTCAACTACTACGTTAGGCATTTCATCCAGCAGTTTGCTCAAGGTGGTAAGGTCATTGGCATACCACCCGAAATGTGCAGCAATAAAAGTAGTGTTGGGGTGGCGTTTAAAAACGCGGTGCTGTTCTGCAATCAGCGTGTCCCACGGCGCGGGATTTGTGTTACTTCTTTGCCTGCCGGGGTGCGTGGCCAGTTCAAGCCAGCGCTCGTTATTAGCATCCATTGGTTGCCAAAAGGGTTTCGGGTCAGCCGTATGTATTATTACGGGTATTTTCAGTTCGCCGCACTTTTCCCAAATGGGGTCAAGGCGCGGGTCATCCACCCTTATTATTTTTCCCTTCTCATCCCTGAATTCAAGGCCGAGGTCTTTATATATTTTCAGCCCCCGTGCACCTGCTTTTACATCTTCTTCCAGTTCTTTAAGCGCATTCTCAATCCAGCCCGGCTTGCCAAAGCCGGTAAAAGAAATATTGGTAAAAAGCACTACCCTTCGCGCGTCAACATTTTTAATATTGTTCAGTGAAGCTACCAGGTAATCGTGGCCGTTAACATCAAAATAGCCGTTCACGTTCCTGTAGCCGCGGCCACTCAGGTTTACCATCACCCCCATATTCAGGCTGTCCATCTGTGTAACCAGTTCGTGAATATCCTGCCCCGGCATATCCCACTGGTGGTTATGTACATCAATAAACGGGTATTTGGCATGGGTAAGTTTATGTTCAGGCACTACCAGTGTTGATGGCGGGTTGTATGTTTCAAAGTCCATTTTTGGGTGTGAAGACTGGCAGGAAGCATACTGCAAATAAGCAACGCTTAGTGCGCAGGCGGCAAAAACAGCTTTCATGCAATAAAAGGTTTGGGTAAAGTTAATAAGCCTCATTAATTGTATTGTTACCGCTTAACACGTTGCATTATACCTTTGTATAACTGTTACCTGCATGTTTATCAGTAAAAAAATTAACCTTTGCAGGAATGAGAACCCAGGAGCTTAGGTTAGCCGTTGATGCAGTAGTTTTTGGTTATTCCAAAAACCAGGGTGTATCTGTGCTGTTGGTAAGGCGTAAATATGATCCTTATAAAGATAAATGGGCGTTACCCGGTGGCTTTGTATGTGAGAATGAATCTCTCGAGGAAGCGGTTATGCGCGAACTGAACGAGGAGACAGGAGTTGAGGTAAATTACCTTGAGCAGCTATACACTTTTGGCGATCCACGCCGCGACCCGCGCCAGCGTATTGTTTCGGTAGCGTATTACGGGCTGATAAACAGCAGCATGTATGAAGAACTGAAAGCCGGAACTGATGCGGATGAAGCCAGTTGGTTTAATATTGAACACTTGCCGGTACTGGCGTTTGACCATCGCGCTATTATTAGCAAAGCAACGGACCGGTTGCGGGCTAAAATTCAATACCAGCCGGTTGGGTTTGAACTCCTGGATAAAAAATTTTCCTTCGCCGACCTGGAGAAGTTATACATTTCACTGCTTGGCAGGGAGATTGACCGGCGTAACTTCAGAAAAAAAATAGAATCTTTCGATTTCCTGGAAAAGCTGCCCGAACTAACCAGGCCTGAAGGCAAAGGCAGGCCAAGCAACATGTTCAGGTTTAACAAAAAGCGCTACGACCAGCTTACTAAGAAGGGGTTTTTCTTTGAAATTTAGATTTTGCGTAAAAAATACGCAAAATATTTGGCAGTTTGAAAACTGTAACTGTATATTTGCGTATAAATTACGCAAAATGAAAACAGCCGGTGTAATTGTGGCGCGATTTCAAACACCTTACCTGCACGAGGGGCACCACGACCTTATACAGCAAGTAAAAGCCAAGCATAACAAAGTAATTATTATGCTGGGGGTAACGGAAGTAAAAGTAACACCACGCAACCCCTTTGACTTTTACACCCGTGAAATGATGATTAAAGAGGCTTATCCCAGTATTATTGTGTTGCCTCTCGCAGACAGCAACAGCGACACCTATTGGTCGCAGCAGTTGGACTCCCTGCTTACACGAACATTTCCGCAGGAAAGTTTTGTGTTATATGGCAGCAGGGATTGTTTTATTCCATACTATTCAGGCCGGTTTACTACAGAAGAATTGAAAGAAAATGGCAATTTCTCTGCCACACAATTGCGTGAAAAATACAGCGATGAAGTGCTTGCTTCAAAAGAATTCAGGATGGGCATTAACTATGCAGCGCATAACCGCTACCCCATTGCTTACCCCACTGTAGATATAGCGGTACTTAGCGAGGATAAAACAAGCGTTCTGCTGGGCCGTAAGCCAAACGCACGGCAGTGGCGTTTTCCCGGTGGTTTTGTTGACCCTGGAGATGAGTCCCTTGAGGCTGCTGCAAAAAGAGAGCTGGCGGAAGAATGCGGCCAGGTTGAAACGGGGTCATTTACGTATATTGGTTCCCACAAGATGAACGACTGGCGTTACGTAAATGAAGTAGACAAAGTGATAACCTCATTTTTCGCTACAACTATTATATATGGGAAACCCATTGCAGGTGACGACCTTGAAGAGGTGAGGTGGTTTGCAGTGGCTGGAATACCTGCTATGATTAATTCCGGGGATATAGCAGCCGTTCACACTGTTCTGCTAAATATGCTCTATACCAACTTAAAAAAATAACTGTTATGCAAAATAATCTTATTCTTCTCGCTGATGCTTACAAATATTCTCATCACAAACTTTATACACCGGGCACCCAAAAAGTTTATTCATACCTGGAAAGCCGCGGCGGCATGTTTGACGAAACGGCTTTTTTCGGGCTGCAGTATATATTGAAAAAGTACCTGCAGGGCGCGGTAATAACAAAGGAAAAGATTGAAGAAGCGGCATATTATTTAAACAGCATTTTTGGACGGGATGATGTTTTTGCACCTGGCAATTTTGAATACATTGTAAAAAACTATGGCGGCAGGCTGCCTGTTACTATTAAAGCCGTTGCAGAAGGAACACGCATACCTGTGCATAATGTGCTGATGACAATTGAAAATAACGACCCACATTGTTACTGGCTTACCAATTTTTTAGAAACGCTGCTGATGCAGGTTTGGTACCCAACCACCGTTGCAACGCTTTCAGCTAAGATTAAAGAAGCAGTAAGCATGTATTATAAAGAAACGGCCAGCGATGAAAGTTGGGCCGGAATTGATTTTGTATTAAACGATTTTGGTTTTCGGGGTGTTAGTTCGGTGGAAAGCGCTGGTATTGGTGGTATGGCGCACCTGCTTAGTTTTAAAGGCAGCGATACCGTAATTGCCAATGTGTTTGCGAAAGAGTTTTACAACGCCGCGGCTGTACCCGGTGCTTCTGTGCCTGCCACGGAACACAGCGTAATGACGATGCGCGGCGAGGTGGGGGAAATTGAGATGTTTAAGCATGTGCTGCAAACATACCCAACCGGTATTGTGGCCTGCGTATCAGACTCCTATAATATCTTTCGTGCGTGTGCTGATTACTGGGGCAGCGAATTAAAAGATATTGTATTGAACCGCAAGGGCACCCTGGTGATACGGCCGGACTCCGGAGACCCCGGCCAAACGCTGCTTTCTGTATTTGACATTTTATTTGAGAAATTCGGATACACTATTAATGAAAAAGGATACCGGGTTTTACCACCGCAGGTGCGGGTAATACAGGGTGACGGCGTTGATTACAGGAGCATATTACATATTTACCAGGTATTGAAAATAAACGGCGTTTCTGCCGAGAACCTGGTATTGGGAATGGGTGGCGCCTTGTTGCAAAAGGTTGACAGGGATACACAAAAATTCGCGTTGAAATGCAGCTATGCCGAAATAAATGGCGCCCCTGTTGATGTTAGAAAAAACCCGGTTGAATTAAATGCACAGGGTGAAATAGAGCCAAGTTTTAAACAAAGTAAAGCCGGCAGGTTAAAACTGGTAAAAAACAACGGCCTATACCAAACCCTGCGTGAAGATGAAAGTGCCGGACTTGCAGATGAACTGGTTACTGTTTTTGAAAATGGGGAGATTATAAAAGAATATGGTTGGGAGGAGGTGAGGGGGAGGATAAATGATAATATAAATCACTGACTATGGCTATATTAATAGATCGCACGCCACTAATTTGCCCGTCTGACAACTTAATAGTAACTAAGTATTTTGATCTTGCCAAGTTTTTGTCATTACTTTCGAAACGTGCTCTTTTCTTTTGTCGGCTTGACAAATTAGAAGATAAGTATGAAGGGGTTACGGCTGAAAAAAACTATTTGACAAGAGTTAATTGGTATGAACAAATTAAACATTTCTCACAAACGCCGTTGACAAAGGAGCAAATCGAGACTAAAGTAGCACAACATTATGAGTTTGAAAAGAAGGTTAGAGAAGTGAACTGCATTAGCTGCTGGAACAAAGATTCTCGCGAAACTGCTGCCTTATGGAAAATATATTCCGATTTTGGAAAGGGGATAATGATAAAATCATCCATTGGGCGAATTAAAGATGCGATGAAAGAAACTGTCGAGGATGTAAGAATTGGTGAAGTAAAGTACATAAACTATACCAAAGATGTTATGCCAGATGGCAATACTTTTTATCCGATAGTACATAAGCGTGACTTTTTTTCATATGAAAATGAAGTTAGGCTAATTCATCAAGTAGACTATCCTCAAATCGGACGGTATTATAATTGGGATGCCGAACCAAATGAAAAAGGGAAACTTATAAAAGCTGACCTCGACCTACTTATAGATGAAATTATTGTGGGACCATTTTCGCAAAAGTGGACAACGGAACTTATAAAAGATATTATTGGCAAATTTGGGATAGAAAAGACTGTTAATAGGTCAACTATATAATGACCCTCTCAACTATCAGTGCCATCTTTAATTCTGGTGCTATTAATCGAAAAGAGTTCATAAAATGGAAAGAACTATTTATTAAAACCCCAATATTTCAAATTAATATAAATCAGCAATCAACTATATATCCTCTCAATCTGTGCTTTATATTTTTCCATTACCACCTTGCGCTTAACGCTCATTTTGGGGGTCATTTCGCCGGTATCGAGGCCCCACTCTTTAGGCAGCAGTTCAAACTTTTTTACCTGCTCTACGTGGTTAAAGTTTTGGTTAATGCCATCAATAATATCCTGGTACTTTTTGTGTATGGTGTCATTATTCACCAGGTCTTCATGGCTGGTAAAGTTTATGCCTTCATGTTTTGCCCAGCTCTCCAAAAAAGTAAACGATGGAACAATTAAAGCGCCTACAAACTTGCGTTCCGGCCCCACTACCAGCGCCTGCTCAATAAAGGGGTTTTCCTTCAGCTTATTTTCAATGGGCTGCGGGGCAACATATTTGCCACCGCTTGTTTTAAACAGCTCTTTTTTGCGGTCGGTAATCTTTAAAAACTTATTGTCCACCCACACGCCTATGTCACCCGTGTGCAGCCATCCGTCAATAATAGTTTCGGCGGTAAGGCCCGGTTGTTTATAATAGCCCTTCATCACCGTTGGGCCTTTAACGCAAATCTCACCATCTTCTGCCAGCTTTACCTCAATGCCTTCAATGGGCGGACCCACAGTACCAAATTTATGCTCCCCGTACGCTTGCCTGTTTACGCTTATTACCGGGCTGTTTTCAGTAGGGCCATATCCCTCAAACACCGGTATTTTAGCCGCGTTAAAAATGCGCAACAGTTTCTCCTGGCAGGCAGCGCCGCCTGTAACAATTAGTTTTATATTGCCGCCAAGGGCAGCGCGCCATTTGCTAAACACCAGTTTGTTGGCGATGGCCAGTTTAAAGTTGTATACAGCGCCGCCGCTCACCATGTCGTCATATTTTTCTGCAAGGCCTACACTCCAAAAAAATAATTTCTTTTTTATGCCTGTAAGGTTATGCCCTGTGGTCATTATGCGTTCAAACACTTTTTCCAGTAGCCGCGGCACAGTAGTGAAGGTATCAGGCTTTACCTCGCGCAGGTTTTCGCCAATGGTATCAAGGCTTTCAGCATAATAAATGCTGTTGCCGTTATACATGTAGATATAACTGATGAGCTTCTCAAAAATATGGTTCAGCGGCAAAAAACTCAGCGCCTTGTACGTGGGCTGTTCCGAAAACGGAAAGCTTGCTTTGCTTAGCATTACATTGCTCAGAATGTTGTTGTGGGTAAGCATTACACCTTTTGGCGTGCCTGTTGTACCCGATGTGTAAATGATGGTAGCAAGGTTGCCTGGCTGCACCGTTGCTTTTACCGTCTCCACTTTTTGCAGCAGTTCGGGTGTTGCCTTGCTTGATAATTCAGTCCAGTGGCTAACGCCTTCCAGTTTGTCAAATGAATAGATATTTTTTAAAGATGGTACGGCAGGCTGCAACTCTTTAATCTTTTCATACATTTCTTTACCGCTAACAAAAATGTATTTAACCAGGGCATCATTTAAAATAAACTGCACTTCCTGTGGATTGGTAGTGGGGTATAAGGGCACCAGCACAGCGCCTGTTTGCTGCACGGCCATATCAGTAATAATCCATTCCGGCCTGTTGTTGCTTATAATCGCAACTTTATCGGTGCCCTCGTCGCTCATATCATTGCCGCTTATGCCCAATGTCAATAGCCCTACGCTTAGGTTGTTCACCGCTTGCTGCACCTGTTCAGTGCTGTAAAGCTGCCATGAGCCATTTATTTTCGCTGACAGCATATCTTTTTTGGGAAATTTTGCAAGCTGGTATTCAATACAATCAAATAGTCTTTGGGGCTGGTTCATATTGCGTAAATCGTTGTAAAACAAATATAGGTAAATAGAAGCCTGTCCGTACAGTGATTTTGTGGATTTACCCGATTAAGAAAACCAGTTGTAATAACGCATAGGGCAGTTAATGCGCTGGTATTGCATTTCTTGCCCGCCCATCAGACATTAAAGAGTTTTGATATTCTTGCTATATTTGTATTTCGCAAATGGAGAGAGATTATGGAGACTACTACCATTGAGCATTTTTACAGGGAAACGGGTGCAACATTTCCCGAGGGCATGCATAAGGAAATTGGCCATTTTAATATATTTAAGATTGACGAGGTAACTGCGCACATGCGTAAAAAGCCGGCTGCCATGCCCTACAACAGGCGGGCCTACTACAAAATAAGCCTGATACGCGGGCGTAACAAAGCTGAGTACGCGGATAAGGTAATTGATATAGAAAAGAATGCCTTGCTGTTTGCTACGCCTAAAATACCTTACCACTATAACCCCCTTGATGACAACCAGCATGGCTTTTTCTGCATTTTTACGGCGGATTTTTTAAGCCAGAGCAAGAGCGGCGTTTCCTTAGACGACCTGCCTATTTTTCAGCCGGGCGGTATTCCAGTGTTCCAGGTGACGGACGAAGATGCTGAAGATATTTCATTCATTTTCAGTAAGATGTACAGGGAAATTTCGTCTGGGTATGCCTATAAATACGACCTTTTGCGCAATTATGTAATAGAGTTGATACACTATGGGCAGAAATTACAGCCGGCAACTTCTTTGCAGCCAGCACACACAGCCTCGGCGAGGGTATCTTCCCTGTTTGTTGAATTATTGGAAAGGCAGTTTCCCATAGAATCGCCCAATCAAACATTGGCGCTCCGCACGGCGAAAGACTACGCCGACAGGCTGGCAGTGCATGTAAACCACCTGAACAAAGTTTTGAAAGAAAGTACCGGTAAAACTACAACGGATATTATTGGCAGCCGTATTATGCAGGAGGCGAAGATATTGCTAAAACAAACCGACTGGAATGTTTCTGAAATTGCCTATTCGCTCGGTTTTGAGGAAGTAGCGCATTTCTCCAATTTTTTTAAGAAACACAGCTCCGTGTCGCCTCTCGCCTTCAGGGCGTAAGCCTGGTATTTGATTCTTGCAAATGATAGATTGAAGTACGCAACCAAACGGGCTATTGGCTTTTCTACCTTTACATCATTAAAAAGAACAGTTATGAGCACGAAAAAAATAGCACTGGTAACAGGCGGAAGCCGCGGGTTAGGCAGAAATATGGCAATAAGCATTGCTAAAAAAGGCATTGATGTTATACTTACCTATAACAGCAGGAAAGATGAAGCGGAAACAGCAGTAAAAGCCATTGAAGAAACAGGCCAAAAGGCTGCAGCATTACAGCTAAATGCTGGTGATGTTAAAAGCTTTCCGGCATTTTTTGAGCAGTTGGCTGCAGTACTGCAAAACACGTTTAATACAAACCATTTTGACTTTTTGGTAAACAATGCGGGCACGGCCCTGTACGCCCCTATTACAGACACCACGGAAGAACAGTTTGATACCATAGTGGACATTCATTTTAAGGGCGTTTTTTTCCTGACACAAAAAGCGTTGCCTTTTTTAAATGATGGCGGGCGCATCATTAATATATCATCAGGCCTGGCGCGCTTTGCCATGGTAGGCTCCAGCGCTTATGGCAGCATGAAAAGCGCGATAGAAACATTTACCCGTTATTTAGCCAAGGAACTCGGCCCGCGCCGCATTGCAGCCAATGTGGTTGCCCCGGGCGCCATTGAAACCGATTTTGGCGGGGGCAGGGTAAGGGATAATGCCGAAATAAACAAGCAGGTAGCCAGCGTTACCGCCCTGGGCCGTGTGGGCTTGCCGGATGATATTGGCGGCGTAGTTGCTTTTTTGTGTACCGAAGAAGCAAGATGGATTAATGCGCAGCGGATTGAAGTATCAGGCGGGATGAACCTTTAACTACTATTATAGCGAAGAGATTGACCTGCTTTAAGTGCAATAAAAAGGCTGACGCTTTAAAAAATGTCAGCCTTTTTTTATGCAAAAAAATTTCCGGCGCATCAGGAAAATCAAGTCAAAATCATGGTTTATTTAAGACGCGCCAGCAGCTTTTCATTCAATGTTATAAAGTCCTGGTTAGGTACTTTTTTTGCAAGCTCAATAGATTTATTGGCAGCAGTAATTGCTCCCTGTTTGTTGCCAAGTTTCTCTTCAATCTGCGCAAGCAGGTAAAACATATAGTAAGCGTCGGGGCTTTGCTCTGTAGCTTTTACCGCCCACTCTTCAGCCTTGTGAAGGTCTTTACCATTATTAAAATAATAACCGGCAGCAGCATAATAAGGAGGGTTTTTCCCGATAATGGCGGTATCAATTTCTTCCATTATACGGGTATCAATATCTGTTTGTATGGGTAATGATACAGCCGTTTTGTCCCAAGCAAAATTCAGCAAACAGGTATTCTGTTTTACATCGCTTATGGTAATAGTAAAAGTTTCCACCGGGCTGCTGAGTTTTTGCACCGGCGCTGATACTCGTACTACATCATTCTCTGCTTTATATAACGCAGGGTTATTTACATCAAGTTGTTTGGTAATAATAATTGTCCATGCTGAGGCATTGGGTATGGTAAGCAGTCCATATTTGCCTGCAGGTATTTTTTTGCCGCCTATTATTACTTCGTCCCCAAAAGTAATAATGGTGGGGCCGTTGGCGCCGGTACGCCATACTTTGTCGAATGGTACAAGGTCACCAAAAATTTTGCGCCCTTTCATACCGGGCCTTGAGTAGGAGATATCAATAGATGCGAGCCCAAACTCCTGGTGAATGGTTTCAGTAGGACTGGCTGAAGGTATTTTTATTTGCGCGAAGCATGACAGCGCGGATAAAGCGAATGCAAGCAAAAGCGATGTTTTCATTTTGTAGTTTTTTACTTAAACAAAGATAGCCAGAATAGATTTTGAACACCCTGTAAATAAAAAATCAATAATAATATTCCTTAATCCATAACTTTTTGGCAATATTGTTGTTATTAGGATTTTTATTCATCTAAAACAAGCTAACTATGAAGAAGATTCTTTGCGTATTTGCGGTTTCGGCAATATTGGCGGCCTGCGGAAGCGGCGCCAATAATAACAATGGCAGCGATACAACTACAAAAGTTGGACCTGATACAACAATGCAGGCCGATACTTCAAACATGATGATGGACACCACGCACAAAGACAGTGTTGTGCATTAAACTGCACACGCAATATAGTTGTTACGGGCGGGTGTTATAAAACAGGCCTGCCTGTAATACTATGTTTATTAGAAGAAATTTTCGGGATGTACAATCAGCGTAAAAGGTCACACGGTTTTAAGCCTGTATGCTTTTTAAATGCCGCCGAAAAATGCGAGATGGAAGAGTAGCCAAGCAGTGCCGATACATCAGTAACGCTGAGGCTTTTTTCATACAACAGGTATTTGGCATGTTCCATACGCTGCTGCTGGTAAAAGTCGAATATGGTGGTGCCGAATATTTCTTTAAAGCCTTTCTTTAAATAACATTCGTTCATGGCTACCTTACGGCTAAGTTCTTTTATCGTGATGGGGTCGCCTATATGCTGCAGCAAAATTTCTCTTGCCTGGTAAATACGCTCACGGCCAAATTCATCTGCAAGAAATTTACAGGTGAACCCTTCTTCTTTTTCATCTACCAAACATTCAAGGCTATACAACAAAAGTTCGTGCACCTTGGCGTTGGTAAAAATATTTTCCATCGCACCGCTGTAGCTGTGGTTTAACAACGCATCCAGCGCTATGCGCTTGCGGCTGCAAACAGGAAATATCTTGGTGAAGGAGTTGGGGTGTTTAAAGGCAAGTACTTCATCCTTGCGGTTGCTGAGTTTTACATTGTGTACAAACTGGTGCAGGAAGGTAGATGAAAAATGAAATGAAAAGACATCAATAGTTTCATACTTGCCGCTGCAGTTTTGTGTAGGCAATTCGGCACATTGCGCGCAACTCTTTTCAAAACAATATTTGTTGCCGGTTATGCAAAAACGCAGTTCTAAAAAATTTTCACTTGCATTCTTTTCGTTGTAATGGTACACCATCATACCCGTATCATCACTTACCCAGGTTTGCTGGGGGTAATAACGGCGAATAACATATTGTATTGAACCCGGAATGTGCTGCTCTTTCATGTGCAGCAAATTCATGGTCGGTTCAACCGCGTTTCTATGCGCTACCTTCAATATATCTAATACCTGCAACATGGTTAGCAAAATTAATGTATCTACATATAATTGCAAGGGGTACATCTGTCACAGCAATGTAAAACTTGAAGAGCGGGGCCCACGATTTAGACTATTTGTGTTGATTATCAATCTTTTGGCCAGTTTCCCCAAGGTAACCAGGCTTTGTTCCACCACTGCGTCATAAGGAATACCAAAGCTGATGCGTATAAAATTACTAAACCGCGCATCTGTACTGAAAACCTGCCCGGGGGCTATGCTTATATTCTCGGTTAAAGCCGCCTGGTAAAGCTCGAGGGCATTGATGCTTTTGTCTAGCTCAACCCATAATACATATCCTCCCTGCGGCGTGGTTATTTTGGTGTTGGGTGGAAAACAGGCCGCTATTGCCTGCGTATAACGCAGGCATTGCGTGTACAGGGCTTTTCGCAGTTTTCTTATATGCAGGTCATACCGGCCTGTTTCAAAAAAATGGGCAATGGCAGCCTGTGTAGGAGTAGCGGAACTAATGGTGTGCCGCATTTTAATATTAATCACCTCCTCCTTAAACCTGCCGGGTATGCACCAGCCCACGCGGTAGCCCGGCGCCAATGATTTGGAAACGGAAGAACAAAGCATAACCCATCCTGCGGCATCAAAACTTTTGCAGGTTACCGGTCTGCTTTTGGTAAAATAAATCTCGCCGTAAATATCATCTTCAATCAGAGGAATCTTCTTCTCCAATAATAGCGCCACCAATTGTTGTTTTTTCTCTGCCGGCATGCAACTGCCGGACGGGTTACTGAAGTTGGGGACGAACAGGCACGCTTTAATGGCAACCGTATTCAAGGCATTTTCAAGATATTCTATATCAATGCCGGTTAGCGGGTCAACCGGTATTTCCAGCACTTTCAAACCAAGGCTTAGCATTACATTAAAGATGCCAAAGTAAGCGGGGCTTTCAATGGCTACAGTGTCGCCCGGTTTTGTAACTGCCTTAAGGCAAAATACCAAAGCTTCCATGCATCCCTGTGTAGTAACTACGTCATCGCCGGTAATAAGGCCTCCCCAGTTCAGGGCGTTTTTAGCTATTTGCCTTCGCAAAGCAATGTTACCCTGTAAATTTTCATAATTGGTGTTGGCGGCCGGGCTTTTACGCATGGCCTCCATCATTGACTTATTGAGTTTGGCAACTGGCAACAGGTTTACAGGCGGCGCAGAACGGGAAAGCTGCAATACGTTGTCCCCGGTAATATTTTGAAAAACCATGGCAATCATCTGCTCAATGTTTCCCTGCTCCATTTTTGCAACGGGCGGGGTAGCGTGTGGTGTTTTAATAAATCTTGCAGGCAGGTATTTCACGTAATAGCCAGACCTGGGCCTTGCCTCAATCAAACCCATATTCTCTAATTCAGAATACGCTTTGTAGGCGGTGCTTATGCTTATGCCTTTTTCCTGGCTTAATGCCCTTACCGAGGGTAGTTTGTCACCCGTTTTCAGCAATTGCTGCTTAACCTGGTTTTCAATAAGCGAAACAATCTTCTCATACAAAAAATCTTCGTCAAGCTTGTTTTGGGGTTGTTTCATAAAATCTGTTATGGTCAAAATTAATAAATCTGCATCTGTTTTGTTATTGAATTCCTTTTTTATTTTGCTGAAGAATTAATATAGATGATGGAACTGAAAATTGTTGACTATGAGCCTGCACTGCAGCCTTATTTTGAAAGATTTAATAAGGCATGGCTGGAGGAATTTTTTACTGTTGAGCCGCTTGACAAGTGGGTACTTGAGCAACCGCAGCAAGCGATTCTTGACCGGGGAGGTAAGGTATATTTTGCAGCAACCGGCAATGCTGTTATTGGTACCGTTGCGTTACGTTTTATTGAAGAAGGTGTTTATGAGATGACGAAAATGGCAGTTGACAGAAACTACCGGGGCGGTGGCGCCGGTAAATTTTTATGCAGTACCGCGATAGAAAAAGCAAAGCAGCTTGGCGCTGAAAGGCTTATTTTATATTCCAACAGCGTACTTAAAAATGCCATACATATTTACCTGGCGGCAGGTTTTAAACACATACCTGTAGTGCCCGGCACTTATGAGCGAAGTGATGTGATGATGGAAATTATTTTTAACCAAGAGATTTAAAACAATTGCGATGAATACAATACTTACAGATGAAGAGGTTAGCCAATTAAGGGCAGAAACAAAAGGAACGCGTGAACGTATACATTTTAATAACGCGGGTGCATCCCTGCCGCCGGATGTTGTAGTTGATACGGTTACAGGTTACCTGTATGAGGAAGCGTTGTACGGAGGGTATGAAACCGAATATATGTACAGGGATAAGCTGGATAATACATATACGTCAATTGCGCGGTTGATAAATGCTTCAGTAAACGAAATAGCTGTTATGGAAAATGCCAGTACAGGCTGGTGTATTGCCTTTAACGGGATGGAACTAAAGAATGGCGATGAAATAATTACCTGCGAGATGGAGTATGCTACCAACGTACTTGGCTTTTTGCATGCTAAAAAAGCTGCCGGCGTTAAAGTTAAAATAATACCCAATGATGCAGAGGGTAATTTTTGCCTGGAAGAACTGGAACAAGCTATTACGCCGCAAACAAAGCTTATTGCGGCCACGCATATTGGTTCGGCTGCGGGTAATGTAATGCCTGTTGCAGCCATTGGAAAAATTGCACGCAGGCATAACATAACCTACCTGCTGGATGCCTGCCAGAGCATTGGGCATGCGCCTGTTGATGTAAACGAAATACAATGCGATATGCTGTCGGTTACCGGCAGAAAATACCTCCGGGCGCCAAGGGGCACAGGTTTTTTGTATGTAAGGAAAGAGGTGCAGGATAATTTAAGCATAAGCTTTATGGATGGGTTTGGTATTGAAAAGGTAAGCAGCGGCGACTATAGTTTTAGAAAAGATGCACGACGGTTTGAGCTGTACGAAAAAAACCGGGCGCTTACCTTTGGCCTTGGTAAAGCAGTTGATTATGTACTTGCCATTGGTATTGATAAAATTTGGCAGCGGGTGCAATACCTTGCCCAGTTGCTGCGCAACGGCCTTTCACAAATAACCGGCGTAAAAGTTTACGATAACGCTGCAGTAAAATCCGGCATAGTTACCTTTTCAGTAAAAGGAATAGATGATTACACCGTGAAGAATAAGCTTTCGGAAAAAAATATTAATGTGTCCGTAGGCAGGGCGCAAACCACCCTTTATTACATGGAAAAATATGGCCTTGAAAGCGTTGTAAGGGCTTCGGTGCATTATTACAATACCAAAGAGGAAATAGACACCTTATGCAAAGTATTGCTTGAAATATGTGCCGGTAATTAGTTTTCCGGGTAAATTCTTGCCACCCATCCGCCACCGGCAGAGAGGTGTACAGGCAATTTATCACCCGCGGAAACTTTAATTACCTGTTTTACATAATCAGTAGCTTCCCTGTCTGCATTAATGCCATCTTTAAATATCTCTGCTTCATAGGTGCCGCTGCCAAGGAAAGACAAATCTACGGTTATGTCATGCGCATTCCAGTCGCCTATTGCGCCAACAAACCAGGTGGTGCCACTGCGGCGTGCTATGGCTGCATATTCACCTACTTTACTGTTTAACGCCACGGTTTGGTTAAAGATGGTGGGTACTGAAGCAATAAAGTTTGTGCATTCCTGCTCCTTCATGTAATTATTCGGGTTATCAGACAGCATTTCAAACGGCGCTTCATATACTACATACATGGCCAGTTGGTGACAGCGCGTACCCTGGCTCATTGGGGCGGCGTAAATAGGCCGGAAATTTTGTTTGTTAGCGTTTTTCATAGCGCCGGGTGTATAATCCATCGGGCCGGCAAGCATGCGTATAAAAGGTATAGTTGCGTCATAAGGCGGCATGTCAGCGGCAGACCATTTGGCATTCTCCAGGCCGCGCACCCCTTCAAAATTCATTACGTTCGGGTAGGTTCTTTGCAGCCCGGTGGGCTTATATGCGCCGTGGTAGTCAATCATCAGGTGATGGTCTGCGGCCTTTTGGGCAAGTGTGTAATAAAAGTTTACCATAGCCTGGTCGTCCCTGTCCATAAAATCAACCTTAAAGCCTTTTATGCCCAACTTTGAATAGTAGTCAAGCACTTCATCCATGTCGTTGTCCATTGGCTCGCTACCGGCCCACAGCCAAACGCCCACGTTTTTTTGCTTTCCATAGGCAATAATCTGCGGCAGGTCTATGCCCGGTATTATTTTCATCAGGTTTTTGCCGTCACTCCAGCCGGCATCCATTAGTATATATTCAATGTGATTTGCTGCCGCGAAATCAATGTAATATTTGTAGGTATCAGTATTAATGCCTGCGCGGAAATTTACATGGGATATGTTCCAGTCATTCCACCAGTCCCACGCAACTTTGCCGGGTTTTATCCAGGAAACATCATCCACCCGTGAGGGGGATGCCAGTTTGTACACCATATCGCTGTTCAGCAGTTCTTTGTCGTTTTCGCTGATGACCACCACCCTCCACGGAAAGCTGCGGGTTCCCATAGTTTTGGCTATATAGCCTGCCCGCCTTCTCACGAGTACCTGTGCATCATTACGGCTGTTTGGTTTTGTTTCAAGCACAAATGGCGCAAAATTGCCGTGCAGGTTATTGCCCGGGCCACCCTGCAAAAACATACCGGGGTAGTCTTCCAGGTCTGCCTCTGTTATTACGGCCTTTTTGCCGTGGGGTAATTCTACCAGCACCGGCGCAAAAGCTACGCTGTCTTTTACAAACTGCGAAAGCTTTATGTGCTGGTACAGGTTTTCAAAGCTTGTTTGGTATTTATCGCCTTCATGGGGGTCATTTGAATATGGTATGTAAGCTGAATCATCGTCCGCAAAATTGAAATTTGCCTGCTCATCGCCAATTATAAGAGAAGTGTTCATCTTAGTAAAAAAGCGGTAGGCAACACCATCATTATAAGCGCGGAATATAACACCAAAATCGCCTTTGCAGGTTAATGTAAGCTGGTTATAATTATCAATAACGGTGTCTCTTTTGTAATGCAAGGCAGGTATTGCCTCGTCAACCGCTTCAACTTTTGCCGAAATAACTTTAGCGTTGGCGCCTATGGTATCGCCATAATCTGTGATAAGAGAAATAGCGGACGGCATTATTATGGGTTGCCCTTTTTGCGTAACCGACCATTGCAGCGCTTCACCCGCGTGTACATTAATGACGATGTTTCCATCCGGCGATGTTAATTTTGTTGATTGGTATTTTTGAGAGAAGGATGCAGTTATTGCGCAAAGAAATACGGCCAGCAATGCAGTTGTTTTAAGTTTCATACCGGGAAGTTTAATGCAAACGTTAACGCAGCAGCAAATGTATTTTATTTTGCCATTAACTGTGCAGGTTCAATTTTTTGTACCGGGTATGTGCTGATTTTAGAGGATGGTTAACAAATATAAAAGGCAGCTTAAATTAACAGGGGTACGCTGCGGCGTACCCCTGCACTATGGGAAAAATGGCTTCTAATTAAAACTGCGATAGTATGCGCCTACAAACTCATCATTTCCTTAAATTTTACCGTTTGGCGGCGGCTTACTTCAATTTTTTCGCCGCCTTTTAACTCAACCAGGAGCCCACCGTTAAAATAAGGCTCTATTTTTTCAATCCAGCGCAGGTTAATAATGTGTTTGCGGTTGGCGCGAAAGAATATGCGGTCATCAAGGCGCTCTTCCAGCGCATTGAGGGATTTTAATATCAGCGGCTTATTCGTGCTGAAAAATACTTTAGCATAGTTGCCTACACTTTCAAACAGGCGTATTTCGCCCAGTTTTACAAACCAGCAGCGTTCGCCGTCTTTTACAAACACCTGGTCGGTATCTGTAAGCGGGCCGCGGTTCATGCCGTTTATGCCGGCATTCTCTTTACTTATTTCATATTGCAGTTTGTGTACTGCATCGGCCAATCTTTTTGGCTCAATGGGCTTCAGCAGGTAATCCAGCGCATTTACTTCAAAGGCCTTTAACGCGTAATCATCGTACGCCGTGGTAAAAATTACATGCGGCGCTTTTTCCAGTTCTGCCAGCAGGTCAAACCCGGTTTTGCCGGGCATTTGTATATCCAGGAAAATAAGGTCGGGATTTTGAAGCTCTATTTTTTCAATGCCTTCATCCACATTAGTAGCTTCATCAATCACTTCAATATCCCCATATTCCTGCAAAAGCTTTTTAAGCTCATTTCTTGCTAAGCGTTCGTCGTCAACAATAATAGCTTTAATTGGCATATTTCTTTGTTTTTTAGTGGCCGGCTGCCCGATGCCGTTTATTGTATGTTGTTTTTCTCTTTATTAAACTCCCACCGTAACCGGGATAGTTACTTTGGCTTCAACCATGTTACCGTTTACATTTCTTATTTCAAAGGCTGCCTGGTTGCCAAACAATAACTTCAACCTGTTTTGGGTGCTGGTTATACCAAACCCGTCAGCGTTAATTTTTGCATCAAGCTTGCCGGTGTTTTGCACTACCAGTTCATGATGGTCGTCTTTGAAATCAGAAATAATCTTTATTGTTCCGCCGTCCACCTGTTTGCTTATGCCATGCTTGATGGCATTTTCTACCAATGTTTGCAGCATCATTGGCGGCACCTGCTGGTCAAGCGTATCTTCATCAATATCATACTCAATCACCAGCCTGTCTTCAAAGCGGATGTGTTCAAGGCCAAGATAATCTTTCACCAGTCCCAGTTCCCTTTCCAGCGGGGCAGTTTCCAGTTTTTCTGCCTGCATGCTGCTGCGCAATATATTACTCAGTTCCGTAATGGCCGTTCTTGCCCTGCCCGGGTTTTCATCCACTAAGGCACGAATGCTGTTAAGTGCATTAAAAATAAAATGCGGGTTAATGTGCGACTTAATTGTTTTTAACTGAAGGTCTTTTACAACTTTTTCAAGCTGAATTTTATCAAGTTCCGTTTTACGCGATGCTTCAATATAGTGCCATATATAGTAAAGGGTTGTCCACAGCAGGATGATTACGCTGTCGTCAAAAAACTCCCCGATAAGCCTGTTGTTGAAAGATTTTATGTTTGGGTCGTATAACTGCGCTATTTCCACAATCACACTGGTGAGCAGGCTGTAACTAAAGATTACTAATAATATTATGAGTGATAATTCCACCCACTTTTTACCCTGCAGCGGGGGTAAAAGCCTGCGTACATGTATTGCTTTACGCAGCAGGTGGGTAATAAATAAGCCGAGCACCAGCCATAAAATTATCCGTTTGGTCATGAGTATATTTAGCTCCTGCCTTGTAATACGGGCGAAAAAAAAGAATGATAAACCATAAAACGACCACCCGGTTAACTGGCACAACCAATATGCGGACAAATTTTTTTTCATGTAATCTGCAAAGGTAAAAATAATAAATACCCTGCGCATTTCTCATGTGACCAATGGCTAATAGGGCTTCTGTTTGGTTTAAAAATATGGCAAAAAGATAAAAATAAGGCTAATCAACCCTTTAAACCGCCAGTTCGTATGTATTAAAAGCGGCAAAAATGCTACTTTTACAATATAAACCGAGGTTTAATGGATATAATACCTGGCCCTCTTTTAAGCAATATCAATTCACCAGATGACCTGAAGAAATTAAGCAGGGAACAGTTGCACAAAGTTTGCGACGAATTACGGCAATACATTATTGATGTGGTAAGTGTGCATGGCGGCCACTTTGGTGCAAGCCTCGGGGTGGTGGAATTAAGTGTTGCATTGCATTACGTGTACAATACCCCATACGACCAGTTGGTGTGGGATGTAGGCCACCAGGCTTACGGCCATAAGATTTTAACCGGGCGAAGGGACACTTTTATTACTAACCGCCGGTACGGGGGTTTGAGCGGTTTCCCAAAAAGAAGTGAAAGCGAATATGATACTTTTGGCGTAGGCCACTCATCCACCTCCATTTCGGCGGCGCTGGGTATGGCTATTGCCGCAAAATACAAGGGGGAGAACCGGAAATCAGTAGCCGTAATAGGCGACGGGGCGATGACGGCAGGTATGGCCTTTGAAGCGCTGAACCATGCGGGTGTAGCAGATGCCGATATGCTGGTTATTCTGAATGATAACTGCATGAGTATTGACCCTAACGTAGGCGCCCTTAAAGAGTACCTGACAGATATTACCACCAGCCACACGTACAATAAATTTCGCGACGAAGTATGGAATATGCTTGGCAAATTGCCGGCAGGTAAAAAATTCAGCCGCAACGTTGCCAGCAAACTGGAAGCCAGCATAAAAGGCCTGGTTAACAAGAGCAGCAACCTGTTTGAAGCATTGAAATTCCGCTATTTTGGGCCGATTGACGGCCATAATATAACCAAGCTGGTTGATACACTGAAAGATTTACGCGACATACCCGGCCCCAAGCTATTGCATATAATTACGGTGAAAGGCAAGGGTTACAGCCTGGCAGAAAAAGACCAAACCAAATGGCATGCACCCGGCTTATTTGACAAATTGAGCGGCGAAATAATCAAAAAAAGCTTTACATCGCCCCAGCCGCCAAAATACCAGGATGTTTTTGGCCACACCATTATTGAACTGGCAGAAAAGAATGATAGGATATTTGGTATAACACCGGCAATGCCCAGCGGCTCTTCCCTGAAATTTATGATGGAGAAAATGCCGAAAAGGGCGCTGGATGTGGGTATATGCGAGCAGCACGCGGTAACGCTCAGCGCGGGCATGGCCACGCAGGGGCTAAGGGTTTTTTGTAACATATATTCATCGTTTATGCAGCGTGCCTTTGACCAGGCGGTGCATGATGTAGCCATACAAAAACTGCCCGTGATATTTTGCCTTGACAGGGCGGGGCTGGTGGGGGAAGATGGCCCTACACACCACGGCGCGTATGATATTGCTTACTTCCGCTGCATACCCAATATGGTAATAAGCGCACCAATGAACGAACAGGAATTGCGCAACCTTATGTACACTGCCCAACTGGAAACGCAGCAATACCCATTTGTAATACGCTACCCGCGTGGCGAAGGCGTTATGCCTGAATGGAGAACACCGTTGGAGGAATTGCCGGTAGGTAAGGGGAGAAAAATAAAAGACGGCAGGGACGTTGCCATACTAAGCCTTGGCCACCCGGGCAATTTTGTGACCGCCGCAATACGGGAGTTGCGTACTGAAGGGTTGGACCCGGCGCATTATGATATGCGTTTTGTAAAACCGCTTGATGAAGCACTACTGCATGAGGTATTTGCGAAATACAATAAAATAATTACCGTTGAGGATGGCACCGTTGCAGGCGGTTTTGGCAGCGCAGTGCTTGAGTTTATGGCACAGCACCAATATAACGCCGAAGTGCATTTATTAGGCATACCGGACAGGATTGTAGAGCACGGCACCCTGAAAGAACTGCATAAAGAATGTGGTTACGATGCTGCCGGAATAGCCGAAAAGGTGCGGGAGATGCTGAAAGAAACCGTTAGCGTTAACACCCTGATTGCAGGATAACACCGGTTACGCTTGCGGCCGGGCAGCAACGTTATCAACAGGCAGTGTAACAGTAAAGGTGGTGCCTTTATTTAGCTCGCTCTCAACACGGATTGTTCCCCCGAGGTTTTCAACATGGGCTTTTACCATAAACAGCCCAAGCCCCTTACCCTCCGCAAGGGTGTCAAAGCGTTTGTATAACCCAAAAATTTCTTTACCATACCGCGAAAGGTCAATGCCTTTTCCATTGTCTTCAAATACCAGTTCTATCGCGCCGTCTTTTAATGTACTGCTTATCGTTATTACCGGGTCAACCCCCGTTTTACGGTATTTTATGCTGTTTGATATAAGGTTGTAAAAAATGCTGTACAGGTAACTGCGTATAGCAAAAATGCTTCCCGTTTCTTCAAAATTATACCGCAGTGTTACATTTTGCCCCGTAATTATGTTGGCGATACTTGCCTGTATAGTATCTGCAAGCCTGTTAAAATAAATCACCTCCTTCTTTTCATTCACCTGTTCACGCACCTGTAAAACAAGGTTCAGGTCTTTTATAATCCCATCAAGATTTCTCACTGACGAAGAGAGCGCATTAAGCAGTGTTCGTTTATTGGGTTGTTCGCCGTCATCGCCTGTAAGCAGGTTTGCCAGGCCCATAATGTTTGCTACCGGGGCACGCAGGTTATGCGATACGATATAGGTAAACTGCTGTAAATCTTTGTTGCGCTGTACAAGGTCTGCAGTAATGCGGTCACGTTCTTCCGCTATCATTTTTTCTTCCGTAATATCAGTTACTGCAAACAATATCCCGGTTTTTTCATCGTGCAGGGCGCCTGTAAGTACCCATTGCATATATAACCATTTAGGGGTACCTGTAATGGCATTATAATCTACTTCATATTTTACAATTTCACCTGCCAGTACTTTTTCAACTACTCCCAGTACCACTGCCTTTCTATCCGGGGGAAGATAATTGAGCAGGTTTTGGCCTTCTTCAAGCTGCATTTTAAAAATTTCCGTAGTAAAAGCTTGCGCTATAGAATTAAACGATAACACCGTAAGGTCCTTATCCAGCAATATATACGATGACTCTGTATTGTTGAATATAGTGCGGAGATTAGCTTCCGACTTCAGTAATAATTCTTCATGGCGTTTTCTGTCGGTTATATCAGTAATCATCGCCAGCGCGCCTTTATATTTACCGTTCTCATCAAAAATAGGGTTGGCGGAAATATTTGTCCATACATGCCTGCCTGTTTTGGTAAGGTAGCGTATATCCAGCGTCTCCTTCGCGCCATTTCTTCTGCGTTCCATACAGGCATAGGCGTAAGGTTTGTCAGCCTCATCCATAAAATCATACAGTTCCTTGCCCATCATTTCTTCCGGCGCATATTCCAGCATGTCACATATTCGCTTATTTACGAAGTTGGTTTTTTCAAACTCGTCAATTGTCCAAATTCCTTCCTGGGCTGTTTCAACAATTTGCCTGAAGCGCCTTTCACTGGCGTATAGCTCTGTTTCAGCTTGTTTGCTTGCCGTTATATCCGACGTCATGCCGTCTATGCGCACAAGTTTACCATCGGTATTTAACGTGGGAGTAATTTTGGATTCAAGCCATCTTATAGTTCCATCGGCATGCCGGATGCGGTATTGGTGGCTGAATGGTATACCCGCTTCCATTACGGGATAATTAGCCAATATTATGTGTTTGTCTTCCTCTATAACCAATTCAAACCAAAGATTGGGGTTCTTATAAAAATCCTCCGGGGGATAGCCCCATATAACTTCTGCCGCCTTTGATATTTGGAGCATTTGATTTGCCTGGATATTTACCGAAAAAAATGCCTCGCGCATATTTTCAAACAGCGTTTTCAATTCGAGGTTTGACTCTTCCAACTCATTATACGAGCGGCTGATAACGTTTAACAATTGTAAAAAATCCGGCGGTAACTCTTCGGGTGTTTTATCAAGGCACTCCAAAACCTGCTTTTGCAAACGTTTATTCATAGAAACAGCATTGAAATGAGATTGCAGAACCGGGCAAGCCTGGCAATACTGTAATTTCCTGTATAGGAAAGTTAGTAATTTTTTATTGTATACAGCACTTAAAACAGCAGTTATCAAAAACCGGGATTTTCCGGCCGTTAAAAAGGCAGTTATTCAAGTATATCCTTCCAACTTTTTATTGCGCCAACTCCTGCCAGGTTACCTGCCAATGCATAAATGTCCGCCGCTGTTTTCCCCTGTTTGCGCAGGTATTGCACAGAGGTACTGCCCGCTGACTTCGACAACTTATTGCCATCCGGCGATGAAAGCAGCGGGTGGTGATGAAATGTGATATTGCCAAATGCGGGGCGTTGCAATTTAGTGGCAAGGTATTGCTGGGCCAGGGTAGAAGCCCACAGGTCGGCGCCGCGAACTACGAAATCAACATTAAAATATAAGTCGTCAACAAGGCTGGCAAGCTGGTAGGCGGGGAAACCGTCTTTTTTCTTCACCACAAAATATTGCATTTCCGGCGGCAGGGGTTCCTGTATGGTTTTGCCTTCCAGGGTTTTTACGGCAAGCATTAACGGGCTTGAGGTATCAAGCCGCCAGGCGTTGTTAGTAAACGGTAATTGCCTGTGCAGGCAGGCACCGGGGTAAATGCCCGCGGCATTGTTTTGTAATACCGTAGTGCGTGAACAATTGCAGGCAAAAACAGCGCCCGCATTTTGCAATTGCTGTAACGCCTGCCGGTACAGGTGCAGGCGGCGATGTTGTGAGTATTCCTGCTCAAGTTCCTGCATGTTACGCGGCCCTTCGTGCCAGGGAATGCCAAGGAACTCCAGCGTATCAAAAATATCCTGCACGTAAGCGCTGTTTACCCGCTGGTGGTCAAGGTCGTCAATACGCAGCAATATTTGGGCATTGTATTTTTGTGCCAAAGCTGCTGTAAGTGCAAAGCTGTACACGTTACCCAGGTGCAGGTAACCCGTAGGCGTGGGTGCAATGCGTGTTTTGTGAAAAGATATACCAGTTTGAACCATGTATTTATACCGTGCTGTAGTACAAATGTATGCCAGGCATGAATGGGTTATTGAATACAGTATGGGTGTTGCAGCGATAACATAAAAAAGTCCTGCATAAAAGCAGGACTGTACGGGCTAACACTATATCCAAATAAATTAGTTACTGTATATGGGATAGTCAACATACCCTGTTTCACCGGCGGCATAAAACAAGTCGGTTTTTAGTTCCTGCGACAGCGGCCAGTTATGGTTAAACCTTTCTACCAGGTCGGGGTTATTAATAAACGGCTTGCCAAACGCTGCAAGGTTGCCAAGGCCGCTTTCAATATCAGCTTCCGCTTTTTCTATGTTGTACCCACCGGCAAGGATGATGGTGTTTTTAAAATTATCCCTGATGGCTTTTTTAATATCCAAAGGCACTGCCGGCGCGCCCATGGCAGAGTGGTCAACAATGTGTATATAAGCAATGCCAATCTTGTCAAGCTGCTTTGCCAGGTAAGTATATTCTGCGTCAATTTCGGGGTAATGCGGCATATCGCTGGCAACGCCATAAGGCGAAAGCCGTATACCGGTTTTACCTGCTCCTATAGCATCTGCCACGCCCTGTGCTACCTCAATCACAAACCGGCACCGGTTTTCAATGCTGCCGCCGTATTCATCTGTACGCACATTACTTATGGGCGAAAGAAATTGCTCCAACAGGTAGCCGTTGGCGCCATGCAGTTCCACGCCGTCAAACCCGGCTTCTATGGCGTTTTTGGCGGCCGTAATAAATTCCTGCCTGGTTTGCTGCAATTCTTCAGTCGTCATGGCCTTTGGGGTGGGTAAATCCTGCATCTGCTGCTGGTCTGTCCACATTTGTCCTTTGGCCTTTACTGCGCTTGGGGCGAGCACCTGTGCGCCTTCCGGCAGGTTAAGCGCGTGGCTTATACGGCCGGTATGCATTAACTGTACAAATATTTTACCTCCTGCCTCATGCACGGCTTTGGTTACTTTTTTCCAGCCCTCCACCTGTGCCGGGCTGTAAATGCCGGGTATGCGGGCATAGCCCAGGCCGTTGGGCGAGGGCGAAGTACCTTCGGTTATAATAAGCCCCGCACCTGCACGTTGCCTGTAATAGCCGGCCATAAGGTCGTTAGGAATATTGCCGATGGCGCGGCAGCGCGTCATGGGTGACATTACAATATGGTTATTTAATTCTATAGCGCCGATGGCGGCGGGCGTTAGCAACGTATACTGCTTCATACTGGTAAATGTTTTTGTAGCACAAAATTAGCCCGCCAGGTTAAATGCATGTATATACACACATCGTAATTCCGCATTTCGTGGTTACGTGGAGGTAAGGGGGATGTTTGTTTAAATGCCGGCATAAAGCTGTTATGCTGCCTGGTTGCTAAACATGCCGCAATGTCCCTTGACCAATAAGGAGGCATTACGACGAAGGTTCTGGGCAACGCTTCACTCTGCAAAGCAAGGGAAAATAAACTGTTAATGTTAATGATTAAGTAACTTGTAGGCACAGGTCGGAGACCTGCGCCAAAAACGGTAATTCCGCATTTCGTGGTTATGTGGAGGTAAGGGGGTGAGAGAACAATGTTGAGAAGTAAATTCGGCGTGAAATCTTTAGGCTCACAAAAACACTCACGATTAACAAAAGTATTTGCAAAAGAGTTTGATAATTTTATTTAACAGACTGATTAGAACTTTCAGAAACTCTATCTTTTGTGCTACCGACACTTCAAAAAAATTGTCAAATGCCAATTGAAATAAGTTTACCATTTGAGCCAAACAAAATAGAAAAAGCGATTGAATATTGGCTTGATTTGCTTAGACGGGAAGACTACGCTGAGGCTTATAACTTAACAATGCACGACCCTTATTATGAATGGACACCTGCATTGATTGAGAGTTATATAAACGGCTACGGGTTGCCTTATGAAGAAGGTGAGACGGTTTATAAAGTAACAGACTGGAGAACGGCGCACACTGACAATAACAGGCCCGCTATGGATATTTTTCTTTTTGATGCACACAGAATTTCGGGTAACGGGGAATATAAAGTTATTGGCTACGTTCAATACGACATCCCTTTAAACGGGGAAAGGAGTGACCTGACAGTTACCTTTTCAATTATGCAGGCAGAAGATTATATTAGATTAGAACTTAACGATATTCATGTGCTTTAATAACTCATGCCAGCAACTTTCGTTTCATCTATCTCTCGATCTTGTAAGGCATATTATATTAAGACATTCTTTTAACCTGCAATTGTAAAGTAAACATATCCCGATTCTACAAATTGCCTTACACTGTTTGAGAAATAATAAAACTTAATTTTTAGCCTGTACCGGCCACCTCCGGAACTAAGCGGCCTAAGGGCTGTAACAAAACTCTTGCTTCGCGCATTGTGCAGTTTAATCAATTCACCAAATGTTTGACTGGGTTTAAGTACAGGCTGGCCATCTGCATTACAGGGTATGGCAGTATATTTTTTTTGCATTGAGTTGAATTTTTCAACAATAAGTACTACGTCTGAAAACCATGTATCGCAGTTGCCCGTTATCCTGATATTTTTGTAAATACCGATTTCTCTTTTAGCAACAAAACAATATTTAACTGCCGGGGCTTGGGAATCAACAATGGAAATATTGACATAAGGATTAGTATCATTAATTTTTTGAGAAAACGAATAATTGAAAAATATTGACAGTAATATTGAAAAAGACAATTTTATAATTGCTCGGAATTTTTTTATCGTACGGCTTATATGCCTGAACATTTGCTTTTTAATTACTCATAACGGACGAAGCATTTTTTTATTTTTATTTCCCTGCCAACACCTTCCTCTTCAACCACTTTCTAACTGGCTCATCATATAATTTTCTTTCCGCGCAGGGGTTGGCTGCCCTGTCTCTGTGTGTAAGCCAGCCAACCCTGCGGCATGATTATTACTACAGTTGAATAAAGGCACTGAAGCCCGCCGGTTTATTTAAATGCCGGCATAAAACTGTTATGCTGCCAGGCTACTAAACATGCCGCAACGTCCCTTAACCATCACGCTTAGCCAGGCAAGAAAACATTGCAGAGAAGGTAACAGTGCCTATAGTAATCCATTTCAGCTAACAGCAGTCCCAATTGAAGTAAGCTTTTTCAAACCTCTTCTTTTTTAAGTCATCTATATTAATAAAAATATTAGCCACACCGGCATCGCCGAACATTATTTCGTTGTCAGTATCAATTTGTAGCAGCAATAAATCGTCTGCCCTTTCCGGTTCACCTTCCCTTGGGTCACATTGAGTAAAATAGGCATATCCGCCAATTTTATGCCCCGTTGAGCGAAAAAATTTATCGAACTCTTCAAGCTCTTTATTTGAAAGCCCGTCCTGAAATTCATCGAAAAATTTGCCATTAAAATTTAGATGGAAACGAAAGTCTTCTGGCCCTCCATATTCTGTTTCCTTTGAAAATATTAGCCTGTGTTCGCAGTTAATCGGTAAGTCGGTATATAAATCATCTGTCAAAAAAGAAAAATCTGTCTGGTATTTTTGAGAAATATCGCTATGATACAAGTAAAGAAAATATTCATTTCCATAAGCCCAAAAACATTCCGAGGTAAATATTTGCAGAATCCCCTTTGAAGGATAATTTTTTAAACGGGGCATTTCTTCAAAGTTAATTTGCGCAAACAATATCATTGGTTTACCAAACTTGTTCATTGGATAAGGTTGCGTAACAGGTAAATAAGGCTTGCCTAAAAATTTGCTTTTTTTTACCGGCAAAGTCTTACCGTTTTTAAGTGGCATTGCTTTTATGCGAACTGTGTGAAGCTTATACTTCAAAAGGTCTGGGTAAAATGCTTTTAAAAATGCAGGTATCATGGCGAACAACTTATATAATTCGATGCTAAAGGTTTACTTTGCCCGCAGCGTTTGGCTGCTTTTTTATTACGGTTGAATAAAGGTAGTGAAGTATGCCTGTTTATGTAAATGCAGACATAAGGCGTTATGTGGCCTGAGCTCTAAACATGCCGCGACATCCCGTCAAGCTCACTATCTTCAAAAGATATTCTCCCCCTCACCTCCCTGCCAACACCTTTATCTTCAACCATTTTCTTACCGGTTCGTCATACAATTTTAAGCAGGCGTAGGCCAGTAAAATTGAGCCAAAGAACACCAGCAACGCCTGTGGGTAAGCCTGCCCAATAGTAAGGTTATGGGTGGCCACCCAGCCTGTGTATATATAAATAAGCGGGTAATGCGTAATGTATAATGGGTAGGAGATATCGCCGAGAAAATCGCAAAACCTTGCCGCGCGCCTGCTTTTTATCTGGCCGCTTGCGCCGAGGTAAATAATAAGCGGGAAAATGATGATAACCGTTAACGCGTCGTACAGGCCGTTTGCCCACAGGTGTCCAGTGCCGCCTACGCGGGGCATAGCCAGCGCAATAACCACCAGCAGGCTGCACCAGGTAAAGGCATTTTTTATGTGCGCCAGCCTGCCTAAACGGTACAGCAGCAACCCGGCGAAAAAGGGGTACAGCAGGCGGGCGAACCCTATATGCAGTTGTTCGCCGGTAACACTCCACCCACCGATAATGTCGCCATTGGGGCTGGTAACGGCAAGCTGGAACAAAAAACAGGCAGACAGGAACACCAGCACCGCAAGCGCCAGCTTTGAAAACCGCCTTACTATTACCGCGTACAGTATGTTGGCTATGTATTCAAAAAACAGGCTCCACGCCGGGCCGTTAAGGGGGTGCATTTCCTGCCAGCCCCTTATGTCAAACGTTATGGGTACGGGGATGAGGGTACAGCCTATCAGCATGGTTACTATTACCTGCCACACGGGTGTTTGGGGAATATTGGGGAAAACCACGGGATAATTCTGCCAATAAAAAAGGGCCGCGCCTATTACGGAACCAAGTATTACCATGGGTTGCAGCCTTACCAGCCTTATTTTAAAAAAGCCGCTGATGCTCATTTTATTCCAGCGGTCGTCGTACGCATAGCCTACCACGAAACCGGAGAGGACAAAAAAGAAATCAACCGCAAGGTAACCGTGGTTGATGACCTGCTGAATATGGCTGCCGTTGCTGTGCGCCTCCATTATATGGAACGCAATAACTACTACGGATGCCACGCCGCGCAGGCCGTCGAGAACAGGGTAGTGGGGTTTTGTTGCCAGGGGAATATTCTGCATGTGCAAGCTGTTAGTTTTTACACCGGAAAGTAGTTATTTTTTTGAATGGAGAAAGCTAAATAGGTAATATAGTTTGACAACTTGTAAATAAAGTAAATATATGTTGGATTTTATGCGGACGGAATGTAGGTTTTGCTATATATAATTGGGGATTGATTGGTTTGAGTTAACCACAAGGGAATACGATGAGGAGAAGCATGAAAGGCGCAAAGGGTTGCGGAAATTGGAATGAATTGATGAAAAAAATGAAGCAATTTTTAATTAACTAATTTAAAATGAACTGATTATGAAGTTTGGCATTCCTCCCCCGTCCTCCTTTGATGGGCATTGGAGTGACTCTTTTCCTCCCGATTGGGACCTGCTTTGTGGCCTTTGTATAGAGCCTTCGTGAACTTTGTGGTTAGGTTTTGGTTGGTGTATTTTAACCACGGAGAACACAAAGGAGGAAGAAGCACAGAAGGTACAAAGGGGAGCAGCGACAGGAAAGCTAACTGAATTGGTGAAAAAAACGAGATGATTTTTGGTTAATTTGTTTATAATGAATTGATTATGAAGTTTGGTATTCCTCCTTTTTCCTCCCTGTGGTACCCAAAGGCGTGTTAGCTTTATGGAGATCGCCACAGCCATCCCTGTCCACAATTCCCTGGCAGATGGCTTCGCGATGACGGAAGTGACGGGAGGGAATAGGCAGGCAATAAAAAAGCCCTCCTTGCAGAGGGCTGTGTATGGGTAAGATAATCGTTCGTGGTTAACCTAAAGCAACGCGCCTGAATTCGGTAACTTTCAGTTCAGGTGATACGCTTTTAAGGTACTCTGCTACGGTTTTACCGCCATCCTTTACAAAGGCCTGTGCCAAAAGGGTTTGCTCTTTGAAAAAGGCATTCAGTTTGCCTTCCGCAATTTTACCCAGCATTTCGTCGGTTTTACCGGCCATTTTGGGGTCTTGCTTCATGGTATCTACCACGATGGCTTTTTCGCGGGCTACTGTTTCAGCAGGTACGCTTGCAGGGTCAACAGCCAGCGGGTTCATCGCGGCAATTTGCATAGCCACGTCTTTACCGGCTTCTTCTGCTTCGGCGCTAAGGCCTACCAGTACACCCAGGCGGTATGCGCCGTGAATGTAAGCAGCTACGTAAGGCGCTTCTATACGCTCAAAACGGCTGATGCCGATTTTTTCACCTATTGAAGCCAGCTTATCGTTGATAAGGTTTGCTACGGTAGAGCCGTTGATGGTTACATTGCTCAGCTCGTCGGCGCTTTTAACATCACTGGCAACAGCGGCGTCGGCAATACTTTGGGCAAAAGCAACAAAATCAGCATTCTTGCTCACAAAGTCAGTTTCAGCGCTGATGCAAACAATAAAGCCAGTTTTTTTGTCGGCTGATGTTTTGGCAATCACCACGCCTTCTTTGGCGTCGCGGTCGCTGCGTTTGGCGGCAACTTTTTGGCCCTGTTTCCGCAACCAGTCAATAGCGGCTTCAAAATCGCCGTTGGTTTCGGTTAAGGCCTTACGGCAATCCATCATACCGGCACCGGTAGCCTGGCGTAACTTGTTTATTTCTGCTGCTGTTATTGTTGCAGTTGTTGTTGACATAGTAAAAAAATTAATAATGAATAATTAGCAATTAATAATGTTGTGCCGCTGCTTTTACAAAATTAGCCGCCGGTAACCGGCAACTGTGTTAAGAAAAGATGATTTATGTACAACAGTACAAGTGAGTGACACAACCAAAGGTGAACAGGGCGAAAAAGTTAGGCCAACAAGCATTACTTCTTAATAATGACCTGTTGGCCCAATATTATGCGAAGTAGTAAATTACCTTCTGCCACCGCCGGGGCCACCGCCACCGGGTGCACCTGTTCTGCGGCTTGCACCACCGGGAATACGGCGTTTAGGCTGCCCCGGTGCTGTAGTACTGGTGCCACCGCGACGGCCGCTGCGTGCGCCTTCAGCTTCAGCTTCGGCCTGCAGGCGTGCTGCGCGTTTTTCGTTCTCGTTGTCCACTTCTTCCACCTCGTCGTCTTTAGCAGCCTGGCGTTCAGCCAAACCTTCCGCTATAGCCGCGGTGATATAGTTGGTAATGATAGCGATTGATTTTGTAGCATCGTCATTGGCAGGTATTGCAAAGTCAACCTTGTTGGGGTCGCAGTTGGTGTCAACCATGCCGAATGTTGTAATGCCAAGGCGTTTTGCTTCAGCAAGGGCGATGTGCTCGTGGCCAATGTCCACCAGGAACAGGGCTGCCGGCAAACGGCCAAGCTGGGCTATACCGCCAAGTACTTTTTCCATCTTATCCTTGTCGCGGGTAAGGGTAAGGCGTTCTTTTTTGGTAAGGCTTTCAGCGCTGCCGTCATTAAGCATTTTTTCGATGCTCTGCATCTTTTTAACGCTTTTACGTACGGTGTTAAAGTTGGTAAGCATGCCGCCCAGCCAGCGTTCAGTGGCAAAAGGCATGTTTACGCTTTTGGCGCAGTCGCTTACAATTTCTTTAGCCTGCTTTTTGGTGGCCACAAACATTATTTTTTTACCGCTTTTGGCAATTTGCTTTAAAGCAGCAGCAGTTTCCTGCAGGTGGTCAACCGTTTTGTTCAGGTCAATAATGTGTATGCCTTTCTTTTCAGCGAAAATGTAAGGCAACATTTTAGGATTCCACTTCTTACGCAGGTGGCCAAAGTGTACACCCGCATCGAGCAATTGTTGTTGTAACGAAGTGTTTGTTTCCATGTATTTTGTTAGTTAAATGAGTTTATAATTTGTCCATCGTCGATAGTCCATTGTCCATATTGCTGTTACGCATATCCATGGACTATTGACCATGGACCATGGACTGCAAACATTAACGTTTGCTGAACTGGTAGCTTCTGCGCGCTTTTTTGTGGCCGAATTTTTTACGTTCAACACCACGGGGGTCACGTGTCAAGTGGCCTGCTGCTTTAAGCACCGGGCGAAAATCGGGGTTGATTTCCAGCAATACACGGGCTATGCCCAGTTTTGCTGCTTCTGCCTGGCCTTTTAAACCACCGCCCTGGGCGTTTATTTTGATGTCGTATTTATCAATGGCATCAATGGTTTTTAAAGGCGCTTCAACCTGGTTTTGCAGGTACACCAGCGGAAAGTATTCTTTATAGTTCTTGTCGTTTACGGTTATTTTGCCGTCACCCTTACTGATGAAGATACGGGTTACAGCTTCTTTTCTACGACCAACGGCATTTTTTTGCTTTTCCATTTATGTGGAATTAGAATTTGAAGTTGTTGTTTAGAATTTTAGTTCTTTGGGTTGTTGTGCAGTATGCGGGTGTTTGTCACCAGCATATACAAATACCTTGCTGAACATTTTGCGGCCAAGGCGGTTTTTAGGCAGCATGCCTTTTATAGCCCTTTCAACCACAACGGTTGGGCGGCGCCTTAACAGGTCTTGCGCAGTTTCTTCCTTTTTACCACCGGGGTAACCAGAGAAGTTAATGTACTGCTTGTCCTGCAGTTTGTTGCCGGTAAAAACAACTTTGTCTGCGTTAATAATAATTACGTAATCGCCGCAATCAACATGCGGGGTATAAGATGCTTTGTTCTTGCCACGAAGAACAGCAGCAATTCTTGCGCACATGCGGCCTACGGTTTGATTAGTACCGTCAACAACGTACCAGTTACGCTGTACGGTAGCCTCGTTCGCATGTTTGGTGGTAAAATGTAGTTTGCTCATTATATATGTTTTAATGTTAGCGGCGCTATCCCGCCGCCTTTAAATGGGGTGCAAAGGTGCACAACTGCAATGGTTTTACCAAGCAATTGACAAAGTTTTTTAAACGAACCCGTGTAATTAATTGATTATCAATAAAAATTTTGATTGAAAATAAACTTAACAGGCTCAAAGCCAGCAAAACAGGGGGTTTGCAAAGTATAAAGGGCTGAATTACCGGGGCTGAGCGAGGCTTATGCTATCACCGCGTCCACCTCAATCTCTACCAGCAGCCTTTCATCAATAAGGGCTGTTACCTCAACCAACGTGGCTGCCGGGCGAATATTTTCAAATACCTCGCCCTGCGATTTAAGCACTTCTTCGTAGCGGCTCATATTGGTAATAAAGGTGCGGATGCGCACTATGTGGGTCATTTCGGCGCCAGCCTGTTCAAGGGCCTTTTTTATCTTTTTGTAAATGAAGTCTGTTTGTGTGTACATATCGTCAATGCCTACTACTTCACCATTTTCATCCACTGCAGTAGTGCCGGCCACAAAAACAAGGTTACCCACTTTTACAGCCCTGCTGTACCCGTATGTCTTTTCCCAAACTGTGCCGGAAGATATTAGTTGCCTTTCCATCGGTTATTTTTTAGAAGATAAAGGTACAACCTGTAAATGCAGGAGCCCGTGAAAATGTGCGTCAAAATACTTCCTTCGCAACAAGGCCCGGCATCCCATCTTTCAGCCTCTTTGAGAGTTCAGGTAATTTGGTAGTAGGCACTTTGGGAAAGAGGTGATGTTCAAGATGATAAAACATATTATAGGTAAACTTGTTTTTCCACCGGTTACTCAGTGTGCGGGCAAATACTTCTTCGTCACAGCCATGGTGCACCGTCCATACGGCGAAAAAGGCGGTAAAGCATTCACCTGTACCCATTGTTATAATGTGGTATTGCAAAAAGCCTATATGTAAAGTGAATACGGTTATACCAAACGCTACCGCCAGCAAAAGTTCTGCTATTATATACGTGCGCGTGGTTTTGCTGCCGCAGTGCAGCGCATGGGAGTGCTGGCGGTAGATATACACCGGGCCATATAATAAAGCCTGCAGCGCAGTCATTTTAGCGCAACGCCCTTCCACATCGCCTTCCTGCAGGCAATATTTATGGTGAAGAATGTGGTTATATTTTACAGCATGCATGGCCGTCATCATAAGTATGCTGTTGATAATAATGGTTAGTTCAGTCAGCGGTTTTGAAGTGCCTAAGGTGTAATGAAAACCATTATGCACCTGCCGCAGGCCGGTAAGGAAAAAGATAAATGAGCAGGGAAGCGAAGCGATGTACCAGTGCTTCCACGCAAAAAGCAGGGAGAAGAGCAGCCAGGGGATGTTGAGGGTGTTTTCGATAAAGGTCTCTTTAAACGACAGCCTGGTAAGGTCTTTCCATTGCACAGATTTCAGGCGTTTGTCATGGAGGAGGCTCATAAAAATGGTTTTAGGTTTTGAAAGGAAGGTTTAGGATTGAAAAAAGCTTTAGGGTTGAATTTTTGCATGGTTATTGGCTAAAACAAATGATATTGCTTTCGGGGCAGTTTGCTTACAATGGCGCTGAAAGCGCCTTCGAGTTGGGGGTATTTAAATGTGAATCCCTCCTCGGTTAATTTGGTGGGTACAACCCAGCGGCTTTTAAGCAAAAGTTCTGTCTCGGTGCCAATTATTGCTGCGCCAATTTTAAGCATCCACTTAAATGCCGGCAAGCCAAAAACATGGCCGGTTACTTTGCGCAGGGTTTGCATAAAAGCGCGGTTGATTACAGGGTTGGGGCTGCACACATTATACACGCCTTCGAGGTGGGTATTTTCAAAAAAGAATTCAACAGCGCGGCAAATATCTTCAGCATGCACCCAGCTAAACATTTGTTTGCCGCTGCCCTGGTGGCCACCAAGCCCAAACTTGCAAAGGTTGAGATATGGTATTATCACCCCGCCGTCACCAAGGGTTACAGCCATGCGTAATGCTACTTTGCGCGTAAAGGGTGTGCGTTGTTCAAAAAAAGTCTTCTCCCACAGCTTGCATACCTGTACACTAAAATCGTTTTCTATATCACCGGTATATTCATCCTGTGGCCTGTCTGTAGCATGGCGATAAATAGTAGCGCTGGCAGCATTAACCCAAAGTTTTGGTGGTACAACAGCATTCCTTATCGCCTCGCCGATGGCTTTGGTGGCATTTGTGCGGCTGTCAAAAATTTCCTGCTTATTCTTTACGGTATAGCGGCAGTTTACGCTTTTACCAGTAAGGTTAATTACTATGTCGGCCCCGTCAATTTCTTTGCACCATTCGCCTGCATCTTTGCTGTTCCATTGCACAAAACGCGCGCGGCTTTTTGTTTGCAGCTTTACTGTGCCAAAGTTGTTATTGGCGGCATGTTTTATTCCGCGGGTGAGGATAACAATTTCGTTGTTACCGCCAAAGTACTCCGTTAAGGCATTGCCTATGAAACCGCTGCCACCGGCTATGATAATTTTCTTGTTTGTCATAAAAGTTATTTTAAATAAGCCATAGGGCGTTTCCGGAGATAAAAGATTTCCCCGACACATTTATATGTATAAAATATTGATACCAGCGGAAGTATGAAGGCTAAGATAGGCTTAGAGGCAACTACAAAATATACTTCCAAATAAAGTAGTGCAGGGCATATTAGCCCGATAGCGAATGCACCTAAAGCGCTAATGATAATTACTGCCGGTTTAGTATAAACCTCTTTGTACTTAGCAGTACTTATAAAAGTATGAATGATTAAACTAATAAAAAACCAGCCTGAGATAATGTAATAAAATATAGCCATAAGTCTTCGATCTGCAAAGGCCGAAACAACCCACGCTGTCAGCAGGACGACCTGCACCACCACATCAAGCAACCTGTAGTAATGTTTTATAGTATTCATAAATTATTATATTTTCAATAAATAATGAAAGTATGTTGTCAAAATAAACCCGCTTTCGGCGGGGACAATTACTGTTATTACTTAAACAGCTTTAAAAAATTACCCCAAAACCAATTCTCTTCGGCCTTAATCATCATATCCATTGTCTTGTCTGCCTGCCCTGCAAATTTTTTAATATTCCCAATTGTTTCTGTAAAGGCTTTTACCTCTGGTTCCTTTTTTTCTTCTTCAATATCTGTTAGCTGGTTCAGCACTTTTATCATCGGGTCAAGCTCACGTTTTTTCCGCTGCTGCATAATGTGCGTGGCTACTTTCCAAATATCCTTCTCTGCCTGGAAATATTCTTTCCTGTCCCCCGGTACAATAGTTTTATACACCAGGTTCCAATCCATAAGTTCCCGAATATTCATATTCGCGTTACCCCTGCTTATACTCAGCTGCTCCATTATGTCATCGGTACTTAAAGCAGTACTTGCTACCAGCAATAAAGCGTGTACCTGCGCCATAGTGCGGTTTATGCCCCACTGGCTGCCTAACACTCCCCAGCTTTGTATAAACTGTTCTTTGGCTTCTGCTAATTTCATAACCAAAGCTAAAACTATATTTCTGAATTTTCAAAACTTATTGAAAATAAATTTTGACTTTGCTTAAACGGCGTCATTTCCCCAAAATGATTAATGTACGCTATGATACCCGGGGTAAGTAAGGAGAGGGTAAAATATGCAGATAAAATAGAAAGCCCTTTAATTTTCCCGCTCATTGGTTTAAGTCATAACCAATGCAGCGGGAACTATACTTATTGATTTATAGCGAAAGTAAGCGACTGTTTTTGACGGTATATAACTTTCCTGCCGTCAATGGAAGCGGGCAGCCAGTCTCCGCCTTTTTTAATTACGCGTAAAGCCTCGGCATCAGCACTCCATTCGCAAGACTGGCCGATTTGCAGGTCCACTACCTTCCCTTGCTTATCAATGCTAAATGTTACAATAACAGTGCATGAACCATAATGCATTAAATTGTTAAACCTGTCCGGTACATGAAGGTTTCGTTCAAGATATTTTTGCCAGGCATTAATGCCACCCGGGTACTCTGCTTTAGCATATACATACTTTACGGCCGTGGTGTCTGTTTGTTGAGTTATTTCTTTCACTGTTCCATCCGGGTAATATTCCTTTTGTTCTCTTTTATTAATGGTTTTTATAAGCTTCCCATCATCATAAATAACTTCTTTTTGAACGCTGCCTGAATCGTTGTAGAGCAGCCAGCTTCCATCTTTGTGGCCTCTTTTAACATACCCGGCGCTATCCTCGGTACCACCTTTGTTATACCATATAAAGTACCCGTTTGGTATCGTCAGGTCAGCATCTAAATAACTTTCCTGGCGCACCAAAGGGCCTACTTTTTGGTAATACCTGCAAATAAATGTTGAATCATTATCTTTAACAGGTTGCATAAAATAAACACAGTCATTTATGTTATCTGCCGCCGACCAATCCTCTTTAAAAATATAAAACGCATCATCTTTCTTTTGCGCAAAAATACCGGTAGCGAGCATGGTAAATAACACGGGAAATATCGTTTTTTTCATAACTGGATTATTGGTTTAAGGCTGCAAAAAAATTACCTGTAAATTGAGCACGTTATTTGTAATAAGTATGAGGGAAAAATATTAAAAATTGTATGTGGCGCGGCTTTTCATGAACTTTTAGTTATGTAAAGGAAATTTTTTGAAAGAAAATTAAAAAAAAATTTGATATTACATGTTTAATGAAAAAAATGTTTTTAACTTAACACTAAAATAATAAAACTAATCCCATGGCAAAAGCAAATAAAAAGAAAGTTGCAAAAAAAGCCGCTCCTAAAAAGGCTGTGAAAAAAGCTGCGAAGAAGGCTGCTCCTAAAAAGGCTGCTCCCAAGAAAGCCGCTAAGAAAGCTGCTCCTAAGAAGGCTGCTCCTAAAAAAGCTGCAAAAAAAGCCGCGCCTAAAAAGGCTGCTAAGAAAGCTGCACCAAAAAAGGCCGCTAAGAAAGCTGCCCCCAAGGCCGCACCAAAAAAAGCAGCGCCAAAGAAAGCCGCTAAAAAAGCAGCACCTAAAAAGGCCAAAAAACCGGCTCCCGCGCCTGCAATGCCTGAGGCACCTGCAATGCCGGAAGCACCAATGGTTGAGCCTGCTGCAGGCGAATCAGCTTCTTAACGAGTGCTGTCAAAATAATAAAGCCCCCCAACAAAATTTGGGGGGCTTTGTAGTTTTATCCGGTATTTTACAGTTAAATCAATATTCTTAAAGGCTCTTCCAGCAAGCTTTTCAGCGTTTGCAAAAATGCAGAGCCTGTAGCGCCGTCAACAACACGGTGGTCGCAACTAAGCGTAACCCGCATTATATTACCGGGCACAATTTGACCGTTTTTAACAACAGGCCCCTGTGAAATGCCGCCAACCGCTAATATGCACGCATCAGGCGGGTTTATTATGGCAGTAAATTGTTCAATACCAAACATTCCCAGGTTAGATATTGTAAAGGTACTTCCTTCCCAATCGGCAGGCTGTAGTTTTTTATCTTTTGCCTTTTGTGCAAAGTCTTTCACCTCCACTGCAATCTGGCTTAATGATTTTGTATCGGCAAAGCGTACAACAGGTACCAGCAGGCCCTCTTCAACAGCTACTGCCACGCCGATATTTACATAGTGATTAATACGTATTTTATCGCCCAGCCAGCTACTGTTAACTTTTGGATGTTGCTTAAGTGCAGCTGCAGTTGCCTTTAATACAATATCATTAAAACTTATTTTTACCTTGCTTATTTCGTTTAGCTTACCACGGGCGGCAACACAGGCGTCCATGTCAATGGCCATGGTTAAATAAAAATGCGGGGCAGTAAACAAGCTTTCGCTCAGCCGCCTTGCAATTGTTTTGCGCATTTGCGAAACCGGTACTTCATCAAAGCTTACAACGCCTGCCGGCGCCTGCGGTGCTGCTTTGGCTGCTTGTGGTGGCGTTGCGGCCTGCGGTTGTGGTGCTGTAACAGGGGCAGCTGCCGGCTGATAATTATCAATGTCTGCTTTTATTATCCTGCCATTATCCCCGGTGCCTTTTACATATTTAAGATCAACGCCTTTTTCTTCAGCGATTTTTTTGGCTAAGGGGGATGCTAGAATCCGTCCTTCGTTTACTACCTGTTGTGCCGGTGCAGCCGTTGTGGCTGGCGCAGCAGCAGGGGTTGGTGCAGCGGCAGCGGGTTTTGCTTCTGTAGGCGCAGCAGCAGCGGTCGCTCCCCCGCTTTTTAACGCGTTTACTACACTGTTTACATCAAAGCCTTCTTTACCTATAATACATAAAAGATCGTTAACCTGTATTTTCTCTCCCTGTTTGGCGCCCTGGTACAGCAATTTACCATCTTTATAACTTTCCAGTTCCATGGTGGCTTTATCAGTTTCAATTTCGGCCAGCACCTCTCCTTTTTTTACATCATCGCGAATGTTTTTGTTCCATGCAGCAATAACGCCTTCCGTCATAGTATCGCTAAGGCGTGGCATAAGCACCACTTCTTCCATTTTACTTACATCAACTGCCGGTGCGGCTGTTGCGGCGGGCGCAGCAGCAGTGGCTGGCGCCGGTTGTTCCGCAGGTTTTTCTGCAGCGGGCGCAGGTGCACCACCACTTCCATTATGTTGCGCTACTAACGCGCTTACATCTTCCCCTGCCTTGCCAACAATTGCCAGCAAGTCGTTAACCTGCAATTTGGCGCCCTTAGCGGCCCCGAGGTGTAAAATAGTGCCGTCCTGGTAGCTTTCCAGTTCCATTGTAGCCTTATCAGTCTCTATTTCAGCCAGCAAATCGCCTTTCTTTACAGGATCGCCCACTTTTTTATGCCATTCTGCAATAACACCTTCTGTCATGGTATCACTCAGACGTGGCATTAATATCACTTCAGCCATATAATTTAAATTGCTCTTTTTTGAAAATTTCGAGCCGTGAAATTACAGTAAAATGAAATAGCTACAAGATATGGCCCTGTTTTTTATATGGTACATCGGTTAAGTTTACGTAATTGAAATATCAAATGCAATAAAAAAAGGCTGCAATTGCAGCCTTTTTTTATTAATTATTTAGATGGTGGCGGGGGCGGTATAGCCGTAGAATCCGGCATTGATAACTCAATATCTTTACCTTTTAAATTCTGTTCCATCTTCGCTACTTCCACAATATAACGTGTCATGGCGGCAAGGCTGTTTTCTTTATCATTCATTAGCCTTAACACCATTTTGCCTGATGTTTCTGCGCCACCGGGCACATCAAAAGTCGCCAGGATATCTTTAAAAGTGGCCTTTGATTGCTCTAATACGGTCCTGTCTTCCTCGCTGTTTGGCTGGGGTACTACCTGTAAAACCTGGTTTATATTAAAATAAAAAGCACACGCTTTGCCTTTTATTTCGTTGCTGATGTCGGCAGGCAGGTTACTTTTATTCGAAGTTCCGCTTTCATATTGCTGCAAAAGCTCTGGCGTGGAGGCTATATACAGGTTTTTGTCTGTTACCTTAAATTCAAAACCTGCTGTGTTCATTGCGGGAATTATATATTGCCCGTTTTGCTGCACCATCCAGCCCTTTTGCGCCAGGTTGCCGGCTACCTTATCATAACTGGCTTTATCACCAACGGTGGCATTTACCAAAAGCTTATACTGGGGAATAGTGGTTGTAACAGGCTGGGGTAACTTATAACCGCCGTAAGAAGAAATTGTTTTGGTGGTAATGCCAAAATCAGAGCCTATTACGGCAATGTCGCCTTTAAATGTATTTACTATATCATCAAGGCTAAAACTTAATCCTTCCTGCTGCAGGCCGCTGGTTATAAGCGCGTCAACGCCAAGATATTTAAATAAACCGCTTATCAATTTTGGGTTGAAAGATGCAATTAAAAATGCTTCGATCTGCGATGGGTACCTGTCAAGCATTTCCGTGTTAATAGGCCTGTACGGGTACTTTTTCATTAAGTCCGTCATTGCCTGTCCACTATGAGATTTTATAGAAAAAGTTATTTGGCCATCATCAAAATTAGCAGCGCCAACAACATACGACCCTTTTGATATGTCAGAAAGCTTTGTCATACCCAGTATAGGGTTAACCGGCTGGTTTTCTGAATTTATAAAAAAGGCCATGTCGCCGTTTTGTTTTTCCATTTCAGGAAAGCCTGTCGCGTTGTTGATTGATTCTGATTCTTTTTGCGCGAAGAGTGTTGTAAGCATTTGTTGCGTAAGCGTGCCTTCGCCCGTGGCATAAGTGCCCGGTGATGATGCGCCTGCATGCTTTTGGGCAATAATAACCACGTCATCATTCCACCCGGCTATATAATCGTCGCCCAGTGCCAGGTAAGAGTAATTTTCCCCTTTTTTTATTTCGCCAAGCGGTTTTTCATTTTTGAGGTATTTTTCAAAAGCTGAAGCGTCTTTTAACGCAAATACAAAACCATTGGTGGAAGACTGGCCCGCCATAATAGAACCGCCTGTTTTTACGAAGCCATATATCGGCTGGTCTAAATCAAGGCCGGAGTTTTTAATGTCATTCCATTTGTTAATTGCTTTTTGTATAGATGAATCGCTTTTCTCATCATTTAATGCCCTGGCCAGTGAATCAAAACTGATGTTTGCTTTTGATGCTTTGTCCATTACGCTTTTAGTGTTAAAATCAAACACCACGTAGGCGTCCTTGGGTATATACTTACTAAGTTTATTGCCCGGCTTATGGCAGGAATAAAAAAGCGCCACTGAAACCAGTACTAATAAAATTGACCTCGTCATTTTCTTCATGTTAATGTATTTGAGTTTTAGTTGAAAACATTTTGCCGGTAACAGGAGAATGTTCTGCGCAGTTGAAGAATTACCTTTAACCCTGCTGCTGCCCTTAAACGGGATTGAGGCATGAAACGTTTTTATTTAAAGCGAATATATTATTTACCCATCACATGGCAGAAAAAACGCTGTTAAAACACCAAATTTAATGATGCTAATGCCCGAAAGAAGCATAAATGGCTTCCTGTATATTGCTTCTTACATTCATGTGGCTTAGCTTTAAATTTTCACCGCCATCGGGATTTACCCTGTTTGACATAAAAATATACAGGAGATTATATTCGGGGTCAACCCAAACACAAATGCCTGTAAAGCCTGTATGGCCATACGTGAGAGGTGAAACATTTGGCGCCGGGTAAGCATCTTCCGGTTTGCGGGTAGCATTATCTTTTTCCGGTTTATCAAAGCCAAGGCCGCGCCTGCTTACTTCACTGTGGTATGCCGTAAAATAGTCTATAGTTGACTTTTTAATATATCTTTTTCCATCCAATTCACCACCGTTTAACAGCATCTGGTATAGTTTGGCAAGGTCATACGCATCGCTGAACAAACCGGCATGGCCCGCCACGCCACCAAACATGGCAGAGCCGGGATCATGTACATCGCCCCTTATCTGCTGAAGCCGGAAATATTTCTCCATTTCGGTAGGCGCCACCTTGTCCAGCGGCTCATGTTCGCGGGGCTTAAAAGTGGTACTTTCCATATTCAGCGGCTTGTAAAAGGTTTGCTTTACATATTCGTTCAAAGGCATGCCTGTTAATTGCTGTACCAGCTTGCCCATAAAAATAAAATCGTTATCACTATATACATATTTGTTGGATGGCCCCAGTTTGCTGTCAAGTATGCGTTTGAACATAGTGTCAATCCAATCCCTGCGCATGTACATATCTTCCGCTACACGCACACTGTATAATGAATCAGGTGTAGCGCGGTAAAATCCTGGTTTCGGTATGCCGGTAAGGGAATCAATGGTTTCCCGGTAAAAAGGTATAAACGCGTTTAACCCCGCCTGGTGAAGTATAATATTTTCAATAGTAAGATGCGCCTTGTCTGTTCCGCGAACCCAGGGCAGGTAATCTCCGAGCGTTTTATGTATATCAAGTTTACCTTCATCATACAGTTTCATGAGTGAAACCGTGGTGGCGGATATTTTTGTTACTGATGCAAGGTCGTAAACGGTGGTGGCGGTAACCGGCTGAATGCTGTCATAGGTCATATAACCATACGCCTTGTCAAACACAACTTTACCGTTTTTGGCTACCAGTACAACACAGCCGGGGGTGGCACGTTTGGCAATCGCGTCATTGGCAATGCTGTCAATCCTGCTTAATATTTCACTGTTCATTCCCTGCGATTCGGGTGTTGCTACCGGCAATACCGTCGAGTCTGCTATGCCATACCCATAGCTAAAATCGGCGCTCACGGTTACAGGAAGGCTTCCTTTTGCAAAAAAATTGCCCTGCAGCCAGTCAAATGCCGCCTGCTGAAAAATGGCATCATCCTCGTAACAGGCTACCAGGTTGGGTGCCGCATCTACGTACTTAACTGCATAAGGGTTGCCAAAAACCATGGTAACCGTTGGCATGGATTGACGTATTCTTTTAGCAAGGTCTACAGCCGCATCACTAATGCCAAAGTTGCCGGCGGGATACTTATTGTATTTGTGCAAGCCTACAATAACCACATCATATTTGCCCAGCAGCGCATGGTAAATACTATCAGCTTTTGCTTCATCATCTTTATACCCAAAAAGGTAGGTGTCTGCGTGGTATGATTGCTGCAGTAAGCCGGCGAGTGTATTTTGCGTTGTTACACCCAGCCCTACATACGCTACAGACATATTTGCTTTTAATGGCAGCAGCCCTGGTTGTTTAAGACGTAACAGTGTAAGGGCATTTTCCGCTACCTCTTTTCTTAGCGCAGGTACTTCGGCATTAAGGTCAGTTGACAGGTTGGCCACATTTACCGGCTTAACATGGTTAAGGCCAAGATGATATTTTGCCAGTAACACTTTCTTCACCCTTGCATTCATCTCATCTTCATTAAGCACCCCTTTTTTTATGGCTTTGCTTATCCTGTCTATACTGCCGTCCACATCGCCGGGCAGGCAGAGCATATCATTACCGGCAATAAGCGATTGCAGCGCGCCGTCGCTGCCCGGGTAATATTTTGCCACTCCCTGCATTTCCAGCGCGTCGGTAAATGAAATGCCTTTAAAGCCAAGGCTGTCACGCAGCAGCGCGGTAACATTTTTGGGTGATAATGACGTAGGTAAATGCGTGGTGGTATCAATAGCGGGAATGCTTAAATGTGCAATCATCACTGCCCCAACACCTTCTTTAAAAAGCTGTTTAAAGGGGTACAATTCAAGCGTATCCAGTTCCTGCATGGATTTATTGATGACCGGCAAATCAAGGTGCGAATCAACGGACACGTCACCATGCCCGGGGAAATGTTTGGCGGTAGCCATCACCCCCTGGCTTTGTATGCCTTTCATCATTTGGGTGCCCATCAACGCCACTTTGTATTTATCCTCTCCAAATGAGCGGAAGCCAATAACCGGGTTATTAGGGTTGTTATTTATATCTACCACGGGCGCATAATCCACTTCTATGCCTTCACGTTTACATTGCCTGCCAATGGCCTGGCCTATCCGGTAAACAACCCCGGCATCATTTACGGCGCCTAATGTTATGTTATCAGGAAATTTCATCACACTGTCTGTCATGCGCATACCAAGGCCCATTTCCCCGTCTATGGAAATCATCAGTGGCGTTTTTGCCAGGGTCTGGTACCGGTTTATGTAAGCCGCTTGCTGTGCCGGGTTGCCCTGGAACAAACACAGTGCCCCAACATTATATTTTTTTATGTAAGACGTAACGGTGGAATCAAAGAAAACCGGGTTGCCATTACCATCCCGGCTGCTTTCACGTATTACAAACAACTGCGCTATACGCTGCTTTTTGCTTAATTTTTTAAAAACGCTGTCAACCCAGCGTTGGGCTGCAGGTGTTTGCTGGTAAAAGGTTTGTGCATAGGAAAAGGAACAGTAAAATACAGTTAGCGATACAAAAAGCAAACGTTTCATGTGCCAAAATTAAAGGGCACAATATACGCAATTGTGAAAGTAATGAGCCCGCAGGAGGAAAATGATGATGCCGGGGGAGGAGGTTTTAACAGAAAATATATTAGCAGCTACGTGTTATTTTGGTGGTTAAACGCGCTTTTTATTTGGCCGGGAAAAGGCGCAAAAATTTATGAATAGTACATTTCTTATCTTCGCCGCATGGAGCAATTGTTACTACAAATAGAAACGTATAAACAGGAAGCAGCCGCTTACAATGCAGGCAATGCGGATGAGGTAGAGGCATTCCGTATAAAATATCTCGGCACCAAAGGGCTTGTTAAATCGGTTATGGGCGAGATGAAAAATGTTCCCAACGAGAGTAAAAAAGAATTTGGATTAATACTGAACGATTTTAAACAATTTGTTGAAGACCGCTATACGGTGCTAAAGGATGCTTATTCAGGTTCCAATGGCGCGGTGCAGAAAGAAATAGACTGGTCGCTGCCGGGTGATGATTTTGCCGTGGGCACAAGGCATCCTTTAACGATGGTGCGCAACCAGATTATCTCAATATTTAAACGGCTTGGTTTTGCCGTGGCTGAAGGGCCGGAGATTGAAGACGACTGGCACAACTTCGGCGCTATGAACTTGCCTGAAGACCATCCTGCCCGCGACATGCAGGACACCTTCTATATTAATCAAAATCCCGCCTGGCTGTTGCGCACGCATACCAGCAGCGTGCAGGCAAGGGTGATGGAAAAACAGAAACCGCCTATACGGGTTATTTGCCCCGGGCGCGTGTACCGTAATGAGACCATCAGTGCAAGAGCGCATTGCTTTTTTCACCAGGTGGAGGGATTGTGTATTGATGAAAATGTAAGCTTTGCCGACCTTAAGCAAACATTATACTTTTTTGTGCAGGAAATGTTTGGCAAAGATGTGCGGGTACGTTTTCGCCCGTCTTACTTCCCTTTTACCGAGCCAAGTGCTGAGATGGATATAAGCTGTCTTATTTGCGGTGGCAGCGGCTGCAGTGTTTGCAAGCATACAGGGTGGGTAGAGATATTAGGCAGCGGAATGGTACACCCCAAAGTGCTGGAAAACTTTAATATTGACCCCAATAAATACACTGGCTTTGCTTTTGGTATGGGCATTGAACGTATTTGCCAGCTAAAATACCGTGTTAACGACCTGCGCCTGTATTCACAAAACGATGTGCGCTTTTTAAAGCAGTTTACAGGAGTGGTTTAATTGCAGTTGCGGGGGTACGACGTTAGATTTCGTTTATCCACTTTTTAAAAGATGCGGCATTTTCCTGGCTAACTATTATCTCTTCGTTTACAGCCACGTTTAATTCAACGCTTATTTTGCTTTTATCTACGGGTTTAAAGCGCGTTATGTAGTTGGCGTTCACTATGTATTTGCGGTTGGCGCGGAAGAAGAGGTTATTATCCAGCTCTTCTTCCAGTTCAGTGAGTGTATTGTTTTCTGCCAAAAACTTCTTATTGTTTTTGTCAACAACAAATACAATTTTATGCTCGGTAAAAAAATAAGCGATGTCTTCAATTTTTATGGTTTGAAACTCAAGGCCCTTACGCACAATAATCCTCGATTTCTTCTTGCTTTGATTATTCAGGTATTCAAAAAGGGATGAGTAATTGTTTACAAAATAGTTTTGCAGGGCCTTGTATTTTTTAATGGCGGTGGCAAGCTTTGCTTCGTCAATAGGTTTAAGCAGGTAGTCAATGCTGTTAAATTCAAATGCCTGTGTAAGGTACTTGTCGTACGCGGTTATAAAAATTACAGGGCATTCAATTTTAACGGCAGTAAAAATATTAAACGACAGCCCGTCTGAAAGCTGTATATCCATTAATATCACATCCGGCAATGGGTTTTCCTGCAGCCATTTTACACTTTCTTTTACGCTACCGGTTGAACCTACTATTCGTATTGCTTCATCAATGTTACCAAAACATTCAATTAAGTGTTCAACGGCTGGTTTTTCGTCTTCAATTATTAAAATTCTCATACAGCAAGGTTTATTATTGGTAGTTTAACGGTGAAAAAATTCGGGGTATTGTCCACTAATATATTGCGGCCGGTTATAAGTTTATAGCGGTTATCTAAGTTGTTCAGCCCTATGCGCGAGGTTGGCACGGGGTAAGTCTTAAGGTTTACATGGTTTTTAACCAGCACATAATTTGACGTTACAGAAACATAAATTGACAGGGGCTTGTTGTCAGTAAATTCATTATGCTTTATAGCATTTTCCACAAGCGTTTGCAGTGAAATGGGCAGTATTAAAAACTCTTCGGCATCAACATCATTTATTTCTATGGTCATGCCAATAGAATTGTCAAACCTTATTTTAAGCAGGTAAAAATAATTACTGATAAACTCAATTTCCTCTCTTAATAATACAAGGTCCTTGTCTTTATTACGCAGTATATAATGGTAAACCCTGGCAAGGGTATCATTATAAAGTTTTGCATTATGCGGGTTGGTGGAGATAAGAAATGAAAGGGTGTTTAGTGAATTGAAAATAAAATGCGGGTCAATCTGGTTTTTAAGGGCAATCAGTTCTGCCTGTGCTTTGGCGAGGCTTAGTTGTTCTACTCTCGATAAAGTATTTAGCTGCTCCTGGTTTAAAAAGAAATTCTCGTAGGTGTTGGTAACAAGGTTGGCAGTAACAATAATAATAAGCGTTGTATATAAAACGGGATGCCAGTTAGTATATGTTTCGTGTGATAAAACACGCCACAATAACAACAGCAGCCCCGAAACAGTACCTGAGTACACAACATTTGATATAAAAAAAGCCAGTACAGTTTTATAATAGCCGCGGTGCCCCCATTTATATTTACGCTTAACCGCACGCATGAGTTTTACATTGCCCTCCCATACCACCAATGCTGTAAAGATGAAAAAAAGATAGCTTCCGATTATTTCCCAAAGCGTGTAACGGCCATGTGTGATGATACCTGTAATATTTGGGATAATAATACCGAGTGCCGGTATGGCAAATATTTTTACAGGCCAGTCCCTTAGCGATCTATTTTTCTCAACAGCACCTGGTTTCATGTTTTCCTGGTTTCATTGGCTCCGGCATCGCCGGGATTGTCTACGAAGAACTTCGCAATTATTCACTATTATGGTGAAATAGAAAAGTTAATTATTGTTAATATGGTGATTTTTAAGGATAAGCGAGTAATAAATAGTCTATCGTAAATATGGACTTTTGGAAAATAGTACTAAATTGCATGCCAATAAGAAAAAAGTATTTCGGTTGTCTTGCTGTTAATTGTGCTTCAGAATTCCAAAATCGTGCTTCGGAATACAAAATTCTTTCTTAAGTTACTTTTATAATGGCTGTAACAGTAACCTTATTAGTTTAGCAACTGGTAAACTTAAAGGGTAAACTATTACACTATTATTAAAATATAGTCAAATTTTCTCATTTTTCTCATGTGACGCGGGTGGTTTCAACCACCTGCTATTTTTTTATAAACCCATATCAATACAAATATTCCTTGTATTTTCACATAAACCATTGCAAAACACACCTTAACAATTATTAATAGTATGAAATAATTATTTTTTATCCGGCCATGAGCACTTATTCTCTTATTTTTTCCAATAACAAAAGCAACCGTATTGCGAGGCACGCCCTCTTTTGGCTAAGCTGGATTTTGTATTATACCATATTCTCAACCATCATCTGGCATAGCAGTTACCCCTCATACCCGGTGACCAAAGTTTTCTTCTCATCGCTTACGGAAGTAGGAACATCTACGCCGCTCGACATGGCTTTTTGCTATTCTATCATATATTTCCTTTTCCCACGCTTTTTGCATAATGGCCGCTACATAAGCATGGTATTGCTATGGCTGGTTTTCAGCGTGCTTTTTATTTTTTTATTCGAAGTGTTTCAGCGTACAGTAGTACCTGTTTTCAGAGACTTATACGGCATGCCGCAAAGTCCGCCCCCCAAAAGTTACCTGTATGTTTTCTTTAACCTGTTTAGCCAGATTAATATGGAGGGCTGCCTGGCTGCCGCTATTAAGCTGGGAAAACTTTGGTATATAAAACAGCAGGAACTTGACCTGATTAAAACAGAAAAAAGAAAAATAGAGCCCTTAATTGAGGAGGGGCAGATTCAGCCGGTTTTTTTTGCTGATATTTTAAACAGGATTGAAGTGCTGCTTACAGAAAAACCCTTGCTGGTTGCAGGCATGATAAAGAAAATAAAGAGCCTGTTATTATATGCCATGTATGAAAACAACCAGTCAAAGGTAAGCCTTGATAAAGAGCTTGAACTGCTGCAGGAATATGTTGACCTTGAAAAAATGGCGCTGGAGAATAAGGTGTCTATCATCTTAAAAATAAACTCGCAGGGCCAGGCAGAGCAGGTAGCGCCCTTTATTATTTTACCCATTACTGAAAATGCTTTTAAACAGCTCTCTCTTCATGCCATTGAAAGAAAATCGGTAGAGATAGATATTAAAGTAACTAACGGCCTTTTTGTTATGACGTTAACCTGGAGTAAGCCGGGTGATACGTCAACCTTATATACTGGCAGGGGCATTATATTACAAAATATAAGCAGGCGGCTAAACCTTATATACCCGCAAAGCCACGAACTAAAAGTTTTTATACAGGTGGAGCATGTTGTTGTTTCACTTAAAATTGACCTGCACAAGGCCATTAATAAATAAAGCCCTGCAATTAAATACCGGCAATTAAATAACTGTCAAACTCCAAAAAGCCTGCAACCCCGGTAGTTATAATTCTTGCTTCGGCATACAAAAATCCCGCTTCAGTTAATTACTCCATTTTTTGTACAACGCTTTTTTTAACCTTTTTGTCAAGTTTAGTTTGACAAGCTATGATAACATCACTACTACTGCCTGGAATCAATCGCATTACACTCCACTTTTCACTGGCAGAAAACGGTCAGTTATAGCATCATAGTAAGGCGCAATAAACACTTATTTAAAAGTTATGAGCATGAAATTCATTGGCACATTAATTATGGCATTGTTAGTGGCGTCTGCTGCATTAGCGCAGCAGGCGAGGACAGTTAGCGGAACAGTTACTGATGTAAAAGATGGTGCTGCGCTGGCGGGAGTAACAGTTAGGGTAAAAGGCCTTAACCGGGCAACACAAACACAAAGGGACGGAACATTTACCATTAATGTTCCGGCGGCGGGTAATACGCTGGTATTTTCATTTATCGGTTACCAGGATGTTGAAATGCCTGTTGCCGATAATATGGCCGTGCAGCTTACCGCGAGTGAACGCAACCTGAATGAAGTGGTGGTGGTTGGTTACGGCCGCGCGGTAAAAAGAGATGTAACGGGCGCCATATCAAAAGTAACCGGCAAAGATGTAGAGGATTTCCCGGCGCCAAGTTTTGAGTCTGCAATACAGGGTAAATCCGCCGGTGTTGTCATCCAGTCAGGTAGCGGCAAACTTGGCCAGGGTATACAAATTCAAATAAGGGGTACTTCTTCTATTTCGGCAAGCAGCCAGCCCCTGTATGTTATAGACGGGTTGCCTATACAGTCTATTAGCCAGTCAGACCCCTTAAATGAACCTACAAACCCATTGGCAGACATCAATCCAAATGATATCGAATCAATAGAAATATTAAAAGATGCATCTGCGGCTGCCATATATGGCGCACGGGCTGCCAACGGTGTAGTATTGATAACAACAAAAAAGGGCAGGAATAATCAAAAAACATCCGTGCAGTTGGATGTAAACGATGGTTTCAGTAACCCTGCGCGTTTGCGCAAGTTTGTAGACGCAAAACAATATGTTGATTTGATTGAGGCTGCTGCGGTAAACGACGGCCGTTACGATTTTCAAAATGGCGTCAGCGGGTATCCTTCACAGGAGGCGGCGATAACCGACTATAAAAACTATTATGAAAGCGCCATACTGGATGTTTACTCATTAGGAACAGACTGGAAAAATGCTAAAGTAAATACCGACTGGCAGAACCTGTTATACAAAAAGAATGCGCAAAACAGGCAGGTAAATCTTTCTGCAACCGGCGGCGATGCTAAAACACGCTTCTTTATATCCGGTTCTTATACTGACCAGGATGCGATTGTAGTAAACAATAAATTTTACCGTTATGGGGGGAGGATGAATCTTGAGCATACGGCTTCAGATAAACTTACGCTGGGTATTGATTTATCTGTTGACCGTTCACAAATCAACCGTGTTTCAAACGACAATTCATTTTCAACGCCGGGCCAGTTGGTAGCACAATTACCCATATCACCTGAGTATGATTCAACAGGCGAGTTGAATAAAAATACTTTATATGCTAACGGCCTGTATGACGCTAAATTTAATTCAGACCACCAGGTTACTACGCGCACCATTGGTAACGCTTACGCGGTTTATACAATTATTCCTTCCCTCTCCTTCCGGTCCGAATTTGGTGCAGACCTGTATGGCCTGTACCAGGAAGCCTTTGCCGGGAAGGAAACTATTGACGGGCAGGGCATAGGCAGGGGGCAGCTTACCATTTCACAAAGCAGTTCCTATAACACCAACAACTATTTTACTTACACCCCTAAATTAAATACCAATAACAAGCTGAACGCTGTATTGGGTATGAGTTATTTGCAAAATGATTCAAAAAGTGCTTTAACCCAGGCAGAAGCATTTCCCTCAGACGCCATTAAAAATTTATCGGGCGCTACCAATGTAACATTTTCCAATTCGGCAGGCAGCAGGTACACTTTCCTTTCTTATTTCTTAAGGGCCAATTATGCCTTTGCCGATAAATACCTTGCTACACTCAGTATAAGAACAGATGGGTCTTCCCGTTTCGGGCCTAATAATCGGTATGGCTGGTTTCCTGCAGCATCGGCAGGGTGGGTATTATCCGAAGAAAAATTTCTGCGAAATGCTAAATTTCTCAACTTTCTTAAGGTTAGGGCTAGTTGGGGTTTAACGGGTAATGCTGAAATTGGGGAGAGTAATTTTCTGCCATTATACGCCGTATCAAATTACCCCGGCCTGCCCGGTTTTATACCCTCTCAATTAGGTAACCCCGATTTAAAATGGGAGAAAACAGCACAAACTGATATAGGGGTTGATTTTGGCTTTTTCAAAAACCGTCTTTCCGGCGAAATAGACATTTATAAAAAGCACACTACTGACCTTCTGCTGGGGGTGAATATTCCAACAACAACAGGCTATTCTTCCATTCTTAAAAACCTTGGTACAATGGATAACAAAGGCATTGAGTTTACCCTCAATTCAGTAAACGTTGATGCCGGTGGCTTTAAGTGGACAACCTCGGTAAACGCTGCTTATAATAAAAATAAGGTGCTGAATATACAGGGGCAGATAATACAGGATGCGGCTGGGGTTGAAAGGGCTGTTGAAGGCCAGCCAATTGGCGTGTTTTACATGCCAAAATTTGCCGGTGTAGATAAAGAAACAGGTGATGCTTTATTTATTGATGCTTCCGGTAAAACAACAAGCAATTATGATGATGCGCAGAGAATGGTAGTAGGCAAGTCAAACCCTGACTGGACTGGCGGGTTTAATAACACATTTTCCTACAAAGGCGTTGACCTCAGCATCTTCTTCACTTTTGTAAGTGGCGTTGATGTGTATAATTCAGCCGGCATTTATATGTCATCAGGTTTCGGCAACGGGTTGGATAACCAAACAATAAACCAGGTAAACGCCTGGAAAAAACCCGGAGATGTAACCGACGTGCCAAGGGTAAGTATTTTTTATTCTACCGGGTACAAAAACTCAACCCGATGGCTGTATGACGGCAGCTATATACGGTTGAAAAATGTAACGCTGGGTTATACCCTGCCAAAATCAGTGCTTAAAGCAATAAAGCTTACTTCTGTAAGAGTGTACCTCACCGGCGTTAACCTGCTCACATTCACAAAATACCCTGGTGACCCCGAAGTGAACACAAACGTTATAGGTAACCTTGGTGGCAACCAGGATTTTTATACCATACCCCAGGCAAGAACAATTACCGCGGGGTTATCAGTTAAGTTTTAAATTATAAGCCAGGGATATTTAATTAATTACAAAAACAAGGAAGCATGAAAAGTTTACGATATATATTAATTGCCTCAACCATTATAATAGCAACTGCCTGTAACAAAAAATTAGATGTATTACCACAGCAAAATATTACGCCCGATGAAATAAAGACCTCCGATGATGTAAAAGCTGTTTTGTTTGGTACATATAGTTTATTGCAGGGGCCAAACGGGTTTGGTGAGCGGTATATTCTTATACCTGACCTTATTGCGAACAATGACCAGGTTGATTTTATAGGCACATTTACTGACTACCGGGACATTTCCAGGAAAGTACAGGATAAAACAAATGTTATAGCGGCCGGTTTGTGGGCGGGCAGCTACAGCATTATTAACGTTACCAATACCGTGCTTGATAAAATAAGCCTGGTAACAGCCGACGAGCGGGACGCGGTGGAAGGCGAAGCCAAATTTGTGCGGGGCGTGGCTTATTTTGAACTGGTTAATTTTTTTGCAAAACCATATTCGGCGGGTAATGTTAGCACAAACCCCGGCGTGCCTCTAACATTAAACCCGGTGTATGTGTACGATTCCACTAAAGACAAACCGTCAAGGGCAACTATTGACGCGGTGTATAGCCAAATAGTGAAAGATTTTTCGGATGCAGCACAAAAACTGCCCGAAACAGCAGACAATGGCAGGGCTACCAAATATGCTGCAGAAGCCTTTCTCGCAAGAGTGTATATGAATATGGGTGACTACGCCAATGCTGCTGCTATGGCCAATGATGTAATTGCTTCGGGAGATTATTCGCTTTCAACATCTTTCGAAAATGAATACAATAATATTGGCCCCACGTCTGAAGACATTTTCTCCATCCTGCAGACCTCCCAAAGTAATGCCGGAACAACTAATAACGGCTTGTCTACCTTTTACCAGCCGCAACCCGGCGGCCGGGGTGATGCACAGGTTGACCCTGCTTATTTTAACCGTTTTGACGATGCGAATGATGACCGCGGCAGCTTTTTTTATTTGGGTATAAGCATAGCCGGCGACCAGGGCATTTATACAGGCAAGTGGGCTGATTTTTATAAAGTTATACCGGTAATAAGGCTTTCTGAAATGTATTTAACCCGCGGTGAGGCCAACCTGCATTTAGGTGGCGTGCCGGTGGGCGGCGTTGCCCCGGTGCAGGATTATAATATTGTACGCCGCCGCGCCCATGCCGCCAGTGTGGCCGCTGTTACTACCAGCGATTTTGTGGAAGAGCGCTTCAGGGAATTGGGTTTTGAAGGTGACAGGTTGTGGACGCTTAAAAGGTTACAAATGCAGGTAGGCAACCGCGCATACGATGACAATAAACTGGTGATGCCTATACCCCAAACGGAGTTGGATGTGAATAGTAACCTAGTGCAAAACGCTGGTTACTAAGGCTTGTTGTTGCACACCCGGCCGGCGCAATTGCGCCGGCCCTTTTTTTAAAAAATCTAATAATTTTTTTATTTTTCATGGTAAATCGAATTTTTTGAATTAAAATTTTGTGGAAAAGCATTAAAATTCGGCTTAATTGTGTTGTTTTCTCATATTAAATAAATTAAAATTCTATTTTTGCCCGGCTCACAATAATTTGTGGCATTTTCAGTTATATAGTTTTTAACCTCCTGAAAATTTAAGTTTGATGAGAAAATTGTTGTTCCTGTGCAGCCTCTGCTTATGTGTGTTAACATCAATTACGCCTGCATCCGCGGGTAAATTTACAGACGGTAAAAAATTCCCCTCACTGTTGTCTTCCGGGGTTCCTGCGTCTGTTCAGAATTGGGTGGATTCGATGTATAGTGAAATGCAGTTAGACTCCTTCGGGTTAAAGAAAGAGATTTTTTTTGAAGCGCTTAAAGGATATGAATACTTGTTAAGCCAAAATAAATTGCAGCGTACTGATGTGTTGACTATTTGCGATTACAGCCAGTTAAGCAGTTGCAAAAGATTATATGTAATAGATATGGTTGAGGGTAAACTCCTTTACAATACTTATGTATCACACGGCAAAAATTCAGGAAAAGATTCAGCTTACAGTTTCTCCAACCGTAATAATTCTCATAAAAGCTCACTTGGCTTTATGGTAACCGGCGAAACCTACAGGGGAAGGGCCGGCTACAGTATGCATTTTGATGGCATGGAAAAAGGCATTAACGACCATGTGCGCATGCGTAATATAGTATTGCATGGCAGTTATTATGTAAACGAGGACCGTGCGGATGCCGGTACCATGATGGGCAGAAGCTATGGTTGCCCGGCAGTACCCTTTGGCGAACACGAAGAGATAATTGACCGGATTACCGGCGGCAGTTGCTTTTTCATCTACAGTCCTGATAAGATTTACGCGAAAACATCAAAAATTGTGAATGCGCATTTTGACTGGCCGGTAGCATTGCTGCAGGCGGACCTGTCAAATACCTCACCTGCGCCTGCTGACGGCACGGCAAAATCGTCCACTTCTGTTGGCGGGATGCATTAAAAAAGTATTTTCAAACATATTTACGGGTATATGAATCGCACGATGACATATACCCGTAATTTTTTGTGGAATGGCGTGCTTAGTTGAGGGTTAATTTATTGAATGGTGTTTACAATCTCTCCCAGTTCTTTGTCAATCTCACCATATTTGCCGTACTCAACCACCCTGCCTATTTCCTTGCCATTTTGCATTACAATAAAAGTGGGCACGCTGGTTACGTTAAAAGCTTTTTGCAGGTTATCTAGTGTTGTTTTTGCGCGGTCAACCCCTATCAATGTGATATTATCATCGGGGTAGCCTGATTTATCTACCAGCCTGTAAAAAACAGGCACAAGGTTTTGAGAATCCTCGCACCAGGTACCAAAGAATACAACTACCTGGAATTTGCTGCTATTTTTTTTAAAAGCACTTACAGCGTCGGCATTGGCAGTGCCGTACTGCATATTGGTTTTAAACCAGTTAAAAGAAGTGTCATTTTCTATATCCGACCGGTGAAGTAACCCTTTTAATACTTTGCCATTATCGTAACTAACTTCATAAGCATGAACGGGAGCCTGGGCAGCAACCTTTATAACGGAACATGATAAAAAAAGGCCGCCTAAACAAATAGTGCATAAAACATTCTTCATGCCTCTAAATTAGCCTTCAATTCCAATAAAAAGGAGCGGAATTTTGTTAAAGATTGAATAAGCTGGATATTAACTTCTGCCCTGCTCTTATTTTGCTTAATATATTTTTTAGCGCCTTCAATACTAAACTTGCGCTGGCGCAGCAGGTAGTAAATAACCTGCAGGTTCTTAATATCTTCCGGCCTGAACATCCGGTCGCCCTTCCTGTTTTTGCGGGGTTTTAAAATATCAAACTCATTTTCCCAAAAGCGCAGCAGAGAAGTATTAACGTTAAACCATTTTGCTACCTGGCTTATGGGGTAATATAATTTTTGAAATAATTCTTCATCACCAGGCACTTCCACCAGCGCAATTTCAGCATCAATCTCCTTAAAAGATTTTCTGCCGCGCCTGCCTTTTACTGCAGCACCCGTTTTTACCCGGGGCTCCGCAGTTGTGTTTATATTATTCCCGGTAAACAATACACCGCTAAATTCAATCACGTCTTCATCCACAGTGTCGTTATCCTCTACAGCAATCGGTGTTTCGACAACAGGCTGTTCTGGCTCCTTGTCAGGGGTTCCGGGCGGTAAGGGCTGTGCGGCTTCAGCAACAGGTACCTGCTCATTTGCCAAAGCATTTTCCTGTTGTTTAACAGGCTTTTCTTCCTCCGTAATACCAAAAAGGTCTAACTGCCTCATATTGTAAAATTAATCATCATTCAAACGGGGCCGTGATTTTTATAGTGGACGGTGGATAACATGTAAGTATCTTGTTAACGGTGTATGTTTGCAAAAAATTATGCCAGAATTTGCAATACACACCATTTGCGTTTGCGGCGCAGGTACCATGGGCAGCGGTATTGCGCAGGTAGCTGCCACGGCTGGCTATAATACCGTGTTGTTTGATGTAAATGAGGGTATGCTGGCAAAAGGCAAAGCAACCATTGAAGCCGCATTAACCAGGCTTGCAGGCAAAGGCAAAATAACACCGGCGGGTAAACAACTGGCGCTTCATCATCTTAGCTTCACAGCTAACATTGATGATTGTAAAGCTGACTTAATTATTGAGGCGATAGTTGAGGATAAAGACGCCAAGACAGCCCTTTTTAATAAACTGGCTTCTGTAAATAATACGCAAACCATTTTCGCCACCAACACATCTTCTCTTTCTGTAAAACATATTGCGGAGGAGACTGAAGGCCCTCAACGGGTGGTTGGTGTGCATTTTTTTAACCCCGCTCCCGTAATGAAACTGGTAGAAGTGGTAAAGACGCCTTTTTCAAGTGAAGCAGTAATTTCATCCGTTATGAATGTTGCACAACAAATGGGAAAGGTTGCTGTTGTGTGTAGCGACTCTCCTGGTTTTATTGTAAACCGTGTTGCACGGAATTATTATCTTGAGGCACTGAGAATGGTAGAACTGGGGCTTGCTGATATTGAAACCATTGATGCTGTTATGGAAGCTGCCGGCTTTAAAATGGGGCCTTTCAGGCTGATGGATTTAATTGGGATTGATGTTAATTATTCTGTAAGCAATATTGTATGGCAGGCATTGGGCAAACCGGCGAGGCTTACACCTTCAGTTTTGCAAAAGCAAAAAGTAGAGGCAGGCGAACTGGGTAAAAAGACGGAGAAAGGTTTTTATGTTGGTTAACTATTTAACGGCCGGGGAAGCGTAACGATAAGATTTAAGTTGCGGGGATTAGTAATTGCTAATTTAAAATTTACAACAGTATGGTGTTAGTCACAGGAGCATCGGGGCTTGTCGGCTCACATTTAATAAGGGAGCTAATTCGGCAGGATAAAGAGGTACGCGCTATATATCGCAACAATGTACCCGCTGTTAATTGCGCTGGCAAGGTGCAATGGGTTAAAGCCGATATTCTCGACATTCCCGAACTTGTGGAAGCGTGCGAAGGTATTGAACAGGTATATCATTGCGCCGGGATGGTTTCTTTCAGCCCCGGGGAAAAGCATCTTTTATATAAAATAAACATTGAAGGCACTGCCAATGTTGTAAATGCCTGCCTTAGCACCGGGGTTAAAAAATTAGTGCATGTAAGTTCGGTATCTGCCCTTGGCAGGTTAAGAGAAAACACCGTGGTGAACGAAACCATGAACTGGACGAAGGAAACCAGTAACAGTGAGTATGGCAAAACAAAATACCTTGGGGAGATGGAAGTATGGCGTGGTGTGGGTGAGGGCCTGGATGCGGTAATTGTAAACCCGGTGATTATTTTAGGCGATGGTGACTGGAATAGCGGTTCAACGGGAATTTTTAAAAATGTGTACAATGAATTTCCCTGGTATACTGAAGGGGTTACTGGTTTTACAGACGTTGCGGATGTAGTAAAAGCGATGATAATGCTGATGGAAAGTGATGTAACTGCCCAGCGTTTTATAATAAGCGCGGCTAATGTGGGATACCATGAATTATTTACCCAGGTAGCAGAAGGCTTTAAGAAAAAGCCGGCGCATAAAAAGGTAACGCCGTTAATGGCTGAGATTGTCTGGAGGCTTGAAGCGGTAAAAGGAAAATTCACTGGTAAAAAGCCATTATTAACCAAAGAAACAGCCCATACAGCACAGGCAAAGGTATATTTTGATAACTCGAAACTTATGCAATTTCTGCCACAGTTTACCTACACGCCAATTAAAGAATCGGTAGACAGAATTTGCGCCGAACTTAAAAGAAGATACAACCTCGCATAGCTTAATACAAATAAAATATTTTATCTTACAGCAGAAACGTAGCTTATTGAAGAAGCTGGCTGCCATATTGTTTATGTGCGTATTATTTGCACCCACCACGGTAAGGCTTGTGGTGTACATACAATGCACCATTCAAACAGGCGGTAACCAGGCGTGCGATTGTGCCGTTTCCAGCACACCGGCCGATCAAAATACATCGTTGCCTGAAAAGCAAAAAGAAATGCTTGGGCAGGCAGATACAAAATATCTTCTTACTGAATCTCATTACTTATTTCAACGCATACCCCTTAATCAAAATTATGCGGTGTATCATCCCGCGCAATACAGTTTTACTCCTGTTGAGTATATCTTTCACCCGCCGGCTATTTAATAACAAATAGATTCATTTCATTTACCCGCACATACGTGCGGGCTCTTGCTATTTTAATATACTCTTATTATTTACCAGGCAGGCGTGTATTTCGCCATGCCCTAAAAACTATTATATGAAATACATTTTCATAATTGCAGTCGTGTACGATGGTATTACCGGCTGCAGCCATGCTCTCTTGCCTTCTTCTACACCAATAACAAACACAGAAATTAAAAACGACAGGGATGCAACCATTCTTGCCGGGCATTGCTCATTATCAATACTGCAAACCAACCCTTATAAGGAATGGTTTGACAAATCATATAATAACTACCCTGTTGATACTGCAACCGTGCAGTTGCTGCAGCCGTTGCTTCAAAATAAAACCATCGAAGTTTTCCTGGGAAGCTGGTGCGGCGACAGCAAAAGGGAAGTGCCGAGGCTGATTAAAATTTTACAGGCCGCATCATTCGATACATCAAGACTACATCTAATTTTTGTTGACAACTCATTAAAAAAATACAAACAAAGCCCGCAACACGAAGAGGCTGGAAAAACGATTCACCATGTGCCTACGATAATTGTATATAGTAACAATAAGGAATCAGGCAGGGTAATTGAATCGCCTGTTGTCTCGCTTGAAAAGGACATCCTTGCCATTACACAGCATGCTAAATATACCCCCAATTACGCTGATGTTGCATGGTGGATAAATAATATAAAACAAAGAAAGACACCGCTTGACAGCACGACGCTTGCCACTATTGTTACACGGGTAAAGCCTTTGTGCAGCAGTATGCGCGATTTTAATGCTTATGGTTATGTTTTGCTTGCGCAAAATAATTACGCTGAAGCGCTGAATGTATTTAAACTTAATACGTTTATTTTTCCCGCTGTTGCCGGAACCTATGATAGCCTTGGCGAGGCTTATTTAACTGCAGGTAATAAAGAGGAAGCCAGGCGCAATTATCAAAAGGTACTCGAACTAAAACCGGGGGATGAAAACGCGGAAAAGATGCTGGAACAGTTGAAATAGTGTTGAGAGAACGTATAAAAGCGTAGGTGGGCGGTCGCTTCCCTCCCTGTGCTTTATGCTATACAAGTGTAGTTTTTACAATTAATAATTTGTTCAATTTTTCATAATGTATTGATATATAGTATTGTACGGAAACTAACAAATGGCAGTTATATAAATATTTGCTAAACGCGGGTTACCTTTCAAATATTTTGGTATATATTTGCGTAATAATTACACATTAGCCATACGGCTCAAAGCTTTTAAAGCAGTTCCTGCTTAGTACACGTACCGATGCTTCTCCATATAACAGATTGAATTGCCCCGATTGTTAGCTGCACGTTTGTTAATGCCTGCGAATATTGTTAATTAAACATTTTTATTAGTAAACTAAAAATTACAAGTATGAAACGCACATTTGTTAAAATGGTAAGCACAAAGGTTTTAGCAGCAGTTTTATTGTCAGGCTCAGTGTTACTGGCAGCTCCCGTTACAGGCAAAGCAACTCCGCGCACAATAGAAATTATCAGCCCAGCAACCCAGGCAACAGTTCAGTTTGCCGGTGCAGCAGATAATGCCCTGTATTTTAACGTAAAAGTTGCCAATGCAAACGGCGATAAATTTACCATTACCGTTACCGATAAGGAAGGTGATGTACTGTATACCAACGAATTTTCTGAAAAGAATTTCGACAAGAAGTTTAAACTGTTGAAAAGCGATGATATTTCTGCTTACAACTTCAGGATAACTTCAAGCAATAAAAGCCTTGACCAAACATTTTCAGTAAGCGCAACTACCAAGGTGGTAGACGACGTAACTGTAACAAAATTATAAGTTAGGTTGTTATTTGGGACAAATGCTAAACAGCCCCGCTCTTGCGGGGTTGTTTTTTTTATAGAGGTCTATCAATAAAGTTATTTGGGTTAGCTGGTTCTATTCTTCTTCTTTTGCCACTACGGGCGCATTATCTTTCCACTTCCATAAATGCAGGCAGGCATAGGTACGGTATGGGCTCCACTTTGCGCTTATCTTCAATATTCTTTCACGTAACTTTTTTTTATCTGTCGTTCGCAGCTTATACAGTTTTATAATAGCATTTTGCAGGCCTAAGTCGTCTATGGCATAAATATCCTGTCTTCCTAAAGTAAACATCAGGAGCATTTCAACCGTCCATTGCCCAACCCCTTTTATTTGTTTTAATAAAGCAAGAATTTCATCATCCTTCATGGCCAGCAGCTTCTTGTCTGTAATGCCATGCTCAATACAAAACCTGGCAACATTATGCACATAATTAACCTTTGCATTAGAAAGGCCGATGGCGCGTAATTTTTCAAAAGGCGTATCGAGCACCTGCTGCGGTGTTGGCTCCTCATCCCCATACAACGCTAAAAAACGGGCATATATAATATCAGCAACCTTGGTGTTTAACTGTTGCGACATAATACTTGCCATTAAATGCAGGGGTATATTCTCACGCAGCTTTAACTCGTGGTAAGGCTCTGCTATAATGGCCGAAAGCTTTGGGTCTTTTTTTAAATGAGTTACGTATTCCATACTACAAGATTAAGTAAATTATTGCTTTAAAATTTTACCTTCATATAAATGGCAATGGAAAGAAAAGTACAGGTTACTGGCGATGGATCTCATACCATTTCTATACCCGCGGCCGGCATAACTTACCACAGTACCCACGGCGCAGTGCAGGAGAGTATGCATGTTTTTATTGAAGCAGGATTGATGCCTTTTTTGCCTGTTGCAGAAAGCGTTAATATATTTGAGATGGGCTTTGGCACAGGGCTTAACGCGTTATTGGCTTTACAGTTGGCTATTGGCAACAAGCTGCCTGTATATTATACTGCCGCCGAACTTTACCCCCTTACAGCGGCAGAATATACCGCACTGAACTATAGTGCAATATTAGGGAAGGATTTTTTGCAGCCTTTCTTCCTGCAAATGCATGCGGCAGCGTGGGAAGAGGATATTGTTATTCATCCATTATTTACTTTACACAAAATAAAAGGGGCAGCAGAAAATGATATAATGGAAAATTTTTTTGATATTGTTTTTTATGATGCCTTTGCGCCCAATGACCAGCCTGAAATGTGGACGGAAAAAATATTTTCAACAATGTTTGCAGCGCTAAAAAAGGGTGGCATACTGGTAACTTATTGCAGCAAGGGTGTTGTAAGACGTGCATTAAAGTCTGCCGGGTTTACCGTAGAAAAAATGCCGGGACCACCGGGCAAACGCGAAATAACCAGGGCTAAAAAATAACAAACAAAATAAATACTTTATGAGACTGACTTTTATTGTTATCGCATGCCTTTTGCTGCCGGCAATATCATATTCACAAAAGGGTGATGAGCAATTGGTGCGTAATGTGCTGGCAGCCCAAACCAATGCCTGGAACAACGGCAATATTGATGTATTTATGGAGACTTACTGGAAAAATGACAGTCTTGTATTTATCGGCAAAGGAGGCCCAACCTACGGCTGGCAAACAACGCTTAATAACTATAAAAAAAGATACCCCGATACAGTTGCGATGGGCAAGCTTAATTTTGATTTATTACAGTTAAGGCCTTTGCCCGGAGACTATTATTTTGTGATTGGCAACTGGCATCTTAAAAGAACAACAGGCGATATAGGCGGTGTATTTACATTGCTGCTGCGAAAAATAAATGGTAAATGGGTAATTGTAGCCGACCATACAAGCTGAAATTTTACAGCTTATTTTTCCAAAGGCGTATATAGAGCTTTATCATAATAACAATACTCGATAAAAACCAAATGTAGAATATAATATTGCCTATGGTAATATGGTCGTGAATAAATGCAAGGTCAAACATAATACCCGCCGTAGAGTTAATGCTAAGCCATAATATGCCTATGCCAAGCGAAAGCGATATACGCGTTAAAAACTCTTTTACTTCAGGCTCCATAACTGCTATTGTAGCTTAAAGGTACTTATTTAACAAGTAAACCCGCAAACTGCAGGCTATCACCGCCAAATACGTCAAAATCAACTTTAGCAGTAATGCCGTTTACCTTACCGGCATCACTGTGCTGCCAAAAAATCCAGTCGCGTTTTACTTTGGGTTTATCTTTAGTAATAAAGTGAGCTACCCAAAGCGGGTATTCCAGGTACTGGTCCCCCAAATAAGTATTGTAAAAATCTCCGAATGAATATATTATAGGCCGCACCTTGTAGGCCGCCTCAACTGTTTGCAGCCAGTCTGTAACTTCTTTGCGCATAATAGCCGGGTCAACCCCGTATAGCTTTTCAATATCTAATACCGGCGGCATATCACCCGTTTCAAGCTTTACTGTATTAATAAAATTAAGCGCCTGTTGTTTGCCGCTTTTGGTGGCAATAAAATAATGGTAAGCCCCTCTTGCCAGGCCTGCTTCTTTTGCAGCAGCCCAGTTATATTTAAATTGCTTGTCTGCGTCCTTTAACCCTTCAGTCGCCTTTATAAAGGCAAACTTCAACTGCACATCCTGCACTTTCATTTGCTTTACTGAAGGCCAGAAAATATAATGCTGGTAATTGCTTACATCTATTCCGTGAATGCTGTATCCGAGCGGCAGTTCAATGCCAAAGGCAGGGTATACGGCAAATTTTGCCTTGCGTTCTTCCTGCAACTGGTGCCAGTACATAAAGCCGCTGTACCCTGCCAGTAACAGTGTAACCAACACCAACAGCAGCCTCCACCGCCCGCTTTTCTTCTTTTTCTTTTTTTGTTTTCTAACGGCCATAGTTGTTTATTTATAAAGGTTAGGGGGGTAAGCTATCTAAATCTTCACTAATTTTTTTACTAAGTGTGTATCGCCACCATCTATCTTTAAAAAATATATACCGGCAGCTAAATTTAACTGTACAGGAATGTGCAACACTGCATCTGCCCCGCCTATAATAAACGTTTGCGATAAAAACCTTTTGCCACCCGCATTAAAAAGCTGCGCCTGCCATTGTTGCACCACAGGATTTTTGATGTTTACCCTTAATTGCTCTTTAAAAGGATTGGGATAAACAGTAATCTCATTTACGGCAGTTGTTGCCGGTGGTAATTTTATGGATGAATTATCCTTGCTTATTAACTGCATATCCGGGTCAATCAATATAGTATCTGCAGCAAATCCAACATCAAACACTTCAGCCTGGTTATTAATACTGTCTGTTACCACAAAAGTTTTTGCCTGGGTGGCATTTTTAAATGTAAGCGCCAAAGGCACTTTAAAAAATTTAACCGAAGTGTCTGAAGTAACCTGGTTTATATTGATGGTTGCATAGTTATTAATATTCTGTTGCCACGATACTTTAAAGGATGGATACCCCTGCCCGTAATACCACTGGTTAAAAAAATAACTAAGGTCTGTATGGCCTGTCTCTTCCAAATGCGTTTTAAAGTCATCCACACGCGCAAAGGAATAACGGAGTTTTGGGTCGTTTAAATAATTGCGGATACCATTAAAAAAAGCGCTGTCCCCTAAAGTCCATCTAAGCATCCGCAGCAGGAAGGCTCCCTTTAAATAGGTAAGCCTTTCATCAAATATCCTGTTAACATCCGTGGTATCATCTACCCATACTGAACCGCCGGGTGCAGTTACAATATGTTCCAGGTCATATTGCACATATTTTCGGTAATACGAGGTATCGGTTTTCTCTGATAGCAAAATATCAGCAGAATATTCAGCAAAGCCCTCATTCAGCCATATATCATGCCAACTACCGCAGGTTATCTTATCCCCAAACCACTGGTGTGCAAGTTCATGCCCTGTAAGATTGGGGTTATCAGATACAACAAATGAATTGGTTTGATGTTCCATACCGCCGCCAAAACCAAATTGCGTTTCACCATATTTTTCATTCATAAACGGGTAGGCACCGTAGCAGGTGTAATATACTTTAAGGCTGCTGGCAACCGTATAGGCTGACTGCTGGAATGTTTGCAGTGATTCGGGGTACACATACATTATCAGTGGCAGAGATGCATCGCCAAGCTGGACCTGTTGCGTAAATACACTATAATTACTTACTGCAAAAGCAACAAGATAGCTTGCGATAGGGTATCGGTGCTTATAAAAGGTAGTGGTAGTGTTGTTTACAGTCGTTTCGCTTTGCAGCAAACCGTTGGAGGTTGCTTTGTACTGCGAAGGGTGAATAATATAAATATCAATACTGTCTGCTTTGTCATCCAGCCCGTTGCGGCAGGGCCACCAGTCTTTTGCCCCGTATGGCTCGCTTAATGTCCAGGTAATGGGGCTGCCGTTGTGTGACGACTGTACGAAGGCCTCGTTTTCCATCGGCGGTGCACCATGATAAAAAATAGTTACCGCACTGCTGTCGCCTTGGTTGAAGGTAGTTGGTAGGTTAATCGCAAGGCTTTCACCAGGTGATTGAAGGAATGTTATTTTTTGATGATTCATCAACACGCTGTCAACCGAAAGCTGGTGGGTAAGATCGAAAACGATATTATTGGTTGACTGTGTAATATTAAAATGAGCGGTTACTTTGCCGGTTATATAGTAAGCTGCCGGGTCAATCTGCCAGGTACATTCGTAATAATGCACCCTGTAATTATTGGATGCTATACTTGTTTGTTGCTGGTCAAGCTGCCAGGCGGCTATTTTCTTTTCCCTGGCAGCTATTTGCGGTAATGCCGGTTGCTGGGCTATGGTTCGGCCAATGCTTAAGGTTATAAATATAACTACCGCCAACAGTTTCATACTGCAAAATACTTTTAAAAATTATGCTGCATTATAAACTTAACCGTTGAAGGATAATTTTAACGATGTAACAAAACAGGTATCAGCTTTTTGCGGGAGATTGTGCAATTTCACCAATAGCGTTAACCAGGGTATCCAGGTTTTGCAGGGACGTGTACACATGGGGGGTTATCCTTACGCAACTGATATTTTCCCAAACAATACCCACGGTGTGTATTTTATATTTCTCAAACAACTGTCGGTCAAGCTCTCCCGGAACCATTCCCTTAATACTTACGCCGCAAATAGCGCAGGAATATTCAGGCTTTAACGATGTGCTTAATGTAACACCGGGAATTTCTTTAACTTTTGACGCCCAGTAGTTCTTTAGGTACCGTATGCGTTCTTCTTTTCTTTTAGGGCCTATGGAATTATGAAAATTGAGTGCTTCTCCTATACCCTGTTCAATAGGAAAGCTGCGTGTGCCGAGTGTTTCAAATTTCCTGATGTCGCCGCTGCGCGGGTTATCGTTGCACAGTAACGGCCATATTTTTTCAATCTTTTCCTTTTTTATGTATAACATGCCGCTGCCAATGGGAGCGCTTAAAAATTTATGCAGGCTTGTACCAAAATAATCACATTCAAGGTCGGGTATATTAAAATCCAGTAAACCGAATGAGTGAGCGCCATCGCATAAAACTTCTATGCCCCTGGCGTGCGCCATTTGCGCAATTTTTTTCACCGGCATAATCTGTCCAACCCAGTTTATCATGTGCGTTACATGCAACAGTTTTGTTTTAGGTGTAATAGCTTTTTCATAGGCCGCTACAATTTCACCCTCGTCTTCAATGGGGAAATTAAAGCTAATCTGCGTGTATTTAATGCCCTGCCTTAATGCTTTTTGTTTCCAGCCATTTATCATGTTAGGATAGTCCTGCTTTGTACCAATTACTTCATCGCCGGGTGCCAGGTCAAGACCGTAAATAACCGTGTTGAGCGCTTCGGTTGAATTTCGGTTAACAGCAATCTCGTCAGGACTGCAGCCTGCTAAAGCAGAAAGTTTTTGCCTTAATGGTTCACGCCCCATATCAATTATCCGCCACATATAATAGGATGGCCCCTCGTTGGCAAGCTTGTTATACCGTTCAACGGCTTCCTGCACAATACGTGGCGACGGGCTCACCCCGCCATTATTAAGGTCAATTAAATTCGGGTCAACGGTATAGGCCTGTTGTATAACACTCCAGTAATCTTCGTCTGATGCCACTTCGCCCGGCGTAAGCCCTGATACAGCATCATCTGCCTCTTCCATTTTGCCGGCCAGCGCCTGGTTAAACAGGCTGGATGCTGAGAATGCACCCGCAGTAAGCATCACTTGTTTCAGAAATTTTCTCCGGTGGCTCATGCGACATTATTTAGAGGAGAAAGATAAAAAATTTTCCTTTCTTTTTCAATTCGTATCTTAGCGCCTGAAATACATGCGTATGAAAAAGAGGACTATGATGTTTTTTGCAGGTATTTTATTTGCAATACTTCTTTCACAACAGGCTGCCGCGCAATGCTCTATTTGTACAAAAACAGCATCCCAACTGGGTGAAAAGCCGGCGAAAGCGCTTAATGCAGGCATTCTTTACCTTATGCTCACACCACTTAGTGTAGCAGGTTATATTGGTTTACGTTGGTGGAAACGCGAAAAACTGGTTATGCAGCAGGAAAACGCGGAGTAGTGCCGATTAAATAATTAGCTTTCATCGCCGCTCAACAGAGGTGTTCATGGTTTAAATAATCCATGCTGTATCTAATCAAAGCTTTGGTTTTGCTGGCTGCTCATTTTCAGCACACGGTCATATTGCTCTGCTGAAAGGTCATTATAGAAATAATACACAGGGTCAACCGGCACGCCGTTTTTATGCACTTCGTAATGGCAGTGAGGTCCCGTGCTTTTGCCTGTGCTGCCCACGTAACCTATCACTTCCCCCCGTTTTACCCGTTGCCCCGCTTTTGCCTTTACTTTGTACATGTGCCCGTACACGGTTTCATAACCATACCCATGATTTATTACTACATGGTTGCCATAGCCGCCTGTGCTAAAGCCTGCCTCTTTTACAACACCGTCTGCGGTAGCATAGATAGGAGTGCCGGTAGGTGCAGTAAAATCAAGCCCGGCATGAAAATGGGTATTTTTATAAATAGGGTCAATGCGGTAACCAAAACCTGAGGCTATTCGGTTAAGGTCTTTATTGCTCACCGGCTGTATAGAGGGGATGGCTTCAATAAGTTTTTGCTTATTTTTTATCATCACGTTAATATCATCGTACGATTTTTGCTGGTAGGCCGCCCGTAATGTAAGCTCATTCAGTTGCTGGGTTATGCTGCTTACAAGCGCCTGCTGGCTCATATTCTGCACCAGCTTTATTTCTTTATTCCTTGCCATTTCCGCCATGCGTGCGCTGTCGGGTATGGGTGAAGATTCAAATATGCTCCGGTAAACATCATTATCCCTTTTTTCAAGGTCGCCCATTTTTTGTTGCAGTTGTTGTACCTGCTGCTGCAGTAACGCATAATTTTCCTGCAATTCATCGTTTTGCTGGGCAAGTTCTTTTTCGCCGGGAGATTTTATGTAGTGGAAAGCAATGCTTACAATTATACCTGCAGTAACAACCGCGGTGGCCAAAAACGCGAATACACGCAATAGCTTAACCCGCAGGGGTGTCACCAGCTTTTCGTAGCGCAGCGTATGGGTATTATAAAAATATTTTATTTTTTTCATTGGTTGAATGCCATGCTTATGCTGTTACATTCAAAAATGCTGACAACTGTAAACAATGCAGGCTATCCCGTTGTAATTTGCACCCCCAAAACAAATTTTGTACGGATAAGCAAGCAGATAAAATCCACCAGTTTTGTAAAGGCCTATTTTGCAGCAAATTTTATACCTGAAAACATAAAAGGGCAAAATGTTTACCTTTACGCCCCGTTGTGAGGCAGCAAATATAGTTGTATATCACATACATATTAAAATTTTATAATGGTAACGATGACGAGCACTGAGATACGGCAAACATTCCTTGATTTCTTTAAAGAAAAGGGGCACGTTATTGTGCCTTCTGCCCCTATTGTTATAAAAAATGATCCCACGCTGTTGTTTACCAACGCGGGTATGAACCAGTTTAAAGATTATTTCCTGGGTAATAAAAAGGCGCCTTACCCGCGCGTGGCCGATACCCAAAAATGCCTGCGCGTTAGCGGCAAACATAATGACCTGGAAGAGGTGGGCGTTGATACGTACCATCACACCATGTTTGAGATGCTTGGCAACTGGAGTTTTGGAGATTATTTTAAAAAGGATGCCATTGCATGGAGCTGGGAGCTATTAACCGAACGGTATAAATTAGACAAAAGCCGCCTGTACGTAACCATATTTGAAGGCGATGCAAAAGAGAACCTGCCCAAAGATGAAGAAGCATATACTGAATGGAAAAAATGGGTAAGTGAAGACAGGATATTACCAGGTAATAAGAAAGATAATTTCTGGGAGATGGGCGACACCGGCCCTTGCGGCCCCTGCAGCGAAATACATTATGATGGCCGTAGTGATGAAGACCGAAAACAGGTAGATGGTGCGAGCCTGGTGAATAAAGATAACCCGCAGGTGATAGAGATTTGGAATAACGTGTTTATGGAGTTTAACCGCCTGAAAGATGGCACATTGCAACCCTTGCCGGCTAAACATGTTGATACAGGCATGGGCTTTGAAAGGCTGGTACGCGTGATACAGGGTAAGCAGAGTAACTACGACACAGATGTGTTTACCGGCACCATAGAAGAAACAGAAAAGATTACCAATAAAAAGTATGACTATAGTGATACTAAGCAGGCCGTAGCCTTTCGTGTGATAGCCGATCACGTACGCGCCATCGCTTTTACCATAACGGACGGACAGTTGCCTTCCAATACCGGCGCCGGGTATGTAATACGAAGAATACTGCGCAGGGCAGTGAGATATTATTATTCGTACCTGGACTATAAGCAACCCTTGTTGTTTCAATTAATGCCATTGTTGGCCAGCCAGTTTGAAGAGGTCTTCCCCGAATTGAACAAGCAGGTGGATTTTGTTGGCAGGGTGGTGAAAGAAGAAGAAGAAGCATTTTTAAGGACACTTGAAAAAGGGTTGAAAAAGATAGATGAAATAGTAGCCGAAAGCAAAGCAACAGGCATGGTGAATGGCAAAGAAGCCTTTGAATTGTTTGATACCTACGGTTTTCCTGTCGACTTAACGCGGTTGATTGCCTCGGAAAATAATTTATCTGTTGATGAGGCAGGCTTCAACGCCGAAATGCAACAGCAAAAAAACCGCTCCCGCGCGGCAACGGCTGTTGATGCGGAGGATTGGGTGATACTTGACGAAGACACTTACAACGAATTTGTGGGGTATGACACATTAGAAATAAAGAGCAAAATAACCCGCTACCGCAAGGTTAAGGCAAGGGGCAAAGAAGCTTACCAATTAGTATTAAACGTAACGCCTTTTTACGCGGAAAGCGGCGGCCAGGTGGGGGACACGGGCGTACTACTAATTAATAATGAAGAATTAGTAATTAATAATACAAAGAAGGAAAACAACCTTATTATTCATTTTGCGGATGAACTGCCCGCAACTATAAAAGGGGATGTTATTGCGAAAGTAGATGTAAGTAAACGTATGCAAACTGCCGCGCACCACACCGCTACGCATTTACTGCATGCAGCGCTGAGGCAGGTTTTGGGAACGCATGTTGCACAAAAGGGCAGCCTTGTAAATGATGAACATTTGCGGTTTGATTTCTCTCATTTCGCTAAAGTAACCAGTCATGAAATTGAACGTATAGAGAAAATAGTGAATGAAAAAATACGGGAGAATATTCCTGTTGTTATAAAGGAAATACCAAAGGACGATGCAGTGGCATTGGGCGCTATGGCGTTATTTGGAGAAAAGTACGGTGATATAGTGCGGGTGGTAATTGTTGACCCTAAATACTCTATTGAGTTGTGCGGTGGAACGCATGTTGGCGCAACAGGTGAGCTTGGTTTTTTTAAGATAAAGCATGAAACCGCGGTTGCAGCAGGTGTACGAAGAATTGAGGCAGTGAGCGGTGAGGCTGCAGAAGCATTGATTAGCGGGCAATTTGCTGTTACAGAAGCGATAAAAGAATTATTGAAAAACCCTAAAGATATTTTGAAGGCGGTAGAAAGCCTTTCAGTTGAAAACGGGGAATTAAAAAAGAAAATTGAAGCGCTTGAAGCGAAACAGCTTGCTGACCTGAAAGATAAACTACTTGCCAAAGCTGAACATATAAACGGCATTGACTTTATTGGTGAAATTGTAAATGTTGGTAACGCTGACGCCCTGAAAAAGCTATGTTTCGATTTGAAAGGTTCGCTGCCGTCTACAGAAGCCGGCAAGGGCTACCTGGTAGTTATCACTGCTAACATTGAAGGTAAGGCAAACGTAGCTGTGATGGTTGATGACACACTTGTTACCAGGGGCCTTGATGCCCCAAGGATTATTAAAGAGCAAATTGCCCCTGTTATTAAAGGCGGCGGCGGCGGCCAAAAAACACTTGCTGCTGCCGGCGGCCAGGATGCGTCCAATCTCGGCAAAGTAATTGATAATGCCAGGGCATTGCTCTAACACAGGCACGCTCACTATATAAGCAATTGCCGGGCTAATAAAGTCCCGGCAATTGCTATTCCTGCCATATACCATGCTTAAACAACTGGTACCATTTTTCAATTGTTGCATTGTCATGCAGTTGCAGTTTAATAAAAATTTCCCTTGCAAACTCCACAGGGTAAACGCCTGTAGCCGTTATAATATTACCGCTCGTTACAGCAGGCTCGTTCTTATAATATGCAGCGCCTTTGTACCATGAGGCCATTTTTTGCAGGTAGCGTACGTCATTACCAGTGTGCGGTATATCATCCAGCATACCCATGTCAGCCAACAGGGTAGTGCCTGCACAAATAGCCGCAACAGGAATATTGTTTCTGTAGGCATATTCAATTACCGGCAATACTTCATCAACCCTCCTTTCTTCCAACGCTGTGCCGCCGGGTATTATAATCATCGCGGCCCCGGTAAGGCCATCATCGGCTATTGTTGTGCCTGGTGTTACCATTAAGCCCCCGGCAGATTTTACTGCGCTGGCTGAAATACCAAATGTTTCTACATCATATTTGCCGGAACTTGTTATTTCTGCTATAGCGTAGGCGGGTTCCCAATCTGAAAAACTATCAAACACAAACAGGTACACCTTCTTTTTTGCTTCATTTTTTCTTTCCATAGCTTAATTGTTTTATTTTTTTTCCTGCTTCGCTGTCTTTAATTAATTGCTCAAGCCGTTTCTGTTGTGTTGCGGGTTGTTTTGCCTGCATAACCAGGTGCACCGCTGTTCGCTTATACCAGGCAGGCTGCAACTGGAAAAATTTCCATGCTTTACTGTTTGCTTTAAACTGTTTCTCATAGTCTTTATGCAGGGTTGCAGGCGCATTCTCGTAAGAATAGATTTTTGATTTATTTTCCGCCCTTTTATTATAAGCGTCTATACCGGCAGGCGTCATTACACCAAGTTTTGACAGCTCTTCTATTTTCTTAATATTTATAGCGCTCCATATACTGCCGGGCTTGCGTGGTGTAAACCGTATATAATAACTTTCTTCGTCAATTGATTTTCTTACGCCGTCAATCCATCCAAAACACAGGGCTTCCTCTACGCTTTGCGGCCAGGTAATACTTTCTTTTCCTGAGCCAACTTTATAAAAGCCTACGTATAACTCATCTGCCTTTGCATGGTTTTTTTCCAGCCATTTTCTAAAGTCAACCTGTTTGGTGAAAAAAGTTGGGTTCATTGCGCTATTATTTTATACTTCTCCAGGCTGCAGCATCCGTGCAGAAATGATATTAAAATCGTGCCCGTTTATTTCAAAAAAGCCATACCTGAACGGGTAGCCCCACTGCTTTTTATCCGTGGTAAATTCGAGGCTGTCCAATAAAGGTAAAACGGGTGTTTCTTTGCAGGCATAGTAATTAATATTCCTCCGGAAGGGTTTAAACTCCCGGCTCATTTCAAATTGATACACCATTTCATCTTTTACTTGTCCTATCGCGGTAAACTTCTGGTATTTCCGACCATCTCCAAAATACTCTTTTGAAGAATAAATAATCACCCAGTCATTTACCTTCATCCGTTTTAAGGGTGCTTCTTTACCATGGCAAGCCTGCGCTATACCTTCCCGCATGCCACGTAATGCGTGGTCTTTTGATGCTGCAATAATCCAGTATTTTTCAGTACTCATGTTTTGCCAAGTTCTGAGGATAAATGAAATATTTTGAATGAGCAGCAAGTTAACAGGGTGTTGTGACAACAGTATGTCAGCAGAATGGCAAGGACAAAATGAAAATAATATAAATCTTTAAAAATTAGCTGCTTGCCTGTATTTCGCAACATTATTCCACCTATTTTTGTTTTTTAACTAACAATTGTTAGCAAATGGATTTTACGACAAGTGAACTAACGCAGCAGGTAGCACAAACAGTACAGGATTTTGCAAGGCAATACATTAAGCCTTATGTAATGGAGTGGGATGAAAGCCAGGAGTTTCCGTTGCATATATTTAAGGAATTAGGACGGCTTGGAATGATGGGGGTAATTGTGCCCGAAGCTTACGGAGGGTCAGGGCTGACCTATTTTGAATACAAAACGGTGATAGAGGAAGTGGCTAAAGTGTGTGGCTCTGTCGGGCTGAGCGTAGCAGCGCACAATTCGCTGTGTACCAACCATATCCTCACGTTTGGGAATGAAGAACAAAAGCAAAAATACCTGCCAAAACTGACGACTTGTGAATGGCTTGGCGCCTGGGGATTGACAGAAGCCGGCACAGGCAGTGATGCAGGCAATATGAAATGCACAGCCGTAAGAGAGGGGAATAATTGGATACTAAACGGCGCCAAATGCTGGATTACCCATGGTAAAACCGGCGATATTGCCGTAGTAATTGCGCGGACAGGTGAGCCGCGGACAAGAAATAACAGCACCAGTTTTGTGGTAGAAAGGGGCACACCCGGCTTTAAAGCCGGTAAAAAGGAAAACAAGCTGGGTATGCGTGCCAGCGAAACCGCCGAAATGATTTTTGAAGATTGTATCATTCCCGATGAAAACAGGCTTGGGGAAGTGGGTGACGGGTTTAAACAGGCAATGAAGGTGCTGGACGGCGGGCGGATCTCCATTGCTTCGCTATCGTTGGGTATTGCCAAAGGCGCTTTTGAAGCAGCAAAAGAATACAGCAAACAGCGGCACCAGTTTGGCCAGCCTATTGCCAATTTCCAGGGCATAAGCTTTAAACTGGCCGACATGGCCACAGAAATTGCTGCGGCAGAATTACTTACCCTGCAGGCATGTTACCGTAAAAATGAAGGCTTGCCGGTAACAAGGGAAGCTGCCATGGCTAAATATTATGCCAGTGAGGTAGCGGTGCGGGTGGCCAATGATGCTGTGCAAATATTTGGAGGATACGGTTATACCAAGGATTTTCCGGTAGAAAAATATTACCGTGACGCCAAACTTTGTACCATTGGCGAAGGAACTTCTGAAATTCAAAAAATAGTTATTGCCAGGGAAAGCCTGGCGGGATAAAAAGAAATAGGGACACATCATTGATATGTCCCTATAAATACAACCCATCCAAATATTTTATTAAGCAACTTTCAGCATGCTTAGCTTGCTTTTATTTAGTTTCTTTTCTGCATAGTCTAAGGTAACGTGCAGTTCCTTTGCCCCGCTCCCGGGCAACTCAAACATAGCATCAGTGAGAATATGTTCACAGATACTCCTTAATCCCCTCGCACCAAGCTTAAATTCCGTAGCTTTTTGAACCATAAAATTCAAAACAGATTCATCTATCTTTAACTGTATCCCTTCAATATCAAACAAACGGGTATATTGTTTAATAAGGCTGTTTTTTGGTGCAGTTAAAATGGAGCGCAGCGTTTCTGCATCCAGCGGGTCAAGATGGGTAACCACAGGCAAGCGCCCCAGCAGTTCAGGTATCAGGCCAAAGCTTTTTAAATCCTGTGCATTAATAAACTGCAACAGGTTTTTCTTTTGCAATTCCTGCTCATTCTTATTTACATTAAAGCCGATAGCATTGGTGTTAACCCGGCGGGCAATCACTTTATCAATACCGTCAAAAGCGCCGCCACATATAAATAAAATATTGCTGGTATTAACTTTAATCATTTTTTGCTCGGGGTGTTTGCGGCCTCCCTGCGGTGGCACGAGCACTTCAGTACCTTCAAGCATTTTCAGCAAGCCCTGCTGCACACCTTCACCGCTAACATCGCGGGTTATTGAAGGGTTATCGCCTTTGCGGGCAATCTTGTCAATTTCATCCACATACACAATGCCCTTTTCTGCTGCCGCAATATCGTAATTACATACTTGCAGCAGGCGGGTAAGCATACTTTCTACATCTTCGCCCACATAGCCGGCCTCTGTAAATACTGTTGCATCAACAATGGCAAAAGGCACATTAAGTAATTTGGCGATGGTTTTTGCCAGCAGCGTTTTGCCTGTACCGGTTTCACCCACCATAATGATGTTGCTTTTTTCTATTTCAACATCATCGTTCTGTAATTTTTGCGTAATGCGTTTATAGTGATTGTAAACAGCAACAGACAGGATTTTCTTCGCATCATCCTGCCCTATAACGTATTGATCAAGAAATTCTTTGATTTCCAGCGGCTTACGTATATTAAAACGATATTGGGAATTTTGTTGTTCCTGGCGCTGCTGCAACTCCTGGACAATTATTTCCTGCGCATGTTCTACACAGTTCTCACAAATATGGCCTTCCTGCCCGGCGATGAGTATTTTAACCTCATCACGGCTTCTGCCGCAAAACGAACAGTGAAGGTTAGATTGCTTGGCCATAATAATTCATAATATTTTCGCCCTTCAAACAGGTACAAGATGAAATAATCAAGTATAAAGATACTAAAACCTTTGCTAGTAAGGCCTTTTTCAATTAAATTTTAACTGCTGTGCGCTTAGCAGCGCTTCAGCTTCAGGATAACTTAATGGCTGAAAACCCTATAATTTGTTGGCAATTTTGTCAACAATGCCATATTTTACAGCTTCCTGTGCATCCATCCAGTAGTCGCGGTCAAAGTCTTTTAAAATTTGCTCAACGGTTTTGCCGCAGTTATCCGCCAATATCTGGGCGCTGATAAGTTTTGTTTTTTCCATCTGAACAGCCTGGATTTCAATATCTGCTGAAGTGGCCTGGTAATAGCCGCCAATACTTGGCTGGTGTATCATTACCTCGCCATGGGGAAAGATATAGCGTTTGCCTTTGGTGCCTACGCTGAGCAGGATAGAACCCATACTGGCAGCAAGGCCCATACATATAGTGCTGACCGGGGACGAAATAAGCTTTATAGTATCATAAATAACCATACCGCTGGTTACCATGCCGCCGGGGCTGTTTATATAGAACTTAATTTCTTTACCCGGTTTATCAGCTTCCAGGAGCAATAACTTGTTTACTACATCTTTGGCAGACTTATCGTCAACCTGGCCCCATAAATACACAGCCCTTTTATCAAGAAACAACTGCTCCATACGTTTCATCAATATAGAAGGCTGCTCCTGCTTATCATTGTTATCTTTTTCCGGCTCTTCATTTTCGTCCATCCTGAAAGGATTTATGTATTTTGACTCTATCATAATAATGTTCTTTTTGTGTTTTTAACTCGTTCCGTTCTTCCGGTGATTATTTTTTTTCTTTACGCGGATTTGTGTGCAGCACTTCGTCAATCAGGCCGTATGCCTTGCTTTCATCTGCAGTCATCCAAAAATCCCTGTCGCAATCAACTTCTACCTTTGCTATATCCTGGCCGCTGTGCAGCGAAATTATATTGTAAAGCTCATGCTTTATCTTTTTAATTTCCTTTGCGGTAATACCAATGTCGGTTGCCTGCCCGCCTATTGCACCGCTGGGCTGGTGCAGCATTATGCGGCAATGTTTTAAGGCGCTGCGTTTGCCTTTTACGCCTGCACACATTAAAATGGCGCCCATACTTGCAGCCATACCAGTGCAAATAGTGGCAACATCAGGGCTAACAAACTGCATGGTATCGTAAATACCAAGGCCTGCATAAACACTGCCCCCGGGGCTGTTTATATACATCTGTATATCCCTTGTCCTGTCCGTACTGTCTAAAAACAGCAACTGCGCGGTAACTATATTGGCAACATAATCGTTAATCCCCTCACCCAGGAATATAATCCTGTCCATCATAAGACGGCTAAATACGTCCATACTGGCCACGTTAAGCGGGCGCTCTTCAATAATATAGGGGGTTAAATTGGTGAAATTGTTGCTGTGCTGGCGATAATTGTGCAGTGTTGCGCTGCTTATGCCTTTGTGTTTTACTGCGTATTGCTCAAACTCCTTTCCAAAATCCATAATAATTTTATTTATGCGATGAAAATATGTTATTTACCTGAATAATAACCTATTCCAAATACCATGCAAATGAAATAATACGACAAAAGGGCAGGCTGCTGCATGCATCAATAAGTTTCATTTGCCAGTTTTGGCGCTACGGCATAAAATCATCCTCCTCTTTTGGGGCATACTTATCAAATACCTTATTGATGGCGCCCGCAAAAAGGGGAAATTTTTCGGCTGCAAAGGTTTTAATTATCTCAACAGCTTTATATGCCTGTTGCTCGGTAAGCCCCTCGGCTGTTAAACGGTTTATAAGTTCCTGCATGGTGCAAAGTTTTGTTTCCGGCTTACAATATAAGTATTTGTATAACAAAAAAATCCCGCCGGTGTTGGCGGGATTATATGCTGGATTGAATTATTTATTTAGTGATGATGGTGGTGCAGCTTGTGGGCAAACTCATCAGCGCTTATAGGCTCTTCGGTGGCCTGTACCTGTGCTTCCAGGGCGTTAAACAACTTGCTGGTTTGTATTTGAGAATATGCCTGGTCAACAAACTTTTTATCGTTAAGCATGCGTTTGGCATAATCGTCAAGCCATGAAAGGTCGCCCAGCGCCTGGCCGCCCATATAACTAACCATCTGCTGCCGTGCGTAATCAAAAATCTCGTCAGGGTTTACAGTGATGTTGTTGTCTTTTATCAGCTTGGTGGAGATTAAAGACCATTTTAGCTGGTTAAGAAACTTGGGTAATTCCTCGGCAGCCTCTTCTTCTGTACGGGGTTGCTCCCCCCCATTTTGTAACCAGCGTTTCAGGAAGCTTTCAGGAAACTCAAGCTGCGTATGGTCAACAAGGTGGTGGTACACCTGGTCCTGCAACTGGTTGCTGCTCTGTGCTTTATAATGGGTTTCAATATCTTCCTTTACGGCTGCGCGAAATTCTTCCTCCGTTTTAATACCTTTATCGGGGTAAGATGCTTCAAAAAATTCCTCTGTCATCCCGGGCCTTTCCACCATGCCTACTTTGGTAATAGCCATTTTGAAAAACTTGTCAGCGGCAGCGGCATCCTCTTTATCCAGGCCCAAATCGCCCATTACCCATTCTCTTTCTTTATCTTCAAATGCCTTGTTCAATTGTATAATAATGCTGTCGTCTTTTTTCTTTCCCATTAACTCCTGCTTCACTGTCCCTGCAAAATACTTCAGCAGTAACGAGTTGCCTTTGCTTATACCGCCTTCCACTTCATTTCCCTCTGCATCTGTCTCGGTAAACTGAACATTCAACACATTGTCGTCATTGGTAACTGTTTCCGGCTCTGTCATTTTGCCGTTACGTATCTGCAGGCGGTTAACTTCCTCATCAATCATCTCTTCAGTTACTTCAATCTTGTAACGGGTAACCTTAATACCGGCAACGTCAATATCAATTGATGGTTTCAGGCCAATTTCAAATGCAAAAGCATAATCGCCCGGGTTATTCATATCAAGCATGCGGGCGTCGTTTTCCAGCGGCAGGGGCTGTGCGAACAAATCAATTTTTTCCGCATCAATATAAGTGGTAAGCTCCTTTTCAACCGTACGGAGTATTTCATCTGTAAATACACCCTGGCCGTACATCTTTTTTACCAGGCCGGCCGGTACCATACCCTTGCGAAAACCGGGTATATTGGCGTTTTTGGCATATTTTTTCAGGCTTTGCTCAAAAGCAGGGAGGTAATCGGTTTTTGATACTGTTACAGTAAGCTTATCATTCAGCGGGGCTATATTTTCCCTGGTAACTGTTGCCATAATTGTAAGAACTGCCCGCCGCGGCAGGCACGATTTAAGTAAAAAATCCCCGGTAAAGGGGGTTGTTGTGTGCGGATGGAGGGGGTCGAACCCACATGCCTTGCGGCGCTAGATCCTAAGTCTAGTGCGTCTGCCAATTTCGCCACATCCGCAAATTAGGGCGGCAAAGGTAGGAGTTTTTATTAAAAACTCCCAAATAAAACAGAAGTGTTAACCAGCCGATGCGGTTTACTGCGACGGTATATAAAAAGGGGTTGCCTTATTTTGTAATACGGGGGAAAAAGCAGCCGTGCAGCCAGCCCAATGGCCTGAAACTCCACGGGGAGGGATTGTTTAATGAAGTGGTAAAGAAAACCGAAAGACTCTAGGGTTAAAATAGCCCTTTAAACACATTAACCAGCCATTTTACAATTTTAACAGTCAAAGGGAGCGGCAACAATTGCCAGGAGGCCGGTAAGGCCACAATAATTAATTTATGTTGGTCTCCAGGAATTGGATATTGATTCATTTTGTTTATGCATTAATGGTTGTAAACAGGTAATGATTAAACAGGGTAAAGATAAGCTGTGGATAAACGCGGGGTATTTGTTTTAAGGTAATTTAAGGCATAGTAAGTGTTTTTTAATTTCTATGCCATGTCAATGAATTTTCCGGGAACTGACCAGCCGGGTGAGTTCAGCCAAATTCTTCTATTTTTACGGTTTTATAAACGTGAGGGAGTATGCAGCATATAGCGGACAATATTAAAACGCTTTTCCAATCTTTTAAATATGAAGCGCCGGTACGTATAGAAAAGCTTCAGCAAAGTGGCAGCGACAGAACATATTACCGGGTTTATTATTCGGGGGGAACATGTATAGCTACGCATAACCTGAACATTAAAGAGAGCAATACATTTATTTATTTTAGCCGCCATTTTAAGGAACGCGGCCTGCCCGTGCCGGAAATATTGGCTGTGAATGACGACAGCACATTGTATATACAGGAAGATTTGGGAACAGAATCTTTACTGAACAATCTTGAAGAACATGGGCATGGTGAATATGCTTACAGCCTCTTCAAAAAAAGCCTGAAGCAACTTGCCAACCTGCAAATAAAAGGGCATGAGGGGCTGGATTACAGCAAATGCCTTACCGCCAAAGAGTTTGGCAAACAGGCCATATTAAGCGACCTGTTGTATTTTAAATATTACTTTTTAGATACCCTGAAATTACCATATGACAAGCAGGCGATTTTAGATGATTTTGATGCATTGAGCACCTACCTTACGCGTACAGAATACAAATATTTTATGTTCCGGGATTTCCAGAGCAGGAATATTATTGTGCGGGATGGTGAGGTATATTTTATAGATTACCAGGGCGGCATGCTGGGCGCATTACAATACGATGTGGCGAGTTTATTATGGCAGGCAAAAGCAGAACTTGGTGACGAATGGAAAAACAGCCTGCTGGAGTTTTATATGGATGAAATTGATACATTACTGGAATCACCTGTTGACCGTAACATTTTTACAGGGCAATATAACGGCTATGTACTTATACGGCTATTGCAGGTAATGGGCGCTTATGGCTTCAGGGGTTTGTTTGAGAGAAAAGCGCATTTCCTGAGCAGTATACCGCTTGCGCTAAAAAACCTGCAGTGGTTTGTTAATAGCAACAGGGTTGGTATTGTAACGCCTGAATTTGACAGGATATTAAAAATTGTAAGCGGGGATGAAATAATAAGCCGCTTTGAACCTGTACAGGCAAATGACAAAACACCATTACAGGTAAGGATTAACAGTTTCAGCTATAAAAATAAGCTGCCTGAGGATGAAACCGGCAACGGCGGGGGTTTTATGTTTGATTGCCGGGGAATATTAAACCCAGGCAGGTTTGAAGCATACAAAAAGTTTACAGGGCGCGATAAGAATGTGCAGGACTTCCTGGAGCAGCAAACACGCATGACCGAATTTTTAAACAGCGTGTACGATTTGATTGATATTACCGTAGAAGATTACCTGCAACGTGGCTTTGGGCACCTGATGATAAACTTTGGGTGTACCGGCGGCCAGCACCGCAGCGTATATGCTGCCGAACAAACCGCCCGGCACTTGCGCAACAAGTACAAAATAAAAACGGTGGTAACACATCGTAATGAACATAATTGGGTTAAATAGTTTGTATTTTTTTACCATGGATAAAATAAGTAGGCCTTTAAATATGCAGCAACTTCATGATTCCCCTAACGGAGCAGGGGCGCACGCAATGATACTCGCCGCAGGCCTGGGCACAAGATTAAAGCCATGGACTGACCATCACCCTAAGGCATTAGCAATAGTAAATGGCAAAAGCCTGCTGCAACGTAATATTGAATACCTGCAGCAATACGGTATATATGATGTAATTGTAAACGTGTACCATTTTGCCGAGCAAATAAAACACGCAATTGAAGAAAGTAATGGCTGGGGCAGTAATGTAACTATTTCAGATGAAACAGGCGCCGTGCTTGAAACAGGCGGGGGCCTTAAAAAGGCTGCCTGGTATTTTATAAGTGAGAAATGTTTTGTGCTGATGAATGTTGACGTGCTGACTGATATGAAGTTAGATGACATGATAGCTGCACATATAAATAATAACCCTATCGCTACATTGGGCACTACCAACCGCGATACCAGCCGTTATTTTTTGTTTGATGACGACAACACACTCTGTGGTTGGCGCAATGTTAAAACGGGAGAAGAAAAGATAGCGCGGCACGCCGCGCAGCTTACACAAAAAGCATTCAGCGGCATACACATCATCAGCACTCACATGCTGCCGCTTATTAAACAGGATGGCAAGTTTTCCATGGTGGATGTGTACCTCTCCCTTGCAAAAGATAACATCATTCAATCATTTGATCATTCTTCATCGCGGTTTATTGACGTAGGCAAACCGGAAAATGTTATTGCGGCAGAGAGGCTGTTTATATAGTGGCTTAACAGCATTTAAAATAAACTAAATACCGTTAGTCCCTTTTCAAAAAATTTTACCTTTACCCTAACCGCTCTGCATGAAATACTACACCATAAAACCACCTGGCAGTATTGCCGCATACATCCGCTCTTTTTGGGTGCTTGAGCATGAGGAGGCATACATTTACCGCTCACTGGCGGATGGCTGTACGGAGATGGTATTTCATTATAATAACCCTTTTGACGAAATAATGCCGGGAGGGCAAATTGAGAAATCTTTTGCTTCGGGTATTCATGCGCAATCCCGTAAGGTGCGGCGGTTTACGGTTAACAGGGGTTTTGGCATTTTTGGGGTATATATGTACCCATTTGCAATGAAGGAACTGTTTGCTATACCCGCGAACTGTTTAAGCAATGAGATGCCTGACTTGCTGACTATTTTGGGCCAGGAAGGAAGAGACCTGGAAGAGAGAATTATGCTGGCTGCCAACAATCTTGAAAGGGTAAATATTATGATACCTTTTTTTGAAAGAAGAATACGCGCCACTGAAAACAGCAGCCGGCGCGTAATGCATATTGTAGGCAAAGTAATAAACAGCCAGGGAACGGTTGACATTGATACTTTGGCCGGAGATTGTTTTTTATCAAGGAGACAATTTGAGCGGAATTTTAAGGAGTATGCAGGTTTTAGCCCAAAGTTATATTCACGCATCATTCGTTTCCAGGCTGCCATAAGGGAATATTATGCTAAACCCAAATCACTCACTGAAATAGCCTACACATGCGGGTATTATGACCAGTCTCATTTCATCCATGAGTTTAAGGAGTTTAGTGGTTTTCATCCCAAAGAATATTTTTTCGGCGTACCGGAAGGCTCCGAATACAGGGATGTACAAGAGAGCCTGCCGTTATAAAATGTCGCGATTTTCCAATTTTGCGGGAACATAAAGTACCAGTTTTGTGTTAACATTAAAACACGTGATATGAATATTCCAAAAGGTTACCTGCCTGTAATGCCTTACATTATTGTTACAGGCGCGTATAAGTTTATTGACTTTATGAAAGAAGTATTTAATGCAGAAGTACAATTTTTGCACGAGCGTAGTGAAGGTGTTGTAATGCATGCCGAGCTACGGATTGAACAGGCTGTAATTATGGTGGCTGATGCCACAGAAGTTTATACGCCATTTCCCGGCAGCATTTTTATGTATGTTGAAAATGCCGATGCGATATTTGAAAGGGCTATTGCCAAAGGCATGGCAAAGTTGCAGGAATTGGGCGACAGGGAATATGGCCGCGGCGGCGGTTTTGCAGACACATTTGGCAACCATTGGTGGGTGAATACACCTATTGAAAAATAAGCAGAAGACAGTTTATTATGTATCTTAGGCGCATGCTCAAAAATAAGATACCGGCATTGTTGTTGTTTTGTTGTTATGGCTGCTTTGCAGTTGCACAGCCAAAAACAGATTCCCTGCTGAAGCGCTTGCTGAAAAGTAACCCCAGCGCTATTTTGCAGCAAGTGCTGCAGCACCCGGAAACATACAGGCCGCAAATAATATACACCCAAATAAACCGGGACAAACATAACACCCCGAGTTTTACCAACTATTATTATAATGTTGATTCGCTGCTGTATTTTAACCCGGCATCAACCGTTAAGCTGCCGCTGGCATTGTTGTCGCTGGAAAAACTTAACGAAATGCATGTGCCGGGTGTGAACAAATTTACCAGCATCCAGTTTGACAGCGGCTACAATACATTAAGAGCAGAGTACAGGGACAGCACCGCGGAAACTGGCGTTCCATCTATTGCACAATTTATACGCAAAGCCTTTTTAGTGAGTGACAATGATGCCTACAACCGTATGTATGAGTTTGTAGGACAGCAAACCATTAACCGTAAACTGCATGAAAAAGGTTATGCCGACGCACGCATAAGCAGGCATTTTTGGCGAATGAATGTTGACCAGAACCGGCATACCAGTGCTATACATTTTATTGACAAAAACGGCAGAATAATTTATACGCAACCACCGGCATATAATACTGATTCATTCGATTTTAGTCACATAAATAAAATCGGTATCGGCTATATGGACAGCAATGACAGCCTGGTACATGCCCCGATGGATTTTACGGAGCATAATAATATTTCGCTGCATGATTACCAGCAGATTTTACAAAGTGTTATGTTTCCCCAGTCTGTACCTGCAAAGCAAAGATTTAACCTCACAAAAGATGATTACGCGTTCCTGCATCAATATCTTTCTCAATACCCGCGTGAAACAAATTATCCTAAGTATGACAGCGCGACCTATTATGACAGCTATGTAAAATTTTTCTTCTCCGACAGTGCCCATACAACCATGCCGGCACAGGTACGTGTTTTTAACAAAGTGGGCTGGGCGTATGGATTTTTGACTGACATATCTTACGTAGTTGATTTTGAGCATAACATTGAATATATGCTTACGGCTACCGTATATGCCAATAGCGACGGCATTTTAAATGATGATACTTATGATTTTGAGACAGTGGCCCATCCGTTTATGTACCAGGTAGGGCAAACCATTTATCAATACGAGTTACAGCGAAAAAGAGAGTACACGCCAGACCTTTCAGCATTTAAAATAAAATACGAAAAGCGTGTGCCCGATAACAGGCCGTTGATAAAAAATGTAGATAATTAGCCAGTGCGGAATGCCAGCCGGTGTAACCAAAATTACGCAAGGGTAATATTGAATTTCTCTCCCACTTTTCGTAAATCGTCCACCACGCTGTTTATAACAGGTATTCCTTCCTTCATCCGTGTTGCTTCCATTTCTCTTTCAGGGTCGCCGGGTATTAATACTTTTTCATGCCCTTCAGCCGGCTTTGCCTGCCTGAAACGGCTTATCCAGTTATCCATGTGTTGTTTAAACTCATGCGCGGGGCGAAAAGCATCTACACGCATAGCCCCAAAAAAATGACCCAACCCAACACCGGGCATATTCTCAGGCATTGGAACATACGCGGGAAAAGGTGGCGCCCATGGCCCGTAACTCGCCCCGCTCAATACCGCTGAAAAAATATCTACAATGCTTCCTAAAGCATATCCTTTATGGCTGCCATGCTCGCGGTCACTCCCCAGCGGGAGCAAGGCGCCTTTTTTCTTTAGAATATTCGCGTCGGTTGACGGGTTTCCGCCTTCATCCTGCACCCATCCCAACGGGGTATCTGCGTTTTTACGTTGCAGTATTTCCAGTTTTCCATTAGCTGCGGTAGTGGTGGCAAAATCAGCCACAAATGCTGGCTGTTCATTGGCGGGAATAGCCACTGCAATAGGGTTAGTGCCAAGCATACGCTCAACGCTGAAAGTGGGTGCTACCAGCGCGCTGGCATTTGTCATCGCCATGCCAATCATATCATATTGCAAAGCTTTCATGGCATGATAACCCGCTATGCCGAAATGATTACTGTTACGCACGCTTACCCAGCCTGTACCTGCGCGCGCAGCTTTGTCAATAGCCACTTCCATTGCGTAAGGCGCAACTACCAGGCCAAGCCCGCTGTCACCGTCAACAACGGCAGTACTCGGTGTTTCATGCACAATGGTAATATGCGGTGTTGCATTAATACGTTTTGCTTCCCACAAGCGTACGTACCCGCTTAACCGGGCTACGCCGTGGCTGTCAATACCACGAATATCAGCAGAGAGCAATGCTTTTGCCGCGGTGTCCGCATGCACCTGCGTGCAACCCATTTGTATAAAAACGTTAACGGTAAAGCTGTATAACTGTTCGTATGTAAAAACCTGTTCCATACTGCAAGATAATATTAGTTGTGGTATTGCCTGCAGGATGCCACGTGCCTGCAAAAAATTGCTACGGAGTCTCGCATAAATTGGGGAGTTTTGAAGTGATTTAGAACGATGGATGCTTTTTTTGCCTATACTGATACATTCGCTAAACTTTCACCGGAAGCTAAAGATGCATTGGCTGCTGTAAGTAAATGCCGGCAGTTACCAAAAGGAGAAATATTGCTGAGGCCCGGGGCCGTATGCCATTATATTTATTTTATTGAAAAAGGGCTTTCCCGCACCTATTACATAAAGGATGGAAAGGATGTTACCGACTGGCTTAGCGCTGAAAATTCTTTTGCTGTTTCCATCGTCAGTTTTATCAGCAGGCAACCCGATATACGTGGCATAGAATTACTGGAAGATTCAATAGTATGGGCGATATCATACCAGGACCTTGAAAAATTGTACGCACAATATCACGAGATAGAACATCTTGGCCGTATGCTGGTAAGCATGGGCATTGTACAACTGCAGCATCGTTTTGATGAACTCCATTTTGCAACAGCGCAACAACGTTACGAAACGCTTATAACAGCGCATCCCAATGTTGTTAACCGTGTTCCGCTTGTTTTAATCGCATCTTATCTTGGTATTACACAAGAAACACTTAGCCGCATCAGGAGCGCGCATTCCACAGCAACTAAAAGAAAATAAAACATGGGCTGCAAACAGCCGGCAGCTTTTTTTTGACAATTGTCAAAGGATTGCCTTATTGCACGTTTGACCTTTGTTGAAAATTATAGTATATGAATACGATATTATGGGCTGCACAAATATTATTAGCGGCTGTTTTCTTTTATTCAGGAGTTAACAAAGGCATTTATTCTGAAAAGCAATTGATTGCCAGAGGCCAGACGGGGGTTGTGAATTTGCCATTGCCCTTTATACGGTTTATAGGTATAAGCGGGATGTTGGGGGCTGTTGGAATAATTGTTCCGCAGGCCCTCGGTGTACTGCCGGTTTTGACGACTGTTGCCGCCGCAGGCTTGGGAATTATTATGGTACCTGCTGCGTTTATACATTATAAACTGCATGAACCTAAAAATGTTTTAACCAATGTTGTTTTGTTTGCCATGGCTGCGTTTGTAGTGTTGGGAAGGGCTTAGCTTTGGCCGGGCAAACACGAGCCCTGTATATGCATGCTGGTTGTTAATTTTCCAGGGATTTTATTTTTATTGGCATCACATTTTTATTCTCCCTAATGGCGATGATGGTAAGCACCGCTGCAATAAACATGGATGCAGCCATAAAAATATAGGAAGCATTAAAGCTGCCCGAGGTGCCATTAAGATAACCGACAACGTATGTTCCGGTAAAAGCACCAAGAGAACCCACGCTGTTGATTAAAGCGGTTGCCGGCGATGCAACATTGGCCGGAAGAGCCTCTGTAATAGCGGCAAAAAAAGGACCATAGGGGGCATACATCGCCATGCCGGCGACGCATAAGAGGGGAAAGCTTAGCCAGAAATTGCCGGCGCCTGCAGCATAAGATGCGTAAAAGGCAACAGCGCCGATAAGCAGGCATGGCCACACAAAAGATTTACGCAATTGTAACTTGTCCGACATCCACGAAATGGATATCATGCCCGTAACAGCCAATATGTAGGGCACTGAGGCAAGCCATCCCGTTTGTACAATAGATGTGTGCGGGGCCGCTTTAATAATAGACGGCAGCCATATTACAAATCCATTTACACCGATGCCCCAAAACGCATATTGCAGGCATAACAGAAGGACTATTCTTGACCCACATGCCATTAAAAAATTTTTGACAGGCGGTATGCTTTGTTGTTCACTTGCTAAGGCTGTGGCAAGTGCGGACTTTTCTCCTGCGTTTAACCACGATGCCTCAACAGGCGTATCATCAACAAACCGGTACCAAAAAAATGCCCATATTATTGCCGGCGCTGCTTCAAACACAAACATCATGCGCCAGCCAACTGAATGCACTAAATAACCTGATAACACAGACATCCACAAAATGGTTACAGGGTTGCCTAAAATTAAAAATGTATTGGCCCGGCTGCGTTCAGCTTTTGTAAACCACCTGCTCAGCAGCAGCACCATGCCGGGCAGCACCGCGCCTTCCACAACGCCTAACAAAAAACGCACTGCGGCAAGTATATATATGTTATTTACCAGCCCCGTTGCCATGGCACATAGCCCCCATAATATGAGTGACCAGAAAATTAATTTTTTAAGACTTTTGCGTGAGGCGATAAACATACCAGGTACCTGGAAAAAAAAGTACCCGAGGAAAAATAAAGCGCTTAAAAGCGACGATTGTTGTGCCGTAATTTGTAAATCAGCAGCCATGCCGCCTGCTGTACCAAAGCCAATATTAGCACGGTCAAGGTAGGCAAGGCTATAAGTAATAAAAACCACCGGCATAAGGCGGTACCAACGGCGTTGAGCAATCTTAGGTTTCATTAAGCTTAAAGATAGTTGATTTCATCTTCAGCGAGAGGCATGAAAGTTTATAGCAATAAAGAATATGTCAGCCTTCGTACTGAGAATATAAAAGAGGGCATCCGGCACCATTAGGTAAAATAAATATATGATATATTTATGTGTCAGTATAGTTTTGGTAACCACCCTTTGAATAATTGCGGTACTGATTGTGAAAAAAATCAAAAATGGAAAAACTTAATTCAATACAATACCTGCGCGGGTTTGCAGCGCTAATGGTATTATATTGCCATGTTATTGACTTTCAAATGGAATTTAGCACTTCTGCCCAGCAAAATTTTTTTTATGTTCAAAATTTTGGTGCTATCGGCGTGGATATTTTTTTTGTAATCTCGGGGTTTATTATTTCTTATATAGCTTCAGGCAGCGGTGGAAAAACAGAAGCCTTGGATTTTTTTAAAAGGCGTTTCGCCCGTGTTAATCCGGCCTATTATTTAGCCTCCTTTCTTTATTTTTTGGTAATGCTGCTTTGTCATAACATACACGGGTCGTATAAATTGAAGCATGGTATTATTAAATCAATAACTATCCTGCCAATTTTTGACAGGGGCACAGAGTTTTGGAATCCATTATTAATACTGGGATGGACCATGAGCTTTGAATGGTTTTTTTACATTATATACGGCGGGCTTATATTTTATTCAGTTCGTACTAAAAGCCTGCTGTTATTACTTATATTAGGCGCCTTAACGATTACAGGCTGGCTCTATCATCAAACAGAAGTACATTACGTATTTGTTACCAACCCAATTATATGGGAGTTTTGTTTTGGGGTAGTTATTGCCCGGGTATATAAAAAGATAAAAATAAACAAAGCGGTTGCATTCTTTTTTTTGACAACCGGTATAGCATGGTATGTTTGCCTCATTATTTGGGGATATGGCGATATCTCAGAATCTCTTTATACCATAAACGCAACGCTAAGCTGGCAACGGGTTTTATTATGGGGAATACCCTCAGCGTGTATTGTTATGGGTATTTTGTTTGTTGAAAGTAATTATGGGCACCGGTTTTTTAGTAACAAAATATTATTGCTTTTGGGCAATTCATCCTACGCCATTTATTTAATACATCCTATTTTGTTGTCAATTGTTTATTATGTATTTGCAATAACAGATTATAAAATGCAAGGTTTACCCCCTGACTTGTGGATATGGTTGCTTATAATTACAGTTGCAAGTGGTTGCGTTATTTATTATACGTATATTGAACGATTACTGGTTAAGCAGGTTAACAAATTGCTTCATTCTTCAAAAGAAAAATAAGGCGCATTGCAATAATAACAAAAGTACACTTGTTCTCATGGAGAGAGCTTTTTAAAGCCTTGGTATCAATTTATTGGTTGCCAAAATTATTAATTCCTTCACTTATCATTCGGCCCCAAAATATTATTATCTGCCAGCCAGTCAGCAAGGCGTTGCGGCCATGTTTTTATAGAAATGAGTTTTGACCGGTTGCCCATATTAAAGCCGTGACCCGATTTTGTGTACAAATGAAGTTCCACAGGCACACCTGCCGCCGGTAAAGGTGAAGTAGTTTTATGGTAGATTCCGAACAGCAAGGATCATCATTCGCCGCCAGCAAAAAGGCAGGGCCAGTGTTGCGCGGTATTGAGTCAGGTATATACCCCGGGCCGGGATATATAAGTATTTGAAAGTTTGGCTTGCCATTTAACCTGTCAACGGGATTTGAAGCAGAGGTGTCACCTGTTCCTGGTGCATAGGCTATCATATCTGCCACTTCTCCGCCGGCCGAGAAACCCATAATGCCGATACGCGCTGTGTCAATACCCCATTCGGCCGCATGCGCCCTTACCTGGCGTATTGCGCGGTAGGCATCCTGCCTTGGATGAATATCTACAGAATACGGCGAGCCCGTATCACGCCCAAGCCTGTATTTTAACACGATGGCGACAACGCCGAGATTAGCCAGGAACTGTGCGGGTTCTACACCTTCAGCATTATATACCAACAGCCGGTGACCGCCCCCGGGACATATTACTACCGCAGCCCCGGTTGCTTTGTCTTTTGGCGGTAGATATATTGCTATGGAAGGATTGTTAATATGCCTTACCCAATAATCTTTGGCTTCTTCGGGTGAGTCCTTTAAGTTTTCAAAACCCGGCGCCCCATTAGGCCATAACGGCATTACAATGGGTTTTTGTGCATATAGTATAATCGGTAATACTAATACCTGCAGTAAAAAGGTTGTCTTTTTAAACATGATGGCAGCTTTGATGGTGTGCATTAAAGTTAAACACGGCGATATTGCTGGCAGTGCTAATTTTTGAGTGAGTACATTATTGCAGCCATGATAAAGGGGAATTACTTTTCGCCAAAGTAATTCCTCTCACCAGTAAATATTTTTGCTTATTGCTTTATCTATCGTCTTTCCTTGTTTCGCTGAAACAAAATAACATCGGTCAAGCTGCTATTCAGTTCTCAGGCTCTTAACCGGGTTTGCCAGTGATGCCTTAATGGTTTGAAAGCTTATGGTAATCAGTGCTATAAGCAAAACAACAATACCCGCCACAGGAAATATCCACCATACAATAGTAACCCGGTAAACGAAGTTATCAAGCCACTGGTTTAAAAAATACCATGCAACCGGCGTAGCTATTATAAAAGCAACCACCACCAGTAACAAAAAGTCTTTTGACAAAAGCGCAGTTATTTGTGAAATGGATGCACCCAGCACTTTGCGCACTCCGATTTCTTTACGGCGTTGCTGCATTACGAGCGAAACCATGGCAAATAAACCGAGACAGCTAAGCAATACCGCAATGGCTGCTGAAGAAAAGAATATGGTGCTTAGCCTTTGCTCTTTTTCATACCAGCGTTCAGTATTATCGGTTACGTACGACGGGACAACTGAATTATCAGGCTCTATGGCTTTGTATGCGGCTTTTATTGCTTCCATCGTGCGCAAGGGGTTGTTGGTTTTAACTTTTACCAATAAATATCCCAGTGAATTGTTCTTATTCATCATCAGCGTTACAGGACTTATCTTTTCATTCATGCTCATTATGTGGAAATCGGGAATAATGCCTACTATAGTCCAGTTAGGGCCCGTGGTATCAGTCATAGTTAAGCCCAACGGGTTTGCCACACCAAATTGTTTTGCCATGCTTTCAGTAACAACAATATTGCCGTCAGAAGCCCTTGACGTGTCTGATGGGAATGCGGGGCTAAAGTCTCTGCCCGCCAATAGCTTAATCCCCATCGTCTTTAAATAGTCGTAATCAACTGTAAGAAGACTTGTGCTTATATGCTTGTCTTTATAGTCAAAGCCCATGGCGCTGTGGCTTTGGCTGTGGTCTTCTCCAATGCCCACATTGGCAGAGCTGCCTGAGACACTTACCACTTCAGGGTTGGTAGCCAGCCTTGCGCGCAGTTGCCTGATGTAAGTAGTGCTATTTTCACTCCGCCTGACGGGGATACTAATTACGCCATCCTGTTCAAAACCCATGGGGGCATTACGCAGGTGCTGAAATTGTTTGTATATAATAAACGTGCCGCATATAAGCATACTTGCCATTACAAACTGGAAAGTTATTAGCCCGTTACGCAGGTAAACTGAACGGTTTACTGAAACTTTGCCTTTTAATACTTCTACCGTTTTAAACCCTGACACCAGCCACGCGGGGTAGCCGCCAGCCATAAATGATACAAGCACCATACCGGCGAGCACACAGGTTATTACCAGGGGGTTCATCAGCGTAACCAGCTTCAGCTTCTCCGTAAATAATGCATTAAACGGCGTTAACAGCGTACTGGCGGCAAACATTGCTATAAGCAGGGCAATAGTGCACAGTATAAAGCTTTCAAGCCACAACTGCATAAATATTTGCTTTTTGCCTGCGCCTATGGTTTTGCGTACACCAACCTCGCGCGCGCGTGTGAAAGCACGCGCAACGTTAAGGTTTATAAAGTTGAAGCAAGCAATAGCCAATACAACTATTGCAATTAAAATAAGTATGTATAAATAGGTTTTGCTAACTGAATTACGCGAGCCGAGCTCCTGGTCAAAATGCAGGCTGCTTAGCGGCGCCAGTTTATAGCTAAACATTTCACCATTGGCATCTTTTATATAGCCCTGTTTGGCAAGGTCACTCTCATCGACCAGGTGATTTTGTTTTACCATTTCGCGTAACCCCAGCTCTGCCTTTTTAACGGTTGTATTGGGGTTTAGCTGAACATATACGGGATGATTTTGATTATGCCAGTTGTTTTTGTTTGGTGCATAGTCAGGTATAATTTCCATGCGCGCCAGCATGTCGTATCGCAGGGATGAGTTATCTGGTGCATCAGCTATAACTGCAGACACAACAAGATCCATCCATTTACCTGCAATTTTAACCTTAACCTGTTTGCCAATGGGGTTTTCATTTCCAAAAACGGCTTTGGCTGTGCTCTGGTTTATTACAAGATCGCCCAGGCTGTTCAGCGGGCTTGCAGCATTACCGGCAACTATGGGAAAAGAGAACATGCTGAAAAAATCGTTATCAACAAGGGCGGTACCTTTATCAACTTCTTTACCATTATACATTATGCCGCTTCCGCCGAACCGTATACCTGTTGTTGCCACTACACCAGGCACATCGCTCTTAACAGCAGGCCCTGCTGGGTAACTCATGGTGGTACTTTTTTCATCACCTGTTGACTTGTGATTTACATCGTACAGTTCGTAAAGGTTTGAAAGGTTTTTATGGAAATTGTCGTAAGAGAACTCGTTATATACGGTAAGGGACAATAGAATGCAACAAATAAATGCCACAGATAAGCCGGTTACGTTTATTAAAGCATTAAGCTTGTTTTTAACAAGGTTACGCCAGGCCGTTTTAAAGTAATTGCGGAACATACGTTGATTATTAAGCAGTGCAGAAATAAATTTTTGACATTAATGTTCTGCTATATTAATGCCGGTTTTATATACGGTTGACAATAAATTACTTTTGTATTATATAAAAACATTATCTGTGCGTTTTTGATACAGCAAATGCACGCTTTTGAGCAGTTTGCTAATCGTTATAAAATGACTAACGGCAGGCAGGATAAAACTGTACTTTTGGATACCCGATGGTATTTGAAATAAATATAAAACATTGATGAAAAAAATAATTACAATTTTTATAAGCCTGGTTTTATTGGCAGGTTGTGCCGCAAATAAAGCTGCACATAAAAGTAAACAACCCTTTTTTGCCAAAGGAGCAGATATTGGCTGGCTACCTCAAATGGAAGCAACCGGCTATAAATTTTATAACAGCAAAGGTGTTGAAGAGGATTGTTTTAAGATTTTGAAAGACCATGGCATTAATACTATCCGCCTGCGTACGTGGGTAAACCCGTCTAACGACCCTGCCAGCGGCCATTGCAGCAAAGACGAAACGGTAGCGATGGCGGTAAGGGCCCGGCAATGGGGTATGAAAGTAATGATTGATTTTCATTACAGTGATAGTTGGGCCGACCCCGGAAAGCAAAGGAAACCAAAAGCATGGGAAGGTCATGATTTTCCGACGCTTTTGCAGGATTTATATAACTACACTTTTGATGTAATGTCTGCCCTGAAGAAAAACGGGGTAACGCCTGAATGGGTACAGGTAGGAAATGAAACCGCGGGCGGGATGATTTACCCGGAAGGCAGTACAAAAAACTGGAATACGCTTGCCAAGCTTATTAACAAAGGGTATGAAGCTATAAAAGCGGTTAGTCCCGCAACAAAAGTGATTCTGCATGTTGACCAGGGCAATAACAATGCGCGTTTTAGAAGATGGTTTGACAGCGCTACTGCCCACAACGCAAAATACGATGTAATAGGCCTTTCGTATTACCCGTACTGGTTACAGGGCAACCCCGACTACACATTGTCAATAGACGACCTTGGCAATAATCTTAAAGATATGGCTTCAAGGTATGGGAAAGAAGTGATGGTGGTTGAAGTTGGTGGTGAAGATAATAAGGTGCAGAACACGTATGATATGTTAATGGCTGTACAGAAAAAAGTAAAGGAAGTGCCCGGCAATAAAGGGCTTGGGGTAATATACTGGGAACCCGAAGGCGCGCGAAGCTGGAGCCATTATGCATTAAGCGCCTGGGGTGATGATGGTAAGCCCACCCGGGCGCTGGATGCTTTTATGGCCCCATAAATTAATTAACTTGCCACCGTATAACACCGGCAGTTATAATTTTATAGCTAACGCAGAAAAACTAAATTTTCTTATTTCTGGTGAAGACAGATGCCGTTACCGTCAACGTCTTTCAACCATACAAACCTGCCCCAGGGTGTATCGTCAATTTTCCCGGTTTCTATTCCTTTTTCTTTCAATTCATTAATTTCCTGCTCAACATCGCCAACCTCCAAAATAACCCCGTGAAAATTCATAAGCGCGATAGACGTGCTTTGGCCGGGCAACCCAAGCTGCAGCCACATTTTATCTTCCCCCATAGGCGCTTCTGCTATTACCTCGAAACCTAATTTAAGGTAGTACTCTTTTGCTTTTTGCTGGTCTGCAACCGGCAGCATGATAATTTCAATTGCTTTCATTGCTGTAATGTTTTATGATTAATTTTTATTGAATACTGCAAAACTATACGCAAAAACTGGCCCGGATGCAGGGCAAATACGACAATAGACTGCCTTGATTACGACAGTACATAGCGATACATTTGTGTTATGAAACACATTTCCATTCTCGCTTTGCAGGACGCAACGATGAACTGCATAGACAGCAGTTACCAAATTCTTAACCGTGTAAATGATTTTTTACGTTACCAGGGAAAAGAACCATTTTATAAAGTTGAAATAGTGGGTTTGGAGAAGAATATTAACCTGAGCAACGGGCTTTATCAAATCATGGCAAACAAGACAATAGATGAAATTGACAAAACAGACGTAGTTGTAATACCCATTATTTGCGGAGATTTTGCAAAAACCGGTACAACCAATATAAAATACAACACCTGGGTAGCTGCTCAATACAAACGGGGCGCTGAAATTGTCAGCTTATGTGTTGGGTCATTTTTCCTGGCATCAACAGGGCTTTTAACAAACAAAAGATGCGCTATACATTGGGCAGCAAAAAATGAATTCACAGCTATGTACCCGGCTATTACTGTGACTGACGATACTATTATTACGGATGAAGGCGGCATTTATACTTGCGGCGGCGGCTATTCATTCCTCAATTTGCTTTTGTATGTTATTGAAAAGCATCTTGGAAAAGAAATGTCAATACTGGCTTCAAAAATGTTTGAAATTGAGATTGAAAGGAAGAGTCAAAACCCGTTTATAATATTTATAGGCCAAAAACGGCACGAAGATCCGGGCGTGCTGAGTGCACAGGAATTTATTGAAAACAACCCAACCCAAACTTTTAAGGTAGATGAAATATGTTTACGGTTTAATGTTGGCAGAAGGACATTTGAAAGAAGGTTTAAAAAATGTACGGGCAACTCTATTGCTGAATATATTCAGCGGGTAAAAGTAGAGTTCGCTAAAAAGCAGTTAGAGTCAACGCGAAAGACCATTAATGAGATTATATACGAAGCCGGTTATAACGATATAGACGCTTTTAGAAAACTATTTAAAAGACACACTGATTTATCCCCTGTTGACTACCGCAAAAGATATACTGCGTAAATATTATTGCTGTGCTCAGGTGTTAGTTAAATGACTGCCTGAATTCCATTGGAGAAAGTTTTGTTTTTGTTTTGAATATCTTGCTGAAAGACTGCGGGTATTCAAAGCCAAGCTCGTACGCTATTTCGCTTACCGACAAGTTTGTGGTAGCTAATTTTTCTTTTGCCTTTTCAATTAATTTTTCGTGTATGTGTTGTTGGGTGCTTTGGCCGGTTAATACTTTAAGAAGCCCGCTTAAATACCCCGGCGATATATTTAAGCTATCGGCAACATACTGAACGGTTGGCAATCCTTTTTTAATAAGGTTTTCACCATTAAAATACCCGGTTAGAATATCTTCTAACCGGTCAAGAATTTTATGGTTAGCAATTTTTCTTGTAATAAACTGGCGGTGATAAAATCTTTCAGCGTAAGAGAGCAGCAACTCAAGCTGGGCGATAATAATACCCTGGGTAAACTTATCAATGTTTGAACGATATTCCTGCTGAATATTCTGCATAACACCTGTAATGCTTACCTCTTCTTTTTCTGACAGAAATAATGCTTCATGTACAGAGTAACTAAAATATTCATATCCTTTAATAAATTTGGCTAAAGGCGTATTCCATAAAAAGTCGGGATGAACAAGCAACATCCATCCCGAACGTTTTAATGGTTTTCCTTTTCCAGGCTCAATACCAAACACCTGGCCCGGCGAAATAAAAAACATAATTCCTTCATCAAAATCATATTGCTGCTGGCCGTATTTTATTTTGGCATTAAAATTTCTTTTAAGCGAAATGGAATAAAAATCAAATACCATAGCCTGCAGTACATTAGCAGGAGGTTGGCCTAAAGTTTCCATATTTATCACGCTAACCAATGGATGTTCCGGTTTAGGCAGCCCCATAACATGGTGATACTCGGTTATTGTCTTTATTCGCCGCACTTTCGTCATAACTACAAGGTAATTAATTATGGTTAAACGCTTTTGCAAAATCCTTTGCAAAATCTGTCATCTTAATTTCTCCCAGCACAGGTTTGTTGCGGTAATAATCTTCGTATAATACACCGCCACGCCTGCTGGCATTCATTTCCATAAAGCCTTTGGCAGTTTGCGGGTTCATACCTGCTGCTAACAGCCCGTTAAGTAATTGTTCGTCAGTAATTATGCGCCATTCCAGGCCAGGTTTACTTATAGCCTGCCCCAAAATTTTTGCTACTTCATTGGGCGACACTTCGTCGCTTGCTATGTAACGGATTTCCCTGCCGGCAAAAGGCTTTTCTATTTCTTCAGCAATAACTGCCGCAATATCCAGGGGCGCCACCCAGGGCTCTTTTTCATCACCACCATAGTTTGAAATGATGGCGTTTTGTGTTTTTATGGTTGGTATAAATGCAAGCAAATTGTAATAAAAACCTACAGGGCGCATAAACTTAATGGCAACATCGTTTGGTAATTGCTTAAAAATATTTTCTGCTTCATGATGAAAAGCAAGCATACCATTGCCGTTGCCTGTATGTGCGCCGATACTGCTGAGATGAACCACCCGTTTTACACCCGTGCGTTCAATAGCCTTTTTGTAATTATTGGCAATCTTTTTAATAGCATCCATTATGTCAAGCTTTTGGTCAAAGAAGCTGTTAGGGCCAAGAGTCTCCATAGTGTACACTAAATCCGCACCCTCGAATGTTACAGCTAAAAAATCAGCGTCTTCCATTGTGCCGATAGCTGCTTTTGCACCTAAGGCTTCAATATCTTTTTTTCTTTCAGCCTTACTGCTTATAACTGTAACTGAATATCCTTTTTGAATTAATGCTTCAGTCAATGGGCGGCTGATGTGCCCCAATGAGCCTGTTACTATAATTTTCATTTTTATTTTTTTAGTAATGCAAAGTTCAGTTGCAATTAACGCACGGGCATAACCAAATCTGCTTTTGTTGTAGCCGGAAATAAGATGCGGCAAAATTTCATGCGCACGCAGCATACGCCTCATTATATAAAATACCGTGCAATGGGTATTGGGACAAAAACATCAAACAATGAAAATTGCACAAGGAATTACGCTGCCAAAACCCGTTGCAGTAAAGGTTGCTGCCTTGTGCTAATTGCATAGCAATAATTACAACATTGTGCTTAGCTATTACTTAAAATATGGGTGTTGAAAAAGCCCCCAAAGTTTTTGTTCGCTATATGACACGTACTCTTTTTTTAACTAAAAAATCTTACAACATGAAAACCGCTACAAAATTATGGTTTGCGATGCTGCCCGTTGCGTTTACATGCATTACAGCATTTGGACAGAAGAACAAGGGCGCAGCTGCCGAAAAAACAGATGCAAGCAGGTTCAATTGGGAAAAATCAAAGCTTATTCCCAAACTAAAGAAACTGGCTATTACAGAACTTACAGTTAATTACAAGCTTACAACAACAGCAAAAACCATTGCCCAGGAGAAGGACACGCGCAAAATAGCAGGAGCCAGGGTAACCGCTTACCTTGAGATAACCGACGGCGAGCTTACGCAAGATGATTTCCAGGGAATTACTGACCATTTTTACAATTATTTTCAGAAGAAGCTGAAAGAAAATGGTATTGATACTGTTGGCTGGAATGACATTGTTGCGTCTGACTTTTACCAGAAAAGCGGGGGAGATGAGGGTGATAAAAACGATGCCAAAAAAGAAGGTGGTGGTAACGAGTGGGTAGTCTGCACCGCTAATAAGGGTAAGATTATTCACTCCGGCATGGCTGGCTTTGCAGGCGGAAAAGGAAAACGCTCAGTGGACTTTGCAGATCAATTTGGCGCTACGGCTGCTTCTTTTAAAGTAAATGTAGATTTTGCTGATGTAGCAGTAAACCTGGAGATTAGCACCATACCAAGAAGGGACCTGTTTGACGGCTGGTATTACCCTGAAGTAACAAAACAAAAATATACATGGGGCGTACATGCGCAAATGCAGGTGGGCGACCCGGAGAATAAACATTATAGCATGATATGGGCTACTAAAGGCTGGCCGGAGTTCTTGTACCAGTGGAGTGATATTCCCGTTGAAGGCAATTATGCAGATGCTATGACAGAAGACCCTTCAAAAGCAAGGAGCGGCCTCGCAAAACAATTCGCTTTCAGGAAAGAGCTCACACCTATGCTCATTCAAACAACACGCGAAAAATACATTGCAGCAGCTACGCTGGCAGTGGAAAAATGGGCAGACGCTTTTGTAGCAAGATGCGTGGAGATGCGAAAGGATTAATTTGCTTGAAAATGATATTGTACTGTTACTAAAATAAGAGGTCTAAATATAACCAGCCAAATTAATTCTCTTTTAACATAAATGGCTGTCTCAACAACGAAGGCAGCCATTTTTTGTAGCCCCGACAGGAATCGAACTTTTATTTTTTATTTACCTCTTGTTTTACCTAAATATATTGATATTCAATTTATTATGAATTGACAAAGTTAAACTACGAAAGCCAAAATAAGATGTAATTAAAACAAAACGTCCCCTGAGACGTCCCCTGTAAGGTTCAATCCCTTACCTTTACCCTAAAATTGTATAATGCCGGAAGCAACGTTTGTACTTAAAGAGCCCAAGTCTAACGAACCTACACTCGTTTACCTGTTCTTCCGGTTTAGTGGTCAAAAACTCAAATTTTCTACAGGCCAAAAAATATACCCAAAGTTTTGGAATGAGAATAGTCAATCTGCAAAGGAAACGAGGCAATTTGCCCAATATTCTGAATTTAATTCCCTCCTGAAAAGCTTGAGAAACATTGTTGAAACAGAATATCGCAGCTTATTAATTGACGGTGTGCCGGTAACCCCTGAGAGGCTAAAAGTGCCTTTAAATGAGTTTCTGCAAAAAATGAATAAGGAAGACAACAAAAGCTTTCTTGATTTCATAGATACCGTAATAAGAACGGCAAACAAAAGGCCAAATACAATTAAACAGTACGTTACCAATTATAACCGGCTTTTGGAATATCAGGAATACACCAAAAAGAAAATTGAGTTTGATACGATAGACCTTAATTTTTACGAAGATTTTATCAAGTACCTTACTAATAAAAAAGGCTATGGAATAAATACAGTAGGCACGGTAATTAAAAATATAAAGGTGTTTATGAATGAGGCTGTAGAACGAGGCCTCACCACTAATATGCAATTTAAGAGCAAGCGTTTTAAGAAGACCGAAGAACCATCGGAAAGCATCTACCTTACTCGGGATGAAATAAAAAGGTTGCTGGAACTCGACCTATCACAAAATAAAAGATTGGATAAGGTAAGGGATTTGTTTCTTATTGGCTGCCATACAGGACTAAGGTTTTCCGACCTGGCACAACTGCGGGATGAAAATTTAATAGACAACCGCACAAAAGTGAAAATTAGGACACAAAAGACAGGTGCAACCGTTATTATCCCGCTTACATCTGCTGTAAAAAATATCTTAGCTAAGTATGACGGAGTGCCGCCACAGGTAATTAGCAACCAAAAGATGAACCAATATTTAAAGGAATTGGGGCAATTGGCAGAAATAGACGAAAATATATTGATAACCGCGACAAAAGGCGGAAAGCGGCAAAGTGAGGCATATAAAAAATATGATTTAATAACTGTGCATACTGCCCGCCGTTCTTTTGCGACTAATGCCTACCTTAACGGCGTGCCTACAATCTCAATAATGAAGATTACCGGCCATAGCACAGAAAAGGCATTTATGAAGTACATTAAAATTAGCCAAGAGGACAACGCAAACAAATTATTAAACCACCCATTTTTTCAGTAGATATGTTTGATTTTTACGAACGGTGCAAAGCCCTGATTATCCAAAAAAATAAGTTTAATATTCGGGGAATTTATGAGATAAATACAATAGGTACTATTAATGAAGATGCCTATGACCTAAAAGAACTAACGGATAAAATCGGTGCTGGCAAAAGCGAAGAAATTTTTGAATTTCTTAGGCGCAAGAAAATTACAAATGGGAATATAAGAGTTTTGGAATTCGTAGACCAAGGCAGCAACCTGTTTTATGCCGTATTTCGTGCAATAAATGAATCGCAAATTCCACAAATTATCATATTGGCGCAAAGCTTTCATTGTGCTCTTTCCGATGAAAAAAAAAGTCAACTACTACTCGAATTTGAATCTCTAAAGAAGGCTAATGAAAAGCTTAGCTTTTGGATTGACAATTTGGGAATTAATTATATAGCGTATTTGGAAAACACTCTTAGGTATCATGTTCTTCAAGATTTCTCTTTAAATCTGCCACAACACAGGGATATTTGGAAGGCAGTTAATGCTTGGGTCATTGAAAATTATTCAAAGCTGAGTTATGTTAACAGACCACATTTTTGTGTGACCTTTACAGGGCTTAAGCGGCAATTAAACGATAGACTGAAGTATACCACCAAAAAAGAAGGTATTTTGTATGACGAACTAAGGCGTGTAGAACGTTCTTTTAAACAAAAAAATAAAGTATCTCCTTCTTTCTTCAATAGCGAGCAATCATTTGACAATATCGAGTTCAATGCTGATTACAATACATACAATGACTTTTTTAGGTATAGAAAAGAGCCAGATTACGCCAGCATATATCCCACTATTAACGTTTTGAGTATCGCCAATGGGAAAGCTTTAGCAGAATATCATTTATATCTCAATGAACAAATAGCAGTTAATGCGACATTAGCCAAATCAACAAAATCGTCAGAAGATTTGACTATTAACCAAAAGGCGTTGTTGCTGCATATGTGCGGATTTATTAATGAAAAAGGGGACACAACTAATAAAGCAAGAATTTTAGCCCCTCTTTTAAGCATAAATTATAAAGACATGTATGATGCTCTAAGGAATGTGAATAGTAAAGAAATTAAGAGTGATAAGAATTTGGAGGCTGTCTTATTATTCTTAGAAGATAATAATGTAAAAGAACATACAAGGAGTATAAAAGCAGAATTGGAAAAGCGCCGTAAATAATTGATAGCTATTTAATTATGAATTTGTAGCCCCTATATATACCCCCTCACAGGCCTTTTTCGCGCCAACTTTGCAGCATGATAAAAGGAAATAAAATCATGTCACAAGTACTATTTACGGGGATTAACCTCAATGAACTGTTAGAGAAAATTGGTCAGGTCATTGATAGCAAGCTTAGTCAGGTTGCAACCCAAAACACCAAACAAAACCAATCATCATTTATTACGAGGCAGGACGTTTCAAAACTCCTTAAGATTTCCTTGCCTACCCTCAACGAGTGGACTAAACTCGGCTGGCTGCAGTCGTATAAATTGGGCAACAGGGTACTTTATAAGCAGGATGAAATTGAGGAGGCCGTCGCAAAAGTAGCCACCTTTAAATTTAGAAAAGGAGGGCTGAATAATGCGTAAATACCTCCTAAAAAACAATGCCTTTATATGCTATTTAGAGGGCCATTTTCAGCCCCCGATAAGCAGCCAAAGGACAATATGTACCTCGCTTTTGCAGGCAATCACAGGCTTTATACTACGCAAATCTTCGCTTTTAGCCCATACCCTGCAAACCAACTATCCTATGAAACCACTTTTTACTAAAAAAACTTTTTACTCATCCTACGTTGGTAATGATTTTAATTATACTGCAACGATTTGGATTTTTGTTCAGGCAAAGGGGGGGCTTTTTTATGGTTATTTCTAAAAACACTTACGGGGTAAGTTATGTAATGCACCCTAAAGTAATAAACCCCGAATTAATTAACCAGCTTGGGGGCTCATCATTAAACAGGAAAAAAACAGCAAGCAGGCAAAAAATAGAAGATACGGAAAACATAGAGGAAGAAACGCAGGCGGAAGCAACCACCCCAAAGTTGCGGAGTATGTCGGCGCGAACACGCTCCAAAATACGTAACAAACTGCTCTCCTTTGCGCGGATAAACAAAAACCTCACGTTTGTAACCCTGACGTTTGTAAATCAGGTTGCAGATAGAACGGCTATTAAAGTTTTGCGCACCTTCCTTGACAATGCCAAAAAGCGATTAACCGACTTTGAATATCTCTGGGTGGCAGAACGGCAAACCAAAAACGAGGTATTTAAAGATAATATACATTTTCACCTTGTAACTAACCGCTTTTGGAAAATAGACAAATGGTGGCCTTACTGGCTGGACACCCAAAAGAAATTTGGCATAGTGCCGCGGGACGAAAACTTTAAGCCCGGCTCTGCCTTCAATGTGCGAAAAATTGAAACGGCCAACATAAAAAAACTAACCACTTACCTAACAAAGTATGTTACTAAAAACACCAGTGAGTTTGATTGCCAGGTTTGGAATTGCTCAAAAAAAATATCAAGGCTGTACACCTGCTTTTATACCGGCATAAGCTTTATAAATGGTATTGAGCGGCTGAACGAAACAAAACAACTTGGCGGGGAGCTTAAAATAATACCCAAAGAGTTTTGCAATGTATGCGTTTTTCCACTAAACAGGATAACCACCAATTTTTACAACAAAATAGACGATGAAAACCGTATTGTTTGGAAAGAACAAAATGAAAAACACGATGGAAAATAAAATGAATTGCATGGAGGCTTTAAATGAGCAACTTAAAAAATGTGAACCTTGCCGTGTTCATTCCTTCATTATTGAATTTGAGGAACTGCCGGAGCATGAAAAACCGAACTTTGATTATTATGATAAAAACGAGCACTTTATATTGTATTGCAAGCTTTGTAAAATATATAAACTGATACCTGAAAAATGAAAATGATATGCTGATAGAAATAAAAGATATTGACGACTTAAGCGAACTTATTTACGAATGCTTCAGCGGGATTGACGTTATTAATGGCAGTTACCTGAAGGCGCTCATCGAGTCAACTCATGCGCAAGCTATTTCGGAATTTATAAAGCGAAATAAATCAATACCTGAAGAAGCTGATTTATATGAAATTGATGCTATTCAAGCAGATATACTTGCAAGCAATATTCTAAAATCGTTTTCTGTAGTATTTATAGCAAACAATGAATGTTATGCCCTAAAGGATGGCCAGAAAATTGTCATTTTTGAGGATATGGATGAATTTAACCGGTTTGAATGAGTAAGGAGTTTAAATTCTTTTAGTTTTTTGTATGTTTAATCAATCTTTAGTTAACCACTTACGCAAGAGGCCTTCCACAACACTATTTTTAATTTTAAAGCCTTCCATTGCTGAAATATACTGCACAATAATTAACACAGCATCGCTATTGGTCGGTAACATTTTTTCATCAAGTAACTCTAAAAATTCGGCTGATGGTTCATTTGTCAATAAATTTTTAGCCTTTTCAAGAGCTTTATTAATTGTCCTCACTTTTAGAACATTCAACGCGCCGTCTTGCTTCTTCTTAGAAAGTTCCTGCATTTCTTTGTGAAGCCCAGCTATTATTGGATAAAGCATTTCATACATTTCTGCGTCGGCTTTTAATAGTGCGTGTTCGGAGTTTACTTTTTTTGTTACCATATTAGTCTTCTTTTATGTTTTTAGGGGAATATGTTTGTCTGTCAGTTAGCTTGTTTTCAATTACCCAGCACCAAACGTACGGATAAGACGTCCGTCGTTGAATATTATCAGCGCGCAATATTTCTAAACAGTTTAAATATTGGGTTAGAATAAGAATGACGTCACTATTAGTAGGCATTTCAACTTCATCGAAAATATCAAAACCGGAGAAAGGTTTGTAGGAGTCTGTTAAAAGGGTGTTCGCCTTTAATAATAGCTGATTTACAAACTTTAGTTTGAATTTATTCAAAGCGTCGTTTTGAGACTTTTTTGACAAAGCGCCGATTTCTGCGTGTAAACCCTCGATTTGAGACTGAATCTTTTCGAATAAATCAACATCTTGTGTTGTCATAATTTGTTTTTAAGAAGGCAATAGCCTTGTAAATTCTATATATTTTCTTTTGATGACTTCGATGGGGTTACGTTGTTTACTTTCGTACACCTCGCACATTAATTTTAAATCTTCATCTGTCATTATCAAAATGCATTTTCTTTGCCCGGACCATAAATCAATGACATTTTTTATTACTTTTTTTGGAGGCACATTTCTGGTAAAAATTATCCCAAATTTTCCAAAACTCTCTTTTAAGTATCGGTTCAATTGGTCTATATGGTCAGGACTAACTTCCAGTACATTTTTTAGCTCGATGACTATTTGCCTACAGATATAATCATCATATATTTCTTTTAAAAAATCAAATGAACGATTGTTGTAGAAAATAAGGTCACGAATTAAAACTCCGCTTTCAGTCCTACTTTGCTCTTTCGCAAAATCCAAATGCGGGTACAACAGCGATACTAACAACTGACTCAAATTATCTTCATATTTTATATCAGCATTATCAGTTTTGCCAGTAGGCAATTTTATTATAGTATCAAGTTTTCTTTTTGCTGATAAAACCGGTATCTGTTTAAAAAGAGGGTCATTTTGGCAATCCGACTGCTGCCTTTCCTTAATCTTAACATAAGTTTGGACTAAATCATAGTTATATCTGTTGAAATTCAACACTTTGATTCTATCAATTAATTCAATCGGCTTTTGAAGCTCTTTAGAAAAATAGTCTTTAAAATAATTATCGTAATTAATAAACGGGGAATACCTCAACCATCTTTTTGGTACTAATAAAATTGGTCGACCGGTGTTGGGATTTATGGGCAAAAATGTGTTTTCCTCTTTAAATTGATAAGTTTTATTATCAAAAAGTGAAACATTGATTTTTGCAATAGGAATATTTTTGTCTTTACACTGGTCTATTGTATAATCAATCAAAAAAGACTTTATGAAGTTGGCGGAAAAGTCACTAATGCGGTCTGCTGCAATATTATCAACATATAATTGTATTTCTTCAAAATGGAGAAAGCCGAACTTATTAATTTGAGGTATGTCTTTGTAAAGCGACAAAATTTCAGTTGCTGTTTTTTCCCCGATTTTTTTTCCTTCTTTTGTTTTTGAACTTCCAAGCCCAACTTCTGCACATTCAGAAGCGCGGATGATTATATCAATTACCTTTAAATTATTATTAAAAAACTGGCTACCCAAATAGTTAAATGAATTTATTAAGGCTAAATGCAAACTGTTATCCTGTTGTGACGGAGATTTCCACAACAAAAAGGGGTCAATATATAGAGGAATATCTTCGTCTACAAAGGGAATAGCAAAATCTACCTCTTCTTGCGTAAAGGGTAGATTATGAAAGTCGTTTAATCTCGGTCTTATTATCGTCATTCACTTAATAAGGTAAAACAAAATTTGAATTCTTCCAAATTAAATCCAATTTAAGCATCCCCTGCAGTATCCCCTAAAAATAAAAAATCCTTGTAAAATATTGATTTACAAGGAATAATAAATGTAATATGTAGCCCCGACAGGAATCGAACCTGTATCTAAAGTTTAGGAAACTTCTATTCTATCCATTGAACTACAGGGCCATTGTTTAAAAAGAAGCGCAAAAATAACGGTTTTAGGTATTTGGCGGTCTATTTTTTACCTAAACTATCTTTGCACAAAACTTTACTATGTGGTGGATATACGCGTTGCTCTCTGCATTATTTGCAGCACTTACGGCCATTTTTGCTAAGGTGGGCGTTAAAAATATTGATTCAGACCTTGCTACTGCTATCCGAACAACGGTTATTTTGGTGTTGGTTTGGGGTATTGCACTGTTTAAAGGGGTAATTCCTTCCATGCAAAATGTACAAAAGCAGTCGTGGCTGTTTTTAATACTTTCGGGGTGTGCTACAGGCTTATCATGGCTATTTTATTTTAAGGCCCTGCAGGTAGGCAAGGTTGCCCAGGTGGCGCCGGTAGATAAACTTAGTGTAGCGCTCGCCATTATTCTTTCCACCTTGTTTTTGGGCGAAGTAATTACCTGGAAAATAGCTGTGGGAGCTTTTTTGATTATTGGGGGAACCTTGGTACTGATTATCTAAAACTGGCCTCGGTTGCCTGGCAAATAATCAATGCATCTTTATAATTAAAATTTATTTGGGTTTTTTACGCAAAATATATAATTTGAACTCAAAATAATTTCAACACCTAAAACCTTTGTTATGGAAGAACAGCAAGATTTACTCCTGGAAGTGGAAGAAGAAGCTTATTTAGAAAAAGTTTCTGCCGGCACAAGATTTGCAAATTATATCATCGACATTATTGGTTTTTATATCTTTTACTTTATTCTGACAATCCTAATCGGCCTGATTGTAGTTGGGTTAAGTGACCCGGGTAACAGGTATGAGAACGCTGGTTTCTTAAGGGACAGACTGACGCTTTATGCCATATCTATTACATCTTTTGTACTATATTACGCATTACTTGAAGGACTAACGAAAGGGCGAACTTTGGGAAAACTGGTTACCGGTTCAAAAGTTGTGATGGATGATGGCACAAAAATAACCTGGAAAGCAGCCATCGGCAGAACATTCAGCAGGCTTGTGCCTTTTGAGCCATTCAGTGCTTTTGGCGGTTACCCGTGGCATGACCAATGGACGAATACCCAGGTTGTAAAAATTAGAAAGTAATAATTAGACATTCCTTTTTATCTCTGCGCCCAGCCACCGCAGCCGTTCATCTATATATTGATAGCCTCTGTCAATCTGCTCAATATTTTGAATGGTGCTTTTGCCTTCGGCGCTTAGTGCGGCTATAAGCAGTGCCTGCCCCGCGCGTATATCGGGGCTGCTCATGGTAATGCCCCTAAGAGGGTGTTTTCTGCCCAGGCCGATTACGGTGGCGCGATGGGGGTCACATAAAATAATCTGGGCGCCCATGTCAATAAGTTTATCAACAAAAAACAGGCGGCTTTCAAACATTTTTTGATGTATTAGTACACTGCCGGTAGCCTGGGTTGCTACCACCAGCACAATACTTAATAAATCGGGCGTAAAACCAGGCCACGGGTGATCATAAATAGTTAAGATACCACCATCCAGGTAGGTGCTTATTTCGTAACTGTGCTGTTCGGGTATATAAATATCATCACCTCTAAATTCCATTTGTATGCCCAATTGCTGAAATTTTTCGGGTATTACACCAAGATGGCTTATGCCTGCATTTTTTATGGTTATTTCACTTTGGGTCATCGCCGCAAGACCAATAAAGCTGCCAATCTCAATCATGTCAGGCAGCATTCGGTGTTCAGTGCTCCCCAGGTAGCCAACGCCCTCAATAGTTAACAAGTTGCTGCCTATGCCGCTTATATTAGCGCCCATACGGTTAAGCATTTTACATAGTTGCTGCAGGTAGGGTTCGCACGCGGCATTGTAAATAGTGGTTGTACCTTTTGCCATTACCGCAGCCATCACAATATTTGCTGTACCCGTAACAGAAGGCTCGTCCAGCAGCATATAAGTACCATGCAGGTTTGGTGCTACCAGTTGAAAGAAATGATGTTCGTCATTATATTCAAAACGCGCCCCTAATTTTTCAAAGCCAATTATATGAGTGTCCAGTCGCCGCCGGCCAATTTTGTCACCGCCGGGTTTAGGAATGTATGCTTTTTTAAAGCGTGAGAGCATAGGGCCGGCAATCATCACACTGCCTCTTAGCCTGCCGCTTTTCTTTCGGAATGTTTCCGAGCCCAGGTAGTCAACATCTACATTATCCGCCTGGAAAATGCAAATATCCCTTCGCGGGCGGTTAATTTTAACCCCGAGTTCGCCCAATAATTCAATCAGCAGGTTTACATCAAGTATATCAGGAATATTGGTAATAGTTACCTGTTCCGGCGTAAGTAATACTGCTGAAATAATTTGCAGCGCTTCATTTTTAGCACCCTGCGGTATTATTTCTCCCCGCAATTTTTTACCGCCGTTTACTTCAAATGAGGCCATAGTGGTTAATTGTGTGGTTGTAATGTTCCAGGTTGGCTAAGCGAAAATAAAAAAAGTCCCGCCGTTGCAACAGGACTAAAGGTTATTTTATTTGAGTTCTTTTAATACTACTTGAAACGCTTTTTGAAATTCTGGTTCCGGTTGTTGCGATTACCACCCGGGTTATTACGGTTATTGCCCTGGTTATTGCGATTACCGCCCTGGCTGTTGCGATTACCGCCCTGGTTACTACGGTTGCCAAAATTTTGAAAGCGCCTGCCGCCATTATTGCCACCAGTCCGGTAATCATCACGCTCAAAATTCTGGTTACGGTGCTTTATATAAGGGGTATTACTAAATTCAAGTTCGCCGTCTGTAATTTTATTCAGCTCACTGCGTATGGCATCATCATGCACCAACTCTTTATGCCAGTTGCTATACGCAAGCTTCATATAATAAGCTATGGCATTGGAGAAGCCTGATTTCTTTTCTGCATCCTGCTCCTTTAAAGCTTTGTCAATCACCAGTTCAAGGTTTTTGCCCAAATGAGAGTACCTCGGGTGACGCTTAGGATAGTCCATTGGTTCAGGTTTTGCCTTATATGTTTCTTTTTGCGGAATAGGGTAAGGGCTATCAACATCCAGCTTAAAATCGCTGATAAAGAATAAATGATCCCAAAGCATGTGCCTGAAATCTTCCACGTTTTTTAGATGCGGGTTAAGAAAGCCCATAAGTTCAATAACTATCATTGCCTGGTCCTGGCGAGTCTTCTTATCTTCAATTGTCAAAAGATACTCCACCATTTTCTGAATATGGCGGCCGTACTCGCGCATGCTTAAGTAATTCCTCGTTGTATTATATTCCATAGTAAAAAGGGTAGCAAATGTATGCTAAAATAAATGTAAGGGGCAAAATAGCCGATTTTTAAGATTTATCCAATTAGGATGCCATTAAGATATTTTTCCTGTTTTAGCGGCAAATAAATGGTTACAGGTACCGGGTATTTTTGCTTTGTAAATTAAAAGTACGAATAGTTTTTAGAAAAAATGAACCTTAACACGAATTTTGTCCCTCACAAAGCATTACTGGTTAATGTCCGGAACTACAACTGCTTAATCATCCAGATATCACAGCCAAAATGGCCGGAGTTGCCCATTGAACCAGGAAGATGTGTGAAGCCAAGCCTTTGATACAACCCGATGGCGGTACTTAATTCCGGCATACTTTCAAGGTACATTGATGTGTAGCCAAAACTTTTCGCTGCTTCAAAACAATTTTCAATCAGCGCCCTTCCGGCACCCTTGCCCCTTGCAGCAGCAGAAAGATACAATTTCACCAACTCGCAACAACCAGCGGGCAAAGCTTCTGTTGGATATACACCAGCGCCACCCACAATAATGCCATCTATCTCTGCCGTGAAATATTTTGAACGTTCTGCCCTGAAAAGCGAAAACAGGTCATCCGTTGTCGGGTCAAAGTAAACAGTGCCTGGTCGGTTTGCCTTAAATTCCGCTAATACAGAACGGATTATTTGTGCCAGTTGCGGGTTATCTTCTTTTTGTATTTCCCTTATTAAAACTCCCTTATTCATCAACTTACAATTAAAACCGGGATTGTTATTTTATGTCTTACGTGGTCAACGGTTTCCCCGTAAAGATAATCTTTAAGCCCGCTATGCCGGTGTGCGCCCATTACCAGCATACCTGCATTTGTTTCCTGCACAATACGTACAATTTCTTTCACACGCCTGTCGTACCCCACCTGCGTTATAACTTTATAACTCATAGCCTTTAGCTGTGAGGCATACATGTCAAGCCGACCACTGTCCTGCTGGGTTTCAAAATCCCCGGCAGATTCGCCAAGATAGCCTGCAGATACGGTTTCAACAACATGCAGCAGTACATAAGTGGCTTCTCTTTTCCCTTGTGCAATAGCATAAGCAATTAACTTTTCATCCATTTTGCCAAAGTCAAGGGCTATAGCTATAATTTGTGTTTCCGGTATTGACAATATTTTCAGCGGCCTTTCAAGGCTGTGCATGTGCAAAATAGCTTTTTCCTTCCTGCTCCTGATAACGGGTAATAATGTCATCATTATAAACAGCCATGCAAAAATAAGCCCGGCTATAATGATAACACCCTTCGCTACCCAATGCCCTTCTGTCTTAAAAAAACCAAATGCTTCACCTGTCACAAGTTTCACATTCAAATACACCAGGATACCTGCCACTATCCAGGATATTGTTTTAGTTGGCGTTTTTATGGCAAACGGGCCCATTGCTTTTTTATCACTCACAAAATGTATAAGCGGTATAATGGCAAAGCCAAGCTGCATGCTTAATATTACCTGGCTCAATACTAATAAAGAATCAAGTTGCTGGTCGCCAAATACAAGAATGGTTACCACGGCCGGAATAATAGCCAGTAACCGTGTAAGTAAACGTCTTATCCACGGGTTAATACGCAGGCTTAAATAACCTTCCATTACAATTTGCCCGGCCAGGGTGCCTGTTATAGTACTGCTTTGGCCTGCCGCAATTAATGCTATCGCGAACAAATACGGCGCAAACTTGCCAAGCATAGGCAGCAGGTTATAAGCATCTTCAATTCTCGCTACATCTGTTCTGCCGCTGCTGAAAAATGTGGCTGCTGCTAATATTAGTATTGCGGCATTAACCAAAAATGCAAGGTTTAGTGCAATGGTGCTGTCAAGCAGGTTAAACCTTAATGCCTGTTTTATGCCGGCATTATCGGGTTTTATTTTGCGGGTTTGCACCAGTGCGGAATGCAGGTACAGGTTATGCGGCATAACGGTAGCCCCTATAATACCCACAGCAATGTACAGGGCTTCGTTATTAAGCCTGGTGGGGATGAAACCTGTTAGTACATCGCCAACATGGGGCTGCGCCCATATTAATTCAACCAAAAAGGAGAGGCTTATGGTGGCAATCAGGGCTATAATAAATGCTTCAATTTTGCGAATACCGTACCGTTGCAGCACCAGTAGTATAAAAGTATCAAGTACGGTTATTATTACGCCCCATAATACAGGCAACCCGGTAAGCAGGTTTATGCCTATTGCCATGCCCAGCACTTCAGCCAGGTCGCAGGCTGCTATGGCAAGTTCTGCCAATATGTACAGGCTAAAATTTACCAGCGGTGGATACACTTCCCTGTTAGCCTGCGCAAGGTCACGCCGCCGCACTATACCCAGCCGGGTGCTTAGTGACTGCAGCAGCAGCGCCATAAGGTTGCTCATTAACAACACCCATATAAGCTTATAACCAAATTTTGAACCACCCTGTAAATCAGTTGCCCAATTGCCCGGGTCCATATACCCCACGCTTACCAGGTAGGCAGGGCCGGCAAAGGAAAGCAACCTTCTCCATAATTTTGTGTGCTTTGCAGGATCCACGCTTCCATGCACATCTTCTAATGACAACTCATTGTTGTGATGCTTTGACATATAATTCTTTCTGCCGGTTGTATTGTTTATAATGGTTTTACAAATAATGCTTTTGCCAGTTGTTCACTTATGTTTACAGGCGCCAGGTTTTTTACTTTTAGTTCAACTGAGCCGTCAAAAGCAAATTTTTTCTTTATTTCAAGCTTCGTACCGATTGCAATGCTTTTATGGCTGAGTAATTCCAGCAGCTCGTTTGCCTGGCTGCCTACCGAAACTACCTGTGCTGGTTTATGTAATGGCAGTTCTGTAAGGCATATTTGCTGAATGATGCTCATTTTGCCATTGCTATCCGGTATCGGATCGCCATGCGGGTCAAATTTTGGAAAGCCAAGAAAGGCATCTAATTTATCCACCAGCTTTTTGCTGCCAACATGCTCCAACTCCTCTGCAACCTCGTGCACTTCATCCCAGCCAAAAGCTAATTTTTCTACCAGGAAAAACTCCCATAAACGGTGGCGGCGTATAATGGTTAAGGCTACCTTTTTGCCTTCCGGGCTTAACTGGAAAACCTTATAAGGCTCATAATGCAGCAATTTTTTAGCTTTTAGCTTTTTAAGCATGTCAGTAACCGTAGCCGGCCTGGTATGCAATTTTGCGGATAACTCGTTCGTAGTTACGCTGCCGTCAGGTTGCTGTAAATGATAAATAGCCTTGATATAGTTTTCTTCTGTACTGGTAAAATTAGACTGCACGTAAATTATTTTTAGACAAATCTAAAAAATTATTCTGAATGAATAGCAGCGAATACCATATTTTTATCAAAAAACCGGCCTATGCCGCGAATTTGGCTGTTAAGTATAGCTTTTATGGGCCTGCTGTCGTGTAAAACGAAAATGCAGGATTTGTCGGGTGAAGGCCCAGTATCTTTCAAAGATTTTAACGAGGCGTTTAAGCCTCTCTCATTATCGTTAACAATTGCAGATTCAAATATCCTGCGGTTGACAGACAGCACTATTATAAGCAAAGCTGTGTTTACGCAGTTTATTCCTGATTCGGCCTTCGAAAAATTTGTTAACTCCCCGGTTACAGACATACAGATAAACCCTGTAGGAAGCATTCAAAAGAGCGATGAAGAATACCTGCTGGCTTCAATAAAACAAAAAAAGAAAATTATACTGGTTGCTTTTGTTTTGGACAAAAAGAAAAAGTACGAGGCCGCATTACAGCTTTTTGCCAATAATTACGATGATGGATACACACACAGCGTTAACATAAACAGGGAGCCCACTTTTATTATTAGCCGGGAAAAAAATAGCGAAGGCAATACCAGCCTGCTTTATACCCGTAACGGTTATGCTTACAGCAGCAGTACAGGTACGTTTATGAAAGTGGTGGATGACAGCAATGAAGGAAAGCCCAAAAATGCTGCAATCATAAACCCGATTGATACCCTGCCAAGAAAAAATAAGTATAGTGCAGACTATGTGGGTGATAAGAAAAACTTTATTTCAGTGCGGGATGGCAAAAATGCCGGCAATTATAATTTTTTTATGCATTTTGAAAAAAATGATGGTGACTGCATTGGAGAATTAAAGGGCGAAATGACAATGCACGGCAGTAATAAGGCTTTATACCAGCAAAGCGGCGACCCCTGCGAAATAGATTTTACATTTGAGGATAATGGGGTAATTGTGAAAGAAAGAGGTAATTGCGGCAACCATAGGGGAATTAAATGCTATTTTGATGATGAATGGCCTAAGCAGAAAGTTAAAAAACCAAAAAAATCTTCCGGTTAAATACCGTTTCTTTGCGAAAAATTGTACGTTTTTATCTTGTTAATAACTCTTCAATGAATAAGTGCCCTTTTCGTGGAATAAAATTTAATGTGTAAAAAGCACACTTTAGATAATATCCATTAAATTGCGGCCCCGATTAAAAACCAACTTGCTATCATGAATTTTAGAAATTTCCAGGTGCCTTATCAAATAGACGAGCGTTATTCAAAAAAAGTGGCCTATTTTTCAATGGAGTTTGCGGTTCATCAACCCCTAAAAATATACAGTGGCGGTCTTGGTTTTTTGGCTGGCTCTCACATGCGTAGCGTATATGAATTGCGTCAAAATGAAATCGGAATCGGTATCTTGTGGAAATATGGCTATTATGATCAAACACGTAACCAGGATCAAACCCTGCAGGTTACCTGGATGGAAAAAATATTTAGCTTTTTAGAGGACACTGGTATAAAATACCAGATACTTATACATGATACGCCGGTTTGGGTAAAAGCCTGGTATCTTAATCCTGAGACATTTAATACAGCTCCGTTATTTTTTCTTTCCACCGATTTGCCGGAAAACGACTATGTATCGCAAACAATTACCCATCGTTTATACGATGCTAATGTTGCTACAAAGGTGGCCCAGTTTATATTACTGGGAGTAGGAGGGGCAAAACTGGTGGATGAACTGGGTTTTTCGCCAGACCTGTACCATTTAAACGAAGCGCATGGTATTTCTGCGGCGTTTTACCTTTTGAACAAGTTTAAGAGTGTAGATATGCTGCGTAAACACCTGGTGTTTACAACTCATACCCCGGAAGAGGCAGGTAATGAAAAGCATGATATTTACTTGTGCCATAAAATGAGCTATTTCTGCGGCCTAAGCATTGATGAGGTTAGAAAGCTTACCGGCACACACGACGACCTGTTTAACCACTCACTTACTGCACTGCGTTTTGCAAAGCTGGCCAACGCGGTATCACAATTGCACGGGGTTGTTTCGCGCGAAATGTGGGGCAAGTATGATGGTGTTTGTGAAATTATAAGCATAACCAATGCGCAAAACTGGCGTTACTGGGCGGATAAGCAATTATACAAAGCCATGGAAGATGGTAATGACTGGGCTTTTGATGACAGGAAAAAATACTTAAAGAAGCGGGCTTTTGAAATTGTTGCAGACCAAACAGGAAAACTGTTTAATCCTAATGCCCTTACTATTGTGTGGGCAAGGCGTTTTGCCGGGTACAAGCGTGCAGATATGCTTACCTGGCACATGGAAAAGTTTAATGCGCTGTTGAGCAATGCCAAATACCCGGTGCAAATTATTTGGGCGGGTAAGCCTTATCCCCTGGATTACCCGGCTATTTCCCAGTTTAATAACCTTGTACACTTAAGCAAAAACTATAAAAATGTAGCTGTGTTAATTGGCTACGAGCTTGCTTTGAGCAAGCGCCTGAAACAAGCGGCTGATATATGGCTAAATAACCCACGCGTACCACGCGAGGCATCTGGCACAAGCGGTATGACGGCTGCAATGAACGGCGCCGTTAACTTCTCTACAGACGATGGCTGGATACCTGAATTTATAAACCATGGCCATAATGGTTTTGTTGTACCCAAAGCCGATTATGCCAATATGAACACCCAGCAGCAGGATGAATATGATTTAAATACGATTTACGATATACTTGAAAAGCAAATTCTGCCGTTATATTATGATGGCTACGATACCTGGAGACAGGTAATTAAAAATGGTATGCGCGATGTGCGTTTCCAGTTTGAAAGCAACCGTATGGCGCATGAATATTACGAGTTGTTGTATAAATAGGCCGCAATAAAAACTAACAGTAACCTCCCGCCTTGCACAAGGCGGGATTTTCTTTTTTAATTTTTCCCTCAAGATTAATTCGTAAATCGAAGATTTTTTTCCACAAGTCAAGGGGCGGAGTTCATAATTATAAAGAGATTTATATTGTAATCGGTTAAAAATCAATTGATTATAAATTTGTTAAATTATGGCTGACTTTTTGTGCTACAAGTGTTAACCAGATGGTATTTGTATTATAGAAATATATAAGCCTAAGAAAAACCACCCGCATTCGGCTGTCTTGAAGGCGCCTTGATAGTTATTTAAAAACCTGCATAAGAACTTGCAGGTTTTTTGTTGCAGCAATTTGATATTTAATGTTGATAATTTTCATGTTACATGAACATACAGTATGTAGTAACTTTTGTTGTTGTACTTGCAACAATTATAGCAGTAATAAATCATCGGTTTTTAAAATTGCCTACCAGCATTGGTGTGATGCTTATTGCCATTACGGTTTCGGTTATAATAATGCTTACAAGCGATATTTTCCCGACTCTTTTTGATAACACTACAAAACTTATTACATCTGTTGATTTCAGTAATGTATTTATTGGCACTGTACTTAACTTTTTGTTGTTTGCAGGCACTATACAAATCCGGGTAAAAGATTTGCGGAGCCAACTATTGCCCGTTTTGTTATTTTCTACCCTGGGAGTAGCAGTGTCGTCTTTTGCGGTTGCTATAATAATGTATTATGTTTTTCCATTACTCAACCTTGATATCCCTTTTTTGCAGTGCCTTTTATTTGGAACGCTTATTTCACCAACCGACCCCATTTCTGTGCTGGCTATTTTACGGGAATCCAAAATATCGCGGTCACTTGAGACAAAGATTTCCGGTGAATCATTGTTTAATGATGGTGTTGCACTGGTACTATTCTTTACCATATTGCATGCTTTGCACAACCCCGGGGAAGGAACAAGTTTTGCGGAAATAAGCAGAATTTTTGTACAGGAAGCCTTGGGTGGTCTTGCACTCGGTGTCGCACTTGGTTTTGTTGGGCTGCGGGTTTTAAAAAGTGTAAGTGACTACAAAATTGAAGTGATGATAACGCTTGCAATTGTGCTGGGTGGCTATACCCTTGCAAGAAGCCTGCAAATATCCGAACCACTTACCATGGTTGCTGCCGGTATTTTTATAGGCAACTATGGCAAGGCTTATGCAATGAGCGACACGTCAGGGGATTACATGGACAAGTTTTGGGAGTTAATTGACGAGTTTCTGAATATTGTACTATTTGTCCTTATGGGTTTTGAACTATTACTTATAACACACTTCAGCAACTATTGGCTGGCCGGCTTAATTGCTATACCGGCAGTGCTGATAGCAAGATTTGTTTCCATCTATATTTCCTCACTAATAATACGTCTTCAGCAGGAAATTTCCATCAAAACCATCGGCTTTTTAACATGGGGTGGCCTGCGCGGCGGTATTTCTATTGCGCTGGCATTAACGCTGAATGAGCATCATCATGGGCACCTGTTTGTTTTAACCACTTATTTCGTGGTTGTATTTTCTATCGTGGTGCAGGGGCTGAGTATTGAAAAATTTGCTGCCCGCAGAAAGAACAAAGCACCGGCTGTGGAACTGTGAAAGAGATCAGGAATTGAATCGTTCTCCCTCCAACGGCCTTATAATTATATCCTCAACACATGCCTGGGCAGATAATTGCGATGCTGTGTAAATTAGCTCAGCTATATCACTGGCCTGGATAATGCTTTGGGGCTGCACACCGCTTCCTTCCCAACTATCTGTATATACCGATCCGGGATAAACGCCCGTAACCTTTATATTATGTGGCTTTAGTTCTTCGCGCAGGTTTTTTGTGAGGCCTGCCAACGCAAATTTACTTATGCTGTAACTGCCGCCATTGGCGTTGCCTCTGAAGGAAGCAATAGAGCAAATATTAAATATATGCCCCTGCCTGCTGTTCACCATTGGGGGCAGTAAAGTACGGGTAAGGTGGTATGCACCATTAAGATTAGTAGTTAACATTTTTTCAAGAAGGCCATCTTCTTCATCATGTATGCTGCTGTTAATGAAGTATGCTGCATTATTAATAATTACGCCCGGCGTGCCAACTTCCGATAATATCCACTTGCCAAAATCAATTACGTCTTCCTTAATGCTAATATCAACCGCCCTGGTATAGATAGTGCATTGCGGATGCGCAGCTTTAAGCTCGCCTGATGCGGCTTGCAACGGCTGTATATTCCTCGCACACAGTGCCAGTGTGTGACCGTATGTTGCAAACTTTTTTGCAACCGCTTTGCCTATTCCTTTTGATGCACCGGTTATAACAACAATCATTTTTGTTTTGTCTTAAATGGCGAAGGTAGAGGTAAAGAGGATTAAATAACAAGAAAAGGCGTTTAGAGACTGGTTTGGGTTTGATGATTTCTGCAACTAACTTTGCGGCTGCAATTATGGCTTATAAACACCTTTTTTTTGATTTAGACCACACACTTTGGGACTTTGAAACAAACGCCAAAGAAGTACTGCATGAGTTATATGATATGAACGGGCTTGAAGCGAGGGGTGTGACTGATTTTGATAATTTTTTTGAACATTACAGCCATCATAATAACCGTTTATGGGACAGGTACACGAAGGGCTTTATTAAGCAGGATGAACTGCGATGGAAAAGAATGTGGTTTACTTTGCTGGATTTTAAGATTGGCGATGAAATGCTCTCGAGGCTGATGGCAGTGCAATTTTTAGAGCGCCTGCCTTTTAAAAAAGCTGTTTTTCCCTATACAACCGAAATATTGGCATACTTAAATAATAAAGGGTATAAACTGCACCTTATAACCAATGGTTTTGAAAGCATACAACATAATAAATTGCGAAGCAGTAACCTGCGGGATTATTTTGTGGAAGTTATTACAAGTGAAGCCAGTAACAGCCTGAAACCCCATGCTGCTATATTTGAATTTGCTCTCGAAAAAGCGCTTGCCATGAAGGAAGAAAGCATTATGATTGGGGATAACCTTGATGCGGACATACAGGGGGCTATAAATGTGGGGCTTGACACCGTGTTTGTAAATCACCTGAAAATAGACCCGCATATAAAAGCCACTTACGTAGTGCACCATTTGAAAGAACTGGAAGAGATATTTTGATAAAACCGGCTACACCAGCTCTTTTTTATAAATCCTGTACCGTTTATAAATTACCCCGCCAAGGTTGGAAAGTTCAGCACACATGCGCGTATTATTTTCCAGGATAAGATGGCTGTCTATCAGGGTGAAACCCCGTTTCGCGGCGGTAGTTATTAACGCTTTTGCCAGCAGTACATTAAGGCCAATGCCCCTGTAACGTTGCTTTATAGCGCCAAGCATAAGGTTTAGTTGGGTGTTTCTGCGTGCATCATTAAGCATATATAAAAAGCCAAAGGGTAGTATTTTGCCTTTGGCTTTTTGCAGGCCGCGGCTCATATCAGGCATGGCAACAATAAATGCCACAATTTCTTTTTCAGTAGTTTGAATTATTTTGATACAGCCGGGGTCAAGTACGAACATATATTGCGCTGCTAGTTTTTTCATTTCCGGTTCACTCATTGGTACAAAGCCAAACAGGGGTGCATAGGTTTCATTTACCAGCCTTAATACCGGGACAATGTATGGTTTCATTTGCTTTTTTGAAGTAAACTCTACCAGTTCAAATTTTTTATTCGCCGATAGGCGGCGATAAATATATTCGTACTGCTCCGGAAGCCTTTCCGGTACCGGTAATTTATACGAAACGCAATCTTCATTTTTAATATAGCCTTCTGCTTCAATCAGTTTAGGCAGGTATGGCGGGTTAGTGGGCGTAACCAGGACGGGCAAGTGTTCAAAACCTTCAATTTGTGCCCCCTGCGGGTCTTTATCTGAAAAGCCAAACGGGCCGATAATTAAGGTCATCCCTTTTGCCCGCGCCCATTGCTCAACAAAATTCAGCAGTGCGCTGGCGGTATTATTATCGTCAATGCAGTCGAATTGAAAAAACCTTGCTGTTTTCTCATTGTGGCGGCCATTGTACTCATGGTGAATAATACCCATAACCCGGCCAACAGGGGTATCATTTTTATAGGCAATAGCTTTTACAACATCGCATGCTGCAAGGCTTTTGTTGTGCTTTTTATTGTGAAGTTTCCATTCATCATCATATACAGGCGGCACCCAATTGTTATATCCTTTATAAATACTTTGCGGCAGATAAATAAATTGCTTCAGTTCCCTGTGCGAAGAAACTTCCTTAATATTTATGGGCGAAGCAATCATCCTCAAACATACTGCTTTTGCTACGTTTGGTGAATGATTTTAATCAACAACCACTTTAATTTAGAATTACCCTACTGTTGGCGCTTACTATTTTGCCAGCAAATTATCATCGAACAATTTCAGTATCCGCTTATATTCGTCCGTCCAGCTACTGGGCTCTACAAAACCATGATCTTCCATGGGATAAGGGGCTATTGCCCAATTTTCTTTGTGTAATTCTATCAGCCGCTGGGTAAGTCTCACCGCATCCTGGAAATGTACGTTTTCGTCCACCATGCCGTGGCATATCAGTAAATGGCCTTTTAAGCCTGCCGCAAAATTTATAGGAGAAGACCGCGCATAAGCAATGCTGTCATTAAAGGGCTCATTCAAAATAGCAGCGGTATAACCATGGTTATAATGCGCCCAGTCAGTAACAGGCCGCAGCGCTGCGCCGGCCTTAAAAACACCGGGTTTTGTAAACATAGCCATAAGCGTCATAAAACCGCCGTAGCTGCCGCCGTACATGCCTATGCGGGTACTGTCAATACCATATTGTTTTACCAGAAAGTGCGCCGCATCAACTTCGTCGTCCAAATCTTTGCCACCCATATAGCGGTATATGGCTGTACGCCAGTCGCGCCCATAGCCGGCGCTGGCACGGTAGTCAATATCCAAAACCGTATAGCCTTTATCCGCTAAGAGGTTATTAAACATAAACTCCCGGTAATAGTAGCTCCATGAATAAGTTATGTTTTGCAGGTAACCTGCACCGTGTACAAAAATTACTGCGGCCTTGTTCTTTTTACCTACAGCCGGTTCATATATGCGTGCATATACGTCCGCGCCATCCCTCGCTTTAAACGTAAAAATTTTTGTATCACGCCACGGGTATGCTTTCCATGCATCACTCATCGCTTTATTGGTAACCTGCTGCGGTTTTTTGCCGGGCTCATTTTCCTGCACATATAGTTCCCACGGCCTGGTTTGTGTGCTGTACCTGTAAGCGATGTATTTCTCATCCGGGCTTAACGCTACCTCATACCCGCCATCCATGCTTGTAATCTGTTGCTTATCGCTTCCATCGGTTTTAACCCTGTAGAATTGCTGTTTACCCGGATGCTCTTCATTGGTGATAATGTAAAAATATTTTTTGTTGTTGCTTAACTGTGCTGTTTGAATTTCGTATTTACCTTTTGTTATGGCATTTTTGGTACCGGTTGTTACATCAAAGCTGTACAGGTGGCTGTAACCTGTTTCTTCACTTTGAAACCAGCAGGTTTTATCATCAATCCATCCCAAAGAAGCACTACCAAGCCAACCAATACCGGGCCCGCCTATCCATGCTTCGTCATGCTGGTGGTCAACCAGTTTTAAATTGCCTGTTGCTGCATCCAGTTGCATCAGCCAGCGGTCTTTGAAATCATCACTGCGAATGTCAACAATGGCCCTGCTTCCATCATCATTCCAGTAAGGCCCAAACACTGTTATGGTTCTTGTTAATTTTTTCTTGTCGTTAAATTTGCCCGGGTAATCCTTTTCATATAGTGGTTGTATATTTATTCCGGGCAGACTGTCTGTATTAACTTTAAAAACGGTATCCTGCTGCCTGTCAAAAACATAAAATGTATAAGTTCCCTGGTCTGCCCCAACATTATCCCGCCCCGGCAAATCTGTTGTAAAGCCGCTTTGCGTAACATAACTGGGCACTATGGTGTTTTTAGCGTCCTTAGGCCGCTCATACAGGTTATATGTTATAAAACGGCCACCCGGATTTATTTGCAGGCTTGTTACAATATCCTCTCCTGTATAAATTGTATGCAGGGTATCGGCATCTTTTGCTGATTGTAAGAAGGCTTTGCGGGCATCCGCTTTATTTTTCCGCTCTTTTATAATATCCGATGTTTCCTCCTGCTCATCTTTTACAAACTCTTCCTCTTCCGATAGTTTTTTACCTTTTGCAGCGCTGCCGTTTACAAACAGTGTTAATTGTTTTGTGGTACCATCTTTTATATTCCATGCAAAAAGGTTGTGTCCTCTTTCGTATACAATCCATTCATCGTTGTGTACAAACGTGGGGTTGCTCTCATAATCTTCTGTTTGTGTAATGCGTTTAACTGTATTGCTGTTTATGTCAAGCAGGTAAATATCCCCCTTCATTTCGTAAGTAAGTTGTGTATGCTTTTGGTTATAAACGCCGCCGCTCATGGAAGCAGCGGCCTGGGCTTCGTTATAGCTCCGCTTAACAGGGGCGCTGCTGTTAAGGGTATAAGCATAGCTTGAATCAGATATCGCTTTTTCGGGGTTCCATCTGAACAATATTGTTTTGCTGTCCTGCGACCAGATGGGGCTGGAGGGTGATGTTCCAATCCACTTACTGTCCTGCATAATTTTTTCTACTGTTAGCTGCTGGGCATTGGCGCAGGCAAAGGCTCCTATTAACAAAACAAACAAAACTTTTCGCATAAGCATCACTATTAAAGCAATAAAACTATGACAATGCGGCGAAATACAGGTATGTTTTTGATGGATGTTGCGGCCATTAAAACATTATTCTTTGATTTATAACCCTATCTTTATTTCTTTGTTACCCACGTTGAGGTAGCTTATTACACACATGAGAATTTTATGATGAAGAAAATTATTGTTATTCCGGCAATGCTTTTTTGCGGTTTTTTGCAGGCGCAAAAAATAAACACCATTATTAATGCGGCTGCAGTTGAGAAGATTGAAAGTGTTTTATCATCAGACAGTTTAAGGGGAAGAAAAGTATTTACACCTGATATTGATAAAGCGGCTGATTTTATAATTAGCGAATTTAAAAAAGCCGGGCTTAAGCCACTGAAAGGAGCGAATGATTTCCACCAGCATTTTGAAATGCTGCGGCCAAAGTTAATCAGTGCTTCAGCACAACTTGATGGCATCTCCGTACCGGATGACGACCTTGTTATTATTTCTGCCCGGGAGGATGTAAACATTAATGAGAAGTCGGGTTTTGAAACAGTAACAGCGGGCGCAAGCGACAATTTTATTAATGTTGTACTTGGCGCAGTTAATTCAGGAAAGAACACAGTTGTGTTTATGGACAGCAGCTTTGAAAAAAGCCTGCCCAGGATAAAACGCTTTGCGCGGCAAATATTATCTTCTTCCATGACGGTTATTTTTGTTGTAAGTAATACAACGCCTACTCATTATTCAATTACGGCAAAGCAATCTTTTGAAAGAATGCCCTTAAATAATATCGCCGGTATGTTGCCCGGCAAAAGCAAACCCAATGAATACGTAATTTTTTCCGCGCATTATGACCACCTTGGCGTAGGTAAACCGGTGAACGGAGATTCAATATACAACGGCGCAAACGATGATGCTGCCGGTACCACGGCTGTGATAATGCTTGCGAGATATTTTAAGGCTATGCATAATAACCAGCGTACTTTACTGTTTGTTGCTTTTTCTGCCGAAGAAATTGGCGAAATAGGTTCGACATATTTTTCAAAACAGGTTAACCCGGACGAGGTTAAAGCCATGTTTAATATTGAAATGATTGGAACAGAAAGCAAGTGGGGCAAGAATTCAGCTTATATAACCGGGTATGATAAAACTGATATGGGTAAGATATTACAGGATAATTTAAAAGGCAGTAATTTTACTTTTTATCCTGACCCATACACGAAGGAGAATTTGTTTTACCGTTCAGACAACGCTTCGCTTGCCAGGGTAGGGGTACCGGCGCACACCATATCTACCTCAAAAATGGATAACGAACCTAATTACCATAAAGTAACCGACGAGATAAGCACGCTTGATATGGGTAATATGGCTGAGATAATCAAGGCCATTGCTATAAGTTCACAAACTATTGTCAGCGGTAAGGATACACCAACAAGGGTCGCCAAAGAAGAAAAGTAGAAAATAGATGCCGGGTTGAAAGGAATAGGTGAATAGGTTAAGGCACCTGGATAGTTTTTAATATCTCATCAATAATCTTTTCACTTGTTACATTTTCCGCTTCGGCTTCATAAGTAAGCCCTATGCGGTGGCGCATAACATCCTTACAAATAGCTTTTATATCATCCGGTATAACAAAACCTCTTTTTTCCATAAAAGCGTAAGCCTTTGCGGCCAATGCAAGATTAATGCTTGCTCTTGGTGAGCCTCCGTAGCTGATAAGTTCTTTTAGCTTGCCCAGGCCGTACTCGCCGGGATACCTGGTGGCAAACACTATATCAACAATGTATTGTTCAATTTTTTCATCCATGTAAACCTCGCGCGTAAGAGCCCTCCCTGAAACAATCTCCTGCATGCTGGCTACCTGGTTTATTTTTGGCAGTTGCATACCCATTACTTGCTGGCGGATAATTAACTGCTCCTGCTTTTTGTTGGGGTAATCAACAATTACCTTAAGCATAAAACGGTCTACCTGTGCTTCCGGCAGGGGATAAGTGCCCTCCTGCTCAAGTGGGTTTTGCGTAGCTAATACCAAAAACGGCTCTTCAAGCAGGTAGGTTGTTTCGCTGATTGTAATTTGCCTTTCCTGCATGGCTTCCAGCAGGGCGCTCTGCACTTTTGCGGGGGCACGGTTTATTTCATCCGCCAAAATAAAATTAGCAAAAATGGGGCCTTTGCGTACGGTAAACTCATTGCGCGGCTGGTTATATATCATGGTGCCTGTTACATCAGCGGGCAACAGGTCGGGTGTAAATTGTATACGGCTAAACTTGCCATGCACCGTTTGGGCAAGTGATTTTATGGTAAGTGTTTTGGCAAGACCGGGTACGCCTTCCAGCAATACATGGCCATTACTCAACAGGCCTATTAAAAGACGGTCAACCATGTATTGTTGCCCTACAACCACTTTAGCCATTTCCTGTCTTATTCTGTCAATAAACCCGGATGCGTATTGGATTTTTTCGTTCAACTGCTTAATATCTTCTGCGGTTTGCATGGAAACAAATTAAATTTTTCGTGAATGTACAAAGGTAAAGCTGTATGCAAAACGGATTTTATGTAACAGCAACAATCTTAACCAACAATTATGCCGCACTGTGTAAATAAAAAAATGAAAGTAAACGGCGGAGCTGCAAAAACCCAAATACAGGGCTGAACCTTTATTCGCTTTATAGACGATAAATAAAAACGCCCCGGCTAGGGGCATTTTTATTTATTATAATGCAAATTATTCTTACTAAACACAGCACATTAACCAATAGCTGCAAGTTACTTCTTTAGTGCTTCTGCCATTGTTTTACCAATATCGGCGGGGCTTGCAACAACGTGTACGCCACATTCGGCCATAATCCTCATCTTGGCCGCAGCAGTATCATCAGCACCGCCTATTATTGCCCCCGCATGGCCCATTCTACGGCCTGCTGGTGCAGTTTGGCCTGCAATAAAGCCAACTACCGGTTTTTTGTTATTTTCTTTTATCCATCGTGCGGCTTCTGCTTCCATTCCACCACCAATTTCACCAATCATAATAATGCCTTCTGTTGCAGGGTCATTCATTAACAACTCAACAGCCTCTTTTGTAGTAGTACCAATTATTGGGTCGCCACCTATGCCAATAGCGGTGGTAATGCCCATGCCGGCCTTAACGGTCTGGTCGGCAGCCTCGTACGTAAGCGTACCCGATTTTGACACAATACCAATGTTACCCGGTTTAAAAATAAAGCCGGGCATGATACCTACTTTAGCTTCTCCGGCCGTAATAACGCCCGGGCAGTTAGGCCCTATAAGGCGCGTGCTGCTGCCCTGCAAATAATTTTTAACCTTTACCATATCCTGCACGGGGATGCCTTCGGTAATACAAACCACCAAACCGATACCTGCTTCAGCCGATTCCATTATTGCATCGGCTGCAAACGCAGGGGGAACGAATATTATACTAACGTCAGCCTCGGTGGTTTTAACGGCATCAGCTACCGTATTAAAAACTGGCCTGTCTAAATGTGTGCTTCCTCCTTTGCCGGGTGTTACACCTCCAACAACATTTGTTCCGTACTCAATCATCTGTCCTGCGTGAAAAGTGCCTTCTGTACCAGTAAAGCCCTGAACAATAATTTTAGAACGCTTGTTAACTAAAACTGACATGTGCAATTTTTTAAGTTGGGGGCAAAATTAAGCGAAACGTTTTAAGTTTTAAGTTTTAAGTTTTAAAGTTTGGTTTGTGTGCAGCTTGTAAAAGCCTTTGTTATTGTTTGGTGAGCCTGTAAATGCCATCCGGCCTAACTGATATGACATCCTTGTCGGTAAGCTGAAAATCATTGACATTCACCTGGCTGTCGCATTGTAAAAGCACGATTTTTTTGGTGCTGGTGTTAAGGGAATAATAACCATCTATTTTATTGACGTTAAAAGCCGTATCGTATCCAAACGTTTGATAAAACACAATACTGTTATTTAACTCTTTTAATATTTTCGGAAACGAGAATTCCCTGTTGCCTATAGTATCACTTGCATATACTTTACTTTGACCACTGTAAATAGCCATGCTGCTTGTATAATATACATCTGCCGGGTTTTTGATGACGGAATACGTAGAAGTGATGCCGAGCCCGGTGGAATTGTCATAATACTCGATCCCTTCATCACCACCCGTTGAAAGAGGGCTAAAAATGTTACCATTTGCCGTATTTATGACCTGGTTTTGAAAATATATATTGTCGTAGTTGTGCTCTCTAACCGTTGCGAAGTTTATAAGGTTGCCGGGATAAATTAGTTTACTGCCGTTGATAAGATTGACAAGTGAAACAGTGCTGCCGGTAAATACGGGATTGGTAACCAGTATGTGATTATTTACCACGCGAGATACCCTGCCGTAGCCGCTGGAGCCCCAGTCAATAAAACGTGTTTTACCCGTTGTCAGGTTATAGGTTGCCAGCGCCAATGAGTCAGTGCCGGGCGTCTGCGTCGGGTAAAGATTTGTTGAAATGGTAAACTCGTCGTCGGCAATGGCCCTTACCTGCGGGCAATAATAATCAGGCTTTACATAATCCACTGCATCACTTATAAGGGAAAGCCTTTTTAGGGTTATTACATTATTGCTGTCGTCTTCTACAAAAATATAATTACGTGAAGGGGAAATATCAAAGTCAATATTTTGTTGGGTAGAAAGCAATTTTTTATAACTGTAGGCGCTTTTATATACGTGGCTGTAATTCTTTATAGTATAACGATAAGAGGTATCGTTGACGGCGTTTGTCATTACAACGAAACTATAATTGCTGCCTTCACTAAAGTTGTAAATAATATCGGCGGAAAAAACATCATTCATGTCGTTGTTTATAGTAAATGTGCCGATGGTGGCTGTATCTTTTTTTAGCAAAAGTGAAATAAGATTGCTGGGCTGGGCACGATATAAAAAAGACACTTTTACTTCTTTGTCAGAAAGCGGTACTGCTTTAAACAACAGGGCGCTGGTATCTTTTATATAAACCGGTTTGGGAGCGGGTGCCGGGGTAACATCATTATGCTTTGAGCAGGCAAAAAAAATAATTGGTATTAACAAGGTTAACGTGTGTACAATAGGTTTCATGCAGCATTGTTTTGCATAAAATTACCCAACAGCTAAAACTATGGTGTTAACAATGTTATAATTGAGAAAAAGATAATATTAGAAATTGGCACCGCTATTTCAGCATTTCATCCATATTGCGATCGTTAGAAATTTTTCCTTTCATTTCAAGCATACGCATATCTTTTGCATCCTGTAAAAATTCTGATGCAAAAATGAAACTGTTCAGGCGCTCGTTTTTATTGAAGATAATTTCTTTGTTGTTGCCTTCCCATTCTTTGCGGCCACCATACAGGTAAACAATATGATCGCCTATTTCCATAACACTGTTCATGTCGTGCGTAACAACAATGGTGGTAATATTATAATCAGTAGTAATTTCTTTAATAAGTTTGTCTATCAGTAAAGAGGTTTGCGGGTCAAGCCCTGAGTTGGGCTCATCACAAAAAAGATATTTCGGGTTTAGAACAATAGCGCGCGCAATGCCTACCCTTTTTTTCATGCCTCCGCTTATTTCAGCCGGGTATTTTTTGTGTGCGTCTTTAAGATTTACGCGGGCCAAAACTTCGTCGACCCTTTTCTTGCGATCGCTGTAGCTCATACGTGAAAACATATTCAGAGGAAACATAACATTTTGCTCAACAGTCATTGAGTCAAATAACGCTGAGCCCTGGAAAAGCATGCCAATCTGCTGGCGCAACGACTTTCTTTCATGCGAGTCCATGGTTACCATGTTCAGCCCATCGAACAATATTTCGCCCTCGTCTGGCTGAAACAATCCAACAATACACTTGGTTAATACCGTTTTGCCACTGCCGCTGGTGCCGATTATGAGGTTGCATTTACCTGTGTCCATTACCGCGCTAATACCTTCCAGGATGACACGCTCACCAAACGACTTTTTAATATTTGTTACTTTTATCATTACCGCTTCTCCAATTCTTTTTGTTTTTTCCTTACAGCACTTCCACCTGGTTTTTTAACAAGTCCTCAAACTCATCTCTTTTACGGATAAGATGCATTTTGCCGTCTTTATACAATACTTCGGCTGGTTTTAAGCGCGAGTTAAAGTTACTGCTCATTTCAAAACCGTATGCGCCGGCATTATAAAATACCAGATAGTCACCTTCCCGCACTTCGTTGATCTTCCTGTCCCACGCAAACGTATCTGTTTCGCATATATTGCCTACTACAGTATAAATACGTAATGGCCCGTGCGGGTTGGTTATGTTCTCGATGCGATGGTACGCTTCGTAAAACATGGGGCGGATAAGGTGATTAAAACCAGAGTTTACGCCTGCAAATACCGTAGCGGTTGTTTGCTTAACTACATTGGCTTTAACTACAAAATAGCCGGCCTCACTTACCAGGTATTTGCCCGGCTCAAACCAAATCTCTAATTTTTTGCCATTTTCTTTTTCATATTGAGTAAAAGCTTCGCAGACTTTTTTACCAAGGCTGTGTACATCGGTTTTTACATCATCATCTTTGTAGGGTACTTTAAAACCACTGCCAAGATCGATAAACCTTATTTCCGGGAAATGCCTTGCCAGGTCGAACATCACTTCCAGCCCCTGTAAAAACACATTCAGGTCTTTAATTTCGCTGCCGGTATGCATGTGCAACCCGGCTACATGAATGCCGGTTGTTTTTATAATACGCTCAATATGGCGCATCTGGTGTATGGAAATACCAAATTTGCTGTCAATGTGGCCTGTTGATATTTTAAAGTTTCCACCAGCCATAATATGCGGGTTAAGCCGTATACATATGGGGTAGGTGCCGCCGTATTTGTTGCCAAACTGTTCCAGTATGCTTATGTTGTCAATATTAACAGTTACACCCAGGGCCTTACCCGCTTCTATTTCTTCAAAGTCAACGCAGTTTGGGGTAAATAAAATTTGCTCCGGCTCAAAGCCTGCTTTAAGGCCAAGCTTAACCTCGTTTATGCTAACACAATCAAGATTGGCCCCATATTGTTTTATAAGCTTAAGAATGTTTATATTGGTTAATGCTTTACAGGCGTAATAAAACCTTGCATTGCATCCTGAAAATGCACTTTCCAGTTCATGCAGTTGTTCTTTAATTTTTTCTGCGTGGTACACGTACACCGGTGTACCAAATTCATCGGCTGCTGCTATTAGCTGTTTCCTTGTTAAATGTTGCGACATGATTACGAAGATACGATTTGAATAAATGATTGTTGTTGTATAATAAAAAAGCCCCCGTGTAACGAGGACTTTGTGAATTTTGTTTGAGCATATAATTATTACATTACTCTTCAGTATCCCCTGCAGGTGTTTCGTCATCCTTTCGCTTTGATGTTTCGTCATTACTTTCTTCCTCTATAAGATTCCCTTCTTCGTTTACTGCAAGTGTGTTTAACACAGCCTCATCCTGCACTGCTTCGGCATCTTCGGGGCGTATCAATGTTGGTTCTACCAGCTGCTCAGTAAATACTTCCTTTATTTTGGGGAGGTCGTTGGGGGAGTTAATACCGAAATAATCCATAAACGTTTTGGAGGTGATATATACCAGCGGCTTGCCGGGCATGTGCTCGTTACGGCCTGATATTATCACCAGCTCTTTTTCCAGCAATTTTTGTATGCTGTAATCGCTGTTAACACCACGTATGGCTTCAATTTCGCCCTTGGTAACGGGTTGTTTGTAGGCAATGATGGCCAGCGTTTCCAGCGCTGCTGTCGACAGGCGTTTTAAAAACTTATCGCCGTTAAGCTGCGCAATGGTTTTATAGAAATCTTTTTTGGTAAGAAATTGCCATCCGCCCCCGCTTTGCCTTACTTCGAACGGGTAAAACTCACTCTCGTATTTTTCTTTAATCCCCTCCAGGCAACTCTCCACCTGGTCCAGCGTGATGCGTTCTTCCATAAAGCCAAACGCTGTATTAATAAGTTCCACAATATCCATTGCCGTCAGTGGTTTTTCACTGGCGAAAATGAGTGCTTCAATATGTGGTATTATTTCGCTTAGTTCCATAAGCCTCTGCCCCTGACGGCTAATTAAATTGGAAGGTTTATGTATTTGTTTTTAACCCTTTAGAGGCAAGTTTATTATCCCTGCAATGCTGCAGCGCCGCTCACAATTTCTGTAAGTTCTGTGGTGATGGCTGCCTGGCGTGCCCTGTTATAGGATATTTTAAGTTGCTTTAAAATTTCGTTGGCGTTATCACTGGCTTTGTCCATCGCTGTCATGCGTGCACCATGTTCGCTGGCGTTTGCATCTAATACGGCTTTATATAACTGCATGTTCAAAATTTTAGGCATCAATTCGGCTATCAACTTGTCTTTTTCCGGCTCAAAAATAAAGTCCGCCTTTTTAGCGCCTTCTTTTTTGGTAACCTTGGGTATGGGCAAAAACTGTTCCACCAGGAAACGCTGTGTAGCGGCATTTTTAAATTCGCTGTATATTATATCAACGGCATCAAACTCTTTGTTTTCAAAAGCCTTCATGGCTGCCTGCGCAGCAGCCTGTACTGAATGGAAATTAAGGCTAAGAAAAATATCTTTATACGTATCGTTCGTCTTATAACCGGCGCGGGTAAGGCTTTCAAACCCCTTTTTGCCAATGTTCCAAATGGTTACATTGCCTTTGGCCGCCTGTGATGCATATTTTTGGGCAATGGTTTCCTTTGCCAGCTTAACAATGTTTGAGTTATAAGCGCCGGCCAAGCCACGGTCGCTGGTTATTACTATCAGCAGCACCTTTTCAACAGGCCGCTCTTCCGCCAATTTTATATTGGCGCCGCCTTCCATATTACTTACAATATTGCTCAGCATTTCCTGCAGCTTCGTAGCATAGGGCCTCATTTGTATAATGGCATCCTGTGCGCGGCGTAATTTAGCAGCGCTAACCATTTTCATTGCCTTGGTAATTTGCTGGGTAGACTGTACTGATTTTATCCTGTTGCGTACTTCTTTTAACTGGCCGGGCATTCTTTTATTGTTTGAATGTTTGAAAAGGCTGATTGTTTACGAGGTTGGAGGGGATTAACTTGTTGATAACCAATATTAAACCCACCATATTAATAAACAACCTACCTCTAAATCGGCTGCAAAAGTAGCAGTTTGCCCGTGAATTTCCAGTTTTTAGGGCATAAAATTACCGTTACCCCTAAAGCCGTTTTTTGCACTGCCGTAAATTATTTTTTCAGTACTGTTTCCTGGTATTTAAGCTTATAAAACAGGTTAAGTGTCCCGCCTTGTTTAGCAGGGTTGTCGAGCGGAAAGTTGTTATCAGCATAAAAACTTATATCTAACGGGCCGTCCTTTAATTTGGCAAGCTCATTGCCTTTTATTACTATGCCGTTGTTTTGTACTGTATCTGTTTCATAAATGTCTTCTGTATTGGATGAGGTGTCTGCTACCTCAACACGTATAATAAACCCGTCTTTCATCCCGGTAAAGCTCAATGGCAGGTCGGTAGCCGTAATTTCGGCTGGTATTTTGGTCACCAGCGTAAAAGGGGTAAATACAAATTGCTGGGGAAATGTGTTGCCATTAATGTCCTTGTAAGTAAGCGTATGCGTACCCTCAAACTGGTTAAATTGCCGTTGAGCATAATAAAAAGCGCCACTATATGACGAACTGTCAAGATAAAGTTTTTGGCTGTCCAGTTCAATACTACCGGGGCTTGCAAGTATCAGTGTAGTACCGTTTTTTCCGGCAAACCTAAACTGGCACCTGCACCATACAACATCATCTCCTTCCGAATAACTAATGTTGTAACTCCTGTAAATAGCGTCGGGGTTAACATCTTTACTATTACCTATTTCGTTGCTGGTACAGGCCTGTAGCAGTGCAACCAGGGTTAATGCGGGTAAAAAAACTTTCATACCGGGGCGTTTTTCTGTTTATTTCACCAAAGAAAAAAAGGGTTTGGCTTACTTACAATACCCTTGAACCCGTATTTGTTAGTTAAGGAATTGATAAAGTGACCGCAGTATAAAAGCCATTGTTACACCTTAACCAAATTGATTACCTTTGCATCCCCCAAAATGCTGCCATTTTGACGAAAAATAAGGTAAGCATTGTTTTTGTGTGGGAAAATTTGCTAAATCGAATTTCAACTGCAAAGGCAAGCGGCGTGCCGTGTGTTTGGCAGCATACAATAAAATTATAACTAATGTTAGGCTTTTTAGGAAAGTTACTCGGTGGTAATAAATCGGAAAAGGATGTTAAACAGATTGAGCCACGGGTCCAGCAGGTAAATAAATACTTCCAGGAATTTCAATCATTATCCAATGATGCATTGCGTAGCAAAACTGCGGAATTTAAGGAACGGATAAAAAGTCATTTAACTGAAATTGATGCTGCCATTGTGGCTAAACAACAGGAGGCCGAAAACCTGCCCGAAACAGAAATGTTGCAAAGGGATGCTATTTACAAGGAAGTTGATGAACTGAAAAAAGACCGCGATAAGGAAATTGAGAAAATACTGGATGAAATTTTACCGGAAGCTTTTGCAGTGGTAAAAGAAACTTCCCGTCGCTTTAAAGATAATGCGGAGCTTATTGCCACAGCAACGCCGCTTGACCGGGAATTCAGCGTTAAGAAAGACTATGTGCGGATTGAAGGTGACAACAGCATTTTTAAAAATACGTGGACTGCCGCCGGCGGCACCGTCACATGGAACATGGTGCATTACGATGTGCAGTTGATTGGTGGTATAGTATTGCACCAGGGTAAAATTGCTGAAATGGCCACCGGCGAAGGTAAAACGCTGGTGTCAACATTGCCTGCTTACCTGAATGCGCTGGCTGGCCAGGGTGTGCATATAGTAACGGTGAATGATTACCTCGCCCGGCGCGACAGTGAATGGAACGGAACCATATTTGAATGGCTTGGGTTAACTGTTGATTGTATTGACAAGCATCAACCCAATACCGCCGAAAGGCGCAAGGCTTACCTGGCTGATATTACCTACGGTACCAATAATGAATTTGGTTTTGATTACCTGCGCGATAACATGGTGCACAGCCCGGATGAAATGGTGCAGCGCAAGCACCATTACGCTATGGTGGATGAAGTTGACTCAGTGTTGATTGATGACGCGCGTACCCCGTTAATTATATCAGGCCCTGTTGGTAAAGACAATACAACGCAGCAGTTTTTTGAATTGAAGCCGCGTATTGAAAAACTGGTTGAGGCGCAAAAACGCGCAGTTAACCAGTTTTTGAATGAAGCAAGAAAGAAAATCGGCGAAGGGAATGACGACCCGAAAGATGGCGGCCTTGCGCTATTCAGGGCGCAGCGCGGTTTGCCGAAAACAGGTGCATTGATAAAATTTTTGAGTGAACCGGGTGTTCGCCAAAAACTGCAAAAATCGGAAAACTACTACCTTGCTGACCAGCAGCGTGAAATGCCTAAGGCTGACGAGGAGCTTTATTTTTATATAGACGAAAAAAATAATTCGGTTGAACTGACCGATAAAGGCATACACCTGATAACCCGCGCGGGTGAAGACCCTAACTTTTTCATCATACCCGATATTGGTGTTGATCTTGCTGCGATTGATAATGATGCAACGCTTACCACGGAACAGAAGCTTCACAAGAAAGAGAGCTTTTTGAACGAATACGCGGTAAAGGCTGACCGCATACATACGGTACAGCAGTTATTAAAAGCGTACACTTTATTTGATAAAGATGTTGAGTACGTGGTGCTTGATGGTGCTGTAAAAATAGTAGATGAACAAACAGGCCGTATTCTTGACGGGCGCCGTTACAGCGATGGGCTTCACCAGGCTATTGAAGCAAAAGAAAATGTAAAGATTGAAGCGGCATCCCAAACATACGCTACAGTTACGCTGCAGAACTATTTCCGTATGTACCACAAGCTTTGCGGCATGACCGGTACAGCGGTAACAGAGGCAGCAGAGTTTTGGGATATTTACAAGCTGGATGTTGTTACCGTGCCGACAAATATACCTGTGATTCGTAATGACGAGCATGACCTTGTATATAAAACAAAGCGTGAAAAATACGGGGCGGTAATTGAAAAAATAAATGAGCTGCGTAATGCCGGCCGGCCGGTGCTGGTAGGTACAACATCAGTTGAAGTAAGTGAGTTGCTTAGCCGTATGCTGAGGCAAAAACAAATTCCGCATAACGTACTTAATGCCAAGCAGCACGCACGCGAGGCGCAGGTTGTTGCCGAAGCAGGTTTGGCAGGCGCCATTACCATCGCAACAAACATGGCAGGCCGCGGTACGGATATTAAACTTGGGCCAGGTGTGAAAGAGGCGGGCGGTCTTGCTATTATTGGTACAGAACGCCATGAAAGCCGTCGTGTAGACAGGCAGTTGCGTGGCCGCGCAGGCAGGCAGGGCGACCCGGGTTCTTCGCAGTTTTATGTAGCGCTTGAAGACGACCTGATGCGTATGTTTGGCAGTGAACGTATTGCCAAAGTGATGGATTTTGCCGGTTATAAGGAAGGGGAGGTGATTCAGCACAGCATGATTACAAAATCTATTGAACGCGCGCAAAGAAAAGTGGAAGAAAACAACTTTGGTATACGTAAGCGTTTGCTGGAGTATGATGATGTAATGAACAAGCAGCGTACCGTTATATATACAAAACGTAACCACGCATTGTTTGGTGAACGGCTGGCGCTTGACCTTGATAATTCGTTTTATGATGTAGCGCAGGGGCTTGTTAATACCTTTAAGGAAAATAACGACTTTGAGGGTTTCAGGCTGGAAGTGATTGTGAACCTTGGCTTAGATACGACTATTACCGCTGAAGAACTGGAGAAAGATAACGAAACTGAACTTGCCGACAGGCTGTATAATGAAGCATCTGCTAATTATAAGCGCCAAAGGCAGGATTTGATGGCTAAGGTATTACCCATCTTTAAAAACATACGCCAGACACAGGGTGCAAATATTGAAAATGTAGTAGTGCCGTTTACGGATGGCAGAAAAGGCATGCAGGTACTGGCAAACCTTGATAAAACCATAAAATCAAATGGTGGAGAACTGGCAAACGCGGTGGAAAGAACAGCTACCCTGGCATTTATTGACGAGGCATGGAAAGAGCACCTGCGTTCCATGGACGATTTAAAGCAAAGTGTGCAGACGGCACATTACGAACAGAAAGACCCGCTGGTTATTTATAAAGGCGAAGCATACAACCTGTTCAGGCAGATGGACAGTGAAATAAACAAGGAAATTGTGAACTTCCTGTGCCATGCAGATATACCTGCAGAACAATCGGGTGGTAACAACGCCCCTATACGTGAAGGCCGTGAAAAGAAAACGGACATGAGCCGCATGCGTGCCAATAAAGAGCAAATTGATGCGGCCGGCAGTGATTATGCCGCTAACGAAAATGACTATAACGACCCGACGCCGGTTAAGCAGGAGCCCATAAAAGTAGGTCCGAAAATAGGCCGTAACGACCCTTGTCCCTGCGGCAGTGGCAAGAAGTACAAAAATTGCCACGGAAGGGAAGCGTAAAAAGTTAAAAGTTATGAGTTAAGAATTAAGGGCGGAGAGTTAAGTATGAAATAAAAGAAATATCTGAAAATAGTTTCAAATGAATGAGTTTGCTTGTTTTAATGCAAACTCATTTTTATGAAACAGAGTATCATTGCAGAGAAGTCGTATTTGTTTGCGATTAGAATAATCAAATTGCATTTGTTTTTGTGCAATAAAGAAAAATATCTTCTTTCTTTATGCAATCAATTATTAACAGCCGGTACCTCAATTGGCGCAAATGTTGAAGAAGCCCTGGGTGGTTTCAGTCGTAAAGAGTTTTCTGCTAAAATGGCGATTGCTTATAAAGAAGCACGTGAGGCAAAATACTGGATAAGGCTTATGAAGGATACTGACATCCTTGAATTAAAGATTGCGAATTCTTTTTTGAAAGATATTGAAGAGCTTACGAAAATATTGTCATCAATTGTAAAAGCTCCAGGGTTGTAAAAGAGTAATATGTATAATATATTCTTAACTAATCACTTTTAACTCTTAACTACAATGAATATTGCATCTTACATAGACCACACTCTGCTCAAACCGACAACGCTTATTGCTGATATTGAAAAGCTTTGTGCAGAAGCGAAACAATACCAGTTTGCAGCGGTGTGTGTTCCGCCGCCGTTTGTAAAACTGGCAAAGCAGTTGGTGCAGGGCGGCAATGTTAAAGTGGCTACGGTAATTGGTTTCCCTTTCGGTTATTCAGCGGTAGAGGCCAAAATTGCGGAGATAATACTCGCCATAATGGATGGCGTGGATGAACTGGATATTGTAATTAATCTTATAGCGCTTAAAAATAACGACTGGCAATACCTTGCCAACGAAATAAACCATATCATGCCGGTGGCTAAAAATAAGGGCAAGGTGGTAAAGATAATTATTGAAAGCGGTGTACTTACTAATGATGAAATTATTAAATGCTGCGACCTGTATGGGGCGGCGGCGGTAGACTTTCTAAAAACTTCTACAGGGTATGCAGAAAAGGGCGCGACAGTTGAAGCTGTACAGTTAATGCGCATGCATTTGCCGGAACAGGTAAAAATAAAAGCATCCGGTGGCATACGCACCTATGAATTTGCAAAGCAGCTTATTGAGGCTGGTGCGGCAAGGCTTGGGTGCAGTGCCGGTGTTGCGATTGCTGGCAGCACATCTTCCATTCCCGGCGGCTACTGATTGCCTTCTTGCTTTTTTATTGCTAACTTGCAGCTAAATTGTGTGTATGATGAAATGGATTTTAGTGTGTTTGCTGCTGGGGTTCTCGCCTCAATGTTTTGCTGCTGATACCATTATAGTGCATAAAGACCCAAGGCTTGATACCCTTGCGGCTAAACAGGCTGAAATTAATGCAAGTTCATTGAGGTTAACCCCTGATGGCCATTATAAAGGGTTCAGGCTGCTGATTATGACAACGCACAGCCGGGCGGAAGCCACAAAAGCCCGGGAAATTGTTTTACAGAACTTTCCTTACCAAAGAGCCTATCTTTCTTACCTTTCTCCTTACTTCAGGGTTAAGGTGGGTAATTTTACCAGTAAAGAGGATGCGGAAAACTTTAAAGACGAATTAGCCAAAGTGTATGATGGGGGGATATATATTGTAGAAGATATTATTGAATATGTGCCAGATACGTATACCCCTGCCACTGCCACCCAGTAAGACAACAGCAATGCTACAAGAAAAGATAAAGAGCCTTTCAGCAGGATATGCCGGGGATTTTATAGCAATAAGAAGGCATATACACGCGCACCCCGAGTTAAGTTATAAAGAGTTTGAAACGTCAAAATTTGTACAGTCAAAGCTGGCAAAGTTTGGCATTGCCTGTACAGTAATGGCTGAAACAGGGGTGGTAGCGATAATAGAGGGCAAAAACCCTAACGCAAGGATAATAGCACTGCGCGCTGATATGGATGCCCTGCCGATACAGGAAGAAAATGAAGTAACCTACAAATCCCAAAACAGCGGTATAATGCATGCGTGCGGGCATGATGTGCACACTACCTGTTTATTGGGGGCAGCCAAAATATTGCACGAATTACGGGGTGAATGGGAGGGTACTGTAAAGCTTATCTTTCAACCGGGGGAGGAAAGAAACCCTGGTGGTGCGAGCCTGATGATTAAAGAAGGCGTGCTAGCCAACCCTGTTCCACAGGCTATTGTTGCACTGCATGTTAACCCCGGGCTTGAGACAGGGAAGCTTAGCTTTAGAAAAGGCAGGGTAATGGCCAGTGCTGATGAAATTTACATAACCATCAAAAGTAAAGGCGGCCATGCTGCTGCGCCGCACTTAACAGCCGATACTATACTTATCGCGTCACAGCTTATTGTAAGCCTGCAACAAATTATTTCGCGTAATAATAATCCCACGTCGCCGTCAGTGTTATCAATCTGTTCCATTCACGGCGGGTTTACAACAAATGTTATTCCCAGCGAAGTAAAGTTAATGGGCACCTTCAGGGCAATGGATGAAACCTGGCGCTTTAAAGCACACGAGCTTATCCGCCGGCAAACAAAAGGCATTGTTGAGGCTATGGGTGCTGAGGTTGATTTACATATTGATATTGGTTACCCAACTGTTGACAACAACCCTGACCTTACCGGTGCAGCCTGGGAGCTTGCCAATAAGTATATGGGGGAGGAGAACGTTTCTGAAACTGAATTGCGCATGGGCGCGGAAGATTTTGGCTATTATACACAGCATATACCGGGCTGTTTTTTCCGGCTTGGTGTAAGAAACGAAGAAAAAGGTATTGTTCATAACGTACATACACCTAAATTTAACATTGACGAGCGGGCCATTGAAACAGGTATCGGCATGATGGCATGGCTTGGCGCAGTGCTCACCTGTAAATAGGCGCACTCCGTAACCCTTTGCAGTATTTGAAAACTAAACTGTCAATATCAACTTTTCTGCGCAGGATAATTATCCTGCTTCTTCTGCCAATTTCATCTTTCTGTCATGCGCAGAACAAAGAAATAGACAGCACCCTCGCTGTTATAAGGCAGTATAAAAAAGATGACACGGCAAAGGTGAATGCATTGCTATATGTAAGTTCCTTATACCAAACGGTTAACCTGGAAAAATCGGCTGATTATGCCAACGAGGCAAAAAACATTTCTGCAAAGATTGGCAATAAGTATAGTATTGCTCTCTCCTTATCCCGGCTTGCCAGTGTAGATACGTGGCGAAACAGAACTACTGATGCCCTGATTGGATATTTAAAGGAAGCAGATATAGGTAAAAGCATTGACTCAAATTACATTGTGCAGGACGCTTATGACGGTATTGCTTACGTTTACGAGTTAGAAGAAGACTGGGATAAATCACTTCAATATGCATTTATGTCACTGAGCATCGCCAAAAAAAGCAGTGACCCTATCGATATAGCCTACCCCTATCACCAGCTTGGTACGGACTATCTTGGAAAGGGGCAGTATCTTGAAGCGGAGCAATATATAAAAAAGGCCAAAAGCATATTTATTACTGCAGGCGACACGGACAGGATAGCTCTGTGCCATGTGGATATTGCAAAAGTTTATCTTCAGCTTAAATATTATAACCTTGCGAGGCCGCATTTAGACACTGCGCTCCGGCTTTTTGAGCTTTGGGACGAGCCTTACCAGGTAGCAGAAACTTATCACCAGCTTGGCCGTGTTACCATGCGGCAAAAACTGTATGATGAGTCGGAAAAATATTTTAACAACGAGCTGGATATTTACAACCGGTACCCGGGCGCGCCTGCCGACCACGCGCATGCGGCTATTGGTATTAGCAGGGTTGCCATTGCCAAAGGGGACTATAAGAAGGCAATAGCAATGCTTACCAACGAAATTGCCACCCTGCAGGTAGCCGGGGACAAAGAGCGGCAACTGGAGTGCTTACGGTACCTGGCTGTTGCCGATTCAGCAATGAATAATTTTAAAGATGCATTTTCAGTTTTGCAGCGATACAGGTTGTTAAACGATTCGGTGATAAATGAAAAAAGGGGCAGGGCTACAGAACGAATGCGCATTGAAGTTGGCGTTGAAAGACAGGACAATGAAAATAAAATTTTGCAAACCAGGTATGATGAACAGCAAAGCAGGCTTATTATAATACTTGTGGCAGCGGTATTATTAATGATAGGCATAATAATGCTTGTATTGATGTACCGGCAAAAAAGCGAGGCTTTTAAAGCAGTTGAAAAATTGCAGGAAGAAACGGCGTTGAAAAATAAAGAAATGGCCAGCGCCAATAACGTAAAGGATAAACTTATATCAATGATTGCACATGATGTTCGCTCTCCTCTTGCATCAGTGCAGAATACATTAACGCTTACAAGAGAAGGCATACTTAATACTACCGAGTTTAAGCAATTGTCACAAATGCTCGAAATGGATATTCAGCATTTAATGGGAATGCTCGACAACACATTGCTTTGGGCCCGGGAGCAAATGATAGATATCAACGTAAAAAAAATTTATTTTGATTTAGATAAACTGATTAATAGCGTAATTGAACTTTACCAGCAAACTATTATAAGTAAGGGGGTAACAATGCATAATAATATTGTTTCAGGCACAACGGTTTATTCAGACATTGATATTGTTTCTACCGTAATCCGCAATATCTTGTCCAATGCCGTAAAATTCACGCCGCATGGCAAAAATATATACATCAGGCAGTCCAGTACCCAGAATAAAGTTCTCGTGTCAGTGAGTGACGAAGGTGTTGGGATTACGGATGATATATTAAAGAAAATAAACAATAAGGAGTTTATTTCTACCCGCGGCACCGACAATGAAAAAGGCACAGGCCTCGGGCTGCTTTTCAGCCGGGATTTATTAATAAAATTGGGGGAGGACTTTCAAATAAGTTCGGTACTCGGTAGAGGAACATCTATAACAATCTCGCTCAGCACGCATGAATAGGTTAATTAGTTTAATTTTGCTTTTTATCAATAAAAGCTAAACTGAAACAGGGTTAAATGCCGGCAGCGGTAAAACTGTTGCAATTTAATTTCCATGCTCACTTTAGCACTTGATTTCGAAACCGGGAGGCGGCACTATTTTTTACCTTTAACAACAGGTATGTCAAATGAATTAAGAAGGGAACAAGCTTTAGAATATCATGCCAAAGGAAGGCCTGGCAAAATTGAAGTAACGCCAACAAAGGAAGCAAAAACACAGCGCGACTTATCTCTCGCTTACAGCCCCGGTGTAGCCGAGCCTTGCAAAGAAATAGCCCTTAACAAAGACGAGGTGTATAAATATACAGCCAAGGGTAACCTGGTAGGGGTTATCAGCAATGGAACTGCGGTATTAGGGTTGGGGGATATTGGCCCCGAAGCTGGTAAGCCCGTAATGGAGGGTAAGGGTGTATTATTTAAGATTTTTGCAGATATAGACGTTTTTGATATAGAAATAAACGAAAAAGACCCCGAGAAATTTGTTCAGATTGTAAGATCGCTTGAGCCCACCTTCGGCGGCATAAACCTGGAGGACATAAAATCGCCGGAGTGTTTTTATATAGAGCGCGCCTTGCGCGAACAACTGAATATACCGGTAATGCATGATGACCAGCACGGAACAGCCATAATAAGCGGCGCCGCACTGCTCAATGCCCTCGACTTGCAAAAGAAAAAAATTGAGAAGGTACGTTTTGTTATGAACGGTGCAGGTGCGGCAGCAATGGCCTGTGCGCAGATTTATATATCGCTGGGGGCCAAATATGAGAATTTTACCTTGTTTGATAAAGATGGCGTGCTGCACGAAGGCCGTACAGACCTTGATGAGATAAAAAGAAGATTTGCTGTTAAAAAATCCGATACAACACTTGAAAAAGCTTTGAAAGATGCAGACGTATTTGTGGGTTTAAGTGTTGGCAATGTTGTAACGCAGGATATGATAAAGAGCATGGCGAAAAATCCAGTCGTGTTCGCTATGGCAAACCCGGAGCCTGAAATTACATACGATGCTGCAATTGCTGCCCGTAAAGACATAATTATGGCCACTGGCCGGAGCGATTACCCTAACCAGGTAAATAACGTACTTGGCTTTCCCTACATATTTCGCGGAGCGCTTGATGTTCGCTCCAAGCAAATAAACGAAGCAATGAAACTGGCTGCTGTGAAAGCGCTTGCCGAACTGGCACGTACTGCAGTACCGGATATTGTAAACCTGGCCTATAACAAACGCCAGATTGCTTTCGGGCCTGAATATATTATTCCAAAACCGCTTGACCCCCGCTTGTTATCAACAGTGGCGCCGGCCGTTGCAAAGGCAGCTATGGAAAGTGGAGTTGCCCAGAAGCCGATTGAAAACTGGGAAAGCTACGTGGTGGAATTAAATAACCGTCTTGGCCTGGATAACCAGCTTATACGGGTATTGGGCAGCAAAGCTAAGCGAGACCCCCGCCGCATAGTATTTGCTGAAGCTGATAACCACAAAATATTAAAAGCTGCAACAATTATTTATGACGAAGGAGTGGCTTACCCTATATTACTGGGCGAGGAATTGAAGATTCGCGCCATAGCCGCGGAAAACCACCTGGATATTTCAGACCTGCCGATTATTGATACAAGGAGTGATGATGTAGAAGGAAAACGAAACCAGTACGCCGAACGTTTTTTTGAAAAAAGGCAACGCAGGGGATATAATTATTATGAGAGCAAAAAGATAATGCGCGACCGCAATTATTTTGGTTGTATGATGGTAGAAATGGGTGACGCGGATGCTATGATATCAGGGCTTACGCGCAACTACGCGGAGGCTATAAGGCCGGCGTTACAGGTAATTGGCACCGAAGACGGCGTTAAAAAAATAGCCGGCATGTACCTGCTGCTTACAAAAAAAGGCCCCTTGTTTTTGGCAGATACCACCGTTAACTTTAATCCGACAGCCGAAGAACTTGCAGACATTACGTTGCTGGTGGCAAAGGAAGTACGAAATTTTAACCTGGTGCCAAGAATAGCCATGCTTAGTTACAGCAATTTTGGCAGCAACGATTCACCGGAGGCCAGGCTTGTAGCTGAAGCTACAAAGCTGTTAAAGCAAAAGAATCCATCACTGATTGTAGATGGTGAAATGCAGGCATGGGTGCCATTTAACAAGGATGTATTAAAAGATAATTATCCTTTCAGTACATTGGTTGACCAGGACGTTAATACATTAATATTCCCTAATCTTGCAGCCGGCAACGTGGCCTATAACCTGCTGAAAGAAGTAGGCGGCGCGGACGCGATAGGCCCTATTTTGCTTGGATTAAAAAAACCGGTACACGTGCTGCAGTTGGGGAGTTCAGTACGAAGTATTATTAATATGGCCAATATTGCCGTGGTGGATGCACAATTGAAATGCAGGATGGATAATAATGAGGCTGTGCAAAGTTCACCATGGTGGAAGAAGCTAAAAAAGAAAAGACATTAACCTATAACCGCGGCGCAGCAGGTAAATAAATTATGGCACGCGTTTAAACACTTAAAACAGAAACAGTGATTGGAAGATTTCTAAACCATCTTGGCCGATACCTTCTCATGCTTAAAAGCATGTTTACGAAGCCGGAAAACATGAAAATGTACTGGAAGGAATTTATGAACCAATGTAATGACATTGGCATAGGATCTTTGCCCATAGTTATCATAATATCTGTTTTTTTGGGCGCGGTAACTACCGTGCAGACTGCTTACCAGTTGGTGAGCCCTATTATTCCCAAAGCATCAATAGCCATCATAGTACGTGACAGCGTTATCCTGGAACTTGCCCCCACCGTGCTAAGTATTGTGCTCGCAGGTGTGGTAGGCAGTAAAATTGCCAGCGAACTGGGTAATATGCGTACAACTGAGCAGATAGATGCCCTGGAGATAATGGGTATAAACACAAGAAGCTACCTGGTAATGACAAAAATATTAGGGGCCCTGGTTGTAGTACCCTTGTTGGTTGTTCTGTCAACGGTGCTGGCAATATGGGGAGGCAGGTTTGCAGGTAATTTGTCTGGTGCAGTATCAAGCGCCGTGTTTGATATTGGGCTTCATCAAAATTTTAAAGCATATAACGTTTTCTTTTCCTTAAGCAAAGCATACACGTTTGCATTTATCATCAGCAGCATTCCCGCCTATTACGGGTATTATGTACAGGGTGGAGCGCTTGAAATTGGCCGCGCCAGTACAACATCGGTAATTGTAAGCTGTATACTCATCTTGTTTGCAGACTATATTCTTGCAGCACTATTGTTGTAGCGCCTGTACAAACTCAAACTATCAACTATCATGGCCGCTGAAAGAAAATGTAGGCAATGACAATTGCTGCAATAATGCCGATAATATCCGCTGCCATGCAAGTCCAAACAGCATACCGTACTTTTTTAATGCCTACGCTGCCAAAATAAAGTGCAAATATGTAAAAGGTGGTATCTGCCGAGCCCATTAGCGTACACGCGAGTTTGCCCACAAAACTATCGGGGCCATAATTTTCAGGCCTCATTACATCGAGCATCAGGCCTCTTGAGCCCGCACCACTAAAGGGCCGCATAATAGCCGTTGGAAGCGCCGGCACAAAATCAGTATTAAAACCCAGTGATTTTACTATAAAACCTATGCCATCCGTTAAATAACCCAAAGCGCCGCAGTCCCTGAACACCCTTATGGCTACCAGCATACCTACGAGGTAGGGAATGATTTTTAATATCACGTCAAAGCCTTTTTTGGCGCCGTCAATAAAAGTGTCGAAGATGGAAACTTTTTTCCATACGCCACCAATAATAATAGCTACAATAATCACCAGCAGGCTAAGGTTGCCAAATACGGTACTAAAGATATTTTTCTGCACCGGCGGCAAGCTGTTGACATACAGCAGCAGGGCTGTAATTATGGCAATTATACTACCCATCCACAGTATCATCACCCAATCCCATTTTAGCTTTTGCTTTAAGCTTAGAATTATGATGGTTGCAAGCGTTGTTATTACAGTACCAGCTACGCAGGGGATAAATACACTTGTTGCATCATGTGAGCCAGCCCCGAGGCGATAGGCGAAAATAGACAAAGGTATCAGCACCAGGCCGCTGGTATGCAGCCCCGCAAACATTATCTGTGCATTGGTGGCAGTTTCTTTTTGCGGGTTAAGTGTTTGCAGGCTCTCCATCGCTTTAAGGCCAAAAGGTGTTGCAGCATTGTCAAGCCCCAGCATATTGGCGCTGAAATTCATTACCATTTCGCCCATTACGGGGTGGCCATCCGGCACCTCGGGAAAAAGTCTTTTCATAAACGGGTTTAACAGGCGAGCAAGCCAGCGGATTGCGCCGGCTTGCTCGGCAATATTCATCAAGCCTAAAAAAAACACCATAACGCCCGTTAAAGGGAAGGCCACATCTATAACAGAAGACTTGGCAGAATCAAAAATACCATCAACGAGAATTTTGAATATATCCGTGTTACCGGGAACAAAAATGAATTTGATAATTGCCACCACAAACGCTATAACAAAAAATGCTATCCAAAGAATATTTAGCGCCATAAATGCCTGTAATTTTTAAGCCGTTATATAAGTTTTTTTGAAAATATATTAAATATAACGGAAATTATTAAGAGGTGAAAATAGCGCCAACTGTTCTTATAAAAACCCCAAAAAAAGGTCACCTAATTTAATTGCAGTGTGATTTAAATGTTTGTAACTTATGCGGAAAATTGTAACCATGAAGAAAATTCTACCCCTTTTTTTTATAAGCCTTTTTTTGTGCTTTATCCACACCCTGGACGCGCAGTCGGTAGGCGATTACAGGTCGGCTGGCTCGGGCAATTGGTCTGACGTGTCAACGTGGCAAATGTTTGACGGTGTAAACTGGATAGCTGCAGTGGTGCCACCAAGCCCCATAAGCGGCGTAATTACCATAAGCGATTCAGTAGTTGTTAACGATAACGACAGCGCTGACCAGTTGGTGGTAACATCATCAGGCATAGTAAATATTTTGGCTTCGGCATCTCTAAAGCTATTAGATGGCGACGGCATTGATATGCAATGTGACGGTAAACTTATTGTTGGTATTGGAGGAGCACTGCGTACAAACAGCGGGGCGCCGGCTACGCTGAATTACAGTTCATCAAGGGAGTTTGACATAGATGGCGGTGTTGAGCCATTAGTGTCGTTTAATGGCACTGCTGCGCAGAGTATTTATGGGGCAAGCGGCAGCGGGTATATGGGCACGATTACGCTTGACAATGCGAATGACCTTACAGTAAAAGGTACTGTTGGGTTTGGCGGGGTAAACTTTGTGAATGGTAAAATTTTTGCACCGGGCTATTTTGTTATAGGCCAGTATAGCGGCAGCAATTTTACCGGGCAGGGGCCCAATAGTTATATTGATGGTAACATAAGTTGTATAGTGTACGACAATACTGCCGCAACTTTTAAACTGCCAACCGGCAGCAATGGTGATTACCTGCCCATAACTTTTAATGTACGCACTGTTGCTTCGCAGGAAACAGGTTTTACGGTTTCAATAAAGAGTGGTGCGCCGCCTTCGCTTACGCTGCCCAACGACCTTGATAAGGTTTCACAGGTCAGGTATTATAAAATTTATAATCCGGATGGTGTGCAGGTTTATAATTCTACTTCAGTGCAATTTTCTTATGATTCTACTGATGGGGTTACTGACCCCACTAATTTGCGTGTTGCAGAACAGGACCCCTATAGCGGCACCACCTGGGTAAACCAGGAAGGTCAGGGCACCACTGCAAAAGCAGGTACTATATCTATTCAAACTAACTTTTTTGTTCCGGGCGTATTTGTGTTGGCCAATGCAACAGGCGGTGGCAATACATTACCTTTGCGTATAATATCTTTTACAGCAGCCTTTGTTAAGCAGGCTGTGCAACTTAACTGGACAACAACCAATGAAGTAAATACACATAACTTTTTGATTGAGAGGAAAAATATAAACGAAAGCACCTGGCAAACCATAGGCAATACGCCTGCAAACGCACAGTCCAACGCAAATACATATTCATATCTTGATTTAACAGCGCGGGCAAACAATACTTACCTGTACCGTATAAACGAGGTTGATAAGGATGGCTCAACTTACCAAAGCAAAATATTGCAGGTAAACACCGGTATGGGGGGCATGGCTGTAAACCTCGTTTATCCAAACCCGGTAAAAGATGTGTTGCATTATTACGTTTCTTCCCAGGGCGGTGATGCCGTAACTGTTGCCGTTATTACTACATTGGGCAAAACCCTGCAATTACAAAAAGGAACTGCAAACCAAGTGCTTGATGTGAGAGTGGAAAGTCTGCCTGCCGGGACGTACTTGATGACGTTTACCAATGCAAGAACAGGTGAAAAGGTTGTAAAGAAGTTTATAAAGCAGTAAGAAGTATTACCGCAGTAACAAATTGGCAATCGTCTTATCTTAATATTGAAAGCCGGGCACTTTTAGCGCCCGGCTTTCAATTTCATGCTTAAGCGGCGAATGCTTACTTTTGCGCCGCAATTTGGAAACCTGCCGAAACAACACCTTTTAACGGGTATAAGGCAGGAACCGGCGTAAAACAAAAAACAAACAATCTAAATGGCATTACAAGCAGGTATTGTGGGGTTACCGAACGTAGGCAAATCAACCTTATTTAACGCGTTGAGCAACGCAAAGGCGCAGGCGGCGAATTTTCCTTTCTGTACTATTGAACCTAATGTGGGGGTAATAACCGTTCCCGATGAGCGGTTGATAGTGCTTGAAAAACTGGTGAAACCTAATAAATTAGTGCCTACCACGGTTGAGATTGTGGATATAGCCGGCCTTGTAAAGGGGGCCAGCAAAGGCGAAGGGCTTGGTAACCAGTTTTTGGGTAACATCCGCAATACGGATGCTATAATACATGTGTTACGCTGTTTTGATGATGATAACGTAATACACGTTGATGGCAGCGTTAACCCTGTACGTGATAAAGAGATAATTGATATTGAATTGCAGTTGAAAGACCTTGACAGTGTTGATAAGAAAATATCCCGCTCAGAAAAGCAGGCGCGCACCGGCGGCGATAAAGAAGCATTACGCGGGCTGGAGATATTACAAAGCCTGAAGGCCCACCTTGAACAGGGCAAGAATGCCAGGGCGTTTGAAGTATCTGCGGAGGAAAAAGCAAGGCACGTGGATGACCTTTTTCTGCTTACCATGAAGCCTGTTATTTATGTTTGTAATATTGATGAAAAAAGCGTTGTAAGCGGCAACAAACATACTGATGCAGTGAAAGATGCAATTAAGCACGAGAAGGCGGAGATATTGTTTATAAGTGCCGCTATTGAAAGTGAGATTGCGGTGATGGAGAGTTATGATGACAGGCAGATGTTCCTGGAAGACCTGGGCTTAAAGGAAAGCGGTGTGGCAAGGCTTATAAAATCGACCTACAGGCTATTAAATTTGGCCACTTATTTTACGGCAGGTGTGCAGGAAGTGCGGGCCTGGACGATAATCAAGGGTATGCTTGCTCCGCAGGCTGCAGGTGTAATACACACTGATTTTGAAAAAGGTTTTATACGTGCTGAGGTAATAAAATATGCAGACTTTGTAAAACTTGGTAGCGAGGCAGCCTGCCGCGACGCGGGTAAATTAGCAGTACAGGGTAAAGATTATGTTGTAGAAGACGGCGATATAATGCACTTCAGGTTTAATGTGTAAGTTTCATTAGTAAAAAAACTGTATTTATAAGAATCCCGGCGTGAGTTGACACCGGGATTCTTTATTTTAATTCAGCGTTTATGCTTTTCGTAATCTTTAAGCTTTTCATTCACATAAAAAAATACTTCGTCTCCGCCGGTATGGTCGCGCAGCCATTCGTATGTAGGCCTGTATTTTTCAATAAAATCACTTAACTCGTCACCCCGCAACCCGGTATAGCCGGCTATAAGGTCACGCGAAAAACGATAATCTACATAATTCGTTTTTTCAATCATATCAAAAGTCTCATACGCTTTTCTCTTCGATCTCTCACTTTTCTTAAGCAATGGGTCAAGGTTAATTCCAACACCTGCCCCAGAATTTGCTTTCGACACCGTTGTTGGTTTAGGGCCTGCCGCGCTTTCAAAATCAATTCTTCGCTTTATGCTATCCTGCTGGTATTTAGTAAGGCCGCGTGCTGTAACCGTAACGCCCGCCAATACATTCGGTAATTGTACCAGTAAAATAGTTACAGTATCGGAAGTCATCATATTGTACCGCAGTGTATCGAAATGATAATTCTCCTTATCAAAAAACAGAATTTGCTGGTCATATGCTTCTATACGAAAGAATCCCTTGTTATCGGTGTGTGTTAACCTATGATTGCTTTCGTTAGTTACCAGCACATTGGTAAGAGGCTGGTCTGTCGCACTGTCTTTTACAAAGCCAACCTTAAATTGCTTTTGCGCCGAAGCTTTAAGCGTCATGCATGACACAAACAATGCAGTAAATATTTTTACAAGTGGTAAAGTTTTCTTCATATCAGGTATCAATTATAAAAATAAATACAAAATAAATGCCTGAATGCACAGTTATAAATATGTTATTTGATACCCGGATTTACTTACAGGGTTAGAAGTTACAGTAAGCTTCACCCGGTAACACCAGTGTAAGAATATACTGTGCAGCACATAACCGGTTCAGCAAAAAATAACCTTTAGCTGGTTGAAACCTGGTTTTTGTACACGTCGGGGTTGTGTTTTTGCATAAACCGTTTGCATATTTCACCAGTCAGTTCAGTCCACCCAAATTGTTCGTATAGCCCATGGGCGTCGCGCGTAGCAAGCATCCACCGGCGCAAACCCTGCAAGCCGGGCTGCGCGTGTATAGTTTGCATCAGCCATTTTGATAGGCCTTTACCCCTGTGAGCCGGAAGAATAAAAACATCCGCCAGGTAAGCGAAAGTTGCTTCATCAGTAACAAGGCGTGCAAACCCAACCTGTGCATTATTATGAAATACACCAAAACAAAGAGAATTGGCAACAGACTTTTTTACTATATCAATGGGTACGCCTGCTGCCCAATACGATTGCTGCAGGTAGCCGTGAATAACACCAATATCCATTTTGGTATTATCGGTTATTATGTAATAACCTTCGTGGGTTGTTTCATCATTCTTCATATAAGCTTTTGATTGACGCAGCAAATGTAAAACGCTAGAGCGGTTATTTAAAAGTGCGTTTCACCAAACAGTTTTTTGAAAATTGTTTTTTGCGGTAGTGAAATTATTTCGCCGGGTTGCAAATTGTTCAATGTTAATTTTTCAATGCGGCTGCGTATAAGTCTTAACGTTGGAAAGCCAGTTTTGGCTGTCATTTTTCTTACCTGCCTGTTTTTACCTTCCGTTAAAACGAGCTTGATCCACGGCGCCGGTATTTCCTTCCTGAACCTGATAGGTGGCTCGCGTTGCGGTACCCGCGGGCTATCAAGCATTAATGCTGCACTGCATTTTTTTGTTGTGTATGATTGCCCATTTACTGTTATCTCAGCGCCGTTTTGTATTTGCAGCAGGGCTTCCGTTGTAATCGCTCCATCAACTTGTACCCAGTACTCTCGTTCATGTGCGAAAGAAGGGTTAAGCAACCGGTGATTAAGCAATTTATCATTCGTTAATATAAGCAAACCTTCACTGTCTTCGTCAAGTCTACCAACAGGATAAACATCCTTTGGAACGGTAAAATAATCCGCTAATGTTTGTTTAGCGCCCTGCGAAGTGAACTGTGAAAGTACCAGGTAAGGTTTGTATATGATAAAGTAACTGTGCATAAAAGCAAAATCCCGCAGATGCGGGATTTTGTATATAGATGGGTTAGTAAGTACCGGGAATCTAATTCCCATCACAATATTAAAAAGAGTTTTTTCTAACACAAAAAATTTTTGAAATAATTTTATGCACATTTTTTTACCCATGTGTGAATAGCCGGGCGGTTTACATGCCACGCTAATAATTTTTTTATGGTTTTACGAATACGCAGGAGATTGAAAAAAAATTGATGACTGCCTGTGATGCCCGTAAATAAAGGGTTACAGCAGGTAAGCTTTTTTTATTGTTGTGCAGCTATTATAAAAACAGGTTTGTAATTGTAACACCTGCGCCGGTTGTGCACGTTTGTAAGGATGTTAAAGTTATTTACCGGATGATACAGGCATTACCTTTGTAAAAATTTAAAACAGCGTAAAATGAAATTTCCCGCACCTGTAACAATACAATGGATAGCAGGCCTGGTTAATGCAGAAGTGGTTGGGGACGGTATGGCAACCGCGCTTGGAATTAACGAGATTCATAAAGTTGAAAAAGGGGATGTATGTTTTGTTGATCACCCGAAATACTATGCAACATGCCTTAACAGCGCGGCTACGCACATCATCATTAACACAAGAGACGTGGAAGTGCCGGAAGGCAAAACATTGCTGGTGCATACTGAACCTTTTGAAGCATATCTTACCATTGTAAATCATTTCAGGCCATTCACGCCTGCAGTAAAGCCGGTAAGTGATACAGCCATTGTTGGAGAAGGAACGGTTGTAACGCCTAATGTGTTTATTGGTAAGAATGTTAAGATTGGCAACAATTGTATTATACATCCTAATGTAACTATTAACGATTATTCAGAAATTGGTAACAATGTTATTATACAGGCAGGCACTGTAATTGGAAGCGATGCTTTTTATTACAACACCAAGAAAGACCGCGATGTATGGTACAGGCGAATGCAAAGCTGCGGTAATGTTGTTATTGAAGATGATGTTGAAATTGGGGCAGGCTGTACAATTGACAGGGGAGTTACAGCATCAACTGTAATTGGCCGCGGTACTAAAATGGATAACATGGTGCATATTGGGCATGATACTTTTATTGGAAAGAATTGCTTATTTGCGGCGCAGGTAGGTATTGCCGGTGCAACAATTATTGAAGATGGTGTAACATTATGGGGCCAGGTGGGTGTAAGCAAAACGCTTACCATAGGGGCCAACGCCGTTGTACTTGCGCAAAGCGGTGTGCCCTCCTCATTAAAGGGTGGAAAGGTTTACTTTGGCTACCCTGCGGAAGAGGCCGGCACAAAACGTCGTGAACTAGTTTGGATAAAGCGCATCCCTGAAATGTGGGAAAAACTTAAGGGGCTGTAAAAAATGTGTAATAAAATAAGTTTTGTAAAAGCTTTTTTAGATGCTTCGGTTTTTATTTGCCTGCATGACTTCGAACGTCGCCTATAAACTTGTATATTCAATGTTATGAGTAATAAAAAAGCCATCGCGTAAAAACACGATGGCGTATTTACTAACCCAACTAAAACCACTTATGTTAAATAGCTATTGTAATGGTTTTAACCGCATCTTTAAATAGTATAGCTTAATCTTCTTCGTCTTTCCCGCCTGCAGCAGTTGTCTCTAAAATTTTTGCTTTAATTTTTCCTTCCAGCTCTCCCATCAGTTCCGGGTTATCAAGTAATAAGGCTTTTACTGCATCGCGGCCCTGGCCAAGCTTACTTGCTTCATAACTAAACCAGCTTCCGCTTTTCTGAATAATACCAAGCTCAACACCCATATCAATAATCTCACCCACCTTACTTATACCTTCGCCAAAAATTATATCGAACTCCGCGCTCCTGAAAGGCGGTGCAACCTTATTTTTTACCACTTTTACTTTTACGCGGTTACCTACTGCTTCATCGCCGTCTTTAATTTGCGCCATACGCCGAATGTCCAGGCGCACGGAAGCATAAAATTTAAGCGCATTACCACCTGTTGTTGTTTCAGGGTTGCCAAACATAACCCCTATTTTTTCGCGCAACTGGTTTATGAAAATGCAGATGGTATTTGTTTTACTTATGGTAGCAGTAAGCTTACGTAAGGCCTGGCTCATTAGCCTTGCCTGCAAGCCCATTTTGCTATCACCCATTTCACCTTCCAACTCACCTTTGGGTACAAGTGCTGCCACGGAGTCAATTACCACTACATCCAGTGCTCCTGACAAAATAAGGCGGTCAGCGATTTCCAGGGCCTGTTCGCCATAATCTGGCTGAGATATCAGCAGGTTGTCAATATCCACGCCCAATTTTTGGGCATAGGCGCTGTCAAAGGCATGCTCCGCATCTATTATAGCGCAGATACCGCCTTTTTTCTGCGCTTCGGCAATAACATGTGTGGCAATGGTTGTTTTGCCTGATGATTCCGGGCCGTATATTTCAACCACCCTTCCTTTTGGCAGGCCGCCAATGCCTAAGGCAACATCCAATCCTATGGAGCCAGTGGACACGAACTCCATCTGCCTCTCAGCTTTTTCGTTCATCATCATCACGCTGCCTTTTCCAAAATCTTTATCAATCTTATCTATAGTAAGTTTTAGCGCTTTTAATTTTTCTGCGTTCATAATTGGGTTATTTTTCTTCAAATGTAATCAGGCTGTAAAAATAATGAAATAATTTATATAAACTAATAAATTTAGCATTTTTTGGTAAAAAAATTGGTTAACCCTGCTCATGCGCTTTGATTGTGATGACAACTCTTGATGGAACTATTACCTCTTTCAATGAAAATTCAATTTTACCAGGTGAATTATACCGCCCGATGCAATCTGCAATCCCACGCAAAAAATCAAAAAAGCCATCAGCCGGTTTATTATTTTTTCGTTGTGGGAGCCAATATAACCCAGCAAGCGGTTAGTGTTAAGATAGAATAGTAAAATCAATATGCAAATGCCAATAACTGAGAGCAATAAAGCGGCGATGTTAATGAGGTATTGCGTCCAGTCGCTGCTGGCGCCGTGGGCGCTGAGGGTAAAAAGCACTGCGATAGTACCGGCGCCGGTTGTTATTGGGAAAGTAATGGGATAAAAAAGTTTATTGTCTATGGATTTTTCTTCTTCCTGCTCACTTCCGCCGGTCTTTTTTGCAGGCAGCGCTTTGTCGTCTTCGGTCAAAAAACCCCAGCCTATTTTGCAAATCATTATGCCGCCGGCCAATTGTATAATAGGGATTGACAGCCCAAAAATCTGCAATATCCAATGCCCTATAAAAAGTGTTACGGCGCAAATGGAAAATGAATACAAGGTTATTTGCTTAACGGCTTTTATCCTGTCGGCACGTGATAAACCCGAAAAGTAGGGATTGACAATAAATGCTGTGCCGATAGGATTTATAACCGGGAACAGCGACACAAACCCGATAAAAACGAGGTTGATAAATGAGTTAAGATGAAAGGACATGATGTGTTACTGTTAGTAGTTAAAAGAAAAACCGGCTGTACTTTTTCAATTGCAGCAATCGCACATGGTATCTCATCATCAAAAAGCGTTGCTTAAACAAAGATATATTTTTTAAATACGTTTAAATATTCTTAACCGCGTGGTGTATTTTTATTTATGGTTTTTGCATAGTTAGTGAATTGTGTGATAGAAGCTTTGCACAGCCGTTATAAGTAATTAAAACCTTATGTTATGAACCCAAACGGAGTTGTAGTCTTTCCCAGCCATTATTCAGTAAAGGAGACGATTGACCGGTTACAGGCTTTTTTGCTGCAACGCGGTGTAACTATATACGCGAGAATTGACCAGCAGGCGGAAGTAAATAACACAGGGCAAAACCTGCTGCCGCTTGAATTTATAATGTTCGGTAACCCAAAAGTTGGTGGCCTGGTTATGGCGGAAAACCCCATGGCAGCGCTTGACCTGCCGCTGAAAGCTATTGCCTGGCAAGATGCACAACAGCATGTTTGGATAGCCTGTAATGATGTTATTTATTTGCAGCAGCGGTTTGGGTTGCCTGGTGCATTAATTGCCCCATTAGATATAACTACAATTGTTGCAAAGGCATTGGAATAATAAAAAACGTTAACAAACAGTCCACCCTGGTTAAGATTCCAAAGATTGCAGAGAATTTGACGGGAAGAACGGTTGCCATTATTATAAACATTCTTAATTTCCAATTGTAGTATATTTTGTTAATTTTGCGGCTCATTGAAGTGTAAGATTGACACAAATAGCGGATAATCAATGAAAAAAGGGGCATCCGAATGAAAGCTATTATTCCTGTAGCAGGCGCCGGCGCCAAGTTACGGCCACATACATATACACAGCCGAAAGCATTAATACCCATTGCTGGTAAAAGCATACTTAGCTTTATAGTTGACCAGTTACACGGCGCAGGTATAAGCGAATTTGTTTTTATTGTAGGTTATTTGGGCGAGAAGATTGAAGAATATGTAAAGCAGGCTTTTCCACACCTTACATGTCATTGCGTTTACCAAACCGACCGGCAGGGAACTGCACATGCTATTGAGTTGACAAAAAATATTGTTGGCGCTGATGAAGTGTTTGTTGTTTTGGGTGACACCATTTGCGAGTACGATGTGCAGGAAGTATTGGCAAACCCATACAGCATGCTGGGTATTAAGAAAGTAGACGACCCGCAAAACTTTGGCGTTGCGGTTGTTGATAGCGAGGGTTTTATTGAACATGTTGTTGAAAAGCCAAGCATACCAAAAAGCAATATGGCCCTGGTGGGTTTATATAAAATTAAGGAGACGAACATTTTATACCAATGCCTGCATCACCTGTTTGAGCAGAATATAAAAAGTCACGGCGAATTCAACCTTACCGATGCACTCGACTGTATGCTGAAACGTGGCGCAAAGTTTAAATCGTTCAGGGTAAAAAATTGGTTTGACTGCGGCAAGCGTGAAACGCTGTTGGAAAGTAATGCTACACTGCTTAAGAAATTTGGCGGCAAAGTGCACCCGAGTGTTCAGTGTAAAAACACTATAATCGTGCCGCCGGTAAGTATAGGTGCCGGCTGTGTTTTGAATAATGCTATTATTGGGCCACATGTATCTGTTGGCGCTGACAGCAACATACAATATTCCATAGTGCGCGACAGCATTATTGGCTCTTATACCAACCTGTTTGAGGTAGTGATTGATAATTCCCTGATAGGCAGTGATGCCAGCGTAAAGGGCCTGAGCCGCAGTTTAAATATCGGTGATAACACCGAGATTGATTTTGGGTAGACACCTTGCTGTTTTATACTCTTTGCTGTATGATGCTTTAGACAAAGAGTGTTAACTTTCCTGCATTTATGAACAGCTCTTCTTTCTCCAACCGCATTACGCAGTTATTTAATATACAATATCCCATCATCCAGGCGGGTATGGTGTGGGCCAGTGGCTGGCGGCTTGCCAGCGCGGTAAGTAACGCGGGTGGCCTTGGCATTATAGGCAGCGGCAGTATGTATCCCGATGTTTTGCGGCAGCATATTCAAAAATGCAAAGCTGCTACCGGCAAACCTTTCGGGGTAAACATACCCCTGCTGTACGCGGACGTGGATAAGCACATACAAATTATTAAGCAGGAAGGGGTGAAGATTGTTTTTACCTCGGCCGGCAACCCCAAAACCTATACACCTGTTTTTAAGGAAGCCGGCATTACAGTGGTGCACGTGGTAAGCAGCAGTAAGTTTGCTGGGAAGGCGCAGGAAGCAGGTTGTGATGCTATTGTGGCCGAAGGCTTTGAGGCTGGTGGACACAATGGCCGCGAAGAGACCACAACATTGGTTTTAGTGCCTGCCGTATGCAATGCTGTTACCATACCTGTAATTGCTGCAGGCGGTATAGCCACAGGCAGGCAAATGCTGGCTTGCATGGTATTGGGTGCAGAGGGCGTGCAAATGGGCAGCCGTTTTGTGTGCAGTGAAGAAGCATCATCTCACCAAAACTTTAAGGAAGCTGTGATACATGCTGCCGAAGGAGATACTATGCTTGCTATGAAAAAAACAGTGCCCGTACGGTTATTGAAGAATAAGTTTTATGACGACGTGCGTGCAGCCGAAATGCGCGGTGCAACAGAGGATGAACTAAAAACGCTGCTGGGCCGCGGACGGGCAAAGCGTGGCATGTTTGAAGGCCATCTTGACGATGGCGAACTGGAAATTGGCCAGAGCGCCTACCTTGTACGGCAAATACAGCCCGCCGGGGAAATTGTACAGGAAGTGTGGCGTGATTTTAGCGACGCCCTTGCCAATCCTCTGCAAAAAAGCTAAATGTTATGCAGTATTTATGGCTTGCAATAGCATGGGTTTTGTTTGGGTTGGTGCACAGCGTTTTTGCCGCGTCAAAAGTTAAGCAAAGGGCAAAAACGGTTATGCAAAGCCGTTATACGTATTACCGCCCCGCATATTCGTTGCTGGCTACCATAACCCTGCTATTGGTATTGTACTATCATTTTTCCATTCTGCCCAAATTGCTGTGGGCAAACAGCGCTGCTGAAAAAACCATAGCCGTTTTCCTGTTTATACCAGCAATTATAATAATGGCCATAAGCATAAAAAAGTACTTTATGAACCTTAGCGGTATTGATGTACTGCTGAAACGACCGCCCACACAACCGCAGCTTGAAACAACCGGCCTGCATCGCTACATGCGGCATCCTTTATACAGCGGCACATTGCTATTTGCCTGGAGCATATTTGTGTGGCAGCCTTCCCTCACTAACCTTATCTCCTGCATTTGCATTACCATGTACACACGCATAGGTATTTATTTTGAAGAGAAGAAACTCTTGCTTGAATTTGGCCACGCCTATAAACAGTATGCTAAAAAAACGCCGATGCTGGTACCGGGAATAAAATGAAAACTATTATACGCTGCAATCAGAGCTCGCTTTATCAATGATAGTTAAATACCACCGGCCGTTTTTCAAAGTAAGATAGAAACACAGTTCTTTACCATTAGCATCCTGCAGTATTACGCGCCTGCTGCGCGCTTCTATCTTCTTATAAAATGCAACCAGCTTTTGCGGGTAGCTACCCGGCTCATATCTATTTTTGAATATGCAGCCTTCAGACAGCATGTGATCGTGTAACGTGGTATCAACAAACAAACCCCTTTTGTCCCACTCTTCTGTATCGCAGTTCCACTCCGGTAATTTCGTATATTCAAGTACGGCAGGTTGAATGTTTTTGCAATCCCTTAGCTGGTTGGCAAACCTGCCGGGCGTTGTAAAGCTAACTGCTGCCAGGGTAATAATACCCAGGTATGTATTGCCGCGATAAAGGTGATAAACGCTTGTTTTGGGGTCGGTTAAACCAGCAAGTGCAATGCTGTCCTGCTTTGAAAAAGCTTCAATTACCCTGGTTACCGTTTCGTTGAACAATTTTTCCTTTTTAGATTGGCAAAAAAGCGCCCCGGCGGAAAAAACTAACAGGGGAAATAGTAAAAAGTGCTTCCTGGTTAAAAATATTTCTAACAGCTTCATAAATACATGCGACACGTTTTATACAGCGGCCACGCTCATAAACAGTACACCAAAAAAACACCGATGCTGGTACCGGGAATAAAGTAGCGCAGCTACTTCAAATCAAACAATATCCCATTCGCAAAATACAGGCTTCCCTCATCGTACGACCATAGCTCAAGGTCTTTCCCATCATTACCTTTGGCTGTTGTAACATCTTTGGGAGCGCCCCAGGCTATTTTGCACATTTCCTGGTTCATCCCTTTTTGCACTTTGCCGTTCAAAATCAACTGCCAGTTAGTTTGCCCAAACTTCTTTTGATACTCCTGCGCTTTTTCTAAGGTGAAAGCCCAAAAGTTATCCCTTAAATCATCTGTGTTAAGCGGAATTTGCTGGTGCTGCTCATTTTCAAGAACAAGGGCAAGAGTGTAATATTTCTCTTCAACAGTAAGGTCAACAACTGTCCAAACTGCGCCTGCCTCAAAGCCGGCAACAGGCAGCCCGGTTTTCATATCAAGCATGGGCTTGTCATTACCCTCCATCCAGTTTTTTCCTCTCACAACAAATTTTTTCCCAATAAAAAGAGGTTTGTTTTTTAGAAAATACCCGGTAGTTACAAACGGGAAACTATTAGGATACCGAGCATCATACACATAGTACAGCAATGTTTTGCTTTCTTTTTCCTGCAGCGTTAAAAAGAACTTATCCTCATCAGCCGCACTGGGTACAACATCCAGCACCGTAAAATATTTAGCTGCCAGTTCATCGTACTTTGAGCCAACGCCCGAGGGGTTTGGCTTAAAGGTATTTCCCTCATCAAATTCATCTTTTGTATTGTCAAGAATAAAACCTGTGTAGCCGCCATCTCTTAGCGGAACAGGCAGGCCGCGCAAATAAAGGTCTTGCCCGATGTACTGCCTGGCATTTCTGCCCAAAAAATTCTCGGTGCTGTCATACTTTTTTTCAGGCGCCTTTGGCGCCTCCGCTACCGCGGTGGTAGTTATTTGGCCGTAAGAAGACAAAGCAACAAATAATAGCAGTATCAGCGTTAAAAGTTTCACAGTACAATCAATTTAATGTCATAACTAAAATAAAGCCTTTTTTGCAAAGCTTAATTAACCCGGCAAATCTCTTCCACCGCCTCCACTACTTTTTCACACGCCCATACCAACTCATCGTCAGTTATAATTAGTGGTGGCGCAAAACGCAGGCTTTGCGGCGCAAACAAAAACCAATCTGTTATCAGCCCCTTCTCAATACAGCGGTGGATTATTTTTTTGTTCGTGTCAAAGCTGTTAAACGCCACACCAGCCCATAAACCGGCGGCGGTAAGGGTTTTTATAGCAGTGTGGGTGAGGTGTTGTTTTATAATATCCTCCTTATGCTTCAATTCATTAATATAAGCGCCTTTCAGCAGTACCTCCAAAGCAGCTTTTCCCGCGGCGCAGCTAACCGGGTGACCGCCAAACGTGGTAATATGCCCCAGCACCGGGTTATAGGTAAGCTGGTTCATTAGCGCGTGGCTGGCAATAAAAGCGCCTAATGGCATGCCGCCGCCAAGGGCTTTACCCAGTAATAATATATCGGGCGCTACACCGTATTGCTCAAATGCCCAAAGGGTGCCTGTTCTGCCAAAGCCCGCCTGTATTTCATCCAGCACCATCAGCGCCCCCGCTTCGTTACATTTTTGCCGTATCGCCTCAAGCCATCCTGCCGGCGGGCGGTTAACCCCGCTTTCCGCCTGCACGGTTTCCAGTATAACACAGGCGGTAGTGGCATCAATGGCGTTTATAACTTCCCAACTGCCGTAATCGTGATGCCACACATCCGGCAATAATGGCCTAAAGGCGTTACGCCAGTATTCATCACCCATCAGGCTTAGCGCGCCTTGTGTGCTGCCGTGGTAGCTTTTATTAAAGGCAATTATTTTGCTGCGGCCCGTAACTCTTTTAGCTAATTTCATAGCCCCCTCGGTTGCCTCGGTGCCGCTATTGGTAAAATATACGCAGTTAAGGCTGGCTGGCAGGTTTGCTGTAAGCAGCTTTGCGTAGGCCACCTGCGGGGTTTCAACAAACTCGCCGTACACAATAAGGTGCATGTATTGTTCCGCCTGCTTTTGTACCGCCTCTACCACTTTGGGGTGGCTGTGGCCTATGTTGCAAACACTGAACCCGGAGATAAGGTCGAGGTATTTTTTGCCGTCCGCGCCATATTGGTATATCCCCCCGGCGCGTACTATCTCCAGCCCTATAGGCTCCGGCGATGTTTGAGCCACGTGGCTTAAAAACAAATCCCTGTTACTTATGCCGCTCATTGGTAATCATTTTTAAATATTTCCGGAAGCGGTGCTTAAGCCATGTTGCCATAAGGGACAACAGTACAAGCGAGCGTGGCAACTAAGCTGCCAATTGTCCTGCTGCCGGTAACCAAACTATTTTCCGTTCCCGCATTTTTTTAAACAAACCTATGCACCTTTATGCCTGCCCGGTAAACACCGCCCCCAAAATTGCTACAAACAACCGAAATAAGCACTTTTTTGCCGATACAGCCTTAGCCATTTATTGGCTTTACAATATTCTGGCTATTTTTAAAGCCTAAACAGTTAACCCATGGCTACCATTATACCCGTTTTAGGCAAAACACCGCAGCTTGGCAGCAATTGCTTTGTGGCCCCCAACGCAACCGTTATAGGCGACGTTGTAATGGGCGACGAATGCAGCGTTTGGTTTAATGCCGTGGTACGGGGCGATGTTAACTACATTAAAATGGGCAACCGGGTTAACGTACAGGATGGCGCCATTATACACTGCACTTACCAGGTAAACCCCACCGAAATTGGCAACAACGTTTCCATAGGCCATAACGCCATTGTGCACGGCTGCAAAATTTACGACGACGTGCTGGTTGGCATGGGCGCTATTGTAATGGACCGCTGCGAGGTACACAGCAACAGCATTATTGCCGCCGGGGCGGTGGTGCTGGAGGGTACCGTGGTGGAAGCCAACAGTATTTACGCCGGCATACCCGCCAAAAAGGTAAAAGAAATGAGCCCCGACATGGTGCACGGCGAAATTGAACGCATTGCCAAAAATTATGTAAAATATTCTTCATGGTTTTCTGATTTTAATGCAGCGAAATAAAAAAACCTGTTGTCTTATACCTTTTACAGGATAGTTCCCGCATATACAATCAAAACTTACTGCTTATTTTTTATAACTATGATCAAACCCCGTGCAGGAACTATCCCCTTTTTAAGTTTTCTTGTGTAACAAAGAATGCCCTATAACCGTTCTTCATAAACAGGAAGATGCACCAGGTATAGCACCCCCAAGGCAGCTAATATGAAAAAAGGACAATGAAAAGGAGTTTGATAATTTTTTTAGGGGGATTTTTATATGAAACCTTATGACCATAACACCAGTGTGACCACTGTAATTGACGAGCACGGCAGCCTTCAGAAGTTTTACCTGCTTACCGACAAGCTGAGTAAAACAAGGTTTGTACGTTTTACCAGCAAGCTGGACGAGGCAGACACCATTGAGTGGCAGTTTAAATACCGCGGCCACCAGCTTAGCCTGCAGTACGATATTTACAACGGCGTAACCCTTACGCCCCAAACCAGTAAAGACGTACCGGCGGCCAACAAGCTTGCTGTAAAACTACGGGCGGCTGTTTAATAGCCCTGCTCGTTTATTGATTCCAGGATGTTATAATAGCTTATATAACGTTCTGCGGCAATGTCGCCCCTTTCCACCGCTTTTTTTACCGCGCAGCCCGGCTCATTAATATGCAGGCAGTTATTAAACTGGCAGTTACCCAGTATTTCCCGCATTTCAGGAAAGTAATGGCTAAGTTCCTGCCTGGGTATATCTACCAGCCCGTACTCCCGTATGCCCGGCGTGTCAATAATTTTTCCCCCGCCCGGCAAATCAAACATTTCGGCAAAGGTGGTGGTGTGCATGCCCTTGCCGCTCCACCCACTTACCTCCTGCGTGCGCAAATCCAGCTCCGGAAAAACGGTATTAATAAAGGTTGACTTACCCACCCCGCTATGCCCGCTTAACAGCGTCGTTTTATCTTTCAGCAGCGCTTTTATTTCCTCCGCGCCTTCCCCCGTTTCCATGCTGGCAAGCAGTATGGTATAGCCCACGCTTTCATACATGTCTTTCAGTTCCGCAAACTTCTCCGTTTCCTTTTTGCGGTAAATATCCGCCTTGTTAAATACCACCACTGCCGGAATATGGTACGCCTCCGCGCTTACCAAAAAGCGGTCAATAAACCCCTGGCTGGTGCGCGGGTCTTTAAGGGTGGCAAAGAGCAGCGCCTGGTCAAGGTTGCTGGCTATAATGTGGTGCTGCATTTTATGGTGGGGGCTGGCCCTTACCATATAATTGTGGCGACCGTATATTTCCGTTACCACCGCCGTGTTTTCCGCTCCGTCTTCCCGGTCAATTTCCACCTCGTCGCCTACGGCTAAAGGGTTGGTGCTGCTTATACCGTCAATTTTAAATATGCCCTTTATGCGGGCATTAAATGTTTGGCCTGCGGCCGTTTTGGCCACGTACCAGCTACCCGTGCTTTTGTATATAAGCGCCCTCATTGGGCGGCAAAGATAATAAAAGCCCCAACCGCTAAGCAGGAAGAAGGAAAAGGGAGGAATGCTAATTTTTATAATTGACTGCCTTTTAAATAATTAAGTAAAAATGAGCCACACTTTTTACACAATTCATCCCTTTTGCCCGGCCCGGAACCTTTCCGGGGAAGCCGCCGGCGGACCCGCTTTTCCCGCATACAACCTTCTGCCGTTAAGGTCCCTAAAGTCCCTGTCAACAAAAGGAGGAACAGGGCCTGCCCCCATGCATGCCAGGGAGGATAAAGGAGGACGAGGGAGGAATGCAAAAAATTATAACACATTGATTATCAAATAATTATTTGAAAAATGGCAAAAATTTTTATTTAATTCATCCCTGTATAAATGCCTGTATTTTGCGCCTGGTTGCAATATGTCAATGAACTAAGGATAAATAGCAAAACGGGCAAACTGTCTCGCTTTTTAGGAAAGTTTTTTTTGGGGAGAAGCCGTTCGCTGGTGTGCAGGATAGCTTGGCGGCCAGTTGGGCGAGAAGGAAAGAAATCTTTAATAATACTTGCAAATTAAAATTCTACTATATATCTTACTATCGGTTACATTTTATGTCTTTAATTGTAGCTAAAATGGTGGTGGGGGTAATAAGATAATTTTTGATAATCAACATGTTATTGTGACAATTTACTTGTTTTTATAGTAGACGATTGCTCAGATTGTAGGGATGTTATGAGATATTAAATCATGTAAAATGAATAATGAGAATGTTTCCAATCGAATTCACATTTGAAGGGCCACCCTTATCTCTACAGTCAAAAAGCAAAACAAGGAAAAGGGCATATAAACAGACGGTAGAAGATGCAGCTAAACAAGTTCTGGCGGCAGGGTTTGTACCATTAACACAAAACTTGGAAATAAAAATTACCTATTATTATGAAGGCAATACACCCGATATAGATAACATTATAAAGCCAATACAAGACGCATTAATCGGAGTGGTGTATGTTGATGACCAGCAAATAAGTGATACGAGAAGTAGAAAAAGAGATATAAATGGAAGTTATCGAATAAGAAATGTTTCAAGTTGTTTATTACAGGCTTTTGGTAATGGCAAAGATTTCATTCATGTCAAAATCAATCCATTCACAACAACACAAGAACTTGATTAATGGAAACGAATAACATCATCAAGAATATTGAACGGCGAATCAAAGAAATAGCCAAAGACTATGAAGCTAGAGGTTATTCTGTAATTATTGGCCCTAATCAAACACACTTGCCAGACTTTTTGGAAGGCTTTAAACCAGACTTGTTAGCGCAAGGGATATCTGAATCGGTTGTAATTGAAGTAAAATCAACAAAAGGAAATGCTTTTCAGCTTAGGCGATATGAGGATATAGCAAAAACAATAGAAAGGAATCAAGGATGGAGGTTTGAATTGGTTTTTACAAATCCTTTAGAACAGACAATTCCTATAAACTACAGCAATGAATTGGGACTTGAAAAAATACGGCAAAGATTGGCGGAAGTAAATTCATTAATGATTTCCAACCATTATGAAGCTGCGTTCCTTTTAGCATGGACGACCTTAGAAGCAGCTTTAAGAGCGAAAATAGATAGCACAACAACGAAAAACTCAACAAAGCCAACACTCGCAATAATTAAAACTGTCTACTCTTTGGGTTATGTCAACTCACATGATTATAGAAAGTTGGAAAAGTTAAATCAAAGGAGGAATTTATTAATCCACGGATTTGACACTCCAATAGATAAAAATTCGATCGATGACCTGTTGAATATCGTAAGCTATGTCATAGGGGACAGCAAAGAAGTGGTAATGTACAACTTTCTTGAAAAATTAGATTTGGAAGACTATGAAGAAATTTATCAATTGCACATGACAGTAAGATATAAAAAAGACTATGGGGCTTTTACATATAATGAAAATGAAGGCGTGACTATTGGTTGCATTAACAATGATGAAAAATTATTTCTGGAAGATGAAAAAGAAGAGAGGCAATTTCTATCACTGATTGAGCAGGAATACATGGACGACATGGATGCGGAATCATGGTATGGCCTTAAACAAGCAAATGAAAAAGATGATTGAAAGCTCTATGCACAACAAACGTATTTGCAAAGGCAGAGCCGAAATGAAGTTGCAGTTTAATTAATAGTGTAAAAAAGTATGAAAGTGAAATTTGATAAGCCCAATATTGTTAAAAGGATAGATGAATTACTAAGAGATAATGAAAAAATCATAGATCCAAACCGTGTTTATACGGATAAAGTAGAGCAGATCATATTCGGAACTCTATCCATAATAAACATCTGCTATGGCGAAAAATCTGCACAATATAAAGCCTTACTCGAATTGCGAGATAAATTTATTAGAGCAGGTTCAAGTTGGCATTTTTCAAATACTTATGAAATAAAAGCTTTTGTTAAAGGTTTTTTAAATGCTCTTAAAATTGACATAGAGAATAACTTATTAACGTCACTGCAAGACCAAATTGCGGGGGAAATTTATGGAGACTTTATTTCTCTATCTAAGCAACTGATTGACGAAGGGTTTAAAGAGTCTGCTGCAGTTCTTGCCTGTGGAGCATTGGAAGACAGTATGAAAAAATTTGCTGTAAAAAATGGGATGAGCGTCTTTGATGCCGACCTTTCTACTGTCGTAAATTCTTTAAAAGCTGCTGGCTTAATTAAAGGAACTCAAGCCGGAGTGGTTCAATCTTACGTAAAGCTTAGAAACAAAACTTTTCATGCCCAATTTGACAAAATAGAATTACCCGAAGTATCAAGCTTGATTGCATTTATTGAAAGTTTTATTCTTGAAAATTTTTAAGAACAACAGTTAATAAAATTGTATTCTGCTGCCCTCAGCTATCGGTAGCATGGTAAATAATGGTATTTGGTGCTCCCCCCGCTATCGGTAGCATGGTAAATAAAGGTATTTGGTGCTCCCCTTGCCATCGGGCGCATGATAAAAAAAGTATTTGCCGCTCTCCTTAGCCTGGGGCTAAGCTTATGGAGCGCAGCGGCTAAGGAGGTGTAATAAAAACCAGCCTGTGGCTGTTAACAACCGCCTAACTAAGGCCGCCAACCTCCCCCCGGCTCCCATTAGCTTGTTAAACCAAAAGCGGTTGCCGTTCCCTTCCCCCCTCGTTAATCCATGTGTTCCGCAGGGCACCTGGATTTGCAGATAAAAGCCAGTCTCTGGCTGTAATTTGAAAGGAATACAGCACCGGGTTATTTTATTGTGCCCTGCTTGCAAAAAAAAATGGCCAAATACGCACAAAACAACGGGTCATCTCCCGGTTACGTGCGTTCGTCGAAAAACTTTATAGCAATAGCCGGCTGTGCCTATCTTACCCCTTACTTATAAACCGCATACTGCTAATTACGGGTTAAACAATGAAACCAAAAAAATACTTCACCCGGCGAAGGCTGGTGTTACTGTTAGATGTGCTGCTTTTTACCTTATTCGCGGTAAGCCTTGCGCCCGAAATAACCGGCCTGCCCCTGCACGAAATAGCGGGCTTTGCCTTTTTTATACCCATTTTTATACATACCATAACAGAATGGAAATGGCTGGCCAACTATATTAAACGGTTTGTAACGCGGGCAAAAATGCGCGACCGGTTTAACCTGTTGCTTAATGTTGCATTATTTATAGCGGTTATTTTTCAAATAGTATCCGGGCTTGTAATTTCACAGGTGTTAATGCCCTTTTTTGGCTTGCCCGGCCATAACGATGAAAGCTGGCGTTACTGGCACAACCAAATGGCCAACGTGCTTATGCTTATTGTTGCATTACACCTGGCGCTTAGCTTTAAACAGGTACGTAGTTATTTTGTAAAAAAATTCCGGCCGCAGCAAATCGCTGCAAAACGCATAAACATTAATTACGGTGCAATTATAACCCGGCTGGTGGTGTTGCTGGTGTTAAGCGTTGTTATAACAGCAGGGGCCATTGTTATAATAGGCAGGCCCGCAGTTGTTAGCCAATATCAAATGGATGATGTTGCCCATTTTAAGGCCATCACCTTTTTTAACGGCACTATACAGCTATTTGCCAAAACATTTACCGTGCTGGCCGTGGCATTTGTAGCACTAAGGTGGTTAGGGGTAAGGTTGTAAGGGTTTAGCGCATAACTTAGTAATATGTTTCAAATGGGTAATTGTACCATGCTGTATAATCAAGCCCTGATTCGCAACGCCCGAACATTGGTATCTGCTTTATGGAAAAGACGTTTATAACCCATCTTTTAAAGTGACAGAATAATTTATGAAACGTTTCCTCATCCCAACTTTCGCAATTATCCTGGCGCCTACCTTTGTGTTTTGGGGTTATACCTCAATTAAAAACTATATTAACAACCGGCCATTGCAGAATGCGGATATTTTGCGGGCTAAAATACTTGAAGGAATTACTAATCCATTTCCTCAAGCCGATACCTTTATTTTGGACACACGATGGGAAATATGCGGCAATACTAAACCAGGCGAAATGCCAATTATTTTTGACACTTATCTGGACAGGAGCATTTATAAAAGCAGGCTGCAAACCAATCTGCATATTCCGGTCGTGACAATAAGTGAGTTTCATAAAGTGATGGACACAATTAGAAAATATAAATTTAATGGTGAATATCCACCAAGTCTTTGGGACACTTGCCGGAGAGGAAAAACTTCGGTAGGTATCGGCGCTGAAAAGATTTCTTCAACAAAAGTTATCGTCTATGAAAGCTATCTTTATAATGACGTGGCAAAAACTATTCGAAAAAATTTTGTTTTCAAAAACGACAATTGGACGTATTACATTGTTGATACAATGACACAGCGACTCACTAAAAGATGAAACGGCAGGGTAATTGTACCACGCTGTACAATCAAGCCCTGATTCACAAATACCCCAACATTGGCAGCAATTTTGGTACGTTGGCCGTTTAAACATATACTAAAAAGAGAAACCTATGGAAAAAAACAAATTGTTACGGATGGATAATGTAGGCATCGTGGTACAATCCCTTGACGATGCCATTTCTTTTTTTACCGAGATAGGGCTGAAACTTGAAGGACGGGCATTGATTGAAGGAGAATGGGCAGGCCGAGTTACCGGCGTTAGCAACCAGCAGGTAGAAATTGCTATGATGGTTACACCGGATGGGCACAGCCGGCTGGAGATTTCCCGGTTTCTTCACCCTGCCACCATCGAAGACCACCGGGCTGCCCCGGTGAACGCTCTTGGTTACCTGCGTGTAATGTTCGCTGTACAAGATATTGACGAGCTGGTTGCCAGGCTTATTAAACACGGGGCCACGCTCGTTGGCGAAGTGGTTCAATATGAAAACGCGTACCGGCTTTGTTACATCCGGGGCGTTGAGGGGCTGCTCATCGGCCTGGCGGAACAACTTAATAAATGAATAGCCCACTGCGGCAAAGCCCTGTTCCATAAAATAATGGTACATTGGCTGTACAAAAAATTCGCTGTATGAAAACAATATCATTTCTCCGCCTGCTCATTGCCGCAATAATAATTTGCGCGGTGGCGTCGTGCAATACGCCGCAAAGCGCACAGCCCGCAGGCGCGCCGGTTGACAGTGTTGCAGCCAACATAAAAATGTACACGCACACCTGGGACGAGATTATTAACAAGCGCAGGCTTGATATGTTTAACGACACCAATTTTACAACCGATGTGGTAATGCATGCCAACCCTGATGTGGTAGGCATTGACAGCGCCCGCGCTTATTATGCAAACTACCTTACTGGTTTTAGCAATATTACTTTTACCATTAAAGATGTATTTGGCATGGGCAACAAGCTGGTAAAGCACTGGAATTTTAAGGGTACCCATACGGGTACATTTTTTGGCATACCGGCTACCGGCAAAAAAGTGGATATTGACGGCGTTACGCTTGTGCGCATGAGTGGCGGCAAAATAGCCGAAGAGCGCGACTTTTTTGATAACCTCGATTTTATGCAGCAGTTGGGGCTTATACCCAACAAATAGCAGCTTGTTATTCCGGCGCAGGAGGAATCTGTTGCCTGCCTGTAAGCAATCCGCTCCTTATCCGTCATACATAGTAGCTTTACATAACAAAGTGAGCGATATATGAAAGACAAACAGGAATGGAATGCTTTAACCCCTGCTGAAGAAAGGGTGATTGTGCACAAGGGCACAGAACGTGCTTTTACCGGCGAGTACACCAGCAATAAAGCCAGCGGCATGTATGTATGCCGCCGTTGCGAGGCGCCGCTGTACCAATCTCACGACAAATTTGAATCGCATTGCGGCTGGCCTTCATTCGACGATGAGGTGCCCGGCGCTGTAAAACGTGTACCCGACGCGGACGGCAGGCGTGTTGAAATTATCTGCAACAATTGCGGCGGGCATTTAGGACACGTATTTACCGGGGAAAGGTTTACCAAAAAGAACACGCGGCATTGTGTTAATTCAATCTCGTTAAAGTTTGTGCCGGCGGCGGCGCAGGTTACTCAATAGCCCCGCCAGGCGTGCCGTTTAAGTGGTTCGCCGGTAGAAAATATGTTTTTGCAGCAGTTGTGTGTGCGGCGTTGCAAACAACATTATTTTTGGCATGGTATAAAGCCATCACCAAAAGCCATTGCCGTATATGAAACGCAGTAAATTTCTCGCCATAACGGGGTTGTCATTTATAAGTGCATTTTTTGTTTCCGCCCGTAATAAAGAAGGTAAAACAGTATTAACCGATTGTGGCGACCCCATAACGCCACCGGTGCCTGAAGGGCCTTTTTATAAGGATGAAAAATTAAACCGCGCCGCTATAACCGAACACAAAAAGGGCGCGGCCATGGAGTACCAGTTTAAGGTAGAGGATAAGCACTGCAAGCCGGTAGAAGGCGCTGTGGTAGATATTTGGCAGTGTGATGCCGACGGAATCTATTCAGATTTTAAACAGGAAAATACGGTGAATGAAACATGGTTAAGGGGTTACCAAGTTACGGATAAATATGGCAAATGCAGCTTTACCTCTATCTTTCCCGGCTGGTACGATGGCCGTATTACACACCTGCATGCTAAAGTGCATATTAACGGCGCCGTGGTGTTAACCACCAACCTGTTTTTTCCAAAAGATATTGAGAACGAAGTGTACCAAACAGCCCTGTACCCAAAAGGGCCAAACCCTGTAACAATACAGCAGGATATTGAGCTGCATGTTGACACAGACAACACGCGCCACGATGCGCTGGTAATGCAAGTTACAAAAGCCGGTGATGGAAAATTAACTGGCACTTATACATTTTTGGTATAAAGCAGGCCCGGGCTTTTCAATAGTATTCATTTGCGCAAATCGCTTATTTTTGAAGATGCTGCTCCATAGCAATAAACTACTGCGATAATGAATATCGAAATCATCAGTAAAAATTTTGCACTTAATCTTCATGGGTTATCCGGTATTGCTGCGAATAAAGATTATGCCGGCACTGCTTTTCGCTTGATGGGTAAAATGTGGCAAATCGTAAAGACAAACAGCCTAAAAAACAAAGGACTTAATGTTTGGGTGTACGAAGCCGGAGATAGTGTATTTACCGGGGTAGAACTTGAAGATACTTCCGGTGGTGATTACGGGCTTGAGTTCAGGAGTATCAGCCTGCCAAAATGCGCATACTACAAACATACAGGGGCGTATAACCTCATAAAGCAGGCGGGGCAGGCAATGCGTGACGAATTAACGGGAAGGGGTTATCGGGTAACCTTGCCATACATTGAAATATATGGGCACTGGACAAGTGATGAAACGAAGTTAGAGACAGAACTCTTAATGGCGTTAGCATAAGGGTGATCTTCCCGCGAAGACCCATATTAAAATACAATACAAGAACGTTCCGGGGCATGCCAAACAAAAACGCTGGTAGTGCCGTAAAGCGTAAGATGCGCCCACCATACAGGTAATTAAACCCTGTGTTTGTACACTGCTGGCGGACCTGCCTGCAGTGCTTTTATTTAGCGCAAAGACAATTTTTTTTTCGTAGTGTAAGGCTTTATTTACGCTGCCGTCTCACTCCGCAAAATCTCTTTTATGAAAAAAATGTTTGTGTTAGCTGCAGTGTTGGTTGCGGGCTTTACAACGGCCTTTGCACAAAAAGCGGAAGTATTTAATGATGATGGCATCGCTGTACACGGGTATGATGTGGTGGCGTACTTTACAAAAAGCCAGCCGGTAAAAGGCGACAGCAAATTTGCCTTAAAGTGGAACAATGCTACATGGTATTTTGCCAGCCAGGCAGATTTGGATTTGTTTAAGGCAAGCCCCGCTAAATACGCGCCGCAATATGGCGGTTACTGTGCGTATGGTTTGTCGCAGGGGCATAAGGCATCTACTAAGCCTGAGGCATGGACAATAATAAACGGCAAGCTGTACCTTAATTACAATATGGACGTGAAAGACAAGTGGCAGAAAGACACTAACGGTTATATTGTTAAGGCAGATGCTAACTGGCCGGCGTTAAAAGATAAGGAATAAGTGATGCGGGTAACTGCATGTAAATTTTTTGCATGCAGTTATTTTTTCTATATTTACGTTGATTCCCATCCAATCATTTTTTATCCTCCGTTTATTTACTAAATTTTATTGTATGCAGCGCATAGTAATATTTATTGTATTGCTGGCAGGGGTAATAGCCGCTTCCGCCATGATGATAGTAAAAAACAAAAAGCAGCCTGCTTCAAATACCGGGTTTGCGGTTGTTGAATTATTTACCTCCGAGGGTTGCTCAAGCTGCCCGCCTGCAGATGATGCCGTTGCTAACCTGCTGGACAAATACAAGAACAGCGTATACGTATTGGGCTTTCATGTTGACTACTGGGATTATCTTGGCTGGAAAGATGCTTACAGCAGCGCCGCTTACAGCCGCAGGCAACAGCAATATGGTAGTGCGTTTCACCTAAACTCGGTGTATACCCCACAGGCAATTGTAAATGGCACAACTGAGTTCACCGGCTCAGATACGAGAAAATTATATGCCTCTGTAGAGCAGGGCCTAAGTCAGCTTGCAACAACTTCAATAGAAATTATTGCAAGGCCTTCAGGCAATAAAACGGTAACAGTTAACTATACACTTTCGCAGGGCGCAAAAGGTTTGCTGAATATTGCGCTGGTGGAGTTGCATGCGCAAAGCAGCGTGCAAAGGGGCGAAAATTCCGGTAAACTGCTGCATCATGTAAACGTGGTGAGGGATTTTAAAACGATAAATGTAAAAGAGCAGCGGGGCGATGTTGTATTGGCATTGCCGCAGGGGCTGACAGGAAAAGACTGCGCTGTTATAGCGTACATACAGGATGCTTCTACATGGAAAATTACCACGGCCGCTTCTGCCGAAATAAAATAAAGCAAACCATTTTGCCGTATGTTAGGCTTTTAGCAGATACTTAAATAGTTTTGCTGCAATTTACAACAGCAGCATTGAAGTACTTAGTTACCATATTTTTCTTCATCGCATCATTACCCTGTTTAGCACAGGTTGATACTGCGAGGCATACGCGCCGCGACAGCCCGGCAGTGCACATTAACAGGGCGGCAGTTGATACGCACCATACAAGGCGCGCAGATACAGCCCTGCCCAAAATAAAACCGGCTGCGGCAAGGATAGATTCACTCGTTAGGGCTATTACAGACACAGTTAAATCGCCACGGCGAATGGCAAAACCTGACACTGCTGTTAAAACAGGCGTGGCGGGCACGCGGGCGGTTGATTCATCAGGTGCGGCAGCAATAAAAAATAACGCGCTGCCGGCAGATACAACAACAGCAGATACCGTTACTGCGCATACGGCAATTATTCCCCCAAAATTAACAAAGCCTGTTGCACCGCCACCCGGCATGCCCGGGGTTCCGCGGGTACGCGACAATAAGGACGAGTTGTTTTATATATTAGCCGGCGCACTGCTTTTTTTAGGCATCGTTAAAGTGGCTTATCCAAAATATTTTCAAAACACCTTCAGGTTTATTTTTCAAACCTCCCTGCGCCAAAAGCAAACACCCGAGCAAATTGTGCAAGGTTATATACCCGGCTTTTTATTGAACCTTCTTTTTTTTATTGTCGGCGGTATAACTATCGCGTTGTTTTGCAGGCGTATGCTGCCTTATAATTTTCTCAAGGGGCCTCTGTGGCTTGTTATTTTGTTCTGCACTGCCGTGTTAGCGGCGGTTTACCTGGTAAAATATCTTGTGGCAGTATTCGCAGGCTGGGTTTTTAATGCAAAGCAGGCGGCAGGCACTTATAGTTTTATAGTGTTTTTGATTAACAGGTTTATTGGCATTGTATTATTGCCGCTGGTGGTGCTTATTTCATTTTATAATGATGAAACACAGGTAGTTATGTTTACCATAGCTGCGGCAATACTTATTTTAATGCTGTTATACAGGTATATTCTTTCCCTTACATTGGTGCGGAAAAACCTTAAAGTGAGCGCTTTACATTTTTTTATTTATCTTTGCGCCGTTGAGGTAATGCCTTTGCTTGTTATATTCAAGGTGTTATTCAGTGAAATACCCAGCAATAAATAATTTAATATTAGCAGATTAGCATGGTAAATAACGGGGCAAAAAAATATCCGGGCACTATCGAAAAAGAAAGCCGGAGTATTCTGATAACCCAACCCAGGCCTGAAAGCGAGAAATCTCCTTACTTCGACCTGGCCCGGAAGTATAATGTAGATTTAACGTTTCATCCTTTTATCAGGCTTGAAGCAATACCTGCGCGTGAGTTCCGCAAACAAAAAATTGATGTCCCAAGTTATTCGGCCGTGGTTTTTACCAGCCGTAATGCCATTGACCATTTTTTCAGGATGTCGGAAGAAATGAAAATAACCATCGGCCAGGATACTAAGTATTTCTGTATTACCGAAGCAGTGGCACTATACCTGCAAAAATTTATTTTGTACCGTAAGCGTAAAGTTTTTTACGGTGCGGATGGAACAAATAAAAGCCTGTTTGATGTAATAAACAAGCATAAAGAAAACGAACGTTTTTTATACGTGTGCAGCGAAAACCAGCAGGATAATGATATTGTAAACTGGTTAAAAAATAACAACTGCGATTTTCAACTGGCGTTTATGTACCGGTCTGTGAGCAACGATATAAAGCCGGTTATGGACAGTAATAAATTTGATGTAATCTGCTTTTTTACACCCAGCGGCGTAAGAAGCCTGCTGGATAATTACCCATCGTACAAACAAAACAGCACTTTTATCGGTGCGTTTGGCAACAACACCGTAAAGGCTGTTGAAGAAGCCGGTTTGCAGGTAGAAATTAAAGCCCCCGCCCCACAGGCGCCCAGCATGGTAGCGGCATTGGACAGGTACCTGTCAGCTATAATGGTAAAAAAATAAATACAAACAACTTTTATAAATTAATCCCGCCAAAAGGCGGGATTTTTGTTGTACTAAAGTTATATGAACAAGCTTATACATGAAACAAGCCCTTATCTTTTACAGCACGCGCATAATCCTGTAAACTGGTACCCGTGGGGGCAGGAGGCGCTGCAGCTTGCAAAAGACGCAGATAAACCACTGTTGGTAAGCATTGGTTACTCTGCCTGCCATTGGTGCCATGTAATGGAAAAAGAAAGTTTTGAAGATGAAAGTACGGCGCAACTGATGAACGAATATTTTGTAAACATTAAGATTGACCGGGAAGAAAGGCCCGACCTTGACCATATTTACATGGATGCCGTGCAAACAATGACCGGCAGCGGCGGATGGCCATTAAATGTTTTTCTTACGCCACAGGGTAAACCGTTTTACGGGGGAACATATTTTCCACCCGCTCGTGCCTATAACCGGGCAAGCTGGAAGGAGATATTGCTGGCAGTGCATGAGGCGTACCGCGACAGGAAGGAGAAAGTTTTGGAGCAGGCGGAAAGCCTGACAGCACACCTGCTTAATGCAAATAATTTTGGCATCGGCGGGCACGATGAGCCGGGCAATGTGTTTACGCAGGATAACCTCCGCCTGCTTGCAGAAAACCTCCTGCTGCAGGCGGATACTGAGTGGGGCGGCTTTGGAAGGGCGCCAAAATTCCCCCAAACATTTTCCATTCAATATTTATTAAGGCACTATCATTATACAGGCCATCAGCCCTCTTTACAACAGGCATTATTGAGCCTTGACAGGATGATACAGGGGGGAATATACGATCACCTTGCCGGGGGTTTTGCCCGTTACAGTACCGATACACAATGGCTTGCCCCGCACTTTGAAAAAATGTTGTATGACAATGCCTTGCTTTTGACGGTTTTAAGTGAGGCATACCAGCTTACAAAAAATGATAGCTACCTGGCCGTAATTACCCAAACCATGGATTTTTTGGAGAAGGAGATGCTTTCACCGGAAAATGGGTTTTACAGTGCGCTTGACGCGGACAGCGAGGGTGTGGAAGGAAAATATTATGTGTGGAGCAGGGCTGAGATTGATGAGATTTTGAAAGAAGACAGTGAACTATTTTGCGCGGTGTATGATATTACCAGCCAGGGAAATTGGGAGCATATCAATATTATATGGCTGCCAAAACCGGTGAACGAACAAATTGCCACTTTAAACCTGGATGAAAATGCTGCAAAGGAGAAATTAAAAATTTGCAGGGAGAAGCTGATTGCCGAAAGGGCAAAGCGCACCCGCCCGGGGCTGGATGATAAAATATTAACTGGGTGGAATGGCCTGGCAATAACCGCATGCTGCAATGTATATGCAGCTTCAGGGTTGGTAAAGTACCTGCAAATAGCGGAGAATTGCATGCAATTTATGGAAACAAAATGCAGGGATGAAGCCGGCTGGAAACATACTTATAAAAATGGCATTGCCAAATACCCCGCGTTTTTAGACGATTGTGCATGTATTATCCAGGCATATATAGCATTGCAGGAGGTAACGGGCAACCAGGGTTACCTGGTAAAAGCAAAACAGCTTGCCGATGAAACTATAACAGCCTTTTCGGATGAAGAAGCTTTATTGTTTTATTTTACCCCTGCGGGCCAGCAGGATATTGCGGTGCGCAAAAAAGAGGTGTACGATGGTGCAACACCCTCCGGCAATACAGTTATGGCATATTGCCTTTATTACCTGTCTGTTGTTTTTGATATACCCGGCTGGCGTACAAGGGCAGAAAAAATGGTTGCTTCGGTAGCGCAAATGGCGATAAAATACCCTGTTTCTTTTGGGCGCTGGGCTGCAGTACTGCAAAATATTACGCAAGGGATGAGCGAGATAGCGATTGTTGGCGCTGATGCACCCTCACTACTTCTTCAGTTACACGGGCATTATATACCGGGTAAAGTAATTCAGTCTGCGGTTGGGGCAAACGGTCTCTTTCCGTTACTCAACAATAAGCCGGCCGGCAGTGTGGGTACATGGTTTTACCTGTGCCGCAATTATCAATGCAGCCTCCCGGTAGCATCTTTACCCGAATTTTTTGCTCTTTATAACAAAAAAACTTAATTTATTCATAAAAAAACTTTTTTGCAGCATACTAATCAACTCAAACCATCGTTTACATATATTGGCACATTAAAATTCATTTAATTATACATAAGAATTTCATACTTAATATGTGAAGTTATTGTTGTATAAATTATTTAATTACATTTGCTTTACCCTATATATAATAATATTTAACAAGTAATGAAAAGCCAACTCGTAGCAATTTCAACACTAACCATTCTTTCTGTTTCGCTGGTTAGCTGTTTTAAAGGTAAAACTAAAGGTGTGGTAGATAATGGGCAGTTGGTAGGTGTAGCACCCGCTGCCAGGGAAGGTATGGGGAAACCCATTGGAATGGTGTATGTGCCACCGGGCATGTTCCACATGGGGCCAAGCGACGAGGACATAAACTATAACTTTACTGCGCGTAATAAAGCTGTATCAATTGCCGGTTTTTGGATGGACCAAACGGAGATAACCAATAACCAGTACCGCCAGTTTGTATATTGGGTTAGGGATTCGCTGGCAGCTATTGAGCTGGGATACATGAAAACAAGCGCTAACGGCGATACCGCTGTTGACTGGAAAAAGGCCGCAACCATTAATTATGCTAACCCCGCTACCCTAGAAAAATTAAATACCCTGGTGCTTGCCCCCGACAACAGGATATATAATAAGATAGAGATTGACCCTGCCAAAATATTATATAACGTGCAGGGATTTGATTTGGAAGCAGCCGCTAAACGCGAAAATGCAAACAGGCCCCGTAAAGACTTTATTTACCGGTACAATGAGCCGGTATACCCTGACACATTGTGCTGGATGAGAGATTTCTCCTATTCATATAACGACCCTCAAACAAAACGCTATTTTTCCCACCCTTCGTTTGGCGCTTACCCGCTTGTAGGCGTTAACTGGAAACAGGCTGTAGCTTTTTGCCACTGGAGGACTCATTATCTTAACAGCTACCTTGAAAGAAAAAAAATGACGCCTGAAAGCGACTTTAGGTTGCCAACTGAAGCTGAATGGGAATATGCAGCCCGTGGCGGCCGTACCCAGTCAATGTTCCCCTGGGGTAACTATTACCTGAGAAATAAAAAGGGCTGCTTGCTGGCAAACTTTAAGCCGGGCAGGGGCAACTATGCGGAAGACGGTGGATTTTACACCGTAAGGGCCGATTCTTACTGGCCTAACGGCTTTGGCTTATATAATATGGCAGGAAACGTGTCAGAATGGACGGCTTCCTATTTCTATGAAGGCGCTTACAATTTTCAGCATGATATGAACCCTGATATTCATTACAATGCGCAGGATTCCGATCCCCCCCGTATGAAACGGAAGGTGATACGCGGCGGAAGCTGGAAAGATGTAGGGTTCTTCCTTCAAACAAGTACCCGGCAATATGAATACCAGGATACCGCGAAATCTTATATTGGTTTCAGGTGTGTTATTGACTTGCCTGCACAATTACGTGGCCGATAACATAATTTAATGCATTAAAGTATTTAAACTTTTTTTTCAAATACAATTTCAATAAAGGTAATCCTGCATTGCAATTTCAAAATCAATAAATTTCTATGGCAGCCGCAATTCCTCCTAAAGTAAGCAGAGTTGTTGACATTTTCGTTTCATTAGCCGCAGCAGTTGTTATTATAGGGGCTTTATTTAAACTTGAGCACTGGGAAGGTGCCGACATTGCATTAATAGGCGGTTTGGGTACCGAAGCCGTTGTTTTTGCGGTGTATGGTATATTATACCTTTCGTACCCCGCAATTGATGACCACCAGGTAAATATTGCAGGCATGCAGCCTGCTGAACCCAAGGGCAACCCTGCATTAAAGAGCATGGAAAAAATGCTTGCCGAAGCGGATATTACCCCAACCACCCTGTCAAAACTCAGTGACGGGTTTAATAAACTGGGCACTACGGTTGAAGGCCTCGGCCAGATTGGCGATGCTGTAGCCGCAACAGGCGATTATACCCAAAAAACAAAAGAGGCAACTGTTGCCATAAGCGCTGTAAAAGATGCTTACTCAACAGCCGCCGCTTCAGTAGGGGCGTTTAATGATGCTACTGAAACTGCCAAGGTTTTCCATACCCAGGTGCAAACGCTTACTACCAACCTGTCATCATTAAATACTATATACGAACTTGAGTTGCAGGAAAGCAATAACCATCTTAAAGCGCTTAACTCATTCTACAGTAAGCTAAACGAAGCTTCTGCGGCGATGGTAGGTACAGCAGACGATGCCAATAAAGCGAAAGAACAAATTACAACACTGGCAAATAACCTGGGTAAACTTAACCAGATATATGGCAGCATGTTAACCGCTATGCAGGGCAGGTAATTGAGGGGCGAAACAAGGTATATAGTACAGAACTGATAAAACTTAAACGGGAAATACACAATGGCACTACCTAAAGAGCCACGGCAAAAAATGATAAACCTGATGTATTTGGTGCTAACAGCATTGCTGGCGCTAAACGTATCAGCCGAAATCCTTAATGCCTTTAGAACAGTTAACAACAGCCTGGAGGCTACTAATAAAGTGGTGGCTATTTCAACCGATACTTATATAAAATCTCTCCAGGAGAAATTAAACAAGCCTGAGACAAAAGATTCTGCGAAAGTATGGTTGGAAAAGGCACAGAAAATTGTATCAATGGCAGATGTTGCTTATAATAATGTGCAGCAGTTAAAGGATAGTATTTTAAGGGCTACAGGTTTTAACCCTGAAAAAAATAAGGATTCCTCTTTCAAAGAAGATGACATTGATGCGGCGCAAAGAATAATTGTTGAAGGGGGAGAAGGCAAAAAACTGTTTGCAACACTTCAGACATTTAAAAATGGTGTATTAAATGTTGACCCCGCTATCACGAACGATTTAGGTAAGAACTTCCCTGTGAACCTGGAAGCACCAAAGACCAAAAATGAAGACAAAAGGTGGGAAGCTGCGTATTTTCACATGACACCAACGCTTGCTGCACTTACAATTTTGAGTAAATTTCAGAATGACGTAAGAACTGCAGAGAACAAGGCCGTGGAGATTTGTCATAACAAAGTTGGGCATGTTGAAGTTATAATAAACAACTTTCAGCCAATTGTTGAGCAAAGTGCCACTTATATTATGAATGGTGAGCCTATGAGCGTTATTGCAGGATTAGGTGCATTCAACAGCGAAAGAAAACCGACAGTAACAATAGATGGTGTTACGCAGCCGATAAATGACAGTGGTTTTGTAAGAAAGTCTTTTACTGCGAGTGGAATAGGGTCTCATACCGTGCATATTGTCATTAACTATGTTGATCAAAATAACCAGGCGCGCACTTTGCCAAAAGATATTACTTATGTAGTTGGTGAACCAACCGGCGTTTCCATCAGCGCAGATGATGTTGAGGTTTTATACGTTGATTTACCGAATCATATTTCGATAAACGCTGGCGTTGGTGCTGAAAAAATTCACCCGTCTATTGACAACGGAACGCTTGAAAAAGGGGAAAGCGCTGGCGTATTTATTGTGCATCCTGCACGCGCTGGTACACCTGCAACCCTTACCGTAAACATTGACGGCAGAAAGCCTTTTACAAAAACATTTAAAGTGAGGTCCGTGCCAGACCCTGTAGCAATGGTTGGTGGCAATAAAGGGGGGCGTATGCGCGTTAATGAATTTAAGGCGCAGTTTGGGGTACAGGCAATATTGGAAAACTTCATATTCCAGGGTGTTAAATTTGATGTTACCAGCTATACGCTTGTAATGACAGGAGTTGGGTTTAATCCCCTTAAGTATGCGGACGTAAAAGGAGCCTCCTTTGACCCCGTGAGAAATGATATGGTTGAAAAAGCCCAGATTGGTACGACAGTAACAATTGATAATATAAGAGTTTCTGGCCCCGGGGGAAGCAGGTTGCTGCCGCCGATAGTATTTAATCTTTATTAAACTTATAATATGACAGGCAAATATATAAAGTGGTTCTTGGTGCCGGCTGTGCTGGTATTGTGTGTTGAGGCATCATTTGCCCAACGAAAGAAACAGACGCGCCCTGCCAGCGACACTACAAAACCGCAGCAAAATTCCAACTATGGGCAGCCGCAACAACAACAAAATTCTAATTACGGCCAACCACAGCAACAGCAGCAAAATTCCAGTTACGGCAATGCTAACACAGCAGGCGCCAATAACGGTGGCCGTGACACATCACTGCCTTTAACAGTAATTAAAGGCTCAAGCGGTCTTCTTAACGACAGTATCAAACCGTCTTTACGGAACGATGCCGCTGTTGAGCAAAACCTTATTAAAGACAGGACACCTTTGGCTTATGAAAATATAAGAGAAGATGATGCTGTTTTTCGTGTGCGTGTTTGGAGGGATATTAATACATACGAAAAAATGAACCTTCCGTTTCGTTATGCTGCGGAGGAAGATAATGGCAGCCAGCGTTTTATAGCAATCCTGTTACAGGCCATAAAAAATGACAGTATAACGGCTTTTAGCGGCGCTGATGACAGGTTTACTACCCCAATAACTTATGACCAGGCCCTTGCTGCTTTTGGTGGCGGCAGCGATACTGTTGCAAAGAGGGATGCCGATAATAACGTTATAGGGTACGAGGTTCGTGCCAGGCCAGTTTCTCCTGATTCCATTAAAACATTCCGCCTTAAGGAAGAATGGATTTTTGACAAAGAAACAAGCCGTTTGTATGTTAGAATACTTGGCATTGCCCCTGTTATGGCCTATACCCGTTCAGATGGTACCCAGATACCGGGCAGCGAGAGACCTCTATGGTGGGTTTACTACCCCGATATGCGCCCAGTTTTGTCAAAATATGAAGTGTACAATCCCAAAAATTACGGGAGCAGGATGAGTTGGGAGGAACTTTTTGAAAGCCGGATGTTTAGCAGTTATATTGTAAAGTCAACGATGGATAATCCATTTGATGTGGACCTGGCTCAAATGTACCCCAACAATACATTATTCCGTTTGCTGGAGGGCGACCACATAAAGGAAAAAATATTTGATTACGAACAGTCGCTTTGGCAATATTAATGGCCATTAATCTGCGTAAAATGTTGCGGCCCTCTTGTAAAAGTGGGCCGTTTTTATTGAAAATAACCACTTCTTAAAAAAACATTAAAGGGTTGGCATAACAATGAAGATAGGGTTAGATGCCAACATACTGCACCTGGTAATGCATTTTTATAACTGCCTGTAACCCTGCAAATAATGGCATAGCAACGCGCGGGCTAACCTGGGCGGGTGTAATTTTCACACTTTATAATCTATTCAACATAATTAAGATTGCCTTAAATTTTAGGGTATTTTAGGAGAAAAAAAATTGGAATAGAGAAACTAAAACCTACATTTGCAACGGTTTTTCATAGGATATTGGATTTTAAAACGGGGTGGGATGTTAATCCGGGCCCCTTTTTTATTGTTGTAAATGTTGCCACACCAATTGGGCCTTCGACCTGCCGATAAGTTTCTCCATGTCGCCCACTGTTTTGGTGCGTATATTTTTTACCGACTTAAATTCCTGCAACAACAATGTAGCAGTATTTTTCCCTATTCCTTTTATATTCTCCAGTTCATTTACAAATGTTCCCTTTGAACGTTTGTTGCGGTGAAAAGTTATACCAAACCGGTGCACCTCGTCCCGTATGCGGCGTACTAATTTTAAAGAGTCACCGTCCCATGCAAGTTTGAAAGATTCAACATCGCCCGGAAAAAATATTTCTTCTTCATTTTTAGCGAGGCCTACAACTGTCATTTTACCAACCAGGCCCAACTCCTCTATACTCTCCATTGCAGCGCTCAACTGGCCTTTCCCGCCGTCAATAATTACCAGCTGGGGCAAAGGCTCATTTTCAGCAACCAGGCGTTTATAACGCCTGTAAACCACTTCTTTCATCGTGGCAAAATCATTTATCCCTTCAACGGTTTTTACGTTAAAATGGCGGTAGTCTTTCTTGCTGGGCAACCCATCCCTGAAACATACCATTGCTGATACGGGGTAGCTTCCCTGGAAATTAGAGTTATCAAAACACTCAATATGCACCGGTACTTCGGGTAAATAAAGGTCGGCCTGCAATTGGTACAGCACTTTTTTCTTTTCCATATCACTCTTGCCTTCCAACTGCAGTATTTTTTTCTTTTTTATTTCCTCTGTAAAATAGTTTACATTTTTTTCCGAAAGTTCCAGCAGTTTTTTCCTGTCGCCCCCTTTTGGTATTGTTACAGTTACATCTTCACCGGCATATTCAATAGCAAATGGCACCACTATTTCAAAAGCGGCGCTGTTAAATGTTTCGCGCAGGCTGGCTACCGCAAAAGACAGCACTTCCTCATCCGTCTCTTCTAATTTCGGCTGCAGCTCTATGGTGTGTGTCTGTACAATCGTACCGTTTTCAACCATAAGGTAATTTACATAAGCAACATTATTGTCTTTCAATATGGAAAATACATCCAGGTTGCCCAGGTGCTTGCTTACTATAACGGAGCGTGCCTGGTAGTTTTCCAAATGCTCCAGTTTCTTTTTTACCAGTTCAGCTTTTTCAAAAGCAAGGCTGGCGGCGTATTCAGCCATTTGTTTTTTGTAGCCCTGCATTACGGGCGCCAGGTTGCCTTTTAGCATTTGCCTTACCTGCTGCAGGCCATCTGCATAATCTTCTTCACTTTGGTAATTTTCGCAGGGCCCTTTACAGTTACCTAAATGGTACTCAAGGCAAACTTTAAACTTACCCTTTTCAATATTACTTTTTGTAAGGGGTAGCTTGCACGTACGCAACGGAACATACTGCCGTATAAAGCTGATAAGTTCCCGCACCTTGCCTGCTGATGTAAAAGGCCCTAAGTATTCCGAACCGTCGTTTATTTTTTTTCTTGTTAAAAATATACGTGGAAAGGGCTCTTTTTTAATGATGATATAAGGATATGATTTGTCATCCTTCAGGTTGATATTAAACCGTGGCTGAAATTGCTTAATAAGCGAGTTTTCCAGTAAAAAAGCATCCTGCTCTGAGTTAACAATGGTAAACTCAATGCGGTGAATGCGTTGCACAAGCTCGTGCGTTTTATAGCTTGTGAATGTTTTGTTGAAATAGGAGCTTACCCTCTTTCGCAGGCTTTTGGCCTTGCCTACATACAGCAATTCGCCGGTGGTGTCAAAATATTTATAAATGCCCGCTTCAACGGGGATGGTATGCGCAAGCTGCTGAAATTCTTTTGCCGTCATAATCAATACTCAAATGTGCAAATTTACGGTTGAAACATCCAAACAATAATATTCTGTTGGGTGGTTGTTGTATTATCAGCGTATTCTGTAACACGGTTTATAAAAAAGCTTTTGTCATTTGTCCAGCCGCATTTTTCCGTTACTGTGCTGTCTCCTTGTGTTATTGTTTTACTAAAAAAAACATTTTTTAGCTGCTGCCCGGTTTGGTCTAATAACACGTCAACACTTTGCAGCGGCAGGCTGCTGTCCATTGCTGTGTAGTTAAAGGTGAGGCTTTGCGTTGTTTCATCGGCAAAAACATTTTCTTTATAGTATTTGTGAATGTGCTTATCGCTTATATCATAAGCAAGAAAGTCTTGCGCCAGGTTGTTAAACTGCTGCTTGTTTATTGTAATAGTATCTTTCACACCGCTGTTATTGTTAATGGTTATTTTGTAAATAGTGCTTGCCAGGCTGTCAACTTTTGCAATTTGCCCTTTTATATACAGGTTAACAGGAAAAAATTTGAGCGTATCGCTGGTTTCGGTAAAATTTTTTCCTTTGCTTTTACAGTCTTGTAACAGCAATAGAGGTATTGATAAAGTAATAAGCAGTATGCTTTTTTTCATGCAGTAAAGTTATTTTAAGCGGCCCAATAAGGCGCTGCGTATTTTGCGCGGCAATTTGCACAAACTATAAACTGCAAAGGGTAAGTTTTATTATGGCAAGCTTTTAACAAAGCCGATTTTTATACCATAATCAAGCAGGTGTTCCCGGGTAGGGTAATTGCCCGAAAGTGTTGACAATAACTGGTAGCGGAATTGTGGGCCAAGCTGCCATTTAAACTGGCCGGTTGCGTAAGAAATATATGTATCAAATGCAGCATTCACGTTCCAGTTGCGTACAAGTTTCGAACCGTCAACGTAGTTTTTGTAGTCTGAAGTGATGATGAAAGGATCTTTGTCAAAAATATAAGTTGGCTGTATTGAAGTAGCAACGCCCCATGCCAGCCTTCCACTCTTCCACCCGGTAACGTCAATACCCAGGGGCATCGCTATCTGGTAATAGCGGTTTGGCAGTACAACCTTATCGCCCTGGTTTATGCTTGTGGATGTTTGATTGCTAACATCAACTCCTCCGGGTATTGCACCGGGGAATGTACTGAAACTGCTTGCATCACTGTTTTGTTTATACGCAACAATATCATACTCCCGCATATTGAATTGGAAACCTCCCCGCAAGGTCAGCACATCGTTTAGCTTATAGCCCAAAGCAGCGCCAACCTCGTAACCTGCTGCCGGCTTGTTACGTATAGCACGGCTAAGGTCAACCTTGTAGTCTGCGTTATATGGTATGCCCGAAACATAAAAGTTGCCCGGCACACCCTGGTTAAACGTAAGCTTTCTGTAACTGATTGAGGGGGTTGCATAGAAAGAAAAGTCAAACCTGCGTGATTTGGGTTTGAATGAAAAAGATTTATGTACAGGTTCGGAAAAATTATTTTCCAGGTTAAGGCTTGAAGTTTGCAATTTATTAAACAGCGAAAACATGAAACTGCCACTAGCCGATCTGTGTTTAACGGTAACACCCGGTATATTTAATGCAACAAGGCCGTCATAAGTCAGGTTCCCATTCGGTATCATATTCATCCAGTTGATAACGGGCGCCGTATTTTTTGGCGTGTTAACACCGGCGTCTTTATTAACTGCCTGCCTGCCTGTATTTGAAGCAATATTTACAGGTATAGCAGGTATATTAGGCGTTATAAAATTATCAGGCGATGAAACGGTGGAATAATCCGCGGGTAAAAGTTGAGGTATATTATTGTTATAAGAAGTAAAGGCGGTTTGAAGGTTATCTGTAATGTCAATATCGGCCGTTACTTTTTCAATAGTTTGCTGTGTAATGTGTACAGATGAAAAATGTTCCTGCGCATTTTCTGCTATTGGCTGCTTGTCCGCAACCTCTGCCGTTTTTTGGGCGGCGTTATCTGCAACAGAAATAATTGTCTGGTGTTGCGGTTTAATAAGAACGGTGCCCACCACCAGGGCCGATATTACAAAGAGGGTAATTACTGTTAGTGCCGGCCATTTCTTATACCCATGAATTTCCTGCTGTATGTTCCGCCAAACATGGTCGGAGGGGTACATACGATGTTGATTTACCTCTTCTTCAAGGAAAATCTCAAAATCATCTCTGTCCAGCGGGTTTTTCATGAAATAGTATGCTTGCTTACAGTTAGTTTTTATTTTTTAAAAGCAGTTGCCCATGTCAACTCCCCGTGTCCCGGCCTGTCTAATATTCTTTTCTTTATCAAAATACCCTCCAGCATTGTTTTTGCCCTTGTGTACTGGCTTCTGCTTGTACTTTCTTCAATATCCAGCATTTCGGCTATTTCCTTATGGTTGTAGCCTTCTATTGCATAAAGGTTAAGCACTGTTTTATACCCTACCGGTAATAACCTTATACACTCAACCACCTGCTTCGCCTGCATAATTGACGGAACTGTTTCCTCTTTCACCTGCAGGTACGATGCGTAACCCAAATCAATACTTTCACTAAACTTCTTATACTTCTTCAAAAAATTAATGCAGGTATGCACTATTATCCTCCTTATCCAGCCCTCAAAAGCGCCCTTATTTTGAAAAGTATGTATTTGGGTAAATACTCTTATAAAACCCTCCTGCAGCATATCCTCGGCATCTTCCCTGTTTTGGGCAAACCGGTAACAAACAGAAAGCATTTTGGGGCTATACCTTGTGTATAACTCCCGCTGTGCTACCGGATCGTTTTGCAAACAGCCAGCCAGAATGGATTGTTCTGTCATTAGGTAAGAATGATTACCCATAAAAATAGACAATTTTTATAGTATATCGCTGCATAGCACAAATTTATTTCGCCCTTTGGCAACTATTTTGGCCGCGTTGCAACATATTTGCCTGCCTGTTTATATAAACTTCAGGGTTTGTTAAACCGCTTGTTAATATTTTATAACAGTTAAACCCGGTTGTACTATATTCGTCTGTTACAGCGTTGTAAGCAATCTGGCACAACATTGGTAACATTAAAACATAATAAACAAAGAGCTATGAAAAAAATCCTTCTGTCGGCTTTTATTTGTTCACTGCTAATTACTGCAGCGTCGGCGCAAACTGTACACCTTGGCATAAAGGGCGGCCTTAATATGGACAAAGTACAGGGGCAATCTTTTAAAGACGGTTATTATTCAGGTTTCCAGTTGGGTGGCTTTCTTGATATTGGCCTTACCAAAACAATTGGCGTTCAGCCTGAAGTACTTTTTAACCAGTCAAATACAAAGTATCACTCAAGTTCCGATGTGGTGATACAGGCCAGTGATGGCTCAAACATCCACATGAATTACCTCAGCATTCCTGTGCTGCTGAATATTAATGCGGCTAAAATATTAACCATACAGGCCGGCCCGCAGTTCAGTATTTTAATGAACCCCCATGAAACAGTTTTGGAAAATGGGCAAGATGCATTTAAAAGCGGAAATTTTGCGCTTGCTGCAGGCGTAAGGTTAAACCTGGGCGCCTTACAGGTTTATGGCAGGTACAATATTGGGTTATCAAATATCAGCGATGCCACTAATTCCGACAACTGGAAAAGCCAGCAACTGCAGTTGGGTATTGGCCTGAAATTGTTGTAGAGCACGCGAACAGTGTTAAAATAGCGAAAATGCAAAAAACGGCATCACTTTTACAGGTGATGCCGTTTTTTTACGCCATTTTGTTTGATAAAAGCGTTAAATTTCCTTTGGCATTTTAATTGACCTACTTACCTTTCACCGCTGAATGTGGCTTTGATTTTGGATAGAGTGACATTTTGACGTTAAGACAGAGCGTATGAACAAAGACAATTTTTTTCTTAGAGTGGAGGACGACACCGATTTTCTGCCAATAATTCCTATCAATGAAAACGATAATGAGCAAGATAAGAATTTGGTGATACCCGACATATTGCCATTGCTGCCCCTGAGAAATACCGTTTTATTCCCGGGCGTGGTATTGCCTATTACGGTTGGGAGGGACAAAAGCATAAAGGCTGTTAATGATGCCTATAAAACCAACAAGCTTATTGGGGTATTGGCCCAAAGGGACAGCAATATTGAAGAGCCTGCCCTTAAAGACCTTTGCGATATTGGCACCGTGGCAAAAATTGTGAAGCTGATAAAAATGCCCGATGGTGGTACCACCATCATTATACAGGGCAAAAAACGCTTCCGCATGATAAGCATTATTGAAGAGCACCCTTATTTTAGGGCCAGTATAAGCCTGCTGCCCGACGATAGTGAGCTGGAAGAGAGCGACCTTGATGCTTATACCGCTTCAATTAAAGACCTTGCTTCGCAAATAATACAGCTTTCGCCCAACATGCCCGCAGAGGCATCCATCATCCTGAAAAATATTGAAAATCCATCTTTTCTTATCCATTTTGTAGGCAGTAACCTGAATAGCGACCTGTCAGAAAAACAAACGTTGCTGGAAATTGACGATTTAAAACAGCGTGCTGAAAAGCTGATTGAACTGTTGCAGCGGGAACTGCAGTTTGCTGAACTGAAAAATAAAGTAACCAACAAAACCCGCACGGAGATTGACAAGCAGCAGCGTGAGTACTTTTTGCAGCAGCAAATGAAAAGCATTAAGGAAGAACTTGGGAATGATAATGACAGGGAGTTGAGTGATATGCGCAAAAAGGCCGAGCTGAAAAAATGGCCTGACGCCGCAAAGCAAATGTTCAAGTCAGGCATTGAAAAATTGGAAAGGATGCACCCCAGCACGCCTGATTTTTCTGTGGTGTACAACCATCTTGACCTTTTATTAGACCTGCCCTGGCACGAGTACACAAAAGACAATTATAATCTTGATAATGCCCGTAAAGTGCTGGATAACGACCACTACGGCATGAAAAAAATAAAAGAACGTATACTGGAGTATCTCGCTGTACTTAAGCTGAAAGGCGATATGAAAAGCCCGATACTTTGTTTTATCGGCCCTCCCGGCATTGGTAAAACATCCCTCGGCAAAAGCATTGCACATGCTGTTGGCCGGAAATATGTGCGTGTTAGCCTTGGCGGGCTGCATGATGAAAGCGAAATACGCGGCCACCGCAAAACGTATATCGGCGCCATGCCGGGACGGATTATTCAAAATATCCGCAAAATAAAAACCAGTAACCCGGTAATGATACTGGATGAGATTGATAAGATAGGCAACGATTTCAGGGGCGACCCTTCATCCGCTTTGCTGGAAGTGCTTGACCCGGAGCAAAACAATAATTTTTACGATAACTACCTGGAACTTGAATACGACCTGAGCAAGGTATTGTTTATAGCTACGGCAAATAATATTCAAAACATACAGCCGGCATTGCGCGACAGGCTGGAGATAATTGACCTTAGCGGCTACGCGGTGGAAGAGAAGATAGAAATTGCAAAACGCCACCTGGTGCCGAAACAAAAGGAAGCCCATGGATTGAGTAAGGTAAACTGTAAGATAAGCGACCGGGTGCTGGAAAAAATAATTGAAAGCTATACACGCGAGAGCGGCGTACGTGAACTTGACAGGCAACTGGCAAGCATAATGCGCCACCTTGCCAAGGAATATGCTACACGCGGCAAGGTAAAACCTACGCTTACCGTACAGGACGTGGAAAAAATTCTTGGTACGGCGCGTTACAGTAACGAAATATATAAAACAGCCAATATGCCCGGTGTTACAGTGGGGCTGGCATGGACGTATGTTGGCGGGGATATTTTGTTTATTGAAACTGTGCTGAGCGACGGCAAGGGCGAAATAAAACTTACCGGCAACCTTGGCAACGTGATGAAGGAGAGCGCCACCACTGCTTTTACTTACCTGCAGGCAAACGCCAAAAAAATTGGTATTGAGCAGGAAATATTTAATAAAAAAATGGTACATGTGCACGTGCCGGAAGGCGCAGTGCCAAAAGATGGCCCAAGCGCAGGCATTACTATGTTAACTTCGCTGGCTTCGGCTTTTACCGGGCGTAAGGTAAAGCCTTACCTTGCCATGACGGGCGAAATAACCCTGCGCGGGCAGGTATTGCCTGTGGGGGGCATAAAGGAAAAAGTGCTGGCAGCAAAAAGGGCCGGCCTGCGCGAAATAATATTGTGCTGGCAGAATGAAAAGGATGTAAAGGAGATTGACAGCAGCTTTATTAAAGGCCTTGAGTTTCATTATGTAAAAACAATGCAGCAGGTGCTGGACATTGCCCTGCAATAAATATTTGCCCAAAGCAAACCGCAGGCAAAAAAATGCCGTTTGTTTAAAATATCAACATTTTTCATGTTGGTTGTTTTAAGGGTTAAAAAACGTTCCTCCATTTTCATGGAGGAATTTTTTTTAGTGCTGAAAGTATTAATTTTTGGCTTTAATACCCCCAAATTCATCGTTCTTCCAACTCATTCGGGTTACCTTTAGCCTTATATCTTTCGGTATGAAAAAAATACTTCCATTTATAGCCATGCTTACAATGCACGATGTTTTGTTCGGCCAGGCCCTGCAACAGGAAAAGATTGATTCAGTATGTGTATTGGTAAAAAAGTACTTTAATGCAAAAGATGTTGGCAACCTCTATGCACTGGCGGGAGATGCTTTTCAAAAGCAATTGCCGGCGGCAACATTTAAGCAGGTGTGCGACAATAACCTTTTTCCGCTGGGGGAAATGAAGGACGTACAGTTTGAAAGCTTTACCGGTGGCGTAAGTAAATATAAAGCGGTGTTTGCCGCGGTTAACCTTAGCTTATATCTCAGTCTTGATAAAGATGATAAAATACAGGAATTCCTGTTTCAGCCGTATAAGGATGACAACGCAAAGAAAACAGTAAACCCACCGTTCAGCAACCCGCTGGTAACACCGCTGGACAAGAAAGTTGACAGCATTTTACAGCCCTTTATAATGCAGTTAAACACAGTAGGGGTAAGTATAGCTGTATTGAAGGGCGGCAAAGTATATTACTACGGCTACGGCGAAACGGCCAAAGGCAGCAGGCAGGTACCTTCGCAAAACACTATTTTTGAAATAGGCTCCATCTCTAAAACATTCACCGCTACGTTACTGGCCGATGCCGTAAATAAAGGAAAAATAAGCCTTGACGACCCCTTGAATAAATACCTGCCGGATTCAATACCGCCAATTGAATATGAAGGCGTGCCTGTAACCATCAGGAGCATGATAAACCATTCATCAGGTATACCACGTATGCCGGATAATTATGATTTTAACGGCGCCGACCCGTATAAAGAATACGATGACAGCAAAATGTTCAGCTTTTACAAGCACTTTACGCCAACCCGTAAAGTGGGTGATAAATACGAATACAGCAACCTTGCAGTGGGAACAATCGGGGTAATACTGGAAAGGATAAACAAAGATAACTATGAAGACATGCTGTTTAAAACCATTACACAACCGCTTGGCATGCATGATACGCGCGAATACCTGCGGGCGCAGGATTCGGCCCGTTTTGCCAAAGGGTATGATGATGGCCAATACGCCGCCCCATGGAATTTTGAGGCCTTTATGGGCGCGGGCGGCATACGCAGCACTGCCGCAGACCTTATAAAATATGCCGCAGCGCAGTTAGGTAATGCCCCCGCCCCGCTGGAAAAAGATATTCAGCTTACCCATATACCTACTTTTACAACACAACAGGCAACCGTGGCCATGGCCTGGCATATTATTAAACCCGGCAAGGACGAAGTGCTTTTTCATAACGGCGGCACCGGCGGTTACAGGAGCTATCTTGCCATAAACCTGCAAAAGAAGTTCGCCGTGGTAATGCTTTCAAATACCACTATAAGTGTAGATGAGTTGGGTAACGCGTTGATGAAATGGCTGGAGAATAATTTTAGCGATAATTTTATACGCTAACTATGCACTTTTCACTTAAGCATTTCAGCGTGTTGGGCTGTGTCTTGTAAAAATGTTTGAAATGGATGCAGGTATCTGATCAGGGCCTCTTGAAAAAGAAGTTGCTTCTGTTAAATCTAAAATCAGCAGCCAGCAATCTAAAATCTGCATTACGCCATCTCCATAAGCCTTTCCTTCTCTGCCTTAAACGATTCCCTCGGCTTTAGTCCCAGTAACTGGAACATCGCGTTGTCTTCGTCAAAGCTGGGGTTGGGGGTGGTAAGCAGTTTGTCCCCGGCAAATATGCTGTTGGCGCCTGCCATAAAGCAAAGGGCCTGCTCGGCAACACTCATTTCGGTGCGGCCCGCACTAAGGCGCACCATGGTAGCGGGCATCAGTATGCGGGCTGTGGCAATCATGCGTACCATATCCCAAATATCCACTTTGGGGTTATTGGCCAGCGGCGTACCGGCAATACGTACCAGCGCATTAATAGGCACACTTTCAGGGTGCTGCGGCATGGTGCTCAATGTATGCAGCATGCCAATACGGTCTTCGTGTGTTTCCCCCAGGCCAATAATGCCGCCGCAGCAAACAGTAACACCGGCTTTACGAACATTGTCTAATGTCTGCAGCCTGTCGTTATATGTGCGGGTGGTAATTATTTCATTATAATATTCTGAGGAAGTATCAAGGTTGTGGTTATAGGCGTACAAACCCGCATCCGACAGTTTTTGTGCCTGTTCCTCTGTAAGCATACCCAGGGTGCAGCAAACTTCCATTCCCATTTCGTTCACGCCTTTTACCATATCAAGTACACGGTCAAAGTCTTTGTTGTCACGCACCTCGCGCCACGCCGCACCCATGCAAAAACGGGTACTGCCGGCATTTTTAGCTTTTTGGGCATATTGCAGCACTTCCTCTTTTTTCATCAGCGCCTGCACATTAACACCTGTATTGTACCGGGCTGCCTGGGGGCAATAGGCGCAGTCTTCGGTGCAGCCTCCTGTTTTAATGCTTAAAAGGGTGCATACCTGCACTTCGGCAGTATCGTTATATTCTTTATGTACGGTAGCAGCTTTATAAATTAAATCAAGCAAAGGGGTATTGTATATTTCCTGTATCTCTTCAATGGTCCAGTCGTTCCTTAGTTCAATAGCCATAAACAAATTATTTTACAGGCAAAAATAAGGGAGGGAGGTCATATATACCCCCTTATATTCTATTCTGTAAACATAAGGCCTAATGCTGTTGCCTGTATTTCCTTTAATTTTATCGCCTTAATAAATCAACTACCTGTAATGCCTTTTATACAAACGATGCGCTGGTTTGGGCCTAACGACCCCGTAAGCCTTGCCGACATTAAACAGTCGGGCTGCACCGGCATAGTAACCGCGTTGCACCATATACCCAATGGGGAAGTATGGACAGTGAATGAGATTAGTAAAAGAAAGCAGGTTATTGAAGAAGCGGGATTAACCTGGGAAGTAGTAGAAAGCGTGCCGGTGCACGAAGCCATAAAAACACAAAGCGGTAATTATAAACAGTATATTGAAAATTACAAGGCATCAATAGCAAACCTTGCTGCCTGCGGCGTGTATACGGTTACGTACAATTTTATGCCGGTGCTTGACTGGACACGCACCGACCTTGCTTATACCATGCCCGACGGCAGCAAAGCGCTGCGTTTTGAAAAAGCAGCCTTTACGGCATTTGATGTATTTATGCTGCAGCGCAACAATGCGGAAGCTGATTATACACAGGAAGAACTTGAAAAAGCGGCAAAGCGGTTTGAGGGAATGAGCGATGCGGAAAAAAAATTATTGCAAAAAAACATTATTGCAGGCCTGCCGGGCAGCGAGGAAAGTTTTACGCTGGAAGAATTTGCAGCGGTGCTTAATACGTATAAAAATATTGATGCGGCAAAACTGCGTAGTAACCTTATTTATTTTTTGCAGCAGGTAATGCCTGCCGCGGAGCAGGCAGGCGTGAAGATGGTAATACACCCTGATGACCCGCCTTACCACATTCTTGGCCTGCCCAGGGTGGTAAGTACCGCTGCGGATGTTGAGCAGTTGTTTGATGCGGTGCCTTCGCCCGCGAACGGCCTTTGCTATTGCACAGGCTCCTTTGGCGTAAGGCCTGACAACGATTTACCAGCCATAGCCAGCCAGTTTGCGCAACGCATAAACTTTGTACACCTGCGCAGCACCAAAAGAAATAATGAAGGCGATTTTTTTGAAGCCAACCATCTTGACGGCGATGTTGATATGTTTGCCGTAATAAAGGCTTTGATTGAAGTAATGCAGCAGCGCGGGTGCAGCATTGCCATGCGGCCTGACCACGGCCACCAGATGCTGGATGACCTGCATAAAAAAACAAACCCCGGTTACTCTGCTATAGGCCGTTTGCGCGGGCTGGCTGAAGTAAGGGGGCTGGAGCTTGGCATAAGTAAAAGCATGGGTATATAAGTACAAGCCGTTAATAGCCGTAACTTTGAAAGCCATAAACAGTTTAACAGGTAGGCATTTAATCATTATTGCATGAAAAGTTTTTTAGACGATAATTTCCTGCTTCACACCAAAACATCTCAACAGCTTTACCACGACTTTGCAAAGAATTTACCGATAGTTGATTATCACAATCACCTGCCACCCAACCAAATTGCAACGGATTACTGTTTTGAGAATTTAACACAGGCATGGCTGTACGGCGACCATTATAAATGGCGGGCCATGCGTGCAAACGGTGTGCATGAAAGTTATATTACCGGCAACAAAAGTGATTATGAAAAATTTGAGCAATGGGCTGCTACTGTTCCCTGCACCCTGCGTAACCCTCTTTACCACTGGACACATCTTGAATTGCAGCGATACTTTGATGTGAACGGATTATTGTCGCCTGCCACTGCAAAAAGTATTTACGCGGATTGTTCTGCCAAACTCGCTTCAAAAGAATATTCGGTACTGAACCTTTTGCGTAAGATGAAAGTTGAAATGCTTTGCACTACTGACGACCCTATTGACGACCTTGTCTATCACAAACAGGTTAAAGCAGCTAATATTGATATAAAAGTGTTGCCTGCCTTTCGTCCTGATAAATCTTTCGCTGTTGAAGACCCTGTTAGTTTTAATAAATATATAGGAAGGCTTGAGGAAGCGTCAGGAATAACAATAAATACCCTTGATGCGCTGCTGGAAGCGCTGCATAAGAGAATGGATTATTTTGAGGAAAACGGTTGCATGCTGTCTGACCACGGCCTTGAAAAACCATTTTCAACGGATTATTCGCAAAAAGAGGTTGCGGAGATTTTTATAAAGGCAAGGGCAATAAAATCCCTTCAGCCGGATGAGATAGCAAAGTTTAAATCTGCTGTTTTATTTGAACTTGGTAAAATGTACCATGCAAGGCAATGGGTGCAGCAGTACCATATCGGCGCTATACGTAACAATAACCCCCGCACCCTGCATACCCTGGGTGCCGACACCGGCTTTGATTCTATAGGAAGCAACATTTCCGCTAATGAATTATCAAAATTTCTTGGCAGGCTTGACAAAGAAGATAAATTGGCAAAAACAGTATTGTATAACCTCAACCCCGCGGATAACGCTATGGTGGCAACCATGGTGGGTAATTTTAATGATGGTTCAGTGGCAGGTAAAATACAATGGGGGAGTGCCTGGTGGTTTTTAGACCAGAAGGATGGAATGACAGAGCAAATAAACACACTGTCTAACATGGGGTTGCTCAGCAGGTTTGCCGGGATGCTTACGGACTCACGCAGCTTTTTGTCATTCCCGCGCCACGAATATTTCAGAAGGATTTTATGTAATATTTTTGGTGAAGAAATTGAAAGAGGAGAACTGCCCGGGGATATTGCCTGGACAGGAAAAATTATTGAAGACATTTGCTACCACAACATAAAACAATACCTGGCCCACTGATACCTGTAAAACATATTTTTCAGAGAAAGAAAATTGACCGCTTTAGCTATGGCAGAAGAGTTTAAAAATAATGAAACAGGCGCTGTTCTTTGCTTTGGTGAGGTAATGCTGAGGTTATCCCCGCCGGCAGATACCTCGTGGTTAAGCCAACACCAGGTGCAGGTAAACCTTGCAGGCGCGGAATGCAATGTAGCGGCAGCACTGGCAAAATGGGGTATGCGGGTTAAATATTGCACCGCACTGCCTGGCAATAATATATCTGCAAGCGTATTACGCTTTTTAGAAGATAAAGGGATAGATGTTTCCGCTGTAAAATTATGCGGCTCGCGCATCGGGCTGTATTATATTGAGCATGGCACAGACCTTAAGCATGGCGGGGTAATATATGACCGAAAATATTCTTCCTTCGGGGAGCTTCAGCAAGGTATGATTGATTGGGGTGCAGCGCTTAAAGGCGTTAACTGGTTTCATTTCAGCGCTATTAACCCTGCGTTGAATGAAAACGTTACAGCAGTTTGCGACGAGGCATTGCAGGCAGCAAAGCAGCAGGGAAGTATCATCTCTGTTGACCTTAATTATCGTGCAAAGCTTTGGCAGTATGGTAAAAAGCCTGTTGAAGTAATGCCCGCCCTTGCAGGCTATTGCGATGTTATTATGGGTAACTTATGGTCAGCCAATACGTTGCTTGGTATTGAACTGGATGAAGCGTTTATTGGCGTTAATACAAAAGAAAGTTACTTACAGCATGCGGAAAAAACGGCAAAGGCCATTCAGCAAAAATTTCCGGCATGTAAAACGGTTGCCTTAACTTTCAGGCTTGATGAACCAGGGGGCAATTTATTATATTACGGGGTGCTGTATCACAACGGCAACCTGTATGTGTCAAATAGTTTTACATCACCGCGTATTGTTGATAAAGTAGGCAGCGGTGATTGTTTTATGGCCGGGTTAATTTACGGCCTTAAAAACCATTGGCCGCCGGCACATGTTACAGAATACGCATCTGCGGCAGCCTTTGGCAAATTGCACGAAAGGGGAGACCTCACCAATCACTCCATTAATGACATTCATAAAATAATTAAACACAATGCATACTGCTTCTGAAGTACTAAGTAAAATAAAAGAACAGGGCATAGTGCCGATGTTCTCAACCGCCAGCGACACTACCAGCATTAAGGTGCTGCATGCTTTATACAATGCGGGCATGCGCGTTATGGAATACACCAACCGTTTACCTGAATCGCTGAACAATTTCAAAAAATTAAAGGCTGAGCGGGATGCTCAAATGCCTGACATGCTTATTGGCGTGGGTACTATTAAAACCGTGGATGACGTACATAAATACATTGATGCCGGCGCTGATTTTATTATTTGCCCCGGTATGATACCCGAGGTGGGGAAAATTGCCGTTGAGGCAGGGCTGGTTTGGTCGCCCGGTTGTATGACTGTGTCTGAAATTATGGTGGCTGAACAAACAGGCAGCCAGTTGATAAAACTTTTCCCGGGCAATTTATTAGGCCCGTCTTATATAAACGCGATAAAGGAAATATTTCCGGGCCTGGCGTTTATGCCAACAGGCGGGGTAGAACTTGAGAGGGATAACATTACTTCATGGTTTAAGGCTGGCGCCTGCGCCGTAGGTATGGGCAGTAAGCTGGTTAGCAAGCCTTTAATGGAAAGTGAGAAATATGATACCATCGAGGAGCGTGCAAAATACGCCCTGAATATAATAGCGAATTACCGCAAACCCGAAGCTGAAAAGGCAGCAAGTTAAGAATAGCTGTATTATTATTAGGCGACAGGGCTAACGCAAATTTTGCCTCTTGTTGTACCTTAAAAACTACTTTACCCAAAATTAAAATACCCATAAAAGACACAATTGTGTCCGATTGGGATATTTTAATACCCAAAAAATTATAGATGAGGCCGGCAAGGACTGTACTTTTATATCACAATATCCAATAAACAAAAACCGGTCTTTAAATCCAATTCATTCCTTTGAAAATCCAAATCCGAATTTCAAATTTTTTAAGAATCCCGCAGCAATGCGGGATTCTTAATTTTTGCACACCGCTTCTTTACGCAAAAGGAACTTTTACCGGCTTGTAAGGTATATTTGCCCCTTATGGCTGCCCCGGTTTCTCATACAATACACAACAATACTTTTTGGCTGTTATCACAAAAAGCGCTTTTTTGGGAAGAACAAAAAACGATTATCCTTTCTGACCTGCACCTGGGCAAAACAGGCCATTTTCGTAAAGAAGGTATTGCTGTGCCGCAAGGAGTATATAAGGACGACCTGCACCGGCTTTTTCATATAATCCAGCAATACAAGCCGGAACAATTAATTATTGCGGGCGACATGTTTCACAGTAAAATGAATAAAGAAGTTGACCTTTTCGCAAGATGGCGCAGAGATATATCGCAATTGTATATCCGGCTTATCAAAGGTAACCACGATATTTTACATGATGACCATTATGTACAGGCTGATATAGCTGTGGACAGCCATAGCTGCATTATTGACAAGTTTTGTTTTGTACATGACATAAACGACGGGTCTTTAGAGGATGAATCAAATAATGGCCATTATTATTTTTCAGGGCATATTCATCCCGGTGTAGTGCTTAAATCAGGCAGCAGGCAAAGTGTATGCCTGCCGTGTTATTATTTCAGCCCGGCTTATGCCGTGTTACCGGCATTCAGCGCATTTACCGGGTTATTTCCCATAAACCCTAAAAAGCAGGACAAAGTCTTTGCTATCGTGAAGGACAATGTAATAAAAGTGCGTTAACTATTTGTCATTACATTATGACACCAGTTTTACGCGGTGATGTGGTAAATAGCCAGTATTTTTTATTCGCTCCTTAAACTCTTTACAGGGTTTGCCAGTGCCGCTTTTATTGCCTGGAAGCTGATAGCACCCAGCGCAATTATTACCGCCAGTATACCTGCAATGCCAAACACCCACCAGCTAATGGTTATTCGGTAAGCAAAGCCCTGCAGCCAGTTATACATAAGCCACCATGCTATGGGTGCAGCTACAACAAAAGCTATTGTTACAAGCCATAAAAAATCTTTGGAGAGGATAAACAGCACATTTGCCACAGAAGCCCCCAATACCTTACGTATGCCAACCTCTTTTGTGCGTTGCAAAATATTATAAGCCGATAAACCCAATAACCCGAAACAGGCGATGAGAATGGCAAGAAGCGCAAATAGTGTAAACACCTTTCCAAACTGCTGGTCTGCTTTATATTGCTGGTTAAACTGGTCGTCAAGAAAATAATAGCTGAAAGGATCGTTGGGAAAAAACCTGTTCCATGTTCTTTCTGCTGCCGCAATCGTCTTGCTTAAATCAGTAGTCTGCAGTTTTACTGAATATGAATTTCTTGCATTGGGACGCAATAAAATCAACTGGGGGTCAATAGGGTGTTGCAGGCCAAGGTGATGGTAGTCTTCTACAACACCTATTATTGTTAAAGTATCCTGGCCGCCCCTGCTGATTTTTTTATTCAATGCATCATCAGCGTTTTTAAAGCCCAGCAGTTTAGCCGCCTGCCGGTTAACAATTGCCGCATGCTTATCGGTGCTGTAATTCCGTGAAAAATTTCTTCCTGCAAGCAGCTTCAATTCAAATTGCGGTATAAAATCGTAGTCAATACCAAGAAGGTAAAGTGTTACTGCCCCTAACTCTTTGTGGTTAAGACTTTTTATGCCGTTCGTCCAGTATATCTCGCCGCCCATTACGGAGGTGGATGCAGCAATGCTTTTAATGCCGGCTTGCTGTAATAAAGTTGTTTTAAAAGGCTGCAGCGTATTTGCATATACAGAATCGCCGACTGACTGAGCCCCGTTAAGTACAAGGGTTTGATTAATGTTTGCCCCTAATTGCTGGCTGCGCATAAACTGAACCTGCTGGTAAACAACAATGGTTCCGGCAATGAGGATAACGGAAACGCTGAACTGTAATATAATAAGGCCCTTACGTAATAAAAGGCCGCCTGAAGAATTTTTAAATGCTCCCTTCAGCACTAACAAGGGTTTATAGTTTGAGAGTACAAAGGATGGGTATAACCCTGAAAGCAATGAGCCTGCGATAAAAATGCCGGTAAATATCAGCCAGTATTTTAACGACATACCAAAGCCTGCAGGTACATTGCGCCCCATAAGGGTATTAAATACAGGCGTAAGCAGGTACACAGCCAGCGCTGCAATAAAGATGGCTGCGAGGTTGAGCAAAAGGCTTTCTACCATAAATTGTCTTACCAGCCCCGCTTTACCCGCGCCTAACACTTTTCTTACCCCTACCTCCCTGGCCCGTTCGACTGACCTTGCGGTGGACAGGTTTATATAATTTATCCACGCAATAGCCATAATAATAAAGCCGATAAGAAACATGAAATTTACCACGCTGCCATTACCGTTTACCTCTGCTTCCTGGTTGTAGTTTGAATAGAGGTAAATATCGCTGAGCGGTATAACATACAGCCAGTCTTTAATGTTATTGGTTTTACACCATTCCTGGCTGTTAATATATTTATTTGCAAAGGCGGGTAATTTAGCCTGGAACTTATTGATATCAGTGCCCGGCTTTAACTGCAGGTACGTGTAAAAATCATACCAGCCGAAAGAAGTATTCACCGCATTGGAACTATCACCTTCTGCCAACTGCTCCTGCTCCAGTTTTGAATAAGGAACCAGGTAGTCTATAATTAAATGGGAGTTGGCAGGGTAGTCTTTAAATACACCGCCTACCTGGTAGTCTTCCACTATGTTGCCACTGCGCACCGTAAGTAGTTTATTTAAAGCATCACCGGTACCGAAATATTTTTTTGCCATGCTTTGCGATATAATGATTTTGCCGGGTGCATTTAACGCAGTGGCGGCATTGCCTTTTGTTAAGTTGATGCCAAGCATATCAATAGCTGCAGGGTCAGCGTAATATCCCTTTGTTTCACTGAATTTAATATTGGCGGACTGGTTGCTTAACAGCAGGTTGTCATCTATCAGCCGGCAAAAATTCTCTACCTCAGGGTAATCTTTTTTCAATGTTGGCCCTATAGCCGGGTAAGAAGTGGCAGACTGCCAGGCAAGCTGCCCCTGCTTGTACTGGTCAAGCCTTATGCGCACAATACGCCCGGCGTTTTTCTCAAAAGTGTCATAACTTCTTTCATACGACACATACTGGAAAATAAGCACGCAGCAGGTTATGCCAATAGCAAGGCCCATAATATTAAGCGTCGTAAAACCCTTGCGCTTAAGCAGGTTGCGCATAGCAATGCGGAAGTAGTTGGTAAGCATAAAACGGTTTTGTATAAAAAGTTTCTCGTTTCTTTTTTCCGTGTCATCCAGGTTACCCGCGTGCTGTCATTCGCTTCTTAAACTTTTAACAGGGTTAGCCACCGCAGCTTTTATAGCCTGAAAGCTTACTGTAAATAAGGTTATCATTATAGCGGTAAAACCTGCAATAACAAACATCCACCACGTAATGTCGGTACGGTAATGATATTCCTGCAGCCATTTATACATGCTGTACCATGCAATAGGCGTTGCAATTAACAGGGCTATTATCACCAGCAGTAAAAATTCTTTCGACAATAAGGTAAATACCGAACCGATGCTTGCACCCAGCACTTTACGAATACCTATTTCCTTAGTACGTTGTTCAGCAGTAAACATCGCCAGGCCAAGCAATCCCAGGCAGGAAATAAAAATGGCAAGAAAGGCAAAGGCATTGGCAAGTTTGCCCACCATTAATTCGCTGGTGTAAAGCTTCTCATATTCCTTGTCGGAAAATTGATAAGTGAACGGAAATTTCGGGTTTAACTGTTTACATATCCTTTCCAGCCCTGCAATGGCCTGTTTTGTTTGGCCGCCCTGGGTTTTAATCAATGCCCACCCCCAATCGTCTTTTTCTCCCAGCCGCATTATCAATGCATTTACCGGCACTTTCAGGGAGTTAAAATGAAAATCTTTTACCACACCTACAATAGTTCCTTTTTTACCCCAAAAAGTAAGGCGTGCACCAATGGGGTTTTTGTAACCGATTTTTTTAAGCGCTGTTTCATTTACAATATATCCTGAAGAATCGGTAGCGTATTCTTTAGAGAAATCCCTTCCCTGCAGCAGTTTAATATTCATTGTTTTTATAAAATCGTACCCTATCGCCGCATTGGTAAACATTGGCTTGCTGTTTTGCTCTTTCCCGTCCCAGTCAACACCATACGTGCCGTTTTCAATGGACGTAGGTGTTTGAGAGATGCGCGAAATATATTTAATGCCGGGTATATTCAGCGCCTGCTGCTTAAGCAGTTCATATTGTTTGGTAAGGTCGCCGTCAAGCGGTATATAAATAAGGTTCTCCCTGTCGTACCCGAGATTTTTTGTTTGTATGAAGTTGATTTGTTTGGATACCACGATGGTGCCGATAATCAGCACAATAGATAGCACAAACTGGAAAACTACCAGCCCTTTACGAAACCAAACAGTTGATGCACTGAATTTGGGTAACCCCTTTAATACAACAACAGGGTTAAACGATGACAGGAATAACGCAGGGTAACTGCCTGATACCAGCCCTGTTATTAATGTAAGTACTATAATACTTATCCAGAAATAAATATCCAGGCCGGGATAGCTTATATGTTTTTGTGTGAGGGTGTTAAAGAAGGGTAATAATACCGCCACTAAAATCATGGCAACTACAACGGCCATAAATGAAAGCAGTATAGCTTCACCGATAAACTGCCTGATAAGCGATGAACGAAATGCGCCTACTACCTTACGCACGCCAATTTCCTTGCTGCGCTTAATGCTGCGTGCAGTGGTAAGGTTCATAAAGTTTATGCAGGCGATAATTAATATAAATATCGCTACAATGCTAAAGAGGCGCACATACTCAATCCTGCCGCCTTCCAGCTTGCCATCGGGCCCAAAATTTGAGTGCAGGTACATATCGTCAAAGCGTTGCATCCCCAATTCAATACGAAAACCTTTTTTTGGCCCCTGGTCTTTATTATAATTATCTAAAAACAGTTTAATATGCTTCTCGAACGCAACCGGGTCCGCGCCTGCTTTCAGCATTATATATGTACGCGGGCCGTTATTTCCCCAATCTTTGGCCCAGTCATTATCTTCAAGAAACGCATGCCAGTTAATAAGAAAATCAAATTTATCCGACATGTTTTCACCCAAATCTTCAAATACAGCAGATACAATAAAATCTTTCCTGTTTTCAAAGCGTATTGTTTTGCCCATGGCGTTTTGCGGGGTGCCAAAAAAATCGTTCGCCATTTTACGGGAGATGGCTATAGTAGCCGGCGTATTTAGGGCTGTAGCCGGGTTGCCGGCCAACAGGGGGTAACTGAACATTTTAAAAAAATCAATGCCGGCATGATTACCTTTTTCTTTGATAATCTTATCACCTACCTGGAAGGTATTGTCTTCATTCCAGGCAAAATTACTGGCGTACTGTACATCGGGCAAAACCCTTTTCATTTCATCAGCCAGTACACCGGGCGTTGCATGAAAAGCATCAATTTTATTGTCATAATATTGCCGCTCGTAAATGCTGTATAACTGTGTTGTGTTTTTGTTGAATTTATCCATGCTGCGCTCATCATTCACCCACAGCATAATCAGCAGGCTGCAGGCCATACCCAGCGCAAGCCCGGTAATGTTGATAAAAGAAAAAGTTTTATTTTTTCTTATGTTGCGCAGTGCTACAAGCAAATAATTTTTAATCATAAACAACTTTTGTATATATAACTCTCAAACCCGGCCAGGGTTACAGTATACCGGGAAAATTTTATTCACTGTGCAGGCTCTTAACAGGGTTGACCAGCGCTGCTTTCAGGGCCTGGTAACTCACTGTAGCAAGGGCAATAAAAAGCGCTATAATTCCTGCCAGCGGAAATATCCACCAGTTAATGTCAGCGCGGCATGCAATGTTTGCAGCTAATTGTACATAACTATCCATACAACCGGCGTAGCAATAACAACAGATAGTACCGACTGTGTAAATTACGAAAGCTTACGTAAAACAGGTATTATTTTGGATGAACGGAAAGATTACGGTATTAATTTATTCCTGTTGTTTTGCGTACAATCTTATGCGTACATCATTCTGTTCTTAAGCTTTTTACCGGGTTTGCCAACGCTGCTTTTACTGCCTGGAAACTTACGGTTGCCAGCGCGATTAACAGGGCAAGTAAACCTGCTGCCGCAAACAGCCACCAAGGTATGTTTATACGGTAAGCAAAGCCCTGCAGCCATTTGTTCATGGCAAACCATGCTACAGGCACGGCAATTACAAACGATATAGCCACGAGCTTTACAAAATCGCCTGACAGCATGGTGATAATGCTTGTTAAATTGGCGCCAAGCACTTTTCTTATACCTATTTCTTTAATGCGCTGTTCTGCCGCGTAGGTAACAAGCCCAAATAAACCGAGGCATGCTATGAGTATGGCAAGAACAGAGAAAGTTATTGATATTACACCCGTGCGTTCTTCTGCCTGGTATTGTTTGTTAAAATCTTCATCCATAAAGGAATAATTGATGGCCTCTGATGGAACCATAACCTTCCATTTATTTTTTATTTGTGTAAGCAGGCCGGTAATGTCCTGTGTCTGCATGCGTATTGCAAGGCTTGCGGTATTAGGGCGCAGGTAAAGTGCCAGCGGGGTAACCTCTTCCCGTAAAGTGTTGAAATTGAAATTTTTTATTACGCCGATAATATTATAAGTGAGAATTTTTTTTGTTTTAATATCATCAATGCGGTACAGTTTCATACCGATTGGATTTTGGGTATTCAGGAAAGCTGCGGCGGCTTCGTTAATAATTACCGCGCTGGAATCTGATGGGAAATTTTTTGAAAAATTACGGCCAAGCTTCATTTTCATTTGCAGGGTAGGTATGTAATCATCATCCACCTCCCATTGCTGGGAGGATATAGCCTTCTTTATGTCCAGGTCAGTAGAAGAAAAAAGCGCATCATTATTACGCCAGCCGGTTACCGGCATAAAACCTGTATAGGTGGTGCTTTTTATACCCGGCAGATGCGTTAAATCTTTTCTGAATGCCTGCGCCTGGTTGCCAAGGGCAAAAGTATTTTTAATAACAAGCACATGATCTTTGGCAAAACCAACATCTTTATGCCGCATATAACTTAACTGGTTAAATATTACTGCCGTACCTACCATCAGCAGGATGGAAATAAAAAACTGGAATACCACCAGCGAATTGCGCAGGAAAGAACCTTTGAACCCCGATGCCATTTTGCCTTTCAGCACAGCTATGGGCTGAAAAGAAGAAAGAAAGAAAGCAGGATAACTGCCTGCCAGCAACCCGGTGATTAACATAAGCAGCAGGACAGAAACCAGCATAACAGGGCTGAATACTGACAGTGCGCTGAGGTTTTTTAGCGCAAGGTTGTTAAAGAAGGGCACCAGTAAAAAAAGCAGGCCAATAGCCAGTATAAATGAAATACCGCTGATGAGAAGCGACTCTGTAAGAAACTGGCTGACCAGGTTTTTACGCAGGGAGCCAAGCACTTTTCTAACCCCCACTTCTTTGGCGCGGTTAGCGGACCGTGCTGTAGAAAGGTTCATAAAATTTACGCAGGCAATCAACAGGATAAAAAGGGCAATGGCTGAAAATATATATACATATTGTATGCTTCCATTGGCTTCAATCTCATTTTGTATATTGGAGTGAAGGTGTATTTGCATGAGAGGCGTAAGATAACAGCGTACATAGCCGCCGCCTTTCTTAAAGTCATTAATATCAAGGTTAATAACTTGTTTTAGTAAGGGCGCTACATACGATTCAAATGTTTTATTGAATTCGGCAGACAAGCGATTTATGTCAGTGCCGGGCTGAATTACCAGGTATGTGTGGTAATTGTTGGCCAGCCAGTTATCCACCTGGCTGTCATTAATGCTTGACAAGGAGACAAAAAAGTCAAAATGAAAATGTGATTGTTGTGGAATGTCTTTTATAACACCGGTAACCTTAAATACTTTATCGTTAGCATCAATGGTTTTGCCGGTGGCCTTAGTGGTGTTGAAGTATTTTTTAGCAGTTGTTTCCGTAATTACCAATGAGTTGGGGTTTACCAGCGCCGTTTTGGGGTCACCGTCAATCATGGGCAGGGTAAAAACATCAAACAAAGTGGAATCAGCGTAAATCACTTTGTTCTCGGTAAATTTTATGCCATCACGCTTAACTGTAAGGCCTCCCCAGTCAATCATGCGCGTATACGCCTCCACCTGCGGGAAGTCTTTTTTAAATGTTTGCCCCATAGCAGTGGGCGTTTCGGCGCCATCGTAATGATTGTCGCCAAATTTAACTTCCTCATTTATGCGGTAAATGTTGTCGGCTTTTTTGTTGAATTTGTCGTAGCTGAGTTCGTCGCGCACGAATAGTAAAATAACAAGACAGGTTGCTACGCCTGTAGCAAGGCCAATTATGTTGATGGCAGAAAAGCCTTTATTCTTCCAAAGGTTGCGCAGTGCAGTTTTGAGATAGTTTTTGAACATACCTGGGTTTTTGCGTGCAACGCAGGGGAAAAGAAAATGTTACAACGCTGTAAAGATGAAAGAGGCTGTCTCAAAAGTGGGGGCAGCCTTTTTCACATATGTAGATAAGTATTGAGGTATAAAAAGAAGCGTTAAGGAGCAAAGAGTTGTCATTATAGTTATGAAGAGACGTAATGACAAACAGGTGATCTTCAAGCCGTAT